>NZ_JONP01000015.1 GCF_000711725.1 Roseomonas aerilata DSM 19363 | reverse complement strand
GTAAGCCAGAGCAGCGTGTCGATGCTGCGCGTCGCCAGCACGCGGTCGAAGACCTGCATCATGTAGAGCGACACGGTGAGCTGCAGCAGGTTCACGACGAGACTGAACATGCCGACCGTGACAAACTGGGAGCGGCAAGTCGCCAATGCACGGGCCAGTGCATCAGCCCGCGGGGCTGGAAGGGCCATGTGTCGTCTCTCCGTAAGCAGCTCTACCGCGAGTGCGGTCTGGCGCCGCCATCACCCGGATACCATGGCGGCACACGAATGTGTGAGCCAAAAGCCTTAATTCGCGACAATCGAACGATCCGATATCGGAGCGGTTTCGTGGCGCAACGGACCCTCCTGCGCGAGGTAGGCGATCCGCTTTGCCTCGATCCTGCCCCGTGTGACGGTATCGAGGATCAGTCCACAAGCAGCCGACAATATGGCAAGGAGCATGATCAGGGCGGAAGCCACGAATGTCGGCATGCGAGGTACGAGGCCGGTCTCGAGAAAGGTTTCGAGCACGGGCAGGAATAGGCCGATCGAGAGCAGCGCCAGCACGGCCGAGGCGGCGCCGAAGAAAAATCGTGGCCGCTCTCGCTGGACGAGGGCGAGGATCATCCGGAGGATCCGATAGCCGTCGTAATAGGTGCGAAGCTTCGAGGCGGATCCCGCGGGCCGCTCGCGATAGGCGGTGTGGAGCTCACCGACCGGGAGCCGAAGCTCGAGCGCGTGGACGGTGAACTCCGTCTCCGTCTCGAAGCCATGGGCGAGGGCAGGGAAGGACTTCACGAAGCGGCGGGAGAAGCAGCGGTAACCCGACAGCATGTCCGTCACCCGGTTGCCGAAGACGTGCCGGACGACGCCGGTCAGCACGCGGTTGCCCAGCCGGTGGCCGCGGCGATAGGCGGCCACGGCCTCGGTCACGCGCACGCCCGTGACCATATCCAGCCCTTCCCCGAAGAGGGCGGCCAGCATGGCGGGGGCGTCGGCGGGCTCGTAGGTACCGTCCCCGTCCACCAGGATATAGGCGTCGGCCTCCACGTCCGCGAACATCCGGCGGACGACGTTGCCCTTGCCCTGCTGCCTCTCGCGCCGGACCACGGCCCCGGCGGCGGCGGCTGCCTCCAGGGTGCGGTCGGTCGAGTTGTTATCATAGACATAGACGGTCGCGCCCGGCAGCGCAGCGCGGAAGCCGGCGACCACCGCGCCGATGGCCACCTCCTCGTTATGACACGGAACGAGGACGGCGATCCGCGGCGCGCTCATGGCGTGCGGAAGACGAAGCGGCGGGAGAGCAGGAAATTGCCCGCCAGCCCCGCGATGGAGCCGGCCGCGACCCCGAGGATGGGGTGGGCCGCGACGACCGGCAGGTTCGCCACCAGCAGCGCGTAAGTACTGTAGTTCACCGCGAACCCAACGAGGTTCACCAGGAGGAACATGACCCATTGCCGCCCCGCCCCTTCCCGCCCGGCCGAGCGGAAGGTCCAGGCCCGGTTGAGCGCCCAGTTGCCGGTGGCTGCCGCGACATAGGAGAGGACCCGGCCCCAGTAGAGCCCGGCGCCGGCCGCGAGGGCCGCGTAGAGCACCGACGTGTCCACGACGAAGCCGACCGTGCCCACCACGCCGAAGCGGATGAACTCGGTCGCGAGCGCGCGGTGGGACGGGTGCAGCAGCTGGTCCCAGGGCCTGGCGAGTTGCATGGGCCCGCCTCTAGCGGTTGCGGCTGCTCGCGTGAAGGGCAGAACAATCCCGCGGGCCGGGCAGGGGGCTTGCGCCGGCGGCGTGGCTGGGCTCCCCTCCCGCCACACTCGCGAAAGGAACGACGCTGCAGATGGCAACGGATCGTCGCCAATTCATCGCCGGTACCGCCGGCCTGGCGCTGGGCGGGGCCCTCGGCGGCTCGCCTTCCGGCGCATCCCCCTTTGCCGTCTCCCGCCCCGCTCTAGCGCAGGCGGCGGGTTCGCGCGTACTGCGGTTCATTCCGCAGTCCGACCTGACGGTACTCGATCCGATCATCACCACGGCCTATGTCACGCGCCACCACGGCTACCTCGTCTGGGACACGCTCTACGGCTTCGACGAGGACTTCGAGCCGCAGCCCCAGATGGCCGAGGGCCACACGGTGGAGGACGAGGGCCGGCGGGTCACCATCCGCCTCCGGCCGGGCATGAAGTTCCACGACGGCGAGCCGGTGCGGGCGCGGGACTGCGTGGCCTCGATTCGCCGCTGGGCCGCGCGCGACGCCCTCGGCCAGGTGCTGCTTGCCCGCACCGACGCCATGGAGGCGCCGGACGACCGGACGATCCTCATTCGGCTGAAGCAGCCCTTCCCGCTGCTCTTCTCGGCGCTGGGCAAGCCGAGCACGCCCGTGTGCTTCATGATGCCGGAGCGCATCGCCGCGACCGATCCGAACACCGCCGTGCGGGAGATGATCGGCAGCGGCCCCTTCCGCTACGTCGCCAACGAGCGCGTGGCCGGTGCGAAGGTCGTTTATGAGCGTTTCGCCGACTACGTGCCGCGCGCCGAGGGCACGCCGAGCTGGACCGCCGGCCCCAAGCGCGTGAACATCGACCGCGTGGAGTGGACGGTCATCCCCGACGCCTCCACGGCGGCCAATGCGCTGACCAACGGCGAGATGGACTGGTGGGAGCAGCCGACGGCCGACCTTCAGCCCACGCTCCGCCGCAACCGGAACGTGGTGATGGAGATCCCGGATCCGACCGGTCTCTGCGCGCTGGCGCGGTTCAACCACCTGCACCCGCCCTTCGACAACCCGGCCATCCGCCGCGCCCTGCTCGGGGCGGTGGTGCAGGGCGACTACATGACGGCGGTCATCGGCACGGACCGCTCGCTCTGGAAGGACGGCATCGGCTTCTTCCCGCCGGGCACGCCCATGGCGAGCGACGCCGGGCTCGAGGCGCTGAGCACGCCGCGGGACTATGAGAAGGTGAAGCGCGACCTCGCCGCCGCCGGCTACAAGGGGGAGAAGGTGGTGGTGATCGCCGCCTCCGACTTCCCCTCGCTGAACGCGCTCGCCCAGGTCGGCAATGATATGCTCACCAAGTGCGGCATGAACGTCGAGTTCATCTCCACCGACTGGGGCAGCGTGGTGCAGCGCCGCGCCAGCCGCGAGGCGCCGGAGCGGGGCGGCTGGAGCATGTTCTTCACCTTCTTCGCCGGGCTCGACATCTTCAACCCGGGCGTCAGCCAGGCCCTGCGCGGCACCGGGCAGAGCGCGTGGTTCGGCTGGCCGACCATGCCGAAGATGGAGGAGCTGCGGAACGCCTGGCTCGACGCGCCTGACCTGGACGCGCAGAAGAAGGTGGCACGTGACGTGCAGGCGGAGGCCTTCCAGGAGGTGCCCTACCTGCCGCTCGGCCAGTATTTTCAGGCGACCGCTTATCGACGGAACATTTCGGGCGTGCCGAAGGGCTTCCCGATGTTCTGGAGCGTCCAGAAGAGCTGAACGGGGGTGGCGGGGCGCTTGCCTTGGCGTCCCTGCGCCTGCTGTCATGCGGCTCTCGCCAGGAAAGGGCCCGCATGATCACTCGCCGCCATCTATTGGGAGCCGCCGGCACGGCCGCCCTGGCACCGAATGTCCTCGCGCCGGCCATGCCCGCGCTGGCCCAGCCGGCCGGCGCGCGCGTGCTGAAGATGGTGCCCCAGGCGAACCTCACGAGCCTGGACCCAATCTGGACCACGGCGAACATTACCCGGAACCACGGGTACATGGTCTACGACAACCTCTACGGCATGGATGCCGGCTTCCGGCCCCAGCCGCAGCTGGCCGAGGGTCACACCGTCGAGGATGATGGCCGGCGCGTCACCATCACCCTCCGCCAGGGCCCGCGCTTCCACGACGGCGAGCCGGTGCGGGCGGCGGATGCAGTCGCCAGCCTCAACCGCTGGATGAAACGCTCCCCTTCCGGCCAGAAGCTCGCGGAGTTCGTGGACGGGCTTTCGGCGCTCGACGACCGGCGGCTGGAGTTCCGGCTGAAGCGATCCTTCCCCTTCCTTTTCTCGGCCCTCGCCCAGGTCAGCAACAGCCCGGCCTTCATTATGCCGGAGCGGATCGCCCGGACCGACGCCTTCCAGCAGATCCGCGAGACCGTCGGCAGCGGCCCCTTCCGCTTCAAGGCGGACGAGTTCAACTCGGGCAGCCTCGTCGTCTACGAGCGGAACCCCAACTACAGCCCCACCCCCGTGGGCACCCCGAGCCTGACGGCGGGCCCCAAATCGGTCCATTTCGACCGGGTCGAGTGGCAGATCATCACGGATGCCTCGACGGCCGCTGCCGCCCTGCAGAATGGCGAGATCGACTGGTTCGAGCAGCCGCCGCCGGAGCTCCAGACGCTCATTCGCCGCAACCGCGCCCTCGCGGTGGAGGCGATCGACCCGCTGCCGCTCACGGGCATCCTCCGCTTCAACCACCTGCACCCGCCCTTCAACGACAAGCGCATGCGCCAGGCGTTGCTGCCGGCGATCGACCAGGCGGACTTCATGCAGGCGATCGTCGGCACGGAGCCCGGCCTCTGGGAACATGCGGGGGTCTTCACGCCGGGCACGCCGCTGGCCAACGATGTCGGCATGGAGGCGCTGACCGGTCCGCGCAGCCTCGACCGCGCGAAGGCGCTGCTGCGGGAGGCCGGCTACACGAACCAGCCCATGCGGCTGGTCGGCCCCACGGATATCCTTGCCCCCGCCGCCATGACGCAGGTCTGCGCCGACCTCGTCCGCCGGCTCGGCTTCAATGCGGACATCGTGCTGACGGATTGGGGAACCACCGTGCAGCGCCGCACGAGCCGCGAGCCGCTGGAGAGGGGCGGGTGGAGCATGATCCTCACCTCCTTCTCCTCCTTCGACTTCGTGGACCCCTCAGCGCACTTCCCGCTGCGGGGGAACGGCACCAGCGCCTGGCCGGGCTGGCCGGACATGCCGCGGTTGGAGACGCTGCGCGACGAGTGGTTCCTCGCGCCCGACGCCGAGGAGTCGAAGCGCATCGCGCGCGAGATGCAGCGGGTGGCCCTCGACGAGCTGCCCTACATCCCCGTGGGTTCCTACAAGTCGCTGACCGCGATCCGCCGCGACCTCAGGGACCGCGTGCCGGGCTTCGCAATCTTCTGGAACCTCAAGCGCGCCTGAGGAGGGCTGCCCGATGATCCGCCGCCGCGATACCCTGAAGGGAGTGGCGGCGGCCGCCGCGCTCCCCCTCGCCAGGCCCGCCCTCGCGCAGGGGCAGGCCGCGCGCACGCTGCGCGTGGTGCCCCAGGCGAACCTCACCAGCCTGGACCCGGTCTGGACGACAGCCGTGGTCACGCGGAACCACGCCTATCTCGTCTATGACCAGATCACCGCGGTGGACGCGAACAACACCCCTCGTCCGCAGATGGCGGAGGGCTGGGTCGTCGGGAATGACAACCGGGAGTGGACCTTCACGCTTCGCCCCGGCCTACGCTTCCACGACAACGAGGCCGTGCGCGCGGCGGACTGCGTGGCCAGCATCCGCCGCTGGATGGCCCGCGACACCTTCGGCCAGGCACTCAACGCCCAGGTGGACGAGCTCTCGGCACTGGACGACCGCCGTTTTCGCTTCCGGTTGAAGAAGCCCTTTCCCTTCCTTGCTCTGGCGATGGGCAAGAGCCAGAACCCCTGCTTCATCATGCCCGAGCGGATCGCGGCGACCGATCCCTTCCAGCAGATCCGCGATGCCACCGGCTCCGGGCCCTTCCGCTTCCTCGCTGGCGAGTGGAACCCGGGCCAGCGCGCCGTTTGGGCGAAGTTCGACGGATACGTGCCGCGCCAGGAGGCGCCGGACGGGCTGGCGGGCGGGCGCGTGCCGCGGCTGGACCGTGTGGAGTGGACGGTCATCAGCGACCCCGCGACAGCGGCCTCCGCGATGGTGAATGGCGAGCAGGACTACTGGGAATACCCGCTGCACGATCTTCTGCCGCTGATGCGCCGATCGCGGGAGCTGGTGGTCGAGCAGCGGCTGCTGGAGGGCACCTATGGCGTGCTCCGCTTCAATCACCTGCACCCGCCCTTCAACAACCTCGCCGTCCGCCGCGCGGTGGCCATGGCCGTGAATCAGGAGGACTATCTCCGCGCGGTTGCCGGCGATGATCCGAAGGGATGGGGCGTCTGCGAGGGTGTCTTCACCTGCGGCACCACCCTCGCGAGCGAGGAAGGAAGCGCCATCCTTCGGACGCGCAACATCGAGGCCGCGCGAGCCGCGCTGCGTGCCTCAGGCTATGCCGGCGAGAAGGTGGTCCTCATCACGCCCAGCGATTATCCGCAGATCAACACCCTATCCCTCGTGACCGCCGACCTGATGACGCGGATAGGGCTGAACGTGGAGGTGGTCTCGGCCGACTGGGGTACCGTCATTCAGCGCCGGGCCAGCCGGGAGCCGGTGGAGCGGGGCGGCTGGAGCGTGGTGCACACCACCTCTTCCGGCAGCGACCTCAGCGTGCCCACCATCCACCTCTTCCTGCGCGCGAACGGCCCCAATGCCTGGTTCGGCTGGCCGCAGGACGAGCGGATCGAGGAGTTGCGAGCCGCCTGGCTCGATGCGGCTGACGAGGCCGAGAGCAAGCGCCTCGGCGCGGCCATGAACGCGCGGGCGCTGGAGGTGCTCCCCTACGTTCCGCTGGGCTTCTACTGGCAGCCGAGCGTCTGGCGTCGCAACGTGACGGGGGCCTTCAAGGCTCCTGCCACCGTCTTCTGGAACATCGCCAAGGCATAAGGCTGGCATGTCCCGTGCATGGCCGAGGGGGATAAGGTGGCGCAACCTGCCGTTCTGCGGCAGGCTGCGCGCCAAGGGGCTTTTTGGCACGGCGAAGGCCGGCCGCGGATGGGGATGTCGCTGATGGATCGTCGCGTGTTACTCAAGGCCGGGGCTGGGCTCGGCGCGATGCTGCCGGGGATTGCCGGCGTGTCGGCCCCGGCCCTTTCCCAGGGCGCCAATGCGCGGACGCTGCGTTTCGTGCCGCAGGCGAACCTCGCGAACTTCGACCCCATCTGGGGTTCGCAATACGTTGTCCGCAACGCGGCCGCCCTCGTCTGGGACACCCTCTACGGCGTGGACGAGCAGATCCGGCCGCAGCGCCAGATGGTCGAGAGCGAGGAGGCTTCACCCGACGGCCTCACCTGGACCTTCCGCCTGCGCCAGGGCATGAAGTTCCACGACGGCGAGCCGGTGCTGGCCAAGGACGCGGTGGCGAGCCTCAAGCGCTGGGCCGTGCGCGATCCGATGGGCCAGATGATCCTGACCATCCAGAACGAGCTGGTGGCGGTGGACGACCGGACCTTCCGCTGGTCCCTCAAGGCGCCCTATCCGAAGATGCTGCTGGCGCTGGCGAAGAACAACGCGCCCTGTTCCTTCGTCATGCCCGAGCGGATCGCGAAGACCGACCCATTTCAGCAGATCGGCGAGTATGTCGGCTCCGGCCCCTACCGCTTCGTGCGGAACGAGTGGGTGCCTGGCGCGAAGGCCGTGTTCGAGCGCTTCGCCGACTACGTCCCGCGCGACGAGCCCGCCTCCTGGCTGGCGGGCGGCAAGCGTGCGCTGATCGACCGGATCGAGTGGGTGATCATGCCCGACCCGGCCACCGCCTCCGCCGCGCTGCAGAACGGGGAGGTGGACTGGTGGGAGAACCCCATCACCGACCTAGTCCCGACGCTCAAGCGCAATCGCAACATCGTCGTCGATATCGCGGACCCGCTCGGCAATATCGGCGCCTTCCGCATGAACCCCCTCCCCCCGCCCTTCAACGACGTGCGCGCCCGCCGCGCCGTGCTGCAGGCGATGAGTCAGGAGGACTACATGCAGGCCCTGGTGGGGGAGGACCGGAACCTCTGGAAGACCCTGCCGAGCTTCTTCACCCCGGGCACCCCGATCTACAGCGAGGCCGGCGGCGAGATCCTCAAGGGTCGGCGCGATTATGACGCCGCCAAGCGGATGCTGGCCGAGGCCGGCTACAAGGGTGAGCCGATCACCATCGTCGTCGCCCAGGACCAGCCGATCACCAAGGCCTTCGGCGATGTCTCGGCGGACCTGCTGAAGCGGATGGGCATGAACGTCGACTTCGTTGCGACGGACTGGGGCACGGTTGGCTCCCGCCGCGCGCTGAAGACGCCGCCCTCCCAGGGAGGGTGGCACATCTTCCACACCTGGCACGCGGGCGCGGACTGCATCAACCCGGCCGCTTATACCGCCATCCGTGCGAACGGCGACGGGGCCTGGTTCGGCTGGCCGAAGAGCGACAGCGTCGAGGCCGCGCGCGATGCCTGGTTCGCCGCCCCCGACATCCCCGCCGAGAAGATCGCCATGGACCGCCTGAACAAGGAGGCAATGGACTTCGGCCTCTACGCGCCCACCGGCTTCTTCCTCTCCTACCAGGCCTGGAGGCGGAATGTGTCAGGCGTGGTAAAGGGGCCGCTGCCTTTCTTCTGGGGCGTTTCCAAGAGCTGAAAGGGACCGGATGCTCGCCTACACGCTCCGCCGGATCGTTGCCACCATCCCCGTCATGGCGGTGGTGGCTCTCTTCGTGTTCAGTCTTCTCTATATCTCTCCCGGCGACCCGGCGGCGGTGATCGCGGGCGACCAGGCGACGCCGGCGGATGTCGAGCGCATCCGCGCGAGCCTGGGCCTGGACCGGCCCTATCTCGTGCGCTTCGCGGAATGGGCCTGGAACATCATGCGAGGTGACCTCGGCACCTCGATCTTCACCAACCTGCCGGTCAGCACCATGATCCAGCAGCGGATCGAGCCAACGCTCTCACTCATGATCATCACCCTCATCCTCGCCGTATGCATCGCGGTACCGATGGGCGTCATCGCGGCCTGGAAGAACGGCACCTGGATCGATCGGCTGGTGATGGGCTTCGCGGTGCTCGGCTTCTCGGTGCCGGTCTTTGTGGTGGGCTACCTCCTCGCCTATGTCTTCGCGCTGGAGCTCGATTGGTTGCCGGTACAGGGCTACACGCCACTTTCCCGCGGCGTCTGGCCCTGGTTCCAGAACCTCATCCTGCCGGCCATTGCGCTCGGCGGGGTCTACATCGCCCTTATCGCCCGCATTACGCGCGCGACGATGCTTGAGGTGCTGCAGCAGGACTATATCCGCACGGCCCGCGCCAAGGGCGTGGCGCAGCCGGGCATCCTCTTCCTCCACGCGCTTAAGAACGCGGCGGTGCCGATCGTGACCGTGATCGGCATCGGCGTCGCGCTGCTGATCGGCGGCGCGGTGGTGACGGAGAGCGTCTTCGCCATTCCCGGCCTCGGCCGGCTGACGGTGGACGCGATCCTCCGCCGCGACTACCCGGTGATCCAGGGCGTGATCCTGCTCTTTTCCTTCACCTACGTGCTGGTGAACCTGATCATCGACCTTCTCTACACCCTGTTCGATCCGAGGATCCGCTATTGAGCACCTCCACGATCCCCCAGGGCATGATCCCCCGGGATGCCCTTCGGCCGGAGAACGTCGCGGCTGCGGCGCCGATGCCCGACATCCTGCCGCCGGTGAAGCAGCGCCGGGGCTTCCTCGGCTTCCTGCGCCGCAACCCCACCATCGCGATCGGCGGCGGGCTGATGCTGCTCATCCTGCTGATGGCGATCCTCGCGCCGCTGCTCTGGACGGTAGACCCCACGGCCCTCGCCCCCGCCCGGCGCACGCGAGAGCCTTCGGCCATGTACTGGTTCGGGACCGACATGCTCGGGCGGGACGTCTATTCCCGCGTGCTCTACGGCGCGCGCGTCTCTCTGGTCGTCGGCTTCGCGGTCGCCTTCTTCTCCTCGGTGATCGGCCTGACCATCGGCCTCGTCTCGGGCTTCGTCCGCTGGGCCGACGCGATCATCATGCGGATCATGGACGGGCTGATGTCCATTCCCTCCATCCTGCTCGCGATCGCGCTCATGGCGCTGACCCGCGGTAGCGTCGGCAACGTGATCCTCGCCATCACCATCGCCGAGGTTCCCCGCGTCTCGCGCCTGGTGCGCGGGGTGGTTCTATCGCTCCGGGAACAGCCCTATGTGGACGCGGCCGTGGCGTCGGGCACCTCGACGCCCCGCATCATCGTCCGCCACATCCTGCCCAACACCCTCGCGCCGCTGACGGTGCAGGCCACCTATATCTGCGCCAGCGCCATGATCGCGGAGAGCATCCTCTCCTTCATCGGCGCGGGCACCCCGCCCATCATTCCCTCCTGGGGGAACATCATGGCGGAGGGCAGGGCGCTCTGGCAGGTGAAGCCCTACATCGTCTTCTTCCCCGCGATCTTCCTCTCCCTCACCGTGCTCGCGGTGAACCTCCTCGGCGACGGGCTGCGCGACTGGCTCGATCCCCGCATGGCCAAGAAGGTCTGAGGCATGGCCGAGAAACCCCTCCTCGAGGTCCGTAACCTCCAGACCCATTTCCGCACGCCCGACGGCGTGAACCGGGCGGTTGACGGCCTCTCCTTCCACGTCAACGCCGGCGAGACCGTCGCCATCGTCGGCGAGAGCGGCTGCGGCAAGTCCGTCACCGCCATGTCCATCCTGCGGCTGATCCCTGAGCCCCCCGGCAAGATCGCCGGCGAGATCCTTTTCCAGGGCAAGGACCTGGCGAAGCTGTCCGAGCCCCAGATGCGCGCCATCCGGGGGAACGAGGTCAGCATGATCTTCCAGGAGCCGATGACCTCGCTCAACCCGGTGCTGACGGTCGGCCGCCAGATCGGCGAGACGGTGCGCCTGCACCAGGGCCTCGGCCGCCAGCAGGCGGAGGCGAAGGCGGTCGAGATGCTCCGCCTCGTCGGCATCCCCGCGCCGGAGCGGCGGGTGAAAGAGTACCCGCACCAGCTCTCGGGCGGCATGCGCCAGCGCGTGATGATCGCGATGGCCCTGGCCTGCAACCCGCAGCTTCTGATTGCCGACGAGCCGACGACGGCGCTCGACGTGACCATCCAGGCTCAGATCCTCGACCTCATGCGCGACCTCAAGCACCGGGTCGGCGCGGCCATCGTCCTCATCACCCACGACCTCGGGGTGGTGGCGGAAGTCGCGGAACGGGTGATCGTCATGTATGCCGGCCGCAAGGTCGAGGAGGCCCGGGTGGAGGACCTATTCGCCAACCCGAAGCACCCCTATACCCAGGGGCTGCTCGGGGCAGTACCGAAGCTCGGCTCCTCACTGGACGGCACGACGGAACGCCTGGCGGAGATCCCCGGCCTCGTTCCCAGCCTCAAGAAGCGGATCGACGGCTGCGTCTTCGCCGGGCGCTGCCCGAAGGTCACCGAGCTCTGCCGCGCCGTCGCCCCGGCGCTGGAGCCGAAGGCCCCTGCCCACACCGCCGCCTGCCACTACGCCGAGAAGGAACTCCTCGCGGCATGAGCGCCAGCCTGACCAACACCGCGCCGCTGCTGCGCGTCGACGACCTCAAGAAGCACTTTCCGCTCCGCGGCGGGCTGCTCGGGGGCGTCACCGGCCATGTCTACGCCGTGGACGGCATTTCCTTCGATATTGCCAAGGGCGAGACGCTCTCGCTGGTGGGCGAGTCCGGCTGCGGCAAGTCCACGGTCGGGAAGGCCGTGCTCAGGCTCTTCGACATCACCGCGGGGCAGGTGGTGCTCGACGGGCAGCGGGTGGACACCCTCCGTCAGTCCCAGCTCCGTCCGATGCGGCGGCGCGTGCAGGTGGTGTTTCAGGACCCCTTCTCCAGCCTCAATCCACGGATGCGCGTGCGCGACATCCTGGCCGAGCCGATCCGTAACTTCAGCCTCGCGAAGAACAAGGCCGACCTCGATCGCCGCCTTGCGGAACTGATGGACACCGTCCGCCTGCCGCGCGACGCGATCGGCCGGTGGCCGCACGAGTTCTCCGGCGGCCAGCGCCAGCGCATCGGCATCGCCCGCGCGCTCGCCGCCGAGCCCGACCTCATCATCTGCGACGAGGCGGTCTCGGCGCTTGACGTCTCGGTCAAGGCGCAGATCGTCAACCTGCTGCAGGACCTGCAGAAGGAGCTCGGCCTCGCGTTGCTCTTCATCAGCCACGATCTCGCGATCGTCGAGCACATGACGCACCGCGTGGCCGTCATGTATCTCGGCAAGATCGTGGAAGTGGCGCCCCGCCGCTCGCTCTTCGCGGCGCCCAAGCACCCCTATACCCAGGCGCTGCTCTCCGCCGTGCCGGTGCCCAAGCCCGGGTCGGCGCGGACGCGCATCATCCTGCGCGGCGACGTGCCGAGCCCGATCAACCCGCCCTCGGGCTGCCGCTTTCATACCCGCTGCCCCTATGTCTTCGACCGCTGCCGCGTCGACGAGCCACTCCTGAAGCCGACCAGCCCCGGCCATACCGCCGCCTGTCATCTGCACGACCTGCCGGAGGCGGAGAACCCCTTGGCACGCGACGCCTCGCCCCTTCATTAAGGGCGGGGGAGGGGCGCCTCGCTTGACGCATCCCGGGTGCCGGGCGACCCTCCCGTGGATTGAGGTCCTTCCTGAGGACCGGAGCGGGAGCCGAAGATGCCGAATGTCAGCCTGACGGTGAACGGCCAGCGCCACAGCGTCGAGGTGGAGGGCCGCACCCTCCTGGTCGAGCTGCTGCGGGAGAAGCTGCGCCTCACGGGAACCCATGTCGGCTGCGACACGAGCCAGTGCGGCGCCTGCGTGGTGCATGTGGACGGCGAGAGCGTGAAGTCCTGCACCATGCTGGCCGTGCAGGCCGAGGGAAGTTCCGTCACGACCATCGAGGGCCTGGCCGCGCCGGACGGCACGCTGCACCCGATGCAGGAAGCCTTCCGCGAGTACCACGCCCTGCAGTGCGGCTTCTGCACGCCCGGCATGGTCATGTCCGCGATCGACCTCGTGAAGAAGCACCCGGACGGGATGACGGAGCACGAGATCCGCGAAGGGCTGGAGGGCAACCTCTGCCGTTGCACGGGCTACCACAACATCGTCAAGGCGATTGCCGCGGCGCAGGAGGTCATCCATGGCCGCCGCGACGCCCTCGCCCCGGCCGAGGTCTGATCGCCATGTACGACTTCGCCTATCACAAGCCCACCACCGTCGCCGAGGCCGTGGGCCTGCTGGCCGACCCCGAGGCGCGCCCCATCTCGGGCGGCCAGACGCTGCTGCCGGCGCTCAAGCACCGGCTGGACAAGCCCTCGGCCCTCATCGACCTCTCCGGCATCGCCGAGCTGCGCGGCATCCGGCGGGAGGGCGACAAGCTCGTCATCGGCGCCATGACCCGGCACCAGGAGATCCAGAACGACCCGACGGTGAAGGCCGCGATCCCTGCGCTTGCCTGGATGGCGGGCCATCTCGGCGACACGCAGGTCCGCAACCGCGGCACCATCGGCGGCAGCCTCGCGAACAACGACCCGGCGGCCGACTATCCCTCCGCGGCGCTGGCCCTCGGCGCCACCTTCGTGACCGACCGCCGCCGCATCGCGGCCGATGACTACTTCCAGGGCATGTTCACCACGGCCCTTGAGCCGGGGGAGCTGCTGACGGCGGTCGAGTTCCCGATCCCCGAGAAGGCCGGCTACGCCAAGATGCGCAACCCGGCCTCTCGTTACGTCATGACCGGCGTTTTCGTCGCGCGCGGCCCGGCTGGCGTGCGGGTGGTGGTGAACGGCGCCGGCCCGGGCGTGTTCCGCCAGGCGGAGATGGAGGCGGCGCTCGCGGCCAACTGGTCGCCGGAGGCGGTCGCCAATATCCGCCAGTCCGCGGACGGACTGAACGGCGACATCCACGGCAGCGCCGAGTACCGCGCCCATCTCGTCACCGTCATGGCGAAGCGCGCGATCGTCGATGCCGGCTGATCCGGCCGGGGCCGGATCGAGCAGCGGCCCCGGAGCGGGGAACCACCTGGTGGTGATCGGCGCCGGCATTGTCGGCGCCTGCACCGCTCTTTCGGCCCTCGACCGGGGCCTGCGCGTCACCATCCTCGACCCCGGTCCGCCCGGCGGGGAACAGGCCGCTTCCTATGGGAACGGCTGCTGGCTCTCGCATATGTCGGTCATCCCACCGGCGACGCCGGGGCTCTGGCGGAAGGTGCCTGGCTTTCTGATGGACCCGCTGGGGCCGCTGGCCATCCGCTGGTCCTACCTGCCACGGGTCCTGCCCTGGCTCCTCGCCTATCTCCGCTCAGGCGCCACCGAGGCGCGGGTGCTGCGCACCGCCGAGGCCCTGCGGACCCTCCTTCGGGACGGGCCAGCCCTCCACCGCGCCCTGGCCGAGCGCGCTGGGGTGTCGGGGCTGATTCGACGGGATGGCCTCATGTATGTCTATCCTTCCCGGGCGGAGTACGAGGCGGAGGCGCTCGGCTGGCGCATCCGCCGCGCGGTGGGGCTCGATTGGAAGGAGATCGGGCCGGAGGAGATGCGCCAGCTTCAGCCCGAGCTCGACCGCCGCTACGGCTTCGGCGCCCTGTTCGAGGAAGCCGGGCACTGCACCGATCCGGGCGCCTACGTGGCTGCCCTCGTGGCCCAGGCCCAGGCGGAGGGGGCGACCCTCCTGCAGGCGACCGCCACCGGCTTCCGGATCGAGCGCGGCCGCCTCTGCGCCGTGACCACGGGGGAGGGGGAGATCGCCGCTGATCGGGCCGTCATTTGCGCCGGCGCCCGATCCCGGGCGCTGGCTGCCCAGGCCGGCTCGCGCGTGCCGCTCGAGACGGAGCGGGGCTATCACGCCGTGGTGCGGGGGGCCGAGACCGGGCCGCGCATCCCCATCATGCCCTCCGACGGGAAGATGGCGATCACCGCCACCCGCGCCGGGCTCCGTGTCTCCGGGCAGGTCGAGATCGCGGGGCTGGAAGCGGCCCCGAACTGGGCGCGCGCCGGCATTCTGCGGGACCACCTGAAGCGGTGCTTTCCGTCGCTTCCGGCCGATCTGCCGGAGGATCGCGTCTCCCTGTGGATGGGCCACCGCCCCTCGATGCCTGATGGCCTACCCTGCCTCGGCCATTCACGCGCCACGCCGGATGTGATCCTCGCCTTCGGGCACGGCCATGTCGGGCTGGTCGGCGGGCCGCGGAGCGGGCAGGTGGCGGCAGCCCTGGCGGCGGGTGCCAAGCCCCCGATTGACATCGCCGCCTATGACCCGCGTCGATTCACCTAGCATTCCTTGCAGGACCGTGCGAGCATGACGATACCGGTCCTGCATCCCGTCGGGCCGACTGGTTTGCGGAAATAGAGATACAGTGTTCCCCGAGAATGAATCGCAGGGTGGCACCGGGCCCGTAGAGGCTGAGGTGAAGTGGTACAACGGCCGCAAGGGCTTTGGCTTTGTGCTTGGTCCCGATGGGCAGGACGTTTTTTTCCACGCATCCGCAATGGCTGAGGCCGGCATCCAGTCGGCCGAGACGGGCGACAAGCTCGTCTGTGAGATCGGGACCGACCGTCAGGGCCGCCGCCTCGTGACCCGCATCGTGGAGCTGAAGCCCGGTCCGGGTGGCGCCGCGGGTGGTGGTGGCTTCGGCGATCGTCCGCCGCGCCGTGATTTCGGTGGTGGCGGTGGTGGTTTCGGCGATCGTCCGCCGCGCCGTGATTTCGGTGGTGGCGGTGGGGGCTTCGGCGATCGTCCGCCGCGTCGTGACTTCGGTGGTGGCGGTGGTGGTTTCGGCGATCGTCCGCCGCGCCGTGACTTCGGTGGTGGCGGTGGTGGTTTCGGTGCCCCCGGCGGCGGTGGTGGCTTCGGCGCCCCGCGCCGTGATTTCGGTGATCGCCCGCCGCGCCGCGACTTCGGCCGCGACGAGGGTGGCCCGACCTACGCCGTGAACGGCACCGTCAAGTGGTTCGACCAGGTGCGCGGCTTCGGCTTCGTCACCCCGGATGATGGCGGCCAGGACGTGTTCCTCCACTCCTCGGTGCTCCAGCGCGCCGGCGTGACCGACGTGCAGCAGGGCCAGAAGGTGGCGCTGGATGTGCGCGACGGCCAGCGCGGCCGCCAGGCCGTCCAGTACAAGGGCGACTGATCGCCGCTTCGCGGCTCGATCATGGAAGGCCCCGGCCCCCGCGCCGGGGCCTTCTGATTCCGGCAGGTCGGTCGCCCATTGGCCGCGTGGACTCGGACGCCGTTAGCCTTTCCTTCACCTCCAGGGCCCATCCTCGTCGAGAGGGCAGGAAACCTGCCGACGCGAAGGGAAGACCCCGATGGCGACGAACTCGGTCAATACCAACATCGGCGCGCAGGTCGCGCTGCAATCGCTTAACCGGACCAATGAGTCCCTTGCTGCGACGCAGAAGCGCGTCTCCACTGGCTACCGTGTGGCAGATGCGAAGGACGATGGCGCGGCCTTTGCTGTTGCCCAGTCGGTCCGCGCTGACATTGCCGGCCTTACCTCCGCCAATGAGCAAATGGGCAGCGTCAAGGGAATCCTGGACACCACGCTCGCGGGCCTGAACAAGGTCTCCGAGTCGATGTCGCAGATCCGCGGCGTGCTCGTGAAGCTGGCGGACGGCACGCTGTCCGAATCACAGCGCACCCAGTACCAGTCGCAGTATACCTCCCTGCGCACGCAGGTCTCGAACTTCATCTCGGATGCGACCTATAATGGGCGCACCCTGCTGACGACCTCCACCGAGGCCGGCGGTGGCGACATCGCCACCACACGGAACGAGCAGGCGACCCTCTTCACCCTGACCGCCGTGGCGGGGGCTGAGACGCTGATCGTCGAGGAAGCGCCGACCACTGCGGAAGCCGCAGCCTCGGCCCTGGCGGCCGGGGGCGACTTCGTGACGAAGATGACGTCGGTGAACACCGCACTGAACACCTTCGGCTCGAACTCGAACTACCTCGACGCCCAGATGAGCTACAATAAGGAGAAGCTGGACGCCCTCGACACCGGGCTGGGCTCGCTCATCGACGCGGACCTCGCGAAGGAGAGCGCCCGGCTCGAAGCCCTGAAGATCAGGCAGCAGCTCGGCACGCAGGCGCTCGGTATCGCCAACCAGTCGCCGCAGGGCCTGCTCAGCCTCTTCCGCGGCTGATCCCGGTCCGGCGGCGGTCGCCGCCGGCCATTACAGTTCGCCGGGCGCCGCCCTATCTTTCCCGCTGACAGGGAGAGGAGGGCTGAATGTCCGCACCGGCGAACAACGGGGCCTGCATCGTTGGCTGGTCCCACACGCCCTTCGGCAAGCTGGAGGACGCGCCCGACGCGGAGGCCCTGATCGGCCGCGTCGCCAGGGCCGCCATTGAGGACGCAGGGATTGATCCCTCTGAGGTGGACGCCGTCTATGTCGGCCACTTCAACGGCGGGTTCCAGAAGCAGGATTTTCCCTCCTCCCTCGTTCTGCAGTCCTTGCCGGAGCTTCGCTTCAAGCCCGCTACTCGGCTCGAGAACGCCTGCGCCACTGGTTCCGCCGCGATCCACGGCGCGATGGACTACCTGGGCGCCGGGCGAGGCCGCTTCACCCTGGTCGTAGGCGTCGAGAAGATGACGGCCATCCCCGGCGCGCAGGTAGGGGATGTGCTTCTCGGTTGTGCCTACCGGCGCGAGGAAGGCGAGATCCCCGCTGGCTTCGCCGGCGTTTTCGCCCGGATCGCGGACGCCTATTTCCAGCGCCACGGCGACCAATCGGACGCCCTCGCTGCCATCGCCGCGAAGAACCATCGTAACGGGGTGGACAATCCCTATGCCCAGATGCGCCGGGACCTCGGCTACGAGTTCTGCCGCACCGAGAGCGAGCGGAACCCGGTGGTGGCCGGTCCGCTCAAACGCACGGATTGCAGCCTCGTCTCCGACGGCGCGGCCGCCCTTGTCCTGACCGATGCCGGGACGGCCGCGGCGATGGGCAAGGCGATTCGCTTTCTGGCGGCGGAGCAGGTGAACGATCTGATGCCGATCTCGGCCCGCGACATCACGCGCTTCGAGGGCGCGCGCGAGGCGTGGCGGCGAGCTTACGAGTCGGCTGGCATCGGTGTCGGCGACCTCTCCTTCGCCGAGGTGCACGACTGCTTCACCATCGCCGAGCTGATCGATTACGAGGCCATGGGGCTTGTGCCCGAGGGCCAAGGTGCCCGCGCCGTGCTCGACGGGACCGTGGCCAAAGGCGGGCGGCTGCCGGTGAACCCCTCGGGCGGGCTGAAGTCGAAGGGTCATCCGATCGGGGCTACTGGCGTCTCCATGCACGTGCTCGCGGCCATGCAGCTGGCGGGGGAGGCCGGCGGGATGCAGGTGCCGGGCGCGACGCTCGGCGGTGTCTTCAACATGGGTGGGGCGGCCGTGGCCAACTACGTTTCGATCCTGGAGAGGCTGCGCTGACGGTCCCACGCCCGCTTCTCATTGGCTCCGAGATCTATCGCGGCTCTACTTATGGGCCAAAGCACCCGCTGGCCATTCCGCGCGTGCCGGCGACACTGGACCTTCTGCGTGCGCTCCGCTGGATCGACCCGCGGCGCTATCTCGACAGCCCGCGGGCGACGGTGGAGCAGCTCACGCGCTACCACACGCTCGACTACGTCGCCGCCCTCCGCCAGGCGGAGGAGGACCAGTCCGTCTCACCGGCGATCCGCGAGCGGCACCACATCGGCGCCCACGGCAACCCCGTTTACCGGGAGGTCTTCCGTCGCCCCGCCACCAGCGCCGGCGGGGCCATCCTGGCAGCACGGCTGACGCGGGGAGGGGGTGTTGTCCACGTCCCCGGCGCCGGCACCCACCACGCCCTGCCCGATCGCGCCAGCGGCTTCTGCTACATCAACGACCCCGTGCTCGGTCTGCTGGAATGGCTGGACCTTGGGCTGACCAACATCCTCTACGTCGATATCGACGCGCATCACGGGGATGGCGTTGAGCTCGCCTTCCGCAACGATCCTCGGGTCTTCACCCTTTCCATCCACGAGGCCGGCCGTTGGCCTTTCACCGGCCGGCTGGAGGACCGCGCGGGCGGCCATGCGCGCAACATCCCCGTTCCCGTCGGCTTCAACGACACGGAGATGGACCACGTGCTCCACGCGGCCATCCTGCCGATCCTGCGGCATCTCCGCCCCCAGGCCGTCATGCTCCAATGCGGCGCCGACGCGCTGGAGGAGGACCCTTTGGCGCGCCTCTCCCTCTCGAACAACAGCCACATGGCCGTCACACGCGCCCTGAGGGATGAAGCACCGCGGCTGATCGTCACGGGGGGAGGGGGCTACAACCCATGGACGGTCGCCCGTTGCTGGTCGGCGATCTGGGGCACGCTGGACGACCGCCCTATGCCCACCTTCCTGCCGCCGGCGGCGGAAGCGGTGCTGCGCGGTCTTGAATGGCACCGCGCGGCCGGCCGCAACCCTCCGGAGCACTGGTTCACTACTCTGGTGGACCCCCCGCGCCCCGGGCCTTTGCGCGATGAGGTCGTCGCCGCCTGCGCCGCCGTGACGCGGGACCTGCCGGAGCCCGCTACGCCGGCACCAGCAGGCTGACAGCCGCCTGCGCGGCGATGCCCTCTTCGCGCCCAGGGAAGCCCAGCCGCTCGGTCGTCGTCGCCTTCACCGAAACGCGCCCCTCGTCCACGCCGAGCAACGAGGCAACCCGCGCGATCATGGCGGGCGCGTGGGGGGTAATCTTCGGCCGCTCGCATACGAGGGTCACGTCGGCATTGGCCAGCACGCCTCCGCGCGCCGCGATCCGGCCAGCGGCGTGGCGGAGGAAGGCGGCACTGTCCGCGTTCTTCCACTGCGCCTCGCTCGGCGGGAAGTGACGGCCGATGTCGCCCTCCGCCAGCGCGCCGTAGATCGCGTCGCAGAGGGCGTGCAGGCCGACATCCGCGTCCGAATGCCCGTCCAGCCCCATGCTGTGCGGCACTTCCACGCCGCAGAGGAAGAGGGGACGACCCGCCACCAGCCGGTGCACGTCGAAACCGGTGCCGACTCGCGGTAGCATCTCTCTCATTATGGTGGCCTCCACTCTCTCGAGGTCACCCGGCAGGGTGATCTTCACATTGCTCTCAGACCCGGGCACCAGCCGTACCGCGTGGCCGGCGGCCTCCAGGAGGAAGGCGTCGTCGGTCGCGCCCTCCGGCGCGGCACGGTGCAGGGCCAGCAGAAGGGGGAAGCGGAAGCCCTGCGGCGTCTGCGCCCGGAACAGACTGTCGCGGGGTATGGTGCGCAGCACGGTCTCGCCCTCGGCCAGCTTCAGGGTGTCGGCCACGGGCTGAGCGGGGATGGCGCCCTCGGCCTCCGCCAGGGCGGCAAGAAGCGAGGCGACGGTGCCGCCTGGCAGCACCGGCCGCGCCGCGTCGTGAACGAGCACGAAGGCAGGCGCGCGGTTCTCCAGTGCCTCCAGCCCGGCGCGCACGCTCGCCTGGCGCGTGGCACCGCCGGCCACGGCAGGCAGGGCGGCGAGGCCTTGCAGCATGTCGTCCACCCGCGCGCGCTCTGCTTCCGCGCAGACGGGCTGGATCGCGTCCACCAACCCGTCACGCAGCAGCGCTTCGGCCGCGCGGCGCAGTACCGGCAGGCCGAGCAGGGGCAGGAACTGCTTCGGTTCCGCCCCGCCGAGGCGTTCCCCGCGCCCCGCCGCCATCAGCAACGCCGCCACCTTCATCCGGCCATCCCCTTCCGAGCGGCGCGGAACCTAGCCGCAGCCGCTGCTCGCGCCCAGGCCCGCTCCGGCACTTGCCGCGGCATTGCCGCTTGACCGCGCGCGTGCCCGTTTGATAGGCACTTGCCCATGCCGACACCTTCATCCCACGCAGAGGCTGCCCAAGCTGGCGGCAGGCCGTCGCTGCGCCCGATCATCCTGGGCGATGTCAGCATCGATCGCCCCGTGATCCTCGCGCCGATGTCTGGCGTGACGGACCTTCCCTTCCGGCAGGTCGCGCGGGGGCTCGGCACGCCAATGGTGGTGAGCGAGATGATCGCGAGCCAGGCCATGGTGCGCGAGAACCGCCAGACCCTGAAGATGGCGGAGACGGACGGCTTCGGCGGCCCGGCCAGCGTGCAGCTCGCCGGCTGCGATCCGGAGGTGATGGCCGAGGCCGCGCGCCTCGCCGTCGACCACGGCGCCGCGCTGGTGGACATCAACTTCGGGTGCCCCGTGAAGAAGGTCGCGGTCGGCCAGCAGGCCGGCAGCGCCCTCATGCGCGACGAGGTCAAGGCCGCCCGCATCCTGGAGGCGACGGTTCGCGCCGTGCCGGTGCCCGTCACCCTGAAGATGCGGATGGGCTGGGATCATTCGACCCTGAATGCCCCCAACCTCGCCCGCATCGCGCAGGAATGCGGGATCCGCATGGTCACCGTGCACGGGCGCACCCGCCAGATGCTCTATACGGGCACGGCGGACTGGGCCTTCGTCGCGCGCGTGAAGGCCGCGGTCACCATCCCTGTCATCGTCAACGGCGACATCCTCGGCCCGCTGGATGCCGAGGAGGCGCTGCGCCAGTCGGGCGCGGACGGGGTGATGATCGGCCGCGGTGCCTATGGCCGCCCCTGGCTGCCCGGCCTCGTGGCGGACTACCTCGCCACCGGGATCATGCCAGAGGCGCCGCCGCTGGCCGAGCAGTACGCCACGCTGCTGGCCCATTACGCGGCCATGCTTTCGCACCACGGCAGCAACCCCGGGCTGCGCCTCGCCCGCAAGCATGTCGCCTGGTACTCGCGCGGCCTGCCCGGCAGCGCGGAGTTCCGGGTGCGCATCAACGCCGCCGACACGGTCGAGGAGGCGATGGCGGCCATCGAGGGCTTCTACCGTCCGCTGCTCGACGCCGGGGTGGAGGGCGTGCGCGACATGTACCGCGACGCCGGCCGCGGCCACGACGACAACGCCGCCCTGGCCGCCTGAGGGAGCCGCCATGCCCGACACCTCGTTCGCCGATCCTCTGGCCGGGCTGCCCAGCAGCACGCACCTGCTCTCGGCGCTGCCGGTTCCGGTGGTGCTGCTGGACGCGGAGGAGCGGTTCCGCTTCGCCAACCCCGCGGCGGAGCTCTTCCTCGGCATTTCGGCCGCGAGCCTGCGGCAGATGCAGCTGACGGACCTGCTGCCGGAGGACTCGCGCCTGCCCGCCCTCGTTCGCCAGGTGCGCGCGGCGGATGCGCCGGTCTCGGACCACGACCTCACCCTGCAATCCCCACGGATCTACCGCGATGGCGTCTCGGCCCGCGGCGCGACGCTGCCGGAGATGCCCGGCGCCGTGCTGCTGACCCTGCAGGACGGCTCCACGGCCCAGAAGCTCGACCGCCAGCTCAACTTCCGCGGCGCCGCGCGCGGAGCCAGCGCGATGGCCGCGATGCTCGCCCATGAGGTGAAGAACCCGCTCTCCGGCATCCGCGGTGCCGCCCAGCTCCTGGAGCAGGCGGCTTCCGAGGGCGACCGCGAGCTCTGCCTCCTCATCCAGGACGAGGTGGACCGCATCCGTGACCTCGTCGAGCGGATGGACATGTTCTCCGAGCGCCCGATCGTCCAGGAAGCCGTGAACATCCACGAGGTGCTGGACCATGTGCGCCGCATCGCCTCGACCGGCTTTGCCTCGCATATCCGCATCGTCGAGGAGTACGACCCCTCCCTCCCCCCGGTCTGGGGCAACCGAGACCAGCTGGTCCAGATCCTGCTGAACCTCGTGAAGAACGCGGCGGAGGCGGTGGATCCGCTGAAGGGCGAGATCGTCCTCTCCACCGCCTATCGCCACGGGGTCCGCCTCGCGGTGCCGGGCTCGCTTGAGCGCGTCCACCTGCCGCTCGAGGTCAGCGTGCGCGACAACGGGCCGGGGATCGACGAGGAGGTGCGAGCGAGCCTGTTCGAGCCCTTCGTCACCACCAAGCGGGGCGGCCAGGGTCTTGGCCTCGCGCTCGTCGCCAAGCTCGTGGCCGATCACGGCGCGCTGATCGCCTGCGACAGCCGGCCCGGCCGCACCTCCTTCCGCCTGTCCCTTGCCATGCCCCCCGCCAGCAGCGCGCCGCCCGCCCGCGCGCGGCTGAGACAGCCCGCCTGAACGCCAGCGCCGCCCCAGTCCGCCCGAGCAAGCCAGCGAAGTAGATGACCGAACGCACCATCCTGATCGCCGACGACGACCGCGCCATCCGCACCGTGCTGGCCCAGGCGCTCGGCCGCGCCGGCTACAACGTGCGCGCCACCTCCTCCGCTGCCACGCTCTGGCGTTGGGTGGAGGATGGGGAGGGCGATCTCGTCATCACCGACGTGGTGATGCCCGACGAGAACGGCCTCGACCTCGTGCCGCGCATCCGCCGGGTGCGGCCGGAGCTGCGGGTGGTGGTGATGAGCGCGCAATCCACCTTCGCGACGGCGCTGAAGGCCGCCCAGCGCGGCGCCTTCGACTACCTGCCCAAGCCCTTCGACCTGAAGGACCTTCTCTCCCTCGTCGGCCGGGCCCTCGCGGCGCCCGTGGCCCCGGAGCCCGAGTCGGAGGATGCGGAGGAGGAGCGGCTGCCGCTCGTCGGCCGTTCGGCGGCCATGCAGGAGATCTACCGGACCGTCGCCAGACTCACGACGACCGACCTGACCGTGATGATCACGGGGGAGTCCGGCACCGGCAAGGAGCTGGTTGCGCGCGCCTTGCACGACTACTCCCGCCGGCGCAGCGGCAGCTTCGTGGCCGTGAACATGGCGGCCATACCGCGTGACCTGATCGAGGCGGAGCTGTTCGGCCATGAGCGCGGCGCCTTTACCGGCGCCATGTCCCGGGGCGTGGGGCGCTTCGAGCAGGCCGCCGGGGGCACGCTCTTCCTCGATGAAATCGGCGACATGCCGGCGGAGGCCCAGACCCGCCTCCTCCGCGTGCTGCAGGAGGGGGAGTTCACGACCGTCGGCGGCCGAACGCCGATCAAGGCCAATGTACGGATCGTTGCCGCCACCCACCGGGACCTGCGGCAGTCCATCCGCCAGGGCCTCTTCCGCGAGGACCTTTTCTACCGCCTCAACGTCGTGCCGATCCGCCTGCCGCCGTTGCGGGAGCGGGCCGAGGACATTCCGCTCCTCGCCCGGCACTTCCTCGACCGCGCGCGGGAGGCCGGATTGCCTGCCAAGTCGCTGGACAACGGCGCCGTGGAGCGGCTGAAGTCCCATCCATGGCCAGGCAACGCGCGCGAGCTCGAGAACCTGATGCGGCGCCTCGCGGCGCTCTACCCGCAGGAGGTCATCGGCGAGGACGCGGTGGCGGCCGAGCTGGCGGAGGCCGAGCCCGGCCCCGGCGCCCCCCCGGTCCCTACCAGCGCCGAGACGCTGGAGCAGGCGGTGGAGCGCCACCTCGCCACCTTCATGAGCGCCCAGCGGGACGGGTTGCCCGTTCGCGACCTCTACGAGCGCGTGTTGGCCGAGGTGGAGCGGCCCCTGCTGCGCCTCGCGCTCGCCAATACGCGCGGCAACCAGATCAAGGCCGCTGCCATGCTCGGCCTGAACCGCAACACCCTGCGGAAGAAGATCCGGGAACTGGAACTGCCGGTGGTGCGCGGCCTCTCGTGACCGGCGTGATCGTGGCGGGCGCATGAGCCGCCCGCGGGAGCAACCCGTCGGCCTCGGTCGCCGACTGGCGGACATGCTTCTGGGCCGGGTGATGACCCTCGCGCTGGCGGTGGGCGCCCTGCTGCTCGGCGTCGCCTCTTTCGCGGTGCTCTCGGGCGGCAACCCCTTCGGCCCGACCAGCCCCTCGCAAACCGCCGTTCTCGTCTTCTTCAACGCGGCGGTCGTGCTGCTGCTGCTGGCGAGCCTTGCGGGTCGCCTCGTGCGGGTCTGGGCGGAGCGGCGGCGGGGCAGTGCGGGCTCGCGCCTGCATGTCCGGCTTGTAATGCTCTTTGGCGTCGTTGCCGTCGTGCCCGCGCTACTCGTCGCGGTCTTCGCCGCTTTCTTCTTCGAACTGGGCATCCAGGCCTGGTTCGGGGACAAGGTGCGCGACACGCTGGAGGCGAGCCTCGTGGCCTCCCGCGCCTATCTCGACGAGAACCGCAACACGATACGCGCCGATGCCCTGGCGATGGCCGCCGACCTGAACCGGGCGGCGCCTCTGCTGCCGGACAACACCATCGGGTTCAGCCGGGTACTGACGACCCATACGGCGCTCCGCGGGCTGACGGAGGCGATCGTTTTCGAGCCGGTGCTCGGCCGCGTGATCGCGAGCGCAGGGCTCGGCAGCTCGCTCGTCATCGACCCGCCGCCGGCCTGGGCGATGGAAATCGCCCGCCAGGGCGATGTTGCCGTGCTCGCCTCGGAGGGTGAGGAGGGGCGGGTGAGGGGCCTCGTCGCCCTCGACATTGACCCCGGGCTGATGCTGCTGATCAACCGGCCGCTCGATCCCTCCATTATAGAGCACATGCAGCGTACCGAACTCGCCTTTCAGGAGTATGACCAGCTCGATCGCAACCGCTCGGGGTTGCAGATCACCTTCGTGCTGATCTTCGCGATTGCGACCCTCCTCGTGCTGCTCGCGGCGGTTCTCATCGGGCTGGTCATGGCAAACCAGATCGCGCGTCCCATCTCTCGTCTCATCAACGCAGCGGAACGGGTGAGGGGAGGCGATCTCTCCTTCCGCGTGGAGGAAGGGCGGGCAGATGACGAGGTCGGTAGCCTATCCCGGGCCTTCAACCGCATGACGAACCAGTTGGCCGCGCAGCGAAGCGAGTTGCTGGAGGCCTATCGCCAGCTCGACGACCGCCGGCGCTTCACCGAGGGCGTGCTGGCGGGCGTCTCGGCCGGCGTGATCGGCCTCGATGCGGATGGGCGGATCAATCTGCCGAACCGCCCGGCAAGCGAGCTGCTCGGCCGCGACCTGGAAGCCGCGGTGGGCGAGAAGCTGGAGGAGGTGGTGCCGGAGTTCCGTGCCTTCCTCCACGCCGCCGCCGCGACCCCGGAGCGCGCGCGGACGGAGGAGATCCCCGTGCCCGGCCCTTCCGGCCGCCGTACCCTGCTCGCGCGCATCGGCGCGGAGTTCGACGCGGGCGGGCTTTCGGGTTATGTTCTCACTTTCGACGATATCACCGCCCTGCTCTCCGCCCAGCGCACCGCCGCCTGGGCGGATGTCGCCCGGCGCATCGCGCATGAGATCAAGAACCCCCTGACCCCCATCCAACTTTCGGCCGAGCGGCTGAAGCGCCGCTACCTGAAGCAGATCTCGGACGACCCCGACACATTCCGCGCGTGCACCGACACGATCGTTCGCCAAGTGGGCGATATCGGGCGCATGGTGGACGAGTTCTCGGCCTTCGCGCGGATGCCGCACCCGGTGATGCGCCCGGAGGATCCCGTGCGCCTCGTGCGCGAGGCGCTGGTCCTCCAGCGGGATGCGCACCCTGCCATCCGCTACGACCTCCTCATGCCAGAGAATACGCCGGCGGTGCGCTGCGACCGCCGGCTGGTGAACCAGGCGCTGACGAACCTTCTTCAGAACGCGGCGGACGCGATCGCCATGCGCCCTCAGGGCGAGGCGGACGGCCGGGTGACGGTGGAGGTCTCCGTCGCGGGCGCCTGGGTGCATATTGCGGTGGAGGACAACGGCATTGGCCTGCCCGGCGATGCCGAGCGGGACAGGCTCACGGAACCGTATGTGACCCATAAGGTGAAGGGAACCGGCCTCGGGCTTGCCATCGTGAAGAAGATCATGGAGGACCATGGAGGCGGGCTGACGCTCGCGGATGGATCGGACGGCGGCGCCCGTGCGACGCTCACCTTGCCCCAGAACGGAACGGCGGAGCCCGAAGGATTGCACGACAGAGGAACGGAGATGCTGCGCCATGGCGCATGACATCCTGATCGTGGACGATGAGCCGGATATCCGGGCCCTGATCGACGGCGTTCTCGCCGACGAGGGCTACGAGGTCCGGCAGGCCGCGAACAGCGACCAGGCGCTGGCGGCCTTCCGCCAGAAGCGACCCAACCTCGTTATCCTCGATATCTGGTTACAGAATTCCCGCCTGGACGGCCTCGGTATCCTTGAGGCCATCCATCGTGAGGAGCCGCGCGTGCCCGTGGTGATGATCTCGGGCCACGGCACGATCGAGACCGCGGTGCAGGCGATCCAGCAGGGCGCCTACGATTTCATCGAGAAGCCCTTCAAGTCGGACCGGCTGCTGCTGATCGTTGCCCGCGCGCTGGAGGCTGCCCGCCTCAAGCGCGAGAACAGCGAGCTGAAGCTCCGCGGCGGCTCGGAGACGGAGCTGGTCGGCACCTCCTCCCTCATTGCCCAGATCCGGAACGCCATCGAGAAGGTGGCGCCCACCGGATCGCGCGTGCTGATCACCGGCCCCGCGGGCTCGGGCAAGGAGGTCGCGGCGCGCGCCATCCATGCCCGCTCCCGCCGAGCGGACGAGCCCTTCGTTGCCCTCAACTGCGCGACGCTGAACCCCTCCCGCTTCGAGGAGGAGCTCTTCGGCGTGGAGGGCGGGCCCGACCCGATGACCCAGCCCCGCCGCCCCGGCGTGCTGGAGCGCGCCCATGGCGGCACGCTCCTGCTCGACGAGGTCGCGGACATGCCGCTGGAGACCCAGGGCAAGATCGTACGCGCCCTGCAGGAGCAGGGCTTCGAGCGGATTGGCGGCGCGACCCGCGTGAAGGTGGACGTGCGCGTCACCGCGACCACCAACCGCGACCTGACCGCCGAGATCGCCGCCGGCCGGTTCCGCGAGGACCTCTTCTACCGCCTCGCCGTCGTGCCCATCCGCATGCCCGCCCTGCGCGAGCGGCGGGAGGATGTGCCGGCGCTGGCCCGCCACTTCATGGCGAAGTCCGCCGAGAACTCGGGCGTCCCGGCGCGCGAGATCAGCGAGGACGCCATGGCGGCGATGCAGGCCTATGACTGGCCGGGCAACGTGCGCCAGCTGCGGAACCTCGTGGACTGGCTGCTGATCATGGCCCCGGGCGGCCCCGCCGACCCGATCCGGCCGGAGATGCTGCCGCCCGAGGTGGGTTCCTCCGCCCCTGCCATGCTCAAGCTGGACCGTTCCAGCGAGATCATGACCTTGCCGCTGCGCGACGCGCGGGAGCTCTTCGAGCGCCAGTATCTCGAGGCACAGCTTCTTCGCTTCGGCGGTAACATCAGCCGCACGGCCAATTTCGTGGGAATGGAGCGTTCGGCCCTGCACCGTAAGCTCAAGTTCCTGGGCGTGCAGGCGGAGGACCGGGCATCCGTTTCGTGATAGAAGCGGCCGCCTGAGTCGCCCCCTGTAAGTGCCTTCGTGAACGGACGGTCCCTATGTCGCGCATTGCCTATGTGAACGGGCGCTACGTCGCGCAGCGCGACGCCTGCGTGAACGTCGAGGACCGTGGCTACCAGTTCGGCGATGGCATCTACGAGGTGGTCCATCTCTACGATGGACGCTTCGTGGACGCCGACCTGCACCTTGCGCGGCTGGAGCGCTCGGTGCGTGAGATCCGGCTCGACCTGCCGATGCCGCTGGCCTCTCTCCGCCTCGTGCTCACGGAGGTGGCGCGCCGCAACCGGGTGACGGAGGGCCTGCTCTACATGCAGGTCGGCCGCGGCGTGGCCCGGCGCGACCATGCCTTCCCGAAGGTGCCGGTGCCGGTGAGCCTCGTGGTCACGGCGCGCCGGATCCCGCCCTATCCGTCGAGCCTCGACGGCTGGAGCATGACGGCCATTACGCAGCCTGACCACCGATGGACAAGGCGCGACATCAAGAGCGTGAACCTCCTGCCCAACGTCCTCGCCCGCCAGGCCGCGCGGGAGGCCGGGGCAGGGGAGGCGATCCTCTACGATCCCGCGACCCGCATGGTGTCAGAAGGCGCGGCAACCAGCTTCTGGATCGTGGACGCGGCGGGCACCATCCGTATCCCGCCACTCGGGGAGTCCATCCTGCCCGGCTGCACTCGCGCTGCCCTGCTCGCCGAGATGAAGGCGCACGGCCTTCAGGCAGAGGAACGGCCCTTTTCCCTGGATGAACTCGCAGACGCTCGAGAGGCCTTCATCACCTCCGCCACCTCCTTCGTAAAGCCCGTGCTTGCCGTGGACGGCCGCCGGGTGGGGGAGGGGGTGCCTGGCCCCGTGACCCGCCGCCTCTTTGACATTTTCACCCGCCACGTGAAGGGCGGCCCCCGCAACAGCGCTGCATGATACGCCCCCGCGCCATCGTCTGGGATTGGGACAACACCCTGGTGGACGGTTGGCCAGCCATCCAGGCGGGGCTGAACGCGGCGCTGAGCGATGCCGGCCTGCCGGAATGGACGCTTGAGGAGGTGCGCGCCCGGGTGCGCCACTCCCTCCGTGACAGCTTTCCCGCCCTGTTCGGCGACCGCTGGGAGCACGCGCGGGACATCTTCTACGCCGCCGTGCGCGCGACTCACCTCTCGGTGCTGCGCCCGATGGAAGGCGCCGAGGCCCTGATCCGGCAGGCAGCCGAACTTGCCCCCCTCGCGGTCCTCTCCAACAAGTCGGGCCCACTGCTGCGTGCTGAGGCCGCGAGCCTCGGCTGGTCACGGCTGTTCCGGGCGCTGGTCGGCGCCGGCGACGGCGTGGCGGACAAGCCTGATCCCCGGCCCATGCGCCTGGCCTGCGCCGCCTGCGGCATCCCAGCCGGCGAGGCTGTCTGGTATGTGGGGGATAACGCCCTGGACATGGAGGCCGCCCGCCGCGCCGGCTGCGTGCCGGTGCTGCTGGGCGATGCCGCCCATGACGGGGGGCCTGCAGCATCTGCCCCGGCGCACCACTTCCTGACCGCCGCGCAGATGACGATTGCGCTATCCGCGCTTGCCAACACCCGCCCCGCGGGCTGAGTTACAGGACTTCCACAGGGCGAGGGTGCGCGCCCCGGAAGGACGGGCCGCAGGGATGCGGGCCGTGAAAAAGAACCGCACCCTTCATCCGCCACGGCAAAGCCGGGTGGAACACGAAAAGAAGGACATCAGCCCATGGCTGCCGACAAGTCCCAGAACGTTCAGGACGTGTTCCTGAACCATGTCCGCAAGAGCAAGACCCCGGTCACGGTCTTCCTCGTCAACGGCGTGAAGCTCCAGGGGATCATCACCTGGTTCGACAACTTCTCGGTGCTTCTGCGCCGCGACGGGCACACGCAGCTCGTCTACAAGCACGCCATCAGCACGGTGATGCCGGGCGCGCCTATCATGCTCTTCGACGCCTCCTCCGCCGGTGCCCAGGCACCGACCCAGGGCGGCGCCCCAGTCCGCGAGACCACCATGACCCTCACGCCCCGCGAGCCGAGCCCTGTCGGAAGCCACGACTGATCCGGCGGGGCCGACCCCGGCCGCTGTCATCCTGCCATGGGAGCGACCCCACGGCATCCCCGATGGAAGGGGCGCCACCCGCGCCGCCGAGGCACGGTTGGCCGAGGCGGTTGGGCTGGCCGCCTCGATCGGTGTGGCCATCGTCCACACCGCCATCTTTCCCCTCCGCGCCCGCCGGCCGAGCACCCTGCTCGGCGAGGGGCAGGTGGAGGCAGCCCGCGCCGCCATGGCGGAGCACGGCGTGCAGGTCGTCGTGGTGGACGCCGCACTCAGCCCGGTGCAGCAGCGCAACCTCGAGCGCGCCTGGGGCTGCAAGGTCATCGACCGCACCGGTCTGATCCTCGAGATCTTCGGCGAGCGCGCCCGCACGCGGGAGGGCTCGCTGCAGGTTGAGCTGGCGCACCTCTCGTATCAGCGGACCCGCCTCGTCCGGTCCTGGACCCACCTTGAGCGGCAGCGCGGCGGCTTCGGCTTCCTCGGCGGCCCCGGTGAATCGCAGATCGAGATCGACCGGCGCCTGATCGACGAGCGCATCGTCAAGCTGAAGAAGGAGCTGGAGCAGGTGCGCCGCACCCGCGGCCTGCACCGCAAGCAGCGCGGCAAGGTGCCCTACCCGATCGTCGCGCTCGTCGGCTACACGAACGCGGGCAAGTCCACCCTCTTCAACGCCCTGACCGGTGCGGGCGTCTACGCGCAGGACCAGCTCTTCGCGACGCTGGACCCGACCATGCGCGCGATCCGCCTGCCCTCCGGGCGCACCGTCATCTTGTCGGACACGGTCGGCTTTATCTCCGAGCTGCCAACGCAGCTGGTGGAGGCCTTCCGCGCCACGCTGGAGGAGGTCGCGGCCGCGGATGTGATCCTGCACGTGCGAGACATCGCCCATCCGGACAGCGCCGCCCAGCGGGCCGATGTGATCGGCGTGCTGAACGACCTTGCCTCCGGCGATGACGCCCCGCTGGACGAGGACTGGGAGTCGCGCGTCATCGAGGTGCTGAACAAGACGGACCTGCTGGAAGGGCCGCCGCCGGCGACCGCCTCCTCCGTCCCGGTCTCGGCGCTGACGGGGGAGGGGCTGGAGCCGCTTCGCACCATGCTTGATGAGCGTGTGGCGGCTGGCTACGTCACCGAAGCCTTCACGCTCGAGCCTGGCGACGGCGCGGGCCTTGCCTGGCTGTACCAGCACGGCGAGGTCATCGAGCGCAACGATGAGGAGGACGCGATCCGCCTTTCCGTCCGCCTCTCGCCCACGGATCTCGCCCGCTTCGCCCAGCGCGGCGCAGCGTGAAGGGCCTCGACGCCGCGGGCCTCCTGGCCGTGGACGCCATCCTGCGCGAGGCGGCGCGCACGGAGATCATGCCGCGTTTCCGCCGCCTCGCCGCTGCCGACATCCGGACCAAGACCGGACCGTTGGACATGGTGACGGATGCGGACGAGCTGGCGGAGCGGGCTATTGCCGCGGCGCTCACCCGGGCCTTCCCCGGATGCCTGGTGGTGGGGGAGGAGGGCTGCTCAGCCGATCCTACCCTCGCCGACCGGCTGGCGACCGAGGAACTCGCCTTCGTGGTGGATCCCGTGGACGGCACCGCGAATTTCGCGGCGGGCATGCCGCTCTTCGGCTGCATGGCCGCGGCCTTCCTGCGGGGCGAGGTGGTGGCCGCCTGGATCCACGACCCGACCGGCGACGACACGCTGATGGCCGCGCGCGGGGAGGGGGCCTGGCTCGCCGCCGCGGATGGCAGTCGGAGCGCACCGCTCCGCGTGGCGCCCTCAGCCCCTGTCGGTGCCATGGTCGGCTGCGTCTCCTACGGCTATCTCGCGGAACCCCTGAAGAGCCACGTCGCCGCCCGGCTACCACGACTGGCGAAGACTTGGCAGCTCGGCTGCGCCGCCCATGAGTACCGCCTACTGGCCGGCGGCCACATTCATGTCTCGCTCTACAATCGCCTGATGCCCTGGGACCACGCGCCGGGCTGGCTCGTTCACCAGGAGGCGGGTGGCCACGCCGCCCATTTCGACGGGAGCGCCTACGACCCGGCGCGGGATCGCGCCGGCGGCCTGATCTGCGCGCCGGACAAGTCCTCCTGGGACGCGGCCTGGGGCGCGCTGCTCGGGGACTAGCGGCGCTCTGCTGCCTTCGCCGCAGTCCAGAGCGCCTCCATCTCCTCCAGGCTCGCCTCGACTGGGGTCCGGCCCTGGCGGGAGAGCCCGTCCTCGATGGCGCCGAAGCGTCGCTCGAACTTCGCGTTCGCGCCGCGCAGGCATTGCTCGGGATCGAGATCGAGCTTCCGCGCGAGGTTGGCGACGACGAAGAGCAGGTCACCGACCTCGTCAGCCAGCCGGGCCGGATCGGCGCCGGGCAACTCGGCCCGAAGCTCGGCCGCCTCTTCCTCCAGCTTGTCCAGCACCTGTCCAGCGTCCGGCCAGTCGAAGCCGACCCGCGCGGCCCGGCGCGTGAGCTTGGCCGCGCGGGCGAGGGAAGGGAGGTTGCCCGAAACCCCTGCCAGCGTGCCCGTCTCCGCGCGAGAGGCACGCTCGGCGGCCTTCTGGACCTCCCAGGCAGCAGTCTGCTGTGCGGCATCCCGCGCAGCATCCTCGCCGAAAACATGAGGATGGCGGCGGATCATCTTCTCATTGATGGATTTTGCCACGTCGGCGAAGGCGAACCATCCGGCTTCCTCTGCCATGCGCGCGTGGTAGACGACCTGGAGCAGCAGGTCGCCCAGCTCGTCCTGCAGCCCCGCCCAGTCCTGCCGGGCAATGGCGTCAGCGACCTCATGTCCTTCCTCGACCGTGTAGGGCGCGATGGAGGCGAAATCCTGTACCTGGTCCCAGGGGCAGCCGTCCGGCGCCCGCAGCCGGGCCATGATTCCGAGCAGGCGCAGCAGCTCGGCGGCGGGAGCGGACTCGCTCATTCCTGCGCCGCCCCGAACCGCGTAATGTAGATTATGTAAAAATCACGCGCCATCTTGGGGGCTCTCCAGCACCATGCCGTCGTAACCAGGCTCCAGGCCCTCCGGCAGCGACTGGCGCATCCAGGCCCAATCCAAGTCTGGGCCCATATGGGTCAGCACCGTCCGCGCGGCACCCACCCGCCGGGCCCAGTCGATCGCCTTCTCGACATGCGCGTGCACTGGATGCGGCGCACGCTGAAAGCAGCCCACCACCCAGTCCCGCACGCCTGCCAGGGCTTCAAAGCCAGCCTCCGGCATCTCCACGACATCCGTCGAGTAACCAAAGCCGTCGATCCTGAGACCCAGCGTCTCCATGACCTTGTGGTCCTGCGAGAAGAGCCGAACGTCGAGCCCCGCCATCCGGACCACCTGTCCGGGCTCCACGGCCACCGCCTCGAGCGCTGGCCGGAAGAAGCCCGGTGTGGGCGGCCGAAATGCGTACTCGAAACGACCGGTCACGTCGGCCAAGGTCCGTGCCGTGCCGTAGATCGGCAGTGCCTTTCCCATAATCCGGTTCATGATCCGCAACTCGTCCAAGCCCATGACGTGGTCCGCATGAGCATGGGTCAACAGCACGGCGTCCAGCCGCCCGATGCCGTGGCTCAGGAGTTGAGCCCGCAGGTCCGGTCCTGCATCCACGAGAATTGTTTGACCTTCAGTAGACTGGATCACGATGCTCGACCGTGTCCTCCGGTTGCGGGGTTCGGTCGGATCGCACGCACCCCAGGCGCCGTGGCCATCGTCCCCACCTAAAAGCGGAACGCCACCAGAGCCGCCGCAGCCTAGAAGTATTATTTTCAAGATCAAAGCCTTACCGGCATCGGCTGAACAAACGCATGAAGTTGGTGGTGGTCACCTCAGCCGTGCGCGCGACATCCCAGCCGCGCACTCGCGCCAGCACTGCCGCGGTGTGGGCCACCAGCGCCGGTTCGTTACGCTTCCCGCGCTGCGGCACCGGCGCCAGGTATGGGCTGTCGGTCTCCACAAGCAGCCGGTCCTCCGGTAGGTCCGTCGCGATGGCGCGGAGTTCCTCGCTCTTTGGGAAAGTCAGGATGCCCGACAGCGAGACATAGCCCCCGTCTGCCACCACCTGCTCTGCCAGCGCCCGGGTGGAGGAGAAGCAGTGCAGCAGTGCCGGAAAGTCGCCGCCAGCGGCGCGCTCCTCCGCGAGGATCGCCGCGATGTCTTCGTCGGCGTCGCGCGCGTGGATCACCAGCGGCAGGCCCGTCTGCTGGCTGGCCCGGATATGCCGGCGAAAGCTCTCCTGCTGCACCTCGCGCGGGGCCTTGTCGTAGAAGTAGTCGAGGCCCGACTCACCGATGCCGATCACCCGCGGGTGGTCTGCCAGGGCGACAATCTCCTCCACAGTCGGGATCGCCTCTTCGCCCGCGTTCTGCGGGTGGACTCCGACCGTGCCCCAGACTTCCGGGAAGCGCTCCGCCAGCGCCTTTACTGCGGCCCCTTGCTCCATCCGCACGCCGATCGTCACCATCCGCCCGACGCCGGCCGAGCGGGCACGGTCCATGACGGCGTCGATCTCCTCCTCGCCGAAGTAGTCGAGGTGGCAGTGGCTATCGACAAGCATCAGGCGGCCTCGTCGATCTTACGGAACAGCGGCGCCGGCGGCGGCAGGGCCGTCCCGTCGGCCAGGGGAGTCGCGAGGTCCGACAGGCCACGAGCCCCCTCCCCGACCGCCAGCTGGTCGAGCATCGCCGCCATGGTTCCGGGCATGAAGGGCTGGAGGATGGTGGCCAAGCCCCGCAGCAGCGTGTGCAGGCTGCGCAGAACGGCCTCCATCCGCACGGGATCGGTCTTCTTCAGCGACCAGGGCTTCTGGGCGTCGATCCAGGAATTGCCGAGACGCACGACGGTCCAGATCCGCTCCAGCGCCTCGCCGAAGGCCTGGCGGGAGATCGCCTCGTCGACCGCGGCCGGCAACGCCTCCAGCGGCCCGAGCAGCTCCCGGTCCGCTTCCGTCGGCGCCGTCAGCGCGGGCAGGCGCCCCTCGCAGTTGCGCTGGATGAGAGAAAGGCTGCGCTGGGCGAGATTGCCGAGGTCGTTCGCCAGCTCGCTGTTCAGCCGCCCGACGACCGCCCGGCGGGAGAAGTCGCCGTCATTGCCGAAGGGCACCTCCCGCAGGAGGTAGTAGCGCAGGGGATCGAGCCCGAACTCCTCGGCCAGCAGCAGCGGGTCCAGCCCATTGCCGAGGGACTTCGACATCTTCTGCCCCTCGATGGTCAGCCAGCCGTTGGCATAGACGCGCTTCGGCGGCTCCAACCCGGCCGCCATCAGGAAGGCCGGCCAGTAGACGCAATGGAAGCGCGTGATCTCCTTGCCGACCATGTGCACGTCGGCCGGCCAAAAGCCCCACCGGTCCGCGCCGGTGTCCGGATAGCCCGCAGCGGTGATGTAGTTCGTCAGGGCGTCGAGCCAGACATACATCACATGGGCCTCGTCGCCCGGAACCGGCACGCCCCACTTAAAGGAGGTGCGGGAGATCGAGAGGTCCTGCAGCCCCGCGCGCACGAAGGACACCACCTCGCGCCGCGTGCTGGCCGGCGCCATGAAGTCCGGGTTGGCCTCGTAGAAGGCGAGCAGCCGGTCGGTCCAGTCGGAGAGGCGGAAGAAATAGGAGGGCTCGCGCGTCCACTCCACCGGCGCGCCGGAAGCGATGGCCACCTTCTGCCCGTTGCGGTCCTCGATCTCGTCGGGGCCGTAGAAGGCCTCGTCGCGCACCGCGTACCAGCCCTCGTAGTGCCCGAGATAGATGTGCCCACCGGCCGCCAGCTTCTCCCACAACGCCGCGCAGGAGCGCTTGTGCCGCTCCTCCGTCGTGCGGATGAAGTCGTCGAAGGAGATGCCGATGCGCTCCGCCATGGAGCGGAAATCGCCGGCCAGGCGGTCCGTGAACTCCTGCGGCGAGAGCCCGGCCGCGACCGCCGCCTGCTCCACCTTCTGCCCGTGCTCGTCCGTGCCGGTCAGGAAGAAGACGTCGTGCCCGCTCAGCCGCTTCCAGCGCGCCAGTACGTCGGCCGCGATGGAGGTATAGGCATGGCCGATATGGGGCTGGCCGTTCAGGTAGTAGATCGGCGTGGTGACGAAGAAACGTCCCCGTGTTCCCGCCGTGCCGCTTTCACTCATGCCAAGACCCCGCGCCGATAGCGGCTGGTCCGTCAGGTCGAGAGCCGCGAGAGGCCCGTCAGCACGGCCTGCTTGCGGTCCAGGTTGAGCGTCTCGGTCTCATCGGCCAGCCGGCCGAGCATGTCCCACAGCCCCGCCCAGTCGGCAAGGCCGCGGCCCGCCAGCCAGGGCGGCGCCCCCTGCCCTCGCGCGGCCCCGCGCAGCGCCGCGGCCAGACTGGCGCGCAGCAGGGCCATGAAGGTGACGAAGGCGCTGCCGTCCCGCTTCGCCGCCAGGCGGTCGGCCAGCGCGTGCAGTTCCGTGGGGTCCGGGCGGGGCAAGCGGGCGAGGAATCCCTCCACCTCCCGCGCCATGGCCAGCCCCTCGCCCTCTGCGAGCACGAGGGCGCGCCCTGGGCTGCCGCCGGAGAGGCGCGCAAGGGCCGCGCGGTCCCCCTCCCCCATCTCTGGCAGCCAGCGCTCCAGCACCTCGTCCATCAGCGGCGCTTCCAGAGGAAAAAGGTCCAGGCGCCGCACGCGGCTGCGGATGGTCGGCAGCAACCGGTCTGGCGCGGAGGTGGTCAGCACCAGCACGGCCCGCGGCGGCGGTTCCTCCAGCGTCTTGAGGAGGGCATTCTGCGCCGCCTCGTTCATCGCCTCCAACGTCTCAATGACCACGACGCGCCAGCCGCCCTCGGCCGGCGTCATGGCGAGGAAGCGCGTCAGCTCGCGCACCTCCTCCACCCGGATCATCACCTTCTTGCCCTTCTCTCCGGTGCCGGGGACCAGCGCCCGAAGGTCCGCATGGGCGCCAGCCGCGACGCGGGAGAAGATCGGCTCGGCCGGCGGGAGAAAGAGCGGCGCCTCGCCTGGCGTGACCGCGCGCGGCATGCCCGCGAGCATCCAGCGCGCATAGCGCCAGCCGAGCGTCGCCTTGCCGACCCCCTCGGGCCCGGCCAGCAGCCAGCCGTGATGCATCCGGCCAGACAGCGCCGCGTCACGCAACGCCGCCGCCGCCTGATCATGGCCGTAGAGTGCGGGATTGGCGCGGGGTTCGGGAGGAGGGCTCATGCGGCGAGCGCTAGGTCGAGGGCCGCGTCGAGGACCTCCAACGGCGGGCGGGAAGCGTCGAGCACGGCGCAGCGGTCCGGCTCCGCCGCCGCGATCGCGAGGAAGGCCGCGCGCACCCGGGCGTGGAAATCCGCGTCCTGCAACTCGTAGCGGTTGGCATCCCCGCGCTGGAGCGCCCTGCCCATGCCCCTCTCCGGCGGAAGGTCGAGGACGAGGGTCAGGTCCGGCCTCAGCGATCCTAGCGCGAGGTCGCAGAGCCGCTCCCATACCTCCCGCGACAACCCCTGCCCCGCGCCCTGATACGCAAGGGTGCTGTCGGCGAAGCGGTCGCAGACAACCCAGATCCCGGCTTCCAGCGCGGGCGCGATGGTGCGCGCCACGTGCTCCCGGCGCGCGGCGAAGTGCAGCATCGCCTCGGCCACCGGGTCCCAGGGCCCCTGCCCCAGAATCAGCCCGCGCACCGCCTCCGCCCCGGGCGCGCCGCCGGGTTCGCGGGTCCGCAGCACCGGCACGCCTTCCTCAGCGAGGCGTGCCGAGAGAGCGCGGGAGAGGGTCGTCTTGCCCGCCCCCTCGCCGCCCTCCAGCGTGATGAAGCGTCCCCGGCTGCCCTCAGGCGCCACTGACGAGCCGCCCCAGCACTGCCGGGATGCGCGGGATCAGCCCAAGCTTCGGCACGTCCACCCCGGCCAGCAGCGGCACGGACATCGGCGGCACCCCCGCGCCCGAGACCTCCAGCTTGCCCAGTTCCTGCCCCTTCGCGATCGGCGCGGGCACCGGGCTGTCGTAGCGGAGCCTCACCTGCAGGCTGCGCCGCCACTGCTTCGGCAGGGTCAGCACCACGTCGCGCCCGCCCACCAGCGGCACCTTCAGCCGCTCCCCGAGATAAACCGGTGCTTCCTCGATCGTGTCGGAGGCGCGGAAAAGGGCCACGTTCTCGAACTCGCGGAAGCCCCACTCCATCAGCCGCTCGGTCTCCTCCCGCCGCGCCGCCATGCTCGACAGCCCGTTTGCGACGAGGATCAGCCGGCGGTCGCCGCGCTTGGCGGTGCCGGTCAGGCCGTAGCCGGCTTCATCCGTATGGCCGGTCTTGAGCCCGTCCGCCCCGGCGACGCGGCCGAGCAGCGGGTTCCGGTTCTCCTGCGTGATGTTGTTCCAGACGAAACTCCGCTCGGAATAGATACGGAAGTACTCCGGGAAGTCGTTGATCAGCCGCCGCGCGAGGATCGAGAGATCGCGGCAGGTCATCCGATGCTCTGGATCCGGCCAGCCGGTCGCGTTGCGGAAGCTGCTCGCGGTCAGGCCGATCTTGCGGCCATAGTCGTTCAGCATCTCCGCGAACTGGGTCTCGCTGCCCGCGATCCCCTCGGCCAGCACGATGCAGGCGTCGTTGCCGGACTGGATGATCACGCCGCGGATAAGGTCCTGCACCTTCACGCTGGTGCCGAGCTGGACGAACATCTTGCTGCCGCCCATCCGCCAGGCGCGCTCGCTGACCGGCAACTCCTGCTCCATGGTCAGCCGCCCCTGCTTGAGCAGGTCGAAGACGACGTACATCGTCATCAGCTTCGACATTGAAGAGGGCGGCATGCGCTCGTCCGCGTTCTTCTCGAGCAGCACCGCGCCCGTATCGGCGTCGACGATCAGCGCGAGCCGCGCGGCGGTGTCCACGGGGCCGAGAGGCGTGCTCGCCGGGCTGCCCGGCGGCGGGGGCGCGGGCCCTCGGGCCGGGCGCGGGCGGGCCTGGGCCCTCGCCTCCCCGGACAGCACTCCCCCGGCAAGACCGATGGCGGCGACCGCCCCGATCATGTCCCGACGCTTCGGCATCTTCACGCCCCCAAATCCCCGCCGCCATCCAGGCACAGGCGGCGGCCCCTAGTCCACGGTGATCCGCGCCTCCGATACGCCAGCGCGCAGGGCGCCGTCGAGCGCCCTGTCCGCCTCTGCCGGATCGAGGAAGGGGCCGAGGCGCACGCGCCACTCCGGCTGCCGCGCCGGGCCGGTGGCCTCAATGCGCGCGCCACCCATCCGCACCGCCTGCCGCTGCGCCGCAGCCCGGCTGGAGAAGCTGCTTCCCTCGACGAAGAGGCGCCCCGGCGCCGGAGAGCCCTGAACCACTCGCTCCGGCAGCACCGCGGCCGCGTTGGCTCTTCCCGGCCCCGTCTCCGCCACTGCCAGAACGGGCCCCCTGCCCTCTCTCACCCGGTCGGCCTGCCTTGCGCCGGGGGGTGGGGCCAGCGTCTCACGCTCGACGCCTCCCGTCGGCGCTGCCTCGATACGCGGGCGCAGCCCCTCCGGCACGGGCAGCCCCGCGGACAGCGCGCGCGAGGCATCGCCCTGCACCGCCAGCCGTACCTGGGCCGGCCGGCCGGGCGCGATGCCGAGGAGTTCGCCCGCGCGTCGGGATAGCTCCACCACCCGCCCGGGATCAGCGGGGCCGCGGTCGTTCACCCTCACTTGGAGCGTGCGCCCGTTCTCGAGATTGGTCACTGCGACCACAGCTGGAATCTGAAGCGTCCTATGGGCCGCCATGAGCGCGGCGGGGTCGTGCACCTCGCCATCGGCGGTCCGGCGCCCCGACCGTGAGTCGGCCGCCACCGAGGCGAGCCCCGCCTCGACGAGGCCGAAATCCTCCCGCGGGTAGTACCACCGGCCCCGCAGCTGATAGGCCTCGCCGACCACGTAGCGCGGCTCTCCCGCTGGCACAGGCGCCTCCGCGCTCCAGCAGCCGCTGAGAAGGATGAGCGGGAGAAGCCGTACCCCGCGCGCCAGTCCGCGACTCACGCCACGCGGTCCGAGAGCAGCCCGACCGCCAGAGCGTAGAAGTTCGAGGGGTTGTAGCGCCGGATGGCGTTGAAATTGCTGAGAACGAGGAAGGCCTGGGTGCCGCCGTTCGGCAGCCCGGGGATCAGCACCGCGCCCCCCGTGTCGCTCGCCGGCAAGGCGGTGCCGTCCGTGAAGACGAGGCCCTGCCGCGCCCATTCCCGCAGCGGCCGGACGTTCTCCCGCGTGGCGGTCGCGGTGTCGAAGCCATCCGGCAGGCGTATCTCGCGCCCCCATCGCTCCTCCTCCCGCCAGCCGGAGCGGGCGAGATAATTGGCGATGGAACCCAGCGCGTCCGCTCGGCTGTCCCAGATATCCTTTCGCCCGTCACCGTCCGCGTCCACCGCCAGGCGCTCAAAGCTGCTCGGCATGAACTGCGGCTGCCCCATGGCCCCGGCCCAGGAGCCGCGCATCCGCTCCGGCGTGACATGCCCGGCCTCGATGATGCGGAGTGCCGAGATCAGCTCGCCCCGGAAATAGGCCGCCCTTCGCCCTTCCCAGGCGAGCGTCGCCAGGGCCTCCACCACGCCGAAGCCGCCCGTGTTCGTGCCGTAATTCGTCTCCATCCCCCAGATCGCCACGATGACCCGGCCAGGCACGCGGAAGCGGTCCTGCAGCGAGTCGAGAAGCGCGCGGTTGTCGGCATAGGCGCGACGGCCATTGTCGATCCGCGTCTGGTTGACAATGCGGTCCCGGTACGCCTCCCAGGTGAGGCTACTCTCGGGCTGGCGCCGATCCAGCTCGATCACGCGGTCCACCGGGCGGATGCTGCCGAGCGCCCGCTGAAGGGTCGCCGCCGAAATCCCGGCCCGCCGCGCCTCGACGCGAACCCCGTCGAGGAAGCTGTCGAATCCCTCCGTCTGCGCGAGCGCCGGCCCAGCCAGCATGAGGAGGGGAAAGGCGAGGACGGACCGGCGGCCAGGGCGGTTCATGCCGGCAGAGGTGCCATTTTCGGCCGCCCGGGGCAACGGAGGGCTGGGCCCCGCACGAACTTCCCGGCCGTTCGTGGCGGCGGAGCGGCTCGGCCCAGCGACGGCGGTCGCCGCAGGTGGTTTCCTTGGCACCGCCACGGGTGTAACCCGCAACGCGCAAGGTGCCGTTCAGGCGCCGTGCCCGCCTGTCCGGATGGGTGGCCGAGCGGTCTATGGCAGCGGTCTTGAAAACCGCCGTGGGGGCAACCTCACCGTGGGTTCGAATCCCACCCCATCCGCCATCCCGGTCCGGACGAGGCGCACCAGACCGCCCCTCCGCGGCCCACCGCCTTGCTGCGGAAAGCCGGTGCTGGTCTAGTCCCCCCACACGCCGCCCAGGACGCCGGCGCAAGCTGGGGAGGGGCAAGGCCCAACCGCATGACCACGCACCCGATCATCGACTGCCACTTCCATCTCTACACGACGGACATGCCGCGCGTGGCGAGCGCCTGGCACCAGCCGCCTTTCGACGCGACGGCGGAAGGCTTCCTTGAGATCATGGACGCGCACGGCGTCGCCTTCGGCGTCATCGCTGCCGCCAGCATGTACGGCGAGTACAACGACTACACGATCCGTGCGACGCGCCGGCACAAGCGCTTGCGCGGCACCGTCATCCTCCCGCCCGAGGCGGATTTCTACCGCATGGAGAGGATGAAGGAGGACGGCATCGTCGGCATCCGGATCTTCTACCGGCACGTTGCCAGCCCGCCCGACCTGAAATCCCCGGAATACCGGCGCCTGCTCCGCCGCGTGCGGGACCTCGACTGGCACGTGCACGTCCTCGCCGAGAGCCACGACCTGCCCGCGGTGATCGAGGGCGCGGAAGAGGCGGGCGTAAAGCTCGTGATCGACCATTTCGGGCGCCCGGACCCCGCCGAAGGCGTGAACTCGCCCGGCTTCAGGGCCATGCTCGCGGCGGTGGAGCGTGGCAATACCTGGGTGAAGATCTCGGCGGGCTACCGCATGCCCTCGCCAGAGGCGGCGCGCGACTACGCGGCCGCCCTGCTGCGCGTCGCCGGCGGCGAGCGCCTCGTCTGGGGAAGCGACTGGCCCTTTGCTGCCTTCGAAGACCGCGTGACCTACGCCGACGCCGTCGCCACCCTCGCCGAATGGGTGCCGGACGAGCGGGTCCGCCAGCAGATCGCCGGCGAAACCCCGCTCCGCCTCTATTTCAGCGACTGAGGCCGGTCAGGCCCTCTTTGGTGAAGGGAAATCGTAAAGCGCCCGTGCCTGGTCCGAGAGGATGCGGTTGCGCACCGCCTCATCCGGCACCCATTCGAGCATGAGGTCCAGCAGGTCGCCGTCATTTGGCATGACGCGACCGGCCATGTTCACATGCGGCCAGTCCGAGCCCCATACCAGCCGCTCCGGGGCATGGGCCACCAGCGCCTGCGCGATCGGCGTAACGGAGGGATAGGGGAAGTCCTCCTTCGTGCAGCGCATCGGACCGGATATCCGCACCCACACCCGCCCGGTGTCGAGCATCCGCAGCAAGGTCCGGAAGGCCGGCTGATCGGTTCCTCCCGCCGCTGGAATGGCCGCGAAATGGTCGAGAACGATGCGCCCGGGCAGCGCGAGCAGGCGATCCGCGAAACTCTCCAGCTCGCCCTGGCCGGGATAGAACTGGGTCACCCAGCCCAGCTCGGCGGCCATGGCGGCCACCCGCTCGGATATCTGCGGCAGGTGCGTGCCGTGGCGCGGGCTGACGAAGCGGGTGCCGCGCACGCCCAGCCCGTGCAGTCGCTCCATTTCCGCCATCGATGTCTCCGCGGGCAGCAGCGCCACGCCGCGGAAGCGATCAGGGAAGCGCCGCAACGTGTCGCAGAGGTGACGCGTATCCATCCCGTACCCCCCGCCGCTGACTATAACAGCGTGGTCCAGCCCGAGGATGTCCTGGATGCGGATGGACTCCTCCGGCAGCATGTCCTCGGAGACGTATTTGCTCCCGGGATCGAAGGGATACTCGGTGGCGGGCCCGAAGAGATGGATCTGGCAGTCCACGGAGCCGGGCGGGCAGCGCAGCTTTGGTGCCTTCGGGTTCGGGTCCGGCGGGGGCGTCAGCGGCGGGCTCATTCTTCTACTCCGGTCGGATGTTCGCGTCGCGGATCACGTCGCGCCACTGGGGGATCTCCTTCGCGATCCGGACGGCGAATTCCTCGGGCGTGCTGCCCACAGCCTCGACTCCCTGCTGGGAGAGAACGCCCGCCACCGAGGGTGAGCGCACCGCGTCCCGCACCGCCCTGGCGACTCGGTTCACCGCGTCCGTCGGCGTCCCGGCGGGCGCGAGGTAACCCATCCAGAGAATTCCTTCGAAGCCCGGCAGGCCCATTTCCGCGATCGTCGGCACGTCAGGTGCCGCCGGGGAGCGCTGGGCGCTCGCGATCGCGAGCACGCGGATGGCCCCGGCCGCGATCTGCGCGGCGGAGGTGGCGTAGGAGTCGAGCTTCAGCTGCACACGGCCCGCCACCAGATCCGTGAAGGCCGGCGCCGCACCGCGATAGGGGACGTGCAGCACATCGAGGCCCAGCCGGTGCAGCAGCAGCTCCATTGTCACATGCGGGTGCGAGCCGATACCGGCGGAGGAATAGGTCAGCTCGCGCGGGTGGGCGCGGGCATAGGCGACGAATTCCTGGAAGGTCCGGAAGGGCGCGTCCTTGTGGCAGACAAGGATCTCCGGGATCTGCGCGCAGAGGGAAATCGGCGCGAAGTCCTTCTGCGCGTCGAACCCCGCATTGGGCATGAGCCCCGGGTTGATCGTGTGGTTGGGCGCGGTGAAGAGCAGCGTATACCCATCCGCCGCCGCGCGCGCGACGCGCTGCGTGCCGACATTGCCGCCCGCGCCGGGCTGGTTGTCGATGACGATGGGCTGGCCCAGCAGGTCGGAGACGGCGGCCGCGATAGGCCGGGCGGTGACGTCCACCGTCCCGCCCGGCGGGAACGGCACGACGAGCCGGATCGCGCGGTCGGGGTAGCCCGCCGCCAGCGCCGGGCGGGCCAGCGCCGCACCGGTCGCGCCCAGCAGCGCGCGGCGCGGCAAGGAGAGATCGCTCATCCCAGTGTTTCCTCCGCAGCGGGTTCTACTGCCGCTGAATATTAGCCTTCTCGATCACGCTCGCCCATGTCGCGACATCCTGGCGAAGCCGCTCCCCCATGGACTCCGCCGTGCCCGGCGCGGGCTCGATGCCGAGGTCGAGCAGGCGCTTCCGGATCTCCCCCGTTTGCAGCACATCCGTCACGTGCCGGTTCAGCAGGTCGACAACGGGCTTCGGCGTGCGCGCGGGGGCAAAGAGCGCGTTCCATCCCACCACCGCGTAATCGGCCAGCCCGCTCTCCCGCAGGGTCGGCACATCCGGAAGAAGGCTGGACCGGCTGGAGCCGGTGCTGCCGACGGCGCGAAGCTGACCGCCTTCCAGCAGGCTGCGCGCCGTGGCGTAGGTCTCGAACCCCAACTGCACGTCGTCCCGCTGCACCGCCGTCAGCACATCCGCCGTCGTGCGATAGGGGACGATGGTCGCGTCCATCCCGGCCGCGACGCGCAGCCATTCCCCCGCGAGGTTCTGCGTGCTGCCGGGACTGATCGTGCCGATGGCCAAGCCCTCCCGCTTGGCGGCGAGCACGTCCGCCACGCTGCGCAGCCGCGAGTTGGCGGCGACGAGCAGCAGCAGGTCGAAATTTGCGAGGCCCGACACGGGCGTGAAATCCGTGACGGGATCGTAGGGCAGGTGCCGGAAGAGGGTTTTGTTGATGGCGTTGCCGGTGCTCAGGATGGCCAGCGTGTGCCCGTCCGGCGCGGCCGGAACCACGGCCATGGCGGCCGGCGTGCCGGCGCCGCCCGGCCGGTTGTCGATCACCACCTGCTGGCCCAGCCGCTGCGACAGCGCCTCCCCAATGACCCGCACGGTGATATCGGCCAGCCCGCCCGCTGCAAAGCCGACCACCACCCGGATCGGCCGCGACGGGTATCCTCCAGTGTCCTGCGCTCGCGCGATGGAGGGGCCGGCGAGTGTTCCAGCCAGGGCAAGAAGCTCGCGGCGACCGGGAGCGCCGCGGGCGGGAAGCGGCGCAACGGGGGCGCGGCCGTGGATGAGGCTGCCGAAACCACGGTGCATGGACTTCCTCCTGGCCCCTCTGAGATGAGCCGTCTCACGATCTTTGATTGTCCCGTAGGGCGGAAGATCACCCCAGTCGCATCACTTTTCCAAGCCTTCCCGGTTCAACCTTGCCCGGCGTTAAGCTGCGGGTCCGGGCAGGCGGGGCGCATGTGCCGTACTCTTCCGCGGACCCCTCTCGCGCCGGGCCTGTTGTCCCCTGGGGAAGGGCTGCGCCAAACTCTGGCGCCGCGCCCCGTCCCGAAGGGCGGAACGGCCCCCTTCCCCGAGTGAGAGGCAGGCCAACGCATGGCTGGTTCCCCGCCCATCCTGTCCGGCCTGCGCGTGGTCGAGGTCTCGGCCTTCATCGCCGCACCCCTGGGCGGGATGACCCTCGCGCAGCTCGGCGCCGAGGTGATCCGCATCGACCCGATCGGCGGCAACATCGACTACCGCCGCTGGCCGCTCGCGCCAAGCGGGGCGAGCCTCTACTGGTCGAGCCTGAACAAGGCGAAGCGCTCGGTGCAGATCGCCCTCAACCGCCCCGAGGGTCGGGAGATTGCCCAGGCGCTGATCGCCTCCCCCGGGGAGGACGCGGGCATCCTCCTCACCAACCTCCCGGCCAGCGGATGGATGGACTACGAGACGCTCCGTGCCAGGCGGCAGGACCTCATCATGCTGCGCCTGACCGGCAACCACGACGGCACGGGGGCGGTGGATTACACCGTCAATTGCGCCAGCGGCTTCCCCATCGCCACCGGGTCCGACACGACGCCGATCAACCACGTTCTCCCGGCCTGGGACATCGCGGCAGGGCTCTACCTCTGCACCGGTCTCCTCGCGGCCGAGAGGGCGCGGCGGCGCGACGGCAAGGGCCAGGAGATCACGTTGGCGCTCTCGGATGTCATGCTCGCCTCGGTCGCCAACCTTGGCTATGTCGCGGAGGTTCAGGTCAACGGCACCGTCCGCCCACCCATGGGCAATGATCTCTACGGTGCCTTTGGACGCGACTTCGAGACGTCGGACGGGCGCCGGGCCTTCCTCTGCGCCATCTCCAACCGCCAGTGGCGGGCGATCGGCAAGGCGACCGGCCTCGCGGCGAAGCTCGCCATGATCGGCCCGATGATGGAGGTGGACCTCGACGACGAGGGCGGCCGCTTCCAGGCCCGGCACGCCATTGCCGCCGTGCTGGAGCCCTGGTTCGCCGCGCGCAGCCTCGCAGAGGTCACCGCGGCCTTCGCGGGCAGCGGTGTCCTCTGGGGCCCTTACCAGGATTTCGGCCAGCTCGTGCGCGAGGACCCCCGCTGCTCCGCGGCAAATCCGCTTTTCGCCGAGGTGACGCAGCCAGGGATCGGCACGGTCCTGACACCAGCGGCGCCGCTGGGGTTTGAGGGCACGCATGGGCGCCGGCCCCCCTCCCCCTCGCCGCGCCTCGGGGAGCATACCGACGCCGTGCTGGCCGAGGTGCTCGGCCTGTCCGGCGCCGCAATTGGCCGGCTGCACGACGAGGGCGTCGTCGCGGGTCCGGAGGCCAGTACGGTCTGAGCGGCGCTGCGGCGGCGGCCTCTGTCATCATTCCTTCACCGCGCCGTCATCGCCGCGTCAGTCGCCCTCACTAAGCCGCCCACCATGTTGGTGATCGAAGGACTGACCCGGCGCTTCGGCGACCGCGTCGCCGTGGACGACATGTGCCTCGAGGTGCCGCGCGGCGCCTTTGTCGGCGTGATCGGCCGTTCTGGAGCGGGAAAGTCTACCCTGCTCCGCATGGTCAACCGCCTGGCCGAGCCAAGCGCGGGACGCATCCTCTGGGACGGCGCCGATGTCTCGGCGCTGCGCGGGCGGGCGTTGCGGGACTGGCGGGCGCGCTGTGCGATGGTCTTCCAGGGCTTCAACCTCTCGGGACGGCTGGACGTGCTCACCAACGTCCTCGTCGGGCGGCTGAACAAGGTGCCCGCGCACCGCTCGCTCCTGCGCCTGTGGTCCGATGCGGACCGCGCTATTGCCCTCTCCGCCCTGGAACGCTTCGACATCGCCGAACTCGCGGCGCAGCGGGCCGAACATCTCTCCGGCGGCCAGCAGCAGCGCGTCGCCATTGCGCGTGCCCTGGTGCAGGAACCTGAGATCATCCTCGCGGACGAGCCGATCGCCTCGCTGGACCCGCGCAACACGGGGCTGGTCATGGACGCCCTTGCGCGCATCAACCGCGACTACGGCATCACCGTCCTCTGCAACCTTCACTCGCTCGATATCGCGCGCCGCTACTGCGACCGGCTCGTCGGCCTCTCGGCCGGGCGCCTGGTCTTCGATGGGCCACCGGATGCGCTCGACGCCGATGCCGCTCGCAAACTCTACGGCCTGGAGGCCGCCGAGGTGATGGACGCGGCGCCATCTGCACCGGCCCATCCCTCCGCGGTCCCTTTCCTGGCCGCCACCTGACGGGCCCCCGCCCGCCGACACGAGAGAGGTCATTATGATCACCCATCGCCGCGCCCTGCTGGGCGCCACGGCCGCGCTGCTGGCTGCCCCCTCGGTCCTGCGCGCGCAGGGCGCCGCGCCCTGGGCCTCCCGCTACCCCGAGCTCGTCTTCGCGATCATCCCCTCCGAGAACGCCTCCGGCGTGACGGAACGCTACGGCCCGTTCATCGACTACCTCTCGCGCCGCCTCGGCACGAAGGTGACGCTGCGCATCGCCAACGACTACGCGGCGGTGATCGAAGGCCAGCGCTCGGGCAACGTGCACATCGCCTCCTATGGCCCCTCCTCCTTCGCGCGCGCGCTGATGACGGGCTCGCAGATCACGGCCTTCGCGATCGAGACGAACCTCGACGGCACCAAGGGCTACTACTCCGTCTTCTACGTGAAGAAGGACAGCCCCTATCAGCGCGTCGAGGACCTCCGTGGCAAGAACCTGGGCCTCGTGGACCCCAACTCCACCTCCGGCAACAACGTGCCGCGCTTTGCCCTCAACAAGATGAACATCACGCCCGAGCAGTTCTTCGGCCGCGTCGTCTACACCGGCAGCCACGAGAACGCGGTGATCGCGCTCAACCAGGGCACCGTCGACATGTGCGCGAACTGGTGGAACGACGAGCAGGAGAGCAACCTGCTTCGCATGGCCCGCAAGGGGATGGTGAAGGCCGAGGACTTCCGCATCGTCTTCAGGTCCGACCAGATCGTGAACTCGCCGATGGCCTATCTCAACGCCCTGCCGGATGACCTCAAGTCCGCCATCCGCACCGCGGTGCTGGAGCTGGCGACCGCCGACAAGAAGGCCTTCGATGCGATCTACGAGGGCAAGCAGGGCCCGCTGATGGCCGTGGACAATGCCGCCTACGACCCGATCATCGAGCTGAACCGCTTCGTCGACAACCTGCGCCGCCGCGGCTAGCAGCCCGGGCCCGCCGCCCCGGCATTCCGGCCGGGGCGGTCGGTCCATCTTGAGAAAGCCGGTCCCCTGGCCACCACCCTTCCCCCTCTTCCCAACGCGCGACTTGCCGAGCTGCTGGATGGATACCGTGCCTCCGGCCAGGCGCCGCGGCGCCGCGCCCTGATCCTTGCGGTCACGATCGCAGCCCTCACTCTCCTGGCCGGTCACGTCGCCGAGGTCGATCCCGCGAGGCTCTGGAAGCATCTCGGTGACTTCTTCGGGTATTTCGACCGCATCACCAGGCTGGAAGCCGGCGGCGGTCGGGTATGGACTGATCCCGGCGAGTGGTTCTGGGGCTGGAGGAAATGGGGCCTGCTGCTCGCGGACACCCTGCTGATCGCTTATGTCGGCACGGCTCTCGGCGCGATCGGCGGTTTCCTCCTCTCCTTCGTCGCGGCCGCGAACCTTGTGCCGAACCCGTGGATCCGCGGGACGGCCAGGCGCTTGCTCGAATTCTGCCGCACCGTGCCGGATATCGTCTTCGCGCTGATCTTCGTCATCGCCTTCGGGCTGGGGCCAGTGCCGGGCGTTCTCGCCATCGCGATCCACAGCATGGGCGCACTCGGCAAGCTCTTCTCCGAAGTGGTGGAGAACATCGACCCCAAGCCGGTGGACGGCGCGGTGGCGGCCGGTGCGTCCTGGGCAGCCATGGTGCGCTTTGCCGCGCTGCCCCAGGTGCTGCCCAACTTCGCGAGCTACGCCCTGCTGCGCTTCGAGGTGAACGTGCGTCAGGCCTCGGTACTCGGCTTCGTCGGCGCGGGCGGCATCGGACAGGACCTGATCGAGGCCATCCGCAAGTTCTACTATAACGACGTCGCGGCCATCCTCCTGCTCATCATCGTGACGGTCATGATCATCGACCTCGGCACCGAACGCCTGCGCCACAGCCTGATCGGGTCCATGGAGCGCGGCGCATGAGCGCGTCGCCCGTCCTCACCTTGCGCGAGGCCGCGCTTGCCGACCGCACAGGCCTTGCCGCCCGCCACCCGGAGGTTTTCCGCCGCATCACCGGCGCGCGGGTCCAGACTGTGCTGCTCATCGCTGCCGCCCTCGGACTCCTCGTGTTCGGCCTGTGGCGGCTCGAGTTCTCACCCGGCCGCATTGCGGGCGGCTTTGGCCAGCTCCTGCAATTCCTCGGGCTGATGCTGCCGCCGGATCCTGGCACCACCTCGCGAGCCCTGCTGATCCTGCGCGGCCTTGGGGAGACCTTGGCCATTGCCTTCCTCGGCACGCTTCTCGCCGCAGGCATCGCCTTTCCGCTCAGTTTCCTCGCGGCCCGCAACACCTCGGCCGGGCGGCTGGTGCATTTTCTCTCCCGCCGCGCGCTCGACAGCATCCGTGGCATCGATGCGCTGATCTGGGCGCTGATCTGGGTGAGCGTCGTCGGCCTCGGCCCCTTCGCCGGCGTGCTCGCCATCGCGACGGGCGATATCGGCACTTTCGGTAAGCTCTTCTCCGAAGCGATCGAGGCCGCTGACCGCCGGGCGGTGGAGGGTGTCACCTCCACGGGCGGCGGCAAGCTCGCTGGCATCCGCTTCGGCGTGCTGCCGGCCGTGCTGCCAGTGATGGCCGGCCACGTGCTCTACATGTTCGAGAGCAACACGCGCTCCTCCACCATCATCGGCATCGTCGGCGCGGGCGGGATCGGGCTGATGCTGTCAGAGATGATCCGCACCCTCGAATGGGGCGTCGTCTCCTTCATCGTGCTGCTGATTCTGGTCGCCGTTGCCGTGATCGACGCGATCTCCAGCCGACTGCGCGCGGGGCTGGCCGGCTAGGCCCGGCCGCCCCGGAGCACCCGGACCACCCGCTCCGCGCCGGCTTCCACGCTGCCGTCGTTCACCACCGTCTCCACCGGTAGACCCGCCGGCAGCGGCACCTGGCGCGAGAGCCGGCGGGTGACATCGGCCGCGCTTTCCCGACCCCTGGCGGCGAGGCGGGCCGCGAGGGTGGCGGGCGAGGCCGTAATCTCCAGCACCCGCAGCGGGTGGCGCGCCGCCGCCTCGCCCAGCACCCGCCGGGAGAGGTTAGCGACCGCGACCCGTCCGGAAGCCACCGCCTCTTCCAGCGCCGCGCGCGGCAGGCCATAGAGAAGCCCGTGCGCCTCCCACCAAAGCGCGAAGCCGCCGGCCTCACGCTCAGCGATGAAGGCCTCGCGCGAGAGCGGAAGGTGATCCTCCCCGCCGGCCTCCGCAGGGCGGGTTACGGCGCGGCGGATAAAGGTGATCCGCTCGTCGCCAGCCAGGGCCGCGCGGGCCGCCTCCATCAGCGTGTCCTTGCCGGCGCCGGAAGGGCCGACAACCGCCACCAGCACGCCGGTCACGCTGCCTCCTGCAGCGGCGCCACATCGAGGACCCGGTCCGCCACGCGGTCGCGCACCTCCGCATCGTGGAAGATACCGACGAGGGCCGCTCCCCGCGCCTTGACCTCGCCGATGAGGGCGATCACCACTTCACGGTTGGCCGCGTCGAGGCTCGCGGTGGGCTCGTCGAGCAGCATGAGCGGAAAATCCGCCACGAAGCCCCGCGCGAGGTTCACGCGCTGCTGCTCCCCGCCCGAGAAGGTGGCGGGCGGGAGGGCATGCAGCCGCTCCGGCAGGTTCAAGCGGTGCAGCAGGGCCGAGGCGTGGACGCGCGCCTCCTCGCGAGGGATGCCGCGCGCGACCAGCGGCTCCGACACGATGTCCACAGCAGGAACACGGGGGATCACGCGCAAGAATTGCGAGACATGGCCGATCGTGTCCCGCCGGAGCGCGATCACCTCGCGCGGTGAGGCACCCGCCAGGTCCGCCACACTCCCATCAGGGCGGCGGAGAAGAATGCGCCCCGCATCGGCGCCGTAGTTCCCCTGCAGCAACCGCATCAGCGTGGACTTGCCGGCGCCCGAGGGACCGGAAAGCGCCACGCACTCCCCCGGGGAGACCTCCAGCGCCGCGTCGCGCAGCACGGGGATCTCGACGCCGCCCTGCAGGTGCAGGGTGAATCCCTTGGCCAACCCTTCGGCCTTCAGAGTCCAGCTCATGCCGCGAGCACCGAGGAGACGAGGAGTTGCGTGTAGGGGTGCCGCGGGTCGTCCAGCACCCGATCGGTCAAGCCTTCCTCCACCACGCGCCCATGGCGCATCACCACGAGCCGGTGCGCCAGCAGCCGCGCGGCGGCGATGTCGTGGGTCACGAGGATCACCGCGATCCCGAGATCGGCCACCAGGGCGCGGATCATGTCGAGCAGCCGGGCCTGGACGGAAACGTCGAGCCCGCCGGTCGGCTCGTCCATGAAGACGAGGCGCGGGCGGGTAACGAGGGTGCGCGCGATCTGCAGCCGCTGCCGCATGCCGCCGGAGAAGAGCCGGGGCGCGTCGTCAATCCGAGCCGCCGGGATCTCCACCCGCTCCAGCCATCGGGCGGCCTCGGCGCGGATATCGCCGTAATGGCGGGCACCGCTGGCCATCAGCCGCTCCCCGACATTGCCCCCTGCCGAGACGGCCAGCCGGAGCCCGTCGCGCGGGTCCTGGTGAACGAAGCCCCATTCGGTGCGCGCCAGGCGCCGCCGCGCGGGTTCGCCCATCCCGTGCACGTCCAGCGTCGCACCGGAGGGGTCGCGGTAGAGCACGGTTCCCGCATCGGGCCGAGCCTCGCCGGCGAGCAGCCGCAGAAGCGTCGACTTGCCCGAACCCGACTCGCCGACGATGGCGAGGACCTCGCCCGGCCAGAGGTCGAGCGAGACGCCGTCCACCGCCCGCACCGCGCCGAAGGCGATCGACACGTCACGTGCCGAGAGAATGGGCCCGTCGCTCATTCCGCGGCCTCCCGCATGGTCTGCCGTTCGGTGCAGAAATCCGTATCGGAGCAGACGAAGATTCGCCCTCCCCGGTCGTCCGTCACCACCTCGTCGAGATAGCTGTCCCCCGCGCCGCAGAGGGAGCAGCGGCCATTCGCGCGCAGCGGCACGAAGGGATGGTCCTCGAAGTCGAGGCTCCGCACCTCCGTATAGGGCGGCACCGCGTAGAGGCGCCGCTCCCGCCCCGCGCCGAAGAGCTGGAGCGCGGCGGAACGGTGCATCTTCGGGTTGTCAAAAGAGGGGATTGGCGAGGGCGACATGAGGTAGCGCCCGTTCACCATGACGGGGTGGTCGTAGGAGGAGCCGACCCGCCCGTGGCGCGCGATGTCCTCGTAGAGCTTCACCTGCATCAGCCCATAATCCGCCAGCGCGTGCAGCCGGCGTGTCTCCGCCCGCCGCGGCTCCAACCGGAAAAGCGGCTCCGGCTGCGGCACCTGGTAGACGAGCACCTGCCCCTCCCGAAGCGGCGTCTCGGGGATGCGGTGGCGGGTCTGGATCACCGTCGCCTCCGCCGTGCGCTCGGTAGTGCGCAGCCCCGGTGCCACGCGGGCGAAGAAGCGGCGGATGGAGACGGCATTGGTGGTGTCGTCCGCGCCCTGGTCGATGACCTTCAGCGTGTCGTCCGCACCGATCACGCTCGCCGTCACCTGGATGCCGCCCGTGCCCCAGCCATAGGGCAGCGGCATCTCGCGGGAGCCGAAGGGAACCTGGTGGCCGGGCACCGCGACCGCCTTCAGCAGCGCGCGGCGGATCATCCGCTTCGTCGCCTCGTCCAGGTAGGCAAAATTGTAGCCGCTCATCCGCCGGCTCCCTCGGTCTCGAATTGCCGCGCGGCAGCCTGCGCGGGCGCGCGCTGCCGCTCCGCCTCCACCGCGGCCCGCATGGCGCGAACGGATTCCAGCTCGCTCTGGAAATCGACGTAGTGCGGCAGCTTCAGGTGCTCGAGGAAGCCTGTCGCCTCCACGTTGTCGGAATGCGAAAGAACGAATTCCTCGTTCTGCGCCGGTGCTTCCACGTCCTCGCCCAGCTCCGCCGCCCGCAGCGCCCGGTCCATCAGCGCCATGGCCATGGCCCGCCGCTCCGTGCGGCCGAAGACGAGGCCGTAGCCCCGGGTGAACTGCGGCGGCTCCGTCCGGGAGCCGTGGAACTGGTTCACCATCTGGCACTCGGTAACGACGAGGTCGCCGATCTCGATCTCGAAGCCCAGTTCCGGCGGCGTGAAGCACACGGCGAGGTCGCCCTGGCGCAGCTCTCCCACGAAGGGGTGGTTGTTGCCGTAGCCGCGCTGGGTGGAATAGGCCATGGAGAGAAGGAAGCCCTCGTCCCCGCGCGCCAGGTTCTGCAACCGCAAGGGCCTTCCGGCGGGAAAGGTGACGGGCGTGCGCGTCAGGTCGCCCGGCTCCGCGTCGGAGGCTTCCTCCGCAGCCATCAACCCCTCCGCGGCCAGCAGCCCAGTGACGCGGGGCGGAGCGGCGTCCTCGCCGGGGTCGGTCTCGGCCGCCGCCGGCGGCGTCAGCCCCTCCGCCGCGAGGGCGAAGTCAAGCAGGCGGTGGGTATAGTCGAAGGTCGGCCCGAGCACCTGCCCGCCCGGCAGGTCCTTGTAGGTGGCGGAGACGCGCCGCCGCACCGTCATTGCCCCCGTGTCGATCGGCGCGGAGGCGCCGAAGCGCGGCAGCGTGGTGCGATAGGCCCGGAGAAGGAAGATCGCCTCGATCAGGTCGCCGCGCGCCTGCTTGATCGCCAGGGCTGCGAGATCGGGGTCGTAGCAGGAGCCCTCCGCCATCACGCGGTCCACGGCGAGGGTGAGCTGCTCCCGGATCGCGTCGGTGCCGACCTCCGGCAGGCTGGCGTCGCCGCGCCGCTCCTCGGCCAGCCAGGCATGGGCATTGGCGATGGCGGCCTCGCCGCCTTTAACCGCGACATACATCGGCTCAGCCCTCCCGGATGGTGATGCTGCGCGGCAGGGCAGCCACGCAGTCGCCCGCGCAGAGGATGATGTCCACGCCGAGCGGGAAGCGCGCGCGGCTCGCCGTCCATGCCGCGAGGAAGCCGTTCGGCACGCCCTCCACCTGAAGCCGGTGCTCGCGCTCGATGCCGGGGCCGGTCAGCCGCCAACCCCGCCCCTCCGCCAGCGAGGCGACCTGCAGGATAAGCGTCGCCGCGCGCTGCGGCTCCTCGTCCGTGCCTGGGTCGAGGGAGGAGAGCGCGGGAGGCGTGCCGGTGGCGAGAGCGAAGGTGGCGGCGCCAGCGTCCTCCACCAGCGGGCAGCCGGCGTGGAACACAGCCCATTCGGCCACCTCCGCGCCGGCATCGAGCCAGAGCGGCGTCTCGGCATCCGCCAGGGCCAGCAGGACGGCACCCGCAGCTGGGGAGAGCGGCGCTGGCGGGGCCGGCGGGCGGGGCAGGCGCTGCACGCGACCAGGGCGCGCCATCGCCTCGAGCACGGCGCGGAAGGCGGATTGCGCGTCCGCGACGGGATCCGCGAAGCCGGGCAGAAGGCCGCTCATCGGGTCGTCTCCATCGCGAGGAAGCGCACGCGGGTGGCGGCGGCCTTGCGCGCCGTCGCGGCCCGGGCCTCTGTCTGCTTGGCGGCCAGGGGCTCCACCACGGCGGCCAGCAGCGCCGGGCGGCGGACGGGGTCCTGCAGGGCCGCGTCCAAGGCGGCTGCCAGCTCGGCGCCGCGCCGGTCGCGGCCGGCGAGATAGGCGTGACCGACGGTGCCGTCCTCGAGGCGCACGGCGCAGCGCGTCACCGTCATCTCGCCGAGGTTGAAGGGTGCGCCGTCACCACCGGCGCGGCCGCGCACCATCACGAGGCCGGTCTCGGGCCCCCGCAGCCGGGTGTGCGGCGGCAGCGGCGCGGTCTCCGCCAGCCGCGCCTCGATCCCCGCGGCGCCGGCACGGGCGAGGATACCCATCCAGCGGCGACGTTCGTCGTCCGCGCGGCGACGTTCGTCATTCGGTTCCGCGCTCATGCGGCCTCCGCCACCGCGTCGACCATGCCCGTCCATCCGTCGGAGTGGATCATCCGGCCGTCGCGCCAGACCGCCCGAACCCGCGGCGGCGGGGCGCCCGGCGCTTCGGAGACATCCAGCAGCACGAGGTCCGCGCGGCGTCCCGGCGCGATGACGCCGCGATCCGCGAGCCCGGCCGCGCGGGCAGGGTTGGCGGTCAGCAGCGCGATGGCCGCGTGCAGTGGCAGCCGCCCCTCCCGTACCCAGCCGATTGCGGCCGGCAGCATCGCCCCCTGGTGGTAATCTGCCGCCAGCGCATCCAGCAGCCCGGCTTCGAGTACCGCCGCCGCCGTGATGTTGCCGGTCATGGAGCGGCCACGCAGTGCGTTCGGCGCACCCATCAGGGTTGTCATCCCGGCCTCGCGGGCGGCCCGTGCCGCCTCCAGCGTGACCGGAAACTCGGAGATGGTGGCGCCGAGGTCCCGCATCAGCGCGACCTTGGCCGGCGTGTCGTCGTCATGGGAGGCGATCGGCAGGCCCTGGGCGCGGGCCAGCTCTGTTACGCTACGCGCCACCTCCCAGGCGGGCGGCACCGCCATGCGGGCGCGGGCGCGGGCCTCCGCCTCCTCTGGCGCATGGCCGTGCGCGCGGGCGGAGTAGGCGACGTACTGCTCCACGTCGCGGTACTGCCCCTGGCCAGGCGTGTGGTCCGTCAGGGAAACCATGTCCACCATCCGGCGGGCGAGAAGGTCGCGCAGCACAGGTTCCGCACGTGCATTGGTGATCTCGAAACGCGCGTGGACGCGGAGGTCGGTGCGAGCGTGGCTGCGCATCCCCGCGACCGCCTCAACCATGGCACGGGCCGTCTCCTCGCTCCGCAGCCCGCGCTTGCCCTCGGCGAAGGAAACGCCGGCATAGGCCGTGGTGACGCCCGAGGCGGCGAGGCGTGAGTCGAGGTTGCTGACGGCCACTTCCAGCGGGAAGGAGCAGTCCGGGCGCGGCTCCACCTCTTTCTCGATCATGTCGCCGTGCAGGTCGACGATGCCGGGAATGAGGGTCAGCGCACCGGGGCGATTGCCGAAGCTCGGCACCTCGATCACCTCGACGATGCACCCGTCCTCGACGCGCACGGCGCCGCGCGGGATCACGCGGTCGGTCAGGACGATCCGCAGGTCAGCGATCCACATCGGTCTTCTCCTCGCGCCCGCGGGCCTCGCCTGCCGGCGAGGGGGCGTTGTCGACCAGGAGCTGCACGCGCTCCCCGGCCCAGATGGTTTCGGAACAGGCGATCGGGACGCCGCGCAGGTCGGCATCCACCTTGCGCACCACCAGCACAGGGTGCTCGGCGGGCTGATCCAGCCACGAGGCCTCCTCGGCACCGGGAAGCCGCGTCACGATGGTGCTTCGCAGCCGGAGGTAGTCCTCAATCCCATGGGCGGCGAGAACCTCGCTGGCCCCCTGCCCCGCCTCCCAGGCCTCCAGCATCCCGGGAAAGCGCTGCGCCGGGTACCAGGCGTCCGAGAGGTTGATCGGCACGGCATCGGCGAAGCTGAGACGGAGGATGTTGAGGGCGGGCGTGCCGGGCGTCAGGCCCAGCGCCTCCGCCACCTCGGGCGGGGCGGGCAGCTCGGCCCCGCGCAGGAACCGGCCGGAGGGCTCGCGCCCCTGGTCGAGGAGGTTCCGCGAGAAGCGCGTGCGCTCCGAGAGGCGGTAATCCAGCAGCGCCGCCGGGCGGACATAGGTCCCGCTTCCCTGGAGGGTCTGCACCAGGCCTCGCGCCTGCAGGGCGGCGACGGCACGGCGCACGCTGTGCCGGCCGACGGTGAAGCGCGCCATCAGCGCCGGCTCAGGGGGGAGTCGCTGGCCCGGGCTCAGCTGCCCGTCGCGGATTTCCGCCGTCAGGCAGGTCTCCACGGTGCGCCAGTCGGAAGGGGAGGAGGTCTTCGTCATGATGTCCGGGGCGTTCCTTACCACTCATTCGAATGAATCCGTGGTGACCTCTCGATGACAAATCCGTGGCGTGTTCCACCCGCTGGCAAGGCTGCTCCGCGGGCGCTCAGTCGTCGTCAAAGCTTCACCGGACTGACGCAGGCCCGTCGCGGACCGACGCGCAGAGGACCCCGGCTCAGGCCGGTTCGACTATCCCGCCAGCGGAACGCGACCAGCGGCCAGCCACCGCCAAGCAAGGAAGGGACAGCGGCGATGCTTGAAGAGGGGCAAATCGCGTCCGGGCTGCTGCTTCCGGACCCCGACACCGCCGGCAAGTCGCTTGGCGAAGCGCCCTCGGTCCACCCGACGGCCCAGGTCCGTGACAGCCGCTTCGGCCGCTTCTGCGAGGTGGGCGCCGGAACCCGCGTGGCCGAGAGCGTCTTCGGGGACTACAGCTACGTCGCCCGCGACAGCGACATCATCTACACGGAGATGGGCCGCTTCTGCTCGATCGCGGCCGGGGTGCGGATCAATCCGGGCAACCACCCGCTGGAGCGGGTCGCTCTGAACCACTTCACCTACCGCTCCTCCGCCTACGGCCTCGGCGAGGACGACGCTGCCTTCTTCGACTGGCGCCGCTCCCACCGGGTCACGCTCGGGCACGACGTCTGGATCGGCCATGGGGCGGTCATCCTGCCCGGCGTGACGATCGGCACGGGCGCCGCCATCGGGGCGGCCGCTGTGGTGTCGAAAGATGTGCCGGACTTCGCCATCGTCGTCGGCGTCCCCGGCCGCGTGCTGCGCTACCGCTTCTCCCCGGAGATCATCGCCGCCCTCCACCGCATCGCCTGGTGGAACTGGCCGCACGAGCAGCTCGGCGAGGCGATGCACGACTTCCGCCACATGAGCGCCGAGGCCTTCTGCGCGAAGCACGATCCCAGCGCCTGATCCCTCCCGACCGGAGCCACACCTTGCCGCCCATCAATGCCAGCCGCGTCCTCATCGTCCTCTTCGACGGGCTCCGCCCCGACATGGCGACGCCGGAGCGCATGCCCGCCCTCGCCGAGTTCCTGAAGGGCGCGCGGCGCTACAACGAGTCCTCCTCGGTCTTCCCCTCCCTCACCCGCGTCTGCGCGACGACCATCGGCACGGGCCAGCCCCCGGCGGTCGCCGGTATCGTCAACAACGCCTTCCCCGATCCGGCCGCGCGTGAGGGGCGCTTCCTCGATACGTCCTCAGCAGAGGACATGCGCCGCGGCACCGCCACGCACGGCCCCGGCTTCATCGCGACCCCGCGCTTCGCCGACTCGCTCGCCGCGGCCGGCCGCCGCTTCGCCCTCGTCCATAGCGGCTCGGCTGGCGGCGCCTACCTCCTGGACCCGCGGGCGCAGGAGAACGGATCCTTCATCGTCAGCCTCTCCGGCCGCGACGCCGTCGAGACGCCGGAGGCCTGGGATCGGGTGGTGGAGCGCCTCGGGGCGCCGCCGGCATCACCCCCGAACAAGATCCCGCTGGTGGAATACGCGGCCCGCGCCATGGCGCAGGTGGTGCTGCCGGAGTTGCAACCCGACGTCGCGCTGCTCTGGCTGACGGAGCCGGACTGGTCCTTCCACTACCGCGGCATGGACGCACCCGAGACCCGCGAGGCCATGCTCGCGGCCGACCGCGCCTTCGCGAGCGTACTCGAGGCAGCCTCCCGCCTGCCGGAGGCAGAACGGATGGCAGTCATCGCCATGTCCGACCATGGGCATGTCGGCACCACCGACCGATTCGACCTCGTCGCCGAACTCGCCGCCCTCGGCGTGGAGGCGGTGCTGGACCGGCCAGGCACGGATGTCTCGGTCGCGGCGGGCACCATGTGCTGGCTCTGGCCGCGCGAGGCGGACACGGCGCGGCTGGCACGCCTCGCGGCCGCGCTGCAGGAGCAGCCATGGTGCGGCGCGGTGCTGGCGGCCGGCGGCAACGGCCTGGAGGGCCCCTTCCCCGGCACCTTCGACCTCGCACTGGTGAATGCCGACCACCCCCGCGCCGCGCCGCTCCTGATCGGGATGCGCGGCGGGCCCGAGGCCGATCCCTACGGCCTCCCCGGCCATAGCCCGATCGTCGGCAAGGACTTCCCACCTGGCGGCGGCATGCATGGCGGGCTGCACCGGCGTGAGATGGGCAATCTCATGGCGCTCTCCGTGGCCGGCATGGCGCCCGGCGACGACCTCTCGCCCGTCGGACTCGTGGACTTGGCGCCGACGCTGCTGTCGCTTCTCGGGGTCGAGCCCGTGGCGCCGCTTCCAGGGCAGCCACTCTGGGCCCCGCCGCGGACCGCGCGGGTGCTGACGACCGCCCGTGGCGAGTATCGGCAATACCTTGCTGTCGCCGGGGAGGGTCGCGGGAGCATCGTGCGGGACGGCGGCCGGCTCTAGGAGCGCCAGGGCGCCCCGGCCATCCGGCGCGGCGCCCCCCTCGCGCTCAGCGCAGGGTCGGATCCAGCCGGTCCCGCAGCCAGTCGCCCAGGAGGCTGACCGAGAGCGTCGTCAGCACGATCACCGAGGAGGGCGCCAGCAGGATCCAAGGCGCCCGCGTCAGGTACTCCCGCCCGTAGCCCACCATATTGCCGAGCGAGGTCATCGGGGGCTGCACGCCGAGGCCGAGGAAGGAGAGGCCGCTCTCCAGAAGGATGATCTCGGGGAACGCCAGCGTCATGGAGACGATGAGGGTGGAGGCAATGTTCGGCAGCACGTGCCGGCCATAAACTCGCCACGGGGAGGCGCCGAGCCCCGTCACGGCCGCCGCATATCCCTGCGAGCCCGCGCTGACCGCCAGCCCGCGCGCGATGCGGGCATAGCGCTCCCACCCGTTCAGCCCCAGCAGGCAGATGAACAGCGGCAGCGCGTTGCCGAAGAAGGCGAGCACGGCCAATGCCAGGATGAGGAAGGGCATGGAGGCCTGGAAGTCCACCAGAGCCAGCACCGCCTGCTCCACGAGCCCGCGGAAATGGGCCGCGAGGAAGCCGAGCGTCACGCCGAGCACCGCGGAGATGACCGTGGCACCAAAGGCGATCAGCAGGCTCATCCGAATGGAGGTGATCAAGCGCGACAGCACGTCCCGCCCCAGCTCGTCCGTGCCGAGCGCGTGCAGCCACACCCCGCCCATGCCCACCGGCGGCGAGAGACGGTTGCGCAGGTCCAGCGCCGTATAAGGAAAGGGGCTGAGAAGGTCGGCCGCGAAGGCCACCACCAGCATCAGCACCAGCCACAGGACCGCCAAGACCACGAGCACCGGCACGCGGGCCCGCCGCCGCGCGGGAGGGGCCCAGACAGCCGGCGCGGGCATGGCGGAGAGAGGGATATCGGACATCAGGCGGTCGCCTCCCTGGGCGCCGAGCGGAGGCGCGGGTCGAGCACCCCGTAGAGAAGGTCCACCACCAGGTTCGCGCTCACCATGGTGGCAGCGACGAGGAGAAGGATGCACTGCACCACCGCCAGATCCCGGTTGGCCACCGCCACCACCAGCAGCCGGCCGACGCCGGGCCAGGAGAAGACGCTCTCCACGACCACCGCCCCCGCGAGCAGGCTCCCGACCATGAAACCGACGATGGTGACCGTGGGGATGGCCGCGTTGGGCAGCGCGTGCCGCCGGACTGCCCGCGCCCAGGGCACGCCCTTGGCGAGCGCGGTGCGCATATAGGGCTGGCCCAGTACCTCCAGCATGGCGGAGCGGGTGAAGCGCGCCAGCACCGCGGCGCCTCCGATCCCGAGGGTGAGGACGGGCAGCACCCCGTGGCGCCAGCTCTCCTGCCCTCCGGAGGGCAGCCAGCCCAACTGCACGGCGAAGACGAGCACCAGCACGAGGCCCAGCACGAATGAGGGCACCGTAAAGCCCGCCACCGCCAGCAGCATCACCGCCCTGTCCGCGAAGGAGTTGCGATGCAGCGCCGCGTAGATCCCTGCGGGGATGCCGAGGCCGAGCTTGATTGCGAGCGCCGGCAGCGTCAGCGCGAGGGTGGCCGGAATGCGCTCCGCCACCAGCTCGATGGCAGGCCGCCCGTCCCGCATGGACTGGCCGAGATCGCCGCGGAAGATCGCCGCGAAGTAGCGGAGGTATTGCTCCCAGATCGGGTCGTTCAGCCCCCAGGCCTGGCGGAAGGCGGCGATCGCCTCCGGCGGCGCGTCGGCGGACATAATGAGTAGCGCGGGGTCGCCGGAGAGCCGCAGCACGATGAAGGCGAAGGTCACTACCAGAACCATCGTCAGTAGCGCCCGCGCAAGGCGCAGCCCGAGGAAGCGGAGCATCAGGCGGCCTCCATCGCGATCTGCGGCAACCCAGCGCCGGCAGCGGCATCGCCCTGTGCCACGTGGCATGCGACCAGCCGGCCATCCGACGGGCGCCGCTTCAGGGCCGGCACCTCCCGCGCGCAGACAGCGGCGGCGACGGCGCAGCGCGGATGGAAGGCGCAACCCGCGGGTCGCGCGGCGGGGTTAGGCGGGTCGCCCTTGAGCACGATGCGCCCGCCACGTCGTCCCGGATGGGGAATGGCGGAGACGAGGGCCTGAGAATAAGGGTGGGCGGGAGCGTGCAACACGTCGTCCGGCTCGCCCTCCTCCACCACGCGGCCGAGATACATCACGGCCACCCGGTGGCTCATCTGCCGCACCGCGCGCAGGTCGTGGCTGATGAAGAGCATGGCGACGCCCGTGCGCGCCTGCACCTCGGACAGCAGGTTCATCACCTGCGCCTGGATGGAAACGTCGAGCGCGCTGATCGGCTCGTCGCAGACGAGCAGATCCGGCGCGGTCGCCAGCGCCCGGGCGAGCACAGCACGCTGGCGCTGCCCGCCGGAAAGCTCGTGCGGAAAGCTTCGGGCATGGTCCGGCCGCAGCCCGACGCCCCGCAGAAGCGCCTCCACACGGCCGGGACGGTCTGCTCGGGTGCCGATGCCGTGGATCTCCAGCGGCTCCGCCACCTGCGTCCCGATATCGAGGCGCCGGTCCAGCGCCCCCAAGGGGTCCTGGTAGACCATCGTCATGCGCGCCCGCAGCCGCCGCCATTCCGGCGTGCCGGGCAACGGCATCCGCTCGTTGGCGAAGGCTACGCCGCCGGCATCCGGCACCTCAAGGCCCAGCACCATGCGGCCGGTCGTGGACTTGCCGCAGCCGGATTCGCCCACCAGCCCCAAGGTCTGCCCGCGCCGGAGGGTAAGGGAGACGCCGTCCACCGCCCGCACCTCCACCGGCTTGCCGAACATCCCGCGGCGCATCGTGTAGCGGCGGACGAGGTCCTGCGCGTGAAGAAGGGGTTCGTCCCCGGTCATGCTCTCATCAACTCCCGCGCGGTGCCCTCAGGCAGCGGCCGTATGCAGGCGGCCCGGTGGGCGGGTGCGACGGTCGAAAGCCGCGGCACCGCCGCGTCGCAGCCCGCCACGTGCCGCGGGCAGCGCGGGGCATAGGGGCAACCCGGCGGCATGGCCCAGGGTTCCGGCACGCCGCCGGGAATGGCGGCCAACGGCCGGCGCGGTCCGTCGATCGGCGGCAGCGCGGCAAGCAGCCCCGCGGCATAGGGATGCGCCGGCGCGGCGAAGAGGTCGGCCGCGGTCGTCTCCTCCACGATGCGCCCGGCATACATCACGCAGACGCGCTCGCAGGTCTCGGCGACCACGCCGAGGTCGTGGGAGATGAGGACGAGCGCCATGCCGGTGTCCCGCCGGATTTCCGCCAGCAACTCCAGGATCTGCGCCTGGATGGTGACGTCGAGCGCCGTGGTCGGCTCGTCCGCCACCAGCAGTTCCGGCGACCCCGCGAGGGCCATGGCGATCATCACGCGCTGGTTCTGCCCGCCCGAGAGCTCGTGCGGATAGGCATCTAGCCGCCGCCGCGCATCGGGCATGCCCACGCGGTCCAGCAGTCGCCGCGCCTCCTCCCGCGCGGCGGTGCCGGTCATGCCGCGATGCAGGGCCAGCGCCTCGGTGATCTGCCGCCCGATCCGATGGACCGGGTTAAGGCTGCTGGCCGGGTCCTGGAAGATCATGGCGATCCGCCCGCCGCGCATGGCGTCCAGCGTGGCCGCCGGCGCGTGCAGGATCTCCGCCCCATCCAGCCGTACGCTGCCGCCGACGCGGGCCTTGCCCGGCAGCAGGCCGAGCGCGGCGAGCCAAGTCACGGATTTCCCGCAGCCGGATTCCCCGACCAGCGCCACGGCCTCGCCGCGCTCGACGGAGAGGTCCACGCCGCGCAGGGCCGGTACCCCGTCGAATGCGGCCGTGAGGCCGGTGATCTCGACCAGCGGCGGCATCACGCGGCCCAGTTCCGGGCGGAAAAGTCCATGAAGAAGGACGCCCCCGCCTTCCAGGGCAGGTCCCGCCGCTTGGCGGTGAAGTTCAAGGTCTGGTGCAGCACGGTGTAGCCGGGATCCTCGCGCTCGATGATCTCGAGCATGCGGCGGAAGGCATGGCGCCGCTCATCCAGCGACATGGAGCCCTCCAGCACGGAGGAGAGGCGTCCGAACTCCTCGTTCCGCCACTCGTTGATCTGCCACTGCTGCCCCTCGGGCCCGTGCGCGCTGGTCAGGGAGGAGACGGGATCGTTGAAGGCCGCCGAATTCGACCAATCGCGTACTCCCCGCCCCGCCGCCGTGCCGGCGCCCTGGTTCGAGAGAACCTGCGGGAAGTTCTCCTTCATCTCGATGACGACGTTCAGCCCGACAGCGCGCCAGCCCTCCACGAGGATCTGCGCCGTCGGCACCTGGGCCGTGTAGTAGTTGTTCAGCAGGCGATAGGGGATCGGCTCGCCCTTGTAGCCGGCCTCACGCAGCAGGCGGTGTGCTTCGGCCGGGTCATGCCGCGGCGCCTCCCAATCCCCGATCAGCATGGGGCCGTAGAAATCGAACTGCTCGCCGCGCGGAACGGCCGCCTGCCCCGCCCAGAGCGCATCCACGATCGCCTTGCGGTCGATCGCGTGGGTGAAGGCACGGCGAACGCGGGCATCGCGGAGTTGCGGGTGGTTCTTGTCGAAGACCGTGATGCGGTGGTTCATGATCGGCCCGCCAACCACCTCGTGCCGGGCGGAGCGCTCAAAGGCGCCGATCTGGTCGGGCGGGATGTCGCAGGCGAAGTCGGCCTCGCCCGACAGGAGCATGTTGATGCGGCTCGCGACCTCCGGCACCTCCACGAAGCGGATCCCGCGGAGCGGCGGGCGGCCCCGCCAGTGGTCGTCATGCGCCACCAGCGTGAGCGACTGGTCCGGCCGGAACTCAGCGACCTTGTAGGGACCGGTGCCGACCGGCCGCCGCGCCCAGTCGAGCCAGGAGGATGCTGCCTCGAACCCTCCGCCCGAGAGAACCATCCCTGTCGTGCGCGAGAGGCGCCCCTCCAGCGCCGGATCCGCCACCTTGTTGACGAAGCGCACGGTGCGCGCGTCCACCACCTCGATCCGCTCGAAGCCGGGGTAGGTGCGCCGGGCGATGGCCGCTGCCTCCGGTGGTGGGGCCTTGCCCTGCGTGCGGCCGGGAACATTGCCGAAGAGGTTGCCGGCGGGCGCGGGATCGGGCCCCCACATGCGCTCGGGCCCGAAGGAGAAGACCACGTCCTCCGCGGTCATCTCCCGCCCGTCGTGGAAGCGCACGCCAGGGCGCAGCTCCAGCTCCAGGGTCCGGTCGTCCACCCGGCGCCAGGCAGTGGCAAGGCCGGGTTGAAGACGCAGATCGCCAAGCCAGTCCTGCTCGATCAGGGCCTCGCCGTAGGAGCCGCCGTGGCGTGTGCCCACGTTCGACTGCTCGCGCAGGGTCTCCAGCGTGTTGCTGTTGGCGATCTTCTGCACCGCCACCGTGACGGACGGCCGCTGGTCCGCCTGCGCGATGGCAAAGCGTGGCAGAACGAGCGACGCGCCGGCGGAGGCTAGCGCGGCGCGGCGCGAAAGGCGTGCCATCACCCGCCCCAATTGCCCTGGCGGAAGTCCATCGCGAAGGCCGGCGCTGCCCGCCACCTGATGTCCCGCCGCTTGGCCGTGAAGGTCGCGTTCTGGTGCAGCACGGTATAGGCGGGGTCCTCCCGCTCGGCGATCTCGAGCATGCGGCGGAAGGCGGCCTTGCGGCGCGCGCGGTCCGTCCCCGTTTCCAGCTCGACCGACAGGCGATTCAGCTCGTCGTTGCTGTACTCGCCCACCTGCTGCTGCTGGCCATTCGGCCCGTGCTGCGCCACCAGGGAGGAGACGGGATCGTTGAAGGGCGCGGAGTTGGACCAGTCCCGCACCGCGCGCGTGTCGCCGCGCTCGAGGATCTGGGACCAGTTCTCCTTCATGTCGATGGAGACGTTCAGCCCCACCTGCCGCCACATCTCCACCAGGACCTGCGCGGTGGGCGTCTGGTTCGTGTAGTAGTTGTTCAGAAGGCGGTAGGGGATCGGCGCGCCCCGGTAGCCGGCCTCGCGCAGCAGCCGCCGCGCTTCCGCCGGATCATAGCGCGGCACCTCCCAGTCGGAGATGAGCATCTCCCCGTAGTAGTCGAACTGCAACCCGCGCGGCACGATCGTTCGGCCGCCCCAGAGGCTGTCCACGATCGCCTTGCGGTCTATGGCATGGGTGAAGGCGCGGCGCACGCGGGCGTCGCGCAGCTGCGGGTGGTTCTTGTCGAAGCAGGTGAGCCGGTGGTTCAGGATGGTGCCGCCCTGCACCTCGTAGGCCCGGTCGCGCTCGATTCCGTCGATCTGGTCGGGCGGGATGTCGCAGGCGAACTGGACCTCCCCCGTGCGAAGCATGTTGATGCGCGCCGGCACCTCCGGCACCTCGAGGAAGCGGATCTGCCGCAGCGGCGGGCGCCCGCCCCAGTACTCGTCATGGGCCACGAGCGTCAGCGAGTGGTCCGGGCGGAACTCCACGACCTTGTAGGGGCCGGTGAGGACGGGCTTGCGCGCCCAGTCGAACCAGCCGGCGGCTTCCTGATAGGCGCGCCGCGAGATGACCTCGCTGCCGAAGCGCGAAAGGCGCCCCTCCAGCGTCACGTCGGGCGTCGCGTTGTGGAAGCGCACGGTGCGCGCATCCACCACCTCCACGCGCTCCAGCGCGGGCCAGGAGCGGCGCGCGACGCCGGTCACCTCCGCCGGCAGCTCGCGCTGCGCGGGGGAAGGGATGACGTCGCCCCGGATGGAGATGGTGCGGCCCTGCGCGGTCGGTTGGGTATCGCCGAACATGCGCTCCCGCCCGAAGGAGAAGGCCACGTCCTCGGCCGTCATGATGTCGCCGTTGTGGAAGCGCACGCCGTCGCGAAGCGTCACCTCCACCACGCTGTCCGAGATCCGGCGCCAGCTCGTCGCGAGGGCGGGCACGGTCTTCAGCTCGTTCAGCCAGTCGCGGCCGATCAGCGGCTCCCAGAGGGAGGAGAAGAAGATCCGCTCGCCGACGTTGGACTGCTCGCGCAGCACCTCCAGCGTGTTGCTATTGGAAATTTTTTGCACGGCGATGGAGATAGAGGGCCGCTGATCCGCCTGGGCGATGGCGAAGCGCGGTAGCGAGGCCGCTGTGGCGGCCCCGAGAAGCAGGTTGCGGCGGGAGGCGATCATGATGCGCGTTCCTCGAGGCCTTGGGGGGTCGCACGGAAATGGGTCAGCGTCCGCTCGGCATGGGACATGCGGTGCGACAGGGCACGCTGCGCGTAGTCGCGCACCACCGCGGCATGGGCGGGGTCGGCGGCCAAGTCGGTGAAGCAGTGCGGGTCCTTCTCAAGGTCGAAGAGAAGGGGCGGAAGCGCGGCGAAGTGGACGTACTTCCAACGCTCGTCCTGCACCACACAGAGCGAGCAGTCGTCCATGGAGAGGCCGAGATCATCCTCGGGGCGAGAGTAGAAGACGTCCCGAAAGTCATACTCGTAGAACAGATGCTCGCGCCACTTCGCGGGCCTTTCGCCAGCGATGAGCGGCAGCAGCGAGTGACCGTCGCAGGCGCGCGGGGCCTCGCCGCCCAGCCACTCGAGGATCGTCGGCATCACGTCCACGCTCTCGGTAAAGGCATGCTCAATGCGGCCAGCCGCCTCTGGCGCGTCGGGATCCTTGATCACCAGCGGGATGCGGAAGCTCTCATCGTGGTACCCGACCTTACCGAGCAGGTAGTGGTCGCCGAGCTGCTCCCCGTGGTCGGAGGTGAAGACGACAAGCGTGTCCTTCCACTGCCCCGTTTCGTCGAGATGCGCGATCACCTGGCCGAGCGCCGCGTCCACCTCGGAGATCATGCCGCTATAGGTGGCGCGCATCTGGGCGACGGCGCCTGGGTCCAGCTCCGTCGCGGCGCCGCCGGCACCGTGGAAGAAGGAGCCCTGGCTGATACCGCGAAGGTAGAAATCCACCAGCGGGTGCTGCGCCGCTTCCTCCTGCCAGGTGGCGGCGCGGCGCAGCGGAGGCATGCTCTCTGGCCGGTACATCGCGTGATAGGGCGCGGGCGCGATAAAGGGCGGGTGCGGGCGGTAATAACCGAGATGGAGGAACCACGGCTTGCCGTTGCGCCCCTTGAGATAGGTCAGCGCCCGCTCGGTGAAGTAGGCGGTGTCGGAGAGCTCGGCGGGGATGCGGCTCGGTCGTGCCGTGACGCCGGGGAGGTGGTCCTCGCCCTCGGGCAGCCAGATGTCCTCGCGGTTCTGGGGCAGCGCGTAGCCCTTCTGAGCCAGCCAGCCGAAATAGCCGTCCATGCTCGGCTCGAAGGCGCCGACGGCCCGGAAGCCGTCCATGAGGTCGCCGAGCGTGGTGAAGCGTGGGTCCAGGCGCCCGGTCGTGCGCGGGTCCGGCGTGGTGGTGGTGTAGCCGATCAGCGCCGGGTCGTAGCCGATGCGGCGCAGCTCCTTCGCCAGATTACTGTGCCTGGCATCGAGCGGCACTGTGTTCTGCACGGCGCGGTGGTTCATCAGGTACAGGCCCGTCAGCAGGCTCGCACGCGCGGGGCCGCAGGGGACGGTGTTCGTGATGTGGTTGCGGAAGGTCACTCCCTCTCGGCAGAGCCGGTCGAGGTTCGGTGTCTTCAGGAAGTCGGCACCGAGCGCGGGTACGAAGTCCGCACGCCACTGGTCGACGACAACAAGCAGAACATTCCGTGGCTGTTTGGCGGGCATGGGGCGGTGTGGGGGCTCTCGTGGGCGAGCGGCGCTCTAGCCGCTGATCCACGACAGGCTGAAGTCATCCGGATGTCACTCCTGTGTCACCCACCCTAGCTGCTGCATCTGCTCGGCGACGCGCCTGTCGCAAGCTGTCCTATCTGACCGGCCTCGGCAGCTCTGCGTCGCGGAAATTGCGCCATCCCTTCCGAAGATCGTGGCGTGCCTCCTCCCGGCGCTCCTCAGCCGAGCGGTGCAGCGCCATGACCGCCGACCGCAGGGCCGGGTTCTCCTGTGCAAGCCGATCGGCCAGGGAGATGGCCGCCACGGCATCATTCAACCCGCCCAGCTTCTCCTGCAGGCGCTTGCAGTGTTGCAGGTAGGCTGAAACGCGCTTTTCCTTGTGGAGAGAGGCCATGAACTCCACCCCGTAGCGGAGCTTCTTCAGCGCCTTGCGGAGTTCGTGTAGCTCAGCCTCGGAGCGGCGGCGGATGTGCCGACCGCGGCGCCGCGCCGTCCGGGCCAGCCTCTCCAACAACTCGGGAGCCAGGTGCCGCAGCGGCTCCGCGAGCCGGCCGCCATCCGCCTCGCCGGAAAGGGCGGCTGGATCCTCCGCCCAGCTCGAGAGGCGGAGGACGAGCCGGGTCATGGCAGGGCGCCCCAACTCCTCCGCCAACCTTCGATGCGCCGCCTGCCGTTCAGCCTCCGCCGCGGCGCGCAATTCATCCCTCGCCGGCGGATCTATCCCCGGCAGCGTCTCGGTGACAAACACGTCCCAGTCGCGCGCCGCACCGAGGATGCCTGCCAAGTCCCGCAGCTCCGAAGTGAAACGCGCTTCCGGCTCGGCTGCCAGGCAGGGGCGGAAGAGCGCCAGGAGGGCACGCAGCCTGCGGGTAGCGACACGCATCCCGTGCACCCCCTCCATGACGCCAGCTCCCGCCGCCGGCTGGTGAGCCAGGAGCGAGCCAAGGAGCATCGCTGCGATCCGGCGGAAAGCCTCGGCCGCGATGATGTCCCGCGGAAGGTCGATGTCCTCGCCCTTCCCTCCGTCGCGTGCCTCGCCGGTCACCAGCCGCCATCCGCGGTCGGATTTGCTCTCGGTGCCGAGGACGAGGCCGAACTCCGCCTGCAGCCGCTCCGCCAGGCGGTAGAGGGCCCCTGCGTCCCCTTCCTTCAACTCCAGCTCAAGCTCTCGGATGGGTTCGGTGCGCTCGCCGGCGTGCAGGCTTCCCTCATCCACCGTGATCTCGATGGTAGCTCCCTCGTAACGAAGCCGCCTCAGGGTGCGGACAACCTCCGCCGTGAAGACAGCGCCCAATGCGGTTTCCGGCACGGGGAGCGGCGTTTCCTTCAGACGCCCCGGCTCGGGCTTGTCTCCTTTGACGCGCCACTCCCACTCCCCTCGCCCGAAGGGGCCGCCCTGCCCGCGGAGCTTGAGCGTCTGCACGCACCCTGCCCCGTTGCGGCGGAGGCGGAAGCTGGCACCGGCGCGGGCGAGGGCACGATCCGCCGTGTCGAAATAGGTAGCTACCTGTCGCGAGGGCGGCTTCACGGTGCATCCGTGGAACAGCGGATGCCCGTCGAGCCCGGCCGGGACCTGTTCCGGCAGGAGGAATTTAACTTCGGTCTCAGTAGCTTGGGATACGGTAGCGATCATGGTGCGCTCAAACGTTGCCTCCGGCGCGGCTGTTGCCGACGGATCGCGGAAGTTCATAAAAACTTAACTGAAACCCTGGGGTTGCCAACTTGTAAGGCGGCGCATGCCCGGGTCCTGCCCCTTCGTCACGGCGCAAGCATGACTCGCTCACGAGGCAAGTCATAGAAGATTCACGCCAGTTTTCGCCGCTCCTGCGTATGTACTGCATCGCAACACGGCACGGTCATGGCGTGGAACCGAACTTTCGCGACACCACCGGCCGGACGGCCAGCTTAAACTCCCCCGCACGCATCCTCATCATCTCAGACGCGTGGCAGCCGCAGGTAAACGGGGTCGTGCGCACCCTCTCCACGCTGGTGGATCATCTCCGCCGAGGGGGAGACGTAGCGGAGGTGATCGGGCCCGACAGGTTCCGCACCCTCGCCCTGCCCTCTTACCCCGAAATCCGCCTCGCGCTCGTGAGGCGCCGTGCCCTGGAGGGCATGGTCGAGGACTTCGCGCCGGACGCGATCCACATCGCGACCGAAGGCCCGCTGGGCTGGGCTGCGCGCAACCTCTGCCGCCGCCGGAACTGGCGCTTTACCACCTCCTTCCACACCCGTTTCGCCGAATACCTGCACATCCGCGCCCGCGTGCCCCTCGCCTGGTCCTGGGCGCTGCTGCGCCGCTTCCACGCGCCCGCCCTAGCGACCTTTGCGGCGACCACCTCCCTGCTCGAGGAACTCCACTCGCGAGGCTTCGGCCCGTTGCGCCGGTGGTCGCGCGGGGTGGACCTCAAGCGCTTTCCGGCGGAACCGAGCGATCCCTGGGCCGGCCTGCCGCGGCCCGTCTTCCTCTATGCCGGCCGGGTAGCGGTGGAGAAGAACATCGAGGCCTTCCTCTCCCTCGACCTGCCCGGCTCGAAGGTCGTGGTCGGCGACGGCCCGCATCGGGCCGCCCTGGAGGGGCGCTTTCCCGCGACGCATTTTACCGGCTACCGGGAGAACGGCGCCCTCGCCGCGGCTTACGCCGGGGCGGATGTTTTCGTATTTCCCTCTCGCACCGACACCTTCGGCCTCGTGCTTCTGGAAGCACTGGCAACGGGTACGCCGGTCGCGGCCTACCCGGTGGCGGGTCCGCTCGACGTCATCGGCAACGCGGTCGAGAAGGTCGGGGCACTGAACGAGAACCTGCGCACCGCCTGTCTGGCCGCCCTCGGCACATCGCGCGCAGCCTGCCGTCGCCATGCGGCAAGCTGGTCCTGGGAGGCCTCGGCCGCCCAGTTCCGCGGCGCACTGGCAAGCCTCTCCGCGGGCTGATCCGGCCATGCCGCAGCAGCCACGCGGCATGCCGCAGGCGTCAGCCAGCAGCCTCCGACGGCAGGTGCATCAGAGGCTGCCCTGCACGAATCGTCCCGCCTTCCCGCACCGCGTCGTGCAGCCGGAAGCCGGCCGGCGCGAAGAGGATGATCGTGGAGCCGTGCTCGAACCATCCCATTTCCTCCCCCTTGCGCAAGCCGGCATCGCAGGAGATCTGCCTCGCGCCTCCCTGGCGCAGGTCGAGCGACGCGCCGAGGAATCGCAGGCGGATGCTCGCCACAAGGATCGCCGCGACCGGAACGAGCGTTACCCGATGCCCGGTGCCGCACAGCACCGTGCAGATCGCCGCGCGCTCGTTCCGGCAGAACAGCTGCTCGATCCGCCGGAGCGCGATCGGGTTGACGTTCCACGTATCGCCGGAGATGTAGGTCACGGACTCCACGCGCAGGTCATGCGGCGCGTGGAAGCGGTGATACATGGCCGAGGTGAGCCGCAGTGTGACATAGGCCCCGCCCTCATGCGCCACCGCCATCTGCTCGTCACCGAGCAGGTCGCGCAGCGAGTAGGGCATGCCCTTTACCTGGAGCACCTGCCCAGCCTTCACCGTGCCGGAGGCGCCGACGATCGCGTCAGAGGGGCTGGCCAGAACTGCCGGATCGGGATCCGCCAGCCGTGCACCCGGCTTCAGCTCCCGGATGAAGAGATCGTGCAGGCTGCGGAAGGAAGTCTTCCGCGCATCGCTCAGGTCGAGATCGGCGAAAAGCCGCCAGAGGCCGATGGAAAGCCCGCGCACCACCGGGTTCTCGATGCGGCCAAACCAGCCGATGAAGCGCGTCGCCAGCCGGCGTGGGATGCGGTTCGTCAGGAGGAAGTTGATGTCCTCCTGCTGCGCGACGCGCGCGAGCGTGGAGCGGAGAGTCGCCATGGCATCAGCCTCGTGAAGGAACAGCAGGATGTTGACGACTGAGCTCGGAACCATCGCGACCTATCTCGCCGGCGCCGGAGCCTGCGCAGCCTTTTTCACCCGCGGCCGAGCCAGGCTCGCCCTCTCGCGGGCGAAGCACCGTTCCCTCACGGGGCACGCGCGGATGGCGCGCCGGGTCGCCTCGCTCGTTCGCTTCTACGACTTCGACGAGGCACGGTTCTTCGCATCCGACGGTGCGGCCGAGGAGGTGGCCGCACGGCGGCGCGAGGGCTTTCACCGCCTCGCCGCGCTCTACCGGACGCGCTTTCCGCAAACTGCCGCCCTGACCGAAGAAGCGAAGGCCGGCCTCTCCGACCTCCAGTTCACGGCCGCCTATCGCGTGCCATTCCAGTACAGCCGCTTCGTGCGCCGGCATCTCGCGAGCGGGTCCTTTCTCGCCTCCTCCGCCGGCGTGACGGTGACAGACCTGGATGGCAACAGCTTCTACGATCTCACCGGCTCCTACGGCGTGAACCTCCTTGGCTATGACTTTTACAAGAAGTGCATCGCGGAAGGATCTGAGGCGGTGCGGGAACTCGGCCCCGTGCTCGGCGCCTACCATCCCGTGGTCGCCGAGAACGTCGCGCATCTGCAGCGCATCTCGGGCCTCGACGAGGTCTCCTTCCACATGTCCGGCACTGAGGCGGTGATGCAGGCCGTGCGGCTCGCCCGCTATCACACGCGCCGCTCCCACCTCGTCCGTTTCTCCGGCGCCTATCACGGCTGGTGGGGTGACGTGCAGCCGGGCATCGGCAACCCCGTGCCCGCGCGGGAGACCTACACGCTGGAGGAGATGTCCGAGCGCGCCCTGCATGTCATCCGCACCCGCGCGGACATCGCCTGCGTCCTCATCAACCCACTGCAGGCGCTGCACCCGAACGCGCCGGCCCCTGCCGACTCCTCGCTCGCGGACAGCAGCCGTCGCGCCGGCTTTGACAGGCCCGCTTATGCCGAGTGGCTGCATCGCCTGCGTGACGCATGCACCGACCGCGGCATCGCGCTGATATTCGACGAAGTCTTTCTCGGCTTCCGGCTCGCTCCGGGCGGCGCGCAGCAGTATTTCGGCGTGCAGGCGGATCTTGTCACCTATGGCAAGACACTCGGCGGCGGCTTGCCGGTGGGCGTTCTCTGCGGCCGGGGCGCGCTCATGAAGCGCTCGCGCGAGAGCAGCCCCGCCGACATCTGCTTCGCCCGCGGCACCTTCAATGCCCATCCCTATGTCATGGGCACGATGCGCGCTTTCCTCCGACACCTGCAAAGCGCCGAGGTGCAGGCGCTTTACGACGGCCTCGACGACACCTGGGACCAGCGTGCGGCGGAGCTTAACCGTTGCCTCTCGAACGAAAATCTGCCCGTGCGCGTGGCCCATATGCAGACGATCTGGACCGTCCTCTATACACGGCCATCCCGTTACAACTGGATGCTGCAATACTACCTCCGAGCAGAGGGCCTGGCGCTGAGTTGGGTCGGGACGGGGCGCCTGATCTTCAGCCTCAACTATACCGAGGACCAGTTCGCCGAGGTCGCCAAACGCTTCCTGGCTGCGGCGCAAGCGATGGAACGCGACGGATGGTGGGCCGGCCCGGCCACGACCGACCGGGCGTTGCGGCGGCAGATCTTGCGGGAGGTGCTGATTCATCGCTGGGCCAGGCGGGCGCGAGAGTAATTCTCACGCCCGCCTGCTCCGACATCGCTAGCGGGCTTGCCCGCCCTGGATCGAAGGGTCGATGCGCTCGCCGCGCAGCAGATAGCTGGGGGCCTTATGGTAGAGCTTGATGTCGTGGAACGGGTCCGTGAGGATTTTCGTGACCCAGACAAGGCCTGTCTGCACGTCACGGATGACGAAGAGCTGCACCATGCGGAAGAGCAGACCGCCAACCCCGATCGCAAGCCACAGGTACCCGACGTTCCGCACGAAATCGCCAGCAGCCTGATGCGGCTCCGTAAAGCCCAGCAGCGTCGGATCCAGCAGCAGAAGAAGCGGCGACAGCGCCCAGACCAGCATCAACAGGATCTTGCGATGCAGGTTATAGCCGACCTTGATCTCCTCCTTATGCTCGTGCGTCGCCTGATTGACGTCGTCGTATCCCTTCGGCTCGAAAAACAGGTGGCCTATTTGGCGGCTGGTCATCGCCACCAACCACCCGATCAGTGCGGCCAGCGCCGGGTCCTTGAACGCCAGCATATAGGCGAGCACGAAGCAGATGGCACTCACCAGGTGAAGGCTCTGGTTGATGCGGCTGTGGTGGTAGTAGCGATGGTCGTCCCAACGCTGTTCCCTTAGATGCTCGACGAAGCCTGTCATCACGGATCCTCTGTAGGAGTAGGAACGATCAATGTTCCGCCAGGAGCGCCGCATGCGCCTGGCGCTTCTCGAACTGGATGAGCGAAAAGTGGCCGAGCGGCGGCAGCGATAGCCGCTGAACCAATTGCACCCCTTCGGCGCCCGCGGCCCAGTTCGCGTAACGCGCCCAGGGGAATTCGGTGCGCCAGCCCAGCCGGCTCGTCACGGGCATTAAGCGGCGCTCGATTACGGCGCGCAGGCCGCCCTCCGCGCCGATGCGCGTGGTGATCACCATCGTCCCGCCCGGACGCAGCACGCGCAGGAATTCGTCGAGCGCGCGCTCCGGGCTCGGGACGGCCGTCACGACATACTGCGCCACGACAACGTCGAAGCTGCCATCCGCAAAGGCCAGTTGCTCGGCATCCATGACAGCGAGGCCCCCAACATGCCGAAGGCCCTGCTCCACAACCCGGTTCCTCGCTTTCCAGAGCATGGGCGCGGAGATATCGACGCCGAGCACAAGATTCCGGCTGCTGTAACCAGGCAACGACAGCCCTGTGCCGACCCCGACTTCGAGGATGCGCCCTCCCACCCGTTCCGCCGCCTCGATCGCCGCGCGCCGCCCCCGGTGGAAGACGGGGCCGAAGACAAGATCATAGATAGGGGCCCAGCGGTCATAGGCCAGGGCGACGCCGTCCGACTCAGTGGCAGCCATCTGCACGCATCTCGATCTCCTCGCCGCAGGCGGCGCAGATGGCCAGGAGCACGTTGCAGGTCGATGGCACATCGGTGCTGCCTCGATGACACATTCCAACCTAATGCGATCCGTGCGCGCCGCGGGCGCGGCGTTCGTCTGCAAACAGCGCTTCAGGCCGCGCTCATGGAAGGCACGCCCTTCCCTGCCTTGCACCGGGGCATGGCCGCTCGCGCAATTCGGGTCGGCCCGGCTCATCAGCAGAGCCCGTCATCATAGATTCATGCCCCTGTCACGCGCTCATGACCGCCATGTGTCGATTTCCCGTGTTCATGCATGACCGGAAAGAGGCAGGGCCGATTTGAGCGTAGTCGCACCCCCGAGAGGCGAAGGCTGCTTCGCCGGTTGCGTCCTGCACAGGCGGGCGAGACCCTGGCGTAAAGCTTGGGGACGCCACGCGACGCGCAGCGGCGCATGAGCAGCGCCGCCTTTGCTCCCCTTGCCGGGTGCGCGCTGCTCGGCGCCCTGAACTTGGCCAGCCTCTTCATTGCGGGCCTCCGGCTTCGCCGCCGCGTCCGATTGCCACCTTCGAGCCGGCAGCCCGTGAGCATTGTCTGTCCGCTTTGCGGCGTTGAGCCTTTCATCGAAGCGACTTTGGCCAGTGCCTTCGCCCTCGAGCATCCCGAGTACGAGTTGCTCTTCTGCGTAGAGAACCCGGATGATCCCGTGATCCCCACCGTCCGGCGCTTCATGGAAGGCCACCCCGCAACACCCGCGCGGCTCCTCATCGGCGAGGACCGGGTGAGTGGGAATCCCAAGCTGAACAACTGCGTCAAAGGCTGGGCAAGCGCGCAGCATGAGTGGATCGTGCTGGTCGACTCCAACGTTCTCATGCCGCCGGATTATCTCGAACAGCTTCTCTCGCGCTGGCGGCCTGCCACCGGACTCGTCTGCTCCACACCACTTGGCACGCGCGCGGAGGGCTTCTGGGCAACTGTCGAGTGCGCGATCCTCAACTCGCATCAGGCGCGCTGGCAGTATGCCGGCGAGGGACTCGGCTTGGGCTTCGCGCAGGGGAAGAGCATGCTCTGGCGACGATCCTTCCTTGAGGCGCATGGCGGTATCCGCGCGCTGGGCGCGGAAGTCGCGGAGGATGCGGCGGCAACCAAGCTCGTGCGCAGGGCGGGTCGTCGCGTGCATCTCGTCAACAGCCCTTTCGAGCAGCCGATCGGCCGGCGCAGGGCCACGCAGGTCTGGCAACGCCAGCTCCGCTGGGCTCGCCTGCGCCGGATCACCTTTCCGCTCTTCTACGCCCCTGAACCCATGACCGGACTGCCGCTCCCCCTGCTGCTCTGCATCCTGGGTTGCTTGGCACTCGGCGTGAATCCGCTGCTCGCCGCCATGGCCCTGGCCATCATCTGGTATGGGTCTGAAGCGGTGTTCTGCCGGTCAAAGTGCTGGCCGCTTACGTGGATGATGGTCGTGGCCTTCCCAGTCAGGGACGCGATGATGCTGGGCGTCTGGCTGAGGGGATGGACAACGGGCAGTACCGTCTGGCGAGGCAACGCCCTTCCGCTGGACGCAAAACCCGCGCTGAGCGCCAGGAGCCGCTGAGCGGGCCGCAGCGATGCCGGCCCTGCCCAGATGCCGTCAGGACAGGATCTCCGCCGGCGCAGGGCCCGCATTGCGGCGGGAGCGGAAGAAGGAAAGCTTTCGCTCCTCGGCCCAGGACACCAGTTCGAACCGCCCGTCCATGTGCTCAACCAGCGCGGTGCAGCTCTCTACCCAATCGCCATCGTTCATGTAGAGCACCCCACCGATCGAGCGCATCTCCGCATGATGGATGTGCCCGCAGATTACCCCGTCCATGTCGCGCCGGCGCGCCTCGTTCGCGAGGGCCTCCTCGTAGCGGTCGATCGCCTTGACCGCCCCCTTCACCTGACGCTTCAGCCATTGCGACAGGGACCAGTAGGGATAGCCCAGCCGCCTCCGCGCGAGGTTCAAGAGGCGATTGAGCTCGAGCGCCGCGTCATAGGCCCAGTCCCCCAGCAGTGCGAGAAACTTGGCGTAGCGCACGACGCTGTCGAAGGCGTCGCCGTGCACCACCAGCAACCGGCGCCCGTCGGGCGTTACGTGCACGGCTTCGGCCGAGAGGCGAACCCCGGCGACTTCCAAGCCGAGCCAGTCGCGGAACTTCTCGTCGTGGTTTCCGGGAATGTAGGTCACCGTCGCACCTCGGCGTGCGTGCCGTAGGACGAGGCGGATCACCTCGTCGTGGTGCGTGTCCCAATACCAGGATTTGCGCAGTCTCCATCCATCCACGATATCGCCGACGAGATACAGATGGCTGCACTCGACGGAGTGGAGGAAGTCGGCGAGGAAGTCTGCCCGGCAGCCCTTCGTGCCGAGATGCAGGTCGGAGATGAAGACGCTGCGATATCGCCGGGGACTCTCGGTCTGCTGCATGAGGATTCCTGCGAGCCGTTCGGACGTTGCGTAGCCCAGCCCCCTGCCGCAGGACGTGAAGCTTATTTGATTTCTGTCGGTACACGTCGTTGCCGGGTGCCTCGCTACGGGCGGGAGATGCACTGCCGGCGCGTGCACCAGGTGCCACACCCTCAGCGCCACCATGGCCCGTTCACTGCCGGCGGTGTTGAGGCCCGCTCTCAGCCGCAGCCGGTTCGCCCCATGCGCGCCGGTGGTCGGCCGCCACCAGCGAATGCCGCTGACCTAACGCCCCACCGCCATCCCGGCGATCGTGTCGGCCAACCCGCCCAGCGCCTCGCTCATCGCGGCCACCATCGCCGCCGTGTCAGGACTGGCCGGCAGGGCGTCAAGCCGGACGATGCGGGTGTTCCGTCGGTCGCGCGCCGCTCGCCGCCGCACGCTCACCTGCGCGACCAGCTCCACACGTCCCGCCTCCCCCGCCTCGAAGCGCTGGATATCCACCTCCACCACCACCTCGCCCTCGGCCCGCAACGCACCACCTTCGGTCGCGACCGTCGTGCCCGGCAGGCGGAGCGTCAGGTTCTCGCCCAGCACGCTGCCGACGAGGTCGCCAAGCGGCTCCGCCCAGCGCTCGTTCGGCAGGGAGCGCAGCCGCGGCCCCTCTCCCGCCCGCACGATTTCAGGCCGGTCGAGGTAGCCGGGAACCCCCACCTGGCGCAGTTCCAGCAGCCCCGGGCCACCCGCACGCTGCACCCCCGGCCGCGGCAGCAGCCGGTAGAGGCTTGGCTCCGGCGAGGCACAGCCGGCGGCAAGCAGGCCCAGGCCGAACAGGACCAGGCGGCGTTGCACCGGGCGGCTCAACGCTCTGTCGCCCTGTCAGTCCGTCCGCGCACAAGCGCCTCCGGGTGCCGGTCGAGATAATCGGCCAGGAGCCGGATGGAGCGCGCGGTCTCGTTCGCGCGGCCCAGCAGCCGCTCCAGTTCGCGGTTCACGACTGAGTCTCCACCGTAACCGCGCTGGATCGAGGCTACCGCCGTGTTCGCCCGCCCGATCGCCTGGTCCAGATTGGCGGCAATCCCCGGCAGCCGCCGCATGAGCGGCGTGAGACCCGCGTCGGCCGATCGCACGAGCTCCTGCACTCCCTGCAGCGCGGAGGAGAGCGCTCCGACGGCCCCACGCAGCTCCGGGCCGCCGACCAGTCCGTTCACCGAGGCCAAGGTATCATTCAGATTGCGCGCGATCTCCTCCAACGGCAGTCGCTCGATCTTGCCGGCGATCCCACTCACCGCGCCCATGATGTCGCCACCGCCGCCGAGCGTCGGAAGCACGATCGTCTCCGCCTCCATGCGCACCTCAGCCGGGGGGGCATCGGCCAGGAAATCCATGGAAACGAGCATCTGTCCGGTCAGCAGGCTCGCGCTCTGCAACTGCGCCCGCATCCCCTTGGCCACCATCCGTTGGGCGAAGGCCAGGACGTCGTCCTGCGTGCCGCCCTGCTCTCGCCCGGAGGGAAACGAGATCCGACTCGGCTCGATCGCAATCCGCACGGGCGTGAGGAAGGCGTCACGCGTCGCATCGAAAGCAAGTCCGCGGCTCAGCACGGTGCCGACGCGCACACCGCGCAGCTCCACCGGAGCCCCAGGCGAGAGCCCGTGCAACGAGCCATCGAAATAGAGAAGGAACTCCAGCCGCTCGCGCGACGTGGCCGCGATCGCCGCTTCCAAGTCTTCAAAGAGCTGGAAGCGCGCACCATCGGCCACCGGTGGCTGGTCACGGAACTCGGGCGGTGTATCGAAGGCCACGCCCCCCGAGAGCACGGCACGAAGGCTTTCCAGCTGCAGCTTCACCCCTTCCGCTCCCACCCGCAGATCGATGCCCGAGGCGTTCCAGAAACGCGAACCCTCCCTGAGGAACTTGTCATAGGGAGAGCGGACGAAGACCCGCAGCGTCACACTGCCTTCCAGGCCCGGCGGGTCGTAGCCGAGCACCTCGCCCACCGCCACGTCGTGGAAGATCACGGGAGAGCCCCGGTCGAGCGAGCCGATCCGCCGCGCCTCCAGCGTGAAGACCCGGCCCGGTTCGTCGGAGCGCACGCCAGGCGGATCCTCAAGGCCCGCGAACTCGCGCTTTGCCTCCCCCTCGTTGCCACCCGGGTCGAATTCGATATAGCTCCCCGAGACGATGGTCTCGAGGCCGGAGACGTTGCCCGCCGTCAGCCGCGGCCGCACCACCCAGAAGCGCGCGTGCTCCGTCAGGCGCCCCTCCATCTCGGCGTTCATGCGGATGCCCACGCGCACGCGCTGGAGGTCGTTGCTCAGCCGCACGGTCTCCACGGCTCCCACCGGCACTGCCTTGTAGCGAACCTGCGTCTGCCCAGCGGTCAGCCCATCCGCGTTCCGGAAGGTGACGGTCACCACCGGCCCACGGTCAGACAGCGTCCGGTAGCCGAGATAGCCCGCGACGAGCAGTGCGACGACCGGCACCAACCAGATGAGGGAGAGGCGACGCCGCCGCGTGCGCGCCTCCGCGGGCTCCGGCCGCCCCAGCGCATCCCCCTGCCCGCTCACGCGCGTTCCCCGCCGGGCCGCCCGGCCGCGTCCCACATGAGCCGCGGGTCGAAGGACTGCGCGGCGAGGATCGTCAGCACCACGACCGCCGCGAAACAGGTCGCCCCGATCTGTGCGTTGATCGAGGCGAGATTCCCGAACCGCACCACGGCGATCAGGACCGATACGACGAAAACATCGATCATCGACCAGCGACCAATCGCCTCGACCAGATGGTAGAGCCGCGTGCGCGCGCGCAGCCCGGTCGCGGAGCGGCGATGCACACCGAGCAGCATCACCACCAACCCGAGAAGCTTCAGCATCGGCACCGCGACACTTGCCAGGAAGACGATCAGCGCAAGCGGCCAGAAGCCGGTCTGCACGAACTCCTTCACACCGCCCAGGATCGTGTGTGGGCCACCCCGGCCAAAGCTGACGATCTCCATTACCGGGTAAGCATTGGCCGGCACGTAGAGGATCAGCGCCGCCACCACGAGCGCCCAGGTGCGTGCCAGGCTGTTCGGCTTGCGCGGATGCAGCCGCGTCGCGCAGCGCGGGCACGCGCTGCCCGGCGCCGCGACGGAGAGCCGGCGGCAGCGCTCGCAACTCAGCAATGGACCCTCCGCAGGCTCGCTGGCGCCGGACAGCGCCGCCGCCGTCGCCCCGCGCCGCTCCAGTGCCTCCCATATAACCGACGGCCGCAACACCGCATTCACGGCGACCAGCGTGAAGGCAAGCGCCGCAAGCCCGTAGGCCGCGGGGCCCAGTTCCACCTGTGCGAGGTCCCTCAGCCGCGTGTAGGAGACCAGCGCTCCGAAGAGGAACACCTCGACCATCGCCCAGCCACCTAGCCATTCGTGCCAGCCGAAGGGGCGGAAAAGCCAGCGCGGCGCCTCCCGCATCCGCAGCCCGAGCAGCACCAGCAGCAGCAGCAGGAGACGGGCGAGGGGAACGAAGACGAGGGTGAACACCACCAGCACCGAGAGCAGTGGGTAACCCTGTTGCACGAAGGCCCCTGCCCCGCTCTCAACGCCGCTCACCCGTACCCGCCCGAGAAGGTTCAGGCTGAGAAAGGGCGCCGCCATCGTCACCGCGTAGAGCGCGAGTCCTCCCAGGGCGAGCGCCAGCGGCGCGTCAGCCGAGCCTGAGGTGCCACGATGCAGGAGCGTGTCGCAGCGCGGGCAGCAGGCTTCGACACGAGGACCGACGGCGGGCAGGCGGACCCGCTCACCGCACCCATCGCACTCCAGCACCGGACGCACCGAGGGCGCACCGGCAAACGGCACCGCGCCCGTCATCCCGCCACGCTATCACCTTGCCCGGGCCAGGCTGGCGCGACGCGTTCGCGGAAGCGCCAGCCTCGGCGACGGGCAAGGAAATCCGGCATTGGCGGCAAGCGCGCTCCGTCACATGATGGAGAAGGAATGCCGCAAAGACCGGTTCGGTTTCCGAGCCCCGCCCCGCTATTCCAGGGGTTAAGAGCCCTCCGACCCCGTCTCTGGCGCCCTCAGGCGACGGTGTCGGCCATCTTCGCGCCGCGGGCGCCCATGGGCTGCTCCGGACCTTCCGTGGTGTCCCGCTCGGTCTGCCGCTCCATCTCCGCATCCAGCTCGGCGCCGACGAGGACGATGGCGGTGGAAATCCAGATCCAGGTCATGAAGCCGATGATGGCGCCGAGCGTCCCGTAGGTCTCGTTGTAGCTGCCGAAATGCGAGACGTAGAAGGAGAAGCCGACGGAGCCGATCAGCCAGGCGACGGCCGCGAAGGCCCCGCCCCAACTCACCCAGCGCCAGCGCGCGGCGTCACGGCTCGGCCCATAGCGGAAGAGACAGGCGAGAAGCGCGCCGATCGCGACCAGCAGCAGCGGCCAGCGAAGCACCCGCAGCAGCGTCTCCACCGTCGGCCCCAGCCCCACGAAGTCGAGCACCACCGGCAGCACCACCACCGCAACCATGGCCAGCAGCGCGAAGACAATGGCGCCGACCGTGAAGGCGAGCGTCGTAAGCGTGCGCCGGACGAAGCCTCGCTTCTCCTCCTCCTCGTAGACGACGTTCAACGCGTCGAAGACCGCCTTCGTCGCCCCGTTCGCGCTCCAGAGCGAGAGCAGGATACTGGCCACTGCCCCGAAGCCCAGGGCGCCGCCGCCCTGGCTCGCCACACGCTTCACCTGGTCGGTAATGATGCTCATCCCACCCTCCGGTACGAAGCCGGCGAGTGCCGAGAGGTGGTCGTTGATCGTCGCCGGGTCCGCGACGAGGCCGTAGAGCGAGACAAGCGCGCTGACCGCCGGAAACAGCGCGAGAATCGCGTAGAAGGTCACGCCCGCCGCCTCGGTCAGCAGCCGGTCGTTCGAGGCCTGGGTGGCCGTACGCTTCAGGATGTCCCACCATCCCCGCGCCGGGATCTCGGAGGGGGTGCTGGCATCGCGCCCGTGTCCGTTGGTGCTCACGTCACCCCTGTCACCCTTGCCGCGCGCGTCGGCCCTTCCCCGAGGCCCTCCCCGCGCGACCGCCTCCAGCCCGCGCCGGTGCGCGGCTGCCGCGGCCTCCTCATCCCGCCGGCGAAACCCGCCGGCCATCAGCGCCAGCGAGGCGGCCATGGCGGCCACGAGAACGCCGAGCCGCTTGGTGCCCGTCTCCATCCTGCCTCCAACCGCCGGCCTCGCAGGGCCGGCACCCGAGTTACACAGGCCTGAACGCGCAACCTTGAAGCTTGCTGCAACGCCGCGCGACGATCGCCTCGCAGCTCTTGACCTTCCAACGGTGGGAAGTTCCATCTGCCCGTCTTCCGGTGGCAGAGGAGAAATGCGTGATCCGTTTCCACATCGCCAACATGAACTGCGGCGGCTGCGCCAAGGGCGTGGCCGCGGCCCTGCGGGAGGCCAGCCCGCGCGCCGAGCTCCGCTTCGACCTCGACCGGCGTGAGGTCGCGCTCGATGCCCCCGCGACAGAGGTCGAGCGCCTTTCCGCGGCCCTCGTGAAGGATGGGTGGGAGGCGAGGCTTCTTTCCGCCTGAAAATCTTCCACCGCCCTGAGGGCAGTGGAAGGTTCATCCACCCGGTGAATAGGTTACATCCAGGATCCAAAGTGGTAGTTGCCGAAGCGAAGGCGCATATCCGGGCTCAAAAGACGACGACACTGCGCCGCCGCCATCCTTCTAGGATATGGACGATGTCCGCATTCACCCTTCCCCGCGGCCTGCGCGCACTCGGCCTTGCCGCCGTGGTGCTGAGCCCCTTCGCCGCCGGCACCGCCTTCGCCGAGGGTTATGACGGCCTCGGCCCCAGCGCCTATCCGGCCTGGACCGCAAGCCAGAGCCGCACTCCCCTCGCGGCTTCCAGCCGGCCCGACGTGACCCGCACCCCTGCCCAGGTCTTCCTGCAGCGCAGCGGAGCCACCGGTGGCGACGGCCAGCACGGCTAAGCGCCGCGGGCCAGGGGCGCCCGAACACCGGGCGCCCCGTCCTGCTTCCTAGTACCAGATGCGCTCGTTCTGCATGTTCGCGTAGAGCGGCGCCACGAACTCGCCATAGCCGTTATAGATCCGCGTCGGCACCCGCTCGTTCGAGCCCAGCAGCCGCTCGCTCGCCTGGCTCCAGCGGGGATGCGCCACCTCCGGGTTCACGTTCGCCCAGAAGCCGTACTCGCTTGCCTGCAGCTTCTCCCAGTAGCCGACCGGCCGTTCCGCCTGGAAGGTCACGCGCACGATCGACTTCGGCGCCTTGAACCCGTACTTCCAGGGAAACAGCGCGCGGATCGGCGCCCCGTTCTGCGGCGGAAGCGGCTTGCCGTACATGCCGGTCGCGACGAAGGCGAGTTCGTTCCTCGCTTCCTCGACCGTCACACCATCGGTATAGGGCCAGGGATACCAGGCCTGCCGGAGCCCGGGCATCGTGTCGCGCTGCGTGGCCGTCTCGAAGACCACGAACTTCGCATCCGGCCGCGGGGCCGCCAGCCGGATCAACTCAGACATCGGGAAGCCCGTCCAGGGCACCGTCATCGCCCAGGCCTCGACGCAGCGATGCCTCAGAACCCGCTCCTCGAGCCGCACCTGCTTCAGCAGGTCTTCCAGCCCGATCTCGCGTGGCTGGGACACCAGCCCGTCGAACTTCACGCTCCAGGGATTCACCTTCAGGCGCGCCGCGGCCGAGGCAACGCTCTTTGAGCCGCCGAACTCGTAGAAGTTGTTGTAGTTTGTCGCGTCCCCTTCGGGCGTGACATCGCGGCCAGGCTGGAAGCGTGGGTTGCGCATCGCTGCCTGCGCCAGCGCGGTGCCGGCGAGCCCAGGCGAGAGCAGCGCAGCCCCGGCGAGCGCGGCGCCCGTGCCGAGCGCGCCCCGCCTCCCCATCACCACCGCCTCGGGGGTAGCCGCGCTCTCGGGCAGTTCCCAGCCGCGGCGGATCTTGATCAGCATGGCCGTCTCCGTATCGGTCCCCCTTGAACTCGGTTGCCCCGCGCGCGAGTCAAGACCGCGGCCGCCCCGCTGGGCGAACGTGGCAAAAAGTTTTAGCCGGCCAGCCGCAGCCCTGCCCTCTCCACGATGCCGCGGAACTTGGCCAGTTCCGACACCAGAAAGGCGCGGGTTTCCTCAGGCGTGCTCGGGGGCGCGGGATCGACGCCCGCCGCCACCAGCCGCTCCCGCGCGGAGGAATCGGCCAGGACCGCGTTCACCGCCGCGTTCAGCGCCGCCTGCACCGGTCCCGGCAGCCCGCGCGGTCCGAGAAGCACGTTCCAGGTGGTCACCTCGAAGCCTGGCGCCACAGTCTCCGCGACCGTCGGAATTTCCGGAAACAGCGGGTGCCGCTCCCTGGACGTCACCGCCAACCCGCGTGAGAGCCCGTCCCGCAGGTGCGGCGCCGTGGAGGCCAGGACCTCGAAGGAGTAGGCCACCTCCCCCTTGGCCAGCGCCTCCATCACCGCCGAGCCGCCCCGATAAGGTACGTGTTCCGCCTGGAGCCCGCCGACCGCGATCTTAAGGTACTCCCCGGTCAGGTGCCCCACTCCGCCGACGCCGGAGGTGGCCCAGGACAGCGCCCCCGGCCGGGCCCGGATGCCCGCCACCAGCTCGGCCATCGTCCGGTAGGGAGAGGCCTGTGGCACGACCACCACCAGCGGGCCGCCACCGAGCATCGCGATCGGCGTGAAGTCCGAGACGGGGTCGTAAGGCGTCTGCGAGGGCAGCGCCGCCGGGTTGGTCGCGTGGGAGGAGGCGGTGGCGAGGAGGAGCGTCGCTCCATCCGCCGGCCGCTGCCGCACCCACTCGCTGCCGATCGCCCCGCCGGCGCCGGCTCGGTTTTCCACGATCACCCGGGCGTTGGGCCCTAGCCGCGGCCCCATCCGGTCGGCCATCACCCGGCCCGCGATGTCTGTCGATCCCCCCGCCAGAAAGGGCACTACGAGCGAGATCAGCCGGTCCGGCACCCATCCGCCCTGCGCCCGCACCGCCGATGCGAGGAAGGGTACTGAAAGACCTGTGGCGAGCAGCGCGCGTCGTTGCATGGCGTCCTCCTGGCCGGCAGTCCCGCGGCCTCCCCGCCAGCTTGCCAGCCCCGGCGCCGGGTTGGGAATGCCGCCCCGAGGGGGGCTCGCTCAGCGCGGCCGAGGCAGCACGGCCATCGGCTCGGCGCCCGCCGGCGTCTCCACGCGCAGCAGCCGGTAGCGCTCGGCCACGATCCCCCTGCGCGAGCGGACCACCTCCCCGGCCGGATCCGCCCCGGGCCAGAGCGACGGACCCTCCCCCCGCCTGAGGCTCCGCAGCATCAGCCCGGCCCTCCCCGGCGCGGGCGCCTCGAAGGAGAAGAGTGCCCACCGGTCGCCGATTGCCACCACCGGCACCCCCGGCGGCAGGTGCAGCGCCAGTTCCGAGGCCAGCCCGTACTCCTCCGCCGCGACGAACCCTGCCCCGGCCTCGACCCGTGCCGCCTCCACCTCCCGCGCGAATTCCTGCCAGCCGCCCAGCCGCGCGAGAGTCGGGTCCGTCCCCCGCGGGAGCGGCAGCGGCGCCAAGCCTGCCTGGACCAGCGCGAGCACCGTCATCCCGAAGCCGATCCCTGCTCCGATCCGCTGCCAGCGAGGCGCCGTGAAGGCAGCCGCCGCGATGCAGGCCGCGGGATAGAGGATCGCTGGCCAGTTCCCCTGCACCCGGCTCCCCGTCGCCTGCCAGAGGAAGAGTGCAGCCGCCGGCAGGGTCAGCGCGGCCAGCAGCCCCACCCCGCCGTCGCGCCGCCGCAGCCATGCCGCCGTCGCCGCCCCGGTCCCGACGACGCAGAGCACGAGCAGCACCGGCGAGGCGAGCCCGAGCTGCCCCGCGATCAGCTCGCCGAGGAAGCGAAGCTCCAGGTCATCGCCCGACCCCGTCCGCCCACCCTGCTTCGCAAAGGAGGCCCAGCCATGCGCCGCATTCCACGTGACCACCGGCATGAAGAGCGCCAGCGCGAGAGCCCCGCCCGCGTAAAGCCGCCAGTCCCGCCACCAGCGCCGCGCAGTGGGTTCGGCCAGCAGCCAGAACACCAGCCCCACACCGAACAGCGCCGCCGTATATTTCGAGGCCAGCGCCGCGCCCGCGAGTGCCCCCACGGCCAGCCACCACCGCCCGTCGCCCGAAGCGTGCAGCCGCGCCGCGGCCCAGAGCGCGAGGCACCAGAAGACGAAAAGCGGCGTGTCCGGCGTCATCAGCACCGCGCCCGCATTCGTCACGGGCATGGCGCTCATCAGCAGGGCGGCCCACACCCCCGGCCGCCGCGCCGGCATCAGCGCATTCGCGGCCCCCGCCACGGCGAGTGAGGCCGCCACCAGACCGATCGGCCCGAGCAGCCGTATCCCGAGCTCGTGATCCCCGGCCAGCGCCGTCCCGGCCGCGATCCAGAGTGCCACCATCGGCGGGTGGTCTAGATATCCCGCCTGAAGGTCGCGCGCCCAGGTCCAGTAATAGGCTTCGTCAGGCGAGATCGGCAGCAGCGCCGCCGCCAGCAGCCGCGCCGCCGTCAGCAGCAGCAGCGCCGGAACCCACGGGTTCAACGGCTCCGCCAAACGAGGGTGGAGGAGACGGCGTAGTTCCATACGCCCGTCAGCAGCGCGCCCGCGGCCCCGGCCAGGCCCCAGCCCGCCAGATTCTCGCGCACCAGCAGCCCCGCGATGCCCACATTGGCAACCGCCCCGATCCCGCAGACGAGATAGAAGAGCAACAGCCCCGGCAAGAGGCGTCTGCCCTTCAGCCGCGAGTCACGATAGGTGATCCGGTTGTTCAGCAGGAAGTTTGCGGTCATCGCGACGAGGGTCGCCATCCACTGCGCCACCTCGAACTGCATCCCCGGCACCCGGGAAGCGAGGCCGAGCACCGCGAGGTGCACCCCGACGCCGATCAGCCCGACTGCCGCGAAGGAGATGAAGCGCCAGGGCAACCAGCCGCCCAGCGCCTTGTCCAGCAACAGGCCGAGGAACTCGAGAAGCACCGCGGCGTCGAGCTTCGACTCCCCTGCCACCCGGGGCCGGAAGCGGTAGGGCACCTCCGCCACCCGGAGCGGCCGCTTGGCCGAGAGCAGCAGGTCGAGCAGGATCTTGAACCCGCGGCTCGAAAGGTTGGGCGCGATCGCCTCGAAGAGCGATTGCCGCATGAGGAAGAAGCCGCTCATGGGGTCGCCAACCGGGGTCGGGAGCAGGAGGGCCGCCATCCGGGTGCCGGCGTCGCTCACCTTCGCGCGGGACGCCGAGAAGCCTGAGCCCGCCTCGCCGCCCTCCGTGTGGCGGCTGCCCACCGCTACTTCGGCGCCGCCCTGCACGGCGGCCAGCATCGCCGGCAGGATGGTCTCGTCGTGCTGAAGGTCGCCATCGATCACGGCAACGTGCACCGCAGATGAGGAGAGAACCCCCTCCGTCACGGCCGAGGCGAGGCCGCGGCGGCCGATTCGGCGGATGCCCCGCACCCGCGGATCATGCGCCGCGATGGCGCGTACCTCGCGGATCGTGCCGTCCGGGCTGTCGTCGTCCACGAAGACGACTTCCCACGCAATTCCGCGCAAGGCCGCCTCCAGCCGCTGCACCATGGGCGCCACATTGGCCGCCTCGTTGTAGCAGGGCACGACGACGGTCAGTTCGGTGGTGTTAGGTTCTTCCGTCACGGCACCGCCTTAGCCCGCGCGACCGCGGGCCGGAAGAGGGCCGCACCCTTCCCCCCGCGGGCGGATCGGCGTAGCGCATCGTTCCGCCCGGAGCCGCGCATGCCCGAAAGCCTCATCCCGCCGGACATGCCGTCCCTCGCCACGCTCGGGCCCGTGGTGGTCATCATCGCCCTCTCGGCCCTGTTCCGCGGCTTCACCGGCTTCGGCTTCGCGATCATCGCCGTGCCCCTGCTGAGCCTCGCCTTACCCCCGCTGCTGGCGGTGGCGCTGGCCGCCGGGCTCCAGTTCCTTGGCGGGCTGATGGACTTCCGCGGCGCCGCGCGCACCTGCCACTGGCCCTCGGTTCGCTGGCTCGCGGCGGGGGCGGTGGTTGCCTCGCCCTTCGGCACCCTCCTCCTCGCCTGGCTGCCGGCCGACGCGGCGCGGCTCGTCCTGGCCGCGGCCTGCGGGGTGGCGGTGCTCGCTCTCCTCGTCACGCCCGGGTTCAGAACCCTCCCCGGACACGCCACCACCATCGCCGCCGGGGCGCTGTCCGGCCTCTTTAACGGGATGGCGGCCATGCCCGGCCCGCCGGCCCTCGCCTACTATCTCGCCCTGCCGCTGAAGCCCGTCCAGGTGCGCGCCTCCCTGATGGTCTTCTTCCTCTTCTCGGCTGCCCTTTCCACTGCCAGCCTCGTCCTGATCGGCGCCATGGGGCGGCGGGAGCTGGTGCTGATCCTTGCGGGCATGCCCCTGATGCTCGGGGGGTCGCGCCTGGGCGCCGCCCTCTTTCGCCGGGCCGGCGGTGCGCACCGGAACGTGTCGCTCGCCACACTCGCCCTTGTCGCCCTCCTCACGGCGGCCAAGGGGATGGCGGGTCTGCTCGGGGGCGGGCCATGAGGATCCGCCGGCAGCACCTCACCCAGGGGCTCGGCAGCCTCCGCGCCTGGATCCGGGGCACGGAGCCGGGCCTCGTGGTGCTCGGCGCCGTCGTGGGCATCGCCAGCGGCGCGGTCGCCGCCTCGATGAGCGGCATCGCCCAGGGCCTGCATACCCTGCTCTTCGGTCCGGAGGTCACGCACGGGCTGAGTGCGCTGCGAGACATCGATCCCGACCTCGCCCTGCTGATGCCGGCGGCCGGCGGGCTGCTCCTCGGCCTGATCAATCTCGGCCTCGCCCGCTGGCACCCCCGCGTGCCCGTGGACCCGATTGAGGCGAATGCCCTGCATGGCGGCCGCATGGCCCTGCAGGACGGCGCCGTGGTCGCCGGCCAGAACCTTGTTTCAAATGGCTTTGGTGCCTCGGTCGGCCTTGAGGCGGGCTATACCCAGGTGGCCGGCGCCGTGGCCTCGCGCACCGGCATCCTCTTCGGCCTGCGCCGTGGGGACCTCAGGGTGCTGGTGGGCTGCGGCGCCGCGGGGGCCATCGCGGCGGCCTTTGACGCCCCGCTCACCGGCGCCTTCTACGCGTTCGAGCTGGTGATCGGCACCTATACCATCGCCAGCCTCGCGCCGGTGATTACCAGCGCCGTGGTGGCGACGCTCGTTGCCCGGCTCGTGCACGGCCAGACCTACGTCGTCCAGCCCGGCGGCGTCGCCTCCCCGGGCTGGGACGGCTACGCCCTGGCGCTCTTGCTCGCCCTGATGGCGGCGCTGGCGGCCATCGCGCTCATGCGCGGGGTGAGCCTCGTCGAGGCCGTGCTGAAGCGCGTCGTCCGTCCCTCCTGGCTGCGCCCCGCAGCGGGCGGCCTCGCGGTCGGGCTCCTCGCCCTCCTCTCGCCTGGCGTCCTCTCCGCCGGCCACGGGGCGCTGCACCTTGCCTTCAACACGGAAGGCACGGCGCGGGCGGCCCTTCTGCTCCTCCTGCTGAAGGCCCTCGCCTCGGCGATCTCGCTCGGGGCCGGCTTCCGCGGCGGGCTGTTCTTCGCCTCCCTCCTGCTCGGCGCCCTTCTCGGCAAGGTCGTGGCGGCCGCGATCAACCTCGCGGGCCTCGGCCTGGTCGATCCGCTCCTGCTCGCGGTGGTGGGGATGAGCGCCTTCGGCACTGCCGTTATCGGCGCGCCGCTCGCCATGACCTTCCTCGCGCTCGAGACCACCGGCAACTTCCAGGTGGCCGGCGCCGTGCTCATCGCGGTCGTCGTCACCGGCCTCGCGGTGCGGCGCCTCTTCGGCTACTCCTTCGCCACCTGGCGCTTCCACCTGCGCGGCGAGGGCATCCGCTCCGCCCACGATGTCGGTTGGCTGAGGGAGCTGACGGTCGGGCGCATGATGCGGCGGGATCTCCGCACCATCGCAGCAGACACCCGCATCAGCGCCTTCCGCCGTGACTTCCCCCTCGGCTCCGCCGAGCGCGTCATCGCCCTCGACGAGGCTGGTCGCTACGCCGGCATTGTCCTGGTCGCCGAGGCCCATGCTGCGCCGGATGAGACGGAACCCCTCGCGACGATCCTGCACCATCGCGAGGCCGCGCTGTTGCCTGCCATGAACGCGAAGGAGGCCATGGCCGCCTTCGACGCCGCGGAGGCTGAGGCCATGGCCGTAATCGACGGCGTGGAGAGTCGGCGTGTGCTGGGGCTGCTGACCGCCACCTTCGTTCTCCGCCGCTACGGCGAGGAGCTCGACAAGCGACGGCAGGAGGAAGTGGGCCTCGCATGAAGGCCGTGTCTTGGTGCGCCCGCTGGGGCTCGAACCCAGGACCCCAAGATTAAAAGTCTCGTGCTCTACCGACTGAGCTACAGGCGCGCGCCGCCGCTCCTATGGGAAGCGCGCGCCCCTGCTGTCAAGACAGTGTCAGCAATGCGCCGCTCAGGCCACGCCCGCCGGGCGCATCTTCACGATGCGATCGGGGTTCTGCACCTGGCCGTTGCTGCCGCTGCCACGCTTGATCTTGTCCACGATCTCCATGCCGGAGGTGACGCGCCCCCAGATCGTGTACTGGCCGTCGAGGCTCGGGTAAGGCCCGAACATGATGAAGAACTGGCTGTTCGCGCTGTTCGGGTCGCCCGAGCGCGCCATGCCGCAGGTGCCGCGCAGGAAGCGCGCCTTGGCCGGGGGCGAGAACTCCGCGGGAACATTGGGAAGCTGGCTGCCGCCCGTGCCCGTGCCCGTGGGATCGCCGCCCTGGGCCATGAAGCCCTCGATCACGCGGTGAAAGGGGGTGTTGTCGTAGAAGCCCTGCGCGGAGAGCGTCTTGATGCGCTCCACATGCTTCGGCGCGAGATCCGGCCGCAGCTCGATCGTCACCCGCCCGTCCTTCAGGTCGAGATAGAGGGTGTTGTCGGCATTGGCCTGGGCCTCGGCCTCATTGGTGGTGGCGTCGCTCATCATGGCTCCCGTGGCGGTGGCGATCGAGGTGGCGATCAAGGTCCGGCGCTGCATGGCCTTGGCTTCCCGGATGGTTGGCGTGTTGCCCCGCCGTTCAGGCGGGGCGGACGCGGGCGAGCGTGCGCTCATGCGTCAATTGGGGCACGAAGCTCGAAATGTCTCCCCCCAGGCGCGCGATCTCCTTCACGAAGGAGGAGGAGATGAACTGGTTCGTCTCGCTGGCCATGAGGAAGACGGTTTCGACCCCGTTGTCCAACCGCCGGTTCATGCCGGCCATCTGCACCTCGTAGTCGAAGTCTGAGACCGCGCGCAGGCCGCGCACGATCATCCCGGCCCCGTGCTCGCGCGCGAAGGTGACGAGCAGCCCCGCGAAGGGCACCACCTCGATGGCAGTGCCCGTAGCGGTGGAGATGCTGTCCGTCTCCGCCCGCACCAGCTCCACCCGCTCCTCGATCGGGAAGATCGGGCCCTTGCCGGCGTTCATGGCCACCCCGATCACCAGTCGGTCCAGCAGGCGCGCGGCCCGCTGGATCACGTCGATATGCCCGTTCGTCACAGGGTCGAAGGTGCCGGGATAGACCCCGATCCGCTCAGGCATCGCCGACGACCACCCCGTCATCGACCACCGGGAAGCAGGAGGTCACCGCCTCTCCCTTGTCCAGGCGGAAGAGGGTGACGCCCGCTGCCCCGCGGCCCATCACCCGCACCTGGTCGGCGGGCAGGCGGATCAGGCGGCCGTTGTCGGTCACCAGCATCACGTCATCGCCCTGCCGAACCGGGAAGGTTGCGACCGCCGCGTGGCCCTTGTTACGCCCGAGCGGAATGCTCGAGATGCCCTGCCCGCCGCGCCCGCTACGACGGTACTCATAGGCCGAGGCGCGCTTGCCGAAGCCGGTATCGGTCACGACCAGCAGGATCTCCTCGGCCCGCTCCAGCTCCTCTGTCCGCTCGGCGCTGAGCGCCACCTCCTCGGTGGCCTCCTCGCCTTCCTCAGCAACGGGCGTTGGCTCCTCGGCGCCAGCCTCCCCGGCCGGGTCCCCCACCTGCTCCCCCTGGGCCCGTCGCTTCGCCGCCGCGAGCTTGAGATAGGCCGTCCGCTCGCCCGGCGTCGCCGGCACGTTCCGCAGCACCGAGAGTGCGATCACCGCATCCCCCTTGCCCACGAGCTTGATGCCGCGCACGCCCGTCGAGTCACGCCCGGCGAAGACGCGCAGCACGCCCTCCTCCGCCGTGAAGCGGATGGCGCGGCCGAGGCGCGTCGCCAGCAGGATGTCGTCGCCTTCCCGGCAGGTCTGCACGCCCACCAGGCTGTCGCCCTCGTCGAGCTTCATCGCGATCAGCCCCGCCGCCCGCACGTTGCGGAAGTCGGACAGGCGGTTGCGCCGCACATTGCCGCACTCCGTCGCGAAGACGAGGTGCAGGTTCTCCCACAGGCTCTCGTCCTGCGGCAGCGGCAGCACCGCCGTCACCGTCTCGCCGTCCTGCAGCTGGAGAAGCTGGCGCAGCGAGCGGCCGCGCGCCGTCGGACCTGCCTCCGGCAGCCGCCAGATCTTCTCGCGGAAGGCGATGCCGCGGCTGGTGAAGAACAGCACGTGCTGGTGCGTGTGCGCGTTGAAGCTGCGGATGACGACGTCGTCCTCGCGCGTGCCGGCCGCGCTGCGCCCACGACCGCCCCGGTTCTGCGCGCGGAAGGTCTCGAGCGGCGTGCGCTTGACGTAGCCGTCCCGCGTCATCGTCACGACCATCAGCCCTGGCTCGATCAGGCTCTCGTCGTCCTGGTCCGACACGCCGTCGAGGATGGAGGTCAACCGCGGTACCGCGATCTGCGCCCGCACCTCGGCCAGCTCCTGCGCCATCAACTCCAGCCGCCGCGGGCGGGAGGAGAGGATGTCCAGCAGCTCGCGGATGCTGGCCGCGATCTCGTCCAGCTCCTGGATGATCTTCTCGCGCTCGAGCCCGGTCAGGCGCCGCAGCGTCAGCTCCAGGATGCCGCGCGCCTGCGCCTCGGTGAGGCGCACCGTGTCGCCGGTCACGATGTTGCCGGCATCGTCCACCAGCGCCAGCAGCGCGCCGACGTCGCCCGCCGGCCAGTCGGTCGCCATCAGGGCCTCGCGCGCCGCGGCGGCGTCCGGGCTCGCGCGGATGACGCGAATCACCTCGTCGATATTGGCCACCGCGATGGCCAGGCCGATCAGGATGTGCCCGCGGTCCCGCGCCTTGCTCAGCCGGAAGCGGCTGCGGCGGGTGATCACCTCCTCGCGGAAGCGGATGAACACCTGCAGCGCGTCGCGCAGCCCCATCTGCCGGGGCGTGCCGTCGTCGAGTGCGAGGAAGTTCACGGGGAAGGAGGTCTGCAGGTTCGTGAAGCGGTAGAGCTGGTTCAGCACCACCTCCGCCGTCGCGTCCTTCTTCACCTCAATCACGATCCGCATCCCGTCACGGTCGCTCTCGTCCCGCAGGTCGGAGATGCCCTCGACCTGCTTCGCGCGCGCCAGTTCCGCGATGCGCTCGATCAGCGTCGCCTTGTTCACCTGGTACGGCACCTCGGAGACGACGATCGCCTGCCGCCCGCCGCGCATGTCCTCGATCTCACAGCGCGCGCGCACGGGAATGGAGCCCCGCCCCGTCTCGAAAGCCGCGCGAATGCCGGCGCGCCCGAGGATCAGGCCGCCCGTCGGGAAGTCCGGCCCCGGCATGATCTCCATTAGCCGCTCGAGCGTCACCTCCGGATCGGCGATCATCGCGAGCGTCGCGTCGATCACCTCGCCGGGGTTGTGCGGCGGGATGTTCGTCGCCATCCCGACCGCGATGCCGTTCGAGCCGTTGACGAGAAGATTCGGATAGGCCGCCGGGAGAACGCGCGGCTCCTCCGCGCTCTCGTCGTAGTTGGGCTGGAAATCAACCGTGTCCTCGTCGATCCCCGCCAGCAGCGCCGCAGCGGACTTCGCCAGCCGCGCCTCGGTGTAGCGCATGGCGGCCGCCGGATCGCCGTCCATGCTGCCGAAGTTGCCCTGCCCGTCGATCAGCGGCACGCGCATGGCGAAGGGCTGCGCCATCCGCACCATGGCGTCGTAGATCGCGCTGTCGCCGTGCGGGTGGTACTTACCCATGACGTCGCCGACCACGCGGGCCGACTTCTTGTAGGGCTTGTCGGCCGTGAAGCCGTTCTCGTTCATCGCGAACAGGATGCGCCGGTGCACAGGCTTCAGCCCGTCCCGCGCGTCCGGCAGCGCGCGGGAGACGATCACGCTCATCGCGTAATCGAGGTAGGAGCGGCGCATCTCCGCCTCGATCGTCACCGGCCGCGTCTCGTCCGGGGCCCGCTCGTCGGAGGGGCCGCCGCTCTCGGTATCGCTCACTTATTGGTATCCAGAAAGATCAGAGAGGGATCGCCTGGGGGGGCGCTCAGAAGGGGATGTCGTCGTCGAGGTCGGCCTTCGGCGCGTCCCACCCGCCGCCGCCGGCGCCGCCGCTCCGCGCCGGCTTGGAAGCCCCGCCCGAGGAGCCGCCGCGCCCGCCAAAGCCGCCGCCCGAGGAACCGCCGCCGTAGCCGCCCCCGCGCTCGGCGCGGTCCCCGCCGTAGCCGCCGCCGGCCTCGTCGCCGCCGCCGCCCTGGCCGCGGCCGCCGATCAGCGTCAGCTCGCCCCGGAACTGGCGCAGCACGATCTCGGTGGAGTAGCGGTCCTGCCCGTCCTGGCCCTGGTACTTCCGCGTTTCGATCTGGCCCTCGAGATAGACCTCGCTGCCCTTCTTCAGATAGCGCTCGGCGATCTCACCCAGCTTCTCGTTGAAGATGGCCACCTTGTGCCACTCCGTCCGCTCCTGCTGGTTGCCCTCGCGGTCCTTGTAGCGCTCGCTCGTCGCGACCGTGAGGTTCACGACCTTGCCGCCGTTCTGGAAGTTGCGGACCTCCGGGTCCTTTCCCAGGCGCCCCAGGATGATCGCCTTGTTGACGCTGCCGGCCATTCTACCCACATCCTCGAAAGGCCGGGCGAGCCCGGCCGAAACCTTCTATGGACCCGGCGGCCCGCGCCGCCACCGAATCCTTCAACATTCTCCGCAGCCGCAAAATCCCCTTGGGATTCGCGCACGAGCCGACGAAGCTACCCTCCGGGGGCCGGCGAGGCCACCCCTTAGGGGGTGACAAAGCCGGCCCCCGGAGAGGCCTGGGCAGGGGCGCCCCCCGGCGACCCCTTCCCGTCACCATTATATGGTGGCACATACCCAAGAACACAATGCGAACAGAGGCCCCGTTCCCTTGCCCGACAGCCTGCCCGAGAATGCCTCGAACCTGCCTGGCTCGAACCTGACGGGCGCCAACCGCCTGGCCAAGCGCGGCAGCCTGGAGATCGGCACCGGCGGCCATATCCGCATCCGGGGGGCCCGGCAGCACAACCTCAAGAACATCGACCTCGACCTCCCCAAGGGGACGCTGACGGTCATCACGGGCGTCTCGGGCTCGGGCAAGTCCTCCCTGGCTTTCGATACGATCTACGCCGAGGGCCAGCGCCGTTACGTCGAGAGCCTCTCGGCCTATGCCCGCCAGTTCTTGGAGCTGCAGCAGAAGCCTGACGTGGACAGCATCGAGGGCCTCTCCCCGGCCATCTCGATCGAGCAGAAGACCACCTCCCATAACCCGCGCTCCACAGTGGGCACGGTGACCGAGATCGCGGACTACACTCGCCTCCTCTGGGCGCGCGTCGGCATCCCCTACTCCCCCACCACGGGCCTGCCGATCGAGGCCCAGACCGTCTCCCAGATGGTGGACCGGGTCATGGCCATGCCCGAGGGCACGCGCCTGCTCATCCTCGCCCCCGTCGCCCGCGGTAAGAAGGGCGAGTGGAAGAAGGAGCTGGCCGAGCTCCAGCGCCGCGGCTTCGAGCGGGTGAAGGTGAACGGCGCCCTCCTCCGCATCGACGAGGTGCCGGCGCTGGACAAGAAGAAGAAGCACGATATCGAGGCGGTTGTGGACCGCGTCGTGGTCCGCGAAGGCGCCGCCCAGCGCCTGGCCGACAGCTTCGAGATGGCCCTCGGTCTCTCCGACGGCGTCGTCTACCTCGAAGGCGCCGACACCGGGGAGCGGACCGTCTTCTCCTCCCGCTTCGCCTGCCCGGAGTCCGGCTTCACCATCGAGGAGATCGAGCCCCGCCTATTCTCCTTCAACTCCCCCCAGGGCGCCTGCCCCGCCTGCGACGGCCTCGGCAGCGAGACCTTCTTCGACGCCGCCCTGGTGGTGCCCGACGATGCCAAGTCCATCGCCGAGGGGGCCGTGGCCGCCTGGGCCGGCGGTGCTTCCTCCCCCTACTACGACCAGACGCTCGACAGCCTGGCGCGGCACTTCAAGGTGTCGACGAACACGCCCTGGGCGGACCTCGCCCGCCCCGTGCGGGACGCGATCCTTGAGGGCACGAAGGAGGTCATCACCCTCCGCTACAAGGACGGCCTGCGCGCCTACGAGGTGAAGAAGCCCTTCGAGGGCGTCATCCCCAACCTCGAGCGCCGCCTGCGCGAGACCGACAACCCCTGGATCCGCGAAGACCTCAGCCGCTACCAGTCGCAGCGCCCCTGTCATGTCTGCAAGGGCGCCCGCCTGAAGCCGGAGGCCCTGGCCGTGAAGGTGGCCGGCCTCAACATCGCGGAATCCTCGGACCTCTCCATCCGCAAGGCCATGGAGTGGTTCGCCGGCGTCTACGACCAACTCACGCCGCAGCGCCAGGAGATCGCCCGACGGATTCTGCGCGAGATCAACGACCGCCTGCGCTTCCTCGTGGATGTGGGCCTCGATTACCTCACTCTCGCCCGCGGCAGCGCCACCCTCTCGGGCGGCGAGAGCCAGCGCATCCGCCTTGCCTCCCAGATCGGCAGCGGCCTGACGGGTGTGCTCTACGTGCTGGACGAGCCCTCCATCGGCCTGCACCAGCGCGACAACGAGCGTCTGCTCGGTACCCTCCGCCGCCTCCGCGACATCGGCAACACCGTGCTGGTGGTGGAGCATGACGAGGACGCGATCCGCGCCGCCGACTACCTCGTGGATATCGGCCCCACGGCCGGCAAGGGCGGCGGGAGCATCATCGCCCACGGCACGCCCGCGGAGGTCGCGGCCAACCCGGACAGCATCACCGGCGCCTACATGTCCGGCCGCCGCTCCATCCCTGTGCCGGAGACACGCCGCGCGTCGGATCCCAAGCGCCAGCTCCGCGTGGTCGGCGCCAGCGGCAACAATCTGAAGAACGTCACGGCCTCGCTGCCCATCGGCACCTTCGCCTGCGTCACGGGCGTGTCGGGCGGCGGCAAGTCCACGCTGGTGATCGAGACCCTCTACAAGGCCGCAGCCCGCCGCCTGATGGGGGCCGGCACCGTCCCCGCGCCGCACGAACGGCTGGAGGGGCTGGAGCACCTCGACAAGATCATCGACATCGACCAGTCGCCGATTGGCCGCACGCCCCGCTCGAACCCCGCGACCTATACGGGCCTCTTCGCCCCCATCCGCGACTGGTTCGCTGAGCTCCCGGACAGCCGCGCCCGCGGCTACAAGTCCGGTCGCTTCTCCTTCAACGTGAAGGGCGGCCGCTGCGAGGCCTGCGGCGGCGACGGCCTCCTCAAGATCGAGATGCACTTCCTCCCCGACGTCTACGTCACCTGCGACACCTGCAAGGGCAAGCGCTACAACCGCGAGACGCTGGAGGTGAAGTTCCGCGGCAAGTCCATCTCGGACGTGCTCGACATGACCGTGGACGAGGGGCTGGAGTTCTTCTCCGCCGTCCCGGCCATCCGCGACAAGCTGAAGGTGCTGAGCGAGGTCGGCCTCGGCTACATCCATCTCGGCCAGCAGGCCACCACCCTCTCGGGCGGCGAGGCGCAGCGCATCAAGCTGGCGAAGGAGCTCTCCCGCCGCGCCACCGGCCGCACCCTCTACATCCTCGACGAACCGACCACCGGCCTGCACTTCGAGGACGTGCGCAAGCTGCTGGAGGTGCTGCACGCCCTCGTTGCCCAGGGCAACACGGTCGTGGTCATCGAGCACAACCTAGAGGTCATCAAGACCGCCGACTGGCTGCTCGACATGGGTCCGGAAGGCGGCGACGGCGGCGGCAGGATCGTGGCGGAGGGCACCCCGGAAGAGGTGGCAGCCAACTCGGAGAGCCATACCGGTCGCTTCCTGGCCCCGCTCCTGGCCGGGCGGCCCGTTGCGGCGCCGGCCAAGCGCCGCAAGCGGGCCTGAGGCGCCTCAGGCTCTCCCCCGCCACCCCGCCCAGGTCACGACCAAGCGGTCGCCCAGCCCGCGCGGGCCGGGTTCCGCACCCGGCTGCCAGGCAGGCGAGAGAACATGCCGCAGGTCCCGCCCGGCAAGCACGCCTGGGAGGGCCGCGGCCACCGCGCGAGCAGGAAGCGATGCCAGGCCCCTGCGCCCCGCTTCCAGCAGGTTGAGCCCGTCCCGCGCGAGCGCTCGCGCAGCCTCCGCGGGTTCTGCATGGGGCGGCAGGGGGCCGCGCTTCTGGGCCGCCAGCGCGGCGAGGCTCCGGAGCGTGCCGCCGATCCCGTAGGCCGTGCCGACCTGCCGCAGCCCCGTCATGAAGGCCTCGGCCGCCCCGAGCACCCGTCCCGTCTCTGCGGCCATCACCCCGGCCGTGGCTCGCATCCGCTCCGCCAGCGGCACGGCGTCCTCCCCGACTTCCTCCATCTCGCGCCCCTCCACCATCGCCAGCAGGGCCGCGGGTTCCAGCCGGCCCTCCCGGATGGCCGCGGAAAGGGGCGCTGCTACCTCGTGCCGACGCGGTGAGGCGCCGACGGTGGCCTCCTCTACCACCTCGCGCCACCATTGCAGGCGGATCATCGCCATCATCGGTTCCCGCGCCGCCTCGCGCGCGCGCGCCAGCTCGTGGTTGAAGGCGATAAGGGTGAAGATCGTCTCCCGCTCCGCCGGCGGCGCGAAGAGGGCACAGAGGAAGCGGTCGGGATCGTGCTGCCGGGCGAAGGCGGCGAGGCCCGGAAGGTCAGGGTTTCGGTCCATCGGCGCGAATTGGCCCGCCCGCCCCCCGCTGGCAAGCGCGGCCCGGCCTCCCATGTCTCGCGCCGGCGTGACGCCCCCCTCCCTTGGCCGGGGCGCTCACAAGCGCGACAGTGCGCGCCGACTCACCAAAAGGAGATGCCTATGGCCTTCAGCCTTCCCCCCCTGCCCTATGATCCCGGCGCGCTCGCGGCCCGCGGCATGCAGCAGGAGACGCTGGAGCTGCACCACGGCAAGCACCACCAGGCCTATGTCACGGCGCTCAACGGCCTGATCGAGAGCAAGGGCCTGCAGGGCAAGACGCTTGAGCAGATCGTGGCCGAGGCCGGCAAGGCCGGGGCGGACGGGCTGCCCGTGCTGAACCAGGCCGGCCAGCACTGGAACCACCTTCTGTTCTGGCAGGTGATGTCGCCCCAGGGCGGCGACGACAAGATCCCAGGTGCGCTGGCCTCCAAGATCGAGAGCGATCTCGGCGGGCTCCAGAAGTTCAAGGACGACTTCAAGCAGGCCGGCGTGACGCAGTTCGGCTCGGGCTGGGCCTGGCTGATCCAGGATGCCTCCGGCAAGCTGAAGATCACCAAGACCCCGAACGGCTCCAACCCCATCGCGACCGGCGAGGGCACGCCGCTGCTCGGCGTGGACGTCTGGGAGCACTCCTACTACCTCGACTTCCGCAACCGGCGGCCGGACTACCTCACCAACTGGCTCGACAAGCTCGTGAACTGGGAGTTCGTCGCCTCCCTGCTCGACAAGGGGCTGACCTCCGGCCAGACCGCCTGAGGCCCCCGCCCGAACCACGGGCCGAAAAGACGAAGGGCGCCGCGGGTCCTCCCCGCGGCGCCCTTCGCGCATCGGTGATCCCGCGATCAGACCTTGGCGGGCGCCGCATCGTTGGCGGCCTGCGGGCGGATCACGCTACCGATCGTCGTCCGCACGATGGTCACGCGCACGTTGGGGGCGATCTCGGCCTCGATCTCGTCCGAGCCCTCCTTCACGTTCGTGATCTTGGCGACCATGCCGCCGCCCGTGACCACGCGGTCCCCGCGCTTCAGCTGGGTGAGCATGTCGCGGTGCTCCTTCATCTTCTTCTGCTGGGGGCGGATGAGGATGAAGTAGAAGACGCCGAAGATGAGCAGCAGCGGCGCGAACTGCATCAGCATGCCGGCGGCGCCGCCAGCGGCCGCGTCCTGCGCGAAGGCCGGGGAGATGAACATGGGGCTGGGCTTCCGTCCGGGCGTTGTGGGTGCGAAGAGGGGCGGAAACTAGCCGCCCGCCCCCCCGCGTCAAGCGCGCCGGGAGCGCCCCGCCCGGAAACACCCCAGGAAGCCCGATGGAAGAAGCCCTCCTCACCCGCATCGCGGAGGCGCTGGAGCGCATGGCCCCCCCGCCCGCGCCCCAGGCCCGGCTCGTCGGCGCGGATGCCTTCATCTGGCACCCCACGCCTCGCCCGCGCCTCGCGCCCGTGCGCCGGGTCTCCGCGGTGGACATCTCCCTGCTCCAGGGGGTGGAGCAGCAGAAGCGCCTTCTCCTGGAGAACACGCTCCGCTTCGCCCGCGGCCTGCCTGCCAACAACGCCATGCTCTGGGGCGCCCGCGGCATGGGCAAGTCCTCGCTCGTGAAGGCCGCCCATGCCCAGGCGAACGAGGAGATCAAGGGCAGCCTCGCGCTGATCGAGATCGCGCGGGAGGACATCTCCACCCTGCCCGAGCTGCTGGAGATCCTGCGCGAGCAGCCGCGCCGCGTGCTGGTGTTCTGCGACGACCTCTCCTTCGAGCGCGAGGATGCCGACTACAAGGCCCTGAAGTCGGTGCTCGATGGCGGCATCGCCGGGCGGCCGGAGAACGTGGTCTTCTACGCCACCTCCAACCGCCGCCACCTGATGCCCCGCGACATGATCGAGAATGAGCAGCAGCGCGCTATCCACGCGAGCGAATCGGTGGAGGAGAAGGTCTCCCTCTCCGACCGCTTCGGCCTCTGGATCGGCTTCCACAACTGCGACCAGCCGACCTATTTCGCGATGGTCGAGGGCTACGCGAAGGCGCTGGGCCTGCCGATCGAGACGGAGGCGCTGCTGGCGCGCGCGAAGGAGTGGACGATCACCCGCGGCTCCCGCTCCGGCCGGGTCGCCTGGCAGTTCGCCCTCGACATGGCCGGCGAGCTGGGCGTGAAGGTGAAGGCTTGAGCCGCGCGCCCGCCCGGCGGGACGCCGAGGGGCGCTTCCTCAACCCCGACGGCGGACCCTCCGGCCAGCCGCTCGGCCAGGTCTGGCGCATGATGCGGGAAGGCTCCGGCACCCCCTGGCCGCGGGAGGTGCGCGACCCGCCGCAGCCGCCCGCTGCCGAGCCCCCGCCCGGCCACGCGGCCGTCACCTTCGTCGGCCACTCGACGTTCCTCATCCGTATCGCCGGCGGCCCTACCCTGCTGACTGATCCCGTCTGGTCCGAGCGGTGCAGCCCCTTCACCTTCCTCGGGCCCCGCCGCGCCCGCGCCCCAGGCCTCGCGCTGGAGGCCCTGCCGCCGTTGGACGCCGTGCTCGTCTCGCACAACCACTACGACCACATGGATGTCGCGACCCTCCGCAAGCTTCGCGGGCCGCGGATCATCACCGGCCTCGACAACGCCCCCATCCTCGCGCGCAACAGCATCCCCGGCGCGGAGGAACTGGACTGGTGGGGGGAGGCGCAGGTTGGCGCCGCGACGGTCATCTATATTCCCGCCCGCCACTTCTCCGCCCGCGGCATCCGCGACCGCGGTCACTCACTCTGGGGCGGCTTCGCCATCCGCACACCGGCGGGCTCGATCCTTTTCGCAGGGGATACGGCCTATGGCGGGCACCTCGCCGAGGTCGGCACTGAACTCGGCCCCTTCGGCATCGGCCTCATCCCCATCGGCGCCTACGAGCCCCGCTGGTTCATGCGCGCCGTCCACATGAACCCGGAGGAGGCGGTGCGAGCCCGAGCGGACCTGCAGGTCCGAACGGCCGTCGCCATGCATTTCGGGACCTTCAAGCTGACGCAGGAAGGAATCGAGGAGCCGCCCCGGGCGCTGGCCGCCGCGCGCGAGGCCGCCGGACTGGATGCCGGCGACTTCGTCGTGCCGCGCTTCGGGGAAACCCTCCTCCTGCCGCTCTAGCGCGCGGTCCCGAAGATGCGCTGCTCGACCTTGTCGCCCACACGGATGTCAAGCCGCTCGGCCGTGCCCGCCGCCAGCTCCAGCGTCGCCCGCACCGGCCCGTTGGAGCTGACCGTGGCAAGGCTGCGCGGCACCGTGCGCTCGGCAATGCGCAAGATCGTACCGTTCTGGGTAATGAACACCATGTCGAGGGAGGCGATGGTGTTGCGCATCCACATGCTGCTCTCGCGCGGCTGGCCCCAGTCGAAGAGCATCCCCTCGTTCGGCCCGACCGTGGGCCGGAACATCAGCCCCACCGTCTGCTGCTGCGGGTCCAGCGCCATCTCCACCTGGAACTCGTGGCGCTTCCCGTCGCGCGTGACGATCACCAGCGGTTCCGTCGGCAGCTTTGGCTGGGGCCCATCCTGCGCCAGCGCCGCGGCGGGAGAGAGGGCGAGGAGGCCCAGCAGGGACCGGCGCAGCATCAGCGGGCGGCCCCCTCGGACTCGCGCTGAGGCATCCCCTCGGGGATCACGGTCTTCACCAGCGTCGCGTCCAGGGCCTCGTACTCGTGGTAGCGGATCGTCTGGTAGAGTTCGGCGCGGGTCTGCATCCGGTCCACCATGCGGTGCGTGCCGCCGTCACGGTTGATGGCGGCGTAGAGTTCCTCCATCGCCTTGTTGGCGACCCGCAGGGCAGAGACCGGCCAGATCACCATCGCGTAACCCATCTCCTCGAACTCGCGGTCCGTGAAGAAGGGCGTGCGGCCGAACTCGGTCATGTTGGCCAGCAGCTTCACGCCGGGCATGCGGCGGGCGAACTCGCGGAACATCTCGGCGGTCACCAGAGCCTCCGGGAAGATCGCGTCGGCGCCGGCCTCGATGTAGAGCTTCGCCCGCGCGACTGCCCCGTCCATCCCCTCGCTCGCGGCGGCATCCGTGCGGGCGATGACGTAGAGGTGGCGCCGCGCCTTGCGGGCGGCGGCGACCTTGGCGGCCATGTCGTGGGGATCAGCGAGCTTCTTGTCGTTGAGGTGGCCGCACTTCTTCGGCAGAAGCTGGTCCTCGAGATGAACGGCTGCCGCCCCCGCCTCCTCGAAGGCGCGGACCATGTGCATGACGTTCAGCGCCTCGCCGTAGCCGGTGTCGCCGTCCACCAGCACCGGCAGGGCGGAGGCGCGGGCCACCTGGCGGATGTACCAGCAGACATCGTCCACCGTGATCATCCCCAGGTCCGGCAGGCCCATATTGGCCGACATGGCGGCGCCGGACATGTAGAGCGCCTCGAACCCGGCACCCTTGGCCAGCAGGGCTGCCATGCCCGTATGCGCGCCGGGCAGGCGGAGGATGCCAGGGCGCTCCAGCAGGGCGCGGAAGCGGGCGCCGGCCGGCGCCTCCGGCAGGTCTTCACCAATCACGTAGGGCATCCGCACCTCCCGGAATGGGGCCGCCGGCCCGGCCCCTCGCCCGTCGCGGCGCGGGGGCCGCCTGGCGGCACCTTTGTCACGAGGAAGGCTATCATCGGCCCTTCGAGCCGGCCAGACGCGCGGCCGCAGGGCCGCCCCGCCCCGCTCAAATGGCTGGCCGCTTCTCCCCCGGGGCCTTTCCCCGCGCCCGCTCTGCCCCTAGCTTGCGCGGCGACGGAGCACGTCGACAACGCATGGCAGACACGGAGCACGCCTGATGGACATGACGGGGAGCCGCCTGATCGAGGCGCCGCGGCAGCGCGTCTGGGAGGCGCTGAACGACCCCTCCGTCCTCCAGGCCTCCATTCCCGGCTGTGAGTCGGTGGAGCGCACCGGGGACGACAGCTTCGCGGCCAAGGTGGCCGTCCGCATCGGCCCCATGTCCGCCAAGTTCGGTGGCAAGGTGACGCTGACGAACATCCGTCCGCCCGAGGGCTACACCATCACCGGCGAGGGCTCCGGCGGCGCCATGGGCTTCGCCCGCGGAGGCGCGGACGTGTCGCTGGTCGAGGAAGGCCCTTCCACCACCACGCTGAACTACGCCGTGAAGGCGCAGGTCGGCGGCAAGATGGCCCAGCTCGGCGCCCGGCTGGTGGACAGCACGGCCCGCCAGATGGCCGACCAGTTCTTCGACCGCTTCGCGGCGCAGCTTGCGCCCGCCCCCGCCGTTGAACCCCTCGACGAGGTAATTCCCGGCACCCAGACCGGCGTGAGCCACCTGGCCACGCCCTCGGCTGCCACCGCCCATACGACCGCAACGGGGAACATGGCCAGCACCGACACCGTCCCGACCATTCCGCGCCCGGACGGCGCTCCGATCGCGGTCGGCCGCACCGCGACCGCGGCCCTGCGCCCGGCCAATGCCAAGCGCAGCATCTGGGAGACGCTGGACGCCATCCCGCGCGAGCCGATGGGCCTGCCCATCACGCTCTGGATCGGGGGCGCCATCTTCCTCGGCATCCTGATGCTGCTCTTCGTGCTCGGCTGAGCGGCTTGGCCGAGAGCAGCGCGCCGCCCCTTCCCGCCAGCGTCGCCGCGACCCAGGCGCTGCTGGAGGCCGGCGGCTACGTCGCGGACAGAGCACTGGCCACCACGGTCCACCTCGCCCTCACCATGGGCCGCCCCCTCCTGCTGGAGGGGGAGCCCGGCACCGGCAAGACCGAGATCGCCAAGGTGCTGGCGGCCCAGCTTCCGCGCCGCCTGGTGCGGCTGCAGTGCCACGACGGGATGGACCTCTCCTCCGCCGCCTATGAGTGGAACCATGCCCGCCAGCTGATGGCGATCCGCCTGGCCGAGAGCGCGGGGGTGTCGGAGCGGCAGGGGCTGGAGCGCGGCCTTTACGACCGCCGCTTCCTCGAGGCCCGGCCGTTGCTGCAAGCGATCGAGGGCAGCCCCGCCCTGTTGCTGATCGACGAGTTGGACCGCGCGGACGAGCCCTTCGAGGCCTTCCTGCTCGAGATCCTGGCTGATTTCCAGCTGACGGTGCCGGAACTGGGCACCATCCGCGCCGAAACGCCGCCCGTGGTGGTCATCACCTCCAACCGCACGCGGGAGGTGCACGACGCCATCCGGCGCCGCTGCCTCTACCACTGGGTGGATTACCCGGATGCGGGACGGGAGCGCGCCATCCTCGCCCGCCGGGCGCCCGAAGTGCCGGCCGCGCTCTCGGCTCAGGTGGTCGCCTTTGCCCAGGGGCTGCGCGGGGACGAGTTCTTCAAGCCGCCCGGGGTCGCCGAGACCATCGACTGGGCGCGCGCCCTGACCGCGCTCGACAAGCGCGAGCTGGAGCCCGCCACGGCCGAGGCCACGCTCGGCGTGCTGCTGAAGTACCAGGACGACATCGCCCGCCTGCGCGGCGCCGAGCTGGCCCGCCGCGTGGAGGAGGCCCACGAGGCCGGCTCTTGAGCGAGGGGGCCCTCGCGCCGAACCTCATCGCCTTTGGCCGGGTGCTGCGCCGCGCCGGGGTCCCGGTCGGCCCCGCGGAGACGCTCGGCGCGGCCGAAGCCCTGGGCCACGTACCCCTGGCCGACCGCGCTGCCTTCCGCGCGGCGCTACGGGCAACGATGATCCACCGGCGCGAGCATTTCGAGGTGTTCGACGCCGCCTTCGACCTCTTCTGGCGCAACCCCGAGGCGCCGCTCGGCGCCTTTAACCCGGACGAGCCGCCGCCCGAGAGCCTTCCCCCCGCCGCCCGGCGCGTCTCGGACGCCATGCCCGGCGCGTCGCCCCCCGCCCCGCCCGCGGCCGAGCCCGAGACCCGGGAGGGCGCGGCCCTGGCCGTCAGCGAGCGCGAGCGGCTGGCCCGGCTCGACTTCGAATCCATGACGGCCGAGGAACTGGCCGAGGCCAAGCGCGAGATTCGCCGCCTCGTCCTGCCGCTGGCCGAGCGCCCCACCCGCCGCTTCCGCCCGGACCCAAGCGGCCCGCGGACGGACCTTCGGGCCACGATCCGCGCCTCCATGCGGATGGGCGGGGAGATCGCCTCCATCTCCCGCCGCCGCCGCGTGACCCAGCCACCGCCACTCGTGCTGCTCTGCGACGTCTCGGGAAGCATGGCGCATTACGCGCAGATCCTGCTGCATTTCCTCCACGCGGTCGCGAACCACCGGGCGCGTGTCCACAGTTTCGTCTTCGGCACGCGGCTGACGAACATCACGCGGGCGCTGCGGAACCGGGACCCGGAGGTGGCCTTCCAGGCCGTCTCCCACATCCTGCCCGACTGGTCGGGCGGCACCCGCATCGGGGAGGCGCTGGACCGCTTCAACCGCCTCTGGGCCCGGCGTGTCCTCGGCCAGGGCGCGGTCGTGCTGCTCATCACCGATGGCCTCGACCGCGGCGGGGCGGAAGGGCTTTCCGAAGCTGCCGAGCGCCTCTCCCATTCCTGCCGCCGCTTGATCTGGCTGAACCCGTTGCTCCGCTATGCCGGGTTCCAGCCCCGCGCCGCCGGCATAAGGGCCCTCCTCCCCCACGTGCACGAGCATCGCCAAGTGCATAACCTGAACAGCCTTAGGGCCCTGGTCGCCACCCTCTCGGCACCCGCGCCCAACAGAGGAGGATCGGCATGAGCGGCAGCGAGGACATCCTGGAGACCGCTCGCGCCTGGCGGGCCGAGGGCGAGCGCGTGGCGTTGGCGACCGTCGTCGAGACCTGGGGCTCCTCGCCCCGCCCCGCCGGCTCCCGCCTGGCGGTGACGGGGACGGGACGGCTTGCGGGCTCGGTCTCGGGCGGCTGCATCGAGGGCGCGGTCGCGGACGTGGCCAAGCAGGTCATGGAGACCGGCGCGCCGCAGTTGCTCGACTTCGGCATCACCGACGAGCGCGCCTGGGAGGTGGGCCTGGCCTGCGGCGGCAAGCTGAAGGTCTTCGTGGAACCGCTGACGTGACGCCGGAAACCCTCGAAACCCTTCAGGCCGCCCGCGCCGCCCGCCGCCCGGTCGCGCTGCTGACGCGGCTGCCGGACGGCGCCCAGCGCCTGCACCCCGATGAGGCGCTGCCGCCAGCCCTGGCCGAAGCCGCGGAGGCCGCGCTGCGGGACGACCGCGCGGGGCCGGTGACGGCCGAGGGGGAGAGTTGGTTCATCCAGCCCCAGACCCCGCCGCCGCGCCTGATAGTGGTCGGCGCGGTGCACGTCGCCCAGGCGCTGGTGCCGATGGCGGCCGCGGTGGGGCTGGCGGTGACGGTCGTGGACCCCCGCCGCGCCTTCGCGACGGAGGAGCGTTTCGCCGGCGACGTGACGCTGGTGGACGACTGGCCCGACGACGCCCTGCTGGCGCTCCGCCCGGACCTTCGCACGGCCATCGTGACCCTCACCCATGACCCCAAGCTGGACGACCCCGCGCTGGACGTGGCCCTAAAGTCGGAGGCCTTCTACATCGGCGCCCTCGGCAGCCGCCGCACTCACGCGAAGCGGGTCGCGCGGCTGACCGAGCTCGGCCACGGCGAGGAGGCCATCTCCCGCATCCGCGCACCCGTCGGGCTCGACATCGGCGCGGTCACCGCACCCGAGATCGCGCTCTCGGTCATCGCCCAGGTGGTCGCGGCTCGCCGGGGCAAGCTCGCGTGATCTTCGGCCCCACCCTGCTGGAGGAGGCGCGCGGCGCCATCCTCGCCCATACGCTCCGCCTGCCCGCCCGGGTGCTGAAGAAGGGCACGGTGCTGGACGCCGAGGCCATCGAGGCTCTGCGTGCCGCCGGCCACGCGGAGGTGGTTGCCGCGCGGCTCGAGCCCGGCGACGTGCCGGAGAACGAGGCCGCCGACCGCATGGCGGAGGCCGTGCTGCGCCCCCTCATCGCCCGCACGCGGGCCGCGACCGGGCGGGTGAACTTGCTGGCCGAGACCGCGGGGCTGCTACGGGTGGATGCCCCGATGGTGGACCGCCTGAACGCCCTCGACGAGAGTCTGACGCTGGCCACCCTGCCCGACAATTCGGTCGTGCAGCCGAAGGACATGCTGGCGACGCTGAAGGTGATCCCCTTCGCCGCCCCCGCCGGCGCGCTGCAGGTGGCCGAGGCCATGCTGCGCGGCGCCCCTGCCATGACCCTTCACCCCTTCCGCCCGCTCCGCGTCGGCCTCGTCGCGAGCGAGCTGCCAGGGATGAAGGAGAAGGTGATCGAGAATGGCATCGAGGCCACGCGCACCCGCGTTGAGGCCCTTGCCGGCAGCCTTCTCCCCGCTGAACGCTGCGCGCACGAGACCGGGGCCATCGCCGCGGCCCTCTCGCGGCTCCGCACCGCCGGGGCCGAGATGTTCCTCGTGCTCGGCGCCTCCGCCGTGGTGGACCGGCGAGACGTGGCACCAGCCGCCATCATCCGGGCTGGCGGCACGATCGAGCATTTCGGCATGCCGGTCGATCCCGGTAACCTCCTCTGCCTCGGCCGCATCGGCGAGGCGCCGGCCATGGTCCTGCCGGGCTGTGCCCGCAGCCCGAAGGTGAACGGCTTCGACTGGGTGCTCGAACGCCTCTTCGCCGGCGTGCCCGTTGCGCCGCGCGACATCATGCGCATGGGCGTCGGCGGTCTGCTGAAGGAGATCGAGACCCGCCCTCTGCCGCGCGGCGACGCGCCGGCCCAGCCCCGAACCCTCGCGCCCCGCCGCCCGCGCCGCGTCGCCGCCCTCGTCCTCGCCGCCGGTCGCTCCCGCCGCATGGCGCCGCTGAACAAGCTGATGGTGCCGGACCGGCAGGGGCGCGCCATGATCGCGCGCGTCGTCGAGAACGCGCTGGCCAGCCGCGCCCGCCCCGTCATGGTTGTGACCGGCCACGAGCGCCAGCGGGTGGAGGAAGTGCTTGCCGGCCGCCCCGTGCTGATGACCCATGCTGAGGATTACGCGGAGGGCCTCTCCGCCTCCCTCAAGGCCGGCATCGCCGCCCTGCCGGAGGACGTGGAGGGCGTGCTCGTCCTCCTCGGGGACATGCCGCTCGTCTCCCCGGCCATGCTCGACCGCCTTCTCGGCGCCTTCGACCCTGAGGAAGGGCGCGCCATCATCCAGCCGACCTTCCGCGGAAAGCAGGGCAACCCGGTCCTCTGGGGCCGGGAGTTCTTCGCCGAAATCCTCGCCATCACCGGCGACGTGGGCGCCCGCTTCCTGACGGGACGGCACGGCGATCGTCTTTTCAACGTTGAGATGGCTGACGACGGCGTGCTCCGCGACTTCGATACGCAGGATACGCTGAAGGATTTCTAGACCTCTCGTTCGACGGCGCTGGTGACTCCGGGGAGAGGAAGAAGGAATTCTTCCTCTCCCCGGCCCCCTCACCATCATCTTTCTCTCTAAGTTTAAGTGACTGAACGGCCGGTCCGCCTCGGGCCATGGACCCGAGGCGACTGCACGCGCGGAAAGGGCACCCGCAACAGGAACCCGCCCTAATCACCATATCCGCGACAGCCAGAAGGGGATTCAAAGCCCTCAGACCCTTGGCGGGTGAAGTCCGGAAAGGGCGGAGCCCTCTCCGGAGCCAGCAGCAACCGGCCCGAACCCCGTCAAGCCCTGACCTTCCGCGCGGGAGTGCCCATCTCCGTCGCGATCATGCCGACCGCCTATGCCATTCCCTTCGCGCCGGAGGCGACGCCTGCCGTTGCCCCGCGCTCGCTTCTCTCTGCCTGGGACGCCGCCCGCGACGCGGCCTCTGCCGCCTTGGAGGGTCCACCCCGCGCCTTCCGCTTCGCCGGCGATCCGTCGCTGGACCTGCTGCTGGAGGATCGCGACGCCTGCTGCTGGGCGGAGGCGCTGGACCGCCGGATCGGGCTGGACCACGTCCAGGGCATCGCGGTCCTGCTGCGTCTCCTGGCCCTGCTGGAGGTGATGGGGCGCGCCCCCTGGATGCGCGGGTTGTTCGACATCGGGCGCGACGGAACGGTGCTGCACCCCGACCTTCTGCGCGCCGCGGCGACGCAGCCCCTGGACGGCGCGGCCCGCTTCGATGAAGACGGGTTGCGGCATCGCCTGGCCCGGCCGAGCTTGCCGCTACCACGCCCGCCGAACGCCGCCACCGGAGCTTCGCCCCCATGAAACGCCCCCTTTCCGCGCTGCTCCCGGCCCTTGCCCTGCTGGCGGCCTGCAGCGGACCTCTACCCTCCGGGCTGTCCTCCTCGGCGCCGTCGGCGAGCCGTTCCGGGGAGCGCGGCGCGGTGGCGGCGGCCTGCCGCAGCCAGGCCGAGCGCGTGGTGAACTACCGCGACCGCGGCCAGACCATGCGGGCGGACGACTACAACGCGCGGATCGGCACCACTTCCTATCTCGGGCCGCAGGTGATGACCGACCAGATCGCGCAGGTCTATGAGCGTGACCGGATCGCGGCTGACTGCGTGCGCAGCGCGGAACCGCCGCGCACCGCGCCGAGCGGGGGCCTTTCGGGGCGCTGAGGCGCCTTGCCCTCCCCCTTCGCCCGCATCGTCGCGGGGCCCCTCTTCCGCGCCCTCGGCTACCGCGACTCGCGGATCTTCTTCGGGGCCAGCCTCGGTGCCTGGACCGGGCTCTGGATGCACCGGATCGGCGTCGCCTGGCTCGCCTGGGAGCTCTCCCGCAGCGCCGCCTGGGTCGGGCTGATTGCCTTCGCCGACCTGGCGCCGGCGGTGCTGGTCAGCCCCGTGGCCGGCGCGCTGGCAGACCGGGTGGACCGGGTGCGGCTCACCATGGCTTCCCAGGCGGTGATCGCCGTCGAGGCGCTGACGGTCGCCTCCCTTACCGCCACAGGCCACATCACCGTCGGCCTGCTTTTCGCGCTCGAGATGGCCAGCGGCAGCGCTGCCTCCTTCGCGCAGCCGGCGCGGCAGACGCTGATCCCCGCCCTTGTCCCGCGCGAGGACCTGCCGGCGGCCGTCGCGGCGAACAGCCTGCTCTTCAACGTGGCGCGCTTCATCGGCCCGGGGATAGCGGGCGCGGTGATCGCCGCCTGGGGCGTGGCGCCGGCTATCCTCTGCAACGCGATCGGACAGATCTTCGCCAGCCTCTCCATGCCCTGGCTGCGGATCGACCCTGAGCAGCGGCGCGGCCATCCCGTCACCAGTTCCCTCCTGGCGGAGACGCTGGAGGGGTTCCGCTACGTCGCGCGCCACCCGGGGCTCGGGCCGATCATCGCCTTCTCCGCCGCGACGTCGGTCCTGCTGCGCGGCGTGCAGGAGATTCTGCCGCCCTACGTCGAGCGGCTCTTCGGGCGGGGTGCCGAGTCGCTAGCGGCGCTGACGGCCTGCTTCGCGGTCGGGGCGCTGGTCTCCGGTCTGGTCGTCGCGTCGCGCGGGCGGCTGGGGGGCACGACGCGGATCGCCGTCCTCGCCATCGCGGCCCAGGCCGTGGCGACCGTGGGCTTCGTTGCGACCGGTTCATTTCCCGTCGCCATGCTCTGCGCGGCACTGATTGGCGCCTCGGCCTCGGCGCACGGGATTTCCGTGCAGGTGCTGGCGCAGACGGCAGCCTCGCCGGCGCTGCGCGGGCGGATCATGTCGCTCTGGGCGCTCGTCAGCCGCGCTTGCCCGGCGCTCGGGGCGCTCGCCCTCGGCTCGGCGGGGGAGGCGCTGGGGCTCCGCCTTCCCACCGTCGCGGCCGCCCTCGGCGCCGTGGCGATCTTTGCCTGGGGCCTGTCCCGCCTGCCCCGGATCGCGCGACAACTGGAGCGACCGAAGGAGGAGACGACCTGATGCTCGACGCCGCGATCGTGGGGATGGGGCGCTGGGGGCAGACCCTGGTGAACAGCGTGCAGGGCCGCAATGGTGCAGGCATTCGCTTCGTGGCTGGCGCCACGCGCACGCCGGAGAAGGCCGTGGCCTGGGCGGCGGAGAAGGGCATCGAAATCCTGCCCGACCTCGAGGCCGTGCTGGCCGACCCGCGCGTAAAGGCCGTCGTACTGGCGACGCCCCACCAGCAGCACGCGGAGGGCGTGATCGCCGCCGCGCGGGCGGGCCGGCACGTCTTCATCGAGAAGCCCTTCACGCTGTCGAAGGCGAGCGCAGAGGCGGCGGTCGCGGCGTGCCGGGAAGCCGGCGTGGTGCTCGCCCTTGGCCATAACCGCCGCTTCCTGCCGGCGGTCGCGGAGATGAAGCGGATCCTGGCCGAGGGCGCGCTCGGCACGCTGATGCATGTGGAGGGGCAGATCAGCGGCGCGATGGCGGAGGGCTGGAAGCCCGGGATGTGGCGCGCCGACCCGCATGAGAGCCCGCTGGGCGGCATGGGCGCCATGGGCATCCACATGATCGACATGCTCATCAACCTCGCCGGCCCTATCGAGCAGGTCTCGGTGATCAGCCAGGCGAGGGTCCTGACCAACGGGCTCGACGACACGACAGCCATGCTCTGCCGCTTCCGGGCTGGGCCGACGGGCCTGTTCGCGACCCTTGCCTCGGCACCGCGCGTCTGGCGCATCGGCCTCTTCGGCAGCCAGGGGCGGCTGGAGCAGCGCGATCCGGAGACGCTCGTCTTCCACCCGCGGGAGGGCGAGGGATGGGAGCGGCGCTTCGAGCCGGCGGACATCGAGCGCGCCGAACTGGAAGCCTTCGCCGGCGCCGTGGAGGGCGGCCCCGCCTATCCGCTGCCGCTGGAGGAGGCCATCCACGGCGTGAGCGTCTTCGAGACCATGATCCACGCGAACGCCGCCGGCGGGCCCGTCCTGGTGGCCTGAACGGGGTCCTCCCGCACTCGCGCGGGGCCGGCGCCTTGCAGCGCCCCCGTCCCGCGCCCTAGAAGCCCCGCGCCATTCCGGCCTCGGAGTTTCCACGACATGAGCGCGATCCTTCGCAAGGGCAACGGCCCGGTCCTCTCGACCTCGGTCGAGTACCACGGCTTCGTCTATCTCGCCGGCATCACCGCCGACGACCTCTCCCAGGATGTGTCCGGGCAGACCCAGCAGATCCTCAACAAGATCGATGCCGCCCTGGAGGAGCACGGGACGGACAAGACCCGCCTTCTGCAGGCCCAGGTCTGGCTGAAGGACATCCGTGACCGCGACGCGCTGAACAAGCTCTGGACCGCCTGGCTGCCCCAGGGCGGCGCCCCGGTCCGCGCCTGCGTGGAGGCCAACATGGCCGACCCGCGCCACCTCGTGGAGATTATGGTCACCGCCTGCCGCTGACCTCGACAGGGCGGGGCGGACCCACCGCCGCCCCGTCCACTTCGCTGCTCGGAGCACCCACGACACCCATCTGATTCGTCGTCGGAACGTATGTGGCCTTCCTGCAGCAACAGTGTGTCTCTCACCCGATTGAGAGCGTATTCAGAAGAATTAATTCCTCAACTTTGAACGGCAGTGGTGCTTTATCAAGCAAATCAAGGCTTGTTGCGCCCTGCAATAAACTCCGTCGTTGCTGTCTTTTGCGGCAAGCCAGTAACACCGCCGTGACAGCGCCAGCCAAGGCGTGACCGGCGAAACGCCGGTGGGGGCGAAGGACATCGCGTTGGGGGTTTTCATGCAGGCAAAGAATGCTGCAGCGATTTTCGCGGTTTGCGGACTGGTTTTCGCACCGCAGCTCAGCTCCTCGGCCGCTGCCTCACCGAGCCGGAGTGGAACGAAGCAGGTCTCTGCCTCCCGCCAGGCTGCCGATGCCGGCCGCGATATTTCCGCCGCGAGCCCCCTCCGCAGCGCCGGCGCCAAAGCTCCAGGCCGTCGCAGCGACGAGCGCGAAGCCCCCGGCATTTACGCCACCCCCGCTTACGAGTTCCGGGGCAGCCTCTCTTGCGTTCCCTATGCTCGGATGGTGACGGGCATCGAGGTGACAGGGAACGGCGGAACCTGGTGGCACAACGCCGCCGGCCTCTACCAGCGCGGGCAGAGGCCCGAAGCCGGTGCTGTCCTCGTCTTCCGCGCCTCCGGCGGCATGCGTTCCGGCCACGTGGCTGTTGTTGAGCGTCAGGTTTCGGCCCGCGAGATCACAGTCCACCACGCGAACTGGGAAGGCCCGGGCATCCGCAAGGGCACCGTTACGCGCAACATCGCCGTGATCGATGTCTCGCCCGCTAATGACTGGACCGAGGTGCGCGTGCAGGTCGGCCGTGAGCCCGGCACCTTCGGCCGCGAGTACCCGACCTACGGCTTCATCTTCAACCGCCCCGAGCCTGGCGCCATGCCGCGCGGGCCGATCATGGTGCGCGGGCGGGACATGCAGGAAGTGGCGGAGGCGCCGGCTCCGAGCGCTCACCTGCGCTTCATCAATACCTCGCTTGGCGGCCTGGGGATCGAAGGGGCCCGCTGAGCGGGCTTCGCTTCTCCGCATACCGGCGCCCGGCACGGTTGCTGCGCCTGGGCCGGCCGGCTGCTGCTGTGAGGGGCAGTTTTCTCACCGGTGGCCATCCTGTGCACGACCGCCCCGGGCCACCAGGTCAAGAGGCACCAGCCGCGCCATAGTCCCGGCAAATAGAAGCCGGTGGGCCGAAGGCACAGCCTCTCGCGCCGCCCGCAATCAGGCCGGGCGCCGCTCCCAATCCCTCGGTCCCGCCAGTTCCACGCGGTTCCTGCCCTTGGCCTTCGCTCGGTAGAGGGCGACATCCGCGGCGGCCGCCAGGGTCTCCACCGTGCATTCCGGCATGGCGACGGCCACGCCGATGCTGATGCTGACGTCGAGCGAGCGATCGCCCACCCGGATCGGTACGTCGCAGATTGAGAGGCGGAGGCGCTCCGCCACGAGCCCGGCATCGTCGGGCGGCTGGTGCGCCATGGCGACGACGAACTCCTCGCCTCCGAAGCGGGCCACCACGTCCACGGCGCGCAGGTGCATGCGCAGGCGGTCGGCAACCTCCTTCAGCACCGCGTCGCCCGCGACATGGCCGTAGGTGTCGTTCACGGTCTTGAAGCGGTCCACGTCGATGAGCAGCAACGTGGCACCGCTGGCGCGGAGCAGGCCCTCAAGGTGGCGGGTGACGTAGCGGCGGTTGCGCAGCCCGGTGAGACTGTCCGTTACCGCCAGCTCCAGGCTGCGCTGAAGGTCGCCGCGCAGGCGTTCCTGGTAGCGCCTGCGACGGATCTGGTTGCGGGCGCGGGCGCGCAGTTCGTTCGCGTCCACCGGGCGCAGCACGTGGTCGTTCGCGCCAATATCGAAGCCACGCAGCACCTGGTGGCGCTGATCGGTGTCGGCGATGAGCAGCACGGGCACCTCTCGCATCGAGCTCTGGGCCCGCATGCGGGAGGCCAGGCGCAGCCCCTCCCCGTCGTTCAGCCAGAGGCTGAGCACCGCGAGGTCGAACTCCTCCTGCAGGAGGCAGTCCCAGGCGGCGTTCACATCGGGCGCGCGCGTCACGACGATGCCATCCTGCGCGAGGATGCTCGAGAGCGTCATGGCCTCCGCCTCGTCCTCGGTCGCCAGGAGCGCGTGCGCGCCGGCCACACTGCGCGAGGGGTCGGGCAGCGGCTCGAAGCCGAGGTCCTTCGCGGTTTCCGCGCGCAGGCGGAAGGCGTCCAGCACCTGCTTGGTGCGCAACAGGGCACGCAAGCGGGCGAAGAGAGTCGCGTGGTCCACGGGCTTCGAGAGAAAGTCGTCGGCCCCGGCCTCCAGGCCGCGCACGCGCTCGGCCTGATCGACCAGGGCCGTGATCATCACCACGGGGATGTAGGAGGTGAGCGGCGAAGCCTTGAGGTGACGGCAGACCTCGTAGCCGTCCATGCCGGGCATCATGACGTCGAGCAGGATGACGTCGGGAGACCAGGAATGGGCGAGCCGCAGCGCCTCCGGGCCGGAGTTGGCCAGGGCGACCTCATAGTACTCGGCGTTGAGGCGCGCCTCGAGAAGCTTCAGGTTGGCGGCGATGTCGTCCACCACCAGCACACGGGCGGTCATGCCAGCCTATCCTGCTGCCTCTATGGCCTGCTTGCTCACCATGCCTGATGAACGGGCCAGGCAGACCGGGCTTTCCTGCAGGTCTCTGTAGAGCGGCATTTCATAGCTGAATGGCGAATCCCGACAAGCCCGGCCTGGGCTGGTGCAGCCTCCGCCTCCCGCGCGAGGTGCGCAAGGCATACGGCTGCGCAAACCCTTGGCGGGGATCCGGGCCGCCCACCTCGCCCGGACGCGACCGCTATCCCACGCAACCCGATGGTGTGAACAGGGGAAAAATAGTCCCGTGCGCGTCCCGGCCGATCACGTCGAAGCAAGGCTGCGCGGACGGCCGTCGGGTCCGGAGAGGGTGATCGCGAGGCGGGGAACGGGTGAGTGCCCGATCCGCATGGCGTGCGAGAGCCCGCGCTGGGCGAGCGCGGCGGCGAGGAGGTCCGGCTCCGGGTGCCCGCCCTCCAGGCCGAGGAGCCGGCAGCCGCTCGCCGGCAGGGAGGGCGGCCGCGCCGGTTCCGCCCACTCTATCATCGACGGAAGCAGCCCGCCGAAATCCGCGCCCGCCGGCGGGGAGGCGAAGCGCCAGCTCAACCCGACGCGCGACATCGGCCGCACGGGGCCCAGGTCACGGTGGCCGAGGCGGGCCGCGAGAGCGTCCAACTCCTCCGTCCGCGCCACCCAGGCGATGAGCGCGGGTCGGGCGGCGAGGCGGCGGAGAAGGCGCGCGTCGTCCAGCCCGAAAAGCCTCGGCAGCGCGGGCTCGGGCTGGGCGGGATCGGGTGAGATCACCTCGAGATAGGCCCCCTCCCCCAGGCCGAGGAGGAGGTTGTGGGTGCCCGCGCCCTCATGCACGCCGCCGGGTCCCGCCCGGACGCCGAGCAACGCCTCGACGAACTCGGCGCCCTGATCGAGGTTCGCGGCGCCGATGACGACGTGGTCGAGGCTGGCCATCGGCGCCGCGCGTCTCAGGCGTTGCCCGCGAGGTAGTCCATGGCCGCCTTCACCCCGCCATCCTCGTGCGGAACGCCCGCGACGCGCAGTCCCATCTCGACCCCGCCGAGCGTGCCGAGGAGCGAGAGGTCGTTGAAGGCGCCGAGATGGCCGATGCGGAAGACCCGGTCGTTCAGCCGGCCAAGGCCGTTGCCGAGCGACATGTCGAAGCGCTCGAGGATCGTCGCCCGCAGCGCATTGGCCGAGTGGCCTTCCGGCATGCGAACGGCCGTCAGCACGGGGGAGAAGTGCCGGGGCTCAGCGCACTGCACCTCGAGGCCCCAGGCGCGCACGGCGCGGCGCGTGGCTTCCGCGTGGCGCTCGTGGCGCGCGTAGACGTTGGGCAGGCCCTCCTCGGCCAGCATGTCCAGGGCGGTGTCCAGCGCGTAGAGCATGTTCGTCGCAGGCGTGTAGGGAAAGTAGCCCGTCGCGTTGGACGCGATCATTGGCTTCCAGTCCCAGAAGCTACGCGGAAGCTTCGCCGTCTCGCTCGCCTTCAGCGCCTTCTCCGACACCGCGTTGAAGGAGAGGCCGGGCGGCAGCATGAGGCCCTTCTGGCTGCCGGAGACGGTGACATCCACGCCCCACTCGTCGTGCTTGTACTCGACCGAACCGAGGGAGGAGATCGTGTCCACCAGCAGCAGCGCCGGGTGGCCGGCGGCGTCCATCGCGCGGCGCACCTCATCCACGCGGGAGGTGCAGCCGGTGCTCGTCTCGTTGTGGACGACGCAGACCGCCTTGATCTCGTGCGCCTTGTCGGTGCGAAGCGCCTCCTCGATGGCCGGCACGTCGGCGGCGCGGCGCCAGTCGGTCTCGATCAGGCGCGGCTTGAGCGACAGGCGCTCCGCCATCTCCTGCCAGAGATGGGCGAACCAGCCGGTCTCGCACATCAGCACGGTGTCGCCGGGGGAGAGGGTGTTCACCAGCGCCGCTTCCCAGGCGCCCGTGCCGGAGGCGGGGTAGATCACCACCGGCCCCTGGGTTCCGAAGACCGGCTGCACCTTCTCCAGCACCCGCTTGCCGAGAATGCCGAAATCGGGGCCGCGGTGGTCCATGGTCGGGTTGTCGAGGGCGCGGAGCACGCGGTCCGGCACGTTGGTCGGCCCGGGGATCTGCAGGAAGTGGCGCCCGTTCTCGGGTCGGGTGGTGAAATAAGCCATGGGGCGTCCTCCGCTCTGGCGCCGGTCTAGCTCCCCGCCCCCCGTGACGCCAATGAGTTCGGCACCTGTGATTGATGAGGATTATGGATGCCGGGGCCTTTCCCTCGGCCAGGGTTGCGGTAAGCCTTCCCGCCATGACCCGCCGCGCCGCCCTGCACCGCGTCTCCATGGCCCATCCGGGCGACGGCTCCGCCATCGAAGCCCTGATCGATGCCGGCGGGCTGGACCCGTCCACGATTGTGGCGATCCTCGGCAAGACCGAGGGCAATGGCTGCGTGAACGACTTCACCCGCGCCTATGCCGTGGCGGAGCTGGGCACGATGCTAGCGGGGCGCCTGGGCACCACGCGCGCGGCGGTGCTGGAGCGGGTGGCCATGGTGATGTCCGGGGGAACGGAGGGCGGGCTTTCCCCGCATTTCCTCGTGCTGACGGTCTCCGAAACCGACGAAGCGCCAAAGGGCGCGCTGGCCATCGGCACCGCCTTCACGCCGGAATTCCGGCCCGAGGAGATCGGCCGCATGCCCCAGGTGGAGGCCACCGCCGCCGCCGTGCGGGAGGCGATGCGCGCGGCCGGGCTCTCTCGCCCCTCGGAAGTGCATTTCGTGCAGGTGAAGTGCCCGCTTCTGACCACCGCCCGCGTGGCCGAGGCCGCCGCGCGCGGGCGGGATGTCGCGACAGCCGATACCTATGAGTCGATGGGCCTGTCCCGCGGCGCCTCTGCCCTCGGCGTCGCCCTGGCGCTTGAGGAGATGCCCCATGCCGTCCTTTCGGACGCGGTGATCGGGCAGGACTTCTCCCTCTGGTCCCGCCGCGCCAGCGCCTCGGCCGGGGTGGAGCTGACGCGGAACGAGGTGATCGTCTTCGGCGTCAGCCCCGACTGGGCGGGGGACCTGACCATCGCCCACGATGTGATGCGCGACGGTATCGACCTGCCGGCAGTGCAGCGGGCGCTGGCCGGCGCCGGGCTGGATACCGGCGGCGGGCAACTCGACGCTGCCCAGGCCGACCGGCTGGTCGCCCTGCTGGTCAAGGCCGAGCCCTCTTCCACTGGCACGATCCGCGGCCGACGCCACATCATGTGGGACGACAGCGACATCAACGCGACCCGCCACGCGCGGGCGCTCGTCGGCGGGGTGGTCGCGGCCGCCGTGGGGCGGACGGACCTCTTCGTCTCCGGCGGCGCCGAGCACCAGGGGCCGGATGGCGGCGGGCCCGTCGCGGTCATCGCGCGCCGCTGATGAGTTCGGCGCATCCTATTGATGAGGATTATGGATGCGACGGCGTGACCTGCCTCGGCTAGGTTCGCCCGCGCAGGAGACGTCCGAATGAACGCCATCACCCGCTCGCGCATCGCCCCCGGCGACAGTCGCCTCGCTGCCCGCCTGAAGCGGGAGACGGGCGGCGAAGTGCTCTTCGGCGCCGGCGATCGCGGCCGCTACGCGACCGATGCCAGCATCTACCAGGTAGAGCCCGTCGGCGTCCTCGTGCCCCGCAGCATCGAGGACGTAGCGGCGGCTATGTCCATCTGCCGCGAGGAGGGCGTGCCCGTGCTGCCGCGTGGCGGCGGGACGAGCCAGTGCGGCCAGACGGTGAACCGCGCCCTCGTGCTCGACTGCACGCGGCACCTACGCAACGTGATCTCGGTGGACAAGGCGGCGATGCGCGCGAGCGTGCAGCCGGGCATCGCGCTCGGCGCGCTGAACGATGCCTTGAAGAAGGACAGGCTGTTCTTCCCCGTGGATCCTTCGACCTGGGCGCGCTGCACGATCGGCGGGATGACGGCCAACAACTCCTGCGGCTCGAAGTCCATCCGCTACGGGCTGATGGCGGACAACGTGCTCTCCATCGACGCCATCCTGCCGAGCGGCGAACGTTTCGCCTTCGGCGAGCTGCCGGACAATCTCGGCGAGGGCGTGCCGGGCTCGGTGGCGGAGCTGGTGAATCGGCTGCGCGCGCTCGGTGCCTCGGAGGCTGCGGAGATCGCGGCGCGCTTCCCTAAGGTGCTGCGCCGGGTGGGCGGCTACAATCTCGAGGCGCTGACGCCGGAGGCGCGAGCGAACGGCCGGGGCAACCTCGCGCGCATCCTCGTGGGCAGCGAGGGCACGCTCGCCTTCTCCGCCGGCATCGACCTGAAGCTCTGGCCGATCAAGCCGCGCAAGGCGCTCGGCATCTGCCAGTTCCCCACCTTCCGCGCGGCGATGGAGGCCTCGAAGCACCTCGTCACGCTGAACCCTGAGGCGGTGGAGCTGGTCGATCGCACGATGATCGACCTCGGCCGATCCATCGACATCTACCGCCCGACGATCGACCGCATGGTGACGGGCGAGCCGGACAGCCTGCTGATCGTCGAGTTCCACGGGCACGAGGACGCGGCGCTGGCGCGCGAGCTGCGCCGGCTGGACGAGATGATGGCCGACCTCGGCTATCCCGGCGCCGTGGTGGAGTGCATCGATCCCGGCTTCCAGGCAGCCGTTGCCGAGGTGCGCGAGGCCGGGCTGAATATCATGATGTCCATGAAGGGCGACGGGAAGCCGGTCTCCTTCATCGAGGACACGGCGGTGCAACTCGACGACCTCGCCGACTACACTGAGCGGCTGAACGAGGTCTTTGAGCGCCACGGCACCAAGGGCACCTGGTATGCCCATGCGAGCGTCGGCTGCCTGCATGTCCGCCCCGTGCTGAACATGAAGAGCGGCGAGGACGTGCGGCGGATGCGCGAGATCGCCGAGGAGTGCTTCGCCCTCGTCCGCGAGTACAAGGGAAGCCACTCCGGCGAGCACGGCGACGGCATCGTGCGCTCCGAGTTCCACGAGGAGATGTTCGGCCCACGCATCGTGCGCGCCTTTGAGGCGGTGAAGGACGCCTTCGACCCGGAGGGGCTGATGAACCCTGGCCGCGTGGTGCGCCCGGCGCGGATGGACGACCGCACGCTGTTCCGCTACCCGCCGGACTACGCGGCCGACCCCTCGGTGAAGCCCGTGCTGGACTGGTCGGCCTGGCCGGGACCGCAGGGCGGTTTCCTCGGTGCCGTCGAGATGTGCAACAACAACGGCACCTGCCGGAAGTTCGACGCGGGCGTGATGTGCCCGAGCTTCCGCGCCACACGCAACGAGCGCGACCTGACGCGCGGGCGAGCCAACACCCTGCGCCTTGCGCTCACCGGCCAGCTCGGCCCCGACGCGCTCGCCTCGGACGAGGTGGCGGAAGCGCTCTCGCTCTGCGTCTCCTGCAAGGCGTGCAAGCGCGAGTGCCCGACGGGCGTGGACATGGCGAAGATGAAGATCGAGGCGCAGCACGCGCGAGCGAAGCGCGACGGCGTCTCCGCGAAGGACCGACTGATCGCGACCCTGCCGCGCTGGGCACCGATGGCGTCCCGCCTGCCTGCTCTGGCTAACGCGCGCGAGTGGGTGCCCGGCGCGCGCGGAATCGGGGAGCGCGCGCTCGGCTTCTCGCGGGAGCGCGCGCTGCCACGCTTCTCCGGCAAGCCCTTCCGCGACATCGAGGCCGACGCGCCCGCCCCGCGCGGCGACGTCGTGCTGCTGGCGGACACCTTCAACCGCTATTTCGAGCCGGAGAACCTGCACGCCGCCCGGCGCGTGCTGCGAGCGGCCGGCTACCGCGCGGTCTCGGCACGCGCGGCCGACAGCGCGCGGCCGCTCTGCTGCGGGCGCACCTATCTTGCCGCGGGCATGGTGGACGAGGCGCGGGCGGAGGCGCGGCGCACGATGGATGCGCTCTCTGGCTCGGACCTTCCCGTGGTGGGGCTGGAACCCTCCTGCCTCCTCACGCTGCGGGACGAGTTCAAGTCGCTCCTCCCCGGCGCCCAGGCGGACCGGCTTTCCGATCGCGCGGTGCTCCTCTCGGAGTTCCTCGTGCGCGAGAAGGCGGAACTGCCGCTGAGGACGGTGGCACCGGCCGCGCATATCCACGGCCACTGCCACCAGAAGTCCTTCGGCGCGTTCCCGGACGCGGTGAAGGCGCTGCGCGCCGTGCCGGGGCTGGAGGTGAAGCCCATCACCTCTTCCTGCTGCGGCATGGCCGGGGCCTTCGGCTACGACGCGCGGCGGGTGGAGGTCTCGAAGGCGATGGGCGAGCTCTCCCTCGCCCCCGCGGTACGCGCCGCGCCGACGGAGGACCTGATCGTGGCCGACGGCACCTCGTGCCGCCACCAGATCCAGGAACTGACGGGGCGCGAGGCACTGCACAGCGCGCGTGTACTGGATCGGGCGCTACAGGAGGGATGAACGGCCTCTATTTCGCGGGTGCGGGTGGCGCGACCTGACTCCAGGATTCCGATCCGACATCGAATGCAGGTTTCGCGCTGGCCGGTGTCGCCAACGGCAGCGCCAGCTTCAACACGGGCTGTACCCTCGTTGGCAGCATCGGCTGGGGCTATGGACACGGGCTCCGCACGGAGATCGAGGGCAACTACCACCGCAACGACGTCGATCGCCTCGGCGGCTTCGGCGCCCTCCCCCGCCCGCTGACGAGCAGCGGGCACCAACGCAGCTACGGGGTGATGGGAAACGTCTTCTACGACTTCATCATCCCGGCGGTTCCGATCATCTCCTACCTCGGGGCCGGTGTCGGCTATGGCTGGACCAATTATGAGACCGTGCGGGTTCGCAGTGCAAACAACACCGGCCTCGAGATCATCGGGACGGAGCGCCGCTTCGCGTATCAGGGCATCGCGGGCATCGCCGTGCCGATGGCGGCCGCGCCCGGTCTCTCTCTGACGGCCGAGTACCGGTACTACGGCACGCTCGATCCCAGCCTGGACACGACCTATCTCTCGGCCGCGACCGGCGCGCGGCGAATCAAGACCGACGCTGAAGTGAACACGCATTCGGTCCTTCTGGACCTTCGCTACGCATCCGATCCGCCGATCGTCCCGGCGGCGGTTGCGGTTGCGATCGCCCCGGCTCCGGCCGCGGCGCCGGCGCCTGCCCGCACCTACCTCGTGTTCTTCGACTTCGACCGCGCCGACCTGACGGACCGCGCCCGCCAGATCATCGCCGAGGCCGCCCAGGCCGTGAACACGACCGGCACGACCCGCATCGAGGTGGCCGGCCACGCCGACCGCTCGGGCACCCCGCAGTACAACCAGCGCCTGTCCCAGCGCCGCGCCGAGGCCGTTGCGGCCGAGCTGTCGCGCCGTGGCATCGCCCGCAACCAGATGTCGATCCAGGCCTTCGGCGAGAGCCGTCCGCTGGTCCCGACCGCCGATGGCGTGCGCGAGCCGCAGAACCGCCGCGTGGAGATCGTCCTGCGATAGATAAGGTTGGCGAACCGCAACACTGTGTCGGTTGAGGCACAACCGCTCGTTGCGTAACGGACAGGGCTTCTACCGTAAGCTCGCGAAGGTATGATCTGGCACTCGCTTAGCGTCGTCCCTCCTGGGCGGCGCAGCAGCCATTGAAAGATCAGCCTGATGAGCCGCCTGCGTGCCATTGCCCTTGCCAGCACGATGCTGGCCCTGCCCCTTGCGGCGAGGGCCCAGCCGGTCACGGGGCTGTATGTCGGGGCCGGGGCCGGCCTGAACTACCTCCAGGGCAGCGAGGGCAACCTCACCGGCAACGCCGCGGCCGCCGCGCGCGCCGCCGGGATCTCCACTGGCATCGAGGTGGGCTGGCAGAACGGCTACGCCGTGGTCGGCTCCCTAGGCTGGGGCTTTGGGAACGGCCTGCGGACCGAAGTTGAGGGCTTCTACCGCAACAACGACTATCACGGCACCACGATCGCGGGCCTCGCGAGCCGGACCAATGGCGGCAACCTATGGCAGGCGGGCGCCATGGCGAACGCCCTCTATGACGTCGACCTCCGTCGCCTCGGCTGGGCGCAGCCCGTCTTCACCCCCTATATCGGCGTGGGCATCGGCTGGTCGCACGTGACGCAGGATGATGTGCGGAGCGACTTCCGGCCCGTCCGCTCGCAGGTCATCACCGGCAGCGGCGAGGACGACGCCTTTGCCTTTCAGGGAATCGCCGGTGCGTCCTTCCCGCTCGGCGACACCGGGCTCAGCCTGACGGCCGAGTACCGCTTCTTCGGCACGACCAAGCCGACCTTCGACGTCGCTCAGCGCCAGACGATCACCAACACGGTCACCCTGACCCGCCAGGGCCAGGAGAACTTCAACCACAGCGCGCTCCTCGGCCTGCGCTACGTGTTCAACCAGCCGCGCGCCGCTGTGCCGGCGGCGATCGCCCCGGCGCCTGCCGCGGCGCCGGCGCCTGCCCGCACCTACCTCGTGTTCTTCGACTTCGACCGCGCCGACCTGACGGACCGCGCCCGCCAGAT
>NZ_JONP01000014.1 GCF_000711725.1 Roseomonas aerilata DSM 19363 | reverse complement strand
CGGACGCAGGCCACTCCAAAGGCGCATCACTGCTTTGAGCCTCAGCTCACATGCGGTATTAGCGCCAGTTTCCCAGCGTTATCCCCCACCCCTGGATATGTTCCTACGCGTTACTCACCCGTCCGCCACTAACGGCCGAAACCGTCCGTGCGACTTGCATGTGTTAAGCATGCCGCCAGCGTTCGCTCTGAGCCAGGATCAAACTCTCAAGTTCATCAGATCCCACCAACCAGAACCCTAAAGCCCCAATCAGCAAAACCTTCAGAAAACCCTGACCATCACGCGCACTCGCTACTCACCCGTACCCCACCCCAACGGCTCAGAACACGCAGCACTGGCCACGCATCCCTCCCCAAATAAGGCAAGATACAACTCTCTCTCGTCTTCAAGAAACAGATGCTGTTGTGAAGGAACAATCCACTCGGAGGCGGCGAAGCGTCACCGGGCGACCCTTTCGAGCCACCTGATGACCGACCCTGCATCCGAGGGAGGAGCCGTTAGAGCGGAGCGTTTCAGCGTCCGTCCCGTTCGGCGTGGGCGGCTTATATGGGCGGGGCCCGACGCCGTCAAACCCCTTTTTCGGGGCGCGTGCGAATTTTCCGCAAGCAGCATGAAACCTTCCCAGGCAACCGGCGTGGCGGCCCGGGAAGGGTCGGCTTAGTTGTCGGCCTTGATGTTGGCCGACTGGATGACGGCCCCCCACTTGTCGATCTCGCTGGTGAGCCAGGCGCGCGCGGCGGCGGGGTCGGAGCCCACCACGTCAGCCCCTTGCTCCTCGATCTTCGACTTCACCTCCGGATCCTGAAGCACCTGGCGGATGGCGGTGCTCATCCGCTCCTGGATGGCGTCGGGGGTGCCGGCGCGGCCGAGCAGCATCCACCAGGTCGGCGCCTCGAAGTCGCCGACGCCCTGCTCGGCGAAGGACTTGGCACCTGGAACGTGGCGGGAGGCCGTGCGCGTGGTGACACCCAGCGGGCGCAGCGTGCCGGCCTTCATGTGCTGGGTAATGATAACGACGTTGGTCATGAACAGCGGCACGTGCCCGGCCACCGCGTCCGACACGGCCGGCCCGCCGCCGCGGTAGGGTACATGGGTAAGGCTGAAGCCGCCCTTCTGCTGCAGGAGCGTCGTCGCGACATGGGCGAGCCCGCCGACGCCGGAGGTGGCGTAGTTGAGGCTGTCGGGCGCCTTCTTCGCCGCGTCCACGACGTCCTGGAAGCTACGGAAGGGCGTGGACTGGTGCGCGACCAGGGCCAGCGGCCCCGTGGCGACGAGCGAGATCGGCACCAGGGCGTCGAGCGTCCTGTAGGACAGGCGCATGACGGTCTGGTTCGTCGCCTCGGTGTCGTAGGCGAGCATCCAGGTATAGCCGTCGGGCGTGGCCCGTGCCGCCTCGCCGGCGCCGATCGCGCCCGAGGCGCCGCCGCGATTGTCGATGATAACGGGACGGCCCAGCACGTCCGAAAGGCGAGGCTGGAAGATGCGCGCGACGGCGTCGGTGGAGCCGCCGGGCGGCCAGGGGACGATGAGGCGAATCGGCCGCTCCGGCCAGGCGCCGGGACCGGCACCCTGTGCGCGCAGAAGGGAGGGCATGGCGAGGCCAGCGGCGGTCGCCATGATCAGCCCACGCCGGCCCTTGTTCGGGCTCTCGATCATGCAGTGCTCCTTGAACGTCTCTTCCCGGTTTCTCTTCCGCCCGGCCCCGCGGTCGGCGCAGCTTTGACGCCTCCTTCGCGGCGCGCAACCCATTCCGGAATGGCCGCGGCGTCAGGCCGCGCGGGCATTCGGCTCCGGGCGCGCGGCGAAGCCGCGGCGGATGTGCTCGGCCAGCGCCTCGGCCCCCGCGCCGGGGTGGCGCAGCAGGGCGATCTCCAACTCGGGTAGGTCGGGCATGCCGTCCTCCGGCCCGAGCAGGCGCAGGCCCGGCGGCAGGGCGACGGAGAGGCCGACCGTGATGCCGAGGCCGGCCAGCACGACGGCGTGCGTGCCCGTCTGGGAGGCAGAGGAATAGGCCATGCGCCAGGGCACCTCCGCCCGGCCCAGTGCGCCCGTGGCGGCGATTCGCCAGTTGCAGCCGATATGGCTGAGCACGAGCGGGACCGGTCGCAGGAGGTGGACAGGGCGCGTCGCGGAGCCCACCCAGCGCAGCGGGCCGCGCCAGAGGCTTTCCGCTGGCGTGCCCGGCTGCTCGTTCCCGCCGGAGAAGAGGGTGATGTCGAGATCGCCCTTCTCGTAGCAGCGCAGCAGCTCACTCGACGGTAGGCAGACCACCTCCACCTCGGCCGCCGGATGAGCCTCGGCGAAGCCGGCAAGGATCTCAGGCAGCCAGAGCAGCGCGTAATCGTCGGGCGAGCCGAGGCGGATGCGGCCGGTGATCTCGGGCGCGCGGAAGTTGTTCACGATCTCGTCGTGCATCGCGAGCAGCCGGCGCGCGCGGTCGAGCAGCCAGAGGCCGTGCGGCGTGGGGCTGAGACCGCGCGGGCCGCGCAGCAGCAGCGGCTGGCCCAGCATCTCCTCCAGGCGGCGCATCTGCATGGAGACCGCGGATTGCGTGCGGCCGACGCGAAGTGCGGTGCGTGTCACGCTGCCGCCCTCGGCAACCAGCACGAAGGAGCGCAGCAGGTCGGGATCAATCCCGGGCGGGATGTTCATCATGACCGGATCAGCATCGCTGATGCCGAACTTCAAAACAACTCGTTTCCCTTATGACGGCGCCGGGACGATCCTCCCCCTCGCGACATCAACCAGGAAAGGATCGCATCATGTCCGGTCACGTCATCCACCGCGGCGCCTTCGCTCGGGAGGCTGCCGGTAAGGGCACCCCGGGCGTCCCGGCCTCCGGCTGGCTGGCCATGGTCGCGCGCATGGTCCGCACCATCGAGGAGCGCCGCATCCTCGCTACCCTCGATGACCGTATGCTCGCCGATATCGGGGCAAACCGCTTAGAAGCGGAACGCGAGATGGGGCGCGCACCCTGGGACATTGGGGCGCGGGACAACTCGCGCCGCGGCTAGGCCTCAGGCGAGACCCATCCGCCCCACCTCCTCCATGACCTCGTGGATGGAGAGGGCGAAGACCCGGCGGCCGCGCCCCGCGGCAAGGCCGCCGAGGTCCATTCCGGCAAGCAGCGCCAGCGCGCTCGAGCCGCCCTCGTCCGGGACGGCCGCGACGAGGCCTTTCAGCCGCCCGTCATTCCCCACCACCGGGCCGCCGGAATAGCCCATCAACGCCGGCATGCGCGCGGTGAAGCCGCGGCCGAAGCGGGGCAGGATGGCGTCGGGGATCTCCACCGTGCCGGTGGCGACGCCGGGGCCGATACCCGGCATGCCGGCGGCCCAGACCGCGTCGCCGGTGATCACTTCCGCCCCGCAGGGATCGGCGGGGACCAGCAGGCCGGCCTCGTCGCCGAGGATGGAGAGATCCATGCGCGGGCTGCGAGCCAGCACGGGCACGCGGCGGGCGGGTGCGCCGTCCCCGCGGCGGAGCCAGACGAAATCCGCGCCGCGGGGCAGCGCGTGCGTGGTGCAGGCGACGCGGCCCGGGGCGACCGCGACGGCGGAGCCGAGGACCGCACCCGCCCCCCATGCTCCATCCGCGTGCAGCGCCGCAAAGCCGGTGCCGAGGAGCGGGGCCACGGGGGTTCCGGCAGCCTCCATGCCGGGCAAACCGGCGCAGGCGGCCAGACTGGCCGGCAGGGTCATAAGGGCGAGAAGGGCGCGCCGCTGCATCATCAAATTGGGTTCCTCAAACCCGGAACGTTTCGCGCAAGGTAAGGCTGCACCCGCATGTGACCTTTGGCATGACCCATGGAGGCGTAGCGGCACGCAGAGGAAGGATGCGGCCCAAAAAGGAACATAGTATGAACGGACATGCCCTCCGATTCGCCCTCAAGGCCCCGGCTGATTCCTGCCCCCACCCCTTCCTTGCAAGGGGTTGAGGACCGATGTGACGACCGTGTGCGAGGTCGCGATTCAGCGGATGGAACAGGAATGGACAGGCACGCCGTTCTGGCCGCACTCCGCGCCCGCGTGGCACGCATCGAGCGCGCAGGCCTGACCGGGCGGGAAGAGGCTTCGGCCATTCCCCTTTGCCCGGAAATGGACCGGGCCCTGCCCGGCGGCGGCCTGCCGCGCGCGGCGGTGCACGAGATCCTGTCCGATGGCGCGGGGGCAGCAGTGGGGTTCGCGGCGCTGCTGATGGCGCGCTCCGGCGGCACGGTGTTCTGGATCGCGCGCGACCCCGATCCCTGGCCGCCCGGGCTGATGGGCTTCGGCCTGCCGCCCTCTCGCCTGATCGTGGCACAGCCCTCGAACCACGTGGACGCACTCTGGGCCACGGAGGAGGCGCTACGCTGCCACGCGGTCTCGGCCGTGCTGCTGATGGACGAGCGGCCGGATGCAACGGCCATGCGCCGGCTGCAACTGGCGGCGGAGACGGGCGGGGGGATCGGGCTGCTGCTGTGCGAGGCGGAGGCCGAAGAAGGTCCGTCCCTGGCGGCTACGCGCTGGCACGTGACGGGGCGCGCGGGCGGGTCAATGCACGACCTGGGCGACCCGCAATGGACGCTGGACCTGCTGCGCTGCCGCGCCGGACGGCCGCAGCGCTGGCAGGTCACCTGGCGCGCGGGGATAGAGAGTCTGGTGGTGGACGAGGAGATGCGCGAGGAGAGCCCGGCACCGAGGCGAAGCCGCCGCCACTGAGCGCCCCTGAATGGGGCGGCACAGCGGCGGCCGCGCCTTCAGGCCGCCCTCACCTCGCGCGTGAAGGTGTGCACCTCGGCGGTGAGTTGCTCGGATTGGGATGAAAGGTCCGAGGCGGCGGCGAGGACCTGGCTGGCGGCCGCCCCCGTGTCGTTCGCTGACTGGCTCACCGCGGCAATGTTCTGCCCGACCATGCCGGTGGCCTCGGCTGTCTGCTGCACCGTGCGCGCGATCTCCTGGGTGGCGGCGCTCTGCTCCTCCACCGAGGCCGCGATCGCGACGGTGATCTCGCTGATCTCCTTGACCGTGCTCATGATCAGCCCGATCGCCTCCACCGCGCCGCGCGTGGCGCCCTGGATCTGGCCGACCTGCTGGCCAATCTCGTCCGTGGCCTTCGCGGTCTCGGCGGCCAGCGACTTCACCTCGCTCGCCACCACGGCGAAGCCCTTGCCGGCCTCGCCCGCGCGCGCCGCCTCGATCGTCGCGTTCAGGGCGAGAAGATTCGTCTGGCCGGCGATGTTGTTGATGAGGTTCACCACCTCGCCAATCCGGCTGGCGCCATCGGAGAGGTTCTGGACCGTGGCGTTCGTCGCGTTGGCGGTGTCCACCGCCCTGGTGGCAACGCTGCTCGCCTGGGCCACCTGGCGGCTGATCTCGATGATGGAGGCGCTCAGCTCCTCGGCCGCCGCCGCCACGGTCTGCACGCCGCCGCTCGCCTGGGTCGCGGCGCCGGCGACCTCGGTGGCCTGGGCGCGGGCCTGCACGGCGGTCGATTCCATGCTGCGGGCCGTTGCCTCTAGTTCGGTGGAGGCGGAGGAGAGAACGCTCACCATCTCGCCCACCCGGCCCTCGAAGCCGCTCACCAACTCCGTCATGCGGGCAGCGCGCTGCTCCTTGGCCCGGTGCTCGGCCTCCTGCGAGGCGGCGAGGTCGCGGGCGCGCTCGGCATTGGCCCGGAACACCTCCAGGGCGCGGGCCATGTGGCCGATCTCGTCCGTGCGATCCTTGCCCTCGATGGTGACCGTGAGCTTGCCGTCCGCGATCTGACGCATCAGCTCCGCTGTGCGGAGGATCGGCAGAGACACGCCGCGCACCAGCCAGATGGCCATGCCAGCAGCCCCGAGGAAGGCAAGCAGCGTCACCGCGCCCGCTGCCATGATTGAGGACGAGGCGGTGCTGGCTGCGGCCTCCGCATCCTTGGTGCTGCCCTCCTTGTTGAGGGCCTTGAGCGCATCGAAATCGGCGGTCAGGGTGCGCGCGCGGCTGGTGTTCACACCCATAATGCGGGCCGCGGCGGCGGCGTTCTGCCCGGCACGAGAGAGAGCCAGGGTCGGCTCGATCTCCACGCGGTAGGCCTGCCAAGACTGCTTCGAAGCGTCGAACAGGCGCTGCTCGGCAGGGCTTGTCAGCAGCGCCTGGTAGTCCACGAAGAACTTGTCGATTGACGCCTGGAGCTCATTCAACCGCCCCTCGACCTCCTGCTTGCCGGCGGCATCGCTGACGATGCTGTGGCGCAGAATGAACTGGCGAAGGATCTGCACCGTCTCCGAGGCCCGCGCGATCGCATCGACGCTCGGCAGCCAGTTCGCCGCGACCGTGTTCACGTAATGGTTGATCGCTGAAATCCTGTAGGCCGCAAGGCCCCCCATTCCCGCGATCGTCAGTGCACAGGCCGCCATCGCGCCAATGATTCGGGTGCGCAGGGTCATTTTCCGATAAGCCTCAGCGTTTCAATCGCCTCAAGCCTGCGCGAACTGGGTTATAAAAATGTGAAAATTCACGGGCTTCCGGCCACGGCAGGAAAAGGATTCCCACCGGGCCGGGCGCATTGGTCAGACCGCTTCGGGCGTACCGATCACCTTGTCGATCGTGATCGGCAGTTCGCGGATGCGCTTGCCCGTCGCATGGAACACCGCGTTGGCGATCGCCGCCGCGGTACCGACGATGCCGATCTCGCCCAGGCCCTTCACGCCCAGCGGGCTGGTCAACGTGTCGTGCTCCTCGACGAAGATCACTTCGATGCCGTGGATGTCGGCATTCGCGGGCACATGGTACTCGGCCAGGTTGTGGTTCATGAAGCGGCCGAGATTATGGTCCGCCATGGATTCCTCGTGCATCGCCATGCCGATGCCGAAGACCACGCCGCCGATGATCTGCGAGCGCGCGGTCTTGGGGTTGATGATCCGCCCGGCCGCCACGGCATCCACGATCCGCGTCACGCGCACCTGGCCCAACTCCTCGTCCACCCGCACCTCGGCGAAGATCGCGGAATGGGTAAAGGAATTGTAGCGCATCTGGGTCAGCTTACTCGGGGCGGCCGTCTCTTCCGCCTCAATCTTCTCGACGCCGCCGGCCTTGAGCGCATCGTTCAGAGTCACGTAGCGAGAGGGATCGGAGACGAGCGCGATGCGCTCGTCATGGAAGGTCACGCGGTCGATGTCGGCATTGGCCAGCGGAGAGCCGTCCATGCCCCGGGCGTACTTGAACAGCGTCTCCCACACCTTGTGACAGGCCAGCTCCACCGCCGAGCCCGCGGAGGCGGCGGTCCAGGAACCGCCCTCGACCGGCGACTTCGGCAGGGAGGAATCGCCGAGCTTCGTCGTCACCCGCTCCATCGGCAGGCCGAGCGCGTCGGCCGCGATCTGCGTGAGGATGGTGTAGGTGCCCGTGCCGATATCGGCGGAGGCGGTCGCCACCTCTAGCCGCCCGTCCGCGGTCAGCGTCGCGCGGGCGGAGGTCTGGGCCATCTGCGCCTCCCAGGCGCCGGTCGCCATGCCCCAGCCGATCAGCTCCCGTCCCTCCTTCATGGAGCGGGGCTTGGGGTTCCTCTTCGACCAGCCGAAGCGCTCGGCGCCGAGTTGGTAGGCGGCGCGCAGCTCCTTGCTCGTGTGGTACTTGTTCGTGGATTCGTCGATGTCGGCGTAGTTCCTCAGGCGCAGCGCCACCGGATCGACGCCGAGCTTGTACGCCAATTCGTCCATCGCGGATTCCATGGCGAACAGGCCCGTCGGCGCCCCCGGGGCGCGCATGTCGGCGGGGGTGTAGAGGTCGGTCGTGGCCAGCTTGTGCGTCGTGGTGACGTTGTCGCAGTGGTAGAGCATGGCCGACCAGTTGACCGTCGCCTCCTGGTAGTCCTCGAAGGTGGAGGTATTGGCGATCAGGTCATGGCGGATGGATTGCAGCGAGGCGTCCTGGTTTGCGCCCAGCGCCACCTCCTGCAGCCCGTCCGGGCGGTAGCCCATGGTGAACATCTGGTCGCGCGTCAGCACCACGCGGACGGAGCGCTTCAGCTCCAGCGCCGCCATGACAGCGAGGAAGAGTTGGTACTGCGGGCGCAGGCCCGAGCCGAAGGCGCCGCCCACAAAGGGCGAGATCACCCGCACATCGCTGTTGGGCAGGCCGAAGACGCTGGTGATGTAGGACTGGCTGTTCTGCGCGCCCTGGATCTTGTCGTGGACGGTGATGCGCTCGTCGCCCTCCCAGACCACGGTGGTCGCGTGCGGCTCCATGGGGTTGTGGTGCTCGATGGCGATCCGGTACCCGGCCTCCATCTTCACGGGGGAGTTGCCGAAGGCGGCCTCGGAATCGCCGCGCGGCTTGGGCGGCGGGGAGATGCCCTGGCGCTTGACCGGCGGCACATAGGCCTTGCCCCGCACCTTCTCGAGGTCGGTCTCGTGCGGCTCCGCCTCGTAGGTCACCTGCACAAGGGAGGCGGCGTAACGGGCGATCTCGAAGTCCTCCGCCACCACGAGGGCGACGGGCTGGCCGCTATAGACGATGCGCTCGTCGTAGAGCGCGCGGAACGGCTTGCCGGGCGGCGCCACCTCGTCCTGGTAGGCGTTGCTGCGGAAGGCGGTGCGCGGGCGGTTCTCGTGTGTAAAGACCTGCACCACGCCGGGCACGGCGAGCGCCGCCTTCGTGTCGATGCTCTTGATCCGCCCCTTCGCAATGGCGCCCGAGACGACGTAGCCGTGGGCCAGGTCGGGCGCCGTGAACTCGCCGGCATAGGGCGCGGCACCCGTCACCTTCAGGCGGCCGTCCACGCGGTTGCGGGGGGAGCCGAAATGGGTCTCGTGCATGGTTCGTCCCCCTTACTGGATGCGCTTGTCGGTCTGGGACTGCGGCGTGCCGGCCGCGGCCTGGGAGAGGGCGCGGATGATGGCGAGGCGGGCGAGCTCGATCTTGAAGCTGTTGCCGCCATAGCCCTGCGCGCCCTGGAGGATGCGCTCGGCCACCATGGCGAAGGCGCCGCGCTCGGGCACCACGCCCTTGAGCATCGCCTCCGCTTCGGGCACGCGCCAGGGCTTGTGGGCGACGCCGCCGAGGGCGATGCGCGCCTCCCGCACCGTGCCGCCCTCCATGTCGAAAGCCGCCGCCACCGAGACGAGGGCGAAGGCGTAAGAGAGGCGGTCGCGCAGCTTGAGGTAGGTGTAGTTCGTGGCGAAGCGGGGCGTCGGCAGGGTCACGGCGGTAACGACCTCGTCCGCGCCAAGATTCGTGTCACGCTCGGGCGTGTCGCCGGGCAGGCGGTGGAACTCGGCAATGGGGATCTCACGCTCGCCATTCGGGCCGGAAGCATGGATCACCGCCTCCAGCGCCGCCATCGCGACGGCCATGTCGGAGGGGTGGGTGGCGATGCAGTGCTCGGAGGTGCCGAGGATGGCGTGGATGCGGTTCACGCCGGTCTTGGCAGGGCAGCCGGTGCCAGGCGCGCGCTTGTTGCAGGGCGTGGCGGCGTCATAAAAATAGTAGCAGCGCGTGCGCTGGAGCAGGTTGCCGCCGGTGGTCGCGGCATTGCGGAGCTGCGCGGTGGCGCCCGCGAGGATGGCCGAGGAGAGCAGCGGGTAGCGCTCCTGCACGCGCGGGTCGTAGGCGACATCACTGTTGCTGACGAGGGCGCCGATGCGCAGCCCGCCCTCCCCCGTTTCCTCGATCTCTTTCAGCCCCGGCAGGCGGGTGACGTCCACGAGGTGCGCGGGGCGCTCCACGTTGTACTTCATGAGGTCCACGAGGTTGGTTCCGCCGGCGAGGACCTTCGCGGCGGGGCTCGAGCCGACCTCACGCACGGCATCCGCCACGCTGCCCGGGCGGGCGTAGGAGAAGCGGTTCACTTCGCGGTTTCCTTCGCGAGCACGTCCTCGATGGCATCGACGATGTTCGTGTAGGCGCCACAGCGGCAGATGTTGCCGCTCATCTGTTCCCGGATTTCGTCGGGAGTCCTCGCATGCCCCTCCTGGACGAGGCCGACCGCTGAGCAGATCTGGCCGGGCGTGCAGTAGCCGCACTGGAAGGCATCGTGCTCGATGAAGGCCTCCTGCATCGGGTGCAGGGCGCCGTCGGGGGCGGCCAGGCCTTCGACAGTCGTGACCTCGCAGCCATCCTTGCTCACCGCGAGTGCGAGGCAGGAGTTGATGCGCTGCCCGTCCACCAGCACCGTGCAGGCACCGCACTGGCCGTGGTCGCAGCCCTTCTTCGTGCCGTAGAGGTGCAGGTCCTCGCGCAGCAGGTCGAGCAGGGTGGTCCAGGGGCGCACGTGCAATTCGCGGCGCTCGCCGTTGATGGTCAGCGTGAGGGGGATCTCGCCGGGGAGTGCCGCGGAAGGTGCATCCGGGGTGAAGCCCTGCCGGGCGGGGAGGTCGAGGTCGGCCATGACGGTGTCCTGCAAGGGGCTTGGGCACCGGAGGCGGCCCGGCGGACACCGGGCGGGCAGCGAGGCACCTCACGCACCGGCCAGGGGCCGGGTCGCTCCGTGCCGAGCCTCCGTTCCTGGATGGCGGAACGTAAGGACGGCTACGGCAGTTGCGTCGGTCGCTCGGCGCCGGCGGGATCAGCCCCGGCGGCCGAGGTCGGCCCCGACGAGGGCGCCGGTGCGCTCGTAGTGCTCGGCCAGCAGGGCGACGGCCGCATCGGCGTCACGGGCCAGGGCGGCACGAAGGATGGCCCTGTGCTCGGCCTCCACGTCGCGGCCCGGATAGGCAATGGTATTCGCCAGCGCCCGGTAGCGGCCCGCCTCCTCCTGCAGCCGCTCGCAAAAGGCGAGGAGTGGCGGCGCCCCGCAGGCGGCGAGCAGTGCCTGGTGGAATACCCGGTGGCAGCACTCCCAATCCGGGTTGAGGGAATAGCGCGCGGGGTCGAGCGAGCGGGCCAAGCGGTTCAATCGGTGCTCGGCCAGCACCAGTGCGTCCTCCCAGGCGGCGTCGCCGCGACGGATGGATTCGCGCAGCGCCGCGGATTCGGCGAGCACCCGCGCGCGGATCAGGCCCTCAAGCTGGCAGGGCGCGGCGGCGGCAACACGGAAGCCGCGATGCTCCAGCCGTTCCGCCAGCCCCTCGGCCGCGAGCTTGGACAGGGCTTCCCGCATCGGCGAGGCTCCGGCGCCGTAGTTCTGGGCGAGGTCGCGCAGCTTCAGCTTCAGCCCGGGTGGCAGGCGGCCGGAAAGGATGTCCTCGCGCAGCCGCCGGTGAACGGCGGTGGCGAGGGTGGGGTCGCGCCCTTCGGGAAGCGGCGTGGCGTCTGACATACCGAATGTATCATCGCGAAAGCCCCTGATTCCGCAACCCTACCGATGATCCTGCTTGACGGCCGTGGAATTTCGACAAAACCTCCGCACCCAAGTTGGAGGAAACGCAGCGTGCGACTGATCGCGTTCGAGCATGAGGGCCGCCCGGCCCTTGGCGCCCGCCTGGGCGATGAAGTGGTGGCCTTGGCCGATGTGGTGCCGGGCCTGCCCGCCGATATCCTGCCCGCCTTCGCCGCGCTGAACCTGCCCGAGGGCACCGCCGCGCTGGCCGAGAAGCTGAAGAGCGCGCCGCGCCGGCCCATGGCGGGGCTGAAGCTGCTGCCGCCCGTCCCGCGCCCGGGCAAGATGATCTGCATCGGCCTGAACTACGCCTTGCACGCGAAGGAGGGCGGCAACCCCATTCCGGACTACCCGGCCGTCTTCATGCGCGGCCCGACCTCGCTCGTAGGCCATGGCGAGCCGCTGATCCGGCCGAAGGTTTCCGACAAGTTCGACTACGAGGCGGAGCTGGTGATCGTGATCGGCAAGCGGGCCCGCCACCTGAGCGAGGCCGACGCCCTCTCCTGCGTGGCCGGCTACACGATCATGAACGAGGGCTCGGTGCGCGACTACCAGCGCAAGGGCGGCCAATGGACCATGGGCAAGAACTTCGAGCGGACCGGCGGGGTCGGGCCCGAGATCGTGACGCCCGACGAGATCCCGCAGGGGCCGAACGCGCTCCGCATCACCTCCCGCCTCAACGGGCAGACGATGCAGGACTCGAACACCTCGGACATGATCTTCCCGGTGCCGCGCATCCTCGCGATCCTCAGCGAAGTGATGACGCTGGAGCCGGGCGACATGATCGCGACGGGCACGCCGAGCGGCGTGGGCTATGCCCGCAAGCCGCCGATCTTCATGAAGGCGGGGGACACGATGGAGGTCGAGATCGAGGGGCTGGGCGTGCTGTCCAACCCGGTCCAGGACGAGGCGGCCTGAGCATGGCACCCCACCCAGCTGCCACGACGATCCGGGCCTCCCGCCGCGCGGCGCTGGGGGGTCTCGCGGCGCTCCTCGTCCGGCCGGCCCTGGCCCAGGGCGCCTGGCCGAACCGGCCGATCCGCCTGATCGTGCCCTTCGCCGCTGGCACCACCACCGACATCCTCGGCCGCATCCTGGCCGAGGCGATCGGCCGGCAGGTCGGGCAGACGATCGTGGTGGACAATCGTGCCGGCGCGGGCGGGAACGTGGGCGCGCTCGCGGTCGCGCGGGCACCGGCGGACGGCTACACGCTGCTGCTCGGCACGAACGGCACGCACGGGATCAACGCGAGCCTCTTCACCGACCAGGGCTTCGACCCCGTCAAGGACTTCACGCCGATCGCACCCTTCGTGACGACGGCGGCGGTTCTCGGCATCACGCCGTCGCTCGGCGTTTCCTCGGTCGCGGAGTTGGTGGCGCTGGCGAAGCGTCGGCCGCTGACCTTCGCCTCGGCGGGGAACGGGACCACGGGGCACCTCTCCCAGGCGCTGCTCAACCTGCGCGCGGGGATCGACACCCAGCACGTGCCCTACCGTAACGCCGGCCAGGGGGTGACGGACCTCGTGGCGGGGCGGGTGGACGGCATGTTCTACCATCCGCTGGGGCTGAAGCCGCAGCTGGATGTCGGCGCCCTGAAGGCGCTGGCCGTCACCTCCGAGAAGCGGGTGAGCATCCTGCCGGACCTGCCGACCATGGCGGAGGCCGGGCTGCAGGACTTCGTGGTCGAGGGACGCTGGCATCTCTTCGGCCCCGCGGGCCTGCCGCCCGAGATCGTGGCGCGGCTGAACAAGACGACCAACGACCTGCTGGCCGACCCCGCAGCCCTGGCCAATCTGCGCGCCCAGGGGGTAGAGCCGCTCGGCGGCACGCCCGAGGCGCTGGGCGAGATGACGCGGGCCGAAATTGCCAAGTGGCGCCCCGTGGTCGCCGCTGCCAACATCAGGCCGGACTAGCCTCTTCAGGGGCCAGGCAAAGAGGATCGAGGGGTGGCCGCGGGGACCACCCCCAGAGAGGGGCGACGAGATGGCCGACCTTGACCAGAACAGCATCACCGATGCCGTGATCGCGCAGATGGCGACCACCGAGGACCCGCGCATGAAGGAGGTGATGGAGAGCCTCGTGCGCCACCTCCACAGCTTCGCGCGCGAGATCCGCCTGACCCCGGACGAGTGGCTGAAGGCAATCGGCTTCCTCACCCGCACCGGGCAGACCTGCACGCCGTCGCGCCAGGAGTTCATCCTTCTCTCGGACACGCTGGGCCTGTCGCGCCTGGTGAACCTGATGGACGACAAGGCGAACCGGATGGGCGACGCGACGGAGGCGAGCCTGCTTGGCCCCTTCTACCGCGAGGCCTCGCCGAAGTTCGAGATGGGCGAGAGCATCGCGGTCCACGCCAAGGGGCCGGAGCTGATCGTCTTCGGCCGCGTGCTGGACGAGAACGGCCGCGGCGTGCCGAACGCGAGCGTAGAGGTCTGGCAGACCGACGCGGAGGGCTATTACGACCTCCAGGCCATCGACCCCCAGCAGATGGACATGCGCGGCCAGTTCCGCACGGATGAGGAGGGGCGCTACGTCGTCCGCACCCTGTTCCCGCTCGGCTACTACATCCCGATGGACGGGCCGGTCGGCACCATGATCACCGCCCAGGGCCGCCACGGCTGCCGCCCCGCGCATATCCACATGCTGATCGGCGCCGAGGGCTACCGCGAGCTGGTGACGGCCCTCTATCTCGGCAGCGACCAGTATATCGACAGCGACGTGGTCTTCGGTGTGTCGGAATCCCTCGTCGTGAATCCGCGGACCGGCGTGGAAGGCTCGCCCGACCCCGCCGTGCCGAGCGTGCACTACGACTTCCACATCGCCCGCCGCGCGGAGCACGACAAGACCGGCCGCGTGGGCGCCGATCCGTCCAAAATCGCCGCGGAGTAAGCCCGGCCCCAGCATCGACACCGGACCAGGGCGGAAAGCCCGGCCATGGAGGAGGTTAGGTTCATGAAAGAGATCAGCAGGCGCGACATGGGCCGGCTGGCACTGGCGACGGCCGCAGCCCTGCCGGCCGCCGCCCGCGCGCAGACGGCGCCCTCGGGTCCGCCGATCCGGATCGGCTTCTCGATGTCGCTCTCGGGCGGGCTGGCGGGCAACGGCCGCCCGGCACTGACCACGCACCGCATCTGGGCGGAGGACGTGAATTCCAAGGGCGGCCTGCTCGGGCGGCCGGTGGAGCTGGTCTATTACGACGATCAGAGCAACGGCTCCCAGGTGCCGGGCATCTACACGAAGCTGCTCGACGTCGATAAGGTGGACCTCGTCGTCTCCGGCTACTCCACGGCGATCGCGGCGCCGGCCATGCCCGTGGTGATGCAGCGGAACATGGCCTTCGTGTCGCTCTTCGCGGCCAACGTGAACGCGGATTTCAAGTACGACCGCTACTTCTCCGTCACCACCACCGGCACGGACCTCAAGGGCACCTTCGCGAAGGGCTTCATCGACATCGCCATGGCGATGGAGCCGCGGCCGCGCACCATCGCCATCGCCTATCTCGACAGCGACTTCCACCAGCGCGCCGCCGAGAGCGCGCGGTTCCTGGCAAGGGAGCGCGGCCTGCGGATCGTCTACGACCGCGCCTACCCGCCGACGACGGTGGATTTCTCGCCCATCATGCGCTCCGTCCAGTCGGCGCGGCCGGACGCGGTCTTCATCGGTTCCTACCCGCCGGATACCGCGGGCATGCTGCGGGCCGCGAGCGAGCTGCGCGTGAACTTCCCGCTGATGGGGGGGCCGATGATCGGGCCGCACATCACGGCGCAGAAGCTCCAGCTCGGCCCCATTCTGAACAACCTGGTGGTCTGGGATGTGTACGCGCCCGCCCCGACGCTTCAGTTCCCGGGCGTCCAGGCGCTGATCGAGCGCTACCAGCCGATCGCCGCCCGAGAGGGGACGGACGCGCTCGGCTACTACGTGCCGCCCATGGCCTATGCCCAGATGCAGGTGCTGGAGCAGGCGGTGCGGCGCGTGGGCAAGATCGACCAGGCGGCGCTGGCAGCGGACATGCACGCCAACCAGTTCGACACGGTGATCGGCCCGATGCGCTTCGACGCCCAGGGCGAGTGGACCGAGGACCGCAACCTCTATACCCAGTACCAGGGCATCCAGGGCAACGGGATCGAGCAGTTCCGCCGGCCCGACACCCAGGTCGTCCTGTACCCGCCGAAGTATAAGTCCGGCGAGCTGCGCAAGCCCTACACGGCGGGTGCCTGATGGACCCCGACCTCGTCCTCCTTCTCAACGGCATCGTTTCGGGCCTGCTGCTGGGCGGCCTCTACGCGGCCGCGGCCGCGGGACTCTCCGTCTCCTTCGGGATGCTGGACGTGGTCAACATCGCCCACCCAGCCTTCATGGTGCTGGGGGCCATGCTCGTCGCCCTTCTCTGGGGGGCGACGGGGATCGACCCGCTGGTTCTCTCCATCCTGCTGACCCCCGCCTTCTGGGCGCTGGGGGCGGCGCTCTACGTGGCCTATCACCACTTCTTCGAGCGGCGCGGGGACGAGGCCATCCAGGGCCTCGCCTTCTTTTTCGGCGTTCTCTTCATTATCGAGGTCGGGCTGGTGCTGACCCTCGGGCCCGAGCAGCACTTCGCCGACGCCTCCTACGCCAACACCACCATCCAGCTCGGCGAGGTGGACCTGCCGCTGCGCATGCTGGTGCCGATGCTGGTCTCGCTGCTGGCCATCGGCGGGCTCTCGCTCTTCCTGCGGCGGACCTTCATGGGGCGCGCGATCGCGGCCGTCGCGCAGGACCGGGAGGCGCTGCGGCTGCTGGCCATCGACCCCGTGCGGGTGAAGCGCCTCGCCTTCGGCATCTCCATCGCCCTCGCGGCGCTGGCCGGGGGCGCGCTCGTGGTGGTGCAGCCGGTGGACGCGACCTCCGGCCATGTGTTCATCGGCCGGGTCTTCGCCATCGTCATCATGGGCGGGCTCTCCTCCCTCGGCGGCTGCGTGCTGGCCGCCCTCGCCTTCGGCGTGGTGGAGAACGTGACGGCGACCTTCTACGGGCCTTCTTGGTCCCCGGCGGTCGCCTTCGGCTGCCTGCTGCTCGTGCTGGCGGTGCGGCCCCAGGGCCTGTTCGGGAGGGCGGCATGAGCGATGCGACGCTTCCCGGCGTGACGCTGACAGCCCCCCGCCGGATGGGTCATGCAGCTTTCTGGCTGGCCGCCGCGGCCGTGGGGTTGGCAGTAATTCTGGCGCTCAGGGGGATCGGCAGCGAGTACGTCTATTTCGTCAGCACCATCGTGCTGCAATACGTCGTGCTGGCCACCGCCTGGAACATCCTCGGCGGTTACGCAGGCTACGTGAACTTCGGCGCCGCCGCCTTCTTCGCGGCGGGGGCCTATGCGACGGTCGCCTTCGGCAAGGCGATGGGGCTGGGGCTGCTGCCCTGCATCGGGCTGGCGGCCGTTGTCGGCGGGGCGCTCGGCTTCGGCACGGGGGTGCTGACGCTGCGGCTGCGCGGCGCCTATTTTGCCATCGCCACCCTTTGCCTCTCGGTGGTGCTCCAGACGATTGTGGTGAACTGGTCCTATGTGGGCGGCTCGCGCGGCGCCTATGTGCTGCGCCCGCGGGACGTGCCCTGGCCCTTCGAGACCTATTCGGGCTTTCTCTGCGCGGTGCTTGTCGTGCTCGCCGCGGCGTCTGTCGCCATCGCGCGGACGATCGAGACCTCGCGGCTCGGCCTCGGGCTTGCCGCGTTGCGCGACGACGAGCAGGCGGCGGAGGCCACGGGCGTTCCGACATTGCGGCTGAAGCTGGTGGCCACCACCGTCAGTGGCGCGATGATGGCCGTGGCGGGCGCCCCCCTGCCCTTCATCGGCTCCTATGTGGAGCCGGGCTCGGCCTTCGGGCTTTCCTACGCGGTGAACGCCATCGCGATGCCGCTGATCGGCGGCACCTCGAGCTGGGCGGGGCCGCTGATCGGGGCGGTGCTGCTCTCCTCGCTGCAGCAGGCGGCAACGGTGACGATCTCCTCGGCGGCGAACCTGCTGATCGTGGGCGTGCTGTTGGTGGTCTTCGTCTGCGCCGCGCCGCACGGCATCATCGGGCTGTTCCGGGGGCGTCGATGAGCGACATCGTTCTCCGCGCCGACGGTGTGGGCAAGCGCTTCGGCGGCTTCACCGCGCTGTCCGGCATCAACCTCGAGGTGCGCGCCGGGGAGCGGCTGGGGCTGATCGGCCCCAACGGCTCGGGCAAGAGCACCTTCACCAACTGCCTCGCCGGCGCCTTCCCGAGCCATGACGGCGGCTTCACCTTCAAGGGTGAGAAGCTGGCCGGGCTGAAGTCGCACGAGCGGGCGCGGCGCGGATTGGCACGCACCTTCCAGCTTCCGCGGCCCTTCCGCGGCCTTTCCGTGATCGACAACATCCGCGTGCCACTCGCCTACGCCGGGCGGGAGGCCGCGACGGACGAGGCGGCCATGGCCTGCCTCGAATCCGTGGAGCTGGCGGGCAAGGCCTCACGGATGCCGAAGGAGCTGACCCAGGTGGAGTTGCGCCGCCTGGAGCTGGCGCGCGCAACGGCCCTGAAGCCCGACTTGTTGATCGCGGACGAGGCCATGGCCGGCCTCTCCCACACGGAGGTGGACCAGATCCTCGCCCTGCTGTTCCGGCTGAACGAGCGCGGCACGACGATCATCATGATCGAGCATGTCATGCGGGCGGTCACCGAGTTCTCCCAGCGCATCGCCGTGCTGGTGGCCGGGAAGAAGGTAGCGGACGGCGATCCGCGCGCCGTCCTCTCCATGCCCGAGGTCGAGGAGGCCTATCTTGGCCGCTAGCCTTCTCATCGAGGACGTGGACGCCGCCTACGGCGCCGTGCGTGCGCTGGACGGCGTGTCGCTGCGGGTGGACAGCGGCGAGACGGTCGCGCTGCTCGGCACCAACGGCAACGGCAAGACGACGCTCATGCGCTGCATCCTCGGCCTGCTCAAGCCGACGCGCGGGCGGATCAGCGTGACTATCGACGGGGTGACGACGGATCTCGTCGGGCGCTCGCCGGAGGATATCGTCAACCTCGGCATCGCCATCGTGCCGGAGGGGCGGCGCCTCTTCCCGCGCCTGAGTGTCGAGGAAAACCTGCTGCTCGGCGCCTATCGCCGTGCCGCCCGGCCCTCCATCCCGCGCCACCTGGAGTTCTGCTACGAGGCCTTCCCCCGGCTGAAGGAGCGGCGCTCCCAGGCCGTCGGCAGCATGAGCGGCGGCGAGCAGCAAATGGTGGCGCTCGGCCGCGCGGTGATGTGCGCGCCGAAGATCCTGCTGGTGGACGAACCCTCGGTCGGGCTCGCGCCCATCCTTGTCGCGCGCACGATCGAGAAGATCGCGGAACTGAAGGAGAAGCTCGGGCTCACGGTGCTGATGGCCGAGCAGAACTTCCACCAGGCGATCCGCATCGCCGACCGCGGCTACGTCCTCGTCCACGGCCACGTGGAGTTCCAGGGGGACAGCCCCGCGGCGCTCGGCGACAGCGAGTTGGTCCGCAAGTTCTACCTGGGGCTTTAAGCATGGCTGCACTGGAGGGCTGGAAGCTCGGCTGGATCGGCGTCGGCCGCATGGGCACGCCGCTCTGCCACCGTCTGATCGAGGCCGGGGCCGCGCTGTCGGTAACAGATACGGACCCGGCCCGCCTCGCGCCCATGGCCGAGGCCGGGGCACGCCCGGCGGTGACCGCGGCGGCGCTGGCGGAGGCGTCGGATATCGTCCTCTCGATGGTGCCGAACGACCTCGCCCTGCTCTCGGTCGTGACGGGGCCGGGCGGCTTGGCCGAGGAGATGCGGCCCGGGCAGGTGCTGATCGACCTCAGCACCGTCTCCCCCGCCGCTTCCGCGCGCGTGGCCGAGGTGATCGCGGCGCGCGGGGCCGACTACCTGCGCTGCCCCGTTTCCGGCAGCACGTCCACGGCGGCGGCCGGCGCGCTGACGATCTTCGCCTCCGGCCCTGAGGCCGCGCTGGACCGCTGCGCGCCGCTCCTTTCGGTGCTCGGCCGGGAGACGCTGCGCTGCGGGCCGGCCGAGGAGGCGCGGGCGGTGAAGCTCATGGTGAACATGGTCGTTGCCATGACCCCCGCCATCATCGGGGAGGCGCTGGCCTTCGGTGGCCGGCTTGGGCTCGACTGGTCCGCCATGGTGGAGGCGCTGTCGAAGAGCGTCGTGGCCTCCCCGCTCCTGGCCTACAAGGCGGAGATGCTGAAGGCTCGCGACTGGACGCCCGCGGCGGACGTGGACCTCGTAGCCAAGGATCTGGACCTCGCGCTGGCCGTTGGGCAGCGCGAGGGCGCGCCCATGCCGCTCTCGGCCATGGCCCGCCAGTTCGCCGCCGCCTACCAGGCCTCCGGCGAGGGCGGGCTCGACTTCTTCCGCGTCGCCACCTGGCCCGAGCGGCTGCTCGCGCCCAATCCACGCTAGGGAAGCACCATGAGGGATGAGATCCGCGCGCTCGAGGCGCGCCGCTACGCCGCCATGGAGGCGGGCGACATGGAGGCGCTTGGCGCGCTGCTATCGGACCGGCTCGTCTACTCGCACTCGGACGGCAGCCAGGACACGAAGGCGAGCTACCTCGCCACGCTGTCGGACGGCACGCTGCGCTACCGCAAGACCTGGCACGAGGTGAAGACCGTGCTGCCCGCCGGTGCCGATGCCGCGGTTGCACTCGGCACGATGGGGGCCGACATCACCCGCCACGGCACCGACCGCACCATCGGCTCCCTTACCTGTGCGGTCTGGGCGCGCGAGGATGGGGTCTGGCGCCTTCTCGCCTACCAGCCGACCTCACTACCGAAAGCCTGAGCATGACCGAAACCCTTCTTCCCACCACCGTCGTTGGTAGCTACCCGCAGCCGGACTGGCTGGTGGACCGCGCGGTGCTGGCGCAGAACCTCGTGCCGCGCGTGCGGATGAAGGGCATGTGGCGGGTGGCGGAGGACGCGCTGGAGGGCGCGCAGGACGACGCGACGCTGCTCGCGATCCGCGACATGGAACGGGCGGGCATCGACATCGTGACGGACGGCGAGATCCGGCGGGAGAGCTACTCCAACCGCTTCGCCCTCGCGCTCGACGGCGTGGACCTCGACAATCCCGCCCGCACCATGGGCCGCGCCGGCAAGGAGACGATGGTGCCCCGCGTGGTCGGGCCCATCCGCCGCACGCGCCCGGTGGAGGTGCGCGACGTGGAGTTCCTCGTCGCCAACACCGAGCGCCGTACGAAGATCACCCTGCCCGGCCCCTTCACCATGTCCCAGCAGGCCTATGACGAGCACTACCGGGACGAAGAGGCGATGGCGATGGACTATGCCGTCGCCGTGAACGAGGAAGCGCGTGACCTCAAGGCCGCGGGGATCGACATCATTCAGATCGACGAGCCCTGGATGCAGGCCCGGCCGGAGGCGGCGGCCCGCTTCGGCGTCCGCGCCCTCAACCGCGCACTCGAAGGGCTGGAGGGGGACACCGTCGTCCATCTCTGCTTCGGCTACGCGGCCGTCGTGAAGGACAAGCCCTCCGGCTACTCCTTCCTGCCGCAGCTCGCTGACTGCACGGCGGCGCAGATCTCGATCGAGGCGGCGCAGCCGAAGCTCGACCTCTCCGTGCTGGACGAGCTTTCCGGCAAGACGATCATGCTCGGCGTGATCGACCTCGGCAGCGCGGAGGTGGAGACACCGGACGTGGTGGCGGAGCGGATCCGCGCCGCGCTGGAGCGGCTGCCGGCCGAGCGGCTGGTGGTCGCGCCCGATTGCGGCATGAAGTACCTCCCCCGCGCCCGCGCCTTCGGCAAGCTGCGCGCCATGGCCGAGGGGGCCGCGATCGTGCGGCGCGAGCTGCAGGGCTGACGCCCCACGGGTCTTGCGGCGCGCGTAATCGGGCGCAAACTCCTCTTCCGGCCCGTCGCGCCTGGACGGCGGGCCGGCGGGAGAGCTTGGATGACGGACCTCCTCGAACGCTACGCTGCGCTGAAGGGGGAAAATCCGAGGCTGCGGATCCGCGACGCGGCCGCCAGCCTCGGGACGACGGAGGCCGCGCTGGTGGCCGCGGGGGCGGAAGGGCCGGTGGCGCTGATCCGCCGCGACTGGCCGGCGCTGGTCGGCGCCCTTCCCCGGCTCGGGCGCATCATGGCGCTGACCCGCAACGAGCACGCGGTGCACGAGCGCTACGGCAGCTTCCGCCATGTCTCGACAGGGCCGGGGCATATCCTCGTGCTCGGGCCGGAGATCGACCTCCGGCTCTTTCCCGGCGCCTGGGCCAATGCCTACGCGCTGGATGGTGCCCGCCCCTCGATCCAGATCTTCGACAAGGACGGCGAGGCCGTGCACAAGGTCTTCGCGACCGAGAGGACGGACCGCGACGCCTGGGCCGCGCTGGTCGCGGAGTTCGCAACCGCCGGGACGCCGCCCCCCGCTGCCATGCCCACGATCCACGCCGCTCCCTCGGAGGGGTTGGTGGACGCCAAGACGCTGCGCGAGGACTGGCTAGCGCTTCGCGACACGCACGACTTCATCGCCATGCTGCGGCGGCACAAGGCAACACGGCGCCAAGCCTTCCGCCTGGCCGGCGAGGACCTGGCGCGGCGGCTGGACGGCCGGGCCGGATCGGCGGCGCTGCGGCTGGCGGCCTCCGGCGCGGTGCCGGTGATGGTCTTCGTGGGCAACCGCCACGCCATCCAGATCCACACCGGTCCCATCCACCGGCTGGCTGAAGTCTACGGCTGGTTCAACGTGCTCGACACCGACTTCAACCTCCACTTGCGCGAAGCGGGCGTGGCCGAAGCCTGGCGCGTGGTGAAGCCGACTGCAGACGGGGCCGTGACGAGCATCGAGCTGCTGGACGCGAACGGCGCGCCGATCACCCTTCTCTTTGGGGAACGCAAACCGGGGCAGCCCGAGCGTGAGGACTGGCGTGCCCTGGTGGCGGCGGTAGAGGACGGGGCCATCGACGCCGCAGCCTGACCGCGCTGCACGCTCCAGGCGGCAATCTTCACGAAGCTGTCATGGTGCGCCATTCGATACGAAATGCGGGGTTCGAAGTTACGCCCTTGTTGGTTCATGCAACGGAGAACTCGAATGCGCTTGCTTCCTGTCCTTGCGGTCGTGGCGGTTTCCCTGGGCCTCGCCGCCTGCACGGTGAACACCGCTCCCCCGGCTCCGCCGCCCACGGCCACCGTCGTCACGCCCGCGCCGGCGCCGATGGTCATGCCGACGCCGGCCAGCCCGTCCGTCATCGTTCGCTGAGGCTTGTTAGCCGGGTTCCGGCGGAAGCTTCCGCCGGCAGGGAAGGCAGGGGGATGCCCGTGCCTTCCCTTTCTCCCGCCATCTGCCTTCTGACCGCCCCCTTCTAGCGAAGGGCGAGAATGCTTCGGCGCCCGATGTCGCCGGGGGCCGCGTGCACCATGAACCTTCTATCGGCGCCATTGGCCATCGGCACGAGGGCGAACCAGAGCGTATCCCGCATGCCGTTGGCGAAGAGCGCTTCTGCCCGGCAGAGAACGAGGCCTGGAGCCGCCGCCTCTCCTGCTTCGGCTCGCCTGCCCGGCGACAGTTCAGCCAGACGCAGGCCTCCGCGCGCCATAGGGCCTGCTTCGAAGGCCTGACGGGCGCCATCCGTCGCTTCGGCGCAGCGGTCGGCCGAGGTAGACGGCTCGCGTAACCCTAGGGCCTCCGTCACCAGGAAGCCGCCCCCGATCATCAGCGCCGCCAGGATGAGGACACCGAAGATCCTCATGGCGGGGGACATGTGGCGGCGCTTCGGCCCGCCTTGTTCGCTGCGGTCATGCCGGGAAACATGACACGGTCCGGCTTCGTATCGAAGAGCCCAACTGTGCCGCCCCGCAGCCTGGGATGTCGGCGCATGGCCCAGGCCGCTATAGGAAGGCTACGCGCAGCGCTGCCTCAGCGGGGGCCGCACTGTGCCGGACGCCGCAGCCACACCTCACGCTACTCCCCTGCCCGCTCGGAAGCTTGGCGCAGGGCGGCGATAGGCACGGCAAGGCCGAGCGCCCGGGCGCGGGACGCGGCGACTGCGACGCCCGCGACCGCCCAGGCTCCATCGCTTCCACGTGCAAGCACCGGTCCTCCGCTGGTCCCGCGCGTGCCGCCGCAGTCATGGATGAGCAGCGGGCGCCCGTCGTGAACGGCACCGCCCAGGACTTGGCAGGAAATGTCTGCCAAGAGGATCTCCGGCCGGTCCTGCTGGTAGCCGCCCAGCATCAGGGGCGTCCCGGACAACAACTCTATGCCCAGCAGTGGCAGAGCGGCGTCATTGGGCAGGGGCGCGGCAAGGGTGAGGATTGCCCAGTCGGCGCCCGCCGGCGTGCGCGATACCGGGTCGAAGCCGGGGCCAGTGACGAAGCTGCTGGCCCGCCCTTCCCCTCTCCAGGCCCCTTGCCGGTAGCCGAGAAGAAAATGAACGGAGGAAGGCCGCACCCATCTCTCGGCGCCCGGCGCCACAAGGCAGTGCGCGGCGGTCAGCACCTTGCGAGGACCAATGAGGGTGCCCGTACAACGGGCACCGAGTTCCGTCTGCACCCGCCCGAGCGCCGCCCAGGGCGCGGCACCGGACTCCACGGGTTGCCGTGGGTCGGCGGCGCCGAGGCCGGGCAGTTCCGAGCGGGGGATGAGCGGTTCGCGCGCATCGGCCGCGAAAGGGAGGATGAGCGCTACGAACAGGCACAGGATCGCACGGCATCCCCTGCGCGCGCGGGATGTCCGCCTCGGCCTGGAACGCGGCGAAGAAGGGCGATCTGACATGGTTCTTCGGGGAAAGGATGGTGCCGGGTGCGAGAATCGAACTCGCGACCTATCGATTACGAATCGATTGCACTACCGCTGTGCTAACCCGGCCCCGACGCCGTGCCTGCGGGGGCGACGACGTCCTGCGGCGCCTTCTAGCCGCCCCCGCGCGCGGGGGCAACACCACTTGCTTCGCGCGGGGCTCCGGCCAGCTCAGGCCGTGGCCACCGCACCGCCCTTGGCCGCCCCGGGATCCACCACCGGCGCGCTGCCGGTCCACTCGATGCGGCCGGGCGTGCCGCAGCTCTCGCAGAGCGGCTCCCAGCCCTTGTGCGCCGTGCCGCAGGAGAGGCACTGCCAGCGCGGCTCGGGCGGTGCGGCAGCGGCGAGGCGCAGCCACTTCGCCTCGGTCGCGCGGCCGGCGGCGCTGTCGCCCAACTCCACCGCGTCCATGTCCACCATCGCCAGATAGGCGCGGCGGTCGGCCTGACCGGAGGAGACCAGCCCCTCCAGCTCTGCCCGCGCCCGCCCGGTCAGCCCGGCGGCGAGCGCCGTGCGGCCAAGCACGAGGCGGCTTTCGGGATGACCACGGTTGTCATGCGTCAGGGCTTCCGCCGACTTCACCCGCGCCAGTGCGTCAACCTCTTCGCCGAGATAGGCGGTGGCGAGGTCGGGATGCGGGGCGGCGGTCCAGGCATTCTGCAGCGTGGTCTTCGCACGGCGCGGGCTGCCCTCGGCCGCCTGCCGCCGGGCCACAGCCAGCGCGGCCGGGGCGAAGCGCGGATCGGCCGAGAGCGCCTCCTTCTCCAAGGTGGCGGCCTTCGCCGGGTCGGGCTCCTGCATGGCGGCCGCCAGGGCGAGCGCCGCGCGCCGATGCCCGGTAAGCTGCCCTGGCGGGGAGAGGGCCAGCGCCTCGCGCCAGTCGCGCGTGCGAAGGGCGAGCGCCGCACGCTCGGTCTTCACCCATTCGGCGCCGGGCTGGGCGGCCTCGGCCTCGCGCGCAAGGCGCTGCGCGGTCGGCCAGTCCTCCCGCTGCATGGCGTCCCGCAGCAGGCCGCGCAGGCCGAGGAACTTGCCGTCCTCCCGCGCCACCAAGGCACGGAAGGCCTCGTTGGCGGCGTCGTTGCGCCCGGCCATGCGCTCGGCCTCGGCCGTCAGCAGCAGGGTGTGGGGCGTGTCGCCCAACAGGCCGCGGGCGCGCCGGATTTCGGTGCGGGCCTGATCCGGGGTGCCGGCGGCCAGCGCCACCAGGGCGCGGGTGACGGCGGCATCGCCGTCGCGGCGGTGCCGCTCGGCTCGGCGGGCACGCATCCGCGCCGGCCAGCCCCGCAGCGACTTCCAGGCGGAGAGGATGCCGTGCAGCACCACGAAGCCGACCACCAGCGCGAGCAGCCCCAGCCAGACGGGGATGCCGATGAAGGTCTGCCCGACGCTGATCTCCACGTTCCCGCCCATCTGGCGGAGGAAAAGCGCCGCCCAGACCCCGAGGGCGAGGAGGATCAGCAGCCAGATCGCGCGGAGCATCAGTTGGACCCCGTGCCGATGTCGCGGAGGGCCACCCGGGCCTCCACCAACTCACGCGCCTGGCCGATCCAACCCGCCATGGCATCGCGCGACGGAGCGGGCAGCTTCTCCAGCCGCTCCACCGCGCCGGACAGGTCGCCGGCGTCGAGCGAGCGGCGGGCGCGCTCCAGCTCGCCCGAGACAGCGTCGCCGACCACCACCTGCTCGCCGCGACGAACGGTAACGAGGCCCTGGAGGCGGGAAAGGGCGGTATCGGTCACCGACTGCCCCTGCGGCTCGGCTGCGACGCGGGCCGCACGGGCCGCGTCCTCGAAGGAGAGGCGCAGCGCAGCCTCCGTCGGCGGCGCCGCGTCACGGTAGCGGGTGAGCGCGACCGGCGGCGTGCCCGGCAGGCCTGAAAGGGCCTGCCCGAGCGGACGGCCAGCTTCCAGCGCGGCCTGGATGGTGCCACGGGCGGCGAGCGCGGTCAGCCGGCGCTCAGCGGCCTCGGCCTGGGCAAGGCGCTGCTCGAAACCCTGCACCCGCTGCGCGAGGGCGGCCTCCTGCTGGCCCATGCGCTCGTTCACGCCGGCCTCGGCGCGGGCGAGCCGCTCGTCGAGGCTTTTGCCGGCGGCGTCCAGGCGCTGGGCCATGGACTGTCCGGCCGCCTCCACTCGCTGGTTCAGCGCGGCGTCGAGGGCGGCCAGGCGCGGGGCGAAGGCCTGCTCGGCCGCGGTCACGCGGGCGGCGAGGGACTGCTCGGCGCCGGTCAGGCGGTTGGCGAGGGTCGCCTCGGCCTGGGCGATTCGCGCCTCCGTGCGGCGGGCGTCCTCCTGGGCACGGGTGTCGAGGGCGGCGAGGCGGGCATCGGCCTGGCGCCGCTCCTCCTGCGTGCGGGCATCGAGGGCGGCGAGACGCTCCTCCAGCCGCTTCAGCCCCTCGGCGGAGGCGTTCCGGGCGGTCTCGACCGCGGCGGTCAGGGCGGTGACGCCCGCGCGGGCATCGGCGTCCACGATGGGCTTGGCGCCCAGCTCGCGTACGGTCGTCTCGGCGGCGTCCAGCCGGCGCTCGGTGGCGGCGGCGCGCTCGGCGAAGCCAGCGGCGGAGGGACGGGCCTCAAGGGCGGCGAGGCGCGTGTCCACCGCGTTCATCCGCGCCGCATCGGCCTGCTGCAGCGCGACAGGGTTGTTCACCGTGGCGCGCGGGCTGGAGAGAAGATAGGCGATGGCGCCGACCAGCACGATCAGCGCGGCCGCGATCGGAAGGATCGCCGGCTCGAATCGCTTCGCGGGCGCGGCAGGCGGGCGGGGCGGCATGGCCGGCGCGGACGAGGGGCCCGTGCCGCCGGAGGGCGCCGCAGCACTGGGTGGTACGGGCGCCGTGGCCGCCAGAATCGGCGCAGCTGCGGAGGAGGCGGCGGCCGAGGAGGACGAGGACGAGGCCAGCTCCGCCGCGGAGGGAACGCCGGCACTGGAGGCCGTCGCGTCCCGCCCGGTGGCGTTGGTCGTGCCGGGCTTGTTCCCCCTGCCTGACGTATCCGCCGCGGGCCGGCCCTTGGCGCCGGGTCCCCCGGGGGGCGTGCTGGGCTTGTCGCTCATGAGGTCGGGGTCATCCTTCTGGTCGGGCGTGAGGGGCCAGCGGGGGAGCGGGGCCGAGAAGGCCCAGCAACGTGTCCTGATCCGGTCGCGCCGCCACGTCCAGCCCCCCCCAGGGCAAGTCGTCCAGGGCGCGGGCCACCCGGCCGCTCAACGCGATGGCGCGGATGGCAGTTGCCGCGCCGCTCAAGCCGGCCGATCGCAGGAGGGAAACGGCCGCGCGCGCGCTGCGCGGCGAGAGGAATAGCGCCGCGCGGACCGAGCCTGCAACGAGTGCGGCGCGGGCGGGCGCGGGCAGTTCAGCGGCCTCGGCGGCGGCATAGGCCTCGCGGCGGATAAGGGCGAAGCCGCGAGCGGTAAGGGACGCGGCGAGGTCGTCGCCGTAGCCGCGGCCGGCGGCGAGCAGGAGGGGACCATCGCCCGGAGCCAGCCGGGCGGTAGCGAGGGCCACGAGCGATTCGGCATCACCGCCGGCGGCGAACACGGTGGCGAAGCCGGTGGCGCGCGCGGCTTCGGCCGTCCCCTCCCCCACCGCGAGCAGCGGCAAACCGGGCGGGCAGGCGGCGGCGAGGGAAGGGATGGCGGCGGCGCTGGCTACCAGGGCAGCCTGCGCGGCAGGCGCGGGCGGCATCGGCAGGGGCGTGAGGACAAGGGCCGGCGCCAGAACAGGGCGCCACCCGAGCGCGGCAACGCGCGCCGCGGTGGCGGCGGCCCCCGGTTCGGGCCGCGTGATCAGGCAGGCGGGCGCGCCCGCTTCATCCTCGTTCTCAACCAAAGATGTCCGCCGGGCTGTCGGCACGGAGGCTGCTGCCCAGCTCCACACCGATCCGCTCCGCGTCGGCGGCCGGGCCGTGCAGGCTGCGCTTGAGGAGGAAGGAACCGTCCGCCCGCGCGACGAGGCCGGTCAGGTGCAGGCGGCCATCGGGCAACAGGCGGGCATGGCCACCGATGGGCGTGCGGCAGGAGCCGTCGAGCGAGGCGAGCAGGGCGCGCTCGGCGCGGGAGACGGCGCGGGCCTCCCGGTCCTCGATGCCCGAGAGAAGCTCGTGCAGCTCGGTGTCCTCGGCCCGCACGGTGACGCCGACGATGCCCTGGCCCGCCGCCGGCACCATCGCCTCGGGGTCGATGATCATCATTCCCTCCGGCGCCAATTCCATCCGCCGAAGGCCGGCAAGGGCAAGGAGGGTGGCGTCCGCCTCCCCTTCCTCCAGCTTGCGAAGGCGGCTCTGGATATTGCCGCGGATCATCCCGACCCGCAGGTCCGGCCGGACGTGCAGCACCTGGGCCTGCCGGCGGAGGCTGGCCGTGCCGAGCCGCGTGCCGGCCGGGATGCTGCCGATCGGGTCCGAAGGGTCGAGCGGCGGCAGGTGCGGGCCGGGGATGAGGACGTCGCGGCTGTCCTCCCGCTTGAGGGTGCAGGCGAGCACCACCCCGGGCGGCATCTCCGTCTCCAGGTCCTTCAGGCTATGCACCGCGAAATCGATGCGGCCGTCGAGCAGCGCCTCGTGGATCTCCTTCGCGAAGAGCCCCTTGCCGCCGAGATCCGCCAGGCGCCGGTCCTGAATCCGGTCCCCCGAGGTCTGGATCACGTGCTCCTCGAAAGCATTGGCGGCGCGGAGCACCGGGCAGAAATGCGTGACCATCCCGACGAAGCAGCGGGTCTGCCAAAGGGCGAGCGGCGAACCGCGCGTGCCCACGCGAAGGGGCAGGGAGCGCATATGGGGCCGCACCCGCGTTGCTTCCGCGGATGCGCCGCCCCCGTGGCTGGAACGGGGGCCGGGATGGGCGAGCGACATGGCGGCCTTATAGAGACGTTCACCGCTCCCCGGAAACGACCGGAGCGGGAATCTGCCGCGCATTTCCTCCCCGCGCCGGAATTGCTCTAGAAGCCGCCGCGAGCAGGCGGGGGCATGGCGGATGGACCTGAAGGGTCCGGTCCTGGGCATCGAGAGCAGTTGCGACGAGACAGCGGCGGCCGTGCTGGCGCCGGACGGGACGATCATGGCCGAAGCGGTCTTCAGCCAGACCGAGGACCACGCCCGCTTCGGCGGCGTGGTGCCGGAACTGGCCGCGCGCGCCCACCTGTCCCACCTGCCGGGCTTGGTGGCCGGGGTGATGGAGCGCGCGGGCGTCGCGCCGGGCGACCTCGGCGGAGTGGCGGCCACCTCGGGCCCTGGGCTGATCGGCGGGCTGATCGTGGGCGCGAGCTTCGGCAAGGGCATGGCCCTCTCCCAAGGCCTGCCCTTCGTCGCGGTGAACCACCTGGAGGCGCACGCGCTCACCCCCCGGCTTCCCGGCCTGCTGCCGGGCGGGGCGGCCTTTCCCTATCTTCTCCTTCTGCTCTCGGGCGGGCATTGCCAGTGCGTGGCAGTGGAGGGGCTGGGACGCTACCGCCGCCTGGGCACCACCCTGGACGACGCGGTGGGCGAGGCCTTCGACAAGGCGGCGAAGCTGCTGGGCCTGCCCTGGCCGGGCGGGCCACATCTCGAACGGCTGGCGGCCGGGGGCGACGCCGCCCGCGTGCCGCTGCCACGCCCCCTTCTCGGGCGGGCGGGCTGCGACTTCTCCTTCTCCGGCCTCAAGACCGCCGTTGCGCAGGCGGTGGCCAAGGGCGTGGCCGCGCCGGCCGATATCGCGGCCTCCTTCCAGGCCTCGGTCGCGGCGGTGGTCGCGGATCGGGCGCGCCACGCCCTCGCCATGGCGCCGGGCGCGACCGCGCTGGTGGTCTCGGGCGGCGTCGCGGCCAACACCGGGGTGCGAACGGCGCTGACCGCCGTCGCGGCGGCCGCGGGGCTGCCGATGGTCGCGCCCCCCATCCGCCTCTGCACCGACAACGCGGTGATGGTCGCCTGGGCGGGGATCGAGCGCCTGCACGCCGGCCTCACCGATCCCTGGGATCACGCCCCCCGCCCCCGCTGGCCACTGGACGAGTTGACCCCGCCCGCATGAACTACCGGCACGCCTTCCACGCCGCGAATTTCGCTGATTGCATGAAGCACGCCCTGGCGCACGCCCTCGTCGCGGCGCTGGGCCGGAAGGCGACGCCTTTCCGCGTGCTCGATACCCATGCGGGCATCGGCCTCTACGACCTGCAATCCGAGGAGGCCCGGCGCACCGGAGAATGGCGCGACGGCATCGGGCTGCTGGAGGCCATTCAAGACGGGCCGCTGCTGCCCTGGCTCACCCTGGTGCGGAGCTTTCCGCCGGGCACCTATCCGGGCAGCCCGGCGCTGATCCGCGCCATGCTGCGGCCGGGGGACCACCTCTCCCTCTGCGAGCTGCACCCGGAGGACGCCGCGACGCTGCGCGCGGCCTTCAAGGGCGATCCCCAGGTGTCCGTGCACCGGCGGGACGCGTACGAAGCCATCACCGCCCTCACTCCCTTCCCGGAGCGGCGCGGGCTGGTGCTCTTCGACCCGCCCTTCGAGGTGGAGGACGAGTTCGCCCGGCTCTCGGCCGCGATAGCTCGCTTGGCGCAGCGCTTCCGCCCAGCGGTGCAGGCGGCCTGGTACCCCATCAAGCACCGAACGCCGGTGCGGGCCTTCACCGATGCCATCGCCGCCGCCGGCCTGCGGGACGTGATCGGCTGCGAGCTGTGGCTGCGCGAGCCGACCGACCCGCGGCGGCTGAACGGCTGCGGCTTTCTCGTCGTGAACCCACCCTACGGCTTCGCGGAGACGGCCCGCTCCCTCCTGGCCGCCCTCCAAGCGCGCTTCGACGATCACGGGAGTGGCGGCGGCTGGGCCGTGACGGAGATCGTGCCGGAATGAGCGGGGGCAATAAGGTCGCGGTGATCGGCGCCGGTGCCTGGGGAACCGCACTGGCCATCCAGGCCACGCGCGCGGCCGAGGCGGCAGGGCAGGAGGTGGTTCTCTGGGCAAGGGAGCCGGCGCAGGCCCTCTCGATCGACGCGCTTCGGAAGAACGCGCGGCACCTCCCGGGCACCCCCCTGCCCCCTGGCCTGGCGGTAACGGGAGATGCGCGGGCGGCGCTGGCCGGTGCCTCCCTCGCGATCCTGGCAGTGCCGACCCAGCACCTCGGCGCCGTGCTGAAGGGGTTGGGCGCGCTGCCGCCCTGCGTCGTGGTCGCGAAGGGGGTAGAGACCGGGACGCTGCGCTTCCCGCTGGAGATCCTCGCGGAGGCCCGGCCGCAGCTGGCGGCGGCGGTGCTCTCCGGCCCGAACTTCGCGCATGAAGTGGCGGCGGGCCTTCCCGCCGCGGCCGTGGTAGCGGGGGCGGACGGGGCGTTGCGGGGAGAGGTGATGGCACGCCTCGCTTCCCCGGGCTTCCGCCTCTACGCCGGCACGGACCCGCTGGGGGTGCAGGTGGCAGGGGCCGCGAAGAACGTGGCGGCGATTGCGGCCGGGGCGGTGATGGGCGCGGGGCTGGGCGAGAACGCTCGCGCCGCCCTCGTCACGCGCTGCCTGGCCGAGATCGCGCGGCTGGTCGTGGCCCTCGGCGGGCGGGCGGAGACAGTGGCGGGGCTCTCGGGCCTCGGCGACCTCATGCTCACTTGCGCGGGCGCGGGCAGCCGGAACTTCTCGCTCGGCCTCGCCCTCGGGCGCGGGGAATCGGCGGCGGCCGTGCTGGCCGGGCGGCAGTCGGTAACGGAAGGTGTGGCGACGGCGCCGGCCCTTCTCGCCCGTGCGGCGCAGGCGGGGGTGGAGTTGCCGGTCTGCGCCGCCGTGGCCGCCGTGCTGGACGGCACGTTGGAAATGGACGCGGCCGTGGAGCGCCTGATGGGCCGCCCGCCGCGCGCCGAGTAGCCGGTTCCCTATTCCGGCGGGCGGCGAGGCGGGTCGCCGGCGCCTTCCTCCGTCCAGGCCGGCAGCTCGATCCAGAAACGGCTGCCACCTCCCGGCCGTGAAGCGACACCGCAGTGGCCGCCGAGGCGCTCGGCCACGCGCCGCACGATCGCAAGCCCAACCCCGGTGCCGGGATAGGCCTCCCGGCCGTGCAGGCGCTCGAAGGGGCGGAAGACCCGCTCCTCCTGTCCGGGCGCGACGCCGATCCCACGGTCCTCCACCAGAAGACGGATCGTCCCGGGCGAGCCGGGCTCCGTATGGATGAGCACCTCCGGCCGCTGGCCCGGCGCGGTGAATTTCAGCGCATTGCCGAAGAGGTTGCCGAAGGCCTGGGTGAGCGCCGAAAGGTGGCCACGCACCGCGCCCATCGGGCGGCGCAGCTCGATCCGTGCATTGGCCGCGGCGGCTTCCTCCCGCCGGCTGTCGAGCACGGCATCGACCACGTCCTCCAGCGCAACCCGTCTCAGCGGCAGATCCTGCCGCGCGAGGCGGCTGTAGCCGAGAATGTCGTCGATCAGCCCATCCATCCGCGCCGCCGCCCCGGCGATCCGCGCGAGGAAGCCGCGCTCCTCCGCGGCCAGGCGCTCGCCGGCATCCTCCTCCAGTGCGGCCGCGTAGCCGCCGATGACGCGGGCGGGGGCGCGCAGGTCGTGCGAGATGGCCGCGGCGAAGGCCTGCAGTTCGTCGTTGGACTCCTCCAGCGCCGCCGTCCGCGCCGTCACCTGCCGCTCCAGGCTGAGGTTCTGCTCGGCCAGCCGGCGCACATCCCGGCGGCGCAGGACCATGAAGCCCCCAAGGGCGGCGGAGATGAGCGCCAGGGCGCCGCAGCCGAGCGCCACCCATGTGGTGAAGCGGGTGCGCTCCTCCTGCATGCGGCTACGTTCCACCAGCAGGTCGCGCGCCACCCCCTCGAACTCGCTGAAGCGGGTGCGGATCTCGTCCATGATCCGGATGCCCCGGTCGGTCCGCACCACCTGCAGAGCGTCGTCGAGCGAGTGCTGGCGAAGGCGGACGGTCTCCGCCAGCTCCGCCAGCTTTTCTTCGATGAGCGGGCGGACCGCCAACAGCCGCCGCCGCTGTTCGGGGAGGCGTACCCGGACGATCAGGTGCTCCCAATCATTCCAGATCCGCCGGACCGCCGTGTCATAGGGCTGGAGGTATCGCGCCTCCCCCGTCAGCAGGTAGCCGCGTTGCCCGGTCTCGGCGTCAACGATTCCGACGACGACGGACCTGGCGCCGTCCAGCACGGCGACCGTGACCTCCACCAGCGCCCGCGCCTCCGCGATGCGCCTCAGGTTGATGTTCAGCAGGATGACCCCTGCCATGAGCATGGCCAGGGAGGTGGCCACGGCGACGGCCGCAAGGGCCGAGAGGTCGCCTGTCCATCGCGGTCGCCAAGCGGGCGGGCCAAGGCCCCCTCGCCCCGTCGAACGGCCATAGGGCTCTGCCTCGCTCAGCATCGCCGTCATGCCCGGGACCGTCTCCTCTCGTCCGTCTCAAGCAAGGGTACATTCCAAGGCAAGCAGCCCATGGTGGGTTTCATCCTGCGGTACGATCGCGCCGCAGAGCCGGGATCAACCCTGGCCGGGGCCGCGTCGTTCTCGGGCGATGCGAATCCTGATTGCCGATGATGACCCTGATTTCCGAGGCCTGGCCGCGCGGGCGATGCGGCGCGAGTTCCCGGGGGCCGAGATCCTGGAAGCCGGCGATCCGGCCACCCTCGACCAGGCGATGCGAACGCCGCCCGGCCTGCTCGTCTCCGACCTCGAACTGAACTGGACGACCGGCTTCGATATCCTGGAGAGGGTTCGGACCGTAGCGCCAGGCTGCCCCGCCGTGATGTTCACCGGTACCGGCAGCGAGGAGGTCGCGGTCCGCGCCATCAAGGCAGGGTTCGATGACTACGTCGTGAAGTCGGCACGGCAGCTGCAGCGGCTGGCCGCCGCCGCGCGGGCGGCCGTGACGAGGGCGGAGACACGGCGCGGCCTGGAGGAGAACCGGGACCTCCTGACCCAGGAACTCTACCACCGCCTGCACAACAACCTGCAGCTCATGGTCGGGCTGATCAGCTTCACGGCCCGCGCGATCGCGGACGCGGACGCGCGGACGAAGCTCGAGGATCTCGGCCGGCGCGTGCAGTCGCTTTCCCTCCTGCAGGAACGGCTCTACCGTGGGGGCGACTTCCGCCGCGTGGACTTCGCGGATTTCCTGGGGCAGCTCGTGGACGACCTGCTCGGGCTCGACAGCCGTGGCGTCACGGCATCGGTCGAGGTGGAGGCCACCCCCCTGCCAGTGGACCTGGCGGTGCCCCTCGCCCTGGTCGCGAATGAGTTGATCACCAACTCGCTCCAGCACGCCCGCTTCGCCGAGGGCGAGGGACGGCTGGGTGTCCGCTTCCATCGGATTGACGCGGACCGCTTCCGCCTTGAGATATCGGACAACGGCAACGGCAAGCAGCCGGCGGAGCCCAAGGGCGGATCGGGGGGATCGGGGGGATTGGGTATGCGGCTGGTCCATCGCCTCGTGCAGCAGGTCGGCGGCGAGATGGAGACTGGCGGGGCATCACTCCCCGGCACGACATGGCGAATCACGGTTCCAACACGGGGCATCGGCCCCTGAAGGTGCTCGTCGTCGAGGACGAGCTTCTCATCGCGGATTACCTCGGGCAGGTGATCGAGGATGCTGGCCACGAGGTGGCGGGCATCGCGCCAACCGTGGCGGCGGCCCTTCGAATCCTAGACGGCGAGACGGTCGATCTCGTCAGCCTCGACGTGAAGCTGCCGGGCGGGGCGGACGGCGTGGACCTCGCGGGGATGCTGCGGGCGCGCGGCGGGCCGCCCTTCCTCTTCGTCACCGGTTCCGGCGACCCGGCCTTCCGCGCACGCTGCGAGGCGACCGGGCCGCTCGCGATCCTGCAGAAACCCGTGAGCCCTTCGGCGCTGACCGCCGTGCTGGCAAGCGCGGCCCGTGGTGCCGAGCGCCAGGAAGAGAGCGGCCCGAGCGGGAGCCCGCCGCGCGACGCATGCGGGTAGGCCTCAGCCCTTCCACCATCCGGTAATCGCGCCGCCGAGCCAGCGTGCGGCATAGGGGCGGAAGGGGGCCAGAGCCTCTTCCAGCCCAGAATCGGGCGTGGCGATGGAGGCGATCTCCAGCCCATTCGCCGTGGCGAGCGGCGCGCGCTCGCCCAGCCAGGGGTCGGACTGGGGAACCCCTGCGATCGCCTCCATCCGGGCCGGGTCGCGCCCCGCGGCGAGGCAGAGGTCGCGCAGGCGGGCATAGGCGGCGCGCTCCCCCTCGGTCAGCGCGATGCCGTTCGCGGCGGCCAGTCGCTCCAGCGCCGCGACCGCGTCGAGTGCGAAGAGGTGGTAGTGCAGGGCCATGGCGCCGCGCTTGGCCTCCTGCGGGAGGACGCCGCGCTCATCGACCTGGGCGAGCTGGGCGCGCAGGCGGGCCACGCCCCAGTCGAGCTGCGCCCGGTTGCCACCGGCGATCCCGGCTGCGGCAACGGCGAGGCCGGCCCAAGCGGCGTGGTTGTTACGGACGTCGCTGATGATGGCGGTGGAGGTGCGCTCGTAATGGGGCCGCACCGCCTCAGCCACCTCGCCGAGCCAGCGGGCGGTACGGCCGAGCGCCACGGGGTCGAGTCCCGGCGCCTCGCGGATGGCCAGGAAGGAAAGCGCGGCGCCGGCGAGCGCCCATTTCCGGTGGTAGCCGCCCTGGAGGTTGAAGGCGCCAAGCAGCGCGCCGCCCTTCGCCCATTGGTCCAGCGCCGCAAGGGCGCAGGCCGCCGCCCCGGCCTCGCCCGCGCGGTGCCGAGCGACGGCGCGCTGGACGAGGGAGAGCCAATCGACCAGCGGACGCCCGGCCTCCGCATCCGCGCGCATCCGCAGGGGATCGGGCCGGGAGAAGGCAGGGTCTGCGTAGAAGCCGGTGCTCTCGAGGTTCCGCACGGGGGCGCCGGGTGGCTCGCAGGAGGCGATGGGGCCGGAAGGTTCGGGTGCGGGGAGGAAGGGGCCGGCGAGCACGGGTGCCCCGCGACGCGCGACCGGCACCGCCGAGGGCGCGGCCGCTGCCGCGGGGAGGAGGGGCACAGCGCCATGCGGCACGACGGCCGCTTCGGTCGCGGGGAGGACGACGGGCGCGGCAGGAACAGCGGCGGGTGTCGGTTGGGCGGGAGGGCGCGACGCCGCGAGACCCGGGCGGGATGCGGCGGCGCCCGGGGACCTTGTTCGCGAAGCCGCAGTGCCCCGAGCTGCGCCGCCGCGCGGCGCGGCAGGCCGGGATGCGGAGGCGCTGCGGGGCGGCACGGCACCGCGCGATGCCGTGGCCGCCGGGCGATTAGGCGCGGCGGTTCCCTTAACCGTCGCCTGCTTGCCCGGCGCGACGCCCAGCTGCGACCGGGCGGAGGAGCCGGTGCCCGGGGGCCGCGGCGCCTGGGCAAGTGCCGGCCCGGCGAGCAGGCAAGCGAGGATCAGCGCGGCGCGGCGGAACGTCATATCCCTATTCTGCACCGAGGGGCGGCCCGCGTCAGGCCGCCCTCAGCCCTCGGGAAAGAGGGGCAGCGCGCCCTCATCCTCTCGCCGGCGGCGGGCGCGGGCGGCCTCGGCGGCGCGGAGGCGGAGCAGCTCGTCCAGCAGCCGGTCCATGGTCTGCCAGAGCGGCTCGTTTCCCTGGCGTTCCTTCATCACCAGCGCGTGGGCGGCGAGGGTGACGTTCAGGGTGCCGCGCGTGGTCTCGGGGCGCGGCATGCGCATCTGGACAAGGGCCTTCTCCACCTCCTCGATGGGCGCTCCGATGGTCTCGGCAATGAAGGCGGGCTCGTGGCCGGCGCGGCGGAGGCGGCGGGCCTCGTCGCGCTTGCGGGGCTCAAGGTCGATGGCGGGGCGCAGCATCACCGTGCGGCGCGACATCTCCCCGGAGCCGGAACCCGGCGGCTTTCCCTTAAATGCCATGCCCCATCGTAGCGCGGCCGGGCCTGCGGGGAAGACGCCTCCGCGTTCAACCCTCGCGCAGCGCCGCGCCGGCCGCGAGAGGGGTCAGCGGCAGGGCACCGGCGAGGAAGGCCGCGAGCAGCAGCAGGAAAGGCCGCGCCTCTCCGCCCGCCGAGGCCGCCTCGATGGCCCCGGCGGCGAAGATGACGACGGGTACCGCGAGCGGCAGGACGAGCAGCGGGAGCAGAACCCCTCCCCGACGCGCGCCGAGGGTCAGCGCCGCACCCACCGTGCCGAGAAGCGAAAGAACGGCCGAGGCGAGGCCGAGGGCGAGGATCGCCACACCCCAGGCCTCGGTTGGAAGTGCAAGGAGGGCGGCGGCGACTGGCGTCGCGAGGATCAGGGGCACGCCCGTCACCGCCCAGTGCGCCGCGGCCTTGGCGCCGGCCAGCGCAGCCGGGGGAAGGCCGGTGGTGAGCAGCAGGTCGAGCGAGCCGTCCTCCGCCTCCGCCGCAAAGAGGCGGTCAAGCGGCAGCAGGGCAGCGAGCAGCGCCGCAGTAACGAGCGCGCCCGGCGCCAGCCGCGCCAGTGCCTCGGGCGAGGGCCCGACACCGAAAGGAAACAGCGCGCAGACAATGACGAAGAAGAGCACCGCTGCCAGCGCCTCAGCGGGGTGGCGGAGCGCGAGGCGCAGCTCGCGCAGGAACACGGCGATCAAAGCGGCAACTCGCGCGCGCCAGGCAGCGGCAACGGCAGGTGGGTGGCGGCGAGCACGATCCCGCCGCGCGCGCGATGCGCCGCAAGGAGGGTGCCGAGCCGCGCAACCGAGGCGGTGTCGAGCCCGAGCGTCGGCTCGTCCAGCAGCCAGAGGGGCGCATCGCCGAGCAGGAGGCGGGCGAGCGCCAGCCGGCGACGCTGGCCGGCCGAAAGGGTACGGCAGGGCAGCCCCGCCAAGGCGGAGAGGCCCAGCGCCGCCAGCGCGGCCCCCGGGTCGCCGCCGCGGAGGCGGGCCCAGAAGGCGAGGTCCTCCGCCGGCGTCATGGCCGGCTTGATGGCGTCCTGGTGGCCGAGATAGCGGGTGCGGGCGCCGTGAGCAGCGGGATCGAGGGCGATCTCCTCCCCCTCCCAGCTCAGGTTTCCGGCGGCGGGGCGGAGCAGGCCGGCCAGCACGCGCAGGAGGGTCGACTTGCCGGCGCCGTTCGGGCCTAGAAGCAGCAGCGCTTCCCCCGGTTCGGCCCGTAGGGAGAGACCGGCGAAGACCACCCTGCCGCCGCGCCGGGCGGCCAGTTCATCCGCCGCCAGCAAGGTGCCATACCCCCAAGGTATCGGTCCTGCCCCTGGACCGGAAAGCACCGCCATGCTTCAAGCAGCCACGAATTTCAAGCATGCCCAGGGGAGTTGCGACGCATGAGCAAGATCGGCCAGGACACCCTCAAGACGCGGCGCACGCTGTCCGTCGATGGCAAGACTTATCATTACTTCTCCATCCCCGAAGCCGGTAAGGCCCTGGGCACCGACTTCGCCCGCCTGCCGAACAGCCTGAAGGTGCTGCTGGAGAACGTCCTCCGCTTCGAGAATGGCGGCACTTACAAGGTGGACGACGCCAAGGCGATCGCCGGCTGGCTCGAGAAGGGCCAGTCCGACCGCGAGGTTTCCTTCCGCCCCGCGCGCATCCTCATGCAGGACTTCACGGGCGTCCCCGCCGTGGTGGACCTCGCGGCCATGCGCGACGGCATGCTGAAGCTCGGCGGCGACCCGCAGAAGGTGAACCCGCTCGTCCCGGTCGACCTCGTCATCGACCACTCCGTCATGGTGGACGTCTCCGGCACCGCCGACGCGCTGAAGAAGAACGTCGACATCGAGTACGAGCGCAACGGCGAGCGCTACGAGTTCCTCCGCTGGGGCTCGGCCGCCTTCGACAACTTCCGCGTCGTTCCCCCGGGCACCGGCATCTGCCACCAGGTGAACCTCGAATACCTCGCCCAGGTGGTCTGGACCGCGACCGATGCCGGCGACGAGTACGCCTATCCCGACAGCTGCTACGGCACCGACAGCCACACCACGATGGTGAACGGCCTCGGCGTGCTCGGCTGGGGCGTGGGCGGCATCGAGGCCGAGGCCGCGATGCTCGGCCAGGCCATCGCCATGCTCATCCCCGACGTCATCGGCTTCAAGCTGACCGGCAAGCTGCGCGAGGGCGTCACCGCGACCGACCTCGTGCTGACCGTCACGCAGATGCTCCGCAAGAAGGGCGTGGTCGGCAAGTTCGTCGAGTTCTACGGCCAGGGCCTGACGCACCTGCCCGTGGCCGACCGCGCGACGATCGGCAACATGGCGCCCGAGTATGGCGCCACCTGCGGCTTCTTCCCGGTAGACGAGGCGACGCTCGGCTACCTCCGCCTCTCGGGCCGCGAGGAGCACCGCATCGCCCTCGTGAAGGCCTTCGCCCAGGCCCAGGGCATGTGGCGCGACGACAGCACGCCCGACCCGGTCTTCACCGACATGCTGGAGCTCGACCTCTCCACCGTCGTGCCCTCCATGGCCGGCCCGAAGCGCCCGCAGGACAAGGTGGTGCTGACCGACATCGCCCCCTCCTTCGCCAAGGAGCTGCCGAACCTCACGCCCCCAGGCGCCCCGCCGGCCGATGCGCGCGTGGCGGTGGCCGGCGCGAACTACGACCTCGGGCACGGGGACGTGGTGATCGCCGCCATCACCTCCTGCACCAACACCTCCAACCCCTATGTGCTCGTGGCCGCCGGCCTCGTCGCGCAGAAGGCGCGGGCCAAGGGGCTGAAGCCGAAGCCCTGGGTAAAGACCTCGCTCGCCCCCGGCTCCCAGGTCGTCACCGACTACCTGAACGCCTCCGGCTTGCAGCCCGAACTGGACGCGCTCGGCTTCCAGACGGTCGGCTACGGCTGCACCACCTGCATCGGCAACTCCGGCCCGCTGGAGGATGCCATCGTGGACGCGGTGGAGGAGAACAAGCTCGTCGTCGCCTCCGTCCTCTCGGGCAACCGCAACTTCGAGGGCCGCGTGCACCCGAACGTGCGCGCCAACTACCTCGCCTCCCCGCCCCTGGTGGTCGCCTATGCCCTCGCTGGCACCATCACGAAGGACATCACCACGGCGCCGCTCGGCACCGGCAGCGATGGCCAGCCCGTCTACCTCAAGGACATCTGGCCGGAGCAGGCGGAGATTAACGAGGTCGTCCACCGCGTCCTGACCCGCACGATGTTCCAGTCCCGCTACGCCGACGTCTTCAAGGGCGACGAGCACTGGCAGGGCATCCAGGTCGAGATGGGCAGCGACACCTATCGCTGGAACTCGGGCTCCACCTACGTGCAGAACCCGCCCTATTTCGAGGGCATCTCGCCCGAGCCCGCGCCGGTCGCCTCCGTGTCGGGCGCCCGCATCCTGGCCGAGCTGGCGGACAGCATCACGACCGACCACATCTCCCCGGCCGGCTCCATCAAGAAGGCCTCGCCCGCCGGCGAGTACCTGCTGGAACACCAGGTCCGGCAGAACGACTTCAACTCCTACGGCGCGCGCCGCGGGAACCATGAGGTCATGATGCGCGGCACCTTCGCCAATATCCGCATCAAGAACGAGCTCGTCCCGGGCATCGAGGGCGGCATCACCAAGCACTACCCCTCGGGCGACGTCATGCCGATCTACGACGCGGCCATGAAGTACAAGGCCGAGGGCGTGCCGCTGGTGATCTTCGGCGGCAAGGAATACGGCACCGGCTCCTCCCGCGACTGGGCGGCCAAGGGCACGATGCTGCTCGGCGTGAAGGCCGTGATCGCCGAGAGCTTCGAGCGCATCCACCGCTCGAACCTCGTGGGCATGGGCGTGCTGCCGCTGGTCTTCAAGCCGGGCGAGGATCGCAAGAGCCTCGGCATCACCGGCAACGAGACGGTGGACATCCTGGGCCTTGAGAACCTCAAGCCCCGCATGCTGCTCGACATCGTCATCCACCGCGCCGACGGCACCGAGGTCCGCACCCAGGTCCAGTGCCGCGTCGATACGGCTGACGAGGTCGAGTACTACAAGCAGGGTGGCATCCTGCACTACGTGCTCCGCAGCATGGCCGGGGTTAAGGTCGCCGCCTGATCCAGGGGCTACGGCGAAGAAGTTGAGGGGGCGCGGGCCGAAGGGTCCGCGCCCCTTTTCGCAAGCAGGCCGTACCGCCCGCGAAACCCTGCCGCGCCGCGCCGCGTTCGCCCGGCGCAAAAGGGGGAGCTAGGGTCCTGGACGTTCGGCGCCCCATGAGGCGGGCTGTCCTGGTGATGAACGGGCGGGCGGGGACGCTGTCGGCCCGTCCTGAACTGCCACAGCTTATTCCGCAGGCCCTGCGCAGCGCGGGCTTCGACCTCACCATCATCGCCGAGGACGCCGCGCCCGACATGCAGGGGCGGGTGGAGGCGGCCATCGCCACGGATGCGCCGGTCGTTATCGTCGGCGGCGGCGACGGGACCATCCGCAGCGTCGCCGCGCGCCTCGGCGAGAGCGGCAAGGTCCTCGCGGTCCTGCCGCTCGGCACGCTCAACCTGCTCGCCCGGGACCTCGGCATGCCGCTCGACCCCGTGGAGGCGGCACTCGCCCTTGGCCGCGCGACCGAGAGGCGGATCGATGTCGGCGAGGTGAACGGCGAGGTCTTCCTCTGCCAGTCCGTCATCGGCCTGCCGAACACGATCAATCGCTATCGTGAGTTGCACCGGCGGGAGAAGACCTGGCGCTCCCTGCTGAAGGTCTTCATCGCGGCCTTCCGCACGCTGCTGCGCCAACGGCCACACCGGCTGATGGTCAATGCGCCCGGCTGGCACAAGCCCTGGCGAATCTGGACCCGCGCCCTCTCGGTCGTGAATAACGACTACGAGGAGGGGACGGGAAGGATGTTCCACCGCCCCTCCCTCGATGGTGGGGCGCTGCACCTCTATGTCAGCCGCCGTTTCTCCATCGGCTGGTCGGCGAAAATGCTGCTGGCCATGGCGCTCGGCATCTGGAAGCGCTCGCGCGAGATCGAGATCGTCTCCGGCCCTGCCTTCACCATCCGTTCCCGACGTCGGCGCCTTCGGGTGATGAACGACGGCGAGGCCTGCATCCTTGAGACGCCCCTGCAATACGCCATCCACCCGCGCGCGCTGACGGTCCTTGCCCCGCCGGAGGCGGAAAGGTGAGGATCATCGACCACATCTCCGACCTTCATTTCCGGCGGGTCGACCTGCGGGCCGCGGACGCGCTGCTCGAACGGCTGAACTCGGACCCCGCCCACCTCGTCGTGATCTCGGGCGACCTGACCATGCGCGCCCGCCCGCGCGAGTTCCGCGCCGCCCGCGCCTTCCTCGACGCGCTGAAGGTGCCCTGGCTGGCGGTGCCGGGGAACCACGACATTACCGCCTACTACCTCTGGGAACGCCTGCTGGATCCTTTCGGGCGATGGCAGTCGATGATCGCGCCCGACACCGAGCCGATGTTCGAGGATGAGGAGATCCAGGTGATCGGCCTCAACACCGTCTCGCGCGGGGGGCTGCACCTCAACTGGGAGAACGGGAAGATCCCCCGCTCCGGCCTGCTGCGGCTGCTCCGCCGGCTCAGGCGCCTGCCGGAGGGGCCCTTCCGGATCGTCGTGGCCCATCACCCCTTCCTCGCGCCCCCGGAGCGGCCGGACACGCCGGTGGTGAAGCGTGGGGAGCGGGCGCTGCGGGACCTCGCCCAGTCCGGGGTGCGGCTGGTGCTCTCGGGGCACCTGCACGTGGGCTACCACAACCTCCACGCCGTCACCGCGGCGGAGGGCGACACGCTCCTCGTCCTGCAGGCGGGCTCGGCCATCTCCACGCGGCTCAGAGGAGAGCAGAACGCCTATAACCGCGTGGTGGTGGAGAACGGCAGGGCGCGATGGACCGCGCATCACTGGGACGGGGAGCGTTGGTCCTAGGGACCGGCACCTCCCCTCACCCCGCCCGCCAATGCCAGGCCACCGGCAGTGCGAGAGCACAAAGTGCCGCCATGGCCAGAAAGGCGCCGGGGCCAGCAGCGGCGTAGAGTGCACCGGCCGCCAGCATCGCCAGGGCCTGCGCCCCGGTATTGCCGAGCGCCGCGTGCAGGCTCTGGGCCGAGAGCGCCTCCCCAGGCGGCGCATGGGCCGAGAGCCAGCGCATGGCGCCGAGATACTGGGCGCCGAAGGTGAGCGCGTGCAGGAGTTGCAGAGGAACGAGGGCCCAGAGTTCGGTCGTGGCCGCCAGGGCGGACCAGCGCAGCAGCCCGGCGCCCGCCGCCAGCAGCATGAGGGCGCGCGGCGAGAGGCGCCCGAGCAGCGGCCGCGCCCAGAAGAAGAGCAGCACCTCCGCCAGCACCCCTTCCGACCAAAGAAGGCCGATCGTGTCCGGGGAGTGCCCTGCGCGCGCCCAGTGGATGGAGGAGAAGCCATAATAGGCGGCGTGGCTGCCCTGGACGAGGCCGGTGATGGCGACCAGCCGCCCGAAGCCGGGCCGCCGCAGCAGGTGGAGCGCGAAGAGGCTTCGAAGCCCACCCTTCGCCGCCACGGGCGGGCTCGGCGGCTGCCCGGCACGGGGCAACGCCCAGGCCGTTAAGGCCGCGGCGGCATAGCAGGCGCCCAGGAGCCATGGCATCGCGGCGTAGCCGATCCAGGAGGCCACGGCCCCCGCCCCGGCCGCCCCCAGGATGAAGGCCGCCGATCCCGCCGAGCGAACGCGCCCGAAATCGGCCCCGGCACGACGCGTCGCCGCCAAGGTCAAGGCTTCCCCCAGTGGGCCAAGGGGGGCCATGGCGGCCGCGAAGGCCACCTGCACGGCCAGCATCGCCAGGAACCCCTCCGCCGGCAGGAAGATCAGCGCGGCCAGGCCCGCCGCCGCCGCGCAGGGCGCTAGGACGAGCCGCCCGTCCCCCAGCCGGTCTGCGAGGCGCCCGAAGGCGGGGCCGACGGCAAAGCGCACCAGCGAGCCCGCGAAGAGCACCCCCGCCACCGCCTGCGGCCCGAGCCCCTTGCCGGCAAGAAAGGGCGGCAGGAAGGGCATGGTGACGCCCACGCCGAGGAAGCAGGCAGCGAGCAGCAGGGCGAGGCGGACCAGGGGCTCCGGCGGCGGCTTGCCAGATGGCGCAGGATTGGCGGCGGCAGCTCCCTCACTTTGCGCGGTTGTGGCCGGATCGTCGCCGCGGGGGAGGGTTTCGGCGGCGGGCGAGGGTCCGGGAAGCGGTGCGTTCATGGGCTGGCCCACCCTCCCCCCAACCTCGGCGCTTGCCAAGGCGGCCACGCGGGGCCACACGTCGCGCCCAATGAGCCCGTCCTCAGACCGCCAGATGTTTCCCTCCCGCGTGAAGGCCGTTCTCGGCCCCACGAATACCGGCAAGACACATCTGGCCATCACACGCCTGCTGGCCCATTCCAGCGGCATCATCGGCTTCCCGCTGCGCCTGCTGGCCCGCGAGAACTACGACCGCATGGTGGCCGCCAAGGGGGAGCGGAACGTCGCCCTCATCACCGGGGAGGAGAAGATCATCCCCCCGGGGGCGAAGTGGTTCGCCTGCACGGTGGAGGCCATGCCGCTCGACCGTCAGGCCGAGTTCGTGGCGGTTGACGAGATCCAGCTCTGCGCCGATGCCGACCGCGGGCACGTGTTCACGGACCGGCTGCTGAACGCGCGCGGGCTGGTCGAGACGATGTTCCTGGGCGCCGAGACCATCCGCCCCCTCCTCCAGCGGCTGGTGCCCCAGGCCGAGATCGAGAGCCGCCCGCGCCTCTCCCAGCTCACCTATGCCGGCCCGGCCAAGCTCACCCGCCTGCCGTCGCGCAGCGCCGTCGTCGCCTTCTCGGCGGGGGAGGTCTACGCGATCGCGGAGGCCATCCGGCGGCGTCGTGGCGGCTGCGCGGTGGTGATGGGGCGCCTCTCCCCCCGCACCCGCAACGCCCAGGTGGCGCTTTACCAAAATCGTGAGGTGGACTTCCTCGTCGCGACGGACGCGATCGGCATGGGGCTGAACATGGACGTGGACCATGTCGCCTTCGCCAACCTCCAGAAGTTCGACGGCCACCGCCCCCGCCTTCTGCACCCACAGGAGGCCGCACAGATCGCCGGCCGGGCCGGGCGCGGGATGCGCGACGGCACCTTCGGCGTCACTGCCGACTGCCCGCCGCTCTCGGACGAGATGGTCTACAAGATCGAGGGCCACCACTTCGAGCCGCTGACGACACTTGCCTGGCGCAACAGCGACCTCGATCTGGCGAGCATTGACGGGCTGCTGAACAGCCTTTCCCAGCCGCCACCCTTCCAGGGCCTCGCGCGCGGGAACGACGCGACCGACTACGTGACCCTCGAGGCCCTCTCGCGCGAGGCGGATGTGCGGCGGCTGGCGGATTCCCGCGCCCGCGTGCGCCTCCTCTGGGAGGCCTGCCAGATCCCGGACTTCCGCAAGCTGGCGGACGAGAGCCACACCCGCTTCTGCGCCCGGGTCTTCGGGCACCTGGCGCAGGAGGGCACGCTGCCCAGCGATTGGGTGGCATCGCAGATTAACTATCTCGACAACACCGAGGGCGACCTCGATACGCTGATGGCCCGGCTCTCGGGTATCCGGATCTGGACCTATGTCGCCGCACGTGCCGACTGGCTGAAGGACGCAACCGCCATGCAGGAGGCCGCACGCGCCGCCGAGGACCACGTCTCCGACGCGCTGCACGAACGCCTGACCGCCCGTTTCGTGGACCGCCGGGCGGCCCACCTCATCCGCAAGCTCGACGAGGGGGAGGACGACCTTCTCTCCGCCGTCGCGCGCAACGGGGACGTGGTGGTGGAAGGCCATCCCGTCGGGCAGGTGAAGGGCTTCGTCTTCGAGACCTCGGCCGACGCCGAGGACGAGGAGGAGCGCAAGGTGATGCTCCGCGCCGCTCGCCGCGCGCTACGCGAGGAGATGCCGCGCCGCGTCGCCGCCCTGGAGACCGCGCCGGACGATGCCTTCGCCCTGACGAAGTTCCAGCGCATCACCTGGAAGGCCGAGGGCGCGGACGAGCCGGCGGAGGTCGCCAAGCTCAAGCCCGGCACCTCCCCCGAGAAGCCGGTCATCGAGCCGATCGACTCCGAGTTCATCGACAGCGCCCAGCGCGACCGTATCCGCGCGAAGCTCGCCACCTGGTTCGACGCCCTGGTGGCCCGCGACTTCGCCCCGCTGATCGAGGCCGAAGGCAAGGCCGCCGAGGACGCGGAGCTGCGCGGCCATCTGTTCCGCCTGCGCGAATACCTCGGCCTGCTCCCCGGCGGCACGGAGCGCGAGATCACGCCGGAGCTGCGCGGCAAGCTGAAGGCGATCGGCGTTCGCGCCGGCCGCTTCGCCCTCTACATCCCGGAAATGCTGAAGCCGCGCCCGATGGCGCTGCGCGCCCAGCTCTGGGCGCTGCAGGCGAACTCCGCCGTTCCTTCCCTGCCCGGCGGCGGCCTTGTCTCCATCGTGCCACCGCGCGACTGGCCGCGCGGCTTCGCGGCCACCATGGGTTGGGTCCAGGCCGGACCTGCCCTGGTGCGGCTGGACGTCGCCGAGCGGATCGCAGGGGAGCTGGGCCACCTGACCCGCCGCTCCCCGGCCGCCCTGCCGATGGACGTGGCCAGCCGGCTCGGCGCTAAAGCCGACACGCTGCCGGCCGTGCTGAACGCCCTCGGATTCCGCCTGATCGCACCGGAGCCGCTGGAGGAGGGTGCCCACGGACCGCCCGCGCCGCAGCTCGTGGCCGCCCGGCGCGAGGACGGCCACCGCCATCGCGGCCCGCGCCGCGAGGGGCAGCCGGCGGAGGGACGGCAGCGCGACGGTGAGCGTCGCGGCCGCGGGCGCGACCGGCAGAACCGCGACGGCGCCCAGGCCGCTCCGGCGGAGGGCACGCCACTTCCCGAGGGTGCGGAGACCGCGCCCACCGAAGGCGCCCCCCAGGCCGAGGGGACTCCGGCCGCCCGCGAGGCGCGCCCGCCGCGCCGCGACAACCGGCACGGCAACCGCCAGAGCGGCGAGCGCAATGCGGAAGGTGGCCAGCAAGGCCGGCCCGCCGGCGACCGCGGCAACCGCCAGGACCGTGGCCCCCGCCCGAGCGGGGACGGACCGCCGCGTGGGCCGCGCCCCGAGGGGCAGCGCTTCGATGGGCCTCGCGGCGACCGGGGCCCCCGCCGCGACCGCCGCGACGACGGCCCGCCGCAGCCCCGCCCCGTTTTCGAGGCGCGGCGCGACAAGGCAGCCGACCCGGACAGCCCCTTCGCCGTGCTCGCGCGGTTGAAGCTCGGAAAGACCTGACGCGGCGGCATGGCGGAGACCGAGGACCGGGACTGGCAGCGCCTGGACAAGTGGCTCTGGTGCGCGCGCCTGATTAAGACCCGGTCCGCCTGCGCCGCCTTCGTCGAGCGCGGGGGGGTGCGCCTGAACCGCCAGCCCGTGGACAAGCCGCACGCGCGGCTCCGCCCGGGGGACGTGCTGACTCTTGCCCTGGGCGGGGCGGAGCGCGGTGTGGTGAAGGTCTGGCGCGTGCAGGCACTGGCCGAGCGGCGCGGCCCGCCGGCCGAGGCGCGGCTGCTCTACGAGGAGCTTCCGGCCGGTTGAGTGAGCCTCCCACGCGCGCTGTTCGCCCGCTGCGGTCCTGCCTGTCGATTCCCGCGCTTGCATGCCGGGCCTGCCCGGTCCATCTCCGCCCCGTCGGGGCCGCCCACCGTTCCGTGGGCCGTATAAGGGGCTGACTGTGACCTACGTCGTCACCGAGAACTGTATCCGCTGCAAGTACATGGATTGCGTCGAGGTCTGTCCGGTGGACTGCTTCTACGTTGGCGCGAATATGCTCGTTATCCATCCCGACGAGTGCATCGACTGCGGCGTCTGCGAGCCGGAATGCCCGGCCGAGGCGATCTTCCCGGACAGCGACGAGCGCGCGACCGATTGGGCGGAACTGAACCGCACCTATTCCGCGCAGTGGCCAAACATCTCCCGCAAGGGCGAGCCGCCGGAAGACGCGAAAGAGTGGGACGGCAAGCCCGACAAGGCGAAGCTGTTCGACGCCTCGCCCGGCCAGGGCTGAGCCGCCCGGCCGCAGGGCCGCGCCTGTCCGCAAGGGGAAAACCCGCGCGCTTCCACCGCGTTGCGCCGTGATGATCCCCTGCCGCGTGACCGGGCCAGCGATTCGTGATACCGTCTGCTGCGGAACGGTTCAGCCATCCGGGCGGCCGGGTCGATGCACGAAGGTTGTAGCGACGGGGCTCACCCTGGCGAGGCCGGGGGCGCTTGCCCTGACCGGCGCGGCACCCGGCAAGGCAGGCCCCTCGTCCTCCTTCCGGTTTCCGTCGTCGGCCGATGCGTCGGCCTTGGGGCGGTCCTGGCAGGGCAGGCGGCGAGAGAGATTGCGGAGAGCATGATGAAGGCACCCGCCGGGAGCAAGTCCCCGAGCAATACGAGCCCGGACACGGCCGCCGCGCCGGCGGCCCAGGCCGTGGCGAGCGAGCGCAAGACGGAGGCGGCGCCGGCCACGGCGTTGAAGAAGGCCGCGACCACGGCGCCCAGCCCGGCGCCGAAGCCGAAGGCTGCCGCGGCGCGCACGGACGTCGCGGCCAAGACCGAATCCTCGGCCCGCGCGAAGGTCACGGAGGCTCCGGGCATGGCCGAGACGCAGGCCGCCGCCCCCGAGCCCCCGCCGGTTGCCGCAGAGCCCGTGATCCAGGCGCCGATGCGCCCGGCGCCGCCGCCAAAGCCGCTGGGAAATGCCGGAAAGGATTTCCGCGCGGGCGACTTCGTCGTCTACCCCACTCATGGCGTTGGCCAGGTGCAGGGGATCGAGGACGTGCCGATCGCCGGCCAGACCCTCAAGGTGATCACGGTCACCTTCGAGGAGAACCGGATGACCCTGAAGGTCCCGATGGCCAAGGCCGCCTCCTCTGGCCTGCGCAAGCTCGCGTCCGAGAAGGTCATGGGCGAGGCGATGGAGACGTTGCGCGGCCGCGCACGGATCAAGCGCACCATGTGGTCCCGTCGCGCCCAGGAATACGAGCAGAAGATCAACTCGGGCGATCCGATCGCCATCGCCGAGGTGGTGCGCGACCTGCACCGCAACGCCGGCCAGCCCGACCAGTCCTTCTCCGAGCGGCAGATCTATGAGCTGGCGCTGGAGCGGCTGGCAGCCGAGGTCGGTGCGTTGGACCGTACGGACAAGACGGCGGCGACGCAGAAGCTGCTGGACTACCTGAAGACGAGCGAGAAGGGCGAGAAGGCGGAAAAGTAGGACGCCATCGAGTGGGCCCGGCTGCCTTACACGGCCGCCGGGCGCTCAGCCTTCCAGCGGCGGACTGCCGTCGAAGAGCCGGTCCACCAGTCCGCGGCACCAGGCGGGATCCGTGAGGTCCAGCCCGAAGATGATCCGGTACATAATAGGGGCCACCACGTGGTCCACCACCTCCTCCAGGGGCAGCGGTGGCTCTCCCCGGGCCATGGCGCGGTCGGAAATGACGCGCAACTGGTCGATCGTATAGCTGCAGCACCGCCCTGTGAATTCCGGCTCCGCGCTGCCGTTGAGAACGTCGTGGATCAGGGCGCGGCCGGGCCCCGAGGACATCTCGTCGGCATATTGCTCCACCCAGGCCTGAAGGGCTTCCCGCAGCGTCGGGGCATCGGCAGGCTCGGCCACAGGCCGCAGATGACGGGCCGCCACATCGGCCAGCAGGGCAGGAAGGCCGCCCCAGCGGCGATAGATCGTGGACGGCGTGACACCGGCTCGCGCGGCGATGGCCGGCACCGTCAGCGCCGCGCGGCCGAGCTCTGAAATCAGCGCCTCTGTCGCTTCATGCACGGCGGCCTGGATACGCGCGCTGCGCCCGCCGGTGCGGACCTGCCTGATGACCGTTTCCGACATTCTTTCCAACTCGTGCTCAGCTCCAGTTAAAGCAAAGGAGTTGCGTTAATTCAAAAAACCGGCCTACCTCCCTCTTAGCGCAAATACGTGGCGTTAAGGAGATCTTCTCGTGTCCACCTGCGTCTCCCCCGACCGGCTGCCAAGCCGAACCCGCGGCTTCTCCATGGTCAGCTTCGGAGGGGTCGCGACCGGTGCTTTGCTGGCAGGATCGGCAGAGCCAACCGCGCTCTTCCGGCTCTACTCGGACGGCCTCCACCTCACCGCGCCGGGCCTCACCCTCGTCTTCGCAGCCTATGCGGGCAGCCTTCTGCTTGCGCTGCTGACCCTTGGCTCGCTTTCCGACCACGTGGGGCGGCGCCCCATGATCTCGGCGGGCATGCTGGTTAGCATCCTTGCCATGCTCGTCTTCATCACCGCGGATTCGCTTGCTGCGCTCGTCGCGGCGCGCCTGATCCAGGGGCTCGCCACGGGGGCGGCCCTGTCGGCGCTCGGTGCGGCGATGCTGGACGTGGACCGCGCGCGGGGGGCGCTCGTCAGCAGCATTGCGCCCTTCCTCGGCATGGCCGTGGGTCTGATCGCGGCCGCGGTGCTGGTCAACCACGCGCCTCATCCGGCGGCGCTCATCTATGCCGTCACGGCGGCGCTCTTCCTGCTCCTCGCGGTTGGGGTCTGGTTCCTGCCGGAAACGGCGGCGCGCCACCCGGGTGCCTGGGGCGCGCTGCGGCCGCGCGTGCATGTGCCGCGTCAGGCCCGGGCCATGCTCCTACTTATCACGCCGGTGAACACTGCCGCCTGGGCGCTGGGCGGCTTCTATCTCTCACTCATGCCGGGCCTGCTGCGGGCCAGTGTCGGGGCGCTGCCGCCAGTGGCCACCGCGGCGGTGATTGCCATCCTGCCGCTGGCAGGATCCCTCAGCCTGGGCGTGCTGCGCAACCTTCCGCCTGCGCGGTGCATCGCCACGGGCGCGCTGGGCCTGGCGCTGGGCATCGGCCTCACCTTGATGGGCGTCTACGCGACGAATGCTGCGCTCCTGATCGGCGGCACGCTGGTCGCCGGACTTGCCTTCGGCGCCGCCTTCTCCGGCGCGGTGCGCGGCGTCTTCCCCTTGGCGGGCGCGGCCGAGCGGGCCGGGCTGATGGCCGCCTACTATGTCGAGAGCTACCTCGCCTTCAGCCTTCCGACCGTCCTGGCGGGCATGGCCGTTCCGGTCTTCGGGCTGCACGCGACCGCCATCGTTTATGGGGCGGTGCTGATGCTGCTGGCGCTCGCCTCGGCCACGGCAGCGCTTCGCCTGCGCGGGCCGGCCGCCTGAGCGGCGTGCATGAAAAACCCCGGGGATCGCTCCCCGGGGTTCCGTTCCGCGTCGCGGTCCGGCCGATCAGTCGGACGAGTTGCGCACGCCCATGAACTGCAGCAGCAGCTGGAAGAGGTTCACGAAGTTGAGGTAGAGGCCCAGCGCGTCCATCACGGAGCGCTTGCCCGCCTCGTCGGAACCCTCAGCGTAGCTGTACTCGATGTAGTCGTTCTTGATCCGCTGCGTGTCGTAGGCGGTGAGGCCCGTGAAGATCACCACGCCGAGGACCGAGATCGCGAACTGCAGCGCCGAGCTGCCGACGAAGGCGTTGACCAGGCCGGCGATGAGGATGCCGATCAGGCCCATCATCAGGAAGCCGCCCATCCGCGTCAGGTCAGCCTTCGTGACGTAGCCGTAGATGCTGACGGCCGCGAACATGCCGGCGGTGACGAAGAAGGTGCTCGCGATGGACGCGCCGACATAGACGACGAAGATGTTCGCCATGCTGGCGCCCATCGCCACACAGAAGGCCCAGAACAGCGCCTGCGTCGTGCCCTTGGACAGGCGGTTGATGCCGAAGGACAGCACCATCACGAAGGCTAGCGGCGCGAAGATCGCGACGAAGCCGAGGATGGTGGGCTGGGTGGCCAGGCCGCGCGGCGTCCGCACCACGTTGAAGAACAGCTCGGCAAGGCCGGTGTTCGCGATCACGTAGGCGGTGATGGCCGTCAGCGCGAGGCCGGAAGCCATCCAGTTGTAGACGCGCAGCATGTAGGCGCGCAGCCCGGCATCCAGTGTGGCGGCATCGGTAGCGGCGCGACCCAGCGGCTGGTTCCAGACGGACGGGCCGTTCTGGAGACGGTTGTCGGGACCGAAGGCCATGAGGTTCACAACTCCTTCCGGGGAGGGCACCCGCCCACCCCTGACTGGGGGATATATGGACTTCCTGTAATGCGGATCAAGCGGCAATCCACATGTAAGGCCACCGAAAGGTCCGTGCCCCGGGGAGGCGGCCTGAGGCTACTCACGATGACCTGCCCCTAGTGCAGGGTTCGTCCCGGTGCTGAGCCTCGGCATTCGCGCGCTTGCCCCTGGCCGGACCGCTTTCTGCACTGCTGGGTGTTGGAACACATGGGGTAGCGCACGGTCTGGCCCACCACCCCTCGACAGGCGAACACGGCGTAGCCGCCTTCGCCACCTGCTGGGCCGGACAAAGTCCTGCCAAATTTTCGCGGACGGGCAGGGAATCGGCACCGGACTCATTTCGGTGCTGTTCTCGCGCGTTATAGTAATCGCTCGAACGATCATCCCTACGAAGCGGAGATGTCATGGCCGGGACGCCTCGTGGATGTTCAGGATGTCGGCTGGGCCAACTTGGCTTCCCCTTCACCATGGCGTTCCAACCCGTGGTGGACCTGCAGGAGGGCCGCATCGATACGCATGAGGCCCTGGTGCGCGGCCCGAACGGGGAGAGCGCCGCCTCGATCCTCGGACAGGTCACCGAGGACAACCTCTACGCCTTTGACCAGGCATGCCGCGTCAGGGCGATCGAGATGGCGGCGCAACTCCGCCTGGAGGGTGATCTCAACATCAACTTCATGCCCCGGGCGGTCTACGAGCCGCGCGCCTGCATCCGCATGACGCTGGACGCTGCCTTCCGCACCGGCTTCCCGACGAACCGGCTGACCTTCGAGTTCACCGAGAACGAGCATATCGCGGAGGAGGCGCATATCCTCTCGATCATGCAGGAGTACCGGCGGCACGGGTTCCGCGTCGCGCTCGACGATTTCGGAACCGGCTACTCCGGGCTTTCGCGGCTTGCCAACCTTCGGCCGGACATCATCAAGCTCGACCGCGCACTGGTGGCGGATTGCGACCGGGATGGGGTGCGCCTTGAGATCCTCCGCTCGATGGTCGCCATGGGGAGCGGCATCGGGGTGAAGGTCGTCGCGGAGGGAGTCGAGCGCCTGGAGGAGGTCGAGGCGCTACGCTCGGTCGGTGTTCGCTTCATGCAGGGATATTTCTTAGCCCGCCCTATTTTCGAGGGCATTGCCACTACCGCCGACATTAACTGGCCGGCGGCCACTTCGAGTGGGGCAGCGTCGGAACACCCTACTCATTCCGGAGCAACGGCGCCGGTTTAGCCCGCAGCGCCAGCGCAGTGCCCGCATAGCCCATCGCGAGGGTGAGGGCGACGCAGAGGACGATCGTCACGGAGAGCGTGCCGGGCAGGAAGGTCCAGTCCGTCCGCATGACGAAGCGCGTGACACCCCAGGAGGCGAGCGTGCCCACGGCGGCGGCCACGAGCCCCGCCACGAGCCCGAGCAGCCCGAACTCCACCAGCCAGGCCCGCCGGATCTGGGCGCGGGAGGCACCGAGGGTCTTCAGCACCACCGCGTCCCGGATCCGCCGCCGCTGCCCCGCCGCGACCGCCCCGGCCAGGACCAGCAGGCCTGAGACAAGGGTGAGCGCCGCCGTGGAGGAGAGCGCCGTGCCGAGGCGGCCCAGCAGGACCGCGAGGGCGTCCAGGGCATCCCGCACGCGAATGCCGGTGACGTTGGGCAGCGCGTCCGTCACCGCTCGCAACAGCCTCGCATCCTCGGCGGGGCTGCCGCGGACGGTCGCGATGTGGGTATGGGGCGCCGCCTCCAGCAGGCCGGGCGAGGCGACCATCGCGAAGTTCAGCCCAAGACCGCGCCACTCGATGTCCCGGGTGGAGACGACGCGCAGGTCGATGTCGCGCCCGAGCACGTTGACCATGATGGTGGAACCCGGCCCCGCGTTCCAGCCGCGAGCTAGGTTGTCGTCGAGCGAGACGAGCGGCTCACCACGGTAGTCCGGCGCCCACCACCTCCCCTGCACGATGCGGGTGCCCTCCGGTGGCGTCGCGGCATAGGTGAGGCCGCGATCGCCGCGCAGCGCCCAACGGGTCTCCTCCGTTGCCTGGACCTGGTCGGCCGGCACGCCGTTCACCTTTGCGATCCGGGCGCGCAGCGAGGGCACGCGGCGCACCTCGGTCACGCCCGGCACGGCCCCCGCCACGCGGTCGAACTCAGCGACCTGATCGGACTGGATGTCGATGAAATAGAAGGAGGGCGCGGCGTCCGGCAGGCTCTCGCTGATCTGCTGGCGGATATTGCCCTGGATGAGGGCGATGGCCGCGAGGGTGGAAAGGCCGATGCCGAGCGAGACGAGCATCAGCGCCGTGGGCGCCCCCGGGCGGTGCAGATTTGCCAGGCCGAGCCGGACAGAGGGGCGCCGCCGTACCGGCAGCCGCCGCGCCACGGCCTGGAGACCGACGGCGGCCAAGCGGAAGAGGCCGAGCGTGGCAAGCGCCGCGATGCAGAACCACAGCGCGAAGAGGGGGCGCTCCGCCGTCCCCACCACGAGCGCGACGAGGGCGGCCACCGCGGCCCCATTGGCGATGACGAGTCCCAGGCGCGGCCGCCGCGCGTCGGGCAGCAGGTTGTCACGGAACAGGGCAGCACCGGGAATGTCCCGCGCCCGTCCGAGCGGCCAGAGGGCGAAGGAGAGGGCCGTGAGAAGGCCGTAGGCGGCGGCGAGCGCCAGGGGCAGCGGATAGAAGCCGAGCCGCGGCGGCACCGGCAGCATGCCGGCGAGCGCGACCGCGGCGAGGCCGGTGAGCGCGTAGCCTGCCACCAGCCCGATCACGGTGCCCAGGAGCGCGAGGCCCGCCACCTGGATGAGGTAGGTCGCGAAGATCGCCCCCGCCGGCGCCCCGAGGCAGCGGAGCGTCGCGATGGTACGGGCCCGCTGCTCCAGCCAGGAGCGAACGCCAGTCGCGACCCCGATGCCGCCGACGAGCAGAGCGGTGAGCCCCGCGAGCACGAGGAAGGAGGCCGCCTGGTCGAGAAAGCGGTTCACGCCCGGCTGTCCCTGGGAGGCGTCGCGCACACGCCAGCCGCCATCGGCGAAGGGTTGAGCGCGCAGGGCATCGGCGAAGGCGCGGGAATTGGTGCCCGGTGGCAGGGCGGCGCGCAGCTCGTAGGTCACGAGGCTGCCGGGCTGCACCAACCCCGCCGCCTCGAGCGCCGGGAGGGGGATGATGGCGCGCGGACCGAGAATGGCGGCGCCGGCGGCCTTATCGGGCTCGGAGACGAGGGCGCCGCGATAGGCGAAGCGGGCGTCGCCGATCCGCACGGTGTCGCCGGGCGCGAGGTTCAGCCGCTGCGCGACCAGCGGGTCGAGCACGACGGGCGGCAGGCCGCCCACACCGGCGGAGAGCGGGCCGGGCGGGTCGATCGCCAGTTCGCCGTAGAGGGGATAGGCGTTGTCCCCCGCCTTCAGCTCCACCAGCGTCCGCTCGCCCGAGGACGCGACGACCATGGATCGGGTGAGGACGAGCTGGGAGACCCGCCCGCCGCGGCCCTCGATCCAGGCGCGGGCCTCCGGCGGGAAAGGTCGCGAATTGGCGGCAAGCACGTCACCGCCCATTAGCTGGGCGCCGTCGGCCTCCAGTCCCGCCTGGACGGCGGCGCGGAGCGTGCCCACCGCGGCGATGGCCGCGACACCCAGCGCGAGGCAGGCGAGGACGATCCGCAGCCCGCGCACGCCGCCGCGCAGCTCCCGGCGCGCGAGGCGCCAGCCTATCCGCCAGTTGTTCACGCGGTGGCGTCCGCTTCAAGGCCCGTGTCGGAGACGATCCGGCCGTCCTCCACCCGAATTTGCCGCTCGCAGCGCGCGGCCAGGGCGGGGTCGTGGGTGATGAGGAGAAGGGTGGTCCGGAACCGCTCCCTGAGGCCGAAGAGGAGGTCCATGACCTTCTCCCCCGTCGCACGGTCGAGGTTGCCGGTGGGTTCGTCGGCCAGCAGCAGGGCGGGCTCGGCCACGAAGGCGCGGGCGAGGGCCACGCGCTGCTGCTCGCCGCCCGAGAGCTGGCCGGGGTAGTGGCCGATGCGGTGCCCGAGGCCGACCGACTTCAGCGCCTCCTCCGCGCGGTCGAAGGCATCGGGGCGACCGGCGAATTCGAGGGGGATGGCCACGTTTTCCAGCGCCGTCATGGTCGGGACGAGGTGGAAGGCCTGGAAGACGATGCCGAGGCTGTCGCGCCGGAAGCGGGCCAGCTCGTCCTCGTCCAGGGCGGCCAGATCCTCTCCGGCCACGCGCAGGGTGCCGCCACTGGGGCGCTCCAGCCCGGCCAGCAGCATCATGAGGGAGGTCTTGCCCGAACCCGAGGGACCGACGATCCCGACGGCCTCGCCGGGGGAGACGAGCAGATCGACGCCCCGGAGGATGTTGACCTCACCCCCTGCCCCCACCACCCTGAAGGCCAGGGAGCGCGCGTCGATCAGGGGCGCGCTCGCCATTGCCTCTGTGGCAGCCCCCTTCGGGGCGGTCGAGCTCTGGGTCAGGGAATCCGGCATGGACGCGAAGTTGGGGCGCCGGGGGCTCATCACTAGGGGCGCCGGAGGTTTCGTTCTGTGTCTGACCGGAAAGACCCTTGCCCAGGAGCCGCGCCCGCTGCGCCTCCTCATGCTCGGCGACAGCATCACCGCCGCCTATGGCCTCTCCCGGGGGGAAGGGCTGCCAGCCCGGCTGGAGGCGGCGCTGCGCGGCAAGGGGCGGCCGGTCACGGTGATCGATGCCGGGGTGTCCGGCGACACGACGGCAGGCGGCCGCGCCCGGCTGGATTGGTCGCTCGCGGAGAAGCCGGATGCCGTAATCGTCGCATTGGGCGGCAATGACGGGCTGCGAGCGATCGAGCCGCGGACGAGCCGGGCGAACCTCGCGGCCATCCTCGACACGCTGAAGGCCCGCGGCATCCCTACCATGCTGGCCGGCATGTACGCGCCGCCGAACCTCGGTGCCGATTACGGCCGGGAGTTCGCGGGCGTGTACGAAGCGCTGGCCAGGGAGCACCCGGAGGCCGTGTTCTATCCCTTCCTGCTCGAGGGCGTGGCCGGCGATTCCGCGCTGAACCAGCCTGACGGCATCCACCCTAACCCCCGGGGCGTTGATGAAATGGTCCGCCGGTTGCTCCCGGCGGTCGAGACGCTCCTCGAGAAGGTGAGGCCCGCCTGAGCTGCCATGGTTCGTCTCTTCGTCGCGCTCGCCCTGCCGGAGTCGCTGCGCACGCAGCTCTCGATGCTCGCGGGCGGTATCCAGGGCGCCCGCTGGGTGCCCCCCGAAAACTACCACCTGACACTGCGCTTCATTGGCGAGGTCGAGAACTGGCGCGCGGACGAGGTGGACGAGGCACTCTCGGCCATCCGGTGCAAGCCCTTCGACCTGTCGCTCCGCGGCGTCGGTACCTTTGAAAAGGCCGGGAAGATCGGGGCGCTCTGGATCGGGGTGGAGAAGAACGACGGGCTGACGCACCTGCAGGCGAAGATCGAGACCGCCCTGCAGCGTGTGGGGCTGGAGCCGGAGCGGCGGCGCTTCGCGCCCCATGTGACGCTGGCCCGCACCGACCGGGCCCCGCCTGACAAGCTCGTCGCCTGGGTGCAGGCCCATAACCTGTTCCGCGCGCCGCCGGAGACGATGGAGCACTTTACCCTCTTCTCCTCCCGCCTGGGGAAGGAGAGCCCCGTCTATGTGCCGGAAGTCGAGTACGAGCTTGCCTGACCGGACGGGGATGACGATCTGTGGGGGAGCATGCCAGCCCCCAAGATCGTCATCCTGACCGGCGCCGGGATCTCCCGCGAATCAGGCCTGCACACCTTCCGCGACGCCGACGGCATCTGGGCCCGCTACCGGATCGAGGACGTGGCGACGCCCGAGGCTTTCGCCCGTAACCCCGCCCTGGTGCAGGGCTTCTACAACGCCCGCCGCGCCGCCCTGCGCGACCCCGAAATCCGCCCGAACGCCGCGCACGAAGCCTTGGCCGAACTGGATTGGCGCTGGCCGGGCGAGTTGCTGCTGGTGACTCAGAACGTGGACAACCTGCATGACCGCGCGGGCTCCCGCCGGCTGATCCATATGCACGGGGAGTTGGCGAAGGCCCGCTGCCTGCGCTGCGGCACGGTCGGTCCGTGGGAGGGCGACCTCCTCCCCGAGACTCCCTGCCCCGCCTGCGGCGAGGCCGGCGGCCTGCGCCCCCATGTCGTCTGGTTCGGCGAGATGCCGCTGGAGATGGAGCGGATCGAGGCCGCGCTCGATGCCTGCGACCTCTTCGTCTCCATCGGCACCAGCGGCGCCGTCTATCCCGCCGCGGGCTTCGTGCGGGAGGTCCGCCACCGCGCCGATACGCTGGAGCTGAACCTCGAGCCGAGCGAGGGCAGCCACCTCTTCGACGAGGCCCGGCACGGGCCCGCCACGCAACTCGTTCCCGCCTTCGTGCAGGAGGTATTGGCCAAGTGGGGGTGATCCCCGCGCGCGATCCCGGCCTGGCTCCTGGTGCGACGATGGAGGAGGCGGCCACGGCGGCCAGCGCCTGCACCCTCTGCGCGCCCCATCTTCCGCTCGGCCCGCGCCCGATCCACCAGCTTCACGCGCGAGCGCGCATCCTCATCACCAGCCAGGCGCCCGGAACCAAGGCACATCTCTCCGGCATCCCCTTCGAGGACGCCTCGGGGGAGCGCCTGCGCGACTGGCTGGGGCTGGGCCGGGACATCTTCTACGACCCGACGAAGCTGGCCATCCTGCCGATGGGGCTCTGCTACCCCGGCCGCCTGCCGCGCGGCGGCGACTGCCCGCCCAGGCCGGAATGCGCGCCGCTCTGGCACCCGCGCGTCCTGCCGCGCTTCACCGACCTGCGATTGCGGCTGCTGGTCGGGTCCTATGCCGTGCGCTTCGTGCTCGGCACAAAGGTGCCCTTGTCCCAGCGGGTGGCGCGCTACGCGGAGGCGCTGCCCGCGCACTTCCCCCTGCCCCACCCCTCCTGGCGCACCCTCGTCTGGGCGAAGCGCAACCCGTGGTTCGACGCGGAGGTGATCCCGGCGCTCCGGCGGGAGGTAGAGCGGGCGCTGGCTGATTGATACCGGGACCAGCCTTGCACGCTGTGGCGGGTGCCTCGCCAACAAGGGCAGCGCCTTCCGGCACCGGCAGAGAAGGCGCCCTTCACGAAAGCGGCGTCTGGGCGGAAAGTATGGCACTGCCAGGATACCACCGCATGTCCCTCTCCGGCCTGCTCGTCTTTGCCGCCACCTACCTCATGGCCACTGCCTCACCCGGCCCCGGAATCGCGGCGCTTGTTGCACGCGTGCTGGCACGCGGAACGGCGGGCGTGCCCTGGTTCATCGCGGGCTTCGTGACCGGTGACCTCGCCTGGCTCTGCATCGCGACGGCCGGACTTACGGTACTCGCCCAAAGTTTTGCGGCGCTGTTCCTGGTCATCAAGTACGCGGGCGCGGCCTATCTGCTTTTCCTGGCCTTCCGGCTCTGGACGGCGCCCGCTTCAGCCGGCGGGCTGGAGCGGCCGGGCCGGCCCGAGACGGGGCCGCGCCTCTACCTCGCAGGGCTTTCGGTCACGCTCGGGAACCCCAAGGTGATCGCCTTCTTCTTTGCCCTGCTGCCGACGGTGGTGCATCTGGAGACGCTCAGCCTCGCCGGGTTCCTGGAGATCGCCGGGCTGAGCATCGTGATCCTGTCCAGCGTACTCGCCGCCTACGCGCTTGCGGCCTCCCGCGCGCGGCGGCTCTTCACCTCGCCCCGGTCAGTGCGGGCGCTGAACCGCGGGACGGGGGCGGTGATGGCGGGCGCCGCGGTGGCCGTGGCAACCCGCTGATCGGTCATCCCGCCCTGGCGGAGAGGTCCGCCATGATTGCCGGCACCTCCGCCAGCAGCTCGCGGGCGAGAAAGCCGAGAGGACCCCTCCGTCGCGCAAGGCGATGACCGGCCTCCGCATGCATCCAGACCGCCCAGGCGGTCGCCTGCACCGGATCGGTGCCGCGAGCGAGCAGGCCTGCCACGATCCCGGCCAGCGTGTCCCCCGAGCCGGAAGTGGCGAGGCCGACCATGCCGTGGTCGCAGGACAGGGCCTGCCCGTCAGGCGCGACCACCCAGGTATGCGAGCCCTTCATCGCGACCACGGCGCCGAGTGCTTCCGCCGCGCGACGGGCGGCCGCCAGCGGATCGGCCGAAACCTCCTCCTTCGGGATGCCCAGGATGCTCGCCATCTCGCCGGCATGAGGGGTGACGACCGTCCGGCCCGCATGGCGCCGGAGCGGCTCAGGGTGCGATGCGAGTTCGTTCAGCGCACCGGCGTCCAGCACGATGCCCACACCGGGCTCCAGGCCGCCGAGCAGCGCGCCGACCAGTGCCTCCGCTCCTGCGCCCATCATGCCCGGCCCAAGAAGCAACGCGGTGCAGCGGTTCAACCGGGACAGCAGCGCCCGGGCGGCGCCGGGGGCGATAAGCCCTTCCTCCGTCTCGTCGAGGGCGACGACCAGGGCCTCCGGCACCGCCAGCGCGAGGTGGAAGGCGGCGGAGCGGACGGTGGCAAGGCGCAGCTTGCCGGCGCCGGCGCGGAGCGCGGCCTCTCCGGCAAGAAGGACCGCGCCGGGCACCTCGGAACAGCCGCCGACCACCTGCACGGTGCCGCGCTGGGACTTGTCGTCGTCGGCGGCCGGGATGGGCAGCGGATGGGCGCGCAACCAGGAGGGATCAATCGCGGTCATGCGGGAGGTCTCATGGCCGGGACGATCCTCAAGGGGCGACCTCCTTCGCGTCGGGCTCGGCAGTTACCGGCGTGCCCTCGCGCTCCAGCGGCGCCACGAAGTTGTAGCGGGCCAGCCGCAGCGCCCCCCTGGAGCCGGTGCCGGCATCGAAACGGTACTCGGTGATCCCGCAATTCGGCACGTCGCCCTCGCGATCCACGGCGAGGATCGCCTCCTCCGTCATGTTCTCGAGCAGGTAGCGCATGCAGAGCACGACCACCTGGTGGCCCACCACGATCACCCGCTGTCCGGCATGATGCAGGCTGATGGTGTCCAGAGCCGAGCGCAGGCGCAGGATCACGTCGCACCAGGATTCGCCTCCCGGCGGACGGTGGTAGAACTTGCCAAGCAGCCGGCGGAACTCCGCCTGATCCGGATACACGTCGCGGATGCCGCGGGTGGTCAGCCCGTCCAGCACGCCGAACTCCTTCTCCCGCAGGCGCTCGTCGATGACGAAGTCTTCGGGCGCCACGGGCAGGCCGCCAGCGTCGTGGATCAGCGCCGCCGTCTGCCGTGCCCGCCGGTAGGGGGAGCAGAGCACCACCTCGGGCCGCTCATCCTCCGCCATCCGGCCGAACCAGCGGCCGAGGGAGCGCGACTGCTCCTCCCCCAGCGGGCTGAGCGGCACGTCCACGTCCCGCCCGGCCACCGCGATCCGCGCGGCGCCGGAGCGGTGTGCCTCGTCGCGCGCGACGTTGCCCGCGCTCTCGCCGTGGCGGACGATCCATAGCGTGTTCGGCCATCGCTGGGACGGTTGCGGCATGGGGGCGGGTTCTCCTCCCGTGCCCAACGCCTCGCCGCCGGGCGGGTTGAGGGAGGCCGGGACAAGGCCGCCCCCTCCCCGCCCGCGGCGTGCAGCCCCTAGAACCGGGCGGTCAGCGCTGCCCGGACGCTGAAGGGCGCGCCCGGCGTGATGTTGTTGTTGCTGTGGGCAACCGGGTAGTAGCGGGTGCCCAGCAGGTTCTCCGCGTTCACCTGGGCGCCCCAGCGCTCGTTAATCTTCCAGAAGACAGCGGCATCCACCCGCGCGAAGCCGGGGATGCGGACCGCGTTGTCGGTGGCCGCGAAATAGGCGGACTGCGCGATCACGCCGAGCCCTGCGCCCCAGTTCTCCGTGAAGTCGTAGCGATTCCAGAGGGAGGCGGTGTGACGGGCCAGGTAGGGCACGCTGTTGCCCTTGCGGATGGTCGCGGACTGGTCGCTGCTGATCTCCCCTTCCGTATAGGCATAGCCTCCGATGACGCTCCAGGCGTTGGTCACGCGGCCGCGGGCGCCGATCTCCAAGCCCTGTGCCCGTGTCCCATCCACGAGAATAAGGCGGCTGATGTCGTTTGGGTCAGTTACGGCGACATTATTACGCTCAAGCCGGAAAAGGGCAGCGTTGAGGCTGACACTCTGCGCGAGGTCCCATTTGGCGCCGATCTCGTAGTTCGTGAAGGATTCCGGCCGGAGGTTGGCATTGGTCAGGCTCAGCGAGGCCAGCTGCTCACCCGCGCGCGGCAGGTAGGAGGTGCTGTAGCTGGCATAGAGCGAGACCGGCTCGATCGGCTTGTACACCAGACCGATGCGCGGCGAGACCTTGTTGTCGGTAGCGTTGAACTGGGCGCCGGTGCGATTATTGGTGAAGTCGACGTCGAAGTTCTCGTAGCGCAGCCCGGCGATGAGCTGGACCTGCGGCAGGAGTTGGATCTGATCCTGCACATAGACGGCCGCCGAGGTCGCCACGCCGTGGTTATTCGCGTCGGTCGCGCTCTGCCGGAACTGGACGGGCGTGCTGACGCGCGTCGCACTCAGCGGCGTCGTGAAGGCCGTAGCATTCGGGCCGACGGCCGTGAAGTAGCCGGTGTTGCGGAAGTTGTCGGACACCTGGCGCTGGTACTCGAAGCCGGCGAGGAAGGTGTGCCGGATCGGTCCGGTGTCGAGCGCGAACTGGACGTCCGTCTGGTTGATGATGTTGTCGCGCTGAGTGGCGTTGTTGTAGGCCGCGAGTTGCACCGCCGTGCCCGCGGCGTTCACGGCGCCGGAGAAGACGTTCTGGTAGAACTTGTCGTAGGTGGCGTAGCGGAAGAGGTTGCGCAGGACCACGCCGTTGTCGAAGCGGTGCTCGCCCGTGACGTTCACCGCGTTCAGGTTGACGTGGTTCACGCTGAGGTTGGGGTCGCCCACGAAGGTGGAGACGCCAAGCCTCACGGGCTTTCCGTTGAAGGAGGGAATGCCGCGGTCAGTGTTCCGCTCGTCGCGGAAGTTCTCGTAGCTGATGCGCAGCGTGGTGCTGTCACCGATGCGGAAGGCGACGTTGGGGTTGATGCCGTAGCGGCGGATGCTGACGCCGTCGCGGTAGGTGTCCGTGTCCTCGTACATGCCGAGGATGCGGAAGGCGACGCTCTCGTTAATGGCCTGCCCGAGGTCGATCGTGCCGCGGTAGTTGTTGTAGGAGCCGGTCTGGAGGCGGACCTCGCGGATCGTCTCCCAGTCCGGCTGCTTGGTCACGCGGTTCACCACGCCGCCGCCGCCGCCGCGGCCGAAGATCATGGCGCTCGGCCCGAGGAGCACCTCGACACGGTCGATGTTGTAGAGGTCGCGGTAGTACTCGACGTCGTCGCGCAGCCCGTCCACAAAGAGGTTGGCGGTGCTGGAATATCCGCGCAGCACGGGCGTGTCGCGGTTGCCCTCGCCCTGGGCGAAGCCGGCGCCCGGCACGAAGCGGAGCGCGTCCTGCAGGTTCTGCAACGAGAGGTCGCGTATCGCCTCCTGGGTCACGACACTCACGCTCTGCGGCACGTCGCGCAGTGGCGTGTCGGTGCGGGTGGCCGTGCGGCTGCGGGTCGCCTGGTAGCCGTTCGTGCTGGCGGGCGCCGCGCGCACGTCCACCGTGGGCACGGCGACGACGCCGTCCGACGACGGCTCGGGCGCTGCGGTCTGGGCGAGGGCGAAGGGCACGGCCCCCGATCCCAGCGCGGTTGCCGCCAGGAGAAGGGCGGCGCGCCCGGCCCAGGTTGAGGAAGGCTGGTGGGTGGGGGCGGGCCTCGGTCGGCGGGGCATGGCGGTCGTTGTCTCCGGCGAAGCGTAATGCGACTTACTTGCAATCGCGCGTTACCAGCCGTGACGACGGGTCGCAAGCCCGGTCGGGGCCGCTCAGTACCGAAGGAGGGAATGCGAAGGGGACTGCCTGCCGCGATGCGCGGGCCTGACGCCAGAGAAGGGGCCGCTACCCCTCCCCCTCCAGCCGGGCGATTCCTTCCTCGGAGTAGCCGAAATGATGGGCGATCTCGTGGATGAGCACGTTGCGGACGAGGCGGAACAGGTCCTCGCCGCTCTCCACCCACTCCACCAGGATCGGCTCGCGATAGAGCAGGACCAGGTCGGGGCCGGAGGGCGGGTCGAGCACGGACTTCTCCGTCAGCGGGGTGCCGCGGTACAGGCCAGTCAACTCCCAGGGGTGCTCGAGTCCGAGCGCCTCCAGCGTCTCGTCGTCGGGCAGTTCCTCCACGAGGATGGCGGTGCCGCGCACGGCTTCGCGCAGGGCCTCGGGAATGGCGGCGAGGGCGGCCTCGGCCAGGGCGGCGAGATCCTCGGCTGTGGGCGGGGCACCCCACTTCATCCCGGTGTTCGGCATGGGTGAAGGGGGCCATAAGAGGGGCCGAGGTCAAGCAGGAAGAGCGCGATGGTCGAACCCCTTCCCTCCGCACGTCGCCAGGCCGTGCCCGGCCTGCTGCCGGCGTGGTCCATGGCCGAGGGGCGCGACGCGCTGCACCGCCGCTTCCTCTTCCGGGATTTCTCCGAGGCCTTCGCCTTCATGGCCCGCGTCGCGCTTCTCGCCGAGAAGCACGACCACCACCCCGAATGGTCGAATGTCTGGAACCGGGTGGAGATCACCCTCACCACGCACGACGCGGGCGGCCTCAGCGAGCGGGACCTCGCCATGGCGGCGGCGATCGACGCGCTGCTGGGCTGACGCCTCTAGCCAAACAGGAAGTCCGCGGCCACGAGCGCGGAGAGGGACGTGCCCACGAGGGTGACGCCATCCGTCGCGGAAGCGCGGATCTGCACGTCGGCGCCGACCTGCTGGCTGGCCGCCATCACCGCTTCGAAGCTGGCGAAGCTGCCGGGCAGGAAGCGGACGACGTCGCTGTCCCCCGGCAGCCGGGCGAACTCATAAATCACGTCGGTTGCGCCCGCGGCGCCGGCCGGGCCGTGCACGAAGACATCGTTGCCGGCCCCGCCCACCAGGATGTTGGTTCCCTCGCCGCCGATCAGCGTGTCATCGCCGCCATCGCCGCGCAGGTGGTCGTCACCGGCCTCGCCGAGGAACGTGTCGTTGCCGTCCCCGCCGAAGGCGAGGTCGTTGCCTGCCTCACCCACGAGGATGTCATCCCCCGCGTCACCCGACAGGACATCGTCACCGCCGCCGCCGCGGAGATGGTCCGCATCCGCCTGGCCGTAGAGCGTATCGGCGCCGTTCTCGCCGAAGAGGAGGTCGCTGCCGTCCTCGCCCACCAGCACGTCGTTCCCGGCCCCGCCAACGAGGACGTCCTCGCCACCACCGCCGAAGATCAGGTCCGCGCCCCCTTCGCCGTAGAGGGTGTCGCCGCCCGCCTCGCCGAGGATCAGGTCGTCGCCGAACCAGCCGAGGACGATGTCATTCCCGTCGCCGCCCGCCACGGTATCGTTGCCGTCCCCGGCATTGATCAGGTCGTCCCCGCCCACACCATAGAGCGTATCGCCCCCCGGACCGCCCGCCAGTACCTCCGCGCCGCCCGTCCCGACGAGGACCTGAGGTGCGACATGCGCGGAGGCCGCGGTGCCGGTATCCTCAAGCACGCCGAGGGCCAGGGGCTGCGGCGGTCCGCCCGGTGCCGTGCCGATGCTGACATAGTAGCGGCCGGAGACGGGCGCGACGAAGTGCAGGAGGGTGTCGAGGCCGTAGCCGGTCGCGTGCGTGCCGGAGGACGCGGCCAGCAGGTTGCCCACGGAATCCTCGATGCTGAGCGTCGGCGCCGTGTCCGTGCCGGAGAAGAACCGGTAGGCGTAGATGTCGTAGGTCGCGCCCTCCGTCAGGTTGAGGGTGAAGTGATTGGCCGAGGGCACGGCGTAGCCGTCGGCGGCGTAGGCGGCCGCCTTGTCCCAGTTGTTCAGGCCCGGGATGGGGCTGACATAGGAGACGAAGCGCAGCGCCTCCGCTCCGGCCATCTGGCTGTCCGAGATATACGCCGTGCCCATCTGCCCCCATCCTCCCCGGTGCTGATCGCCCGATTACACAAATTCGTGATCTTCCGGAAGCGCGATTGTCGTTCCCTGCCCGCGAGCGGTGACGCGATCCCGCGCCTCCCTTCCCGGTTGCGATCGTCGCGGCCGGCGCGCAGCCTTGCCCAAAGCCGCGCCAGCGGCAGAGGAGGAAACCATGCTCATCACGCGCCGCATCGCCCTGGCCGCACCCGCGCTGCTCGCCGCCCTTCCCGCTCGCGCGCAGGGCGGTTTCCCAACTCGGCCCGTGCGCATCATCGTCCCCTACACACCCGGCGGCGTCTCCGACATTACCGCGCGGCTCATCGCGGAGCCGCTCGCCGCCCAGTGGGGTCAGCCCGTGCCTGTCGAGAACCGCGCCGGCGCCGACGGCATCATCGGGACGGAGGTGGTCGCGAAATCGGCGCCGGATGGGCAGACCCTCGCCCTCGTCTCGGTCGGCCATCCGGTGAACGCCGCCTTCTACCGCCTGCCCTACGATACGATGCGCGACTTCTCCTTCGTGACGCTAACGACGAGGACGCCGCTGGTGCTCTGCGCGGGGAAGGGATTCGGTCCCTCCACCGCGGCCGAGCTCGTGGCCTACGCCAAGGCCAATCCCGCGGGCCACGTCACCTTCGCCGGCACCGGGGGCGTCGTGCGCCTGGCGCCCGTGCTCTTCGCGCAGCGCGCGGGGGTGGAAATGACCTATGTTCCCTATCGCGGCTCCACCCAGGCGCATCCCGACCTCATGGCCGGCCGGGTGGACATCATGTTCGACACGGTGCCCGCCGCGCTGGGCCACATCCAGTCCGGCGCCTTCAAGGCCCTGGCCACCACCGGCGCCGCCCGCGCCCCGCAACTGCCGGACGTGCCCACCCTGACCGAAGCCTTCATGCCGGGCTACGAGGCCACCACCTGGGGCATGGTAATCGGTCCCGCCAACATCCCGGCGCCAACCCTCGCCAAGCTCTCGGCGGATTGCGGCGCGGCCGTCATGCGGCCCGAGATCGCGGCACGCCACGCGGCGCTCGGCGCCGAGGTCGTGCGCTCCACGCCCGAGGAAACGCGCCGCTTCGTCGAGGCCGAGCTGGAGAAATGGGGCGATGCCGCCCGCCGCGCCGGCATCCAGCCGCAGGCCGCGGGCTGAGCCATGCCCGGCCTTCCGCCGTCCGTGGCGCGTGCTAGCCTCGCGGGAAACGGGAGGAATCACGCAACATGGCGCGCAAGCTGCGCTGGCTAACCGGCCTGCCCACCGCCCTTCTCGGAATCGCCCTCATGACCGGCTCGGCCAGTGCGCAATCCCTGTCGCGAGAGGTCGTCACGACCCTCGCCCCCACCGGCACGCTGCGGGCGGCCATCAACTTCGGCAACACCGTGCTCGCCCAGCCCGACCCGGCCACGGGCGCCCCGCGCGGCGTCTCGGCCGAGCTCGCGACCGAGCTTGCCCGGCGGTTGGGCGTGCCCGTCACCTTCCTCACCTTCGACGGCGCGGGGAAGGTGACAGATGCCGGGAAGGAGGGCGCCTGGGACGTCGCCTTCCTGGCCCGCGACCCCGTGCGCGCCCAGGGAATCCTCTTCACCGCGCCCTATGTGGTGATCGAGGGAACCTACATGGTCAGCAACGCCTCCTCCCTGCAGGCGGTGGAGGAGCTGGACCGCCCGGGGACGCGGATCGCGGTCGGCCGGGGCAGCGCTTACGACCTCTATCTCACCCGCGCGCTGCGCCAGGCCGAGCTGGTCCGCGCGGCCAGTTCCGCCGAGGCGATCGACACCTTTCTGCGCGACCGGCTCGAGGCCGCCGCGGGCGTCAAGCAGCCGCTGGTGGAATACGCGCGGAACCACCCGGCAGTGCGCGTCATTCCCGGCCGCTTCATGGTGATCGAGCAGGCGGTCGGCATTCCCGCGGGCCGCGACGCCGGCCTGCCCTTCGTCCGCGCCCTCGTGGAGGAGATGAAGGCCTCTGGCTTCGTCGCCCACGCCCTGGCCTCCAGCGGGCAGGGCGACGCGGCGGTCGCGCCGGCGGCGGACTAGCCCGGCCAGGGCACGCCCCGCCCAGCACCTCCTGCATCGGCGTCTGTCGGGAGGGCGTCGTTCAGCAACAGCATAGCCATCCCGTGCACCGTTCCCCAGGCACGGAGCGAAGCGGCGAGCGAGTCGGCGACGCCCGATAGAGGGCTGAAGGCCTGCCGCCGTGCCGCCCCAACGCCTCATCCTTCGTCCGCGCGGCGAAGGGCCCTTACGCCGCCGCCCGGCCCGGGCCAGGATCGCGCCATGCGAGCCTTCCCCTTCGTCACCGTCGACGTCTTCACCGACCGCCGCTTCGGCGGGAACCCACTGGCCGTCCTCCCCGACGCACGGGGCCTCTCGGATGACGAGATGCAGGCCCTGGCCGCCGAGTTCAACCTCAGCGAGACCACCTTCGTCCTGCCGCCCGAGGATCCCGCGAACACCGCGCGTGTCCGGATCTTCAACCGCACCGCCGAGATGCCCTTCGCCGGGCACCCGAATGTCGGCACGGGTTTCGTCCTCGCGGATCGCGCCGTGGGCGGGGTGCTGCGTTTCGAGCAGATCGCGGGCCTGGTGGAGGTACGCATGACGCCCGACGGGAACGGCGCAACCATCACGGCGCCGCAGGTCCTGAAGGTTGGCGCCACCCTGCCCGCCGCCCTCGCCGCGGCCTGCGCCGGGATCGGCGCGGAGGAGGTCGTTCTTGCCCAGCACGAGCCCACTCTCGCTTCCGACGGCGGCAACCACCGTCTGCTGGTGGAGGTGACGCCTACGGGGCTCGCCGCCGCCTCGCCCGACACGGCCGCGTTCCGCCGCGCCCTGGCCGAGCACCCGGCCGCGCTCGGGAGGCACCTGTCCCTCTATCTCTACTGCCGGGACGGCAGCGCCACCCGCGCCCGGATGTTCTCCCCCCTGGCCGGCACGCCGGAGGACCCGGCCACCGGCAGCGCCGCGACACCGCTCGCCGGCTTCCTGCTGCACCTTTCGGGTGCCGACGCCGCCGCACTGGACATCATGCAGGGCGTGGAGATGGGCCGACCGAGCCTTCTGCAGACCACCGCCCGACGGACCCCGGAGGGCATCCGGGCAACAGTCGGCGGCGGCTGCGTTCCGGTGCTGCGGGGGGAGGTGATGCTGTGAGAGCGCGCGGCAACGCGCCGGGCGCGGCACGGGATCAGGATTTCTGAACCGTCGGAAAGAGGCTTGCTGAGATGCTTGCGCCCTCGCCCTCCACCATCTCCAGCACGGTAGCGGCCTTGATGCCCCTCGCCCGCAGTTCCCGGATGGCCAACGCACCGTCCCGCTTCGCCAGTCTCCGCCCATCTGCCCCCAGCATCAGTGGATGATGGCGGTAGGCCGGCGCGGGCCAGTCCATGAGCGCCTGCAGAAGGCGGTGCAGGTCCGTCGCCGGTCTCAGGTCCTCCCCGCGCGTCACCAGCGTCACGCATTGGCGCGCGTCGTCATGCGTCACGCAGAGGTGGTAGGAAGCGGGCGCGTCCTTCCGCGCCAGCACCACGTCCCCGAAGCGGGCAGGGTCACAGCGGATGGGCCCCTCCCCCACCTCCTCGAAGTAGAGCGGCCCTTCGACCGAGGCGAGGGCCGCCACAACGTCTAGCCGCAGCGCGTAGGGATCACCCGCCGCGATCCGCGCCACCCGTATCGCGCCCGAGAGGCGCCGGCAGGTGCCAGGATAGGGCGGCCCTTCCGGCCCGTGCGGCGCCGCGCCTATCGCCGCCGCCTCGCGCGTGATTTCGGCCCGCGTGCAGAAACAGGGGTAGAGGAGACCGCGCGCCGAGAGGCTGTCCAGCACCGCCCGATAATCCGGGAAGTGCCCGGACTGAACGCGCACCGGCCCGTCCCAGTCCAGGCCGAGCCAGGTCAGGTCCCCCAGGATGGCCGCGGTGTATTCCGGCCGGCAACGGGTGCGGTCGATGTCCTCGATCCTCAGCAGGAAGCGCCCGCCCACCTCCCGCGCCGCGCGCCACGCAATGAGGGCGGAGCGGGCATGGCCGAGATGCAGGAAGCCCGTCGGGCTCGGCGCGAAGCGGGTGGTCGTCAGCTGGGAGAGCGGGGGGGTTGCTGCCATCGCGCCGGCCGGGTTAGCGGGACGGGACAGACAGGGGAAGCAGGATGGCTGATCTCGACGGACCGCGTTGGGGCCCCGCCTCCAAGGAGAAGCCGCGGCAGATCGTCTTCCTGCTACACGGGCTTGGCGCGGATGGGAACGACCTGATCGACCTCGCGCCCGGCTGGTCCCGGGCCGTCCCGGACGCGCTGTTCATCTCCCCCCACGCCCCCAACCCCTATCAGGGCGCACCCTTTGGCCGGCAGTGGTTCGACCTGACGGACCGCGACCCCGCGCGGATGGAGGCGGGCCTGCGTGCCGTGTTCCCGGCGGTGGACGCGATGATCGCCCGCGAGTGCGCCGCCGCGGGCCTGCCTGAGACCCATGTCATGCTGATGGGCTTCAGCCAGGGCGCCATGACCGCCCTTTTCTGCGGTCTGCGCCGCGCGACACCGCCCGCGGCCATCCTCGCCTATTCAGGCATCCTGGTTGCGCCGGAGTCGCTCGGCGCGGAGATCCGCGGGCGGCCGCCGGTCCTGTTGGTGCATGGCGAGGTGGACGAGGTGGTGCCGGTCGCCGGCAGTCGCGCGGCGGAGCGGGAGTTGCGCGACGCCGGCGTGCCCGTCGAGTCCGTCTATTCACCGCGACTCGGCCATGGAATCGACGAGGCGGGCATGGCAGCCGGCGCGCTCTTTCTCCAGCGCGCCGCGGCGGGACTGCCGCCGGCCTGAAGGCGTGACGGTCCCGTGAAGCCGTCGGCGGGTGAGTTGCACCCCCTGCGGACGCCTGCCATCCTGCCACTGTACGGGGCGGCGCCACTTGATCTGGGGCCCGACCGCCCGGTGGAGCCCCAGCGCTTGTGAAGCCGCGCCCCCGGCAGGGAGCAGCGCGTGCCAGACGGAACCCAGCTCGGCGACAGTATCAGTGACTTGCCCGCCTTCGGTGCCCTGGGGGCCCCCGCCGGGACTTCCCCCGGTGGGCGCAACTATCCAGCCCTGGTGCTGAACGCGGATTTCCGCCCGCTCTCCTACTTTCCGCTCTCCATCTGGTCCTGGCAGGATGCCGTGAAGGCGGTCTTCCTGGATCGGGTCTCGGTGCTCAACGAGTACGAGACGGAAGTCCACTCCACCAGCCTGACGATGCGCCTGCCGAGCGTAATCGCGCTGAAGGAATACATCCCCGCCGCGCGTCGCCCGGCCTTCACGCGCTTCAACGTCTTCTTGCGGGACCGATTCGCCTGCCAGTACTGCGGGGCCGACCGCCCTGCCCCTGACCTCACCTTCGACCACGTGATCCCGCGCAGCCGTGGCGGGCGCACCACCTGGGAAAATGTTGTCGCAGCCTGCGGGCCGTGCAACCTCCGCAAGGGTTCCAAGCTGCCGCGGGAGATCGGCATGCATCCTCGGATGCCGCCCCGCCAGCCCACCTCCTGGGAGTTGCAGGAGAACGGGCGCGGCTTTCCGCCGAATCACCTGCACGAGAGCTGGCGCGACTACCTTTACTGGGACAGCGAGTTGGAGAGCTGACGAATAGGCCGCGCCGCACCCGGCACGCTGCCCGATGGACCGGATGCTCTTCCTCCTGTGGCGCCTGTGGCGGCGCCCGCCGTCGCGCGGCGCGCTTCTCGTGATGATGGCCGCTCTCGCGCTCTCGCTCGGTCTCGTGGCGGTGGAGCGGGTGGTCGGCTGGCCAAGCTGGCTACGGGTCGAGCGCGCGCCGATGCCGCGCCTGCCGCATCCCTGAGCCCTGCGCTTCCTATCCGCCGTGCCGGGTCTCGGCTAGGAATTGCGAATGCTGCCCAGGGCTCTCCCGCTCCTCGTCGCAATCGCACCTCTCCTCGGCGCCTGTGCCGTGCCTGCCACCTCTGGCCTGACCACCGAGGGGGCCTTCGCCCGCTTGCCGCAGGAGATCAGCGGCTTCCGCAGGACCCAGCCGGATGACAGCTACGGCCCTGGCCTGATCGCCCGATTCGCTCATCCGAACCGCGCCTCGGTTTCCGTCCATGCCCTGCCCCCGACCCGCCGCCCCAGCGCCCGCGACGGGGAGGACGGGCCAGAGGTGAGTGCCGCCGTGGAGGTCTTCGCCCGCGCCACCGTGGTCGATGCCGCCTCCCGACGAGAGGACGCCACCTTCCGCCATTTCGGCGCCCGCGTGGCCGAGTCCGGCCCTTCCGCCCGCTGCCTTGACGTGCATCTGCGGGGCGAAGTTCCCCGCCGCCAGCTCGGCTGCGCCACCATGCTCGACCGCCGCGTCTTCGTGGTGACCCTGGTGGCGCCGGAGACGGTCGAGCCGCGGCACGGCGCCCGCGATCCTCTGCTGGCGCTGACGATGCGACTGCTCGTTGCCCTCTCCGGCCATCCGCCCGAACCGGAGCGGGCCGAGGCGGCACCGACGGTCGAGTTGCCGCTTCCCCTCCCGGGCGCGAAGCCACCCGGGCCGCCTCGCCAGGCCGCACCGCGCGCGCCAGCGCCCGCGCCACCCCTCGGCCTCGGCCCGGCCTTTCGGACCTGACGCGCCGCGGCGGCCGGGATCAGATACGCTCGCTTACCTTGATCGCGACCTTGCAGCCGGCCTTGATGACGCGGGAGAGCAGCTTGTAGGCCGGCGCGAGTTCCGCCTCGTTCTCGAGGCCGATGTCGCGGTGCTCCAGTTCCTCCTGCCGGAAGCGCTCGATCTTCTCGCGAAGCGGCGCCTCGTCGTCGCCGAGCGTCGCGTGCTGGGCGGCATAGTGCTCGTCGATCGCCTCCTCCACGGCCACCGTGCAGGCCATGGCCCCGCGATGGCCGATGAGGGCGGTCGCGGCGCCAAGGGCGAAGCCGGCGACGTGCCAGATGGGCAGCAGCGCCGTCGGCCGCACGCGCCGCTCGCCGATCAGGCCGGCAAAGGTGTCGAGATGAACCTGCTCCTGCGCCTTCATGTGCTCCAGCACCGGGCCGTACTTCGTGCGGCCGAGCACGGCGAGCTGGCCCTCATAGATCCGCTTCGCGCCGTACTCGCCGGCGTGGTCCACGCGGATGGTGCGCGCCACGTAGTCGCGCGGCGTCGGGTCGCCTGGCAGGCGGTCTTCCAGCGTCGCGCGCCGCGCGCGCCCTAGCAGTGCCGAGCGTCCCGCGCGCCCTTCGGCAGCCCCATCCCTCGCATCGCTCATCGCTGTGCTCCTCTCCGCGACCAAGTAAGCGCGAGGGCGCCCAGGGCAAGCGCGTAGAGAAGGTTCATCGCGGCCATCGAGACCGGCAGGCCGGGGATGAGGTAGGCGGCGGCGTCGCAGGGCTTGGCCGGTCGGGCCGCCAGGCTGCGCATGAGGTCGTCCACCGACATCGTGGCGCCCGCGGTCGGCGCGGCGCAGGAGGGCAGCGGGCTTGGCCACCATCCCTGCTCCACCCCGACATGCAGCGCGGCGATCGCGCCGGAGACGAGCACTGCCAGCCCCGCCAGCGCCAGCAGGGGCCGGGACCGCATGCCGGCCGCGAGCGCCGCCAGCACCACCGCCAGCCAGTAGGGCCAGCGCTGCCAGAGGCAGAGGGCGCAGGGCGCCATCTCCAGGAAGCGCTCGGAGGCAAGAGCCGCGAGCGGCGCCGCGGCGGCCAGCAGGGCAACGGCCACCGCGTGTTGCCGGGTCGTCGGCCCGGTGCTCATCTGTCCCGTGTTCATCTCGGCGCTCATCAGGGCAGGCTGGCGCCCGGCCCCGCGCCGGGCAAGTCCCGCCGGACGCATGGCGGGACACCGGCCAAGGGAGAGGTCCAGGCATGCGAACCACAGTCAGCCGGGCGGCGGACGCCACCTACGATGCCGGGTTGCGAGGCTTCTTCGCCTATCGCGACCTGGGCGCGCGGGAGGCGACCGGCGGCGGCCACGCAGCCCATATCATTCGCGCCGTGCCGGGAGAGGGCCCGAAGCCCGCCTGGCATACCCACGAACTCGGCTTCCAGCTCGTCCTCGTGCTCCAGGGCTGGGTCCGGTTCGAGTACGAGGACATCGGCGAGGTGCTGCTCGAGCGCGGCGACAGCGTGGTCCAGCCCCCCGGCATCCGCCACCGCGAGGTCGCGCATTCCGACGACCTGGAGATGCTGGAGGTCACCTCTCCTGCCGCCTTCCGGACCGCCGAAGCCGAGGCACCCCAAGGTTGAGCGGATCCCCGCTGGACGAGACGGGGCGGCCCGTGGCATCAGCGCCCCTGGCTGCAAACGCTGCGGGTGTGGCGGAACGGTAGACGCGACGGACTCAAAATCCGTTTCCGGCAACGGAGTGTCGGTTCGAGCCCGACCACCCGCACCAGGGCGCCCACGAGCCTGGGCGGCACAACCCTGAAGGGCCAGGAACGACGCCTTTGCCGGGCTTGAAACCCAAGCCCGCCAGGAGCCTTCCTGCTACCAATGCACCGCCAATCCGATAATGCGAAGCCAGGGCAGCTTCCTCGTGCTGCGCCGTCAAGCTGGCGGCTGACCACCCCACAGCTCCGTTCATGCTGAACTTCCTCTCTGGCGGAGGAAGGCTGGGCGCCCTGATCCGCGGCTTCGACTGGGCGGCGAACCCGCTCGGGCCGCCGGAGAGGTGGCCAGCCTCGCTGAAGACCCTCGTCGGCGTGATGCTCGGGTCCGGCCACGCGATGTTCGTCGCCTGGGGGCCGCAGAGGGTCATGCTTTACAACGACGGCTACGCGGAAATCCTCGGGGCCAAGCACCCTTCCGCGCTCGGTGCGCGCTTCATGGAGGTCTGGAAAGAGGTCGCGGACGAACTCGTTCCGTTGGTCGAGCAGGTCGAAGCCGGCTGCCCGGTCCAGATGGACGACATCAGCCTCGTCCTGCAGCGCAACGGCTACCCGGAGGAGGCGCATTTCGCCTTCTCCTATACCCCTGTCCGGGGCGAGAGCGACGAGGTCGATGGCTTCTTCTGCCCGGTCATGGAGACCACCCGGCAGGTGCTCTCGGTACGCGCCCTGCGCGACAGCGAGGCCTTGGCCCACCAGATCTTCGACAGCGTGACGGACCACGCGATCATCGTCACGGACACCGAAGGGCGGATCACCCGCTGGAACGAGGGGGCCCGGCGTGCCTTCGGATGGACCGAGGGGGAGATGCTCGGCCATCCCGCCAACCGCATCCTCACGCCCGAAGACCTGGATGGCGGCCGTCTGACGGCCGAGCGGCAGGAAGCGCTCGAGAAGGGTTATTCCCCCGACGAACGCTGGCACATGCGCGCGACCGGCGAGCGCTTCTGGGCCAGCGGTGAGATGACGCCGCTGCGCGACGACTCGGGCGCGCCGGTCGGTTTCGTGAAGGTGCTGCGCGACCGCACGGCCCAGCGCGAGGCCGAGCGGGCGCTCGCGCTCAGCGAGGCACGCCTGCGCGAAGGGGCGGAGGCGGTCCCGGGGTTCGTCTGGACGGCAAATCCCGATGGCCGGATCGAGTACAGCAGCCAGCGCTGGTTCGAGTACTCGGGCAGCAGCCGCACCGCCCTCCGCCGGCACGGCTGGCAGGCCTTCGTCCATTCCGAGGACCTTCCGCGCGTGAACGCGCGCTGGTCCGAGAGCCTTGCGACAGGCGCGCCCTACGAGGTCGAGTGCCGCCTCCGGAGGGCCGACGGCGCCTACCGGTGGTGGCTCGCCCGCGCGCAGCCCGTGCGGGGCGAGAACGGCACGGTGCATCGCTGGATCGGCGTCTGCAGTGACATCCAGGAGATCGTCGAAGCGAGGGAGACGCTTTCCCGCTCGCGCGAGGATCTGGAGGCACGCGTGGCCGAGCGCACGCGCGACCGCGACCGCATGTGGCGGCTCTCGACGGACATCATGCTCGTCGCCCGCTTCGACGGCCGCATCGAGGCAGTGAATCCCGCATGGACCTCGATGCTCGGCTGGGCAGAGGAGGACTTGCTAGGCCACGACTTCATGAGCCTCGTGCATCCCGAGGATATAGAGGCCACGTGCGCGGAAGCCGCCAAGCTGGCCGAGGGCCTGACCACGCTGCGCTTCCAGAACCGCTATCGCCAGAAGGACGGCTCTTACCGCTGGATCTCCTGGACGGCCGTGCCGGACGAGAGCTTCATCCACGCGGTCGGCCGCGACATCCAGGCCGAGAAGGAGGCGGCGGAGGCGTTGCAGGCAACCGAGGCCGCGCTTCGCCAGGCACAGAAGATGGAGGCGGTCGGCCAGCTCACCGGCGGCATTGCGCACGACTTCAACAACCTGCTCACTGGCGTGATCGGCAGCCTCGACCTTATGCAGCGGCGCATCGCCGCCGGCCGCACCGAGGAAGCTGGGCGCTACGTCGCGGCCGCCATCGCCTCGGCGAACCGGGCGGCGGCTCTCACCCACCGGCTCCTCGCCTTCTCGCGACGCCAGCCGCTAGCCCCGAAGCCGGTGGACGCGAACGTGCTCGTGACCTCGATGGAGGACCTGCTGCGCCGGACCATCGGCGAGAGCATCCGCCTCCGGATCGTGACCGCCCAGGGGCTCTGGCCCACTCTGTGCGACCCGCACCAGCTCGAGAGCGCCGTCCTCAACCTTTCGATCAACGCGCGGGACGCCATGCCCGACGGCGGCCGCCTGACGATCGAGACGGCGAACACCCGCATCGGGGCCGCGCCGCCCGACCAGCCCTCGGATGCCTGGGACGAGGCGGAGCGCGGGATCCTGCCCGGCGACTACATCGTCATCCATGTCTCGGACACCGGCGTGGGGATGGATGCCGACACCGTGGAGCGCGCCTTCGAGCCCTTCTTCACCACGAAGCCCATCGGCCAGGGCACCGGCCTCGGCCTCTCGATGGTCTACGGCTTCGCCCGCCAGTCGGAGGGGCACGCAAGGATCGTCTCGGCGCCCGGTCGCGGCACGACGGTCAGCCTCCTTCTTCCACGCGGCCCCGGTGAGACTGACGAGGAGGAGGACGCGCCCGCCCCCGCCGCGGCCGCGCGCCAGGCGGAGAGCGGCGAGGTGGTGCTGGTGGTCGAGGACGAGGCCGTGGTGCGCGACCTCGTCGTGGAGGTGCTGTCGGGCCTAGGCTACCGCGCCGTCCAGGCGGCGGACGGGCCCGCGGGGCTCCACATCCTCGAATCCCGCGCACGGATCGACCTTCTCGTGACCGATGTCGGCTTGCCGGGGCTAAACGGCCGCCAGTTGGCCGATGCGGCGCGCCGCCACCGCCCGGGGCTCAAGGTGCTGTTCATGACGGGCTATGCGGAGAACGCGACGAGCAACGGTGGCTTCCTCGATCCAGGCATGGAACTGATCACCAAGCCCTTCGAGATCGAGGCCCTGGCAGCCCGTGTCCGCGCGATGATCGGATAGCGCTTTGCAAATCCGCGCGGCCTGGCCGAGGCTCGGCGCCAGCGACCAGGAGAGGAATGAGCATGCCCGCCGAGCCGACGCGCCGCATCCTGCTCGCGACGAGCCTCGCCCTGCCGGCCTTGCGGGGCACTGGGGTGCATGCGCAGGCTTCCGGCCCAATCACCGTCGCCTCCAAGCTCGACACGGAGGGAGCGCTGCTCGGGCAGATGATGGCCATCGCTCTCGAGGCGCGGGGCGTGGCCGTTCGCGCCCGGCTCCAGCTCGGCCCAACCCGCATCCTTCGCCAGGCGCTTCTGGCGGGGGAGGTGGACCTCTATCCCGAATACACCGGCAATGGCGCCTTCTTCTTCCAGCAGGAGGACGACCCCGCCTGGAAGCGCGCCGACACCGCCTATGAACGCGTGAAGGAGCTGGACGGAGCGCGCAACGACATCGCCTGGCTGCGCCCCGCGCCCGCCAACAACACCTGGGCGATCGCCGTGCGGGGCGATCTCGCCGGCCGGGCAGGATTGCGCAGCCTGGAGGACCTGGCCCGCTATCTCACGGGTGGCGGCACCTTCAAGCTCGCGGCCTCCGCCGAGTTCGTGGAGAGCCCTGCCGCCCTGCCCGCCTTCCAGCGCGCCTATGGCTTCACCCTCTCCTCCTCGCAGCTGCTCGTGCTGCCGGGTGGCGACACGGCGGTCACCATGCGTGCCGCCGGGGAGGGGCTGAACGGGGTGAACGCGGCCATGGTCTATGGCACGGACGGCGCCATCTCCGCCCTCTCCTTGCGCGTGCTGGAGGACACCAAGGGCGCGCAGATCGTCTATCAGCCCGCCCCCTGCGCGCGCGGCGAGGTGGCCCGGCGACTGCCTGAATTGCAGGCCTGGCTGGGGCCGGCCTTTGCCGGCCTGACGCTCGAGCGGCTGCAGGCGTTGAACGCCGCGATCGTGGTGGAGGGCCGGCCGTTGCGCGACGTCGCCCGCGAGCACCTGCGCAGCGTCGGGCAGACCGGCTGAGCCCGCAGGTGCCGCGCGCAGCCAGCGCAAGATCCCAACGCGCCGCTGGCGTGACGGCCCTGGTTCCCCTCGCCCTGGCGGCAGCTCTGCTTCCCCCGCTGCTCGGCTGGATCTCGGTCGCGCCCAACCGGCTCGTATCACCGCGTGCGGCTGCTTTGCCGGGCAGCTTGCCGGTGCTTGCCGCCGCGGGGCTCTATTATCTCTCCCTCCTCGGGATGTTGCTTTCCGCCTGGCGTCCGCGGCTTTCCTGGCTGCCCGAGGCCGCGGCAATCCTGGCTATCCTCTCTCTCGCCGCCACGGTCGGCCTCGGCACGGCGGCCGCCCTGCCCGCCGGCAGCACCGTGGCGCGCGCCGCGCCCGCCGCGGGCGCCTGGCTTTCCCTGCTCGTCCTCTCCCTCGCCCTTGCCGCAGCGGCGGTGATTCGGGGCGGGGCGCCGGCGCTTCCGCTCCTCGTCGGCCTTCTCGGCCTCGCCGTGCTCGGCGCGGCCGGGGGGCTCGACTCCCTTTCCCTCGTGCGCGAGGCCGCCGGCCGCGCGGCCGAACTGCGCGACGCCCTCGCGGGACATGTCGCGCTCTCCCTCGCCGCGCTCCTCCTCGCGCTGATCCTGGCCGTTCCCTTCTCGGCCCTCGCCCTGGGTCGTCCGCGCCTGGAGGCAGCCTTCCTCACCGCCGCCTCCAGCATTCAAGTGATCCCCTCCATCGCCCTCTTCGGACTGTTGATCGCGCCGCTCGCTGCCCTCGCCTCGGCGTTTCCGGCGCTACGGGAGCTCGGCCTGGGCGGCATCGGCCCTGCCCCCGCCATTCTCGGTATCGCGGCCTACCTCGTCCTGCCGCTCGCCCGGGGGATCCTCTCCGGCCTGCGCGTTGCCCCGGCGGATCTGGTGGAGGCCGCCCGTGGCCAGGGTCTTTCCCCGGCCGGGGTTCTCTGGGGCCTTCGCGTGCCGCTCGGGGCGGGCGTCATGCTCGGGGCGCTGCGCTTGGCGGCGGTGCAGGCTGTGGGGCTGGCCACGCTAGCCGCCCTGGTCGGCGGCGGCGGGCTCGGCACGTTGGTCTTCCAAGGGATCGGCCAACTGGCGACGGACCTTATCCTACTGGGCGTGCTCCCGGTCCTGGCCCTCTCGCTGGCCGTGGATGCCGGCCTCGCCCTGCTCGCCCGGCTGGTGCCTGCATGATCCGCTTCGAAGGCGTGTCGCACCAGTACGGTACTCTCGAAGCCCTGCGCGGCGTCAGCTTCGAGGTGCCGGCGGGGGCCCTCTGCGTGCTGCTGGGCGAGAGCGGCTCGGGCAAGTCCACCCTGCTGCGGACGGTCAACAGGCTGATCGAGCCCACGGCCGGACGCGTCCTCCTCGATGGGCGCGACGTGGCGGGCATCGACCCCCAGGCGCTTCGGCGCGGCATTGGCTACGTGATCCAGTCGGTCGGCCTCTTTCCTCATCGCAGCGTGGCCGGGAACGTGGCGACGGTCCCTCGCCTGCTCGGCTGGGACCGCGCGCGCGTAGAGCCGCGGGTGAACGCCTTGCTGGAGATGGTCGGTCTCGACCCCGGCACCTATCGCGACCGGCGCCCGGCGACGCTCTCGGGCGGGCAGGCGCAGCGGGTTGGCCTCGCCCGCGCCCTGGCGGCCGACCCGCCCGTCCTGCTGATGGACGAGCCCTTCTCGGCGCTGGACCCGGGCACGCGGCGGGGACTTCAGACGGCCCTCCGGCGCATCCATGCGGAGACCGGCAAGACGATTCTGCTCGTCACCCACGACCTGGAGGAAGCTCTCGTCCTGGCCGACCGGATCGCGGTGATGGCGGAGGGGCGGCTGGTCGCCGAGGGTCCGCCCGCCGAGGTGCTCGGCCCGGGCGCGCCAGAGGCGGTGCGGCGGATGGTGCGGACCGGCGCCCTGGTCCTTCACCGGCTCGCTGCCCTGCCCGCAGCCGGTGCGGCCGAGAATGGTCCGGCGCCCGGCTCCCCCGGCCTGCCGGCCGGCGCCACGCTGGAGGACGCCCTCCTGCTCATGCTCGCCCATGGCACCGACAGCGTGGCCCTGGAGGGCGCGCCGCCGCGCCACCTGACCATGACCGCGATCCTCCGCGCCTCCGCCCCGTGAGGGGCGCGCGCGCCGCCCGCCTCGCCGCCGAGGCCCTGGCCTTCCTGGCCGCCCTTCTCGCCGCCCCGCGGGCCGAGGCGCTCTGGCACGCCCTCTTCCCCGAGGTCGCGCGGCCGACCTTCCAGCAGGACTCCTGGTTCCTGCTCCTCGGCTGGCACCTCGTCCTCTCGCTCGGCGCCGTGGGGCTGGCGGCCGTCATCGGCATCCCCGCCGGCATCCTCGCCACGCGCCCGGCGGGACGGCGGATGCGGCCGCTGCTGGACGCGATATTCTCCCTTGCCCAGGGCATACCGCCGGTCGCGGCCGTCGCGCTGGCCCTGCCGCTGCTCGGCTTCGGGGCGGCGCCCACGCTGCTCGCCCTCGTCCTCTACGCGGCCCTGCCGGTTCTGCGCGCCACGGTGTCCGGCCTCGACTCAGTCCCGGCCGGCGCGCTCGAGGCGGCGCGGGGCCTGGGCTTCTCGCCCTGGCAGCGCCTGCGGGACGTGGAACTGCCGCTCGCCCGGCCGGTGCTGCTGGTGGGGATGCGGCTCGCGCTCACCCTCTCCGTCGCAACGACTGCGGTCGGGGCTGTTGCGGGCGCGCGCTGCCTCGGCACGCCTATCGTGACCGGCCTGGCTAACGCCAACCCCTCCTATGTCCTGCAGGGCGCGATCTTCACCGCCTGGCTCGCCCTGTTGCTAGACCGAGCGCTCGGGCTGCTCGGCGCACCCAGTCCTGAAGCCTCAAGCTCCCCAGGCAGCGGCGGGGCGCAGCCCTGACCCACCAGGGCCGGTCGGCCCGCCCCTGGACTTTCCACCCCATTCCGGTCCATCACCCGCGCCGATCATCCGGGACCCCGCCCAGCGCCCTGCGCAGCGGGGCCCGCGCCCGACCAGGAACCGCCCCATGGCTGCCGAGACCACCCCTTCTCCTGGCCCGACCTTCGACAAGGTGGCCGAGATCATCGCGGAGAACAGCGAGGTTGCGCGTGACAGCATCACGCCGGACAGCCATGTCACCGAGGATCTCGGCATCGACAGCCTCGACTTCCTCGACATCGTCTTCGCGATCGACAAGGCCTTTGGCATCAAGGTGCCGGTGGAGAAGTGGACGCAGGAGGTGAATGCCGGCGAGAAGCCCGCGGACCACTACTTCGTCATGAAGAACCTCGCGGCCCGCATCGACGAGCTGGTCGCCGCCAAGGCGGCCTGAGGCGCGGATGCGCCTCGAATACTTCCAGATGATCGACCGGGTGGTGTCGCTGGACGGCGACGCCATCGTGGTCGAGAGCCGCGTGCCCGAGGCCTCCCCGGTCTTCGAGGGCCATTTCCCCGGCCATCCTCTGGTTCCCGGCGTGCTGCTGGTGGAAACCATGGCGCAGGCCAGCGGCTGGCTCATTCTCGGCCGCAACAACTTCGAGCGCATGCCCTTCCTGATGACGGTGAAGGAGGCAAAGTTCCGCTCCTTCGTCGGCCCGGACGCGCCGCTCGACGTCACCGCTCGCATTAGCCACGAGGGGTCCGGCTACACGGTGACCGAGGCACGGCTGACAAGCGCGGGCAAGCGCATCGCGGAGGCCGAGATCCTCCTGCGCTCCATGCCCTTCCCCAATCCGGAATTGGAGGCCGCCATGCGCGCCAACGCCGCGCGGATTGGCCTGCCGGGATACGCCGCATGACGCGCCAGGACGTCGTCATTACCGGAATCGGTCTCGTCACCGCTCTAGGCGAGGGGCCGGAGGCCCATTGGGACGCGCTCTCCGCCGGCACGGCGCCCGTGGTGGACAACGGGACCTATGCGCCCTGGCCCGTGCACCCGCTGCCGCCGCTGACCCTCGACCGGCAGATCCCGAAGAAGGGCGACCAGCGCCAGATGGAGCCCTGGCAGCGCCTGGGCACCTATGCCGCGGGCTTGGCCATCGACGACGCGAACGCGCGCGGGCTGGTGGAGGACATGCACCTGATCGTTGCCGCCGGCGGCGGTGAGCGCGACCTGGCGCTGGACGAGCAGGTGAACGCCGAGTTGGCCGAGGCGAATGACGGCGCGCGGCTGAACGAGATGCTGGCCACCGGCCTGCGGCCCACGCTTTTCCTGGCCCAGCTCTCCAACCTGCTGGCCGGCAACATCTCCATCGTCCACGGCGTGACGGGCTCCTCCCGCACCTTCATGGGCGAGGAGAGCGCCGCCGCCGACGCGCTCCGCATCGCTCATGCCCGTCTCGCCGAAGGGCGGGGCGGCATCGCCCTCGTGGGCGGCGCGATGACGGCCCAGCGCTGGGACTTGCTGCTGCTCTACCGCGGCGAGGACGGGCTCTGGCAGGGCCCGCACAAGCCGCTCTCGGAGCGCGAGCAACCGGGGATGATCCTCGGCGGCATGGCCGGCTTCCTCGTGCTGGAGACGGCCGGGCACGCCCGCGCCCGCGGTGCTCGCGTCCTCGCGCGGCTCGACGGCGTGGCGAGCAATGCCGCCCGCCGGGGGGCGCCCGGCGAGGCCGCCGCCTCCGCCCGCTCCCTCCTGCCGCGGGTGGCACCGGATGGAGTCGATGCGGTGATCTCCGGCGCGACTGGCACGCCCGGCGCCTGGGAGGAGGAGCAGGCCTTCCTGCGGGAGGTCGCCGCCCCCGTCCGCCGCCCGGGCAGCCTCATCGGCCACGGGGTGGAGGGCGCTTTCCCTGCCCATGTGGCCCTGGCCGCCCTGGCCCTTCACCGCGGCGGCTTCTACGCGCCGATGGACCCCGCCGACGCGCCGATGGACCCTGAGGACGCGCCCGGCCGCATCCTGGTGACCGGCTTCGGCCAGTGGCGCGGCGAAGCGCTTGCTGCCCTTTCACGCCCCGATTCCGTCTGAAGGGGGAGTTCTGACCATGCGCGACCATCTCGGCCGTCCGCTCGTCGCCGTCACCGGCATCGGCGCCGTCACCTCCCTCGGCTTTGGTGTCGCCGAGAGCTGGTCGCGCCTGCTGGCGGGCCAATCCGGCATCCGCCGCATCACCCGCTTCCCGACCGATCACCTGCGCACCACCATCGCCGGCTGCGTGGACCTGCCGGAGGAGCACGGCGAGCCCTTCACCAGCCCGGTGCGCGTCGAGCACATGGCCGCCTTTGTGATCGAGGAGGCGATTTCCGAGGCGGGGATCGGCGGCAAGGGGGGCTTCCCCGGCCCGCTCTTCGTCGGCATGCCGCCTGTCGAGGTCGAGTGGCCCGCCCGGTTCGACCTCGCCCGCAAGGGGCACGATCCCTCCTACGCCGCCATGACCGCGACCGCCGCCGGCCGGCACGACATCTACGAGACCTACCTCTACGGCGGCGTCGGGGAGCGCCTGGCCGCCCGCTTCGGCACGCGTGGCGCGCCCATCTCTCTCACTACCGCCTGCGCCACCGGGGCCTCGGCCATCCAGCTCGGCGTCGAGGCCATCCAGCGGGGCGAGGCGGATGCCTGCATCGCCCTCGGCGCGGACGGGTCGGTGCATGCGGAGGCGCTGATCCGCTTCTCGCTTCTCTCGGCGCTTTCCACCCGCAACGACGCGCCGGAGAAGGCCTCCCGCCCCTTTGAGAAGTCGCGCGACGGCTTCGTCATGGCCGAGGGCGCCGCAGCCCTGGTGCTGGAGAACTACGACACGGCCAAGGCACGCGGCGCGCGGATCATCGGCCTCGTCTCCGGCGCGGGGGAGCGCGCGGACAACTTCCACCGCACCCGCTCCAACCCCGATGGCCGCGCCATCGTCGGCGCGATGAAGAACGCGCTGGCCGATGCCGGGCTGGAGCCCGGGGAGATCTCCTACGTCAACGGGCACGGCACCGGCACGCCCGAGAACGACAAGATGGAGAATTTCGGCATGCGCGCGGTGTTCGGGGAGAACGCGCCGCCGATCTCCTCCAACAAGAGCATGATCGGGCACACGCTCTCGGCCGCAGGCGCCCTGGAAGCCGCCTTCTCACTCCTCGCCATCCGCGACCAGCGCCTGCCGCCCACCATCAACCACGACGAGCCGGACCCAAGCGTCACGCTCGACGTGGTACCGAACGTCGCGCGCGATGCGACGGTGCGCCACGTGCTCTCCAACTCCTTTGGCTTCGGTGGGCAGAATGTCTGCCTCGTGCTCTCCGCGGAACCCACCTGATGCGCGCCCTTCGTCTGCACGGCGACCGCGACCTTCGCCTCGAAGACATCCCCGAGCCCCCGCCGCCCGGCCCCGGAGAGGCGCGGCTTCGCATGCACGGCATCGCGTTGAACCACATCGACGTCTGGGGCTGGCGCGGGATGGCCTTCGCCCAGCGCCAGCTTCCCATCTGCGTCGGCGTCGAGGCGGTCGGTGAGATCGTGGCGCTCGGCGAGGGCGTGGAGGGCTGGAAGGTAGGTGACCGCGTCGCGCCTTACGGCGCGCAGACCTGCGGCCATTGCCGCGCCTGCGTCGAGGGGCGCGACAACCTCTGCGAGAACGTCGCGGGCGTCATGGGCTTCCACCTCGACGGCTTCGCGCGGGAATACGTGAACCAGAAGGCGCGGCTGATGGTGCGCGTGCCCGAGGCCGTTTCCAGCAACGACGCCGCCTGCGCGGCCGTCACCTTCTCCACCGTCGAGCACATGCTCTTCGACAACGCGAAGCTGCAGCCTGGCGAGACGATCCTCATCCAGGCCGCGGGCTCAGGCATCGGCACCGTCGCCATCAAGGAGGCGAAGGCGCTCGGCTGTACCGTCATCGCGACGGCCGGCGACGACGAGAAATGCGCCAAGGCGAAAGAGCTCGGCGCCGACCACGTCGTGAACTACAGCGAGAAGAACTTCGCCTCCGTCGCCCGCCGCCTGACCAACAAGGCCGGCGTGGACGTGGTCTTCGAGCATGTCGGCGCCACCACCTGGGCAGGCTCCCTCCTCGCGTTGAAGATGGGCGGGCGGCTCGTCACCTGCGGCAGCACCTCGGGCGTCTCAGCCGAGACGAACCTGATGATGATCTTCCAGCGCCAGCTCCGCATATTCGGCTCCTTCGGCGCCTCCATGCGCAACGTCGCGGACGGGCTGGCGAAGATGGCCGGCGGCATGTCCCCCGTGCTCGACTGCGTCATTCCGCTCGAGAACTTCGCCGAAGGCCTCGACCGGCTGGAGAGCCGCCGCGTCTTCGGCAAGATCGTGGTGACGATCTAGCCATGGCCCGCGGCGGAGGCCCGGCCGACGCCGCCCTGGCGGCCCTGACCAAGCTCGGCTTCGCCGTGCCCCGCGCGCTCGGCCCCGACCTCGCGCCCCGCGTCGGCGCGGCCGTGGCCCGCCGCCTAGGCCCCTTCACCTCGGCCCACCGCATCGCGATGGACAACATCCGGGCGGCCTTTCCGGAGAAGGACGCGGCCTGGCACCGGCGGATCGCCGACGAGGCCTGGGACAATCTCGGCCGTGTCGCCTGCGAGTACGTCCATATCGACCGCATCTGGGACCTGACCGAGGCGCGCGACCCCGCCGGCCGCATCCAGGTGGACGACGCGACCTATGCTCGCTTCGCCGAGTTGCGGGAGAGCGGCGGCCCCGTCCTCATCTTCGCCGCCCATCTCGCGAACTGGGAATTGCCGGCCGTCGCGGCCGCCCGCCATGGGCTCGACGCCGCCGTGCTCTACCGCACGCCGAACAGCCGCCCGATCGCGGAGGCAATCCTCGCGCTGCGGCAGAACGCCATGGGGGAGCTGATTCCAGCCGGACTGATGGCGCCCACGAAGCTGGCCAAGGCCCTCCAGCGCCGCGCCGTGGTCGGCATGGTGGTGGACCAGCGCTTCGGCCGCGGCCCACGCATCGATTTTCTCGGCCGCCCCGCTCAGGCGAACCCGCTGCTGGCCAACCTTGCCCGGCGCTTCGACTGCCCCGTGCGCGGCGCCCGCGCGATCCGCCTGGAGGGCAGCCGCTTCCGCCTTGAGCTGACCGATCCCATTCCCATGCCGCGGGATGCCGAGGGGCTGATCGACGTGCCGGCGGCCACGCAGGTGATCAACGATGTCATCGCTAGCTGGGTGCGGGAGCACCCGGGGCAGTGGCTCTGGATGCACCGCCGCTGGCGCTGAGGGGCTTTTCCTGCTTCCTTCAGTGAGGCGCCAGCGGCCAGAAATACGCGATCAACGGCACGCCAGCCCCCAGCATCAGGATCGAGAGCGGCAATCCCAGCCGCGCGTAGTCACCGAAGCGGTACCCGCCCGGCCCCATCACCAGCGTGTTGCACTGGTGCCCAATCGGCGTGAGGAAGTCGCTCGCGGCCCCCAGTGCTACCGCCATCAGGAAAGGATCGGGGTTCAGCCCCAGCTTGCCCGCCAGGGTCGCCGCGATCGGTCCCATTACCAGCACGGTCGCTGCGTTGTTCAGGAAGGGCGTGACCGCCATGGCCAGGACCATGGTCACGGCGAGCGCCGCCATTCCAGGCAGGCCCTGCACCACACCGGTCAGCCAGCCAGCCAGCAGGTCCGTTCCGCCAGTGTGCTGGATGGCACCGCTTACCGGGATGAGCGCCGCCAGCAGGACAACCACTGGCCAATCCACCGCCTCATAGGCCTCCCGCGTCGTCATCACACGCAGGACGAGCAGGGCGACCACGGCCCCGAAAAAGGCGACCGCGATCGGCACTGCCCCGATCGCCACCAGCGCCATCGCCACGGCCAGGACCCCGAGCGGGATCCAGGAACGCCGCCCCTTACCTAGCGCCATCTCGCGCTCGGCCAGCGGCAGCACGCGCAACTCCCCCAGGCGGTCCGGCATGGCGGCGGCGAGGCCTCGCAGCAGCACCACGTCCCCTGCCCGCAGCCGCAGGTGGGACAGGCTGCTCCGGATCTGCTGCTCGCCGCGACGGCTGACCGCCAGCAGGGACATGCCGTGCCGGGTGCGGAGCGTCACCGCGGCCGGGGTGCGGCCGACCAGCGGACTGTCGCCGGTGATCACCCCCTCCATCACGCGCTGGTCGTCCTCCTCAGTCTCCGGATCGTCTGGCGGCGACTTGTCCTCGGCCAGGGTCAGCCCGGCGCGGGCGACCAATTGCTCCAGTTCCTCGGGCTCGCCCCGCAATAGAACCGTCTCGCCCGCGGTCAGGCGCCTGTCCTGCTGGGGCGGATCGGCGGGAAACGAATTGGCCACCGCTCCGTGAGGGCGGGCCGGGGCCTTCCCCTCCTGAGCCATCTCCGGTGCCAGGATGCCGGAGACGCGCACCTCTCCCTCCGCCAGAGCCTCCAGCCCCGCCACCGTCATGCCCACGGCCTCGCCACCCTCCGGCACGCGCGCCTCTAGCGTGTAGCTGCCGATGTTGAAGGCCGCCCCCATCGAGGCCGTGCCGCGCCGCCCTCCCGGCAACAGCCGCCAGCCGACGGAAAGGAAGAGCAGCGCCACCGCGCAGACTCCGAGCCCAACGGGCGTGTAATCGAACATGCCGAAGGCGGTGCCGGTCAGCTCCTGCCGAACGCGGGACATGATGATGTTGGGCGCCGTGCCCACCAGCGTGACCACGCCGCCGACCATGGCCGCCGCTGCCATCGGCATCAGCATCGCCGCCACCGGCGTGCCCGTGCGCCGCGCGAGTTGGAGCGCGACCGGCATCATGATCGCCAGCGCGCCGACATTCTTGGTGATCATCGAGAGCAGCATGGTTACCGCGACGAGCACCGGCACCTGCATGGAAGCCGTGCGCAGCCTCGGCGTCACCGGGCGCATGATCGTCTCCACGGCCCCCGACTTTGCGACGGCTGAGCTGATCACGAGCGCCGCGGCGACGATCAGCACCACGTCGTCGGAAAACCCTTCGAAAGCTTTGTTCGCGGGAACGACGCCGATGAGGACGCCGGCGAGCAGCGCACCCAGCGCCACGGCGTCGTAAGCAAACCGCCCCCAAAGAAAGAAGCCGATGGTCGCCGCCATCAGCGCGAAGGCCAGTCCTTGGTCAAGTGTCATGAAGCCTCTGCCGCGACACCCGACGCCCGGCGATTCCCGCCCGGCTTCTCCCCATCGGCTTCGCCGCCATCAGAAGGCACGCGGGGTCCGCGGGTTGCGGCCCCGCGCGAATCAGCTCGCCCCGGCCCGCAGCATCCCGATAATCCCGGAGAAGTCCGTCTCAGCGCCTCCCTTTCCCACGAAGCGCCGGTATAACTCCAGCGCCTGGGCACCCATCGGCGTCTCCACCCCGGTTTCCTCAGCCGCCTGCTGCGCGAGGCCGAGATCCTTCAACATCAGCGCCGCGGCGAAACCCGGGCGATAGTCCCGGTTCGCGGGGCTTGCCGGAACCGGGCCCGGCACAGGGCAGTAGGTGGTCAGCGACCAGCACTGGCCGGAGGACTTGGAGGCGACCTCGAACAATGCCTCATGCGAGAGGCCGAGTTTCTCCGCGAGGATGAAGGCCTCGCAAGTTCCGATCATGCTGATGGCAAGCAGCATGTTGTTGCAGGCTTTCGCCGCCTGCCCGGCTCCCGCTTCGCCGCAGTGGACCACCGTACGCCCCATGGCACGGAACAGCGGCTCTGCACGGGCAAACCCCGCCGCGGGTCCACCAACCATGAAGGTGAGGGTCGCCGCCTCCGCCCCCATGACACCGCCCGACACCGGCGCGTCCAGGAAGGGCTGGTTCGCCCCGGCCGCTACCTCCCGGGCGGTGGCGACATCAATGGTGGAGCAATCGATCAGCACCGCCCCTTCCGGCGCGGCGGCAGCCAGACCTCCCTCCCCCAGCCAGGCATCGCGCACATGCCTGCCGGCCGGCAGCATAGTGACAACGAACTCCGCGTCCCGCGCCGCCTCCGTGCCCGATGCTGCGTGCGCGGTCCCCTCAGCGCGCGCCATTGCCTCTGCCGAGAGGTCGTAGACGGAGACCTGATGGCCGGCGCGGGCGAGGCTACGTGCCATCGGCGCGCCCATATTGCCCAGCCCTACGAAGCCGATCCTGGCCAAAGCTTCCTCCTTATCCGTTGCCGGGAAGGCTAGGCCGGGCCCAGGTCCGGGTCCACCTCAGGCCGCCTGGCGAGTTCCGTCGACGAGCGTCACCGGCAGCACGAGCGGCGAGTCGAAGGCAAGACCCGTACCCTGCTTGCCGCCATCAAAGACCACCCTGCCCTGGGCCGCGATGCCGTGACGCGCCAGGCGCAGTTCCACGCGCGTACCGGCGCAAGATCCGAGCAGCCGGTCACTCGCGCCCCCTCCTCGGAGATATCGACCAGACGAGCCTCCTGAAGCCCCGTGCCACTCAACACCTCGCACGCTTCGTCCACGGAGTGGCGCTGGCGCGTGCGCCGCTCGGCTTCGGCCACCGATGTGCGGACGGCCTGCACCAGCCTCTGTCGGGAACGGCCCGCCTGCTGCGCAAGCTCGTCCGAGCCGACACGCAGACGCCCCGCCTTCTCGCTCGCCTCGCCGGCGATCTGCAGCACACCCCCCATCGCCTCCGTCACTGCCTGCGCGGCAGCGGCTGCGTCGGAGACGGAGCGGCTGATCTCCTGCGTGGCCTCGCTCTGCTGCTCCATCGCGGAAGCGATTGCGGCGGACACCTCGTCGATCTGCCCGGCCTTGCCGCCGATCCGCGCCACAGCCCCCACCGTGTCGGTCGTCGCCTGCTGAATCTGCGCGATCTGCTTGCAGATCTCCTCCGTCGCCTTCTCGGTCTGGCCGGCGAGCTTCTTCACCTCGCCGGCGACCACCGCGAAGCTACGGCCGGACTCGCCCGCCCGTGCGGCCTCGATCGTGGCGTTCAGTGCGAGCAGATGGCTTTGGCTCGCGATGTCCGCGATCAGAGAGGTGATGTGGCTGACCTGCTCAACCTCGGTGCGCAGATGGCTGATCGCCCGCTACGCAACGTCGCTTTCCTCGACCGCGGAGCGCGTGGTCTCGTTCGCCTCGTTGACCCGAAGCGTGATCCCGTTGATCGAGACGGCCAGTTCCTCAGAGGCGGCGGCCATGGTCTGGGCGCTGGCCAGCGCGTTCCCGGCCGCACGGGCAGTGGTCCCGGCGTGCAGTCCAACGGCCTCCACTGCATCGGCCATGGTCGTGGCGTCGCTGGTCATCCCGAGTGTGGTCGTCATCACCTCCTCAGCGGTCTCGTGCGCCGCGCCCTCGACCTTGTCGGCCATCTCGCGCAGCGCGCCGACGCGCGTTTGCAGCGCCTCGCGCTCACGCTGGATGCGGACTTCCTCGACATAGGTGAGTCTCGCGCGCAGGCCGCGCATGAAGCCGCCCACGGCGCGAAGCTCAGGGACGGAAGCGTCCTCGATGGCATTGCGAAGGTCGCCTCGCGCCAGTGCGGCGAACTGTGCGTCGATCTGGCGGAAGGCCCGCCTGATCCTGACGACGGACAGGCCAGCGTGGATGCAGACCAGCAGCACGACGAACAGCAACCCGCCTGCCCGCAGGGTGAAGTCCACCCCATACGCTGCTGCCTGGAGGTTCGCCACGATGGCCGCGAAGAGCACGGCCATATCGATAACCAGGCTGGCGGCGATGCCGCGCGTTGCCTGCATCGCGCCGCACCGGGCCAGCGCTGACGATCGTGCCGCCGGAAACCCTGATCTTGCTGCCTCGCCCCTCTCTGATGGGTGCATAGGCGGCCTCCGCAGTCTCAACCTCAGCCCGGGAGGGGCGGCTGCGGATCGAGATGAAGCCTTCCACGGCCCCGTCCTGGACCACCAGCGTGACGTTCGCCCGCACCCAGTAGAAGTCGCCGGACTTGGTCCGGTTCTTCACGAGGACTTCCCAAGGCATGCCGCACCGCACCGTCGTCCAGAGGTCGGGAAATGCAGCCTGCGGCATGTGCGGGTGCCGAACGAGGTTGTGAGGCGCGCCGATCAGCTCCTCCTGCGTGAGGCCACTGACCTCCACGAAGGCATTGTTGACGAAGGTGATGCGTCCGTTGACGTCTGTTTGAGAGACAAGGAACATGCCGTCTGGAAGTGGCACCTCTTTTGTTGTGATAGGCCCGTTATCTCGCATTTTGCCTGCTCCTGGACCGCTACGCGTCGGCCGGCAGCATGGGAACACATTTATGTTATCGGGGCCCTGGTTTCGTGACCCCCGCCTCAGACCGGCACTTCGCCCGGCGGCTTGAGCGCGGCGAGCACGAAGGAGGATTTCGTCTCCTTCACCCCGGGCATGCGCAGCAGGGCGCGCATGGCGAAGTCGGCATAGGCCTCAAAATCCGCGGCCAGGATGTGCAGCAGGTAGTCCATCTCGCCGCTCATCGCGTAGGCGGCCAGCACTTCCGGCCTGGCGGAAAGGGCCTTCTGGAAGCCCTCGACCACCTCCTCAGCATGGCTGGATAACGCGACCATCACGAAAGCCTGCAAGGGCAGGCCGACACGCCCCGGATCGAGCACCGCCGCGTAGCGCCCGATGACGCCCCCCTCCTCCAGGCGTCGCAGCCGGCGCTGGCACGGCGTAGGAGAAAGGCCAACCTGCTCGGCCAACGCCACGACCGATAGCCGACCGTCCCGTTGAAGGGCGCGCAGCATCCGCCGATCGATTGCGTCGAGCTGAGGAGTGATTTTCACCATCCATTGCGCCCCTTTGAAGTGAATCTCCCTCTTCATAGCCGAGCCAGGCGCCTGTTTAGCCGTCTTTTGTCGCGTGAGGCGGGCTAGGCTCAGCGCAGGAAGGGAGACGACGAGATGGATGGCACGATCAAGCCGGCCACCGGCATCATCGGCACCGAGACGCTGCCGCAGGGCTTGCGGGGCGACTACGACCGCGCCCAACCAGATGGAACGCTACCCGATAGCACCATCGAGCGTTCTGCAGCGGACCACGCCACCTGGCGAACACTCGTGACCCGCCAGCGCGGTATCTTCCCCGGACGGGCCGCCTCTTCCTGGCGGGAAGGGCTCGACCGTCTTCGTTGCGACGAGGCCGTGCCCAGCCTCTCCGCTGCCTCCGAGATCCTGCAGGGAGCGACGGGCTGGCGCCTGGTTCCGTGCCCGGGCCTTCTGCCGGACGCCCAGTTTTTCGCACTGCTCGCACAGCGCCGTTTTCCTGTCACCGAGTGGATCCGGCGACCGGAGGAGCTCGATTACGTCGTCGAGCCCGACATTTTCCACGACTTCCTCGGGCACGTCCCGCTCCTGACGAACCGGCACTACGCCGAATTCCTGGAGGCTTATGGACAGCTCGGACTGCAAGCCGGGCAGCGCGGCCAGCTCGCACCACTGGCTCGCTTCTACTGGTTCATGGTCGAGTTCGGCCTCATCGCTGAACGGGACGGGCTGCGCGCTTACGGTGCTGGCATCCTGTCCTCCCGCACTGAGACGCTGCACGCCCTATCGGCGGCGCCGCGCCGCCTTCGTTTCGACCTGCCGCGGGTGCTCCGCAGCACCTACCGGATTGATGAGGTACAGCCCGTATACTTCGTCATCGAGGACTACACGGAACTCTATGACGCCATCGGCCGCGCCGCCGGGTTGTTGGACGAGGCGATGTCGGCCGAACCGATCGCTCCGGGAGGTCAGGCTCCGGGCGACCGGGTCTGGGGCTGATTCCGCCGGGCTCCCGCCTCGTCCAGCGCGCGCTGCTCGGCTCGCATAAGGGCACGCCGCGCCTCCTCCGCGCGCATCTCGGCGAGCGACTCGACGGCGCGCTCGGCGGCCCGCGCAGCGGCCAGGGCAGCGCCGGCATCGGACATGCGCAGCGCGGCCCGCTCCGTCTCCGCGGCCGCGGCATCCCGCAGCGCCATGCCACGCGGCAGCCAGGCCGCGTAGTCCCCGCCATGCCTGCCCTCCTCCACGAGGGCACAAGCCGCGGCCCGCGCTCTTTCCTCGGCGGCCTGATGAAGCATCGCCTCATCGGCGATCCTGCGCCTCGCAGCCATGACCTCGGCGCTCCTCAGGCGCGCCAGCACGGCCAGGGGGTCGCGCTTCACGACTCCGGTCCCATGGCGAGCGACAGGGCGGCGAAGGCACCGGCCACGCTGCCAGCCTCCTCCTTGCCCTGACGCAGCACAGCCTCGATCGCCGGTGCAAGCCGCACTGCCTCATCAACCGCGGGGTCGCTGCCCGCCCGGTAGGCACCGAGCCGCACCATGTCTGCCATGTCGCGGTGGAGGGCGAGGATCCGCCGCGCTCGCGCAAGGATCAAGCGCTCCGCCGGCTCCAGGCAGCCGGGGACGGTCCGCGATAGGCTGCGGAGCACGTCCACGGCAGGGTAGCGACCGCCCTCGCCGATTCGACGATCCAGGACGACGTGGCCATCAAGGATGCCGCGCACCGCGTCCGCCACTGGCTCGTCGTGGTCGTCGCCCTCGACGAGAACGGTGAAGAGGCCCGTGATGGACCCCGCGCAGCCCTCCGCGCCGGGACCCGCCCGCTCGAGCAGCCGCGGCAACTCGGCGAAGACGCTCGGCGGGAAGCCGCGGGTCGCCGGTGGCTCGCCGGCCGAGAGGCCGATCTCACGCAGGGCCATGGCGAATCGGGTCACGCTGTCCATCATCAGCAGGACGCGCTTTCCCTCATCGCGAAAGTGCTCGGCCACGGCCATGGCGGCCAGAGCCGCGTCCCTCCGCATCAGCGGCGCCTGGTCGGAGGTCGCGCAGACCACCACGCTGCGGGCAAGGCCTTCGGGACCGAGATCATCCTCGATGAATTCCCGCAGCTCGCGCCCGCGCTCCCCAACCAGCCCAATGACGGCAATATCGCAATCCGCATGGCGCGCCAGCATGGCCATGAGGCTCGACTTGCCGACGCCCGACGCAGCGAAGAGGCCGAGTCGCTGCCCGCGTCGGCAGGTGGCGAAGGCATCCAGCGCCCGGACGCCGAGATCCACCCGCGGACCGAGCCTGGCTCGCGTTCCGGCCTCAGGCGGCGGTGCACGCAATGGGCGGGGCACGGAGCCCGAGGACAGTGACCCACGACCGTCGATCGGCCTACCGGTCGGATCGACGACGCGGCCGAGCCAGGCAGCACAAGGTTGTACGACAAGGCGCCGGACATGCTCGACGCGAGCGCCGACAGTCAGGCCGTCAAGCTCTCGACGTCCAACTGCCAGCACCCCGCCATCGCGACCCGATACAACCTCCGCGTGTATTTCTACCCGGCCGGCGGCAGCGATGCGGATACAACCTCCGATTGGTGGATTAGGGTACAAGCCGGCAACATCGATGCTCAGGCCCCGCACGGAGCGGATCCTGCCGTAGCTAGTTATCACACTGATTTTCTGCATTTCTTTTGCTGTCTTGCGCATGTGGCTCAGAAAGGTTGAGCGGCTATCGAACATTTTTCGATCCTTGTCTCAACTCTTAATACACGTTGGAGATGAAAAAACCCCTTCACCTTTCGCGCATAAGTTGTCTTAATGATACCGGAACGAGTGAGGAACGGAACGATGCGCGTCCTGCTGGTAGAAGATGACCTGACCACCTCCCGCGGCGTGACCCTCATGCTCAAAACTCAGGGCATGATTGTCGACGCAGCCGATACCGGCGAGGAGGCTCTCGAACTCGCGCGGCTCTATGACTACGATATCGTCGTGCTCGATATCATGCTTCCGGATATGGAGGGCTACGAGGTCGTCCGTCGGCTCCGCGCCGGGCGCAGCACCACTCCCGTCCTCATCCTGTCCGGCCTGTCAAGGCCCGGAGCGAAGGTTAAGGGATTTGGCCTTGGTGCCGACGACTTCCTCGTGAAGCCCTTCGACAGCCAGGAGTTGATCGCCCGCATCCAGGCCATCATTCGCCGCACCAAAGGCTTCGCTCAGCCGAGCATCACCGTCGGTCGGCTGAACCTTGATCTCGGCGCGCGTGAAGCCACCGTCGGCGGTCGCCCGGTCCATCTGACGGGCAAGGAGTACGCCATCCTTGAGTTGTTGACCCTCCGCAAGGGGATGGTCATGACCAAGGAAGCCTTCCTGAATCACCTCTACGGTGGAATGGACGAGCCGGAGGTGAAGATCATCGACGTGTTCATCTGCAAGCTGCGCAAGAAGCTCGCTCAGGCCGGCTGTGAGGATCTCATCGGTACCGTTTGGGGCCGCGGCTATGTGCTGCGGGATCCCACCCCCTCCTCCGCTCGCCAGGCTTTCGGCGGAAGCAGCGTGCTTGGGAGCTCGGTGCAGAACGCCTCGGGCGAGGCGACCCACGCAGCGGCCTGACCCAAGGGGCAGCCGCATCTTAGCATTCTGGCACAGCTCTGGCGGTTCTCCCGACCTTCTTGGGGAGAACCGCCCGAACGCGCTTTCGAGGCCGGGGTTTGGACCCGTGTACCGCCAGTTCCAGAACTATCCAGCCAGGAGATTGCGAACGACGGGGGCATAGACTCCACGCTCGCCCTCGATCGTCGCGAAGCGGTCCGTCAGTCCGAGCACGGTCTCCGCGCCACCAAGATAGAGAACGCCGTCCAACGCCAGCCGCTCCGCGAGTGCGGACAGCACCCGCGTCTTCGTCGGTGCGTCGAAGTAGATGAGGACGTTCCGGCAGAAGATGACATCAAACGTGCCGAGGGGCCGCAGATCCGCCAGCAAGTTGCCCGTTTCAAAGCGAGTGAGGGCGCGAAGAGCCGGAGAGACGCGCCACTGGGGCCCTTCCTGCTTGAAGTGCTTTACCAACATCTGCACGGGCAAGCCGCGCTGGACCTCAAACTGCGAGTAAAGCCCCTCCCGCGCCCGACGCACGACGTCGTTGCTGATATCCGTGCCTACCACCTCCATCCGCCCTGCCAGCCCGAGACCCTCGGTCACCATTGCAACCGAGTAAGCCTCCTGTCCGGTGGAACATGCCGCGGAGAGCACGCGCAGGCGCTGCCCGCCCGAACGCGCTGCGGCCAGCTTTGGCAGGATGCGGCGAAGGTGATCGAAGGGCTTGCCATCGCGGAAGAAGAAGGACTCGTTGGTGGTCAGCGCCTCCGTCACAGCGGCCGCCAAACGTTCGCTCGCCGGCGCGCGCAGCTTGGCTGCCATGGCGTCCAGGCTTTCCAGACCGTGCTCGCGCATCACCCCGCCAAGGCGCGTGTCGAGCATGTAGGCCTTATCTGCCCCAAGAACGATTCCAGCGCGCGTGCGGACAAGCCCCGCGATCGTTTCGAACGCCGCTCCGCTCACGATGCAATCCTTCCAACCAGAAAACCAGTTCCGGCCAGGACGGCCGAAGCTCGAGCGCCCAGCCGCTCAGGCGGCAGAACTTCCTGCGCAAGCCCGCCACGGGCCACGGCGCCAGGCATCCCCCAAACAACCGAGGACGCTTCGTCCTGCGCGAACACCGTGCCGCCCGCGGCAACGACGCTGCGGCAGCCCTCAAAGCCATCCTGCCCCATGCCCGTCAAAATGACCGCGAGCACGCGCCCTTCGCAGGACTGCACCGCGCTGCGCAGCATTGGGTCCACGGCCGGGCGGCAGAAGTGCTCCGGCGGATCGTCCCGCAACCGGGCAAGCAAACCGGCCGGCCCGCGCTCGACCAGCAAGTGCCGGTCGCCGGGCGCAACATAGGCGTGCCCAGCGCGCAGCCCCTCCGCCTCTTTCGCTTCGGCAATCCGAAGCGGGCCGAGGCGGTCGAGGTGGTCGGCGAGCATGGCCGTAAAGCCGGCCGGCATATGTTGCACAATCACGACCGGCACTGGCGGCACCGAGGTGAGGCCGCGGAGGAAAGCGGCCAGCGCCTGCGGGCCACCGGTTGATGATCCGACGGCGAGCAAGACCGGTGCCTGAGCCGAGCGTGACGAGCGCGGCTGCATAGGCCGTAATGGCGCCTGCGCCGGCCGGCTGTTCGTCACCTGCGGCGGAGGGCTTCCTCGCTTTAGAGGAACGGGCGCGACAGGCGCGCTTCGGACAGGCGGGGTCCCAATGCACGGCGCCGGCAAAGGAGGAACGCTACCCGGCGCCTCTCCGCCTTGGCCGCGGCCGGGCAGGGCCGAACTGGCTTGAGGGGTGGCGCTGGGCGCCGCCTGAGGTGCCGGCGCAATGGCTTGCGTGGGGACGGTGAAGCTGCCTCCCGAGAAAGCCTGCGCCGCCGTCCTCCGGCGCATACGCGCCCAGCCTTTTACCTTCTCCAGCAGCTCGGCACGGAATACTGGATCCGCGGCTCCGCCTTGGCCGGCGCCCGGCTTTGGAATGTAGTCGGACGCGCCGGCGCGCAGGGCCGCCATGGCCTCCGCCGCCCCACGCTGTGTCACCGCGCTCGCAACGATCACGGCCAGTCTCGAATCGGCCCGCAGCAGCTTCGGAAGCGCGGTCATGCCGTCCATCACCGGCATTTCGAGATCAAGCAGCACGACATCCGGCTGCGCCTCGCCGAGAACATTTAGCGCCTGCTGTCCGTCAGCGACGCGCGCCACCACCTCAATTTCTGGATCGACATCCAGAAGCCGTGCGAGGATGCCGCGCACCGTCGGGCTGTCGTCGCAGATCATCACGCGCACGCGGCGCGTGGTGGACGCCGGAACGAGTGGCACGTGTGGGGAGGGTTCGTTCACGCCGCCTGGTCCGGCAGCAATCCGAGCACCTCGAGCTTGCCGACCAGAATCTCCTCGTCGAACGGCTTCATGATGTATTCCTGAGCCCCGCCTTCCAGTGCCGTCATAATGCGTGAAAAGTCAGTCTCCGTGGTACACAGCATGATGCGCGGCTCATCCGGGCCGAACTCCTGCCGTGCGAGGCGCAGGAAGGTGATGCCGTCCATCACCGGCATGTTCCAGTCCAGCAGCACGAGCGAAGGAAGGGCTGCCCGGCAGGCCTCCAGCGCCTGCTGGCCGTCCTCGGCTTCGCGTACAACGAAGCCTTGTGCCTCCAGCATCCGCCGCGCAACACGACGCACGGTGCGGCTGTCGTCAACTACCAGGCAGTCCGGCATCTTCCGCTCCCTCAGCCAATATCCAGAATGCGCTCAACATCAAGCATGATCAGGAGCCGTGCTCCGGCCGCACCACTGCTGTCGGGTACATCCTGGTGTACGCCCGCGCATACCTCGCGCCAGAGTGGGTCGAGCGTCGGTGGGTTGGATGCCAGCCCGGCCTCCGGAAGAGCCAAAACGTCACCGACCGAGTCAGCGAGCAGAGCGTAGAGCTCGCCCCCTCCCTCCACCACCACGCTCATCGGCAGAGGGCCACCCGCTTCCCGCGCGGGCAGGCCAAGGCGGCGCCGAAGATCAACCGCCGTCACGATCCTGCCGCGGAGGTTGAGCCCCCCCGCAACCTCAGCGGGCGCAAGCGGAATGGGTGTGATCGCCTGCGAACCGAGAATATCGCGCACGCCGAGGACCGGCACACCGCAGAGCTGACCCGCGACGGTTAGGGTGAGGACGGATGTCTCGGCGGCTGCCGGAACGGTCGTACGACGAGGGGCAAGAGCGGCTTCCATTGGCATCTCCTTCTGCGTGTCGGGGAACGGCTCAGTGCCCGCCGGGCGCCGTGGTGGTGGCCAGGCAACTGCGCAGCGCTCCAAGCAGCGCATCACGATCGAACTTCGGCACGTGATCCATGAAGCCAGCTTCCCGGCTGCGGCGAACCGAGGCGTCGTCGGTGTGCGAGGTCAGCGCGATCAGCGGCGTCTCGTGCCAGCTGCCACCATCGCGGATGGCTCGTGCCATACCGAGCCCATCAAGTTCGGGCATCTCGATGTCGGAGACAATGGCATCGAAGCTCTCACCGGCTTCCCGCAGTTTGAGTGCTTGCGTACCGCTCGCCGCCGCCGTCACCTCGAAGCCGGCGGCGCCGAGGGCGGGAACGAGCATGTTGCGGAAGAAGGCGCTATCCTCCACGACCAGCACACGCGCGCGGCGGGCTGATGCCGGGCGCTGGGGTCCGAACCAGTCCGCGCCGGCCTGCCGGAGCCACCAGGCGCAGTCCACCACCTCCGTCGCGCGACCCGAGATGACGGCAGTGCCTAGATATCCCGGTCGGTCCTGACCGCTCTCGATCTTTAACGACTCCTCGACGACGTCGAGGATCTCGTCCACCGCCAGCCCCATGGCACGGCCGCTGTCGTCGAAAACGAGCACCGCCTGGCGCCCACCGGACGGCGGCATCGTCCATCCATCGGCGATCGGAACCAGCGGCATCAGCGCACCGCGGTACTGTACAACCGGTTTGCCGTGGGACATCTCGATGCGCTCCGCGGGCAGGTCCTCGAGACGCGCTACGAGGCCGAGCGGAACTGCGCGTGGCCCACCATCGCCCGCACGGAACAGTAGCAGCGACAGGCGCTCGGCGGAGGTGGCTGTCGTGACAGCCGTGCTGCGGCGCTCCTCCTGCACACCTTCAGCACCAACGCCGGTCGCGCGGGCGATGCCATTGGGATCCAGGATCATGATCACCGATCCGTCGCCGAGGATCGTGTTACCGCTGAACATCGTGACATGGCGCAGGATTGGCGCCACTGGCTTCACCACGATCTCCTCGGTGTCGAACACGCGGTCGACGATGATGCCGAAGAGGTTCTGCCCGATCTGGGTCACTACCACGAAGCCGCCGCGCTCAGCCTCGCCTTCCGCCACCGGCCGCTCATCGAGACGCAGTAGGCGAGACAGGGAGACGAGGGGGAGCAGCCGGTCGCGCAGGCGCAGCACCGGCGCATCCTTGATATGCATCACGCCGTCGCCGGCCCGCACCAGCTCAACCACACCGATCTGTGGAATGGCAAAGCGCTCGCCGCCAGCCTCCACGATCAACGCGGAGACAATCGCGAGTGTCAGCGGGATCTTGATGAGGAAGGTTGTTCCCTTCCCCTCGCGCGAGCGGAGATCAATCGTGCCGCCGATCTTCTCAACGTTGGTCTTCACCACGTCCATGCCGACACCGCGGCCGGAGACGGAGGTGACGGCGGCGGCGGTAGAGAAGCCGGCCCGGAAGATGAAGCGCTGGATATCGCGCTCCCCCATGCCGGCCAGTTCCTGCTCGGTCGCCAGTCCCTGGGCGATGGCCTTTGCGCGAATCTTCTCCACCGGCAGGCCACGCCCATCGTCGCCGACCTCAATAATGATGTGCCCGCCCTCGTGATAGGCGTCGAGCATGATGCGCCCGGCCTCGGGCTTGCCGGCTTCGCGCCGCTCCGCCGGGCCCTCCAGCCCGTGGTCACCGGAGTTGCGGACCATGTGCGTCAGCGGATCGCGGATCATTTCCAGGACCTGCCGGTCGAGTTCGGTGTCGGCGCCCCGCATCTCCAGCTCGATCTTCTTGCCCAGTTCGCGTGACAGGTCGCGGACGAGGCGGGGCAGGCCCTTCCAGGCATTGCCGATCGGCTGCATCCGGGTCTTCATCACCCCTTCCTGCAATTCGGAGGTGATGTGCGACAGCCGCTGCAGAGGCCCCGTGAGCGCGCTGTCGTTCCGTGCCCGGGAAAGCTGGAGGAGCTGGTTGCGCGTCAGCACAAGCTCACTGACGAGCGTCATCAGGCTCTCGAGCACGTCGACGTTGACGCGAAGCGTCTGCGCGACGCCGACACCCTCCGTGGCCTGGATCGGTTCGGCAGGCGGAGCAGCAGCCTGGACCGGCGCCGCGGGGGTTTCAACGGTCGCGGCTGGTTCCGGCGTCGCGGCGGGGGCAGGCTTCGCACGCCGGTCGCGGCCAGACTTCTCCGCCGGGGCGGCGGCCGCCTCGGCACCCAAGGGCTCCGCCGCCTTGCCGCCGGACTTCGTACGGCCAGCCGGCTTAGCCGCTGGCACAACTGCCTGGGGGACGGCTTCCGCGGCGCGGGCTGCATCTTCCGCAGGGATCTCGCCGGCGAAGACCGCATCCAGTTCGGCGATGATCGCACTGTCGTCGCCCGATGGTTCCGAACCGGAGGCTTCCAGCCCGGCCATGATCTCTCGCACCCGGTCGACCACACGCAGGATGAGCGAGACACCGCCGGAGGTGACGGTCAGCGAACCATCCCGGTAGCGGCCGAGGACGTTCTCGCCAGCATGGGCGACCCGCTCGAGGCGACCGAGCCCGAGAAAGCCACAGGTCCCCTTGATCGTGTGGATGAGGCGGAAGATCTCACCGATCGTCCGAGGGTCGTCCGGATGACGCTCAAGCCGGAGGAGCGCCGCATCGAGCCCGGCCAGGCCCTCGCTCGTCTCGGTGAGGAAGTCGGCGATTAAGTCGTCCATGCGAACCCCGCGAACCATCTGCGGGGGTCAGGATGCGGCGCAACTCTCGAAGAATTGGTAAAGCTGCGCCGATTCTCAGCGGCGCGACGCTTCGGCGGCGACCGCCTGCGGCATGAGCGTCAGCGGCGCGGCCGCGCCGTCGCGGCCCATGGCAAGGGCTGGCCCCATGCCCGCCGCCGCGGCGAGGTGCAGCAGTAGGGGAGCCATCACGTCTCGCGGGCCGCTGACCTCGTCACCCGCCAGGGCGGCAGTAAGGCAGTACGGCCAGGCCGCGTTCCGTCCCTCGGGCCAGATCGCGAGGCCGCTCGCCTCCCCCGCTAGGTAGACCGTGCCACCGCGCGGCAGCGCCTCGCTCCCGAGCATGACGGCGGCGAGGGCGGCCTGGGCGAGCGGCGCGGGAAGCGGCGTTTCCGGCAGCCCCGACAGGTCGGCCACGACTCGGCCGCTGGAAAGGGTACCGTCGAGCAGCTCCGCGAGTCCGCTGCGGCCGAGTGGCCCGGCGCCGGCCCCGGCGACCGCGCGCCAGAGCCGCAGCCGCAGCCGCATGGCCGTGGCTCCATCCCGGGCGACCGAGAGGGCCTCCACAGGCTCCACCTCCGCAAGGTCGAGGGCGCCTGACAGCGCACCCAGGGGGCCACCGATATCGTGGCAAATACGCGCACTGAGGTCCTGCGCGAGGGACAGCACGTTCATCCGTGCGCTCCTGTTGAGAGTGCCGCTTTTGCCACTCCCGTGCTTGATGGCTAGTAAAGCGATCGGCCAGAGAAGTCGCATCCCGGCAACCGCTGGGCGGAACCGGGAGCAGACGGCGATATCACATGAACAGTATCTTCGAACCCGGCCAATACGTCCGGCACCCCGCTCGTCCCGATTGGGGCACCGGCCAGGTGCAGTCCGTGATCGGAGATCGGGTCACCGTCAACTTCGAGAATGCCGGCAAGCTGCTGATTAATACGGGACTAACCGTTCTCGAAATCTTGGACGGCGTGCCGCCGGGCCGCCCAGGCCCGTGAGCGGCCTCAACGACGTATTTTCCCACGCGGTACTGACCCCCTCCTTCCTGCTTGCCGCGCTCGGCGTCGCGGTGGCGGGCGTGATGCGGGGCTACTCCGGATTCGGCACGGCAATCCTGCTCGCGCCGATCCTCTCCACACTCTGGGGCCCTCGCGAAGGGGTGCCGGTGCTTCTGCTGATGGAGCTGATCGTCTCCATCCAGCTCCTGCCCCGCTCCTTCAAGGAAGCGGACCGGGTGATGGTACTGCCGATCGGGCTCGCCGCCGTGATCGCCACGCCCCTCGGGGCGGGCGTGCTGTTCTATGCGGATGGGCTGGCCCTGCGGCGGGCGATCGGGGGGCTGGTCCTCGTCTTCGGGCTGCTGCTGCTCTCGCCGTGGCGCTACCGCGGGGCGAGGCCGCTCTGGCTGAACATCGCTGTCGGCGGCATCGGCGGGCTGCTGAAGGGGGCGACGGGCATGTCGGGCCCCCCCATCATCCTCTACTTCCTCTCCGGGCCCGAGGAGGCGCGGCGCCATCGGGCCAACCTCATCCTCTTCTTCGGGCTCATCGCGATCGTTGCGGTGGTTGCGCCCCTGGTAGGGGGCCTGATTGACGCGACCGCCCTGGTCCGCACGGCCGTGCTGCTGCCACTGATGGTGCTCTGTGTCCGAGTCGGAGCCCGGCTGTTCCACGTGATCCCGACTGTCTGGTACCGCCGATTCGCCTTTGGGGCGCTCGTCCTGGCGGGCGCCATTGCGCTGCTGGCATAGGGGCGCCCTTGCGAAAGCCGGGGTAGGCGGCCCAAATCCCACTCAGCAACGTCCCAACTACCTTTTTCCCGACGGAGTACCCCCTCGATGCTCGATCCGTTCGGCCGGCGGATCTCCTATCTCCGCGTGTCGGTGACGGATCGCTGCGACCTCCGCTGCGTCTATTGCATGGCGGAGGACATGACCTTCCTCCCGAAGCGGGAGCTGCTCACGCTAGAGGAGTTGGAGCGCCTTTGCGGCGCGTTCATCGACCTCGGCGTCGAGCGCATCCGGCTGACCGGGGGCGAACCTCTCGTACGGCGGGGGGTGATCCAGCTCTTCCAGGCGCTGGGGCGCCGGATCGGGCCGAAGGAAGCCGGCGGCGGGCTGCGGGAGCTGACGGTCACCACCAACGGCACCCAGCTCACGAAGATGGCGGACGACCTGTTCCGGGCCGGCGTCCGGCGGATCAACGTGTCGATGGACACGCTGGATCCCCAGACCTTCGCCGCTGTCACCCGCTGGGGAAAGCTGGACAGCACGCTGGACGGGATCTTCGCGGCCAAGGCAGCGGGGCTTGAGGTGAAGATCAACGCGGTTGCCCTCAAGGGCGTGAACGAGCACGAGTACGACCGCATGATCGCCTGGTGCGGCGAGCACGGCTTCGACCTCACGCTCATCGAGACCATGCCGATGGGCGAGATCACCGGCGACCGGACGGACCAGTATCTCTCCCTCTCGACCATCCGGCGCCGAATCGCCGAGCGCTGGACCTTGGTGCCGAGCGAGCACCGGACCGGCGGCCCGGCCCGCTACGACACCGTGGCCGAGACCGGGCGCCGCCTCGGCTTCATCACGCCGATGACCCATAACTTCTGCGAATCCTGCAACCGGGTGCGGCTGACCTGCACGGGCACCCTTTACATGTGCCTGGGCCAGGAGGACGCGGCGGACCTGCGAGCACCGTTGCGCGACCCTTCCATCGGCGATGCGGGGTTGCGGGACGCGATCCTCTCAGCCATTGCCCGCAAGCCGAAGGGGCATGACTTCATCATTGGGCGGGACGCCCGCCCCTCGGTCGGCCGGCACATGAGCGTGACGGGCGGGTGACCTGATTGGACGGAGGGACGCGGCGTGCTGAATTCGGAACTCGCCGCGAGGCTGGCGATCCCGGGGCTGCCGGAATGGAGCGGGCTCGTCATCCTCTTGCTGGGGCTGCTCTTCGTCCTGGCTTTCGTGATGATGCCCTTCAGCGTCTTCGGCACGAAGTCGCGGCTGGACGCGATCGAGGCCCAATTGGATGAGGTGCAGCAGGAGATCCGCAGCCTGGCGATGCGCCTGCCGGAGCCTGGGATGCGGCGCCGGGCCGTGGTGGCAGAAGATGCCTACGACGAGCCGATGATGCGGCCCGAGGCCTCGCTGGGGGAGGAGCGCTACCGGGATGAGCGTGCGCCGCGGATGACGCCGCCCATCCCACCGCCGCCCGCTTGGCCGGAGGGTGGCCGCGAGGCGGGCCGCCGGGCCGAACCGCGGCTGGGCCCGCCGCGGCGCTGAGGGCGCGCGCTCAGCCGGCCTCGATCTTCGCGCTCCGCACGATCTCGCCCATCGCCGCGCGCTGGGCGGCTACATAGGCGGCGAAGGTCGCGGGATCGGTGCCGACAGGGATGGCGCCTAGCGCCTCAAGTCGCTGCTTCACCGTCTCGTCGGCCAGCGCCGCCTTGGACGCCTCGAACAGCTTCGCGATGATCGGTCCCGGTGTGCGGGCGGGGGCGTAGAGGCCGTTCCACTCGTTCAGCTCGTAGCCGGGGAAGCCCTGCTCCGCGATGGTCGGCACATCCGGCAGCGGCGGGATTCGGGCAGCGGTGGTGACGCCCAGCGCGGTCAGCCGCCCGTCGCGGACGAGTTGGATGGAGGAGGAGACGGTGCCGAAGACGAAGACGGTGCTGCCGCCCATCACGTCCTGCAGCGCCGCGGTGCCGCCGCGGTAGGGAATGTGCTGGATGTCGAGCCCAGCGCGCTGGAGGAAGAGCGCGGCCGCGAGATGGGCTGCCGTCGCGTTGCCAGAGGAACCGAAGGAAAGATTCGGCCGGCTCTTCGCCCAGGCGATGAATTCCGGGAGGGTCCGGACCGGGACTTTGGTCGGGTCCACCACCAGGATCTGGGGCAGGACGACCACTTCGCTGATAGGCGCAAAAGCGGTGGCGTAGTCGAAGGGCAGGCCGCGGAGGACAAAGGGGTTCACCACATGGGCAAGGGCATCGACCATGATGGTGTTGCCGTCCGGGGCAGAGCGCGCCAGCTCACCGGCGCCGAGACTGCCGCCGGCGCCGGGGCGGTTCTCCACCACGACTGGCTGGCCTAGCGCCGCGCCCATAGGGGTGGCGAGGAGGCGCGCGGTCGTGTCCACACCGCCGCCCGGCGTATAGGGGGCCAGCAGGCGGATCGGGCGGTTCGGCCAGGGCGCCGCATTCTGAGACTGGGCCTCGGCCCGGCGGGCATGCAGCGCCGGCAGGGCGAGGATGGCGGCGCCCCAGGTCTGAAGCGCGGCGCGACGGGTCGGCTTGGGCATGATCGTTCCTCCGTTTCGCGTTTCTAGCCCGGATCGGCAGCTCGCGCCCATCGAAGCACCGCACCGCATGTCCTATCCTCGGGGAATGCCTCCCCGCCGCCCCGCTTCTCAGGATCTGTTCGGTGCCGACGATCCGCCTTCCGAATCCACGGCCGCGGCGCTCGCCGGGCCGCGCCCCCTGGCGGACCGGCTGCGGCCGCGGACGCTGGCCGAGGTGGTAGGACAGGAGCAGTTGCTCGGGGAGCAGGGCTCGCTGCGGCGGATGCTGGATAGGGGGGCACTGGCCTCTCTAATCCTTTGGGGCCCGCCCGGCGTAGGAAAGACCACCATCGCCCGGCTGCTGGCCGAGGAGGCAGGGCTGCGCTTCGTCTCCATCTCCGCGGTCTTCTCGGGGGTGGCCGACCTCAAGCGCGTCTTTGACGAGGCACGGATGCGGCGGGCCAACGGGCAGGTGACGCTTCTCTTCGTGGACGAGATTCACCGCTTCAACCGTGCGCAGCAGGATGGCTTCCTGCCGGTGGTGGAGGACGGCACGGTCGTGCTGGTGGGCGCGACGACGGAGAATCCCTCCTTCGCGCTCAACGGCGCGTTGCTGTCGCGCTGCCAGGTGATGGTGCTCAAGCGCCTGGACGACGCTGCGCTGGAATTATTGCTTGCGCGCGCGGAGGCGGAGGGCGGGCACCCTCTGCCGCTGGAGGACGCCGCGCGCGCGACGCTCCGGGCGATGGCGGATGGCGACGGGCGCTACCTGCTGAACATGGCGGAGCAGTTGCAGGCACTGCCCGCCGGAACGCAACCGCTGGACGTGGCGGGGCTCTCCTCGCTGCTCGCACGCCGGGCCGCGCTCTACGACAAGGACCGGGAGGAGCACTACAACCTCATCTCGGCCCTTCATAAGTCCCTGCGGGGCTCGGACCCCGATGCCTCGCTCTACTGGTTCGCGCGGATGATCAAGGGGGGCGAGGACGCGCGCTACATCGCCCGGCGTTTGCTGCGCTTCGCCTCGGAGGATGTGGGAGCGGCAGATCCGTCCTCGCTCACCCTCGCCCTGGCGGCCTGGGAGAGCTACGAGCGGCTGGGCAGCCCGGAGGGGGAGCTGGCGCTGGCACAGCTGGTGCTCCACCTAGCCGCGGCACCGAAGTCCAACGCCGCTTATGCTGCCTGGAAGGCGGCGCAGGCGGCCGCTGCCGAGACGGGAAGCCTGATGCCGCCCGCGAACATCCTCAATGCGCCGACGAAGCTGATGAAGAGCCTCGGCTACGGGCGGGACTACGCCTACGACCACGACACGGAGGAGGGATTCTCCGGCGCCAACTACTTCCCTGATGGCATGGAGCGGCTGCGGCTCTACCGCCCGACCGAGCGCGGGGCGGAGGCGCGAGTAGCGCGGCATCTGGAACGGCTCGAAGCCCTGCGGGACGAGATCCAGGGAGGCGATAGGTGAACCCGCTCTCGGCCGTGCCGGTGCTCTGCGTGGCGGCGGGGGGGGCGATCGGGTCTGTGTTGCGGCACCTCGTGGGGGTGCTGGCCCTGAGGCATCTCGGCGCGGAATTCCCCTGGGGCACGCTGACCGTGAACGTGGTAGGCAGCCTGGTGATCGGCATCATCGGCGGCGCTGTGGCCGGCGGAGCGGCGCTGGCGCCGGAGATGCGGCTTTTCCTGGTGACAGGCATCCTCGGCGGCTTCACCACCTTCTCCGCCTTTTCACTGGATACCGGCGCCCTGTTCCAGCGCTCCCCTGCCCTGGCAGCGGTCTATCTCGGCGTGACGATCGCGGGCGGGCTCGGAGCCTTCACCCTCGGCTGGCTGCTCGGGCAGCGCGCTGCATGAGCGGGGATGCGCGCCGGCACGCACCGGCGGCGGCGCGGAACCGGGAGCCGATCCTGGCGGTGCTGCGGGAATGGCTGCCAGCGGAAGGCATGGTGCTGGAGGTGGCGAGCGGAACCGGCGAGCACGCAGCGCATTTCGCGGCGGCACTGCCGCAGCTGGTTTTCCAGCCGAGCGACCCCGATCCGGCGTTGCTCGCGAGCATCGATGCCTGGGCGGAGGACGCCGCGAATATCCGGCCCGCCCTGAGGCTGGACGCGGCCGCGGCGGAATGGCCGGTGGGCGCGGTGGATGCCATGCTCTGCATCAACATGATCCACATCGCGCCCTGGTCGGCGGCGGAAGGCTTGGTGCGCGGCGCGGCGGCGCGACTGTCGGCGGGCGCGCCGCTGATCCTCTACGGTCCCTACCGGAGGGGCGGGGCTCATACTGCCCCGAGCAACGCGGAATTCGACGCGAACCTGCGCTCCCGCAACCCTGCCTGGGGCGTGCGGGACCTTGAGGCCGTGGCCGAACTGGCCGGGTCCGAAGGGTTCGGGGCACCGGAACTGCGAGAGATGCCGGCGAACAACCTCATGCTGCGGTTCGTCCGCGCCTAGCTCAACTCCGCGAGGGCTTCCGGCCGTGCGACACGTCGGGCGTGCCGCGAAAGAGCGACATATGGGTGTGCGTGGCGACCCAGGGATTGCCCACCGCCTCGCGCGCGAAGGTGACGGTGGCGCGCCCGAGCCGGTCAAAGGGCGTGCCGTCCTCGCGATAGCCAGTGGAGTCCCACACCGCCATGCCGGTGGCGTGGAGGCGATCCGGCGAGACGACCGCCTGTACGCCGTCGAGGCGCCAGGTGAAGCCGTCGATGCTGGGCCAGACCTTGCGCCACTGGTTGTTCTCCGCGTGATCGCGGCCGCTGACGAAATCGCTGTAGGTGCCGAAGGCGATGAAATCCTCGGCGAAGAGAGGCCGGGCGGGGGCGAAGTCCACGGCTTGGACATGCTCGGCCAGCTTGCGGAACCAGTCCCGGACAAGGGCGAGGTCCTCCGGGTGGATGGGGGATCGGGCCTGCACAGTCATGGGCGTTCCTCGCGTCGTCGCTTGAGTGTTTGAGAACGGGCCAGGGCGGGGTGCAAGCCCCGTCGTGCGGCTGGAGCGGCACCCCGCTGGCGGAACGGACCCGCTCGCCCCGCGGGAATTGACCAGCGCCGCAAAGCACCGGGGTGCATGGGAAGGCCGCCCGGGTGCTAAACGCTGGCGGGCATGAGCATCACCCTTCGCACCGTTCTTCCCGACGAGGCCGACCTGCGGCTGGACCGCTGGTTCCGTCGCCACCACCCCAACCTCACCCAGGGCGCACTGCAGAAAATGCTGCGCACCGGCCAGGTACGGGTGGACGGCAAGCGGGCGGAGACGGGTATGCGCCTGCAGCCAGGGCAGGAAATTCGGGTGCCGCCGATGCCCGAGGCCCCCTCCCCCGAGCCCGCGCGCCCCGCCGTGTCCGAGCGCGACGCGGCGATGCTGGAGCGGATGGTGATCTACCGCGACGATTCCGTCATCGCCCTCGACAAGCCGCATGGCCTGCCCGTGCAGGGCGGCCCGAGCATCACGCGGCACCTCGACGGCATGCTGGATGCGCTGCGCTTCGGGCATGAGGAACGGCCGAAGCTCGTGCACCGGCTGGACCGGGACACCTCCGGCGTGTTGCTGCTGGCTCGCAGCGCGGCGGCGGCGTCGCGCCTGGCGGCAGCCTTCCGCGGGCGGGACGCGCACAAAACCTACTGGGCGCTGGTGGTAGGGCGGCCGCACCCGCTTGCCGGGCGGATCAACATGCCCCTCGCCCGGCAGGGCGGCCCGCGCGGGGAACGCACGGCGCCGGCCGAGGAGGGAGAGGACGGCGCCGCCGCCATCACGGACTTTCGCGTCGTGGACAACGCCCGTAAGCATGTCTCCTGGCTGGAGATGAATCCGCTGACCGGGCGCACGCACCAGCTGCGCGTCCATGCGGCAGCCGCGCTGAAATGCCCGATCCTCGGCGACGGGAAGTATGGCGGGGCGGCCGCGCATCTGGAGGGCATGTCGGGCCTGCTGCACCTGCACGCGCGGACGATCGAGTTGCCGCATCCCGAGGGCGGCACGCTCTCGGTTTCCGCCCCGCTGCCGCCGCATATGAAGGAAAGCTTCGAGTTCCTCGGCTTCGACCGGCCGCGCACGCCGCCGCCGAAGCGGGTGCGCTGAGATGGCGGCCGCCGACGCATCGGCCCCGCTGGCCCCACGCCGTCGGATGCGAGCCTGGCTGATCGGGCTGCTCGTGGTCCTGCTGACCCTGCCGCTGGCGGGCTACGGGGCGCTGCTCCTGCTGCTGAATTCCGACGCCGTCCGCCCGCGGGTGGAGGCGGCGGTGCGGGGCGCGACGGGGCGGGAGTTCAGCCTCTCCGGACCTGTGGGGCTGCGGGCCTCGCTAGTGCCGGCGATCACGCTCGAGGGCCCGGTCCTGGCGAATGCCCCCGGCGGCTCTCGGCCTGACATGCTGCACGCGCGGCGGATCGAGGCGGAAGTGGCGCTCCTGCCGCTCCTCTCGCACCGGGTGGAGGTGCGACGGCTAACGATCGTCGGCGCGGACCTGCTGCTGGAGGTGGATGCGGAGGGGCACGGCAACTGGCAGTTCGCGCGGGCCGCGAAGGCAGAAACGGCCCCTGCGCCGGCCCCTTCGGCACCCCCGCCGCGCCCCCTGGACCTGGATGTGGCGACCGTCGCGGTCGAAGCTGGCCGGGTCACCTGGCGCGCGGGCGGCCGCGAGGAGGTGGTGGAGTTGCCTCGCCTCCTGCTGCGCGGCTCCGCGGGCGGAATCCTCGCGGAGGGCGAGGTGGTGGCGCGGGGCGTCACGGCGACGGTGAACGGCACATCGGGGCCGCTCGCGGCGCTGCTGGGGGATGCCGCCTCGGACTGGCCGTTCCGGCTGGGGCTTTCCGGGCCAGGCCTGAACGCGGAGACGAACGGCAGTCTGCCGCTTCCCTTCCGCGGAGCCTGGCGCGCGCGCGTGGCGGCGACCGCGGATACGGCAGCGCGGCTGGCGCCCGCCCTGCCGGGCGTGGCGCTGCCGGATGCGCGCGGCCTTTCCCTGGTCGCAGAAGCGGAAGCGGGCACGGGGCTGCGCTCCCTGCACGTCTCGCTGAACGAGGTGGCGCTGCGCGCCGGAGGCCGGGAGATCACCGCCGGTCCGCTCCAGTTCACGGCGGCCTCGGTGGAGGCACCGGTCACGCTCGGTGGGTCGCTGCGCAGCGGCGGGCTGGCGGTGAACTTCGGCGTTCAGGGCCCCACGCTCGCGCAGGTGCTGGCAGAGGGCGCGGGGCCGCTGGCAATCAGCCTTGAGGGAGAGGGGGTGGCTGGGACCCTCCACGGGGCGCTCGCGCCGGGGCGCACCTTGGCAGAGACGGACTGGGCCTTCTCCTTGCGAGTGCCGGACCTGCGCGCTCTGGGGCAGCGCGCCGGCCTCGGCGGGCTGCCGGGTCTGCACGACGCGGCGTTCGACGGGCGGGCGCATGTGCTGGGTGAGGGCGTGGACCTCCCGGAGTTCGTCCTCGCCTCCCGCGAGGTGGCCGGGCGGGCGAGCTTCGGCTGGCGGGCGGGGCCCGTGCCGAGCGCGCTGCTGCGCGCAGTGATGGAGCGGGTGGACGCGGATGCGCTTCGGCTCCAGCCGCCGGCCCCGGCTCCTGCGGCGAACCCGGTCCCCGCACCGGCCGCTCCGGCTGCACCGCCCTCCCCCGCTCCCGCGGTGGGGCGGCCGAACGGGCGGGTGATCCCCGATCAGCCGGTCGATCTCTCGGTCGTGCGGGATGCCGCGTTCAACCTCGATGCGGAGGGAACGGTCGCCTCACTTCGGTCGGGCGGTGCTGACTGGCGCGACGTCTCCCTGCGCGCGGTGCTTAACGGGCGGAAGCTGGTGGGGGAACGCTTCTCCGCGCAGACCCCTGGCGGCCCGGTTGCCGGAAGCTTCTCCCTGGAGGCGGACGGAGCAGTGCCGCGCGTTTTCCTCGCGCTGCGCAGTGGTGAGGGCGGCGTCGATGCCGCGCCCCTTCTCCAGGCGCTGGGCCTCTCGTCCCCGGTGTCGGGCCCGGCGGCGCTGGACCTTTCTCTGTCAGGCCAGGGGGCGGGAACCCGGGCGCTCGCCGCCAGCCTCTCCGGCCATGTCGGCCTGGCGATGACGGGCGGGCACATCGACCAGCGGCTACTGGCCGGCGCCACGGCGGCGCTGCGCGGCGTGGTGCCCGGAGAGGCACTGGGGGGCGCGACCGAGCTACGCTGCCTCGCGCTGCGCTTCGACCTTGCCGCTGGGGTGGCACAGTCGCGCGCCCTGCTGCTGGAAACCCGTGTGGCGAGTGCCACCGGGGCGGGCGCAGCCAACCTCGGTGACGAAACCCTGGCCTTCCGCCTACGGCCGGTTGTGCGAGTCGGGGACCTCTCGGTTACGACGCCGCTGGGTGTGACCGGCCGCTTCGCGGCGCCGCGCTTCTCGGTGGACCCCAACGCGGCGGCGGCCGCGGCAGCAGGGGTGCTGGGCGGGCTGGCCCGGCGCTCGGACGACGCGGATACCGCGGCCTTGGGAGCCCTGGCAGAGGGATTGCTCGGCGGGCGTGGCGCTGCGGCCGCCGCGCCGGACTGTGCGGCGCAGCTCGCTGTGGCGCGGGGCGAAGCGCCGGCAGTGGGCGTCGCCCCCGCCGCACCAACGCCCCGTGCGCGCGAGCCGCGGGTCCAAGATCTGCTGCGAGGGCTGCTCGGGCGGTAGGGGGGATGGGCCGGGCAGGAATCGAACCCGCAACCAAGCCGTTATGAGCGGCCAGCTCTAACCGTTGAGCTACCGGCCCACCCCGCGCGATCCTTAGATCAGCCTCAGGTTCCGAGGAAGGTGCGGATCGCGCCCTCGGCCTTGTTCATGCTCGCGACGCCCTCAAGGTGGCCGAGTCCGCCCTCCAGTTCGAAGACCGTCACGGGCCGGCCCGCCTTGCGGAGCGTCTCGCCGAGGTCGCGGCCATAGGCGATGGGGAAGATGTGGTCCCCCGGCGCCGGCAGGACGAGCCAGCGCGCCTTGCTTCGGGAGAGGGCCTCGGCGCTGTCCTGATACTCGTTCAGGAAGAGCTGGTTGGCGCGGGTGAGATAGATGAAGGCGTTTGCGTCGGCGGTCTTGGCGCGGGCGGTCGCGGCCTCGTCGAGGAAGCGCTCCACCGCGAAGCTGTCGCCGATCCGCTTGGCGGGATCTTGGCCCTCGGCGGCGCGGCGGCCGAACTGCGCCAAGCTGCCGCGATCCCGGGCCTGGAGCGTGACGATCTTCAGCGCCTCCGCGAGGCCCCGCACGGGCGGCTCGCGCCCGGCGCCGTAGTACTCGCCATTACGCCAGTTGGGATCCATGCGGATCGGGACCTCCCAGATCTCCATCCAGCCGAGGAGGAAGGCATCGAACTCCCCCGTGACGACCGAGGGCATGACGCGGTCGATCATGTCGGGATAGGCGCAGGCCCACTCGATCGCCTGCAGCGCGCCCATGGAGGGGCCAGCGACGAGAGCGAGGCGCTTCACGCCGAGGCTGTCGAGCAGGCGCTTCTGCACCTCGATGAAGTCCCGCATGGAAACCACCGGGAAGGTCATGCCGAAGGGGCGGCCGGTGGAGGGATCGATGGTAGCGGGGCCGGTGCTGGTGGTGGCGGCGTCGTTGAGGTTGAGGTTCACCAGCGTGTCGGAGGAGACGACGAAGAAGCGATCCGTGTCGATCGCCTTGCCAGGGCCGACGATGTTGTCCCAGTACCCGGCAGGGCCCGTCGGCGAGAAGCGGCCGAAGGCATGGCTGTTTGCCGAGAAGAAGTGGGTGATGAGTACGGCGTTGTCGCCGGCAGCGTTGAGGGTGCCCGCGGTCTGATAGCCGATTCGGGCATTGGGCACGATGCCCCCGCTGCGGGTGCGGTACTCGCCGGCCTCGAAGACCTGCTTGCGGACGATCAGGGGCTGGGCGGCCGCCTGCTGGGCCTGCGCCCGGCGGGGCGCGAGCAGGACGGGCGCGGCAAGCGGGGCCGCGAGCAGGGGCGCGGCCAGCAGCGCTCGGCGGGAGATCTCTCGTTGTGGCATGGCGTCCCCTCATTTTCCCGTTTCGGGTGCGCCATGCTGGCGAGTGAGCAGGCGGCCCGCAAGCTGGCGAATTGCCGGTCAGGGCCCGCGCTGCTAGAGCCGCCGCGACATTTCGTCGCATTCCGCGGCGATGCACCCCGGCCGCCCCCGGCCGGGGCCACGAGAGCCAGGACCACCGCCCGAATGAACCCGAGCCTGATCCCCAGCGGCAAGGCCCCGCCGCACGACATCAACGTGGTCATCGAGATCCCCGAGGGCTCCTCGGTAAAGTATGAGCTGGACAAGGACAGCGGTGCGGTGGTGGTGGACCGCTTCCTCTTCACTCCCATGAACTACCCGGCGGCCTATGGCTTCATCCCCGGCACCATCGCCGACGACGGCGACCCGACCGACGCGCTGGTGCTGATCCCCGCCGCCGTGGTGCCGGGCTGCGTCATCCGCTGCCGGCCCATCGGCGTGCTGCTGATGGAGGACGAGGCGGGGCAGGACGAGAAGATCGTCTGCGTGCCGCACGACAAGCTGCACCCCTACTTCTCCGACATCCGCAGCTGCGACGACCTGCCGAAGATCACGCGCCAGCAGATCGAGCACTTCTTCGCCCGCTACAAGGACCTGGAGCCGGGCAAGTGGGTGAAGATCACGGGCTGGGGCTCGGTGGACAAGGCCGCAGAGCTGATCCAGCAGGGCATCGCGGCCGCGGCGGCCAAGTAAGCCATGGCGCTGCCCCGCCCTGCGCCGGGGTGGGGCGGCGTTCCCGCCGGGACTCCACGGAGAGCCTAGCGGTGCCCTCTTCTCCACCCGGCTGTGGCTGCGACGCGACGGGTACCGCGGCGCCGCACCGGGCGCGGACACAAGCCCGTCAGGCCCCGGCCGCGCGCGGGACAGGCGCGTTCCACCGACCGTAAATTATCCCTCGTGACGGCTCCTCGCCGTCGCGCGAGCGGGAGACGGATCGAGGAGGAGCGCGATGAAGGCCGCTGACCTGGAGGCAGCCCTGGCCTGGGACCAGTTGACGCCGGACCAGCGGACGCGGTGGGGCCGGAGCGTGGTGGCCTCGCGCATCATCGACATGAGCGAGGCCCAGGGCCTGACAGGGCCGGCCCGTGACAACTTCGCGATGCGGGAATGGATGTCGGCCTATTCGCTCGCGAGCGAGCGGGCAACACGCGACAAGGACGTGCAGGCGCTGTCGCAGTCACTCTGGGTACATTTCATCGCGGTCGCCACGCGCGGGTTCAGCGTGGTGGAGGAGTTCGCGCGGGAGCACTGACGCCGCGAGCCACTCCTACCCGGCGCGCAGCGGCAGCCGAAGTCCCAGGTTGTCGGGCACGGGCCATTCCTCGCGCACCCGCCGGATCACGCGGAAGCCGGCCGAGAGGTAGTTCGGCAGGGCGCGGGGATGGTCCGCCGTGCAGGTGTTCACCGTCAGCAGCGAGCAGGGGCCCGACCAGGCGGCATCGATCGCGTGGCGCAGGAAGGCGCGGCCCAGGCCCTGGCCGATCGCGTGCGGCATGAGGCCGAAATAGGAGAGGTTGGTCGTGCCATCCCAGCGGCGCTCGATCTCGTGGAAGCCCGCGGGCTCCCCGTTGCGGTAGAGAACCTGTATCGAGGTCGCCGGGTCGTGGAGGATGGCGGCTATGCGGGCATCGGGCAGGGTGCGGCGGAGCCACCAGCAGTGGTTCCGGCCAACGCCGTCGTAGAGGTAGCGGTAGAAGCCGACGGTGCAGTCCGGCACCGGCAGCACGAAGGTATCGGCAGGAAGCGCCGCCGGCTGATCGGCCGGCGGACGCTCCATGCGGAGGAAGGTGACCTCGACCTGGACGGGGGTCGTGGACATTCCGGCGCTTAGTTGTCGAGGAACGAGCGCAGCTTGCGGCTGCGGGTCGGGTGCTTGAGCTTGCGCAGCGCCTTCGCCTCGATCTGCCGGATGCGCTCGCGCGTCACGTTGAACTGCTGCCCGACCTCCTCCAGCGTGTGGTCGGTGTTCATACCGATGCCGAATCGCATCCGCAGGACACGTTCCTCGCGCGGGGTAAGGCTGGAAAGGACGCGCGTGGTCGCCTCCCGCAGGTTGGACTGAATGGCGGCGTCCAGCGGGATGATGGCGGCCTTGTCCTCGATGAAGTCGCCGAGGTGGCTGTCCTCCTCGTCGCCGATCGGCGTCTCGAGGGAGATCGGCTCCTTGGCGATCTTGAGGACCTTGCGGACCTTCTCCAGCGGCATGCCGAGCTTCTCGGCCAGCTCCTCCGGCTGCGGCTCGCGCCCGATCTCGTGCAGCATCTGGCGCGAGGTGCGGACGAGCTTGTTGATCGTCTCGATCATGTGGACGGGGATGCGGATGGTCCGCGCCTGGTCCGCAATCGAACGTGTGATCGCCTGCCGGATCCACCAGGTGGCGTAGGTGGAGAACTTGTAGCCGCGGCGGTACTCGAACTTATCCACCGCCTTCATCAGGCCGATATTGCCCTCCTGGATGAGGTCCAGGAACTGCAGGCCACGGTTCGTGTACTTCTTGGCGATGGAGATCACGAGGCGGAGGTTGGCCTCGATCATCTCCTTCTTTGCCTGGGTCATGTCGCGCTCGCCGCGCGAGACGGTGGCGTAGACGCGCTTGTACTCGCCCACCGGAAGCCCAGTGAGGGCCGCGACCTTGCCGATCTCGGCGCGGATGTTCTCCGCGTCCTCGCGCGAGTTGGCGACGAAGTTCTGCCAGCCCTTGCCCTTCAGCTTCGCGATGCGGTCGAACCAGGCAGGGTCCATCTCGGCGCCCTGCCAGTGCTCAAGGAACTCGGCGCGCTTGACCTTGTGGCTCTCGGCCAGGCGCAGCACCTGGCCCTCGAGACCAACGAGTCGGCGGTAGAGGCCCTTGATCTGGTCGACCAGCTCCTCGATCCGGTTGTTGTGCAGGTGCACCTTCTGCACAAGTGCCACGATCTCGAGGCGCTGCTTCTCGTAGGACTTCTCCGAGCGACCCGCGAGCTCGCCGCCGGAGGTGTAGGTGTCCATCCGCTTGGCGGACATCTTCTCGAGGCGGCCGTAGCCAGCCTCGATCGCCTCGAAGGCGGCTAGCGCCTCAGGCTTCAACTTCTCCTCGAGCGCGGAGAGGGAGAGGCCGACACCCTCGCCCTCCTCGCCTTCCTCGAACTCCTCGGCCTCGGGCGGCGGGCCGTCGGGCATGTCGGCGTTGTTGGTGGCCTCGAGGTCGATGACGTCGCGCAGGAGCATCTTCCCGTCGCGCACGGCCTCGTGCCAGCCGACGATGGCGCGGAAGGTGAGCGGGCTCTCGCAGAGCCCGCCGATCATCATGTCGCGGCCGGCCTCGATCCGCTTGGCAATGGCGATCTCGCCCTCGCGCGAGAGCAGCTCCACGCTGCCCATCTCGCGGAGATACATGCGGACGGGGTCGTCGGTGCGGCCGAGGGATTCCTCGTCCACGTTGCCGCCGGACTCCTCGTCCTCGGCCTTCTCCTTCTCCTCGTCGCCTTCCTCGCCCTCGGCCTTGGGCGCGGCTTTCTTCTCGGCGTCGTCGTCGGCGCTCTCCTCGGCCTCGACGAGGTTGATCCCCATCTCGGAGAAGAGCGCCATCGTGTCTTCGATCTGCTCCGAGGAAACCTGGCCCTGGGGCAGCGCGGCGTTGAACTCGTCGTAGGTGATGTACCCACGCTCCTTGCCCTTCGCCATCAGCTTCTTGACGGAGGCCAGCAGGCTGTCGAGCATCGCGCCCTCGACCGCTTCGTCGCGGTGCTCCGTCGTCTCCGTGCCGTTCGCCACCTTGGTCGCCATGCTCGTCTCCCGCCACGGATATGCCCTCCGGGCAGCGGGTGCGGCCGCCGCCGGAGGAAAAAAGGTCTCTATACTATGGAGAGGCGCTGCCGACGCCGCTCTCCAGCCCCGCCTCCAACCCCGTCTCGCCGCGGCGGAGCGCGGAGAGGGCCTGGCTCAGGCGGATCACGCGTGCCTGGGCAGCGGCGTCGTTCGCCGCCACCAGGTCGCGTCCTGCCGCCTCCAGATCCTCGACCAGCGCGCCCTCACCCCGAAGGAAGCCGAAGAAGTGCCACCAGCCATCGAGGGCTTCCGCGGGCTGGGCATCGGGGCTCGCCTCCCGCGGGAGGCCGGTCGCGCCCATGACCCAGGCCCGGGCCTCCTCCAGGCCGGTCTCGTTCAAGTGGTCAACCAAATCCGCGGAGTCAAGCGAAGCACCCTCCGCTTCTGACACATCCGTGAGGGCGCGTCCTGCGTGCCACGCCAGCAGACCGGCCTGGAGCGCCGCGGGGTTGCCGTGGGGAAGGTCTAGCAGGGCGAAGGCCTCCTCCACCTCGTCGAGCAGCCAGGGATGGGCGAGGGTGATGGCCAGCAGGCATCGGGCCTGTTCCATCCGCGCGTGTCCCGCCTCGGGCGCGGCGCGGGGCGGAAGGCGTGTTGGCGGGCGGAAGGGGGCGCCATTCTTGCGCGGGCCCGGGGTGAAGGGCTGGCGCGCAGGCCGCTGGGGCCGCGCGCTCTCGAAGAAGCGGTCCAGCAGGGCCCTGCGGTACTCGGCCGCGAGGGATTTGTCGGAGATACGCCCGGCCGCGGCGGCAAGGTCGTTGCGGAAAGCGGCGCGGCCCTCCGGCGTGCCGAGCGCCCTCCCCTCGGCCATGAGGTCGTAGAGGGCGGTCGAGAGGGGTCTTGCGCCGGCGAGCACGGCCTCGAAGCCGGCGGCGCCCTTCTTCCCGATGAGGTCGTCCGGATCCTGGCCGAGGGGCAGGGTCGCGAAGTGCAGCGTGCGCTCGGTGCCGATCAGGGGAAGGACCATCTCGCTCGCGCGGGCGGCGGCGCGAAGGCCGGCGGCATCGCCATCGAGGCAGAGGACCGGCTCGGGCGTGACGCGCCAGATCTCCTCCATCTGCTCGGGCGTCAGCGCCGTGCCGAGGGGAGCGACCGCCCCTTCGAAGCCGGCCTGATGGAGGGCGATGACGTCCATGTAGCCCTCGGCGACGATCAGCCGCGCCTTGCCCCGAAAGACGGCCTCCCGCGCCATGTCCAGGCCGTAGAGGGTGCGGCGCTTGGAGAAGACGTCGGTCTCGGGGCCGTTCAGGTATTTCGGCTGGCCGTCCCCGAGGATGCGGCCGCCGAAGGAGACGATCCGGCCGCGGCGGTCCCGGATGGGGAACATGACGCGGTTGTAGAAGAAGTCGTTGAAGGCTCCTTCCCGCCCCTCGGCGGGTTTGGTGAGACCGGCCTCCGCCAGTTGCCGGGGCTCGATCCCCAGCGGCTTGAGGTCGGAGGCCAGCGCGCCGCGGCCTCCTCCGGACCAGCCGAGGCCGAAGCGGGCGATGGTCTCGTCGGTCAGGCCGCGGCGGCGGAGGTAATCGAGCGCCGGTCGGCCCTCCACGCCGCGCAGGCGGCGCTGCATGGCCTCGCAGGCGGCCTGGAGAACCTCGTGAATATCCTTCGCGCGGGCCTCGCGCGCGACCTGCCGCGGGCTCTCGCGCGGAACCTCCAGCCCAGCCTCGCCCGCCAGGCGCTCGATGGCCTCGCGGAACTGCAGGCCCTCGGTCTGCATGGTGAAGCCGATGGCGTCGCCGTGCTGGCCGCAGCCGAAGCAGTGGTAGTGGTCGTCATAGACGTAGAAGGAGGGGGTCTTCTCGTTGTGGAAGGGACAGCAGCCCTTCCACTGGCGGCCGTTGCGGGTCAGCCGGACCCGACGGCCGATAAGAGGCGCGAGCGGCGTGCGGGCACGAAGCTCGTCGAGGAAGTTGGGGGGGAGGGCCATCCTCCCCTCTCTTTACCGGTTCGGCCGCCAGGGCTGTAGCGTTCTCAGCCGCCGAGCGCGGCCTTCACCATCGGGCCGGCCTTCGCCATGTCCAGCACCGCCGCGTGCTTCGCCTTCAGGGCGGCCATGACCTTGCCCATCTCCTTGATCGAGGTTGCGCCGGTCTCAGCGACGGCTTCCTTCACCGCGGCCTGCATGGCGGCGTCGTCCATCTGCTGCGGCAGGAAGGACTCGATCACGGCGATCTCGGCCTCCTCCTTGGCGGCGAGTTCTTCGCGGTTGCCCTGACGGTACATCTCCACCGATTCGCGGCGGGACTTCACCATTCCGCGGAGGAGGGAGGTGATGGCCTCGTCCGGGATCGCCTCCACGCCCGAGGGGCGGGCGGCGATGTCAGCGTCCTTCAGCTTGGCCATGATCATACGGATCGTGGAGGTGCGGGCGCTGTCCCCCGCGCGCATAGAGGCCTTCATTTCCTCAGTGAAGCGGGCGCGCAGGCTCATCTCGGGTCTCCGTTGATAGGGGGCGCGGTTTAGAGGGGAATGCGACGCACGTCTGCCCCGGCCGTGATCCCGCAGAAGGCTGGGAAGTGGTTTCCCAGCCACAGACCGCATTTCCCCTTCCATTGGGAAGTTCTTTCCCACATATCTAGCCCATGCGGACGGTCGAGCAGATCCTGACCCTCATGGGCGGCGCCAGCGCCGCCGCGACCCATTGCGGCGTTGGCACAGAGGCCATCCGCAAGTGGCGGCAGGCGCGCACGATCCCGCCGCGCCACTGGCCTGCGGTGCTCGCCGCCACCAGGCTGGCCCTCGAGGACCTGCCGCGCGCCGATACTGATCACACGATATCTTCCACCCAGGAGCCCGCGATGACCCCTGCCCCGAACCAGACGGCCGATGCGGTGCCCGAAGGGGCGACCGCCTGCCTCGTCCTCGGGAATGGCGCGGCGTTCTGGGGTCGTGGCTTCGGCGCCGCAGGCAAGCGCGTTGGCGAGGTCTGCTTCAACACGGGCATGACCGGCTACCAGGAGACGCTGACCGACCCCTCCTATGCGGGGCAGATCATTACCTTCACCTTCCCGCATATCGGCAATGTCGGCGCCAACGCCGAGGATGTGGAGGCGACGACGGCGGCCGCCCTCGGGCTGGTCGTGAAGGCCGATCTCACCGAGCCCTCCAACTACCGCGCGACGCGCCACCTCGACGACTGGCTGAAGAGCCACGGCATGCCCGGCATCTCCGGCGTCGATACGCGCGCGCTGACAGTGATGATCCGCGACGGAGGGCCGCCGAACGGGGTGATCTGCCACGCGCCGGACGGGGTATTCGACCTCGCCGCGCTGCGGGCCGAGGCCGCGGGCTGGCCGGGGCTGGAGGGGATGGATCTCGCGAAGGAGGTCTCCTGCCGCCAGTCCTACTCCTGGGACGAGAGCCTCTGGGCCTGGGGCCAGGGCTACGGCAAGCAGACCGCGCCGAAGCACAAGGTGGTCGCCGTCGATTACGGGGCGAAGCGCAACATCCTGCGCTGCCTGGCCGATGCCGGCTGCGAGGTGACCGTGGTGCCGGCCAACGCGACTGCCGAGGAGATCCTGCGCCACACGCCGGATGGCGTCTTCCTTTCCAACGGCCCTGGCGACCCGGCCGCGACGGCGGAGTACGCGGTGCCGGCCATCCAGGGCGTGCTCGACGCCGGCAAGCCGATCTTCGGCATCTGCCTCGGGCACCAGTTGCTGGCCCTCGCCCTCGGGGCGAAGACCTACAAGCTGGACCGCGGGCACCGGGGAGCGAACCAGCCGGTGAAGGACCTCGCCACCGGGCGGGTGGAAATCACCTCGCAGAACCACGGCTTTGCGGTGGACGACAAGTCACTGCCCAAAGGCGTGAGGGTGACGCATGTGAGCCTCTTCGACGGCTCGAACGAGGGCATCGCCTGCGAGGCGAAGCGGGCCTTCTCCGTCCAGTACCACCCGGAGGCCTCGCCCGGCCCGAGCGACAGCCACTACCTGTTCCACCGTTTCACCGGGATGATGGCGAAGGCGGGCTAGCGTGCCGGCCCTCGCCCATAAGGGAAAGCGCCCGTGATCCGGCTGCTGTTCCTTGCGCTGCCGCTCTCGCTGCTTGCCTGGTGGACGCTCACCCGCGTCGGCCAGCCGCGGGACCGCGCCTGGACGGGCGGGGTGGCGATCTCCTTCCTCGCCCTCGGCGGCGTGGTGTTCTTCTCGGGCGAGGGCTTCGAGACCGGACGCGCGGTGGCCGCGGCGCTTTGGGCGGGGGTTCACCTGCTGCTGTTCCTCATCCTCAGACCGATCCTCGGGCGGGCGCGGTGATGGGGAGGATGGTGTCCGACGTGGTGCGCGCCGACACGCGGGGATGTGAACCGTCGTCGGGCGGATCCTGATGCCCTTCTCCGTGCCTCAGATCCCGTCCGAGCCGGGTTTGCCTCCAGATGGGTCGGCAGCACCGGTTGCGAGCGCGTCGGCACCGCACATGACAAGGCAACTCGCCGCTGCCTCGGCGCTCGGGATTGGCTGTGCGCCAATCATGTTGTTCGGCGCGGCGGGTGGAATGGTCGTGGCCGGCTTCGGCTATTTCCTTTTCTCCTTCGTGCTGCCGAGCAGTATCGTGCTTGCAACGGCCTTTCCGGCCTACCTGATTCTGCGGCGGCTTAGAACGATACCGGCCTCTGTTGCGGGTGTTGCGGTCATATGCACGTCCTTCCTGGCCCATGGCCTGGCCTGGTTCTGGAAAGGAAGCGGAGCAATTGCGCTTGTTCCTCGGTGGGCAAGCATGGAGCCGATGACCTTCCTCATTCTGTCGCACCTCCTCCTCGCTATCCTCCTCCTGCACATCCAACTCATTCCATTCCGCGCGCCGACTAAGGAGACTGCCTAGATGCCGAAGCGCACCGACATCAAGTCCATCATGATCATCGGCGCCGGGCCGATCATTATCGGGCAGGCGAGCGAGTTCGACTACTCGGGCGCCCAGGCCTGCAAGGCGCTGCGATCTGAGGGATACCGGGTGGTCCTGGTGAACTCCAACCCCGCCACGATCATGACCGATCCCGATCTGGCAGACGCGACCTATATCGAGCCGATCACGCCGGAGGTCGTCGAGAAGATCATCGCCAAGGAGCGGCCGGACGCGTTGCTGCCGACCATGGGCGGACAGACCGCGCTGAACACCGCGCTGAAGCTCGACGCCTCCGGCGCTCTCGCGAAGTATGGCTGCGAGCTGATCGGCGCGAAGGCCGATGTGATCGACAAGGCCGAAGACCGGCTGAAGTTCCGCGATGCCATGACGAAGATCGGCATCGAGAGCCCGCGCAGCCACATCGCCCACACGATGGAGGAGGCGCGCGCCGGGCTGGAGCTGGTGAAGCTCCCCTGCGTCATCCGCCCCTCCTTCACTCTCGGCGGCACGGGCGGCGGCATCGCCTATAACCGCGAGGAATTCGAGCAGATCGTCGCCTCCGGCCTCGATGCGTCGATGACGACCGAGGTGCTGATCGAGGAGAGCGTGCTCGGCTGGAAGGAGTTCGAGATGGAGGTGGTCCGCGATTCCGCGGACAACTGCATCATCGTCTGCTCCATCGAGAACCTCGACCCGATGGGCGTCCACACCGGCGACTCCGTGACCATCGCGCCCGCGCTGACGCTGACGGACAAGGAATACCAGCGGATGCGCGACGCCTCGATCGCGTGCCTGCGCGAGATCGGCGTCGATACCGGCGGCTCGAACGTGCAGTTCGGCATCAACCCGGCCGATGGGCGCATGGTGGTGATCGAGATGAACCCGCGGGTGTCGCGGTCCTCGGCGCTGGCTTCCAAGGCGACGGGCTTCCCCATCGCCAAGGTCGCGGCGAAGCTGGCGGTCGGCTACACGCTGGACGAGTTGGCGAACGACATCACGGGCACGACGCCGGCGGCTTTCGAGCCGACCATCGACTACGTGGTCGTGAAGATTCCGCGCTTCACCTTCGAGAAGTTCCCGGGCACGCCGAACACCCTGACCACCAGCATGAAGTCGGTGGGCGAGGCGATGGCGATCGGCCGCTCCTTCCCCGAGGCGCTGCAGAAGGGGCTTCGCAGCCTGGAGACGGGCTTTTCGGGTCTCGACGACATCCCCGTGCCCGGCGACGGCTCGCCCGAAGCCTATATCGCGGCCCTCGCCACGCCCACGCCTGACCGGATGCTGACGGTGGCCCAGGCCTTCCGGGCCGGGCTGGACGTCGAGGCGATCCATGCGGCCTGCAAGTTCGATCCCTGGTTCCTGCGGGAGATCGAGAAGATCGTGACGGCCGAGGCCGGGGTGATCCGCGACGGGCTGCCGACCGATGCCAGCGGCATGCGCAAGCTCAAGGCGCTCGGCTTCTCGGACAAGCGCCTGGCGAAGCTCGCGGGGCTGCAGGCGCCGGAGGTCGAGGCGCGTCGCGTGCGGCTCGGCGTGAAGCCGGTCTACAAGCGGATCGACACCTGCGCGGCCGAGTTCGCCTCGGGCACGCCCTACATGTACTCGACCTATGAGGGCGGCTTCGGGGCGCCCGTCTGCGAGAGCGATCCGACCGATCGGACGAAGGTAGTGATCCTCGGCGGCGGACCGAACCGGATCGGCCAGGGCATCGAGTTCGACTACTGCTGCGTCCATGCCGCCTACGCCCTGCGCGAGGCCGGCTTCGAGACGATCATGGTCAACTGCAACCCCGAGACTGTCTCCACCGACTACGACACATCCGACCGCCTCTACTTCGAGCCGCTGACGGAGGAGGACGTGATCGCCCTCATCCGGAAGGAGCAGGAGCGCGGCACCGTGCTCGGCTGCATCGTGCAGTATGGCGGGCAGACGCCGCTGAAGCTCTCCCAGGCGCTGGACAAGGCGGGCATCCCCATCCTCGGCACCTCGGCCGAGGCGATCGACATCGCCGAGGACCGCGAGCGGTTCCAGCAACTGCTGAAGGGCCTCGGCCTGAAGCAGCCGCAGAACGGCATCGCCCGCAACCTCGAGGAGGCGGCGCGCGAGGTGGAGCGCATCGGCTACCCCGTGGTGGTGCGCCCCTCCTACGTGCTCGGCGGGCGGGCGATGGAGATCGCCCACAACCACGAGCAGCTGCTGCGCTTCGGCAAGGAGGCGGTGAAGGTCTCGGGCGAGAACCCCATCCTCATCGACCAGTACCTGCAGGACGCGATCGAGGTGGACGTGGACTGCATCGCCGACGAAGCGGGCGAGGTCTATGTCGCGGGGGTCATGGAGCACATCGAGGAGGCCGGCATCCATTCCGGCGACAGCGCCTGCTCCCTGCCGCCCTACTCCCTGCCGCCCTCCATCGTGACGGAGCTGAAGGCCGAGACCGAGGCGATGGCGCGGGCGCTAAAGGTGCGCGGGTTGATGAACGTGCAGTACGCGGTGAAGGACGGCGAGATCTTCGTCCTCGAGGTCAACCCGCGCGCCAGCCGCACCGTGCCCTTCGTCGCCAAGGCAACCGGCATCCCCGTGGCGAAGATCGGCGCGCGGGTGATGGCGGGGGCGAAGCTGGCCGAGTTCAACCTCGACGACACCACTATCTCCCGCCACGTCGCGGTGAAGGAGGCGGTCTTCCCCTTTAACCGCTTCCCCGGCGTGGACGTGCTGCTCGGGCCGGAGATGAAGTCCACCGGCGAGGTAATGGGCCTCGACCTCTCCTTCGAGCGGGCCTTCCTCAAGTCCCAGATGGGCGCAGGGGTGAAGCTGCCGGAGGGCGGCACGGCCTTCGTCTCAGTCAAGGACTCGGACAAGGCCCATGCGGTCTCCCTCGCCCGGCGCCTGTCGGAGATGGGCTTCGACCTGCTGGCCACCCGCGGCACCGCGGGTCGGCTGCGCGAGGCGGGCCTGGCTGTACGCGTGGTGAACAAGGTGCTGGAGGGGCGGCCCCACTGCGTGGATGCCATCAAGTCCGGCGACATTCAGCTCGTGATCAACACGACAGGTGGTGGGCGGTCGGTCAGCGACAGCTTCGACATCCGTCGCGGCGCCCTGACACAGGGGGTGCCGCACTACACGACGGTGGCCGGAGCACGGGCGGCGGTGCACGCCATCGCGGCACTCCGGGCCGGAACCCTTGATGTGGCGCCGTTGCAGGCGTATTTTCGGCCTTCGTTCTCGTAGCAGACCGCAGGGGCTACCCTCGCGGGCCTGTGCCGAATGGGGCGGGACCGGTTATTTCCCATGATTGGGAAGGCCGGCGCCCGCCCCAAAGCGTTTTTCCCGCCGCGCATCTCCGGGCCTTGCCCAGGGGTCGCGCGGCGGCCGCATCTTCGGCCATCCGGTGCTCTTCGCGGGCGCGCCGGGTGGCTCTCGTGAGTCCGTGCCGCAATTGGGGGGATTACCGCCCGTGCAGAAGTTCCCAATGACCGCCGAGGGGCTCGCGCGCCTCGAGGATGAACTCCGTGTCCTGCGTGCGGAGGAGCGGCCGGCCGTGATCCGGGCGATCGCGGAGGCTCGCGCGCATGGCGACCTCTCGGAGAATGCCGAGTACCACGCGGCCCGTGAGAAGCAGTCCTTCATCGAGGGCCGGATTGCGGACCTAGAGACCGTCATCCCCTCGGTGGAGGTGATCGACGTCTCGCGGCTCACGGGAGATCAGGTGCGCTTCGGCGCGAAGGTCACCATCGTCGACGAGGAGACGGAGGAGGAGAAGACCTACCGGATCATCGGCGCCTACGAGGCCGACATGAAGAATGGGTCGATCTCCATCTCCTCCCCCCTCGCCCGCGCCCTGATCGGGCGGAAGGTCGGGGACAGCGTCGAGGTGCCGGCCCCGGGCGGGGCCCGCTCCGTCGAGATCACCGCCGTCTCCTACAGCTAGGGGCGGGCGCGTGTCCCTCGCGCGGGGGGTGGCCCCCTCCTCGCCGAACACCGTGGCGCCTGGCCCGGTGGCCCCGGCCGGGATCACGCCCGCCGCGGTGACGCTGGCCGACGTGCAGGCGGCGGCAGAGCGGATCAGGGGCGCGGTGCTGCGGACGCCGCTGGTGGAGCCGCAGGCGATCCGCCGGATCGCGGGCGCCGAGGTGCTGCTGAAGCTCGACAACCTTCAGGCGACCGGGGCCTTCAAGGAGCGCGGCGCGGCCAACAGGCTGGCTCTGCTGTCCGCGCGGGAACGGGCGGCGGGGGTGATCGCCATGTCCGCCGGCAACCACGCCCAGGCCGTCGCGCGGCACGCCGCGCTGCGCGGGGTAACCGCGACCATCGTCATGCCCCGCTTCACGCCGGCAACGAAGGTGGTGCGGACCGAGGGCTGGGGCGCCAATGTGGTGCTTCACGGGGAGACGCTGGCCGAGGCCGCGGCCCATGCCCATGAGCTGGCGCTGCGCGAGGGACTGGTCTTCGTCCATCCCTATGACGACCCCGCGGTCATCGCCGGCCAGGGGACCATGGCGCTGGAAATCCTGGAGGACGCCGGCGAGTTGGACGCGCTGATCCTGCCGGTGGGTGGGGGCGGGCTGCTGGCGGGCTGCGCCGCCGCCGTCGCCGAGGCGCGGCCGGGACTCAAGATCTATGGCGTGGAGGTCCAGGGCTATCCTGCCATGGCGCAGCGCCTGGCGGGGCAGCCCGTCTCGGTCGGCGGCCCCACGGTTTGCGAAGGCATCGCCGTCCGCGATGTGGGCGAGTTGCCCTTCGCCATGTTGCGGGACATGGGCATCGAGGTGCTGGTGGTGCCCGAGGCCGTGGTGGAGCAGGCCATCGCCGTGCTGGCGGAGAACGCCAAGGTGACGGCCGAGGGCGCTGGGGCCGTGGGGCTGGCGGCGGTACTGGCTTTTCCTGCCCTCTTCGCGGGCAAGCGCGTAGCGACCACGGTCTGCGGCGGCAACATCGACCCGCGCATCCTCGCCAACGTGCTGCTGCGGAACCTCCTGCGGGACGGGCGCTTCCTCCGGCTGCACCTTGAGATCCCGGACCGGCCGGGCGTCCTTGCCGACATCTCCACCCGGGTCGCGGCGGCAGGGGGCAACGTGATCGAGGTGAGTCACCAGCGCCTCTTCGCCGCCCCCTCCGTGCAGACGGCGGAACTGGAGTTGATGGTGGAGGTTCGGGACTCCGTGCAGGGCGCGGCGATCGTCGCAGCATTGGAGGCCGGGGACTACGTGGTCCGCCGGGGATAGCCGCGCCGGGCGGAAAAGCGCCCGCCCGCCGCGATGCCCCGCGGAATGGCGTCGGTGTCAGCCCTCCACCGGCACCCCAGCTTCGTCCTTGGAAGTACGGATCGTTTGGAGGGTGCGAACGAGCATGACCGTCGGCGCGCCGGTCAGGCGGTTGGTGAGCTCGTTCTCGTGCGCGGGGTTGCGGGCGACGAGCCGCAGCAGGAAGTCGCCACCGCCGCGGATCATATGGCACTCCCGCACCTCGGGCCATTCGCGGACCATGGCCTCGAAGGCTTCCAGCACCGGAAGCTTCTGGCTCTCGAGGCCGACGATCGCAAAGAAGGTGATCTCCCAACCGAGGGCGGCGGGCTCCACGTCCGCGTGGTAGCCGCGGATGATGCCCGTTTCCTCCAGGCGGCGGACGCGGCGGAGGCAGGGAGGCGCGGAGAGGCCGACGCGGGCGGCAAGGGCCACGTTGGTCATCCGGCCATCGGCCTGCAGCTCACGGAGGATCTCGCGGTCGGTCGCGTCGAGGCTGGCGGGGCCGAGTTCTCTCAAGGGCGGTGCTTCTCTCGGGGCCGACATGGGGCTGCTGACGGGGACCGCTTCTGAGGGCTGGGTTGCGGGCCGTGTGGCCCGGGTGCTTCACAGGGGCGACTATCCCCCGTCCGGGGGGAGGGCTTCAAGGGCGCTTGGCTCCTTGGCTGGTCCTGGGGTGGTGCAACACGGGACGCGCACCGATATGGTGCGGCCGCGACTCTGCATTGCATCCGGGACATTCACGTGGCCGAGACCCACCGCACGCGACTCCTCATCCTTGGCGCCGGCCCTGCGGGCTATACCGCGGCCATTTACGCGGCGCGCGCCGGGCTGGAGCCGATCCTGGTCGCCGGGCTGCAGCCGGGCGGGCAGCTGACCATCACCACGGATGTGGAGAACTACCCCGGCTTTGCGGCGGCCGTGCAAGGTCCCTGGCTGATGGACCAGATGCGCGCCCAGGCGGAGCATGTGGGCACCCGCATCATTGGAGACGTCGTGACGGAAGTCGCCCTGGGGGCACGCCCCTTCCGCGCGGTCGGGGACTCGGGAGACCACTACGAAGCCTCCGCCATGGTCATCGCGACCGGTGCGCAGGCTCGCTGGCTCGGGATTCAGGGTGAGAAGGAGTTGTCCGGCTTCGGCGTCTCCGCCTGCGCGACCTGCGACGGCTTCTTCTTCCGAGGCAAGGAGGTGGCGGTCATCGGCGGCGGCAATTCCGCCGTGGAGGAGGCGCTCTATCTTGCCGGCCTCGCTTCCAAGGTGACGCTCATCCACCGACGGGACAGCCTGCGGGCGGAGCGGATCATGCAGGAGCGGCTGTTCAACCATCCGAAGATCTCGATCCTCTGGAACACCACCGTGGAGGCGGCGCTGGCGACGGAGGACCGCTTCCCGGCCCTGCGGGCCCTGAAGCTGCGCGACGTGGTGGGCGGCGGGCATTTCGAATTGCCGGTGCACGGCATGTTCGTGGCCATCGGGCACGACCCCGCCACCGCCCTGTTCCGCGGGCAGCTGGAGACGGATGAGGACGGCTACATTGTGACGGAGAAGGGTTCGGCGCGGACGAGCGTGCCAGGCGTCTTCGCTGCGGGCGACGTGCAGGATCGCATCTATCGCCAGGCGGTAACCGCGGCAGGAAGCGGCTGCATGGCGGCGCTCGATGCCGAGAAGTGGCTAGCGCATATGCCCGACGACGCCCCCTCCCCTGCCGCCTATGACGCGGTGGACGCCTGATGCCGCTCGATTGGGACAAGCTGCGGGTCTTCCACGCGGTGGCGGAGGCGGGGTCCTTCACCCATGCGGGGGACACGCTGAATCTCAGCCAATCGGCAGTTTCACGGCAGATCCAGGCGTTGGAGGAGAGCCTCGCGGTGCCGCTCTTCCACCGTCACGCTCGCGGCCTGATCCTGACGGAGCAAGGCGAGACGCTGAACAAGACGGTGCGCGAGGTCTTCGCCAAGCTTGCCATGACCGAGGCGCTGCTGACGGAGAGCCGGGAGAGGGCGGCGGGCCGGCTGAAGGTGACGACCACGACCGGCTTCGGCTCCACCTGGCTGGCGCCGCGCCTCGAGAAGTTCCTCAAGCTGCACCCAGAGGTGACCGTCACGCTGCTGCTGGACGACACCGAACTGGACCTGGCGATGCGCGAGGCCGATCTCGCGATTCGCATGCACCCCCCAAGGCAGCCGGACCTGATCCAGCGGCACATCGCGACCTTCGGCTGGAAGGTGGTGGGATCGCCGGAATACCTGCGCAGCGCGGGGATGCCGGCCCGGGCGGAGGACTTGGATGCGCATAGGCTGATCATCTACGGCGACTACCGGCCCCCAGTGGACGACATCAACTGGCTGGCCGAAGCCGGGCGCCGGCCGGGTTCGCCACGTCGCGCCGTGGTGGAGGTCAATTCACTGACCGCCATGCTGCGGGCCGTCCGGTCCGGGCTCGGGCTGGCCGCACTTCCCGATTACATGGGGGAGGACCTGGCGGAACTCGTGCCCGTGCTGACGGAGATGAAGGCGCCGAAGATCGAAGCCTTCTTCGTCTATCCGGAGGAGATGCGAAATTCCAAGCGCGTGGCGGTGTTCCGGGACTTCCTGGTGGCGGAACTGGCGGGGACGTAGCGAAGCTCGATGCAGAATGCGCATGCCTGGCAACGGGTCTTTGCGCGTCGGGCATGACGGCGCTGGAATTAGCCTCGGGTTGTTCGGTGATTGACCCGAACGGGTCCTTCTGGATCCCGCGTCTCCTAGACGTGAAGCCTCCCTGTTTGACTTGGCCGCCAATCCCTGGGATTGGCGGCCATCTTTTCCACCAGTGGATTGGAAAGTGCCGCCAGCGAGGAGCTTGCCCACCCGCGGGGACATGGCTGCAAGCTGCGGCAACAGGCTTTCTTTTTCCGCCGGGTGATGCCACCTGACGCGCATCCCGCAACGCGGCCATTCCGACACGGTTATCCTGTCCAAGCACCAGCCGCGGGATCCCACAGCAGAGAGCGACGATGCGAACCCTCAAGGGCACAGAGTTCAGCGACCGCAGCAAGAATTCTACGGAGGCCAAGAAGGCCCTGCTGGAGCGCTTCAAGGCGCGGCCGGCGGCGGATGACCCGACCGTGCTCGCCCGACAGGAGGAGCGCCGGCGGATTATCGAGGCGCGCGAGGTTCGCGAGGCGGAGCGCCGGCGCCTGAAGGAGGAGGAGAAGGCGCGCCAGGAGGCGGAGCGCCTGCGCCTTATCGCCGAGGAGGAGGCCCGCCAGGCGGAGTTGGCCCGGGAGGCGGCCGAGGCTGCAGAGCAGGCGCGGCTCGCCCTGATCGAGGCCAAGGCGGAGCGCGACCGGCGCTACGCGGCCCGCAAGGCGCGGGCACGGGGGCGGTAGGGCCCTCTGATCCCTTCCAGTGCGGCCGTCAGCCGCCGGTTCCGAACGGAGCCGGCGGCATTTTCATGACCGCTCGTCGAGGCCGATCTGGGCGGCGTAGGCGCGGATGATGGGTTCGAGGCCTGTATCCGCGACGCCCGCGGAGAAGCCGGGATAAAGGGTGCCGAGGCGGGCGGGCCAGCCGGCGACAAGGCGCAGGATGGCCGGATCGGGAGCGCAGCCGATGCCCTTTGTCGGAAAGCCGAGGGCCAAAAGAGCCGACCGGACCAGGTCGGCGGAAGCGCTAATTGACGGGACGTGCAGCAGCCGGGCGGGCACAGGTTCAAGCGCCGCCCGAAGGGCCAGGGCGGTGACCGCCTTCACCGAGGCGACGGGAATGGCGCGGTCCGGCGGCAGGGGCGCGGTGAAGGGGCGCCCGTGCAGGGCGGAGTCGATCAGGTCCGAGACAAAGCCGGCGCCGGGCGGAGCGATGCGAGTGGCGGTGCGGATGATGGTCACGGGCAGGCGGAGAATGACCGCATCGGCCTCCCCGCGACGGGTGGCGTCCTGGAGAAGGGCCTCCGCAACAAGCTTGGTGGTGCCGTAGGTGGAGCGCGGGGCCGGCGGGGCGTCCTCCGTCGCCACCGGCTCCCCATGGCCCAGCACGGCGACACTTGAGAGGTAGAGAATGTGGGGCGGGCTCGGTTGCGCGCGGGCCCAACGGAGCAGGGCGCGGGTGCCGTCGATGTTGACGGCATGGGCGGCCTCCGGATCGGCCTCGCTGGCCTGGCTTGTGATGGCGGCCGCGTGGAGCACGAGGTCGGCGATCGGGGCAGCGCGCTCGAAATCGGCCATCTCGGCGGTGATGAATCCGGAGGGCGGACCGGCGGCGGGCACCCGGTCTAGACCCATTACGGCGGTCACTCGCGGGTCGGCAGCGAAGGCGGCTGCGAGGCGGGCGCCGAGGAAGCCGGCCGCCCCGGTGACGAGGACGCGCATCCCGGCGTGGCCCGCCCTATTCTGGCTTCACGTTCGCGGTGCGGATGACCTCGGCCCAGCGGGCGATGTCCTCGCGCAGGAAGGACGCCATGGCCTCGGCGGGGCGGACATGGACGGTCATCCCGACCTCAGTGGTGCGGGCGCGCACGGGCTCGCGCTCCATGGCCGCGAGCGTCAGTTCACGGAGCCTGGCGAGCGCGGCGGGCGGCACCGCGGCGGGGGCGAAGAGCGCGAACCAGGCGTCGGCCTCGACGCCCTGCACGCCGGCCTCGGCCAGGGTGGGCAGGTTCGGCAGGTGCGGGGAACGGTTGGGCGAGGCAACGGCGAGGGCGCGGAGCTTGCCCGACTGCACCTGGGTCAGGACCGTGGGAGTGGTGGCAAAGGAGAGCTGCACATGCCCGCCCAGCAGGTCGTTCAGCATCGGCGAGGAGCCGCGATAGGGGACATGCACCATGTCCACGCCGGTCTGCGTCCGGAACAGCTCGAGCGTGAGGTGGGAGGCGGACCCCTGACCGGTGGAAGCGCAGGTGAGCTTGCCCGGCTCGGCGCGCGCGAGGGCAAGCAGTTCCGCCACGCTTCCCACCGGCAGGTCCGGGCGGACGACGAGGATATGCTGCAGGTCTGCCATCCCCGCGATGGGCGCGAAGTCGCGCACCGGATCGTAGCCGCCACCATCCGGAAGAAGGGAGATGTTGGTGGCGTGGGTCTGGTTCGAGGCAAGCATGATGGAGGTGCCGTCCGCCGGGCCGATGGCGACGCGACGGCTGCCGATGGCGCCGCCACCGCCGGCGATGTTCTCCACCACGACCGGGGAGTTCAGGTCCCTCGCCAGCTCGCCGGCGACGAGGCGGGCGAGCACGTCGGTAGGGCCACCGGCCGGATAGGGCACCACGAGCGTCACCGGGCGCCCCGGGCTCCAGGGGGCCTGCGCGCGCGCCGCCGTGCCGGCCGTGAGCGCGGCGGGCAGGGCGAGCGCATGGCGGCGGGTGATGCGGATGCTCATGGAGAGGCCCCTTCCCTTCTCGCGGGCCGCGCCGGGCGCGGCGGTTGGGGTGAGCGATGGCATGGATCGCGATGCAGGGGAACGGGCTGACGGCTCGTCGCGGGCGGGCCAGGATAGGCGCTCGTTCCGCGCCGCCGTCATGGCCGGCGCCATGGGTGCTTGGGGAGACGGCATGATTTTCGAGGGCTTCACGCAGGAGACCCGCGAGGCGAACGGGGTGTCGCTGCGACTGCGGCGCGGAGGCGAGGGCCCGCCGCTGCTGCTGCTGCACGGTAACCCGCAGACCCACGCGATGTGGCACCGGGTGGCGCCGATTCTCGCAAGGCGCTTCGAGGTGATCTGCCCGGACCTGCGCGGCTACGGCTTCAGCGGCAAGCCGCCGATCTCCACGGACAGCGCCGCCTTCTCGAAGCGGGTGATGGCGGCGGACATGGCGGCGCTGATGGAGGGGCTGGGGCATGAGCGCTTCGGCGTCGTCGCCCATGACCGGGGCGCGCGGGTGGCTCACCGCCTGGCGCTGGATCACGCGGCGCGGGTCGAGCGGCTCTGCGTGATGGACATCGTGCCGACCCTCGCGCATTTCGAGCGCACGGACATGGGCTTCGCGCTCGGTTACTGGCACTGGTTCTTCCTCGCGCAGAAGCACCCCCTGCCCGAGCGGATGATCCGCCGGGATGTGGAGGACTGGTTCCGCCTGCAGACCTCGCGCGAGCCGAAGGACGACGGCTTCTTCCACCCGGAGGCGCGGGCCGACTACATCGCGGCCCTGCACCTGGACGGCACCGTCGAATCCATCTGCGAGGACTATCGTGCGGCGACGGGGATCGACCTGGAGCACGATCGGGCATCGCGCACGACGGGGGTGCGGGTGGGATGCCCGATGCTCGTTCTCTGGGGTGCGAAGGGGCGGATCGGCCAGTGGTACGAGCCGCTGAAGCTCTGGCGCGACTTCGCGGACGGAACGATCGCCGGCGGCCCGGTGAACAGCGGGCACTACCTGGCCGAGGAAGCGCCGGAGGAGGTGCTGGCGGCGTTGGACAGCTTTCTCGGCTGAAGCCATTTGCGAGGATCGGCCAGAAGGCCGTTCCACCCGCCGGGTGACACGAAGCTTTCACGTTTGCATGGGACGGTGCGGATCCCCTCGGCTTTCCGGACCTCCCAATGCGCAGAACTTTATCCCGCCTTCTCGACCGCGTGCCGCTCAGCGCGCGCCTGATCGGGGGAGCGCTGCTGCTGCTCTCCCTTGCCCTGGGCGGCAGCAACTGGCTGCTGCTGCAGAAGGCCGAGGCCGAGCTCACGGCGCAACTCCTGCTGGGCGTGGAATCGCGCCTGAACATGCTGGTGGAGCGGATCAAGGAACTCGGCCCGCTGGAGGAGCGTGCCGACGGGCTTTATGCCGGGCAGCACCGCCTGAACGGCTGGAGCGAGGGCGTGGAGTTGCTGGAGAGGGCCAGTGGCAACTCGGCGGCGATTATGCACAAGGACGTGCGGGTGGCGGTCAGCGGTGCCGTCGCGCCGCGCGTGCTGAACACGAAGGTCACCGAGCCGGCGGTGCTGGAGATGGTTCTGCGCCGCGGCGAGCCGCTGATCCAGCGCTTCGCGCTGAACGGCGTGCCGCGCATCTCCCGCTTCGTTCCGCTGAAGGACGCCCAGGGGCGGGTGCTGGGGATGGCCGCCCATGGCGCGACGCTCGATCAGATCGACGCCACGTTGGCCGGCATGCGCCTGCGCGCCGGGATCACCGGCGGCGGCGCGCTGGTGCTGGGCGGGCTGGCCCTGTGGCTGATCATCGCCAAGTCGCTGCGGCCGATCGGGCATCTGGCCGCGGCTGTTCAGGGGGTCGCCGAGGGGAACACCACGATCGACGCACATACCCAGGCCGCCAGCACGCGCCGCGACCAGATCGGGGTGCTCGCCCGCGCCATCTCGGCGATGCAGAACGTCGTCGGGCGCGCCCGTCAGGCCGAGGCCGAGGCCGCCGCGCGGAACGAGCAGGCGGCGGCGCGGGAGCGGCAGGCGACGCTGGCGCTTGCCGATGACGTTCAGCGCGGTCTCGAGGCTATCGCGCACCGCGTTCAGTCCTCGGCGGCAGCCGTTCGCGAGGGGGCGGCGGCGCTGACGGGGCTTGCGGTCAGCACAGCGGAGCGCGCGGCCGACGGGACGGTCAGTGCAAGGGAGACCGCGCAGAGCACCGGAACCGTCGCCGCGGCTGCCGAGGAGATGGCCTCCTCCGTCCAGGAGATCGCCCGGCGAGTCTCAGAGGCCGCGGCTGTCGCCGGGCAGGCCGTAGCCCAGGCGCGGGCGACCGATGCCACGGTGCGCGGCTTGGCCGAGGGTGCGGCGCGGATCGGCGACGTCGTGCGGCTGATCAACGACATCGCCGGGCAGACGAACCTTCTCGCGCTCAACGCCACGATCGAGGCAGCAAGGGCCGGGGAGGCCGGGCGTGGCTTTGCCGTGGTCGCGAGCGAGGTGAAGAGCCTCGCCACCCAGACGTCCAAGGCGACCGAGGAGATCGGGGCGCAGATCACCGGGATGCAGGCCTCGACCACGGCGGCGGTTGAAGCGATCCAGGGCATCGGCGGCACCATCGATACGCTTTCCACCATTGCCGGGAGCATCGCCGCAGCCGTGGAGCAGCAGCACGCCGCAACGCAGGAGATCGCCCGCAGTGTGGCGGGTGCGGCACAGGGAGCTTCCGCGGCGGACCGGACGATGAGTGAGATCGCTGGTGCCGCCGAGGATTCGCGCCTCGCCGTCGTCGGCTTGCAGCGCACGAGCGACGAGATGGCCGAAAGTGGCGAGGCACTACGCACAGAAATCGGTGCGCTGGTGGACCGCCTGCGGAAGGCCGCCTGAACGGGTGGGCTGCCCGGGTTGATCCGGGCAGCCCGTTTCAGACAGTGAACTGCTCGGCCAGAATGCGTTCCGGCAATCCCTGGTCCGGGTCGAAAAGCATCGTCAGCCGGTGGCTCGTGCTCTCGCAGATCTCCACCCGGCGGATGTCGCGGACCTCCGTGTAGTCGGCCACCGCGGCCACGGGGCGCTTCTCCGCCTCCAGGATCTCGAAGGTAACGGAGGCGTTGCCCGGCAGGAGGGCGCCGCGCCACCGCCGCGGGCGGAAGGCGGAGATGGGCGTCATCGCCAGCAGGTTCGTCCCGAGCGGGATGATTGGCCCGTGTGCCGAGAGGTTGTAGGCCGTGCTGCCGGCGGGGGTGGAGACAAGGATGCCGTCGCAGATCAGCTCCGGCAGGCGGACCTTGCCGTCCACGAGGATGCGGATCTTGGCGGCCTGGCGGGTTTCGCGGAGCAGGGAGACCTCGTTAATCGCCAGCGCCTCCGCGGTGTCACCATCAGCATTGGTCGTCCGCATGCGCAGCGGCTGGAGGAACGCGGCCTGGGCGGCACGCAGGCGCTCCGGCAGACATTCCTCCCGGTAGGGATTCATCAGGAACCCAACACTGCCGCGGTTCATGCCATAGACAGGCAGGTTGCGGCCAAGGAACCGGTGCTGGGTCTCCAGCATGGCGCCGTCCCCACCTAGGGCGACAATGACCACGGCTTCTTCCACGGGGGCGTCCCCGTAGAGCGCAGCGAGCCGCGAGTAGGCGGTGGCCGCCTCCGGGGTGGCGGCGGCGTGGAAGGTGATGCGGCCACGAAGGTCGGCTGGAAGTTCGCGCGGAGCGTCCGGATCAGGGGTGCCCCCGAGAAGAGCGGCCGTCATGCCGCGGAGGGGGGCCGCTGGGTTTCGAGCGGCAGGCGCCGGTGCTCGAGCACGGGCATGTCGGCGCGGACACGGGCGGTGAGCGCCCGATCAATCCGTGCGGTCGCCCAGCCGGTGCCGTCCGAGCAGCGGGCGACGACATGCCCCCAGGGATCGCAGACGAGGGAGTGGCCATAGGTATAGCGGGGCCCTTTGGGCTCCATATGCTGGCCCCAGGTGGCAGGGGCCGCTATCCAGCACTGTGTCTCGATGGCGCGGGCGCGGATCAGCACCTCCCAGTGGTCCTTCCCGGTCTGCAGGGTGAAGGCCGCGGGCAGGAAGATCAGCTCGGCGCCTGCCTGACGGAGGGAGAGGAAGAGCTCGGGGAAGCGCACGTCGTAGCAGATGGCCAGGCCACATTGCGTGTCGCCGGCCCTGGCGGTGACGATGGCGCTGCCAGCGTCGTAGGTGCTGCTCTCGCGGTAGCCGGTGCCGTCAGGGGCGGTAATGTCGAAGAGGTGGAGCTTGCTGTAGCGGGCAACCTCGCGACCATCGGGCGCAAAGAGAAGGCTCGTGTTGCGCAGCCGGTCGCCCACGCGCTCGCCGATGCTGCCGCCATGGACGTGGATGCGGTTGGCGACCGCCATGGCGCGCAACACCTCGTAGACCTCCCCACCCGGAGCATTCGAGCCGGGCTCGGGGAGGAGTTCGGCGGCGGCAAGCTTCGTGGCGCGGTCTCCGCCCAGACAGGTCCACATCTCCGGCAGCGCGATGACGTCGGGCCGATCGGCCTCGATCGCGGCGGCGGCGAGGCGCTCGGCCTGGGCGATGTTGGCGGCCTTGTCGGCGCCGGGATTCATCTGCACGACGCTGACGCGCATTCGGGGCTCCGGTGGCCAAATCCGTGGTGGTCCGCATGAAGCGCGCGCGGGCGCGCCCCGGCAAGGGCAGGCCGCAGCACTTGACGAGGGCGCCCGGCGCGGCCTCCATCCGTGGGAGGGGCGAAGGAGGACTTTCCATGTTGCATCGTCGGGCGCTGGCGGGAGTTGCAGCGGGGCTTGCCCTGCCGGGGCTGGCCCGGGCGCAGGCAGCCTATCCCACCCGGCCCATCCGCCTGATCGTGGCCTTCGCGGCCGGAGGTGCGGCGGACAGTGCGGCGCGCGTTCTGGCTCCGAAGATGGGAGAGCGGCTCGGCGTCAGCGTGGTGGTGGAGAACCGCACGGGCGGCAGCGGCTCCAACGGTGGCGCGGCAGTGGCCCAGGCCGCGCCGGACGGGCACACGCTGCTCTGGGACGCCTCCTCGCACATTGTGAACCCGAGCCTGCTCAAGGGCCTCTCCTTCGACTACGCAACCGCCTTCCTCCCAGTGACGCTGGCCACTACCTTCCCGCAGGTGCTGGCAGTGAAGTCGGAGAGCCCCGCCCGCAACCTCGGGGAGTTCATCGCCCTCGCCAAGGCGCGGCCCGGCGCGCTGAATATCGGCACGCAGGGGAATGCGACGGCGGGGCACCTGGCGCTGGCGCAGTTGCAACGGCTGGCAGGGATCGAGCTAACCCATGCGCCCTATCGTGGCGGCGCGGACGCGGCACGCGACCTGGCGGCGGGCGTGCTGGACGGCACCTTCATCACCGCGCTTTCAGCGGGGCCGATCGCCGACTCCGGACGGGCAAGGATCCTGGCTGTGGCGACGGAGACGCGACTACCCTCGCGGCCCGATGTGCCGACCTTCGCGGAAGCCGGGCTGCCGGGCCTGACCATCGCCGAGTGGTGCGCACTCTTTGCGCCCGCCGCAACGCCGATGGCCGTCGCGACCCGGCTGCACGAAGCGGTCTCCGGCGCCCTCGCGGATCCTGAGGTGCGGGCGCGCCTGGATCAGATCGTCGCCCTTCCCGTGGGCTCCTCCCCCGCCGACTTTGCCCGCTTCGTGCGTGAGGGACGCGAGTCGATGGCTACGCTGGTGCGCGAGGCCGGCATCCGCGCGGAATGAACGCGGGCTCAGGGCGTGCGGTCAGGCGGGCTGCCGGAGGTCGCCTTGGCACCCAAGCCCGCGACGATCGCCACCACCAGGGCAACGCCAGCCACAGCCAGTAGGGCGAGCGAAAAGCCAAACTGCAGCACCCGCGCGAGGAGTGCCAGCAGGGCAAAGAGCACGGCAAGGCCAATTGTCCAGCGCACCATCGCGGTGGGTTTCCTTCTAGGATTCATGAAGGGAACGGCCAGAATAGGCGGGCGTTGCGGGGCGGTACCCGGCCCGCTCTTTCATTCACTCCGAGTGGAAGTGCTGTAAATCCGGCTTCATGGCCAGAACTGCCTCAGCCATCGGCACCGGCCAGGGCGAGCGGCGGGTGGGCACGGTGAGGCTCGCCACGCCCTCGTCGAGGAGGAGCAGGTAGAGGCGCTCCGTGCGCGTGTCATAGCCGAGAAAGAGGCCAGCCTCCGCGCATTCGCCGCCGTCGCAGGTCCAGCCAAAGACGTACCGGTCCTCAGCCACGCTGAGCCTGCCCGGTTCGGGGGCACGGAGATGGCGGAGCACGTAGGTCTGGCGCCCGCGCGCGACGGAGCGCAGCAGGACTGTGACATCCGGATGGGCTGCAAGGGCCGGGACGGGTTGCCCGGCAAGTTCAAGGGCAGAGGGAGCGCGATCAGGCTGGGCCAGCGCCGGTCCGATGAGCAGCGCCAAAAGGAAGAGGGCGAGTGGTTGCCCACCCGCCCTCCTACCGATCTTCCGTGGAGGCGTGTTCACGCCTCGGCGGTCTCTTCCTCAGCCACCTCAGGCCGCGGGCCGCTGTCGAGGCCCTTGGCGGCCACGTCGCGCTCGATCAGCTCGATCACCGCCATCTGCGCGGCATCGCCGTAGCGGATGCCGGCGCGGAGCACGCGGGTGTAGCCGCCGGTGCGGGCCGCGTAGCGCGGCGCCAGCGTGTCGAACAGCTTGCGGACCACCGCCTCGTCGCGGATCTGCGCGGCCGCCTGGCGGCGGGCGTGCAGGTCACCGCGCTTGCCGAGGGTGATGATGCGCTCCACGTAGGGGCGCAGCTCCTTGGCCTTCGGCAGTGTGGTGGTGATCTGCTCGTGCTTGAGCAGGCTGGTCGCCATGTTCCGGAACATGGAGATCCGGTGGGCGGAGGTGACGTTAAGCTTCCGCCCGGCCATTCCGTGACGCATTGTCTCTACCTTTCCCGGACGGCCGTCAGAACGGCTCGTCCACCTTCCGCGCCAGATCTTCGATGTTTTCCGGCGGCCAGCCGGGGACGTTCATGCCGAGGCCGAGGCCCATGGAGGTGAGAACCTCCTTGATCTCGTTCAGCGACTTGCGGCCGAAATTCGGCGTGCGCAGCATCTCCTGCTCGGACTTCTGAACGAGATCACCGATGTAGACGATGTTGTCGTTCTTCAGGCAGTTCGCCGAGCGGACGGAGAGCTCGAGCTCGTCCACCTTGCGGAGCAGGTTGCGATTGAACGGCAGGTCGTCCTCGACCTCGGCGGCCCGCGCCTCGCGCGGCTCGTCGAAGTTGATGAAGAGCTGCAGCTGGTCCTGCAGGATGCGTGCGGCGAGCGCCACCGCGTCATCCGGCGTGACCGTGCCGTCCGTCTCAACCGTCAGCACCAGCTTGTCGTAGTCCGTGCGCTGGCCGACGCGGGTCGGCTCCACGCGGTAGGCCACGCGGCGGACGGGCGAGTAGATGGCGTCCACGGGGATCAGGCCAATCGGCGCGTCCTCGGGGCGGTTCTCGGAGGCGGGGACATAGCCCTTGCCCGTCGCGACGGTCAGCTCGGCGTTGAGCTTCGCGCCGTCGTCGAGGGTGCAGATGACGAGTTCCGGGTTGGCGATCTCGATGTCGCCGGACACCTGGATCTGGCCCGCCGTCACCTCGCCCGGGCCCGTCGCCGTGAGCGAGAGGCGCTTGCTACCCTCGCCCTGCATGCGGATGGCTAGGCGCTTGATGTTCAGGACGATGTCGGTGACGTCCTCGCGGACGCCGGGGAGGCTGCTGAATTCATGCAGCGCGCCCTCGATCTGCACGGCCGTGACCGCCGCCCCCTGGAGAGAGGACAGCAGGATGCGGCGCAGCGCGTTGCCGAGCGTCATGCCGAAGCCGCGCTCCAGCGGCTCCGCCACGATGGTCGCAGTGCGGGAGGGGTCGTTGCCCCCCTCCACGTCGAGACGCTCGGGCTTGATCAGGGAACGCCAGTTGCGATCCATCGCGCCACTCATGGTGGTGATACCCTCCCTCTCAGACCCGGCGGCGCTTGCGGGGGCGGCAGCCGTTGTGCGGGATGGGCGTCACGTCCTTGATGGCCGTCACGTAGAAGCCGACGGCCTGCAGAGCGCGTAGCGCGCTCTCACGGCCCGAACCGGGGCCCGAGACCATGATCTCGAGCGTCTCCATGCCGTGCTCGCGAGCCTTCTTGCCCGCGTCCTCGGCGGCCACCTGGGCGGCGTAGGGCGTGGACTTGCGGCTGCCCTTGAAGCCCTGGGAGCCCGAGGACGACCAGGCGATCGCGTTGCCCTGGCTGTCGGTGATCGTGACGATCGTGTTGTTGAAGGAGGCGAGGACGTGAGCCACGCCGGAAGAGATGTTCTTCCGTTCCTTCTTGCGCGGGCGGGACCCGGCGTTCGGCTGACGCGCCATCTTACTTCGTCACCTTCTTCTTGCCGGCGATCGCGACGGCCTTGCCCTTGCGGGTGCGGGCGTTCGTGTGGGTACGCTGGCCGCGCACCGGCAGGCCGCGACGATGGCGCAGGCCACGGTAGCAGGCCATGTCCATCAGCCGCTTGATGTTCATCGCGACCTCGCGCCGGAGGTCACCTTCGACGCGGTAGTCGTTGTCCAGCGTCGCGCGCAGGCGAAGCAGCTCATCCTCGGAGAGCTGGTTCACGCGGCGCTCCGCCGGGATACCGAGCTTCTCGCAGATGGCGGCCGCATTCTTCGGGCCGATGCCATAGATGTAGCGCAGCGAGATCAGCACGCGCTTGTTGTCGGGGATGTTCACGCCGGCGATACGCGCCACGGTGCTCTCCTGGAGCGTTCGCTCCGTTCGGGCCGGTCGGCGAGGCCGCCCGGCGAGGTGATCCTGGCCCGACCGCGGCGGCGGCAGGACCAATCGGTGGAGGACGGGGACCGTCCGTGCAAGCGGGATCGCGGCCAAATGGGGCCGGCCGCGAAGACGGGCGATTTAGGCGCCCGGCCCCGCTGAGTCAAGCAATGCTTGCGGGAGCATCGAGAATAGCCGCGAGCTGCTTGGCGACACTGCCCATATCGGCCATGCCGTCGACGTGGTGCAGCTTGCCCTGCGCCTGGTAATAGGGAAGCAGCGGCGCGGTCTGGCGATGATAGGCGTCCAGCCGGGCGGCCACCGTCTCGGCCTTGTCGTCGGCGCGCCGGATGAACTCGTGGCTTCCGCAGACATCGCAGACGCCGGCCTGCTGGGTCGGCTTAAAGCGGTCGTGGTAGCCGGTGCCACAGGAGGCACAGGTGAAGCGACCGGCGATGCGCTCCACCAGGGCGGCGTCGTCCACCTGGAGCTCGATCACGTGGTTCAGCGCGAGGCCCATTTCGCCGAGCATCACGTCCAGCGCCTCGGCCTGTGGCACCGTGCGGGGGAAGCCGTCGAGGATGAAGCCGCCGGCGCAGTCGGGCTTCTGCACCCGCAGCGCCAGCATGGCGGTGATGATGGCATCCGGTACGAGGTCACCGCGCTCCATGATCGCGCGCGCCTCGTTGCCGATGGCCGAGCCGGACTTAACCTCGGCCCGGAGCATGTCGCCCGTGGAAATCTGCGCGATGCCGTAGCGGTCCTGGAGGGTCTTGGCCTGGGTGCCCTTACCGGCCCCAGGCGGGCCCAGGAGGATCAGGTTCATCGGCGCAGGCTTCCTCCGCGGGGGGTAACGGGGGCAGGACCGCCGCGCCCGCCGACGCGGGACTTGCGAATCAGCCCCTCGTACTGGTGGGCGAAGAGATGGGACTGCACCTGGGCCACCGTGTCCATCGTCACGGAGACAATGATCAGCAGGCTCGTGCCACCGAAGTAGAACGGCACGCCGTACTGGCTGATCAGGAACTCCGGCAGGAGGCAGACAATGCAGAGGTAAATCGCCCCCACCAGCGTCAGCCGGCTGAGAACGCGGTCGAAATACTCGGCCGTCGAGGCGCCGGGGCGGATGCCCGGCACGAAGCCGCCGTACTTTTTGAGGTTGTCGGCCGTCTCCTGCGGGTTGAACACGACCGCCGTGTAGAAGAAGGCAAAGAAGATGATCAGGGCGACATAGAGGCCCATGTAGAGCGGCTGGCCATGGGCCAGCAGCGCCGCCATGCGCGTCACCCAGGTGTCCTCCCCCTGGTTCGCCGCAAAGCCCGAGAAGGTCGCCGGCAGCAGGAGCAGCGAGGAGGCGAAGATCGGGGGAATGACGCCGGCCGTGTTGAGCTTCAGCGGCAGGTGCGTCGAATCACCGCCGAACATGCGGTTGCCGACCTGGCGCTTGGGGTACTGCACCGGGATCTTTCGCTGGGCGCGCTCCATGAAGACCACGAAGGCGATGACGGCGAGTGCCAGGAGCAGGAAGAAGAGAATGAAGAAGGGGCTGAGGGCCCCCGTCCGGCCCAACTCCAGGGTGGAAACTAGCGCGTGCGGCAGGTTGGCCACGATGCCCGCGAAGATGATCAGCGAGATGCCGTTGCCGACCCCCCGGGCCGTAATCTGCTCGCCCAGCCACATCAGGAACATCGTTCCGCCGACGAGCGTGGTGATGCAGGAGACACGGAAGAACAGGCCTGGATCGAGCACCGCCGCCCCGAAGTTGCCGCGCATGCCCTCCAGCCCGATCGCAAGACCGTAGGCCTGGAAGAAGGCGATCACGACGGTCAGGTAGCGGGTGTACTGGTTGAGCTTCTTCCGCCCGGACTCGCCCTCCTTCTTGAGGGCCTCCCAGGAGGGGATGGCGGCCGACATCAGCTGCACGATGATCGACGCCGAGATGTAGGGCATGATGTTCAGGGCGAAGACGGTCATCCGACCGAGCGCGCCGCCGGTGAACATGTCGAACATCCCGAGGATGCCGCCGCCGTGCTGAGATAGGATCTCGGCCATGACGGCCGCATCCACGCCCGGAACGGGGATGTAGGTGCCCAAGCGGTAGACCAGCAGGGCGCCCAGGGTGAACCAGAGCCTGCTCTTCAGCTCGGTCGCTCGCGAGAGCACGCCGAGGTTGAGATTGGCCGCGAGCTGCTCGGCGGCGGACGCCATGGGAATGCCCTCTCTTACGACTGCGGCGCCGGCGGATTTTACCCGCGGCGCCGCAGAAAGGTCCAATGATCAGTTAGCGGCGCCAGCCACCGGCATCAAGCAGCCGGCGCTTCCTCGGTCGCAGCCTCGCGCACGGTGACGCTGCCACCAGCGGCTTGAACCGCCTGAACGGCCGCCGCAGAGGCACCGGCCACGGAGATGGTGACCGGGCGGCTGATCGCGCCCTTCGCCAGCAGGCGGACGCCCGCCTTCTTGCCGACGCGAACCAGCCCGGCCTTCACCAGCGCCGCCTCATCGACCGTCTCACCGGCCGGGAGGACACCGGCCTCAAGCGCCTTCTCGATCGTGCCGACGTTGATCACGGCGTACTCGATGCGGAAGATGTTCTTGAAGCCGCGCTTCGGCAGGCGGCGGTACAGCGGAAGCTGACCACCCTCGAAGCCGTTGAGCGAGACGCCCGTACGGGCCTTCTGGCCCTTGACGCCGCGCCCGCTGGTCTTGCCCTTGCCGGAGCCGATGCCCCGGCCGACGCGCTTGAACTTCGGGCGGGCGCCCTCGTTGTCGCGCAGTTCATTGAGCTTCATGGTTCAGCCCACCTTCACCAGGTGCGCGACCTTGCGGATCATCCCCCGCACGGCAGGGGTGTCCTCGAGCTCACGCGACCGGTTCATCTTGTTCAGCCCGAGGCCGATCAGCGTCTCGCGCTGGCCGGGCTTGCGGCCGATCGGCGACCCGGTCTGGGTCACCTTCACGGTCTGCTTCGTCGTCTCAGACATTGGCGGCCTCCGCCGTCGTCTCCGCACCGCCGCGGGGCGGGTTGGGGAGCAGGTCGGCCACCTTCTTGCCGCGCCGGGCCGCAACCGCCCGGGGGGAGGTGCAGCGGGCGAGGCCGGCAAAGGTCGCCTTGACCATGTTGTGCGGGTTCGTGGTGCCCGTGCACTTCGCGACGACGTCGCCCATGCCCAGCACCTCGAAGACGGCGCGCATCGGGCCGCCGGCGATGATGCCGGTGCCGGCGGGCGCCGCCCGCAGGATCACGCGGCCGGCGCCGAACTCGCCGATCACGTCGTGGTGCAGCGTGCGGCCCTCGCGCATCGGCACCCGGATGAGGCCGCGCTTGGCCCGCTCCGTCGCCTTGCGGATCGCCTCCGGGACCTCGCGCGCCTTGCCGGCGCCCCAGCCCACGCGGCCCTTCTCGTCACCGACCACGACCAGGGCGGCGAAGGAGAAGCGACGGCCGCCCTTCACCACCTTGGCGACGCGGTTGATGGTGACGAGCTTGTCCTTGAACTCGTCATTCTCGCGATCGGCGCCACGGTTGTCGCGGTTGTCGTCGCGGCGGCCACGGCCGCGGCGGCGGTCGGCGTCGCCGCCCTCGCCACCCGGACGCGGCGCGTTGGAACGCGGTGCGTATGCCATTCTATCGGCTCCTCAGAACGACAGCCCGCCCTCACGGGCGCCGTCCGCCAGGGCCTTGACCCGGCCATGATAGATATAGGGACCGCGGTCGAAGACCACCTCGGTCACGCCGGCTGCGAGCGCGCGCTCGGCCACCAGCTTGCCGATGGCCGACGCCGCGTCGAGGTCGGCGCCCGTACGGCCGGCCTCGCGGACCGTCTTCTCCAGGGTGGACGCGGCGGCGAGCGTGCGGCCCGCCTTGTCGTCGATCACCTGGGCGTAGATGTGGCGGCCGGAGCGGTGGACGGAGAGGCGCACGCGCCCCGCGCCCTTTAGCTTGATCTGGTAGCGCGTGCGCGAACGGCGACGCTGCGTCAGTGCGAGCTTGTTCGACATTACTTCTTCTTACCCTCCTTCCGGAGGATCGTCTCGTTATCGTACTTGATGCCCTTGCCCTTGTAGGGCTCGGGACCGCGATACGCCCGGATCTCCGCCGCAACCTGGCCGACGCGCTGCTTGTCGGCACCCTCGACCTTGATGGCCGTCGGGCGCTCGGTCGTGATCTTGATGCCCTCGGGGATCGCGTAGCGGATCTCGTGGCTGTAGCCGAGGTTCAGGACAAGCTCCTTCCCCTGCACTGCCGCGCGATAACCGGTGCCCGTGATCTCCATGGACTTCGTGAAGCCCGTGGAGACGCCCGTGACCATGCTGTTGATGAGGGAGCGCGTGGTGCCCCACATCGTGCGGGCCGCGCGGTCATCGCCGCGGGGCGCCACGGCGACTTCGCCGTTCTCGATGGTGACGTCCACCTTCTCCGTGACCGGAAGGCGCAGCTCGCCGAGCTTGCCCTTCGCCACGACCGTGCCCGCCTCGAGCGTGACGGTCACGCCCGAAGGAACCTTCACCGGATACTTACCGACGCGAGACATGTTCCCTGCCCTCCGTCAGAACACGCGGCAGAGGACTTCGCCGCCGACATTGGCAGCGCGGGCCTCGAGGTCGCTCATCACCCCGCGGGGCGTGGAGAGGATGGAGATGCCGAGACCGTTGTAGATCTTCGGCAGTTCCTTGATCTTGGAGTAGACCCGGCGGCCCGGCTTGGACACGCGGGTGATCTCCTTGATGGCGGGCTCCCCCTCGGCGTACTTGAGCTCGATCTCAAGCACCTTGATGCCGGGACGAAGCTCTTCGCCGCGGTAGCCGCGGATGTAGCCCTCGCGCTTCAGGACGTCGAGGACGTCGGAGCGCAGGCGGGAGGCCGGCGAGACCACGCGAGACTGACGCGCGCGGAGGCCGTTGCGAATGCGGGTGAGCATGTCACCCAGCGGATCGGAAAGCTGCATTTGTGCTCTCCTCCCTTACCACGAGGCCTTGGTGAGGCCGGGAATCTGACCGCTGGACGCGAGATCCCGCAGCATGTTCCGGCTGAGCTGGAACTTGCGATAGTTGCCGCGGGGACGACCGGTCAGCTCGCAGCGCAGGCGCACGCGGACCTTCGCCCCGTTGCGCGGCAGCTGCGCCAGCTTCAGGGTCGCCTCGAAGCGATCCTCCACCGGCAGCTCGCGGTTCATCACGACCTTCTTCAGAGCAGCCCGCTTGGCCGCATGAGCGGACGAGAGGTGCTTGCGCCTGTTGTTCTTCTCGACTGACGAAGTCTTTGCCATTCGATCAGTATCCTCCGGAACCTGTCCGGACCCGGCGAAGTGCGCCGGCCCGGTGGTTTTCCAAGACTAGTTGACGAAGGGAAGCCGGAAGCCCTTCAGCAGGGCCTTCGCTTCCTTGTCCGTCTTCGCCGTCGTGACGAAAACGATGTCCATGCCGCGGATGGCCTCGACCTTGTCGTAGGCGATCTCCGGGAAGATGATCTGCTCCTTCAGGCCCATGGCGTAGTTGCCACGGCCGTCGAAGCCCTTGCCCGAAATGCCACGGAAGTCGCGGACGCGCGGCAGCGCGATGGTGACCAGCCGGTCCAGGAACTCGTACATCCGGGCGCGCCGCAGCGTCACCTTCGTGCCGATGGCCTGGCCCTCGCGGATTTTGAAGCCGGCGATCGCCTTCTTCGCCTTCGTCTTGACGGGCTTCTGACCGGCGATGACGGTCAGCTCCGCGACGGCGGCGTCGAGCTTCTTCTGGTCGCCCGCGGCTTCGCCGACGCCCATGTTGATCACGATCTTCTCCAGCTTCGGAACCTCCATCGGGTTCTTGTAGCCGAATTCCTCGATCAGCGCCTGACGGATCGAGGCGAAGTATTCCTGCTGCAGGCGGGGCTGCTCGCCCGCGACGTTCTCGCCGCGGACCTTCTCCTGCGTGTCGCTCATGCGATCACCTCGCCGGAGGCCTTCGCCACCCGGACCTTCTTGTCACCGTCCATGCGGAAGCCGACGCGGGTCGGCTTGTCGCTCTTCGGGTCGATCACCGCCAGGTTGGAGAGGTCGATGGACGCCTCCTTCTCCTGGATGCCGCCGGGCTGGTTCATGCCCTGCGGCTTCGTGTGGCGCTTGACCATGTTCACGCCCTGCACGACGGCGCGGTTCGTCTCCGGGGAGACGGACAGCACCTCGCCGCGCTTGCCCTTGTCCTTGCCGGTGAGGACCTGAACGCGATCGCCCTTGCGGATCTTCGCAGCCATCACAGCACCTCCGGAGCCAGGGAGATGATCTTCATGTACTTCCGGGCGCGCAGCTCGCGAACGACCGGCCCGAAGATGCGGGTCCCGATCGGCTCGTTCTGCTTGTTGATCAGAACGGCCGCGTTGTTGTCGAAGCGGATGGCGGTGCCATCAACCCGGCGCACGGGATAAGCGGTGCGGACGATCACGGCCCGGTGGACCTCGCCCTTCTTCACCTTGGCGCGGGGAATGGCGTCCTTGATCGAGACGACGATGATGTCGCCGACCGAGGCCGTCTTCCGCTTGGAGCCGCCGAGCACCTTGATGCACTGCACCTTGCGCGCACCGGAGTTATCGGCGACGTCGAGGTTGGATTCGACCTGGATCATGCGCCCTGCTCCTCGGGCAGCACGATGTTCTCGAGCAGCTCATAGGCGGCCGGGCGGGCAACCGCCTCGCCGTTGCGCTGGACCACGAGCCAGGACTTGCGCTTGGAGATCGGACGGCACTCCTCAATGGAGACCGTGTCGCCCTCGCGGCACAGGTTGGTGTCGTCATGCGCGGCGTACTTCTTCGAGCGCCGGATGAACTTCTTGTAGAGCGGGTGCATGATGCGACGCTCGACCAGGACCGTGACGGTCTTGTCCTGCTTGTCGCTCGTTACCCGCCCGGTGAGGACGCGCTTCGGCATGTGCCGCGGTCTCCTCTCTCAGGACTTCTGGGATGTGCGGGCCTGCTGGCCCAGCACGGTCTTAACACGGGCAATGTCCCGGCGCACAGCCCGGATACGCCCCACGGCCTCCAACTGGCCGGTCGCCCGCTGGAAGCGCAGGTTGAACTGCTCCTTCCGGAGGTCGAGCAGCATGGTCTTCAGCTCGTCCGCGGTCTTGGCGCGGACATCCGCGATCTTCGTCATCGATCAGGCCTCCGCCGCGCCCAGACGGGCCACGACCTTCGTCTTGATCGGCAGCTTCGCAGCACCCAGGGCCAGCGCCTCGCGCGCGGTCTCCTGGCTGACGCCGTCGATCTCGAACATGATGCGGCCCGGCTTGATCCGGACCACCCAGAACTCGGGCGCGCCCTTGCCCGAGCCCATGCGAACCTCGGCCGGCTTGGAGGAGACGGGCACATCCGGGAAGATCCGGATCCACACGCGCCCCTGGCGCTTCATCGCGCGGGTGATCGCGCGGCGGGCCGCCTCGATCTGCCGGGCGGTCACCCGCTCCGGCTCAAGCGCCTTCAGGCCATAGCCGCCGAAGGAGAGCGTGAACCCACCCTTAGCGTTGCCCTTGATGCGGCCCTTATGGGCCTTTCGATACGTCGTGCGCTTCGGCGACAACATGTTGCGTGTTCCTCAGTCCGTCGCTCAGCGCTGCGGCGCCTGCTCGGCGGCGCGCTTATCCTGGGCCATCGGGTCATGGCCAAGGACCTCGCCCTTGAAGATCCAGACCTTCACGCCGCAGGTGCCATAGGTGGTCTTCGCGGTCGCGACCCCGAAGTCGATGTCGGCGCGGAGCGTGTGCAGGGGCACACGACCCTCGCGGTACCACTCCATGCGGGCGATCTCCGCCCCGCCCAGGCGCCCGCCGCAGTTGATGCGGATGCCGCCGGCACCGAGGCGCATGGCCGACTGAACCGCACGCTTCATCGCGCGGCGGAAGGCCACGCGGCGCTCGAGCTGCTGCGCGATGCTCTCGGCCACCAGGGTGGCGTCCAGCTCGGGCTTGCGGATCTCGACGATGTTCAGCGAGACCTCCGCCCCGGCCATCTTCGCCAGGTCCTTGCGGAGCTGCTCGATGTCCGCGCCCTTCTTGCCGATCACGACGCCCGGGCGGGCGGCGTGGATCGTCACCCGCGGCTTCTTGGCCGGACGCTCGATCACCACCTTGGCCACGCCCGCGCCCTTGAGGCGGTCGCGCAGCGTGCGGCGCAGCTTCAGGTCGTCATGGAGCAGGCCGGCATAGTCGGCGTCGCCGGCGTACCAGCGGCTGTCCCAGGTGCGGTTGATGCCGAGCCGGAGCCCGATCGGATTGACTTTGTGACCCATCTTACGCGGCCTCCTCGGCCACCGGCGCCGGCTGCTGCTCGGCGACGACGATCTTCAGGTGGCTGAACCACTTCTCGACGCGCGCCGCCTTGCCGCGACCACGCGCCTGGAAGCGCTTCATGACGATCGAACGGCCCACCTCGACGCGCGAGACCACCAGCTTGTCGACATCGAGGCTGTGGTTGTTCTCGGCGTTGGCGATGGCGCTCTCGAGCGTCTTCTTCACCGTGTCTGAGATGCGGCGCTTGCTGAAGGTCAGCGTGGCGACAGCATCCTGGGCGCGGCGGCCGCGGATGAGGCCGGCCGCGAGGTTCAGCTTGCGCGGCGACACCCGGATGTTCCGGGTGACGGCCTGGGCCTCGCTGTCGGCGAGGCTGCGCTCGTGCTTCGGCTTGCTCATCTCAGCCCCGCTTCGCCTTCTTGTCCGACGAGTGGCCGGTGAAGGTGCGCGTCGGCGAGAACTCGCCGAACTTATGGCCCACCATGTTCTCGGACACCTGGACGGGGATGAACTTCTTGCCGTTGTAGACGCCGAAGACCAGCCCAACGAACTGCGGAAGGATGGTGCTGCGGCGGGACCAGATCTTGATGATCTCGTTCCGGCCGGAGTTCCGCGCCGTCTCCGCCTTGTTCAGCAGGTAGCCGTCGACGAACGGCCCCTTCCATACGCTGCGCGACATCGCGGTCAGCCCTTCTTCGCAGTGCGGCGACGGACGATGAGACGGTCCGTGCGCTTGTTGGTGCGGGTCTTGTAACCCTTGGTCGGCTTGCCCCAGGGGGTGACCGGATGACGGCCGCCCGAGGTCCGGCCCTCACCACCACCGTGCGGGTGATCGACCGGGTTCATGACGACACCGCGGTTATGCGGACGGAAGCCCATCCACCGGCGGCGCCCGGCCTTGCCGAGCTGCTGGTTGGAATTGTCCGGGTTCGACACCGCACCGATCGTCGCCAGGCACTCGGCGCGGAGGAGCCGCACCTCGCCAGACATCAGCTTTACCTGGGCATAGCCGGCATCCTTGCCAACCAGCTGGCAGTAGGTTCCGGCCGAACGGGCGATCTTCGCGCCGGCGCCGGGCTTCATCTCCAGCGCGTGGACGATCGTGCCAACGGGGATGGAGGCCAGCGGCATAGCGTTGCCGGGCTTGATATCCACGCGCTCACCGGCGATCACCTGGTCACCCGCCTTGAGGCGCTGCGGCGCGATGATGTAGGCGAGCTCGCCGTCCTCATACTTGAGGAGGGCGATCCAGGCCGTGCGGTTCGGATCGTACTCCAGCCGCTCGACCGTCGCCGGCACGTTGAACTTCGTGCGGCGCTTGAAGTCGACGTAGCGGTAGGACTGCTTGTGTCCGCCGCCACGGAACCGAACGGTGGTACGGCCGTGGTTGTTGCGGCCGCCGGAGTGGCTCTTGCCCTCCGTCAGCTGCTTGACCGGCTTGCCCTTCCAAAGCTCGGACTTGTTGACCAGCACCGTGCCGCGGAGGCTCGGCGTGACCGGCTTGAATTGCTTGAGCGCCATGGCTTACGCGAGCCCCGTCGTCAGATCGATGCTCTGGCCCTCGGCCAGGCTGACGATCGCCTTCTTCCAATCGGAGCGCTGGCCGGGACGGCCGCGGAACCGCTTGGACTTGCCCTTCACCACCACCGTGTTGACAGCGGTGACGTTCACGCCGAACAGCGTCTCGACGGCGGCCTTGATCTCAGGCTTCGTGGCGTCGAGCGTCACCTTGAAGGTGACCTGCCCGGTCTCGTTCAGGACGGTCGCCTTCTCGGTGATCACCGGGGCAACGATCAGCTGGTACATCCGCTCGGGCGTGACGACCGGCTTCTTGGTCTGCGTGCCGCTCACGACAGGCGCTCCTTCAGGGCCTCGACGCCCGCCCGCGTGACCGCGAGCACGTCGTGGTGGAGGATGTCATAGACGTTGGCGCCCACCGTCGGCATCACCTGGAACTTCGGCAGGTTGCGCGCGGCGCGCACCAGGCCCTCGTCCGGGGTCGCATCGAACACCAGGGCGCTGGTCCAGCCGAGCGCCTTGAGCTGAGCCGCAAGCGTCTTCGTCTTCGCGCTCTCGCCCGGAGCGGCCGCGTCGAGGATGAAGAGCTTGCCCTCGGCAGCCTTCTGGCTGAGGGCGCTGATCAGGCCCAGGCGGCGGACCTTCTTCGGCAGGCTGTACTCGTGGCTGCGCACGACCGGGCCGTGGACCACACCACCGGTGCGGAACTGCGGCGCGCGAAGCGAGCCCTGACGAGCATTGCCGGTGCCCTTCTGGCGATAGGGCTTCTTCGTCGTGCCCGACACCTCGCCCATGCCCTTCACCTTGTGGGTGCCGGCACGGCGCTTGGCGAGCTGCCAGTGAACCACGCGCGCCATAATGTCGGCGCGCGGCTGGGCCCCGAAGACCTCGTTCGGGAGCTCGATCTCGCCGGCCTCGGCGTTATCGAGGGTGATGACCTTGATCTGCATCGCTCGATCCTCAGGCCGCGGCCGTCGGGTACGGCGCGTCGGCGTGACGCTTCCGCTTCACGGCGTCGCGCACCATGACCCAGCCATTGGCGGCGCCCGGAACGGCGCCCTTGATGAAGAGGATGCCGCGCTCAACATCGACGCCGGCCACTTCCAGGTTCTGGGTGGTCACACGCTCGACACCGAGATGGCCAGCCATCTTCTTGTTCTTGAAGACCTTGCCCGGATCCTGACGGTTACCGGTCGAGCCGTGCGAACGGTGGCTGATCGACACGCCGTGTGACGCCTCGAGGCCACGGAAGTTCCAGCGCTTCATCGCGCCGGCGAAGCCCTTGCCCTTCGTCACGCCGGTGACGTCGATCTTCTGGCCCTTGACGAAGTGCGCAGGGGAGAGCTTGGCGCCCGCCTCCAGCACCGCGTCCTCGGCCGTGCGGAACTCCACCACCTTCATCGGCGCCTCGACGCCGGACTTGGCGAAGTGGGCCTTGTTCGGCTTGGAGACGTTCTTCGCCTTCGCATGCCCCGCGCCCAGCTGCACGGCGGTGTAGCCGTCCTTGTCGGCGGAGCGCACCGCCACGACGCGAACGTCATCCACGTGCAGCAGCGTCACCGGCACGGTGGAGCCGTCGTCGTTGAAGAGCCGGGACATGCCCAGCTTCCGGGCGATCAGGCCAGTGCGGCCATCTTTCGCGGCCATGGTGTATGCGCCCCTCAGACTCAGATCTTGATTTCGACATCCACGCCCGAGGCGAGGTCGAGCTTCATCAGCGCGTCCACGGTCTGCGGGGTGGGGTCGACGATGTCGAGAAGGCGGCGATGAGTCCGGATCTCGAACTGCTCGCGCGACTTCTTATCGACGTGCGGAGAACGGTTCACGGTGAACCGCTCGATATGCGTGGGCAGCGGGATAGGACCCCGCACCCGCGCACCGGTCCGCTTCGCGGTGTTCACGATCTCCCGCGTGCTGCCATCCAGCACGCGGTGATCGAACGCCTTGAGGCGGATCCGGATGTTCTGGGCGTCGGCGGCCATCTTACTTCTCGATGCTCGCGACGACGCCGGCGCCGACGGTGCGGCCGCCCTCGCGGATGGCGAAGCGCAGGCCCTGGTCCATGGCGATCGGCGCGATCAGCTCCACCGTCATGGCGACGTTGTCGCCCGGCATCACCATCTCCACGCCCTCGGGCAGCTGCACCACGCCCGTCACGTCCGTCGTGCGGAAGTAGAACTGCGGCCGGTAGTTCGTGAAGAACGGCGTGTGGCGACCGCCCTCCTCCTTCGTCAGGATGTAGGCCTCGGCCTTGAACTGCGTGTGCGGCGTGATCGCGCCGGGCTTGGACAGAACCTGCCCGCGCTCCACGTCCTCGCGCTTCGTGCCGCGCAGCAGGGCCCCGATGTTGTCGCCCGCCATCCCGCTGTCGAGCAGCTTGCGGAACATCTCGACGCCCGTCACCGTCGTCTTCACGGTGTCCTTCAGGCCGACGATCTCGACCTCCTCGCCCACCTTGATGATCCCGCGCTCAACGCGACCGGTCACCACCGTGCCGCGGCCCGAGATCGAGAACACGTCCTCGACCGGCATCAGGAACGGCAGGTCCACCGCGCGCTCGGGCTGCGGAATGAAGGCGTCCACCGCCTCCATCAGCTTCAGGATCGCCTGCTCACCGATCTCCGGCTGCTTGTCCTCGAGCGCCATCAGCGCCGAGCCGTGGATGATCGGAATGTCGTCGCCCGGGAACTGGTAGGACGACAGCAGCTCGCGAACCTCCATCTCGACCAGCTCCAGCAGGTCGGGGTCCGCCATGTCCACCTTGTTCAGGAACACCACCAGCGCCGGCACGCCGACCTGGCGCGCCAGCAGGATGTGCTCGCGCGTCTGCGGCATCGGGCCGTCCGCCGCCGACACCACCAGGATCGCGCCGTCCATCTGCGCGGCGCCCGTGATCATGTTCTTCACGTAGTCGGCGTGGCCAGGGCAGTCCACGTGCGCGTAGTGGCGGTTCGCCGTCTCGTACTCCACGTGCGCCGTCGAGATCGTGATCCCGCGAGCCCGCTCCTCGGGAGCCTTGTCGATCTGGTCGTACGCCGTGAACGACGCACCGCCCGTCTTGGCCAGAACCTTCGTGATCGCCGCCGTCAAGGACGTCTTGCCGTGGTCCACATGGCCAATCGTGCCAATGTTGCAGTGCGGCTTCGTCCGCTCGAACTTCGCCTTACCCATG
>NZ_JONP01000013.1 GCF_000711725.1 Roseomonas aerilata DSM 19363 | reverse complement strand
CAGCTCGCCGGCCTCAAGGCCACCCAGCTCGCGGCGCTCAACACCACCCAGCTCGGCGGCCTCACCACCACCGAACTCGGCGCGCTCGCCACCACCCAACTCGCCGGCCTCACCGCCGCCCAGCTCGGCGCGATCACCACCACCCAGCTCGCCGGCCTCACCTCCGCCCAGCTCGGCGCCCTCTCCACCGTCCAGCTCGCCGGTCTCAAGTCCAGCCAGCTCGGCGCCCTCGACACCGCCCAGCTCGCCGGCCTCACCTCCACACAGCTGAGCTCACTGACCGCCGCCCAGATCGTCGGTTTCGAGACGACCGATCTGGCAGCACTCACGACAACCCAGATCCTCGGGCTGAAGACAGCAGTCCTCGCCGCCCTGACCACGACACAGGTTGGCAGCCTGACCTCTACCCAGCTTGGCACACTCACCACGACTCAACTAAGCGGGCTTACCACCACCGAATTGGGAACACTGGATACGACCCAGCTGGGTGGTCTTACATCCACGCAGGTGGCGGCGCTCTCCACCGCCCAGCTGGCGGGGTTGAACTCAACGCAGCTGGCAGCGCTAAGCACAACCCAGGTCGGCGGCCTGAAGTCCACGCAGCTATCGGCGTTGACGACAACCCAGATCAGCGGGCTTGAGTCCACCGACATCGCGGTGCTGACGACCGCCCAGCTCGCCGGCCTCAAGTCCACGCAGATCGCGGTACTGGACACGAATCAGGTGGGCGCGCTGGACTCCACGCAGCTCGGATCTCTCACCACGGCTCAAGTTGGCGGCCTGACCCCGGCCGATATTACGGCACTGACGACCACCCAGTTCGGTGGCCTGACCGCGACGACCATCAGGGCGCTGACAACCACACAGGTCGGCGCCCTGACCACCACGCAGATCGGCGCGTTCAGTACGACCCAGGTCGGCGGCCTGACGAGCACGGAGATCGCGGCACTCACCACCACTCAGGCCAGCAGCTTCAGCACCACGGCGATTGCGGCCATGTCCACGAGCCAGCTCTCGGGCTTCAACTCGTCGGATATCGCCGCGTTCACCACCACGCAGGGCGCCGCCTTCACCACCACCCAGGTGCAGGCGATGAATACCAGCCAGGTCAACGCGTTGCTGACGCTGCTCAGCTGAGCACGGGACGGGCCGGGTCACTCCCCGGCCCGCTCACGATCCATCTCGACAAAGGCGCCAAGGCAGGTTGCCTGTCGTGGCGCGGGGCATCAAACTTGTGAACAAGGCGGAACGGTAGGGCCAGCAGATCGGCCCGGCCGACGCGGGATCCAAAAAGGAGTTGCTTCCTTGTCCGAAGCGGAAATCCAAGCGCCTCCGGTCCATGCTGGCGCGGCGGAACTGGCGGCAGCCCTGGCCCGGATCAATGCCCGGCAGATGACGGCCGAGGAACTGATCGGCGAGGCGGGGCGCCTTGCCGCCCACGACCTGTCCTTCGCCCTGACGCTCTACAAGACGTGGCTTGCCCTCAATAACGGGCATCCCGGCGCGCCAGCCATCTACTTCAACTACGCCGTCTGCCTCTCCGACTCCGGCGACCTGCCCGGCGCCATCAATGCCCTGCGGGAAACGATCCGTCTCAAGTCAGATTTCGGCCCGCCCTATATCAACCTGGGCGGCCTGCTGGAGCGGATGGGCCAAGCCGGGCTTGCCGTGGAAACCTGGCTCTCCTTCGTCAGCGCGCAGTCGGCCGTGACGCCGGACGCGCTGACCTACAAGTTGCTCGCCCTGAAGCAGGCCGGCCGCGTGCTCGAAGCCGCGCAGGAGGATGCAGCTGCCGAGGACACGCTCCGCCAGTCTCTCGAGCTGAACCACGACCAGCCGGATGTGATGCAGCACCTGATCGCGCTACGGCAGCGGCAGTGCAAATGGCCCGTCCTGGCCGCGAGCAACCGGCTCGAGGCACCCAAGCTCCAGTCCGCGATCTCGCCGCTCTCCGCCGCCTACCACACCGACGATCCCATCTTCCATCTCGCCAATGCTTACAACTACGCCCGCCATTCCATCGGCCGTCCGGCCCGCCCGCGGCTGATGGAGGTTCCGCGCGCGCCTGAGCCGGGGCGCCGCCTGCGGATCGGCTATGTCTCTTCCGACCTCCGGGACCATGCCGTGGGCTTCGCCATGACCGATGTGCTCGAGACGCATAACCGCGAGAACGTGGAGGTCTTCGCCTACTACTGCGGCATCAACACATCGGACGAGACACATCGGCGGTCCAAGCGCGCGGTGGACCACTGGACGGACCTGAACGGGATCGATGACGCCCGCGCGGCCCAGCTCATCCGGCAGCACGGCATCGACATCCTGGTGGACCTGAACGGCTACACCAAGGACGCGCGCACCAAGGTCTTCGCCATGCGCCCGGCGCCGGTCGCGGTGAACTGGTTTGGCTTTCCGGGTTCGATGGGCAGCCCCTACCATCACTACATCGTCGCCGACAACGTGATCATTCCCCCGGAGAGCGAGACCTACTACTCCGAGAAGGTTCTCCGCCTGCCCTGCTACCAGCCGAACGACCGCAAGCGCACGGTGGCGCCCGCGCCCACGCGCCAACAGCTTGGCCTGCCGGAGGATGCCTTCGTCTTCTGCTGCCTCAATGGCATGCAGAAACTGACACCCCGCTGCTTCGCGCGCTGGATGACCATCCTGCGCGAGGTGCCCAACAGTGTGCTCTGGCTGTTCAGCGGCACCGCCGACACCAATGAGCGACTGCGCGCCCAGGCCTTGGCCGCCGGTGTCGCCCCGGACCGGCTGATCTTCGCCGGCCGCATGCCGAACCCGCAGCACCTGGCGCGCATGCAGCTCGCCGACCTGTTCCTCGACAACTTTCCCTATGGCGCGCACACGACCGCCTCCGATGCCCTCTGGGTCGGGCTGCCGATCCTTGCGCTCTCGGGCCGGAGTTTCGCGACGCGCGTCTGTGCCAGCCTCGTCACCGCGGCCGGCCTGCCCGAAATGGTCTGCCACACACCCGAAGCCTATGTCGCGCGGGCGATCGAGCTCGCCAGGGATAGGCCGCAACTCGCGGCCCTTCGCGCCCGGCTGAAGGCGAGCCGCGACACGTGCACCCTGTTCGACACCCCCGGCCTGGTCCGCTCGCTCGAAGCGCTCTACGGCCAGATGCAGGAGGATCGTCGCGCCGGCACCTTGCCCCAGCCCGACCTCGCCAACCTCGATATCTACCACGAGATCGGCGCGGCCGAGGACCTGGACCTCATGGAGACGCTGGACGACACCGCCTATCTCGCCCGCTACCGCGAGCGCCTGGCCGAGCTCGACGCGGACTTCCCGGTCCGCCCTGACGGGCGTCTGTGGCGGCGCTAGGACGCAAGCCCCTTTCTCCCCGACCGCTTCAGGGCACCGGTTCTCAGCCCTGATGTCGCGCCGCTGGTGACACCGGGGGAGGAAGGCTTCTCCCTCCCCCGAACCTGCCGAAGGGCGCGTCTTCGGCCCATCGGAGCGCCGAGCGGACGGTGCGCCTTGCCTGGACCCCGGGAGATTGCACCCGCGGGAAGGCACCAGGGGACCCGCCAGCAGGACATCCGTCCCCGCCAGCCGAATGCAGGTCCGTGGGTGAGCCTACGGATCGAACAGGGCTCCTGCCCGGGTTCGGGGCACTGCCTTGAACGCCGGAGAGGGCGGCGCCCTCTCCGGAGCAAACGGGGCGTGACTCTCGCAGGCAGGGCACCGCCCCGCGCGGTCCCCACGGATCGACGCACCTGCTACGCTCGCGCCCAAGCGCCCCAAGCCCGGTGCAGCGAGGGGCAGCGAGCCCGGTTTCCCTCCCGGCGGAATGCTCGTCAGAGCAGCGCCGCGCTCTCCCGCGGCTGCATTTCGCCGCCCGAGGAGAGCAGCCGGTCGAAATAGGCGATCGTGCGCTCCAGCCCCAGCTCCAGCTTCACGTTCGGCGCCCAGCCCAGAAGCTCGCGCGCCTTGGTGATGTCCGGGCAGCGCTGCGTCGGGTCGTCCTGCGGCCGCGGGCGAAAGACAAGGCGGGAGCGCGATCCCGTCAGCAGGAGAATGCGCTCGGCAAGCTCGCGCACCGTGATCTCGTGCGGGTTGCCGAGGTTGATCGGCCCCGTCACCGCCGCGGGCGTCCCCATGATGCGCCGGAAGCCCTCGATGAGGTCGTCGACATAGCAGAAGGCGCGCGTCTGCTCGCCGTCGCCGTAGAGGGTGATCTCCTCGCCGCGCAGCGCCTGGACGATGAAGTTCGACACCACGCGCCCGTCGTCGGGATGCATCCGCGGCCCGTAGGTGTTGAAGATCCGCACCACTTTGATCTGCAGCCCGTGCTGGCGGTGATAGTCGAAGAAGAGCGTTTCCGCGCAGCGCTTGCCCTCGTCGTAGCAGGCGCGGGGACCGAGCGTGTTCACGTTGCCCCAGTACTCCTCGCGCTGCGGGTGCACCGTCGGGTCGCCGTAGATCTCGCTTGTCGAGGCCTGCATGACCGGCACGCGCAGCCGCTTGGCAAGGCCGAGCACGTTGATCGCGCCGAGCACGCTCGTCTTCGTCGTCTGCACGGGGTCGTGCTGGTAGTGCACGGGCGAGGCCGGGCAGGCGAGGTTGTAGATCTCGTCCACCTCGACATAGAGCGGGAAGGTCACGTCGTGCCGCAGCAGCTCGAAGCGCGGATTGCCGAGGAGATGGGCGATGTTCGCGCGCCGCCCCGTGAAGAAGTTGTCCACGCAGAGCACCTCGTGCCCGTCCTGTAGCAGCCTTTCGCAGAGATGGGACCCGAGGAAGCCCGCGCCGCCCGTGACCATGACGCGCTTGCTGATGAGGCTCATTGAGTGGTCCTTCATGTTGCCACGGATAGTCGGAGGATGAGGTGCGCGGCGCCCCGCCCGCCCCTTCGCGACGGGAACGAGGGGGCACGGCGTGAAGTGGCGAGGGCGTTGGTGCCGGGGCGCGGCCCGGCCAGGACGCATCGCATGGTCAGCGGCAACCGCGCGGGGGCGCCACGGCGGAACCGCGGCCGATCGCCCGGACTTCGCCCATGCGCAGGACCCTTCCCGGACCGACCCACCCCATACGGGCGTTCGCGACCGAGCGCCTCCGCCCCGAGCATAGGGGCGCGCCAAGCGGCGCCGCAAGCGGCCCCCATCCGTTCCTTCCCGCCGCCTTTTGCAGCGTCCGTGCTCATGCCCTGACTTTCCGGCTGAACGTCCGCAATCCTAATGCCCCAGGAGTAAACCCTTCATGGAGACGCCGGCGCACTGCGGGGCCGCCGCCTGATCTCCGCCAGGTGCAGCGCGCCGATCGCCTGCGCGATCCCGAAATACGTCACCAGCCCGACCGCGACATACATCGCCAGCACCGCCAGCCGCATGGTCGACCCGACCGGCTCCGGCACCACCGCGCGCAGCGCCAACAGCACCAGCGCCATCGCCAGCGTCGCCATCAGCAGACGCGGCACGCGCCGGCGCAGCCGCCGGTCCGGCCGCCAGGCCTGCCGCCGCCGCAGCAGCCAGGCGAGCGCGATCACGTTCACCCAGGCCGAGAGCCCCGTCGCCAGCGCGATCCCCACATGCGCGAGGTAGCGCGTGAGAAGAAGGTTCAGCGCGAGGTTCAGCGCCACCACCGCCAGCCCCACCTTCACCGGCGTCGCCGTGTCGCCGCGCGCGAAGAAGCCGGGCACGAAGGCCTTCACCAGGATGAAGGCCGGCAGCCCCAGCGCATAGGCCGTCAGCGCCGCCGCCGTCGCCGCGCCCTCCAGCTCCCCGAAGGCGCCGCGCACGAAAAGCCCCGAGATGATCGGCCAGGCCAGCAGCGCCTGCGCCGCGGCCGCCGGCAGGGCCAGCGCCAGCGAGAGCTCGATCGCCCGGTTCATGGTCCGGTGCGCCGAGAGTGGCTTGCCGCCCTGCAACTGCTTCGACAGCAGCGGCAGCATCGCCGTGCCCACCGCCGCCCCGATGACGCCGAGCGGGAGCTGCCCGATCCGGTCGGCGTAGTAGAGGTAGGACACCGCCCCCGCCGGCAGCAGGGAGGAGATGATCACGTCCACCGCCAGGTTGAGCTGCGTCACCCCCGCGCCGATCAGCCCCGGCCCCATCCGCCGCAGCACCGCCCGCACCTCCGGCGTCATGCTCGGGCGGGAGACGATGCGCATCGGCATCCCCGCCCGCGCGACCGCTACCCAGACCAGCAGCAGCTGCGCCGCCCCCGAGACCGTCACCCCCCAGGCCAGCGCGTGCCCGGGCGTGGCGACGAAAGGCGAGAGCGCGAAAAGCGCGCCCATCGAGAGCAGGTTGAACAGCACCGGCGCCCCGGCGGCGGCGGCGAAGCGATCCAACCCGTTCAGCACGCCCGAGACGAGCGCGGTGAGGCAGATGAAGACGAGATAGGGAAAGGTGATCCGCGTCATCTCGACGGCCAGCCCGAAGCGCAGCGGGTCGTCGGTGAAGCCGGGCGCCAGCACCGTCATCACCTGCGGCATGAAGAGGATGCCCAGGGTCGCCAGCAGCGTCAGCCACAGCGTCATCAGCGTGGACATGCGCTCGGCCAGCGCCCGTGCCTGCACGGGGCCGGACACGGCCAGCGTGCCCGCGAAGGCCGGCACGAAGGCCGCGTTGAAGGCGCCCTCCCCGAAGAGCCGGCGAAACAGGTTCGGCAGCTTCAGCGCGATGAAGAAGGCGTCGGCGATCGGCCCCGCGCCGAGGCTGGCCGCGATCAGCATGTCCCGCAGGAAGCCGAGCGCGCGGCTGCCCAGCGTCCAGACACCGACGGTGAGGATTCCCCTCAGCATGACGTGCTCAGCATCATGGGGGCGGCGTCAGCGCGGCGGCAGGAAGCCGACCAGCTCCTCCGCCTTCGCCACGATCGGCTCCGCGATCGCCCGCGCGCGCTCCGCACCGCGCCGCAGCAGCGCGTCCACCGCCCCTGGATCGTCCAGCAGCCGCCGCGTCTCCGCCGCGATGGGCGAGAGATGCGCGGTCAGCGCGTCGGCCAGGATCCCCTTGAAGGTGCCGAAGCCCTGTCCGCCGTGCTGGCGCAGCACCTCCTCCGGCGTCGTGTCGGTGATGGCGGCCAGGATGCCCACCAGGTTCCGCGCCTCCGGCCGGTTCTCCAGCCCCTGCATCTCCGAGGGCAGCGGCTCCGGGTCGGTCTTCGCGCGGCGGATCTTGAGCGAGATCGTGTCGGCGTCGTCGGAGAGGTTGATGCGCGACTGGTCGGAGGGATCCGACTTGCTCATCTTCTTCGTGCCGTCGCGCAGCGACATCACGCGGGCGGCCACGCCCATGATGTGCGCGTCGATATGCGGGAAGAACTCCACGCCGTAGTCGTGGTTGAACTTCTCGGCGATGTCGTTCGCCAGCTCCAGGTGCTGCTTCTGGTCCTCGCCCACCGGCACGCGCGTGGCGTGATAGGCGTGGATGTCGGCGGCCATCAGGTTCGGATAGACGTAGAGGCCGGCGCCCGCATTGTCGCGGTCCTTGCCCGCCTTGTCCTTGAACTGCGTCATCCGGTTCAGCCAGCCGATCCGCGCCACGCAGTTGAAGATCCAGGCCAGGCGCGTGTGCGCGTGCACGTGGGACTGCACGAACAGGGTGCAGCGCGCGGGATCGAGCCCGCAGGCCAGCAGCGCCGCCGCCATGTCCCGCGTCTGCCGCGTCAGCTCGCGCGGGTCCTGCCACTGGGTGATGGCGTGCTGGTCCACCACGCAGAAGATCGCCTCGTGCGTGTCCTGCATCGGCACCCAGTTGCGGATGGCCCCCAGGTAGTTGCCGAGGGTGGGGACGCCGGAGGGCTGGATGCCCGAGAAGACGCGCTGCATGGAAGGGGTTTCCTGGCCGGCCGGCGGTTGGAGCGCCGGGGGCTCGTTGAGGGTGCCCCGCCCGAAGAAGGATGTCGGGCCGGGACGGGAGAAGAATTCCTCCCGGCGCCCCTTCTATTTTTTCGGCCCCGCCGGGACCAGGGCCGAACGGCGGAATCCTCGAACTTCCCCGGCGGTGCTGCCCCCCGGACCCACCGCCCTCAATGCCCGGGCAGCCAGACCCGCATCGCCGTCCCCCGCCCCGGCTCGCTCTCGATCAGCAGCTGCCCGCGGTGGTGGGAGACGATGTGCTTCACGATGGCCAGCCCCAGCCCCGTGCCGCCCACCCCGCGCGAGCGCCCCGCATCCACGCGGTAGAAGCGCTCCGTCAACCGCGGGATGTGCTCGCGCGCGATCCCCGGTCCGTCGTCGGCCACCCGCAGCAGCACCCCTGGCGGCAGCGCCCCCTCCGGCGCGGTCAGCGCCCGGACGGACAGCACCACCTGCCCGCCCTCCCGCCCGTAGCGCACCGCGTTCTCCATCAGGTTCCGCAGCACCTGCGAGAGCTGCCCGGGATCGGCGGGCGCCGCCGTCGCGGGCTCCAGCTCCAGCGCCAGCCGCGCCCCCCGCGCGGCGAAGATCGGCGCCATCGCCTCCGCCTCCCCCCGCGCCAGCTCGTCCAGCCGGGCGCTGCCGGTCGGCGCCTGGTGCTCCGTCATCTCGATGCGCGAGAGGCCCAGCAGGTCCTCGATCAGCCGCCGCATCCGCTCCGCCTGCTCGGCGATGATCTTGAGGAACCGCGCGCGCGCCTCGGCATCGCCCTCCGCCGGGCCCCGCAGCGTCTCCACGAAGCCCATGATGGAGGCGAGCGGCGTCCGCAGCTCGTGGCTCGCATTGGCGACGAAATCCGCCCGCATCCGCTCCGCCGCCCGCGCCTGGGTGCGGTCCGCCAGTACCACCAGCAGCCGCCCGCCGTCCGAGAGCGGCGGGTCGAGCGGGATCACCTGGGTCGAGAGGTCGCGCGGCACCGGCACCGGCAGCACCGCCTCCGCCACCTGCGGCACGCCCTCGGCCAGCGCCCGGTCCACGGCGCCGGCGATGCCGGGGTGGCGCAGGAAGGCCGCGGTATCGGCGGTCGCGGGCGCCGGCCCCTCGCCCCCGAAGAAGCGGCGCGCGGCGGCATTCGCCCGCAGCGGCCGCCGGTCGGCCCCGAGCACGATCAGCGGGTCCGGCAGCGCCTCGATGATCGCGGCATCCGCCCGGCGGAGGCGCCCCACCATCTCCTCCCGCTCCGCGAGGCTCCGGGCCAGGCGGGCGGCCAGCTCCGTCACCCGCCCCGCAACCCGGGTCAGCGGGCGCGGGGTGGGGCCCGGCGCCCGCCCCTCGACCGCCGCCCGCAGGTCCGCCTCCAGCCCCGCCAGCGTCCTCACCCAGGCCCGGCCGAGCAGGAAGGCCCCGAGGGCCGTCACCAGCAGCCCCAGCACCACCGCCACCCCGTCCGCCCGGCCGGAAAGGCCGAGCACCAGCAGCACGAGCATCGGCACGCCGCCCAGCAGCCCGGCGGCGCGCAGCACGTCGAGCAGGGGCGGGCGCGGGGGGGTCAGAGTCGGGCCGCCGCCAGGGTTACGAGCCCGCCGCCCCCGGCATCAGCGGCGGCTCCACCATCTGCGGCTCGGCCCCCGAGGTCAGTGCGTAGACGGCCAGCGCCCGCTGCACCTGCCCGTTCGGCAGCAGCCGGAAGGCGCCCTCCGCCCCCTGCAGCGGCTCGCCGACCGGCAGCGCGGCGGGGGTGGTCGGATCGAAGGGCCGGACGGAGCGCAGCGCGGCCGAGGTCGCGTCATAGGCTGTGGCGGCCAGCCGCGGCGGCCGGGTGCCGAAGGCCGCCTCGTAGCGCGCCTCGAAGGCCGCGCGCGCGCCGGGGTCGGGTCCGGGTATCAGGGCACCCGCGAGCGCCGGCTCGGAAGCCAGGGAGGCATCCCCGGCCCAGAGCGCCGGCCCGCCCAGCCGCGTGCCCGGCGCGCCGACCCCGGCCGCGGCCAGGGCGGCCGCCATCTCGCGCGCCTGCGCCCCGCTCTCACCGAGGATCAGCAGCCCGATCGCCTCCGTCCCGGCCTGGGCGACCACCTGCCCCGCTGCCTGCGGGCGCGAGGCCGAGCCCGGATAGGTCACGATCACCGGCGGCGACATCCCGGCCTCGCGCGAGGCATTGCGCAGCGCGTTCGCGAGCTGCCGCGTGAAAGGCCCATCCGGCCCCGCCAGCCCCATGCGCCGGATCCCCGCCGCCTGCGCCGAGACAAGCAGCCGCCGCACCTGCTGCGAGGGGGTCAGACCCGCGGCCCAGACGCCGTTGCCCGCCTGCTCCACGTCGTTGGTGAAGGCGATCACCGGCACCCCCGCCGCCCGCGCCTGCCCGGCCGCAGCCGTGGTCTCGGAGCCGGTCAGCGGCCCCACCACCACCCGCGCGCCCTCCGCCAGCGCCGAGCGCACCGCCTCCGAGGCGCCGCCGGAAGAACCCGTGGTGTCGCGCGGCACCAGCTCCACCCCGCGCGCGCCCGATTCGAACAGCGCCATGGTGGCCGCGTTCAGCATGGCCGGCCCCAGCGCCGCCTGCGGCCCGCTCATCGGCAGCAGCACCGCGACGCGCGCGACCGGCGCCTGGGCGGGCGCCTGCGGCCCGCCCGCGAAGAGCGGCGCGGCGGGCCCGCCATAGAACTGGGCGCGCGGAACTTGCGGCGCGCAGGCCGCCAGGCCCACAAGGGCCAGCAGCGCCGCCACGGCGCTCAGGCCCCGGATTGGGCGCGGGAACGGGCGGGGGACGCGGATTGCCGGACTGGAAGACCGGGGGGCCAGGGCAGGGCCCCGAGACGGATCAGGATGCAAGCGAGCCCCCTTCTGGTGAGGAACTGGGTGCCGGGGGCCCGGTTCTCGGCGCGTCCGCCGGGCTGGCTCCTGGGTTATGGCTGGTCGCGACCCCCATCGGCAACCTGGGGGACCTTTCCTCCCGCGCAGTCGTGACCCTCCGCGGCGCCGAGCTCATCCTCTGCGAGGACACGCGCGTCACCGCGCCTCTCCTCGCCCGCCACGGCATTTCCGCCCCCCTCCAGCCCTTGCACGACCACAACGAGGCGCGCGAGGTGCCGCGCCTGCTGGAGCGCCTTCTCGGCGGCGCGCGCATCGCCCTCGTCTCCGACGCCGGCACGCCGCTGGTCAGCGACCCCGGCTACCGCCTCGCCCGCGCCGCGATGGAGGCCGGCGCGCCGGTTTCCGCCGTGCCCGGACCCAACGCGGCGGTCATGGCCCTCACCCTCTCCGGCCTGCCGCCCCAGCCCTTCCTCTTCATGGGCTTCCTGCCCCCGCGTGAGGGCGCCCGCGCCGAGGCCATCGGGCGGCTTCGCGCCGCCGAGGGCGCGGGCCTCGCCGCCACGCTCATCTTCTTCGAGGCGCCGCACCGGCTGGCCGAATGCCTGGCCTCCCTCGCCGCGGGCTTCGGCGACCGCCCCGCCGCCGTCGCGCGCGAACTGACGAAGCGGTTCGAGGAGGTGCGGCGCGCGTCCCTGCCCGAGCTCGCCGCTCACTACGCCACCCACCCGGCACGCGGCGAGATCGTCGTCGTCGTCGGCCCGGCCCCCGAGACCACCGGCGGCGCGGAGGAGGTGGATGACCGGCTCCGCGCCGCCCTCGCCGCCGGCCAGTCCCTGCGCGACGCCGCCGCCATGGTCGCCGCCGCCACCGGCCTGCCCCGTCGCCAGGTCTATGCCCGCGCCCTCGAACTCGGGCGGGAGGATGGCTGAAGGGCGGCACGACACGCCCGCCGCTCACCGGCGGGTGGAAGAGCGCGCGGGCCGTGCATCCAACCCGTTGCCTTCGCCCTCGCCGCGTCCTAGCGAGGGCGCGAGACCAGGAGAACCCGGTTGAGCAACGCGTTGGCCACCCCGCCCTTCCACGGCGAACCCGCCCCCCGGGTGCTCGACATTCCCGTCATCATCGTCGGCTTCAACCGTCCCGCCTATCTCGACCGCGTCTGCGCCTCCCTTCTCCGCCAGCGCGGCGTCACCCTCGATCCCCGCCGCGTCTTCCTCCTGCAGGACGGCGCCGTCTCCGCCCGCACCGGCCTGCGCTACGCCGAGGACGCCGAGATCGAGGCCTCCATCGCCGCCTTCCGCGCCCATTTCCCGCGCGGCCAGGTGGCGGCCTCCCGCGTCAACCTCGGCATCGCCGCCAATATCCGCCGCGGCGAGGTCCTCGCCTTCGAGGCACTGGATGCCGACTGCGCGTATTTCTTCGAGGACGACCTCGAGCTCGGCCCCGAATACCTGCGCATCATGGAGGAGTTGCGCGCCGTCGCGGACCGCGACCCGCGCATCGGCTACTTCGCCGCCTATGGCGACCACAACGCCCTGCCGCCCGGCCCCGAGGCCTGGCTGGTCATGCTGGACCACCACTGGGCCTTCGGCCTGAAGCGCGAGCCCTGGCGGCGCCTGCGCGACTGGATGGCCCCTTATGACGCCATCCTCGACGGCGCCGACTACGCCTGGCGCGACCACATGGCGATCTACCGCTGGATGGAGGGCCTCGACGTCGCGGGCCCGCACACCTCGCAGGACGCGATCAAGACGGTCGGCTGCCACGCTCTCGGCATCGCCCGGGTGATGACCGACGTGTGCTTCGGCCGCTACATCGGCGCCCAAGGCGCATCCTTCCACCAGGCGCGCTTCAACGACCTCGGCTTCGACCGCATGCAATGGGTCGAAGGCCCCGAGCACCATGTCGCCGCCGGTGTCGGCAGCCAGGTGGCCGGCATCATCGCGGACGCCCGCAAGCGACAGCGCAACTTCCGCCGCAACGAATTCGCCGCCCTGCTGGAACAGCAAGGCCGAAGGCGCCTCGAGCGCGACCGTCAGGCCAGTCGCGAGGACGTGGCCGCCCTCTTCCGCTGGCTGCTCGACCGAGAGGCGGAAGAGGCCGCCCTCGATCTCTACGCCGGGCGCTACTCGGTGCGGCAGGTTCGCGGCATCCTTCTGGCCAGCCCCGAGTTCCGCGGGCGCAACCCTCTGCCGCGCGAGGGGTGATCCCCGGCGGCTCCTGGAGAGGGCGCTGCCCTCTCCAGACCTCTCCCGCCAGGAGCCTGAGGCCCCTGGACCCCCCTCTGGCTGTCGCAGAACCTTCCTTCGCGTGCCGTCGCCTCGGGTCCACGACCCGAGGCGCGCCGGCCGTCCAGCATCTCCAACAGAGAGAAAAAGATGAGTGGGGGTCTGGGGGAGAGAATTCATTCTCTCCCCCAGCGTCACCGAAGCCGGCTCAAGCCACCGGCAGCCGCACCACGAAGCGCGCCCCGGCCACGCTCCCGTCGGGGTTGCGGCGGTTCTCCGCCATGATCCGTCCGCCCAGCGCCTCCACGATCTGGCGGGAGATCGACAGGCCGAGGCCGGAGTGCTGCCCGAAGCGCTCGCCCTGCGGCCGCTCGGAGTAGAAGCGGTCGAAAATACCCTCGAGCTTCGCCTCGGGAATGCCGGGCCCCTCGTCCTCGATGGCGATCTCGGCCACCGCGCCGGTCGCCCTCGCCCGCACCCGCACCTTGCCGCCGGGCGGCGAGAAGGAGAGCGCGTTGCCCAGGAGGTTGCGCAGCACCTGCACCAGCCGTCCCTCTACACCCCGGACCACGAGGGAGGCCGGCGCGTCCAATTCCACGGAGGGGTCGTTCTCCCCCCGCGTCGCCACCTGCAGCTCCGCCAGCGTCGAGAGGATGGGTGCGATGTCCACCGGCTCCGACACCGTGCGCGACAACTCGGCATCCACGCGGGAGCTGTCGGCGATGTCGCCGATCAGCCGGTCCATCCGCACCGCGTCCTCCGCGATGATCGCGAGCAGGCGCTTCTGCTGCTCCGGGTTCTCGACGCGCCGCAGCGTCTCGATGGCGGAACGCACGGAGGTCAGCGGATTGCGCAGCTCGTGCGCCACGTCGGCCGCGAAGCGCTCGTTCGCGTCCACGCGCGCCCAGAGGGCGTTCGTGCCGCTCTGCAGGGCCCGCGCCAGGATGCCGATCTCGTCCTGCCGCGCCATGAGCGGCGCCGGCACCGACCCGCCCCGCCCCTTGCCCTGCCGCATCGAGGCCGCGGAGCCCGCCAGCTCCAACATCGGCGAGGCGAGGGTGCGCGTGAGATAAAGCGAGAGCGCGACGGTGATGGCCAGCGCCATGGCGAAGAGCGCGAGCACGGAGCCCCTGATCTCCATCACCCGCTGGTCCACCTCCCGCGCCTCGCGGGTCAGCAGCACGATGCCGACGGGCTGGTTCGCGCGCCGCGCGGGCTCGGCCACTGAAACCAGCAGCCGCCCGTCCGCCGTGCGCCGCACATAGGGGTTCACGCCGCCTTCGAGCGCCAGGCGCAGCTCCTCCCGCCGGTCGGGGCCGAGATCGGGCTGCCAGTCGAAGGAGGGGGCGTCGGGCGTCTCGTCCACCACCACGGCGGGGCCGCGCACCCGGGGGCGCGGCAGCCAGTCGAGCATGCGCTCATAGACACGCCCGATGGTCCCCGCGACCGGGCCGGGCTGGCTCGGTGGCGGCAACGGCTCCGTCACGATGGCGCCGCCCGGCCCCTCCCGCACGCGGCTGTCGGCCACCAGCAGGCCATTGTTGTCGAAGAGCTTCGCCTGGGTTCCCGTGCTCGGTTCCGTCAGTCGCCGCAGCAGCGGACGGGCGGTCTCGGGCACGAGGGTCGCGCGGTCGTCCTGGATGCGAACCCCGGCCTCCGCGATGCCGTTCGCGTAGATCCGCGCCTGGGTGCGCAGGCCCTGCACCTCCGCGGCCAGCAGCCCGTCCTGGTACTGGTCGAGGTAGAGGAGCGTCGCCACCAGCAGGAAGGGCGGCAGCATGTTGACGAGGAGGATGCGCCGCAGCAGCGGCGAGAAGCGCCGCCCCTCGGCCCGTCGCTCCATGGGAACGGGCGGGGGCAGGTCTGTTGTGACGGGTCCGCTGGCATCCGGCATGGGCCCAGCATAGAGCGGAATCGGTGGCGGGGTGAGGCCAGGATAAGGGCAGGCTCGTGGCGCGCCCCGCCCCCCGCTCAGGGCACCGGCGGCAGGGAGCGGAGATAGGCGACGAGGTCGCGCAGGTCCGCCTCGCTCGCGCCCGCGTAGTAGGCGTAGCCCATCGGCGGGAAAAGATGGCGCCCATCGGCCGAGACGCCCTGGGTGATCGCCCGGATGATCTCGGCGTCGCTCCAGCGGCCGATGCCCGCCTCCGGGTGCGGCGTGATGTTGCGCGCGACCGACACGCCCCAGGGCCCTTCGAAGGTCTGCCCGCCGCCGCCCACCTTCGACCAGTCCCGCCGGCCGCCCTCGCCCATCGGCGTGTGGCACTCGACGCAGTGCCCAAGGGGCCCGGCGACGTAGCGCCCGCGCGCCACGGGGTCTTCCGCCGGCGCGGCCACGCTCTCGACGGGCGGTCCATAGGCGGGCGGCAGCGGGATGCGGTACTCGCTCCGCGCCACCGCGTTGCGCACGGGCGGCACGGTGCGAAGATAAGCGACCATCGCCGCGACATCCGTGTCCGACAGCCCGCGATAGAGCTCGAACGGCATGGGCGGGCCGATCGTCGTGCCATCGGGCCGCTTGCCCTCGCGGATGGCGCGGATGAGCTGCGCGTCCGTCCAGCGGCCGATGCCCGTCTCCGGGTCGGGCGTGATGTTCGGCGAGACGGCGCGGAAGGGCTTCTCGTCGAAGACCATGCCGCCCGCGAGCGTCATGCCCGGCAGGTTGCCCGCGGGCCCCTGCGGTGTGTGGCAGTTGCCGCAGGCGGCAACTGCCTCGACGAGGTAGCGGCCGCGCGCCACCGGATCCGGCGAGGGTTGCGCGAGCGCCGTGCCGCTGATGGCCAGAAGGGCCGCGATGAGCCAGCGATTGCGCGAGCAGGCGAACATGCTGCTTTCTCCCTTGCGGCCAGAGAGCCGTTGCGTTTCCCGGACACGAGCGTGCCACGGCAATCGCCGAGGGCAAAAAGTTGCATCGCCGCGCAAAAAATATTCCCAGAGGTGTTGCGCGGCAACATCAGCCGGAGGCTCGCGCCGGGGTGGAGCCCGCCGCGCTCAGGCCTCCTTGTAGCGGTAGCCGATGCCGTAGAGCGTCTCGATCTGCCCGAAGCTGTCGTCCACCGCCCGGAACTTCTTCCGCACGCGCTTCACGTGGCTGTCGATCGTGCGGTCGTCCACGTAGATGTTCTCGCCATAGGCGGCGTCGATCAGCTGGTCGCGGTTCTTCACCATGCCCGGCCGGGTCGCCAGCGCCTTCACCAGCAGGAACTCGGTCACCGTCAGCTGGACCTGCTGGCCCTTCCAGGTGCAGGTGTGCTTCGTCTCGTCCAGCACGAGGTCGCCGCGCGCGATCACGCCGCCCTGGGGGGTGCCCGAGCCTTCCGCCCGGCTCGCCTCGTTGCGCCGCAGCAGGGTGCGGATGCGCTCCAACAGAAGCCGCTGGGAGAAGGGCTTGGTGATGTAGTCGTCCGCGCCGAGCCGAAGCCCCATCAGCTCGTCCAGCTCGTCGTCCTTGGAGGTAAGGAAGATCACGGGCATGCCGCTGCGCTGGCGCAGGCGCTGGAGCAGCTCCATCCCGTCCATCCGCGGCATCTTGATGTCGAGCACCGCGAGGTCCACCGGCCGCGCCAGCAGGCCCTGCAGCGCGCTCTCCCCGTCGGTATAGGTGCGGACCGTGAACCCCTCCTGCTCAAGCGTCATGGAGACCGAGGTGAGGATGTTGCGGTCGTCATCCACCAGGGCGATGGTGTGCGGCATCGGTCGTCCTTACAGGCCTGTCGGGGGACGGCGGCCCCATCGGGGTCGCCCATATGAAGCTCGAATCTGGCGGGAGGATGCCATGGCAAGCCGCGAACCGGGAGACAGCATGCCCGAGGAAGCGCCGCCCCCCGCCCCGCCGGCGGAGGAACGCGGCCCCGCCGCCCGCGCCCTGATGCGCGGCGCGTCCTCCGCCACCCTCGCGACCGTGGCCGAGGGCGGGCAGCCCTACGCCTCCCTCGTCACCCCCGCCGTCGCGGAGGACGGCGCGGTGCTGCTCTGGCTCTCCACCCTCTCGGAGCACACGCGCCAGCTCGCGCGCGATCCCCGCTGCGCCCTCCTCTTCCTCGGGGAGCCCGAGGGGCCCAACCCGCAGACCACCCCCCGCGTCACCGTCACCGGCCTGGCAGAGCGGATCGAGGACCCCGGCCTGAAGGCGGTCTGGCTCGCTCGCCACCCCTATGCCGAGCTCTACGCCGACTTCGCCGATTTCGGCCTCTGGCGGATCATGCCCATGGGCGGGCAGATGGTGCTCGGCTTCGCCCGGGCGCACCGCCTCCGCGCGGCCGACCTCCGCCCCGCACCCGGGGAGGGAGCACCCGTCGCAACCGGGCCGGAACCGGACCCGGAGGGCGTGCCGTGACCGGCCGCCCCGAGGATTTCGTCGGGCAGCTCGACTGCACCGTCGCCGCCCCCATCGTCATCGGCGCCGTACCCGGCGGCGAGCGCCGGATCGTGCCCATCATCGGCGGCCGCGTCACCGGCCCGCGGCTCGAGGGAGAGCTGCTTCCCGGCGGCACCGACACCCAGCTCATCCGCCCCGACGGCGTCACCGAGATCGAGGCCCGCTACACGATCCGCCTCGCGGACGGCGCCCTCGTCAACGTCGTCAACCGCGGCCTACGCCGCGCCGCGCCCGAGGACATGGCCCGCCTTCTCCGCGGGGAGGCGGTGCCGCCCGAGCGCGTCTACTTCCGCACCGCGCCGGTCTTCGAAACACCCTCCCCCGCCCATGCCTGGCTGCACGGCAGCCTCTTCCTCGGCTTCGGGGAGCGGCAGCCGGAGAGCGTGCGGATCCGCATCTTCGCCGTCTGAGGGTGCGGGCGGGCCGCCCCGCCCTCACTCGATCGCGCGGAACCCCGTGGCCTTCACCACCGCCGCCCAGCGCGCGGTCTCCTCCCGCATGAGCGTCCCGAAGGCCGCCTGGCCCTTCGCCGCCACGCGGAACCCGGCCTCCTGCATCCGCGCCCGGAGCGCCGGCTCGGCCAGGGCGCGCAGCACGGCCGCCTCCAGCTCGCCGCGCAGGGCCGCCGGGGTCGCTGCGGGCGCGACCAGCCCGAACCAGGCATCGAAGGCCAGGTCCGGCTGGCCCAGCTCCAGCACGCTCGGCACGTCCGGCAGCAGCGCCGAACGCTCGGGTCCGGTCACCGCCAGCGCCTTCAGCCGCCCGTCCCGCACCTGCGGCGCGACCAGCGCCACCGTGCCGAACATGCCCTGGACCGACCCGCCCAGCACCGCCGTCATGGCATCGCCGGTGGAGCGGAAATGCACGGCCTCCGCCTTCAGCCCGGCGCCCGCGGCCAGGATCGCGGCCCCGAAATGCCCGGGTGTCCCCGCCCCGAAGGTGCCCATGAAGACCGAGGGCTGCGCCTTCGCCCAGGCAAGATAGGCCGGGAAGTTGTCGGCGGGCACGCTGGCGGGCACGACGAAGGCGAAGTCGACCGCCGCAACCTCGGCCACCGGCGCGAAGTCCCGCGCGGGGTCGTAGCTCAGCCGGGCATAGGTGCTGGGCGCCATGGCGAGTTGCCCGACCTCGCCCAGCAGCAGCGTCGTGCCGTCAGGGGCCGCGGTCCGCGCCACCTCCTGCGCCGCGATCGCGCCGGCCGCCCCAGGCCTGTTGTCCACCACCACCCCGGCCGGCAGGGCCCCCTTCAGCCCATCGGCCAGGAGCCGCGCCACCACGTCCGGCCCGCTGCCCGGCGGGAAGCCGAGCACGACTCGCAGCGGCCGGTCGGGCAGCGCCGCGCGGGCCGCGAAGGGCAGCAGGGAGGCGCCGGCAAGGACGGCACGGCGGGGGAGCACGGGCATGGAACGATTCTCCTGTCTTGTTGTCGATCTTGTTACCACATCGTGCGACAACACGGCCCCCGCGGCGACCCCCGATCACCTCCCCAAAAGTGTCGGTGCGGCACGCGGAGACGGGGGCGGCCGGGCCTTGAAGCAGCGGGGGCCGGAACGCAGTGCCGCCCATCAGCCACAACAAGGAACCAGACGGAAAAGGGGTTCGGAACCTGGTCCGGCGTACCGGATGGGAGCGCCGCCGAACTTATCCACTCTGCGGAACAACATGCCGCACTGCACAAAATTAACATTGGCTTAGTGCCCAAAGTAACTGTGCGGTTATTTTGCTCCAGTGGCGAATTCGCCGTATTTTGGCCCATGGTTTCGGGGACACCCCGGCCAGACCCGATCTCGTCCGTAACCCCCAGCGGACCTGCCAGCCGGAGGCAAACGCCTACTATGACCGATCCCCGCAACGCCCGAGCCCTGTCCGGCACCGGCGTGTCCGCGCCCGCCACGCTCCACGCCAACCTCACCGCCCCCGGCCTGACCACCCACGCGCTGCGCCGCGGTGAAGGCCGCCTCTCCGCCGACGGCGCCTTCATGGCGATCACGGGGCAGCACACCGGCCGCTCCGTCCAGGACAAGTTCGTCGCCGACGACCCCGAGGTCACGAAGGAGATCTGGTGGGGCAAGGTGAACCAGAAGCTCGACCCCGCGAAGTTCGAATCCTTCACCACTGACGTCCGCGGCTACCTCGCCGCCCAGCCCGAGCTCTTCACCCAGGACCTCTATGCCGGCGCCGACCCGGAGCACCGCATCAAGGTCCGCCTCGTCACGCCGAACGCCTGGCACGCCCTGTTCGCGCGCAACATGTTCATCCGCCCGCCGGTGGAGGAGCTGGAGGGCTTCGAGCCCGACTACGTCATCCTCCACGCCCCCGAGATGGAGGCCAAGCCCGAGCACGGCGGCCGCCCGAACTCCACGACGCTGATCGCCCTCTCCTTCGCCAAGAAGATCATCGCGGTCGCCGGCAGCTCCTACGCCGGTGAGATCAAGAAGAGCATCTTCACGGTGATGAACTGGATCCTGCCGGCCAAGGGCGTGCTGCCGATGCACTGCTCGGCCAATGTCGGCAAGGACGGCGACACCGCGCTGTTCTTCGGCCTCTCCGGCACCGGCAAGACCACCCTCTCCTCCGACCCCGAGCGCGCCCTCATCGGCGACGACGAGCACGGCTGGACCAAGACGGGCGTCTTCAACTTCGAGGGCGGCTGCTACGCCAAGGTCATCAAGCTCTCGCGCGAGGCCGAGCCGCAGATCTGGGACGCCTCCCACCGCTTCGGCGCGGTGCTCGAGAACGTCGTCGGCGACGAGCGCGGGGTGCTCGACCTCGAGAACGGCTCGCTCACCGAGAACACCCGCTCCTGCTACCCGATCGAGTTCATCCCGAACACGGTCCAGGGCGGCATGGCCGGCCTGCCGAAGAACGTGGTGATGCTGACAGCCGACGCCTTCGGCGTGCTGCCGCCCATCTCCAAGCTGACGCCCGCCCAGGCGATGTACCACTTCATGTCCGGCTACACCGCAAAGGTGGCGGGCACGGAGAAGGGCCTCGGCAAGGAGCCGCAGGCCACCTTCTCCACCTGCTTCGGCGCCCCCTTCCTGCCGCGCCACCCCGAGGTCTACGGCAAGATGCTCGCCGAGCTGATCGAGCGCGACGGCGCCCAGGTGTGGCTGGTGAACACCGGCTGGACCGGCGGCGCCTACGGCACCGGCCAGCGCATGTCCATCAAGCACACCCGCGCCCTTCTCCGCGCGGCGCTCGACGGCAGCCTTGCCAAGGTGGAGTTCGTGCAGGAGCCCTTCTTCGGCCTGTCGATCCCCAAGGCCCTGCCGGGCGTTCCCGCCGAGGTGCTGAACCCGCGCGAGAGCTGGTCCGACAAGGCCGCCTACGACAAGACGGCGAAGGATCTGCAGTCCCGCTTCGAGGCGAATTTCGAGACCTTCGCCGGCGCCGTCAGCGAGGACGTGAAGAAAGCCGCCATCAAGGCCGCGGCCTGAACCAGTACCCGGGGGAGGCGACGCCTCCCCCGGCGTTTTCCTAAACCTCCATCCCGGCAGTCTGCAGCAGCGTCGCGAAGGCGAGCTGCATGTCGTGCAGCGTCTGCGCGGGCTCCACGTCCACCCATTCCTCCAGCGTATGCGCCCCGGCTCCGGCCCCCGCGCTCACGGCGATCCCCGGGATGCCGAGCGAGATCGGGATGCTCGCATCCGTCGAACTCGCCACCACCTTCGGCGAGAAGCCCAGCGCCTTCGCCGCCGCCGTCGCGTTCGCCACCAGCTCGCTGCTCCGGTCGATGGCCCCCGCCGGACGGTCGCCGATCTTCTTCAGCTCCACTGTCACGATGCCCTTCGCGGTGCTCCGCGCGGCGTTCTCCGCCTCCACCGAGCGCTGCACCACCTCCTTGAAGGCCCGGTCGATCCGCGTCAGCTCCTCGGCCGAGTCCGAGCGCAGGTCCACCTCCACCCAGACCTCGTTGGGAATGGAATTCACGGAGGTCCCGCCCCCGATCACGCTCGCGCTGAAGGTCGTCCGCGGTTCCGCCGGCACCTCGATCCGCGACAGCCCCGCCATCGTTTCCGCCAGCGCGAAGGAGGGGCTGACGATGCCGAAATCCATGAAGCTGTGCCCGCCCGGACCGCGGAAGGTCACGCGATACCGCAGCGAGCCCGTGGCACCCGACACGATGGTGCCCATCCCCATCGGCCCCTCGACCGAGATGAAGGCCGCGATCCGCCCGGCGTAGCGCCCCTTGGTGAAGAGGAAGCGCACGCCGCGCAGGTCGCCCAGCCCCTCCTCGCCGACATTTCCCACGAAGAGGACGTCGTGGTTCGTCCGCACCCCCGCCGCATCCATCGCGCGCAGGAAGGCAAGGTTCATCGCGAGGCTGCGGGTGTCGTCGCCCACGCCCGGCGCGTAGAGCCGCGTCCCCTCCCGCCGCACCGTCAGGTCCGTGCCGGCGGGAAACACCGTATCCAGATGTGCGGCCACGACGATGAGCGACCCGTTCCCGAGCCCCCGCCGCAGGCCCATCACATTCCCCTCGGCGTCCATCTCGCAGTCCTCGAGCCCCGCCTCGCGCAACATCTCGAGATAGACTCGCCCGCGCTCCTCCTCTTGGAAGAAGGGAGCCGGAATCTCCGTCAGCCGGATGATCTCCTCGACGAACCGCTCGTGGCCGGCCGAGAGATGCCGCAGCGCCTCCCGAAACACGGCACTTCCCATCACCTGCTCGACCATCAGACCCTCCGGCATGTCGCCCCCGCCCATGCGACGCGCGATCCGGGTTGTCCAGCCTGAGGGCGGCGCTGGTGACTCCGGGGAGAGGAAGAAGGAATTCTTCCTCTCCCCAGACCCCTCACCATCATCTTTTTCTTCGAGTTAGAATCACTCTGCGGTCGGTGCGCCTCGGGTCATGGACCCGAGGCGACTGCACGCTCAGGAAGGGCACGGGGAAGGAACCAACCCCCGATCACCGCATCCGCGACAGCCAGATGGGGATCCAAGGGCCTCAGGCCCTTGGTGGGTGAGGTCCGGAGAGGGCAGCGCCCTCTCCGGGGCAACCAGCACCGTCGCGATCATGCACGAGGCGCCCGGCGACGTAGGTCGCCCGCACAGCCCGTTCATCGCCAAGAGCGGTGAGGGCGAAGAGCGTGTCCGCGAGGCCAGGGGAGCGCCCGGTGCGCAGCGCAAGTTCCGGCGTGGCCCGCGGGTCCAGCACGACGAGGTCCGCTTCCAGGCCAGCGGCCAGGTTGCCGATCCGGTCCTCCAGCCGAAGGGCCGCGGCCCCGCCTCGGGTGGCCAACCAGAAAGCCTGCACGGGGTGCAGCCGGGCGCCACGAAGGCGCGCGACCTTGTAGGCATCGCCGAGGGTGCGGAGGGTGGACAGGCCTGTGCCCGCGCCGACATCGCTGCCCAATCCCACGCGCACCCCGGCCGCGGTCGCGTCATGCAGCCGGAACAGCCCGCTGCCGAGGAAGAGGTTGGAGCTGGGGCAGTGGGCGACGCCGCAGCCGGTGCCGCGCAGGGCGGAGAGGTCGCCCTCGGTGACGTGCACGGCGTGGCCCATCACGGCGCGGGGCCCGGCGAGACCGGCGCGCGCGTAGACGTCGAGGTAGGAGGGGGCGGAGGGAAAGAGTTCCCGCACCCAGGCGATCTCGTCCTCGGTCTCGCAGAGATGGGTCTGCACGTAGGTGCCGGGGTTCTCGTGCCAGAGCCTGCCCGCCGCTTCCAGCGCGGCGTCGGTGCAGGCGGGGGCGAAGCGGGGCGTGATGGCGTAGAGCAGCCGCCCGCGCCCGTGCCAGCGCCCGATCAGGCGGCGCGTGGCGGGGATGCCGTGGTCCTCGCCGTCCCGGAGCTCGGGCGGCGCGTTGCGGTCCATCAGCACCTTGCCCGCGATCAGGCGAAGGCCGAGGCGGTCGGCCTCGGCGAAGAGCGCGTCGGCGGAGTGCTCGTGCACCGTGCAGTAGACGGCGGCGGTGGTGGTGCCGGCGCGCAGCAGCGCTTGCAGGAAGAGGGCGGCGATGCGCGCGCAATGGGCGGGATCGGCGAAGCCGGCCTCGGTCGGGTAGGTGTAGCGGGTCAGCCAGTCGAGCAGCGTCTCGCCATAGGCGCCGGTCATTTCGAGCTGGGGGTAGTGCACATGGGTATCCACGAAGCCGGGGCCGATGATGCCGTCGGGGTAGTGGTGCACGGGCAGGTCGTCGGGGTGGCGCGGGCGCTCGGCGGCGTGGTCGCCGATGGCGGCGATCCGGCCGTCCCGCATCACCACCAACGCGTCCGGCCAGTGGATCAGGGCGCCGTCCGGGTCGCCGTCGAAGGGGTTGTGGCGGAAGGCAAAGGCGGGGCCGCGAAGGGCGAGGGCGGGCCCCGTCATGCGGCGCGCCGGCGGATGGCGCGGCCCGGCCGCACGATCGGGTGAGAGATGGTTGCGGCGGCGCCGCGCCCGTGGCCCTTTGAGGGCAGACAAGGACGGAAACCGCCATGCAACGCCGCCATCTCCTGCCGCTCCTCGCCGCGCCCGCGCTCATCGGCCGGGCCTCCGCCCAGGGCCGGACCATCACCCTCGTGGTGCCCTATGCCGCGGGTGGCGGCACGGACATCGTGGCGCGCGAGCTGCTGCCGATGCTCATCGAACAGACGGGTCAGAACGTGGTGATCGACAACCGCGGCGGCGCGGCAGGACATGTCGGCGCCGTCTCCACCACGCGCGCGAAGCCGGACGGGCTGACGCTGCTCTTCGCGGTCTCCACCAACATCGTGGTGAACCCGCACCTGCAGCGCAACGACCGGACGGACCTCTCCACCGCCCTCGTGCCGGTGGCGAAGGTGAGTTCCTACCAGTACCTGCTGGTGATCGACCCGCGCGTGCCCGCGAACAACCTCCAGGAGCTGATCGCGGCCGGGAAGAAGCCGAACGCGGGCTTCACCTATTCCTCGGCGGGCGTGGGCTCGAACAACCATCTCGCCGGGCTGCTCTTCTCCGAGGCGGCGGGGGTGCCGATGGAGCACATCTCCTATCGCGGCACGGCGCCGGCGCTGCAGGACGTGGTGGCGGGGCGGGTGACGATGAACTTCTCCTCCCCCTCCCCCGCCATCCCCCTCGCGCGGGACGGGCGGCTGCGGCCGATCGCGGTCACGGGGGAGCGGCGGCTGCCCTCCATGCCGGAGATCCCGACCCTGGCCGAGGCAGGTCTGCCCGGCATCGTCATCCTCGGCTGGCACGGCATCTTCGCGCCCGCCGGCACGCCCGACGCCGAGCTGGACCGGCTGGAGGCGGCGGTGGACCGCGCCATCCGCGACCCCCGCTTCGGCCGCAGCCTGGAGCGCGACGGGCTGGAGCTTTCGCCCCAGCCGCGCAAGGAGTTCGCGCAGGCCGTGAAGGAGGAATACGCCTTTTGGGGCCGCAAGGTGCGGGAGCTGGACCTGAAGGCGGAGTAGGCGCTTCCGCACTACTTCCCCGTCCAGACGGGCTTGCGGCGCTCGAGGAAGGCGGCGACGCCTTCCTTGAAGTCGGCGCTGGTGAAGGTCAGCGCCACCATGTCGTCCGCGTTGGCGCCGCGCACCGCGTTCTCGCGCAGGCGCTTGAGCGTCGTCTTGGCGGCCTGGAGCGTGAGCGGGGCGTGGCCGGCAATGGTGCGGGCGAGCGCCTCCGCGCGCTCCAGCAGCGCGGCCTGGTCCGGCAGGACCTCGGTGACGAGGCCGAGCGTCTTCGCCTCCTCCGCTTCCACCAGGCGGGCGGTGAAGATGAGTTCCAGCAGCCGCCCGGGGCCGAGGAGCGCCGAGAAGCGCGCGTAGTTGCCGAGCGAGAGCGTGTTGCCCAGCGTGCGGGCGATCGGCACCCCGAAGCGCATGTTGGCGGAGGCGATGCGGAGGTCGCAGACCCCCGCCACCCCCGCGCCGCCGCCCGTGCAGGCACCGTTGATGGCGGCGATGGTGGGCTTGGGGCAGTCCTCGATGGCCGAGAGCACGCCGCCGATGCGCTCCTCGTAGTCCAGCGCGTGCTGGGCCGTGGTGAAGCTGGTGAACTGGGAGATGTCGGTGCCGGCCGCGAAGGCCTTGGGGCCGGCGCCCGTAATGATCCAGGCTTTGACCGCCGGATCATGGCCGATCTCCGCCGCCTTGGCGGCCAGGCCCTCGTACATCGCGAAGGTGAAGGCGTTCATCGCCTGCGGACGGTTGAGGGTGGTGACGAGGATGCCGCCCTCCCGCAGTTCGTGGATGAGTTCGTTCTCGGCCATGGGAATCCTCCGCGCGTGTTGCAGGCAGGGTGCCCGCAGGAAGCCGGCGGGGAAAGGGTGGGGCGTGCGTTGCCGCCCGCGCCAGCGCCCGGCAATCTCCGTCCCATGCAGGACGGCGCTGAGCCCCCCCCGCCGGATCGCCGGCTGATCGAGACGGTCTCGGCCCGCTACGCCGGGGCGTCGCGCTTCACGCGGGGCTATGTGGGCTCGAAACTCCGGCGGGATCCCTCGACAGCGGCGATCCTGGCCCTGGCGCATCGCGCGGGCGGGCTCGGGCACGTGGCGGATCTTGGCTGCGGACGGGGGCAGCTCGCGCTGGCCCTGCTGCTCTCCGGCGCCGCCTCCCGCGTGACAGGGCTCGATTACGAGGCGGCGAAGGTGGCGGAGGCGCGGGCCGCGTCGGTGGGACTCGCGGCCGGTTTCGAGCAGGCCGACCTGACGGCGGCAGCGGTGCCTGACTGCGACACGGCGCTGATGGTGGACGTGCTCTACCAACTGCCCGAGGCGGCGCAGGGGCCGCTGCTGGACCGGATGGCGGCGGCCGCGCGGCGGCGCGTCGTGCTGCGGCTCTTCGACCCCGACCGCGGCTGGCGCAGCGCGCTGGGCCTGGCGATGGAGCGCGCCGGCCGGGCCATCCGGCAGGATGGCGCGGCCGTGCGGCCAATGCCGGTGACCGAGGTCGCGGCCCGCCTGGCAGCGGCGGGATTCCGCAGCACGGTTTCGCCCTGCTGGGCCGGCACGCCGCTGCCTAACGTGCTTCTGGTGGCGGAGCGCTCCGATTGAGAGGCTGAGGCGGGTGACTCCGGGGAGAGGAAGAAGGAATTCTTCCTCTCCCCGGCCCCCTCACCATCATCTTTTTCTACCTATTTGAGATGCCCGGCGGTCGGTGCGCCTCGGGTCATGGACCCGAGGCGACGGCACGTCAGGAAGGGCCGACAGATGGGGGTCCAGGGGCCTCAGGCCCTTGGCGGGTGAGGTGCCGGAGAGGGCAGAGCCCTCTCTGGCGGCCACAAGCATTACCCCCAAACGGGCCGGGGCCGTTCGATCGCGAGGTCCAGATCACGGCTTCCCAGATCCAGCGCCGGTTCAAGCCAATCCAGCGCGGCCTCGAACTCGGCGCGGAGAGCAGATTTGCGGTCGGGCGGGAGCCAGCTTGCCTCGACGCCCGCAAGGCTGAGGCGGCGGGCCTCGGCGGGGCCCCAGCCGCTGGCGGCGAAGATGGTGCGCCAGGAGTGGCCGATGGTGGTGGCGAACATCGTGGGGTCGTCGGTGCCGAGGACGATGTTCAGCCCGGCTTCGAACATGCGGCGGATGCGGTGCTGGCGGGGGACGCGGTTGGGCAGGATCGAGGACCAGCAGGCCATGGTGAAGGGCACCCCTTCGCGGGCCATGCGGGCGGTGATCTCGGGGTCGGCCAGCATGTTGTAGCCGTGGTCGAGGCGGTCGCAGCCCAGCGCGTCGCGGCAGTGGGTGATGTGGGCGGGCGGCCCCTCGAAGAGGGTCTGGTTGTCCTCGCAGACATGGGCGGTGCGGCGCAGCCCCATGCGGGCGGCGCGGCGCCAGGCCTCCACCCAGACCAGCGGCGGGCCGGCGCGCTCGGCGCCGTCGAGGCCGATGCCGACCACTCGGGGGTGCGGGTGGGCGGTGATCCAGTCCAGCATCTGCAGGGATTCGCTGGGCAGGCAGGTGCTGCGGTCGATGCAGGCGATCATGAGGGAGGAGACGCCGAAGTCGCGTTCCGCCCGTTCGAGCCCGGCGGCAAGGCCGTCCGCGATGAGCGGGTAGGTGGCGCCGTTGGGCGTGTAGTAGTGCGGGTTGAAGAAGATCTCGACGTGGCGGGCATTGCCGTGGCGGTGCATGTCCTCGATGCACTCGTAGGCGACGCGCTCGAAGTCCTCGCGCCGCTTCACGGCCAGGGCGCCGAGGCGGAGGACTTCGAGGAAGCCGTAGAAGTCCTCCCATTGGTAGAGCGTTTCGGCGGGGCGCGGCAGGCGGACGCCGTTGGCGGCGGCGATCTCGACCAGCGTCGTCGCGCGCATGGCGCCGGCGATGTGGAGGTGCAGCTCGACCTTGGGGACGAGGTCGAGCCAGTCGGAAAAGTTCAGCATCACCGGGCGCGCCGGATGTTCCAGAGGAACATGGCGGGGCCGGTGGGCACGTCCGTCAGCTCCGCGCGCCAGGCGGAGGCGGCGGTGAACTGGCCGAGCGGCATGTAGAAGCCCCTCTCGGCGGCGCGGCGGTGGATGCTCTCGGCCAGGGTCTTGCGCTCGGCCTCGGTCGCGGCGGCGGCGAAGGCGGCGCGGCCGGCCTGGACCTCGTCATCCTTCGGCCAGCCGGCGAAGCCGTTCGGGGCGCCCGCGGCCTCCATGTAGGAGTTCTGCAGGGGCGTCTGCATGTCCGGCACCGTGGCAGTGGTGTGGAAGACGTTCCAGCCCTCCGGCCGGGCGCGGCGGCCGAAGAAGGTGTTCAGGTCCATGCTCTGGAGGTCCACCGTAAAGCCGAGCTTCGTCAGCAGGTCCTGGGTGACGAGGCCCAGCGCCGCGATGCCCGGCGCGTCGGCGGGGTGGATGATGACGACGGGGCGGGAGAGGTCGGTGCCGGCCTCGCGCAGCATCCGGCGGGCGCCCTCGAGGTCTGCCTTCAGGGGCATGCCCGCGGTAGTCTCGTAGGGAGTGCCGCAGCCGAGCATGGAGCGGCACTCGCGCATGTATTCGGGGCGGCCGGCGACGCCCGGCAGGTAGTCCATCTGGTCCACCGCGGTCATCACGGCGCGGCGCACCCGCACGTCGTCGAAGGGCGCCAGCAGGTGGTTGAAGCGCATCACCCCCTGGTAGCCGAAGGAGGAGACGACCTGGACGCGGACGGCGCGGTTGCGCTCCAGGATGGGCAGGACATCGGCGGGCAGGCGCTCAAGGTAGTCGACCTCCCCGGTGGAGAGGGCGCTGACCTGGGAGGAGACGTCGGGCATGGCGATCAGCTCCACCCGCTCGAAGGTCGCGCGCTTGCCGCCGGAAGCCCAGACGGAGGGCTCGGGGCGGGGGCGGTAGGCCTCGTTCCGCACCAGCACGATGCGGTCACCAGGGCGGTACTCGCCAGCAACGAACCTGTAGGGGCCGGAGCCAATGGGTTCGGTGACGGGGCGGTTGGCGGGGGTCTCGGCCAGGCGCTTCGGCATAATCATCGGCACCATGGCGCCGGGCTTGGCCAGGGCCTGGAGAACGAGGCCGAAGGGCTGCTTCAGCTTCAGGCGGAGGGTGCGCTCATCCAGGGCATCTAGCGTTTCGGTCGCGCGCAGCATAACGCTGCCGAGGGCGTCGCGCTGGCCCCAGCGGCGCAGGCTGGCGGTGCAGTCCTCGGCGGTGACGGGGGTGCCGTCGTGGAAGGCGAGGCCGTCCCGCAGGAAGAAGCGCCACTCCAACCCGTCCGCGCTCGTCTCCCAGCGCTCGGCCATCTGCGGGGTCGGTTCCCAGCGGTCATTCACCGAGAGGAGCGTGTCGTAGACGAGATAGCCGAAGTCCCGCGTGGTGAAGCTGGTGGTGAAATGCGGGTCGAAGATGGTGGTCAGCGTCTCCGGCACGACGCGCAGTGTGGCGGCCCGGGAGGCCTGGGCGCGGGCAAGGCCGGGTAGGAGGGCGGGGGCGGCCAGGAAGGGGGCGGCGAGCAGGGAGCGGCGATGCATGGGGGTCTCGGCAGGTCCGTTTCGACGGGGTGCAGGCAAGTCCCGCACCAGGGCGGGCCATTACGCGGCGGCGCGGGGCGCACTAGATTGGGGGGATGGTCGCCCTCACCTCCCCTGACTTCAAGCGCCGCGCCTCCCGTGCCCTGGGGGACGCGCGCCTCCAGACCGCCCTCAAGCGCGGGGGTTCCGGCTTCCACTCAAAGCGGTCCCAGGCGATCGCGGCCCTGCCGGAGTTTGAGCGGCTGCGCGACATCGGGCGCGACATCAAGAACCACACCCTGGCCAACCTCGACCACTACCTTGAGGTCTTCGAGCGCAACGTGATCGCCAATGGCGGGCAGGTGCACTGGTGCGCCGACGCGGCTGAGGCGCGCGAGACGGTGCTGCGGATCTGCCAGGCCGAGGGCGCGCGCACGGTCACCAAGGGCAAGTCCATGATCTCCGAGGAGATCGGGGTGAACGAGCACCTCTCCGCGCACGGGATCACCCCGGTGGAGACAGATCTCGGGGAATACATCCTGCAGCTCGTGGACGAGCCGCCGTCCCACATCATCGCGCCCGCCTTCCACCTCAACCGCGACGACTGGGAGCAGCGCTTCCGCGCGGCGCACACGGACTTGCCGAAGGACCGCGTGTTCCACGACCGTCGCGACATCATGGCGGAGGCGCGGGGCAAGCTGCGCGAGCGCTTCCTGGCCGCCGATGTCGGCATCACCGGGGCAAACTTCCTCATCGCGGAGACCGGCTCCTCCGTCATCGTCACGAACGAGGGCAACGGGGACCTGACGCAGACGTTGCCGCGCGTGCACATCGCGCTGGCCAGCATCGAGAAGGTGGTGCCGACGTTGGAGGACTGCACCTCGCTGCTGCGGCTGCTCGCGCGCTCCGCCACGGGGCAGGACTTCTCCGTCTACACGACCTTCTCCACGGGCGTGCGGCGCGCGGAGGACCTGGATGGGCCCGAGGCCTACCACGTCGTGCTCATCGACAACGGCCGCTCCAACATGGTCGGCACCGACTTCCACGAGATGCTCCGCTGCATCCGCTGCGCGGCCTGCATGAACCACTGCCCGGTCTATGGCGTCACTGGCGGGCACGCCTATGGCTGGGTCTATCCCGGGCCGATGGGGAGCGTGCTGACGCCGTCGCTGGTCGGCGTGGAGAAGTCGGGGCATCTGCCCAACGCCTCCACCTTCTGCGGGCGCTGCGAGAGCGTCTGCCCTGTGAAGATCCCCCTGCCGAAGATGATGCGCCACTGGCGGGAGCGGGAGTTCGAGCGGCACCTCACGCCCTCCACCATCCGTACCGGGCTCGGCATCTGGGGCTGGTTCGCGCGCCGGCCGGGCTGGTACCGGGCGGCCTCGCGGATCGGCATGGGCGCCTTGGCGCTGCTCGGCCGCGGGCGCGGGCGGTTCCGCAGCCTGCCGCTGGCGGGCGGCTGGACGGAGGGCCGCGACCTGCCCGCGCCGGAGCCGGGTGGGACCTTCATGGCGCGCTACGCGGCCTCGCAGCGGGGCAGGGGACGGGGCTGATGGCCTATGTCGTGGGAACCTGGCGCGGGACGGCCTCCCGCTGGGCCGCCAACCCGGACAAGGTGGCCGCCATCCTCGACATCGGGGAGGGGCTGCACCGGAGCGCGGCGGTCCTGATGGCCGATGGCACGCGCTACGAGGCAAACGAGCCGAAGGAGGCCATCCTGGAGCAGATCCACATCGGCGACTACCGGCCGATCCGCTTCCTCAGCCCCGGCGGGGAGGCGATGACGATCTTCCGGGGCCATATCGTGAGCGTCGAGGCCGGGGGGAGCGAGGACGTCTGCGTCATCCGGCTGACGGGCGGCGAGGTCCAGGTGCGCTGCCACTTCGACGACCTGACCAGCACGATCCTGCGCTAGGGGAAGATCTTGTCGAAGAGCGCCATCCTGAACGCCATCCGTCGCGGTCTGCGGCGCGGACCGCTGCCGGCGGACCAGCGGGCCATGCTCGACGGGCGGCTGGCGACGCATCCGCGCCACCTGATCCCGCAGCGTTCCCGCGTGTCTCGGCCGGAGCAGATCGCGCTGTTCGTGCGGAACGTGGAGAAGGAGTTCGGCACGGTGGAGCGGGTGCCGGACGCGGATTCGGTGCCGGCGGCCGTGGCCGATTACCTCGCCGCGCAGAACCTGGCGCCGCGCTTCGCCATGGCGCCGCACCCCGAGCTGACCGCCCTGCCCTGGGAGGGCCGCCCGATGCTGGAATTCGAGGCACGGCCGGCGCGGGCGGACGACGCCGTTTCCGTGCAGCACGCCTGGGGCGGCGTGGCGGAGACGGGGACGCTGCTCTTTCCCTCCGATCCCACCCGTCCGACGACGCTGAACCTGCTGCCGGAGACGGAGATCGCGGTGATCCGCGCCTCCGCGATCGTCGGCGCCTACGAGGAGGCCTGGGACCGGCTGCGGGCGGAGCGCGGCGGGGCGGAACCCTCCGGTGGCTTCATGCCCCGCAACATCATGTTCGTCACCGGCCCCTCGCGCTCGGCCGATATCGAGCAGACGCTGGAACTCGGCGCCCATGGTCCGCGCCGGCTGCACGTGGTGCTGGTGGAGGACGAGCCCGCCGCCCACAACCCCCTTTCCGAGGGCGACCCGCGGCCGGAGGCGGCGCGCGAGCCCGTGGCGCGCCCGGGACAGATCGCCAACCCGGCAGACTGATGGCGCGCCGGCCCCGCACCGTCTCGGCGTCGGAGCGGGCGCTCTGGCACGCCTACCTCTCCCTGAACGCGGTGGAGGCGCTGCCGGGCCGCGACGCGCCGCCCGCCCCGCCCCCGGCCGCACCGGAACCGGTGCCCGCGGCCAGCCCCTCGCCCCCCTCGGCACCGGCGCGGCCGACCAGGCCCGCGACGGTGCCGCTCATCGCCGTGGGGCATCCTGGGGCAGGCCTGGACGAGAAGCGCTGGCGGGACCTGCGGCGCGGGAAGACGCGGCCCGAACGCACGCTCGACCTGCACGGTAGGCGCGCGGAGGAAGCCCATAGCGCCACCCTCTCCTTCCTGCGGGCGGCCCATGCGGACGGGCTGCGCTGCGTGGCCATCGTGACGGGCAAAGGCGCCGGGGAGGGCGGCGTGCTCCGGCGGGAACTGCCCCACTGGCTGAACCTGCCCTCGCTCCGGCCGCTCATCCTGGGGGCGGCGCACCCGCACCGGGCGAATACGGGGGCGGTGCACCTGCTGCTGCGGCGCAGGCGATAGCCACGGGGGCGAAGGCGGGCATCGGCCCGGGAGAGGCCGCGGGTCCGGTGCCTGCGGTACTCGCCGTCGGCCCCCCCGGCGGACGCGGTGCTCGACCTGGCACTCGCCCTGCGAGGCGCCCCAGGCCCGACATGAGAGGGAAGTTCACTGCTCACCGGACCTCCTCGCAGGACCGCGCCGCGCGCGGACTGCGCGGCGAGGCTGTTCCACCCCGAAGGGTTGAATCGGGTCGAGGACTTACCGTCTCAGGGCATCGAAGGGTCGAACCGGCACCGTGACGAGTGCAGGAGACGGGCGGTCATCCAGGGGGATCGCAATGGCTCCGTAGGGTTCAGGCGCGAGGTGCAGTGCTGGCCGGATCGCCAAGCCGGCCCTATCTTGGGGGCGATCCATCCGGCACTCCCTGGGCCGCCTCTCCGGCGCTCCCATCCGGGCCGCCCCTCTTCGAGACATCAGGTTCCCCGATGCGCGATCCAGACTTCACCGGCTACACCCCCAACCGCGTCGCGGGCGTCACCGCGGAGGAGGTGATCGAGGTTCATTCCCGCCACGTTCCCTGCGATGGCGGCGGCGTCTCCGGCCATCCGCGGATCTGGCTGCGGATCGAGGGGGACGAGATCACCTGCCCCTATTGCTCCCGCACCTACCATCTGGCGCCGGGCGCGGGAGACGACGGCCATCACTGACGCACCGGAGATGGAGCGCGGCAGCGCGGACGAGGCGGCCGACAAGGCGCCAGTGGCCGACCCGATCGTGGCGGAGGTCGATCCCAACCGGCACCTGATCCTCGTGGACGGCTCGGGCTACATCTTCCGCGCCTTCCACGCGCTGCCGCCGATGACCAACCCGGCGGGGGTGCCGGTGAACGCCGTCTTCGGCTTCACGCAGATGCTGGCGAACTTCCTCTCCAAGCACGCGGGCAGCCACATGGCGGTGGTCTTCGACGCCTCCCGCTCCACCTTCCGCAACCAGCTCTACCCTGAATACAAGGCGCAGCGGCCGGAGGCGCCGCCGGAGCTGGCGCCGCAGTTCGGCCTCATCCGCGAGGCGACGGACGCCTTCTGCGTGGCGCGCGTGGAACTGGACGGCTTCGAGGCGGACGACCTCATCGCGACCTACGCCACCGCCTTCGCGAAGGAGGGCGGGCAGGTCACCATCGTGTCCTCCGACAAGGACATGATGCAGCTGGTCGGCGGCGGCATCCGCATGCTGGACCCCATCAAGCAGAAGCCGATCCACGCCGCCGAGGTCGTGGAGAAGTTCGGCGTGATGCCGGAGAAGGTGGTGGAGGTGCAGGCGCTGGCGGGCGACTCCACCGACAACATCCCGGGCGTGCCGGGCATCGGCATCAAGACCGCGGCGCAGCTCATCGAGCAGTACGGGGACGTGGAGACGCTTCTCTCCCGCCTTTCTGAGATCAAGCAGCCCAAGCGGCGCCAGGCGCTGGAGGAGAACGCGGAGAAGGCCCGCATCTCCCGCAAGCTGGTGGAGCTGGACCGCAACGCGCCGCTACCCCTGCCCATGGAGGGGCTGGCGACCCAGGCGCCGGAGCCGGGGAAGCTGATGGCCTTCCTCAAGCAGCACGGCTTCCGCAGCGTGCAGCACCGCCTCGGCCTGGACGCGAACGGGGAGGTGCCGGTCTCGCGCCCCGCCGGGCCGGCGCCCGCGCCGGTGGCGCTCACCGTGCCGGCGGAGGGCGCGCCCTTCGGCCCCTACGAGACGATCACCACGATCGACGCGCTGCACGCCTTCGCGGCGGCCGCGCGCGAGGCGGGCGTGATGGCGCTGGATACCGAGACGACAAGCCTCGACGCGCTGAACGCCTCCCTCGTCGGCGTCTGCATGGCGGTGGCGCCGGGGCGCGCGGCCTATCTGCCGCTGCGGCACGAGGGGACGGACATGCTCTCCCCCGCGCCGGAGCAATTGCCCTTCGACGCGGCGATGGAGGTGCTGCGGCCGCTTTTCGCCGATCCTTCCGTGCTGAAGGTGCTGCACAACGCGAAATACGACCTCGAGGTGCTGAACCGCGAGGCAAATGGCGGGGTGGAGGTGTCGCCGGTCGACGACACGATGATGATCTCCTACAGCCTCGACGCCGGGCGGCACGGGCACGGGATGGACGAGCTCTCGCGCCGCCACCTGTCGCACCAGCCCATCACCTATGACGAGGTGACGGGCACGGGGCGTGGGCGGAAGCCCTTCTCCCAGGTGCCGCTGGAGGAGGCCACGCGCTACGCCGCCGAGGACGCGGACGTGACGCTGCGCCTGTGGCAGGCACTCAGGCCGAAGCTGCGGGAGGAGAAGGCGCTCGTCCTCTACGAGGAGGTCGAGCGGCGGATGATCACCGTGCTGCGCGACATGGAGATGGCCGGCGTGAAGGTGGACGGCCCCGCGCTGAAGCAGGCCGGCGCCGAGTTCACCGAGCGCATGGCGGCGCTGGAGGCGGAGATCCACGAGATCGCCGGCCGCCCCTTCGCCGTGGGCTCGCCCAAGCAGCTCGGCGACATCCTCTTCGGCGAGATGGGCCTCTCGGGCGGCAAGAAGGGCAAGTCAGGCGCCTATTCCACCGATGCGGCAACGCTGGAAGAACTGGCGGCCTCCACCGGCCATCCCCTGCCCCGCAAGGTCCTCGACTGGCGGCAGCTCTCGAAGCTGAACTCCACCTATGTGGAGGGGCTGCAGGCGCAGATCGCGGCCGATGGGCGCGTGCACACCGACTTCTCGATGGCCATCACCAGCACCGGCCGCCTCTCCTCGACCGAGCCGAACTTGCAGAACATCCCCATCCGCTCGCAGGAGGGCGCGCGCATCCGACGTGCCTTCGTGGCGGAGCCCGGCCACCTGCTGCTGGCCGCTGACTACTCGCAGATCGAGCTGCGGCTGCTCGCCCACGTGGCCGAGGTGCCGTCGCTGCGCGAAGCCTTCGCAACGGGACAGGACATCCATTCCCGCACGGCGTCGGACATCTACAAGATCCCGCCCAACAAGGTGGATCGCGAGGCCCGGCGCCGCGCCAAGACGATCAACTTCGGCATCATCTACGGCATGTCCGCCTTCGGCCTCGCCGGGCGCCTGGGCATCGGCGCCGGCGAGGCGCGCGGCATCATCGACGCCTATTTCGCGCAGTACCCGGGCATCCGCGACGCCATGGAGCGCTTCAAGGAGGACGCCCGCACCAACGGCTACGTACTGACGCCCTTCGGCCGGAAGCTGTGGATCCCGGAGATCGGCGCGCGCGACCAGGGCCGCCGTGGCAATGCCGAGCGCGCCGCCATCAACGCGCCCTTCCAGGGAGGCGCGGCGGAGATCATCAAGCGCGCCATGGTCCGCCTGCCCACAGCGCTGCGGGAGGCGAAGCTCCGCGCGCGCATGCTGCTGCAGGTGCATGACGAACTGCTGTTCGAGGTGCCCGAGGACGAAGTCGAGGCCACCAAGCCCGTGGTGCAGTCGGTGATGGAGGGCGTCGCGACCCTCCGCGTGCCGCTGGCGGTGGAGATCGGGACGGGGCACTCCTGGGCGGAGGCCCATTAAGGAGGCGCTTTCCTGACTGGTTGTCGCCGGTGACTCCGGGGAGAGGAAGAAGGAATTCGTCCTCTCCCCGGGCCCCTCACCATCATCTTTTTCTTCGGGTTTACGCGGCTTCGCGGCCGGTGCGCCTCGGGTCCACCACCCGAGGCGACAACACGTTCAGGAAGCCTCCGCGACAGCCGGATGGGGATCCAAGGGCCTCAGGCCCTTGGCGGGAGAGGTTTGGAGAGGGCGGCGCCCTCTCCAAAGGCCACAGGCGCTGCGCTTAGCCAGCCCGGCGCTGACGCCCGGCTGCGGGAGCTGCCGGCTGTGCCGCCACGGGTTCGAGCACGACGGTCGGGCTGATGCAGACGTCGTGGCCGGCGGCGACGGCCTCCTTGCCGTCGGCCAAGCGTACGCGGAGGTCTAGCTGACAGGGGGAGCCAGCCTTGCGGCGGAAGGTTTTCTCCGCGCCGCTGGAGACGGGCTGACGCAGCCGGTTGCGCCCACGGGGGTGGGCGGCACCGGTCGCAGTGGAGACGAGGCTGACGGCGTCCTGCCCAGTGCGGTTCACCAGGCGCCAGCTGCTGGCGGGGGATTGGGCCAGGGCCGGCGTGGCAAGGGTCGCGAGGAGGAGGGCGAGGGGCAGGCGGCGCATCACGGGACTGTGAGCGCGTTCCGAAGGGTTTGGGAAGAGGATTCCGTACGATTCCGAACGCGCCGCCTGATCTTTCCTATTGCTCGCAGCGGATGAAGACGGTGGAGCGGCCCGCGATCTCCCCCACATCGGCCGTGCTACGGTCCGGGCCGCTGCTGGTGGCGGCGGCCGGGGTAATGCCGGCGGCGCGCAGGAAGGCGGCGGCGCGCTCGCCCTTCACGGCGAAATTGATGTTCTGGGCGATATCGCCGGTGCGGCCCGCGACGGCCTGGGCGTTCAGCTTGGACACCACCACGCCGACGATGTTGCCCTGCATGTCCAGCAGCGGCCCGCCGGAATTGCCGGGCTGCACGGGGGCGCTGATCTGGATCTGGTCGGTATTGTCGCGCAGGCCCGCGAGGCCGTTGATCTCGCCCCGCGTCAGCTTGGCGTCGGAGGAGAGAAGGCCGCTGAGCGGGTAGCCATAGGCCACGACGCCCTCGCCGCGCCGCACGGGCGGGCCCTGGCGGAAGGAGAGCACGGGGCCGGTCAGGCCGGGCACGGTGAGCAGCGCGAGGTCGAGCGTGGCGTCGGTGCGGGCAGGCGGCGTGGCGGCGTGGTTGCGCCCGTCCGGCCCACGGACGAGCACGCGAGTGCAGTTGTCCACGACGTGGCGGTTGGTCATCACCCGTTCCCCCGCGACGAGGAACCCGGTACCGGTCGAGCCGCGCACGCCGGGGCGCGGCAGGGCCTCGGGCGGGGTTGGAACAGGACCGGGGCGGGCGGCGGTGGCCGCGGCGGTCACGGCGCCGGCGTCCAGCGCGATCTCCCGCTGGGCGCAGATGTCCTGGTTGCGCGAGACCGCCTCCCTCCCGTCCGCGAGGACGAGGCGCAGGTCGAAGCGGCAGCCGGCCTGTGCGTTGGGGCGCAGGCGATAGGCGCCGTCCGAGGCGAGCGGGCGTTGCAGCAGGTTGCCGCCCCAGTCCGGCCGGCCGCTGCGCACGGCGTTCAGCGCCGTGGCCTCCTGCCCCGTTCGGTTGAGCACCCGGAAGCCCTCCTCGACCGCGGAGGCGGTGGGGGGTGCGGCGGGCGCCTGGGCCAGCGCGGGCGCCGCGAGGGCGAGAAGGATCAGGGCGGCGGGAAGGGGCTTCATCGTCACGCCGATGTGTGGAAGGCGCAGCCCCGCGTCAATCCGGGTCCTGACCGCACGAAGTGGTTCCCAGGCTGTCACCGATCCGTCGCTTGCCAGCGTAAGCAGCAATCTGTACCACCCTAAATATCTGATTCTATTCGCTAATTACTGAATACCTCATGACATGAAGACGTCTTCATGTATCGATCTGCGACGGAGAGGCCCATGCGACCGACCAACGACACGCCCGGATGATCCAGAAGCTTACAGTGGCCCGGAGGCCCCTCGCCCTCGCCCTTCTCGCCCTTCTCGCGCTGGTCCGGCCGGCGGTGGCGCAGCAGGGCGGCAATCCCGGCGGCGGCGACCCCGGTTCGCCCGCCCTCTTTCCCGAGACGGCCGCCCGCCTCGCGCGGCTGGAGGAGCTGGGCTGGTTCATCCACGGCCAGGCCACCTTCGTGCTGCAGGGCCATCCCGGCTTCCGCTCCCCCTACAGGGCGGAGGGGAGCATGCGGCCGGCGGCCCAGGCGGCCAACACGCTCTCCACCGACCTCGTCGTCGGGCGGCGGCTCTGGGCCGGGGCGGAGGCGGTGGTGGACCTCTCCGTCACCCGCGGCTACGGGTTGTCGAACTCGACGGGGCTCGCGGCCTATCCGAACAACGAGGCCTTCCGTCTCGGCTCCACCGAGCCGACCTTCTTCGTGCCGCGCGCCTTCTTCCGCCAGACGATCGGGCTTTCCGGCGACATGGCGGAGCCCGAGGAGGATCCGCTGCGCTTCACCGCGCCGCTGCCGCGCGAGCGGGTGACGATCACCATCGGCAAGTTCTCGACCTGGGACATCTTCGACCGCAACGCCTACGCGCACGACGCGCGCACGCAATTCCTCAACTGGGCGTTGGTGGGCGCGGGGGCGATGGACTACGCGGCCGACGCGCGCGGCTGGACGATCGGCGCCGCGGCCGAGTGGGAGAACGGCACCTGGGCGCTCCGCGCCGGTGCCTTCCAGGTGGCGCGGCGCGTGAACGGCCTCTTCCTCGACCCCGCGCCGACGCGCGCTTTCCAGTTGCTGGGCGAGGTGGACCGCTTCACGCGCTTCGGCGGGCGGCCCGGGGCGGTGCGGCTGATCCTCGGCCTCTCCCGCACGCGGCAATCCACCTGGGGGGAGATCGACCCGCAGGATCCGGCCCTCTTCGACAAGAACCCGAGCGGCTACCGCGCCAAGCGCATGGCCGCGCTCACCTTCGAGCAGGAGATCGCCGACGAACTCGGCGCCTTCGCGCGCCTGTCCTGGAATGACGGGCGCACGCAGAACTGGATGTTCACCGAGATGGACCGCGCCATTTCCGCCGGCCTCTCGATGAAGGGCGGTCGCTGGGGACGCGGGGAGGACACGATCGGGTTGGGCGGGAATGTCGGCTGGGCCTCCGAGGGTCGCCGGCGCTTCCTGGCGGCGGGCGGCATCGGCTTCATCACCGGCGACGGGGCGCTGCGCGGCGGCCCCGAATACGTGGCGGAGGCCTTCTACGACGCGGCGGTGGCGCCGGGGATCAACCTGGCGCTGGATGTCCAGCACGCGGTGAACCCCGCCTACAACCGCGACCGCGGGCCGATCACCTTCGTGGCGCTTCGGGCGCGGGCGGCTTTCTGAAGGCCGACGTGGGCGACTCCGGGAGGGAGAAGGAATTCTCCCTCCCGGACCCTCCCTCATCTTTTTTCTGTTTCATGCGCGAGGTGAGCGGCCGGTGCGCCGAGGGGCGCGGCCCCTCGGCGAAGGCCTTTGGCGGCTCTTGCAGGGGGCGGGGCAGGATCGCGCCGTTGCTCCGCGGGCACCCTCACGCGGGATCGTGATATCGCACTGCAAGTCACGGATATCCCCGGTGACGCGCGCCGCACCGCGCCCTAGAAGGGCGCGCCCCACCCTGCCGGGGCCTTCTGCATAGGACGAACCGGTGATCAACAAGATCCTCAAGGCCTCGCTGCTGCCCACCCTGGCCCTGCTCGCCGCCTGCGCCACCCCGCCCGCGCCCACCCCCGCCGTGGCCCCGCCGCCGGAAGAGGCCTTCCGCGGCGTCTGCACGCAGCGCTTCCCGAACGCCACGCCCTTCGCGGTGACGAAGTGCATGTACGAGGAACTGGACAAGTCCCGCGGCGTGACGCCGGCCAGCAGCACCCCGGCGCCGGCGGCCGAGCCTGCGCGCAGCACCGCGCCGGCCCGTAGCACGGCACCCGCCCGTAGCAGCACCCCGGCGGCCCGCCGCGCGCGCTGATCCCGGCAGGGCCTGGGTCCTGGGCTGGTGACTCGGGGGAGAGGAGGAAGGGACTCTTCCTCTCCCCAGACCTGCTGAAGGCCGTGCCGTCGACCGGTCATCCTTTCCCTCGGTTTTGAGAAGTCTCTGCCGCCGCTGTGCCTCGGTGCATGACCGGGAGTGCTGCGCGTTGGGAAAGCTTCCGCCCGGGCCAGAAAAGGGCCCAAGAGCCTCAGGGTCTGGGCCAGTGAAGTGGTTCACGCTCTTGCAGCGGGCGAAGGCAGCCGCAGTAGCCCCCTACGCCCCGTCGCGCGGCAGGCAGCGTCCGGAAAGGCCGGTTCGCGGCGGGCCGAACCGCGCACCCACCGCCCTCGAAACGGGAGGCGAGGAGCAGATCACGCCAGCCCCTTACCCCTTCCCGGGCGGGCTGTCAGATCCCCATCACCCGCCGCGTCGCCTCGAAAACCAGATTCCCCGGCTCCCCGAAATCGAAGACGAGATCGAAGTGGTTCGAGCGCGGCCGGGGCGGCACCACCGTCGCCTCGCAGCCGGCCTCGCGCAGGGCACGGGCGAAATCCTCTGTCTGCCGCTTGAACTCGCCGGTCTCCGTGTCGCCATAGGCCAGCACCACCGGCAGGCCGGAGGGCAGGGGCAGCAGGGCCGGGCTGTTCCGCGCGGCCGAGGCCTCGTCGAGCCGCATCCAGGCGTTGATATGCGTGGCCGGCAGCGGCCGCAGGTCGAAAAGACCGGAGAGCAGCGTCGCGCCCACGACGGCCCGTTCCGGCAACCCCAGCGCGGCCTGCCATCCGGGAGCGATCATCATCCCCGCGAGGTGCCCGCCCGCGCTGCTCCCGGCGACATGGATGCGGGAGGGATCGCCGCCGAAGCGCGCGATATTCGCGTGCACCCAGGCCAGCGCACGGCGGCATTCGTCCACGATCCGGGCGAGGCTCGCCGCGGGCGCGAGGGTGTAGTTCACCGAGACCACGCAGGCGCCCGCCGCGACGAAAGCCGGCGCCATGGAACCCGCATCGGCCGAATCCAGCGCCCGCCAGTAGCCGCCATGGATGAAGACGAGCACCGGCGCCCCCTCCCCAGCCGGATAGACATCCACCCGCTCCGGCTCGGTCGGCCCGTAGCGCTCGGTGGACCAGGGCAGCACGGCCTTCGCGGCGTCGGTGCGCGCGCGGTAGGCGGCGATGATCCTCTCCACCTCCGGCGTGGTGGCGCGGGCGTTGTACTCGCGGTCGAGGTCGATGCTCATGCTCCTCCCTTGGAAGGAAGGCGGTGGCTAGACGCCGATCCAGGCGCGCACGCGCTCCTGGTCGCGGTCCAGCTCCGCCCCCGTGCCGGTCCAAACCGTGCGGCCCTTCTCCAGCACCGTGTGCCGGTCCGCGAGGCGCCGCAACGCGGCCAGCGTCTTGTCGATCAGCAGGATCGCCTGCCCCTCGGCCTTCAGCGCGGCGAGGGTGGACCAGATCTCCGCCCGGATCACCGGCGCCAGCCCCTCCGTCGCCTCGTCGAGGATGAGGAGGTGCGGGTTGGTCATCAGCGCCCGCCCGATCGCCAGCATCTGCTGCTCCCCGCCCGAGAGCGTGCGCGCGGACTGCCCGGCCCGCTCCCGCAGGCGTGGGAACAGGCGGAACACCCGCTCCAGCGTCCAGGGATTGGCGGCGCGTTCCCGGTCGGCGGCGGTGGCCACGAGGTTCTCGCGCACGGTCAGTGTCGGAAAGACCTGCCGCCCCTCCGGCACCAACCCGATGCCCCGCCGCGCCACGCCCTCGGGCGGCAGGCCGGATACCACCTTGCCGCGGAAATCCACGCGCCCGCCGCGGGGCGGGTTCAGCCCCATGATGGCGCGCACCGTCGTCGTCTTGCCCATGCCGTTGCGGCCGAGCAGCGTCACCACCTCGCCGGGCCCGACCGAGAGGTTCACGTCGAACAGCACCTGCGCCGCGCCGTAGCCGGCCTGCAGCCCCTCCACCCTGAGCATCAGACCCCCTCCTCCTCGGAGAGATAGGCGGCGCGCACCTGTGGGTCCTGCCGGATCTGCGCGGGCGAGCCGGAGGCGATGCAGTGGCCGTAGACGAGCACCGAGATCCGGTCGGCCAGACTGAACACCGCGTCCATGTCGTGCTCCACCAGCAGCATCGGGATGCGGCCCTTCAGCCCGCGCAGCACCTCCGTCATCTTCAGGCTCTCCGCCGCCCCGAGCCCCGCCATAGGCTCGTCCAGCAGCAACAGCCGCGGGCCCGTTGCCAGGGCGACGGCCAATTCCAACTGCTTGCGCTCCCCGTGCGAGAGGTCGGCGACGGGCAGCCGCCAGCGCGCCTCCGCCAGCCCCACCTGCATCAGCGCCTCGCGGGCCGGTTCCAGCAGCCGCCCATCGCGAGACGCATCGCGCCAGAAGCGGAAGCCGTGCCCCGCCCGCGCCTGCACGGCCAGTGCGACATTGCCCTCCGCCGTGTCGTCCTCCAGCAACTGCGTGATCTGGAAGGTGCGGGACAGGCCGCGGCGCACACGCGCAGGCGTGGAGAGATGCGTGATCTCCTGTCCCATGAAGCTGACCACGCCCGCATCCGGCGTGATCTCCCCCATGATCTGGCCGATCGCGGTCGTCTTGCCCGCGCCGTTCGGCCCGATCAGCGCGTGCAGCTCCCCCGGCATCACCTCGAGCGAGAGGTCGTCGGTCGCGGTGAGGCCGCCGAAGCGCTTCACCAGCCGTTGGACGGAGAGAACAGGTTCCTCAGCCACGGGGCGCCGCCCCCGGGCGCATCGGAAGATCCGGCACCGCCCGATCCTCGGGCTGCACATGCCTCGGCGGCAGCTCACCCGCCGGCAATGCCCCCGCCCCCCGCCCGCGCATCCCCGAGATCAGCCGGATCGCCCCCATCAGCCCGCCGCGGGCGAAGAGCACGACGAGCACGAGGATCGGCCCCTCGATGAACTGCCAGTGCTCCGTCAGCCCCGAGAGCGTGTACTCCATGGCCACCAGCACCGCGGCCCCGAGCGCCGGCCCCACCAGCGTGCCGAGGCCGCCGAGGATCACCATCACCATCAGCTCGCCCGACTTCGTCCAGTGCATCATGTCCGGCGAGACGAAGCGCGCCTGGTTCACCATCAGCGCCCCCGCCATGGCGGCCCCCATCCCCGCGATGACGAAGGCCGCGAGCTTGTAGGGATAGGTGCGCACCCCGATCGCCGCCATCCGCCGCTCCCCCTGCCGGATGCCGGACAGCACCCGCCCGAAGCGAGAGCGCGAAACACGGTCCATGAGGAACAGCCACGCCGCGAGCAGCCCGAGGCAGATCCAGTAGAGCGTCGCGGGATCGCGAAGATTCATGCCCAGCACCGGCGCCACCCGCCGGATCGCCAGCCCGTCGTCCCCGCCATAGGCCTTCAGCGAGACAAACAGGAAAAACAGCATCTGCGCGAAGGCGAGGGTGATCATGATGAACTGCACGCCCGCGGTGCGCAGCGACAGCGCCCCGATCACCAGCGCGCCGAGCCCGCCGACGAGGATCGCGAGCGGCAGCGTCACCAGCAGGTCGTTCGTGCCGGGGATGACGCCCAGGAACGGCTCCCCCGAGACGTAATGCGCGTAGAGGATGCCCACGACATAGCCGCCCAACCCGTAATAGGCGGCGTGCCCGAAGGAGACGAGGCCGGCACCCCCGAGCAGCAGGTTCAGCGAGGAGGCCGCGATGGCGTAGATCGCGATTCGCGTGGCGAGCGCCACCGTCGCCGGGCTGCCGAGCATCGGCGCCACCACCGGCACGAGGGCCGCGAGCGCGAGCAGCAGCACCGCCCAGGCCCGTTCATCCCGCATCAGGTTACGCATGGGCAGGAAACAGCCCGCGCGGCTTGGCCAGCAGCACCAGCGCCATCAGCAGATAAACCCCCATCGAGGCGAGCCCCGCCCCCAGCGCATCCGCCTCCGACCCCGCCATGACCTGCCGCAGCAGCCCCGGCACATAGGCGCGGAGCAAGGTGTCCACGACGCCCACCAGCACCGCCCCGAAGAGCGCGCCGCGCACCGAGCCGATGCCGCCGATCACCACCACCACGAAGGTAAGGATGAGGATGCTCTCCCCCATTCCTACCTGCACCGAGAGGATTGGCCCCGCCATCAGCCCCGCCAGACCCGCCAGCAGCGCCCCCAGCCCAAACACCAGCGTGTAGAGCAGCCGGATATCCACTCCGAGCGCTCGCACCATCTCGCGGTGCGTCGCGCCTGCACGCACGAGCATGCCGATCCGCGACTTCTGGATCAGCAGGTAGAGGCCGAGCGCGACCGCCAGCCCCACCGCAATGATCAGCAGCCGGTAGACAGGGTAATCCACCCCTGGCAGCACGCGCACCGCGCCCCGCAGCCCCTCTGGCACGTTCACGAAGAGGGGCTGGCGCCCGAAGAGCAGCACCATCCCCTCGTTGAAGAAGAGGATGAGCCCGAAGGTCGCCAGCACCTGGTCCAGGTGGTCGCGCGCGTAGAGCCGGCGCAGCACGACGAACTCCACCACCATCCCCGTCGCCGCTGCGGCCGCGAGACCGGCCAGCAGCGCGAGCCAGGGCGATCCCGTCGTCGTCGCGGTGATCGCCGCCGCATAGGCGCCGACCATGTAGAGCGAGCCGTGGGCGAGGTTGATCACGCCCATGATCCCGAAGACGAGGGTCAGCCCCGCCGCCAGAAGGAACAGCGTGACGCCGAGCTGGACGCCGTTCAGCAACTGCTCCAGCAGAAGCGCCACGCCGGGTGTCATGTCAGAACTGGCCCATCAAAAATGACACTGGGAGGAGTAGGCATCCCCGTGGTCCGTCAGCACGCGGTCCTTCGTCACCAGCGCGGGCTTGCCGGCCACGTTCTCCACCTTCAGCGCCCACCAGTCCTGCACGGGATGGTTGTTCGACCCGAAGGCGAACTTGCCGCGCGTGCTCTCGAAGTTCGCGGGCTTCATCGCGCGGTAGAAGGCCTCGGTGTCGTCCACCTTGCCGCCCGTTCCCTTCAGCGCCGCGCCGATCGCCAGCGCCGCGTCGAAGCTCTGCTGCGCGTAGAAGGTCGGGAGGCGGTTGAACTTGCTCTGGAAGGCCGCGACGAAGCGCTTGCTCGGCTCGTTCGGGAAATCCGTGTTCCAGTGGCTGGTCAGGTTCACGCCAACAGCCGCCTCGCCCACCGCTGCCAGCGTCGTCGCGTCCATCGAGGGGGCGGCGAGCGTCATCGGCAGGTTCGCCATCAGCCCGGCCTGGATGTACTGGCGCAGGAAGGCGATGCCGAGGCCGCCCGGGTGGAACTGGTACACGCCGTCCGGCGCCGCCGCGCGGATCTGCGCCATCTCCGCGGCGAAGTCCGTCTGGTCGAGACGCGTATAGACCTCGCCCGCGAGCTGCCCCTTGTAGAGCCGCTTGAACCCCGTCAGCGCGTCCCGTCCCGCCTGGTAGTTCGGCGCGAGGATGAACATCCGCTTCTGCCCGAGATTCGTCGCGAGCTGCCCCGCGCTCTCGTGCAGGCTGTCGTTCTGCCAGGCAATGGACCAGAAGTTCTTGTTGCACTCCTTCCCCGCCAGGTTCGAGGGCGAGGCATTCGGCGAGACATAGATCCCACCCGCGTCCAGCACGTCCGGCGCCACGGCGCCGAGCACGTTGGAGAAGACGATCCCGGTCAGCAGCCTGATGCGCTCGTTCTTCATGAAGCGCTCGGCCACCTGCTTGCCCTGGCCGGGGCGCAGCCCGTCATCCTCCACCAGCAGCTGCACGGGCGCGCCGCCGAGCTTCCCGCCCTCCATGTCGATCGCCAGCTGGAAGGCGTCGCGGATGTCCTGGCCCAGATAGCTGCCCGCGCCCGAGAGCGTGGTGATCATCCCGATCTTCAGCGGTGCCCCCTGGGCGATCGCCGGGCGGGAGAGCGGGGAGGCGGCGAGCGGCGCCAGCCCGAGAGCGGCGCCGGAAGCGAGAAGCCCGCGGCGATGGATCGTCATGGAAAGCCTCCGTTCGTTTCGTTGAAGCCTAAAGTATCTTCCGGGCACGCGTCCACACGAAGATGAGCCGCCCTACTCCACCCGCGCGCCCGAGACCCGCACCAGCTCCGCCTTCACCGCGAAATCCGCCGCGATCATCGCCGCCGAGGCCTCCGGCGTCGCTGCGTGCACGGTGTAGCCGTTCGGCAGCAGGTGCCGGTCCCGGATCACCGGCTCCTCCAGCGCCGCCGCCACGTCCTTCTGGATGCGCGAGAGCAGCGCCACTGGCGTGCCCGTGGGCGCGAAGAGCCCGAACCAGGTGCGCGGGTCGGCCTCCGGATACCCGGCCTCGATCAGCGTCGGCACCTCTGGCAGTTGCGGCAGGCGCGTTGGCCGCCCCACGGCCAACGCGCGCAGCGCCCCCGTCGCCAGGAACTCGCGCGACGACGCCACGCCCGAGAGCGTGCCCTGAACCTCGCCCGCGACGGTCGCCAGCACCGCCGGCGTGAGCCCGCGATAGGCCACCTGCGCGATGTCGATCCCCTCCCGCGCCTTGATGCTCTCGAACAGCAGGTGCGGCTGGCTGCCCGGCCCGTAGGAGCCGTAGTTCAGCGCCCCCGGCCGCGCCCGCGCCGCCGCCACCAGCCCTGCCATGTCGCGTGCCGGCACCGAGGGGTTCACCAGCACCATCTGGTGCACGTCCAGCAGGTAGGAGACGGGCACGAGGTCCTTCATCGGGTCGTGCGGCAGCCGCGCGTGCATGTGCGGGTTCGAAGTGATGGAGGAATCGGAGGTCATGAGCAGCACGTGCCCGTCCGGCGCCGCCTTCACCACGGCGTCCGTGCCAGGGATGGTCGCGCCGCCCGGGCGGTTGTCCACCGTCACTGTCTGCCGCCACGTCACCGTCAGCCGGTCTGCCAGCGCCCGCGCCAGCGCGTCCAGGCCGCCGCCGGGCGGATAGGGCACGACGATCCGCACGGGCCGGTCGGGCCAGGCGGGCTGCGCCAGGGCAGGCGTGGCCAGAAACGGGGAGGCGAGAAGGGAGCGTCTGCGCAACATTACGGTGATCCTCTGCCCGGGGCCGATGCAGGTTTCGGGCCGCCCCGAAGGCCCGGCCTGTTCAGCAAACCTTCGCGGGGCGCGCCCCGCACCCGCAATCAGAAGAGGTGCCGCTCCAGCCGCGCGACCGTGTCGGCGGGTGCCTCCAGCTTGGCCTGGTGGCCGATGCCCGGCTGCATCGCCAGCACGGCGCCGGGGATGGCCCCGGCCAGGGCGCGGCTGACCTCGGGCGGGTTCACCCGGTCCTCGCTGCCCACCAGCACGAGCGTCGGCGCCCGGATGCGCGGCGCGAAGTCGAGCGTGTCCGTCGCGTCGCTCGCCCGTGCCGAGCGCATCAGCCCCTTCGCATGGGTCGCGGCGAGCGAGCCCCGCACCCAGTCCGCCACCACCTCCGGCGTGCCGGGCGCGACGAGGTTCGACCAGCGCTTCCGCGCCAGCGCCATGCCGCCCTCGGCCACGCTCTCCGCGCGCATCGCCAGCATCCGCACCCGCTCGGCCTCCGGCTTCCAGCGCTGCCCGCGGGAGGCCCCGAGCAGCGCCAGCCGCCCCACCCGCGCCGGGTGCTCCGCCGCCATCACGGCGCCCACCATCGAGCCGAAGGAGGAGCCCACGACATGCGCCCGCCCGATCCCCAGCGCATCGAGCAGCGCGACCGCCGCCCGCGCGTAATCGGTTGCCGCCGGCGCCTCCGCCGCGAAATCGGCGGAAAGCCAGTAGCCCGGCGCGTTCCAGGCGACCACGCGCGCTCGCCGTGCCAGCGCCGGCAGCACGAAGCGCCAGCCGGTGGAGTTGGAGCCGATGCCGTGCATCAGCAGCACCGCCTCCGGCCCCTCCCCGGCCTCCATGAAGGAGATCCGCCCGTGCTCCAGCCCGAGCGCCGCCGCGTCCAGCTCGGCGAAGCGCGTCTCAGGCAGGGGCGGCGCCTCGCTGCCGTCGGGGTGGCGGATCACAGGCTCACCCAGCCCTCCGGCGGCGTCTTGCCGGGGTGCAGCGTGCCGCAATGCGGGCAGGTGCGCTTCTCCTCGCTCGCGTAGAACTCGGCGTAGAGCGGCGGCAGGTCCTTCACGATGTCCTTCACCACCAGCTCGATCCGGTGGACCCGCCCGTTGCACGTGAAACAGTACCACTCGAAGGCGTCCTTCACGCCCTCGGGCCGGCGGCCTTCCACCACCAGCCCGACTGAGCCGGCCTGTGGTCGCTGAGGCGAGTGCGGGGTGTGCTTGGGCAGCAGAAAGACCTGCCCCTCGCGGATGGGGATGTCCTGGATGCGCCCGTCCATGTGCACCTTCAGCACCATGTCGCCGCGCAGCTGGTAGAAGAACTCCTCCACAGGGTCGTCGTGGAAGTCCACGCGCTGGTTCGGCCCGCCGACGATCTGCACGACCGTCTCCGCGTCCTCGAACAGCAGCTTGTTGCCCACGGGGGGCTTCAGCAGGTGCTCGTTCTCCGCGATCCATGCCTTGAAGTCGAAGGGCTTCTTCATTGCCGGTCTCCGGGAAGCAAGGCCGCGGGAGGTGAACTCCCCCGGACCCCCTCCTTTTTTTTATCAGACAGAAAAAAGACGGGGGTCCGGGGGAATTCCTTCCCCGGCCTTCCTACTCCGCCGCCTGCCGGATGGGCCGCAGCCCGCAGCCCTCGAAGGCCGCCCGCGTCGCCGCCCGCTCCGCCTCGGTCAGTTGCAGCATCGGCCGCCGCACCGGCCCGCCCGCCTGGCCCAGCAGCTCCATCCAGTACTTCGTGTGCGCCGGCGGCTTGCCGCCGGGCTTGGTGGAGCGGATCGCCTGCCGCACCGGGGCCAGGCTGTCGAAGACCCGCCGCGCCTCCTCGGCCCGCCCGGCGAAGGCGAGGTCGGTGTATTCCCGCATCCGCGTGTCGCCCGCCGTCTGCAGCATCGCGGGCGGGGAGGAGCAGAGATAGAGCCGCCATCCGAGTTCCAGGATGTTGTCGAGCCACTCGTCCTCACTGGCCGTGCTCACCAGCAGCGCGTCGCCCGCCCGGCGGGACAGTTCCGAGTACATCTCCCGCGGCACGGAGTACTTGATCGCGACGATGCTCGGGATCTCCGCGATCCGCAGGCAGAGGTCGGGGCTCATCAGATAGCCGCTGTCCGGATGCGACCACATGGCGATGCCGAGCCGCGTGCGCTCGCTGATATAGCGGTAGTACTCCACCAGCGTCTCGTCGCGGTCGTGCAGGAAGTGCAGCACGGGCGCGTGCACCACAATGAAGTCCGCCCCGCAGGCCTCCGCATGGGCGGCCAGCTCCAGCACCGTGTCCAGGTTCCCGTCGGAGCAGGACATGATGCTCCGCTTGCCCGTCTCCCGCGCCACCTCGGCCGCGATGGAGAAGCACCGCTTCCGCTCCTCGACGGACATCGAGAAGAACTCGCCCTGCTTCCCCGCGACGAAGACGCCGTCCACGCCCAGTTCGGTGAACCAGTAGCGGAGGTTCGCCCGGAAGCCCGACTCGTTCAGCGACAGGTCCGCCCGGAAGGGTGTCGGCGCCGCGCACCAGATGCCGCGCAGGTGGGCGCGGGCAAACTCCTTGGCCTCCGCCCGATCATAGGTGCCGCTCATGGCTGCTCTCTCCCGGGAATGGTGGGTGCAGCCTATCGGCACCGGCCGCGTTGGGGGAAGCCCGGCCCGTTTGCACCCTTCCAAGGTCCGATGCCCGGCCTTCCACATTCCGCGTGCACGCCGGCCCCGATGGCGCTTTAATGACACCCCTCCGCGGGAGGACCTGTTGGACGCATTGCGACTCCTGATCGAGCTGGCAGGGGAGGCCGCCCTCCTCCTCTTCGGGCTGCACCTCGTGCAGCGCGGGGTGGAACGGGCCTTCGGGGCCAACCTCCGCCGCGCGGTCAACGTCGCCCTCGGCTCCCGCCCCCGCGCCTTCCTCGCCGGGCTCGGCGTCACCGCCGCCCTTCAGAGCAGCACCGCCGCCGCCCTCATGGTCGGCGGCCTCGCGGCCCGCGGGGCGCTGGGGCTGGAACCGGCGCTGGCGGCCATGCTCGGCGCCAATGTCGGCACGGCGCTGATCGTCCAGCTTCTCTCCTTCGACGTGCGGGCGGTCTTCCCTGCCCTCCTCTTCCTCGGCTGGGCCGCCTACCGGCGCCCCAAGCTCCGCCAGCGCGAGGCCGGGCGCGCGGTCATGGGCCTTGGCCTCATGCTCGCCGCCCTGCACCTCATGCTCGACAGCATGGCGCCGCTCCAGGCCTCCCCCGCCTTCCGGGAGGTCCTGCACCTTCTCGCCGGCTCGCCGCTACTCAACCTCCTCGCCGCGGCCCTGCTCGCCTGGGCGATGCACTCCTCGGTCGCGGCCGTCCTCCTCGTGGGGTCGCTGGCCGGCGCCGGGGCGCTCGGTCCGGAGGCCGCGGTCGCCATGGTCCTTGGCGCCAATCTCGGCAGCGCCGTCACCCCCGTCCTCGCCGCTCGCGGGGAGGAGGCGCGGGACCTCTCGCGCCAGCGCCTGCCGCTCGGCAACCTGCTGAACCGCCTGCTGGGCGCCCTCGTCGCGCTCGCCCTGCTCGGCCCGCTCACCGAGGCGCTCCGCGCCCTCGATCCCGCGCCGGCGCGGCTGGTGGCGAACGCCCACCTCGCCTTCAACCTCCTCCTCGCCCTTGCGAGCCTGCCCTTCCTCACGCCCTTCGCGCGCGTCCTCGCCCGCCTGCTTCCCGCGCCGCCCGCGGCCGCCGACGCCGCAGCCCCCCGCTATCTCGACCCCGAGGCCTTCTCCACCCCCGCCGTCGCCCTCTCCAACGCCGCGCGGGAGGCGCTGCGCATCGCCGACGAGGTGGAGGCCATGCTGCGCGACGCCGCCGCCGCCCTCCGCCGCGCCGATATCGAGCGCGCCCGTGCGACCGCCCGGCGCGACGACGTCGTGGACAACCTCCACCACGCCGTCCACGCCTACCTGGCCGGCCTCCCCCGCGAATCTCTCACCCCCGCCGAGGCGACGCGCCTTGAGGAGATCCGCGACCTTGCCATCGTGCTCGAGCACGTGGGCGACATCGTCGAGCGCGGGCTGGCCCGCCACGCCACCCGTGCCGCCCGCCGCGGCACGCAGCTCACGCCCGAGCTGGCCGACGAACTCGTCGCCCTGCACCACCGCGCCATCGCCCAGCTCCGCCTCGCCGTCGCCGTCTTCATGGGGGCCGACACGGCCGCCGCCCGTCAGCTCGTAGTGGAGAAGGAAGCCTGGCGCCGGGCCGAGCGCGCCGCCGCCGACCGGCTCGGCCGCAGCGCCGACGACGCCTCCGCCGCCACCGCCCGCCTGGCGCTGGACGTGACCCGCGACCTCAAGGGCATCGCCGGGCACCTCGCCGCCCTGGCCCACCCCCTGCTGGAGCGCGAGGGCTTGTTGCGCGTCAGCCGCCTGCGGGCCGCGCCGGCGGCCTGAACTTCCGACCGGCCGGGGCGTCGCATGTTTGCGGCGCCGCGCGGAGGTGGCAGAAAGGCGCGGCACGAGGGCGGGGTTCGGGATGGGCAAGCTCCAGGTCTTTATGAGTCCGATGGGGCTTGTGATCTTCGGCATCCTGCTGCTTGGCGTCGTCGTCGGCATGGCCTTGCGCGGGCCCAAGGCCCGCCGGCGCGGTGGTGGCGCGACCGCCGCGTTCGATCCTGATTTCGAGGAGGAGGAGCACGGCTCCAAGGCGAGTCGCCCCGGCGAGTATCCGGACTTTGCCAGCCTGCTGGAGCATTTCATCCAGCCGCTGGCGCAAGCCCATCCCGGCTGGGAGCGGCTCGACGGCGCGCGTGGCGTGCCCGGCCAGCCGGTTGCCTGGTTCCAGTGGAACGGCATCCGCTACAGCCTGGGCGGAGAAACCAGCCTCGCCGCGATGCTGCGCGCGAGGGACTGGATGCGGGAGAATCCCGGCGCGGAGCCCCTCGTGATCAAGCCGACGAAACGCGGCGCGGGGCGCCTTGCCCTCAACCCGGAGATCGGCTGGGCCCATGACAAGGAGGTGCGGATCGAAACCGGCTGACTTGCCGCCCCGCCTGCCTGGCGACGTTCCTGGACGCCGCTTCCATCGGCACCTGACATAGGGGAAGGTGCCGGTCCGACTGGAGAGGTCCCCTCGATGCTAACCTTCGTCATCCCCGTTCGGCACCAGGACACCGTTCGTCACTGGGGATCGATGAAGGAGGTGATGGCCGCGACCATCCATTCGATAGCGAGCCAGCGTTCGGGCGCATGGGAGGCGATCGTGGTTGCCAACCGGGGCGCCGATCTTCCGGCCATGCCGTCGGGGTTTGATGTGGTCCGGGTGGACTTCGCGCCGGCCATCCTGCCGCCTTCGCAAGAGGAACGGTTAGAGGCGGTCCGCCGGGACAAGGGCGGGAGGATTCTGGCGGGGCTGATCGCGGGCCGCCCGAAGGGCCATGTCATGGTGGTCGATTACGACGACCTCGTGAGGTTCCGGCTGTCGGAACTTGTCTCGGCCAACCCGACGAGCAATGGCTGGTACTTCGAAACCGGCTTCCTGTACTCGGGCGGGGAGGAAGTCCTCGCCTACGAGAGCCGGTTCTACGCGTTCTGCGGGACCTCGCACATCGTCCGCGCCGACCTGCTGAGGATCCCCGCCGCCTTCGAGCAGGCGGACCAGGGATATGTCAGCCAATGGCTCGGCAGCCACAAGGCCATCAAGAGAATGCTCGAGCAGGCGGGAACGCCGCTGGAACGGCTGCCGTTCCCGGGCGCGATCTACCGGATCGGCCATGCGGACGCCACCAGCCGTTCGGGAAACATCAGGCGGTTCCTCAACCGGAAGGCCGTGAAGCCGCAGCTGCACGTCACGGAACCGCAGCCCCTCGACAAACAGCTTCGCAACGCCTTTTTCGGCGGCCTCGGCCCTGATGGAGCAGGAGCTTAACCGATGTCAGAACCGGGCATTTCAGGGAATAACCTATGGATCTGGCATAGCTAAGGGGGTGTTCTGGAATCAGCCGTGATCGTCGAGCGGGTTGTTAGCCCATCCGCTTAGGATTTTCCGCAGTGTCGAGGCGGGTCCGTAGTTGAAGCGCCACTCGCACTCGGCGAGGAACAGGGGAAGGACTGGCGCGGGATGCCGTTGAAGCGGCACAAAGTCTTGAGCGGATAGGCCAACAGCCCGCTCACCGGTTCCAGCTGATACCACTCACCCTCATCTATGCCAGCTCCAAAGAAGATGATGATGAAGTCGAGGGGAGAAAGACTTCCTTCCCTCTCTCCCTGGCGTCACCAGGCGCCTCACCCCTCGATCGGACGCCGTTCTTCTCCGCCCTCGTAACATAACCGCCCGGCCCGCGTTCCCTGGTGGTCCTCGACCAAGTGGAGCCAATGCCGGATTCCGTCCCCTCCCGCCCGTCCCGTGCCCAGGGGCCGGCGCGCTCCAGCCTTTCCCGCCCCAACCTCTCCGCCGAGGTGGCCGCCGCCGGCGTGCCCAATGGCGGTCCTGGGGTCTTCTATGCCGGCATTGCCCTTGTCGGCGTGCTCTACGTCACCCGCGAGCTGCTGGTGCCGCTGGCCCTCGCCATCCTCCTCGCCTTCGTGCTGGCACCGGTGGTCCGCGCCTTCCGCAAGATCGGCGTGCCCCGCGTCGCCTCCGAGATGCTGGGCGTCATCCTCGCGGTCGCGGTGATCGCGGGCCTCGGCGCGCTGATGGGCCGCCAGCTGGCCGAGCTGGCCAACGACCTTCCCTTCTACCAGGCCACAGTCACCCAGAAGCTCACCGGCCTCTTCGGAGACCATGGCCCGCTCGGCCGCGCCTCGGAGCTGCTGCGCTCCCTCGGCGAGGGCCTCTCCTCGAAGGATTCCTCCGCCGCCTCTCCGGCAGCCACCGCGCAGTCCGGCCTGCCGCCCCTTCCGGTGGAGGTGCGCGAGCCCGCGCCGGGCCTCCTCGTCGTCATGCAGCGCGTCGTCGGCCCCCTGCTCGGCCCCGTCGCCACCACCGGCATCGTCATCGTCTTCGTCGTCTTTCTCCTTCTCTACCGGGAGGACCTGCGGGACCGCGTGATCAAGCTGATGGGCTCGCGCGACCTCCAGCGCACCACCGCCGCCATCAACGACGCCGCCTCCCGCCTTTCCCGCTACTTTCTCGCGCAGACGGCGATGAACGCCGCCTTCGGCCTCGGCATCGCCGCCGGGCTCTGGGCCATCGGCATCCCCAACCCCCTGCTCTGGGGCGTCATCGCGGGGCTGATGCGCTTCGTCCCCTTCATCGGCGGCTTCATCGCGGCCGCCTTCCCCCTCCTCCTCGCGATCGCCGTGGATCCGGGGTGGACGATGCTCATCTGGGTCATCATCCTCTTCGCCGTCGCCGAGCCGTTGATGGCCCAGGCGGTGGAGCCGATGGTCTATGGCCACTCCACCGGCCTCTCACCCGTCGCCATCCTCCTCGCCACGGCCTTTTGGGCCTGGCTCTGGGGACCGATCGGCCTGCTGCTGGCCACCCCGCTCACCGTCGGCCTGGTGGTTCTCGGCCGCCACGTGGACCGCCTCGAATTCCTCGACGTCCTCCTCGGAGACCGCGCCGCGCTCGCCCCGCCCGAGGCCTTCTACCAGCGTGCCCTCGCCGGCGATGCCGACGGCCTGGCCGAGCAGGCGGAACTTCAGCTCCGCGGCATGCCGCTCCTCGCCTACTACGACAGCGTCGCGCTGCCCGGCCTCTCCCTCGCCCAGGAGGACGCGACCCGCGGCGCCCTCAACCGTGCCCGGCTCGACGTGCTGCGCGCCCGGGTGGACGAGCTGCTGGACGACCTCTCCGAGCACGAGGACGTCGAGCCCCCGGCCATCGAGGCCGATGGCCCGGTGCAGCGGGAGAACGACGGCGCGCCGGGCCCCGACGCCCCGCCCCCGCCTCCGCCCCCCGCACCCCCGGCCGAATGGGCCAAGCCTGGCACCGTCCTCTGCGTCGCCGGCCGCGGTCGGCTGGACGAACAGGCCACTGCCATGCTCGCCCAGGTGCTCACCCTCGCCGGCTATGGCGCCACCACTCTGCCCGCCGAAGCCCTGCGCGACGCCACGAATCAGGCAGGGACGGCCGTGCCGGAAGGAGCCCGCGCCGTGGTGCTCTCAGCCCTTGAGGGCGGCAGCGGCGCCACCAGTGCCCGCTACGCCATCCGCCGCCTGCGACGCCGCTTCCCCAACGCCCTGCTCGTCGCCGGCGTCTGGGGCGCCGAACGCGACAGCCCCGTCCTCGCGGCCCTGCGGGAGGAAGGCATGCGAAGCTGCGAGGCCCGCTCCCTCCGCGATGCGCTGGCCTGCCTCTCAGCCGAGGCGACCCCGGCAGAAGCCCCGCCAGCCGTGACTTGATGGAGGCGGTCCGCCAGGGTGAACGCGCAGCGTTCATCTCGTCCTGCCAAGGGCCTGAGGCCCATGGATCCCCCTCTGGCTATCGTGGAACCGCCCTAAACATGCAGTCCCCTGGCTCATGAACCGGAGACGCACCGGCCGCGAAGCGACTTAAACCCGAAGAAAAAGATGATGGTGGGGGGGCCGGGGAGAGGAAGAATTCCTTCTTCCTCTCCCCGGGGTCACCCGCGAAGCCACATTACCCCAGCAGGGCCGCCGCCAGGTTCACCGCTGCCGCCAGGATCACCGCGTTGAACAGGAAGGCGAGCGCCGCGTGGCCGAGCACCGCGCGGCGTATCGTTGCCGTGCGCGTCGTCACGTCGGAGACCTGGGCCGTCATGCCCACCGTCATCGCGAAGTAGAGGAATTCGGGAAAATCAGGCCGGTCGTTGCCGGGGAAGTCGAGGCCCTGCCCGCCCAGCCAGTGCACATGCGCGTAGTGATGCGCGAAGAGCACCTGCACGAAGAGCCAGGAAACCACCACCGTGCCGCCCGCCGAGAGGGCGGCGCCCGTGGCCTGGGCGGTGCCCTTGGCGGTCGCCAGGTCCGCCACCACCGCGCCGAGCGCCGCGAGGGCGGCGATCACGCTGGCCAGGAGGATGCCCCACTGGTCCTGGTCGAGCGCCGCGGCCCGGGCGGCGAGTTCCTCGGGCTCATCGTCCCAGAGGGTCACGGAGATCGCCACGGCGTAGGTGAAGGCTGAGGCGTTCCAGAAGGCGAGCACGGCGCTGGTGCCGCGCAGGCCGACCAGCCAGGCCACCAGCCCCGCCGCCAACCCCAGCACGAGCGAGGACAGGAGGATGGGGCGGCGCTGCAGCCGGGCAGGAAGCATCGCCGCGCTCACCCCTCCCCGGTTTCCCCGATGGGTGCGACCTCGCCGGTCATGCCGGCCAGCACCTCCGCCACGTGGCGCACGCGGATGGGACTTGCCTCCCGCTTGAGGCGGCCGGCCATGTTCAGCAGGCAGCCGAGATCGCCCGCCAGCAGCGTGTCGGCGCCCGTTCCGCGGATATCGGCCACCTTGTCCGTCACCATGCGGGTCGAGATCGCCGGGTACTTCACGCAGAAGGTGCCGCCGAAGCCGCAGCACAGCTCGGGCTCGGCCAGTTCCTTCACGGTGAGGCCCGGCACCTTGGCGAGAAGGGCACGGGGCTGGGCCCGCACCCCCATTTCCCGCAGGCCGGAGCAGCTGTCGTGATAGGCGGCGATGCCGTCATAGGCGGGGCGGGCGGCGTCGAGGCCCATCACGTCCACGAGGAAGGAGGTGAGCTCGTGCGTGCGGGCCGCCAGCGCCTCGGCCTTGCCGCGATAGGCGGGGTCGTCCTCGAAGAGCGCGGGGTAGTGGTGCGCGATCATCCCCGCGCAGGAGCCGGAGGGCGCGACGACGTGGTCATAGCCCATGAAGGCGTCGATGACGGCGCGGGCGAGGTCCCTCGCTGTCCCCCGATCCCCGGAATTATAGGCGGGTTGGCCGCAGCAGGTCTGGGTGGCCGGCACCTCGACCTGGCACCCCGCCTCCTCCAGCAGCTTCAGGGCGGCGAAGCCCACGGAAGGTCGGTAGAGATCGACGAGGCAGGTGACGAAGAGCGCGACGCGGGGCTTGGTGTCGGACATCCCGCCCAAGATAGGCGGGCGGCGGGACCGCGCCAATGTTGCCCTCTTGGGGCCGCCCTCCTCCTACCGGGGCCGCAGCACCCAGATCCGCCCGGTCTCGCGCATCCGCCCCGCCGCGGAGCCGGCCGCCTCGCCCCAGCCCCAGAAGAGGTCGGCGCGCGCGGGGCCGCGGATGGCGCCGCCCGTGTCCTGGGCCACCACCAGCCGCTCCAGCCGTCCGCCCTCCGTCGGGTGGCGCGTCTCGATCCACAGGGGAAGGCCGAGCGGCACGTGGCCGCGATCCACGGCCACCGAGCGACCGGGGGTCAGCGGCGCGCCGAGAGTTCCGGCCGGCCCGCCCACGGTCGGCAGGTCGTCGCGCCAGCGGAAGAAGACCCAGGAGGGGTTGGCGTCCATCAGCGCCCGCGCCTCCCCGGGCGGGGCGGCGTGCAGCCAGGCACGGAGCGAATCCATGGAAACCTGTTCCCGGGCCATCGCCCCGCGCTCGATCAGCACGCGGCCGATGGGCACGTAGGGATGCGCGTTCTTGCCGGCATAGCCGAGCCGCCGCTCGCTCCCGTCCGGGAAGACGGCGCGGCCGGAGCCCTGGATCTGGAGGAAGAAGGCGTCCACCGGGTCCGCCCAGGCGAGCACCTGCCCTGGCCAGGCACCCGCCGTCACCGCCGCCTCGGTCGAGGCGCGCGGCAGGTCGGGCTGCCCAAGAGGGGGCGGCGCGAGGAGCGGCGCGGTGAAGCCCGGCGCCCGGACAGGCGAGACGCGCAGCACCGGTTCGTAATAGCCGGTGACCAGCCCCTCACCCGCGAGGACCGGCTCGAAATAGCGGAGGAAGAAGGCGCGGGCCGCGGCATCGTTGCCGGGCGGCACCAGCGGCGCGGCCGCGCAGGCCGGCGCCAGCGTTCCCGGATCGGCGAGCGCTGCGCAGCCCGCGACAAAGGCTGGCACCGCCTCGGAGAGCCGGTCCCGCTCCCAGCGCGGCGAAGGCGTGCAGCCCGGGGCGACCCCCGCCGCGAGGAAGGCGAGGAGAAGCCGAATTGCCCGAGGAATGATCAGGCGGAGCGGGTGCTGGTGAGCTTCCAGGCGGGGTCGCTGCTGCGGACGTCGCGCTGGAAGGTCCAGATATCCGTCAGCTCCGTCACCGCATCGGTGCCCGCCACGGGCTTGCCAGCGGCGTCCGTGGTCATGTTCACCTGGTCCGATACGAAGCGCACGGTGACCTCGGCGGTGGTGCCGCGCAGGTCGGCGCCGTCGATCGTGGCCTCGCGGATCTCCCGGATCTCGGTGCGCTGCTGCTCGCCCTTCGCCTCGCGGTCGGTGATGGCCGCCTCGAAGCCCGCATAGGTCTCGTCGGAGAGGAGGTTGCGCAGCGCCACCCGGTTACCCGAGGCGAAGCCCTCCACGATCATCCGGAAGGCCCCCTCCGCGCCACCGAGGAAGCCAGCGGGATCGAAGGAGGGATCGGCCGAGCGGATGCGCGCCAGCGCCTGGCCGACCGGCCCGCGCGGGTCGGGCACGCCACGGGTCGGCGTCGCCGCCGCAGGCGCAGCCGCGCCGGCCAGGGGCGGCACGGGCAGCGAGCCGCGCTCTCCGGGCGGGCGCTCGAAGCCCGTCCGCCGTCCCAGCACGCTGCGCAGGCGCAGCACCAGAAAGGCCGCCACCATCCCGAACAGAATCAGGTCAACCGGGAAACCGCCGCCCTGCATCATGATCTCCTCATGACACAATAGTTAGGCGCGCGGTCCCGCCGCCGCAACCGGCCAGCGCGAGACCGGGAGCTCCCTCGCCACCTTTCCCGGGAACGGCCGCGGAGGCGCGGGCGTTGTGCGCGCGGCCCCCGCCCGCTATCGGCAGGGCCAAGACCGGAAGGGGACCGCCCATGATCCTGCTGCGACACGGCCAGAGCGAGTTCAACCTTCATTTCAATGCCACCCGCCAGGATCCCGGCATCGAGGACCCGCGGCTCACCCCCCTCGGCCACGAGCAGGCGGAGGCCGCGGCCGAGGCCCTGGCGGCGCAGGGCGTCACCCGCATCCTCGCCAGCCCCTATACCCGCGCCCTGCAGACGGCGGCCCCTCTTGCCCGCCGCCTGGGCCTGCCGGTCCATGTCCAGCCCCTGGTGCGGGAGCGCTTCGCCTTCACCTGCGACGTCGGCTCCCACCGCGACGACCTCTGCGCGGCCTGGCCCGAACTCGACTTCGACCATCTCGACGCGATCTGGTGGCCGCAGGAGGAGGAGGGCAGCGACAGCATCCTCTCCCGCGCCCGGCTCTTCCGCAGCGAGATGCGCGAGCGTCCGGACTGGCCGCACACGGTGGTGGTCTGCCACTGGGGCTTCATCATGGCCATGACCGGGCTTTCCGTAATGAACGGCCAGTGGCTGCGGGTGGACCCCACCGAGGACGGCCCCCTGACGGTCTCCTGGCACCACGGCTGAAGCGGGCGCCGCCGGACCCGGACTGACAGCACCCCCGGCCCGTGCTCCCCCGCCGCACCGCCGCCCCTCCGACGAAGGCTGACCCGATGTCCGACCTGCCGCCGCTTCCCAACACCCCGCCCAACGGCGCCGACCAGCAGCCCCAGAATGTTCAGCCGCTGGTCGTGAACATGCAGTACGTGAAGGACCTCTCCTTCGAGGTTCCCGGCGCGCCCGAGATCTACACCTCGATGCGCGAGCAGCCGCGTATCGACGTGGCGCTGGACGTCCAGGCCCGCGCCCTGCAGGACGGCGGCAACGTCTTCGAGGTGACGCTGCAGATCCGCGCCGACGCGAAGACCGCCGACGGCACCACCGCCTTCATCGCGGAACTCGCCTATAGCGGTATCTTCACCGTGAACGTGGGCGCGGACGTGCTGGAGCCGGTGCTGCTGGTCGAGTGCCCGCGCCTGCTCTTCCCCTTCGCGCGCAACATCCTCTCCGACGTCACGCGCGACGGCGGCTTCATGCCGGTGGCCCTGACGCCGATCGACTTCGTCGCCCTCTGGCAGTCCCGCCGAGGCCAGGGCGGCGCACCGGCCAACGTCGCGCTGGCCTGACGCGTCCCGGTAGCGCCTGCCAGGCGGGTGCTGCCCTGTTCTTGGCGATAGGGTTCCAGCCCTTGGCCCCCGGGAAGGGCTCCTCCCTCTCCGGACCTCACCCGCCAAGGGCCTGAGGCCCCTGGACCCCCATCTGGCTGGCGCGGATGCGGTGATTGAGGACTGGTCCTGGTTGTTAACGCCATTCCTGCGCGGCCGGTGCGCCTCGGGTCTATGACCCGAGGCGCACCGGCCGCAGAAGCCTTCCCACTCGAAGAAGAAGATGATGGTGAGGGGTCCGGGGAGAGGAAGAATTCCTTCTTCCTCTCCCCGGGGCCGCCAGTGCCGACCGGAACGAGGGCCTGAACCCTCAGCCCCCTTCCGCCGGAAGCGCCGCCGCCAGCAATTGCTGCCCTGCCCGCTCGAGCGCGTCCGCCGCCTCGCCCGCGCCGAGGGAGGCCGCGGAGGAGAAGGCGCCTTCCGTCAGCATCATCAGCGTATCGCCCAGCATATCCGGATCGGCGGCGCCGGCCTCGGCGGAGACCCGCCGGAGGGCTTCGCGCAGGCCGCGCTTGAAGTTATCGGCGACCTTGCGGGCGGGGTGCTCGGGATCGGGGAACTCGGCGATGGCGAGGCCGAGCGAGCAGCCGCGGAAGCCCGGCTGGCGCAGCTCCGCGACGGCTGCCGCGAGGTAGGCGGCCGGGCGCTCGCGCGGGGGCGTCGCAGGGCCCAACGCGTCCCGGTACCAGGCCGCCTCCTGGTCGCAGTCGTCGCGCAGGATGCAGGCCACCAACTCGTCCTTTGACGGGAAGGCCCGGTAGAGGCTGATCTTCGTGGTGCCGGCCACCCGGCACAATTCCTCGACGCCCGTGGCGCGGATGCCCTGCCGGTAGAACAGATCCCGGGCCACCTCCCTCAGTCGCTGCGCGGCCGTACGGCGCGGGGGGGTCGCGGACACTTCGCTCACGGTCACCTCTCTGTCTGACCGGACGTAAAGCCTGTCCGGAGGGGGGTTGCAATGTGACCGACCGGTTCGTATCAATGTCACGAACCGGTCGGTATCATCCGACCGCCGGAGATTGGCCATGCCGACCCCATTTCGCAAGGGTCTCGTCCCGCTGGCGTTTGCCCTCGCCCTGCCTGTCCTCCCCCTCGCCGCCCAGCCCGCGCCCCCCACCGTCACCGTCTCCGAGCCGGTGCGCCGCAACGTGACCGAGTGGGAGGAGCACATCGCGCGGCTCGAGCCCTCGGCGCGCGTGGAACTCCGCCCCCGCGTCTCCGGCCAGGTGGAGCGCGTGCATTTCCGCGACGGTCAGGTGGTGCGGGCCGGCGACCTGCTCTTCACCATCGACCGCGTGCCCTTCGACATCGCGGTCGAGAGCGCGCGGGCCGAGCTGGCGCGCGCCGAGGCGAAGCTCGAGCTGGCGCGGCAGGAGATCGACCGCACCTCCTCCCTCGTGCGGGAGCGCTTCGCGCCCCAGGCCCAGCTCGACACCCGCCGCGCCGCCCAGCGCGACGCCGAGGCCGGCATCACCGATGCCCGCGCCAAGCTTCGCCAGGCGGAACTGGAGCGGAGCTGGGCCGAGGTGCGCGCGCCCCAATCCGGCCGCGTGTCGGACCGCCGGGTGGATGCCGGCAACCTCGTCCAGGCCGGAAGCACCCTGCTGACCACCATCGTGGCGCTGGATCCGATCTACGCGACCTTCGACCTCAGCGAGGCCGACTACCTCCGCTTCGCCCGCCGCGGCGCGCGCGCCGAGGGTGACGGGGCCGAGCCGGTGCGCCTGCGCCTGGCCGACGAGGTCGAGTTCGGCCGGCAGGGCCGCCTCGACTTCCTCGACACCGCGCTGAACGACCGCTCCGGCACCATCCGGGCGCGCGCGACGGTCGCCAACCCCGACCTCTTCCTCACCCCCGGCACCTTCGCCCGCCTGCGCCTGCGCGCCGGGGAAGGCGACGTGCTGCTCGTACCCGACGCCGCCATCGCGGCCGACCAGGCGGCGCGCGTGGTGATGACGGTCGCGGCCGATGGCACCGTGGTCGCGAAGCCCGTGACCCTCGGCCCCGTCGTGGACGGCCTGCGCGTGGTGCGCGGCGGCATCTCGCCCGAGGACCACGTGATCGTCGCCGGCCTGCACCTCGCCCGCCCCGGCGCGCGCGTGACGGCGGAGCTGCGCCCCGCGGCGCCGCCCCGCCTCGCGAACGCCCAGTAGGGAAGCCGGTAAGGAACCGCCGCCATGCGCTTCGCCCAGTTCTTCATCGCGCGGCCCGTCTTCGCCTCGGTGATCTCGATCGCGATCGTGCTCATCGGCGCCATCTCGGGCTTCCGGCTGCCGATCAGCGAGTATCCGGAGATCGCGCCGCCCACCGTCACCATCGCCGCCACCTATCCCGGCGCCTCCGCCGCCGTGATTGCCGAGACCGTCGCCTCGCCCATCGAGCAGGAGATCAACGGCGTCGAGGGGATGCTCTACGTCACCTCCCAGGCGACGGGCGACGGGCGGCTCTCCGTCAACGTCGTCTTCCGCCAGGGCGTGGACGTGGACCAGGCCCAGGTGCTCGTCCAGAACCGCATGGCCGTCGCCGAGGCGCGGCTGCCCGAGGAGGTGCGGCGGCTCGGCATCACCGTCCGCAAGGCCTCGCCGGACATCATGATGGTGATCCACCTCTTCTCGCCGGACGGATCGCGGGACGAGCAGTACATCTCCAACTACGCGATGCTGAACGTGAAGGACCGCATCGCGCGGCTCGACGGCGTGGGCGACGTGCAGGTCTTCGGCGCGCGCGACTACGCCATGCGCATCTGGCTCGATCCCGCCAAGGTCGCCGCCCGCGGCCTCACCCCCGGCGAGGTGCTGGAGGCGCTGCGCCGCGCGAACGTGCAGGTGGCCGCGGGCGGCCTCAACCAGCCGCCGACCGAGGCCTCCAACGGCGCCTTCCAGCTCAACATCCAGGCGCTGGGCCGGCTGCGCAGCGTGGAGGAGTTCTCCGACATCGTCGTCGCGACCGGCGAGGGTGGTGCGCCGCTGCGCCTGCGCGACCTCGCGCGGGTGGAACTGGGCGCGCAGGACTACACGCTCAGCGCCTATCTCGACGCCGACAAGGCGGTCGCCATGCCGGTCTTCCAGCGCCCCGGCTCCAACGCGTTGGCCACCGCCGCCGCGCTCCGCGCGACGCTCGAGGAGCTGAAGCGCGACTTCCCGCCGGGCCTCGACTACAGCACCGTCTACGACACCACCCAGTTCATCGAGCAGTCGATGGAGGCGGTGGTGCACACCTTCGTCGAGGCCATCATCCTCGTCGTGCTGGTGGTGATCCTGTTCCTCCAGTCCTGGCGCGCCTCGATCATCCCGCTGGCGGCCATTCCCGTCTCCATCATCGGCACGCTCGCCTTCATGTCGGCGCTCGGCATCTCGCTGAACAACCTCTCGATGTTCGGCCTCATCCTCGCCATCGGCATCGTGGTGGACGACGCCATCGTGGTGGTCGAGAACGTGGAGCGCCACATGGCGGAGGGGATGGACCCCGTCGCCGCCACGCGCCGCACGATGGACGAGGTGGGCTTCGCGCTCATGGCCATCGCGCTCGTGCTCTGCGCGGTCTTCGTGCCCACCTCCTTCATCGCGGGCATCTCGGGCGCCTTCTACCGGCAGTTCGCCGTCACCATCGCGGTGGCAACGCTTCTCTCGGCCCTCGTCTCCCTCACCCTCTCCCCCGCGCTCGCGGCCCTGCTGCTGCGGCCGCACGGCCACGCGCGCGCGACCGGCTGGCGGGCCGTGCTCGGAGCGCCCTTCGGCCTCTTCTTCCGCGGCTTCAACCGCCTCTTCGACCTGCTGTCGATCGGCTACAGCGGGGTGACGCGGCGGCTCGTGCGGCTCTCGGCCGTGCTGCTCATCCTCTACGCGGGGCTGCTCGCCTTCACCGGCTACACGGTGGGCAAGACCCCCACGGGGCTGATCCCGCCGCTCGACCGCGGCTACCTCATCGCCGCCTTCCAGCTGCCGCCGGGCGCCGCCCTCTCGCGCACCGACGCCGTGGTGCGCCAGGCGGCGAAGGACGTGCTGGAGATCCCCGGTGTCGCCCACGCCGTCGCCTTCACCGGCTTCGACGGCGCCACCTTCACCAACGCGCCCAATTCAGGCGTGATCTTCCTCACCCTCAAGTCCTTCGAGGAGCGCGAGGCGGAGCACCTCACCTTTCCCGGCATCACCGCGGCCGTGCAGGCGCGGCTGATGGGGCAGCGGGACGCGCTGGCCCTCGTCATCCCCCCGCCCTCCGTGCCCGGCATCGGCACCGGCGGCGGCTTCAAGCTCTACATCCAGGACCGTGGCGACCGCGGCTCCCGCGCGCTGGAGGAGGTGACGAACCGCATCGTCGCCGCTGCCAATCAGCGGCCCGAGATCGCCATGGCCTTCACCCTGTTCAACACCAAGACGCCGACGCTGCGCGCCGAGGTGGACCGCAGCAAGGCGGAGATGCTCGGCGTGCCGCTGTCGCGCGTGTCGGAGGCGCTGTCGGTCTATCTCGGCTCGGCCTTCGTGAACGACTTCAACATCCTCGGCCGCACCTACCGCGTCACCGCCCAGGCCGAGGAGACGCAGCGCCTCACCCCGCGCGACGTCGCCCTGCTCCGTACCCGCAACCAGGACGGCGCGATGGTGCCGATCGGCGCGCTCGCGTCGCTCGAGCCCGACAGCGCTGCCTACCGCGTGCCCCGCTACAACCTCTACCCCGCGGCCGAGGTGCAGGGCGCGGGCAAGCCCGGCATCTCCACCGGCCAGGCGATCGCGGCCATGGAGGCCCTGCTGCGCGAGGAACTGCCGCCCGGCTTCGGCTACGAGTGGACGGAGATTGCGCTGCAGGAAACCACCCAGGGCAACACCGCCCCCATCGCCTTCGGCCTGGCGGTGGTCTTCGTCATCCTGCTGCTCGCCGCCCTCTACGAGAGCTGGCTGCTGCCGCTGGCGGTGGTGCTCATCGCACCGATGTCCGTGCTGGCCGCCCTCACCGGCGTGGTCTGGCGCGGGCTCGACAACAACGTGCTCGTGCAGGTCGGCCTCGTGGTGCTGATCGGCCTGGCGGCGAAGAACGCGATCCTCATCGTCGAATTCGCCCGCCATGCCGAGCAGGAGGGCATGACCCGCTGGGAGGCCGCCGAGGCCGCGGCCCGCACCCGCTTGCGGCCGATCCTCATGACCTCCCTCGCCTTCATCCTCGGCGTGCTGCCACTCGCCGTCGCCACCGGCGCGGGCGCGGAGATGCGGCAGAGCCTCGGCGTGGCCGTCTTCGCGGGCATGCTCGGCGTCACCGCCTTCGGGCTCATCTTCACGCCCGTCTTCTACGTGGTGGCGCGGGCCCTCGCGCGGCGGGAGCGGGGGGCGGCGGTGGCCCACGGAGAGGGCGCTGCCCTCTCCGAACCTCTCCCGCCAAGGGCCTGAGGCCCTTGGATCCCCGTCTGGCTGGCGCGGAACCTTCCTTCACGTGTCGTCGCCTCGGGTCCACGACCCGAGGCGCACCGGCCGCAAAGCATCTCCGACTTGAAGAAAAAGATGAGTGGGGGTCTGGGGGAGAGAATTCATTCTCTCCCCCAGCGTCACCGGCGACGCCCGAAGTCAGCCCTCGCCCGCCGCCACTCGCCCGATCGCCCACTGGATCCCGCCAGCGCCCGCTTCCGCCGCGACCACCACCTGCTTGGTCTGCCGCGGTTCCCCGAAGAGCTGCACGCTGTCCTCCACCGAGACCTGCCCGCCCCGCGCGCGCAGGCGCCAGGCGGAGCCGGAGGGAAGGCGCAGCAGCACGGAGGCGCCGTCCTCATGGAGGGTGGCGTTGACCGCGTGGTGGAGGTGGAAGCGCACGGTGAAGGCGGGCACGTTCTCGCCCTCCACCAGGTCCTCGCCGCGCAGGTCGTCGCCGGATTCCGCGAGGTAGAGGCGGCGGCGGTGGAGGGCGTTGAAGCCGCGCTTCCAGCCGTCATGCGTCGCCTCCAGCCACTGCGCCCCGCTCGCCTCGTGGCGCTCGGCCTCCACGTTCTCGGGGCGGCGGCCGAGGCCGTCCTCGGTCAGCTCGCTGCTGTTAGTGTCGGCGAGCGTCAGGGTCGAGTGCGCGGCGGTCGCGCGCATCGCGTCCCGCCAGGCGCCCTCGGCCGCGGGGGCCGCGCCGCAGTTCACGATCATCCGGTCCCGGCCGATCGACATCTCGAAGGAGAGGGTGCCGGCGTGGTGGTGCCGGTCCGCGCCGCGCGCCAGCCCACCCGGTCCGGGCGCGCCGCCCTTGGGCGGCGGCGCCCCGCAATCGGTGATCACCAGGGTGCGCCCGGCCTGGAGCCGCTGGAAGCCGGCATCGCCGAGGATCAGCGGCGCGCGCCCGCGCGCCTGTGCCTGGGTCAGCACGAGGTCGAGCAGGCTCGCCGCCTCCTCCCGCGTGCCGTTGAAGGCGGCGAGCCCGCCGTCGCCGTGGCGGAACAGGCGCAGCGCCGGCGCCGCGCGGTCCAGCGCGTGGGCGAGGTGCGGCGGCGCCTCGATGCCGGCGCCGTGCAGCAGGTTGCGGATCTCGATCAGATCCTGCAGCGCCAGCAGCAGGATGCCGGGGCTGCGCTCCACATGCGCGCCGTCCGGCAGGATCTGGCGATCGATCTCGGCCGGCAGCAGCTTGAGGCAGCGGGTGAGCCAGGGCTCCTCCTCGAGCGCGACGGCCGCCGCCAGCGCACCCTTCAGCGCCACCAGCGCGCCCCGGTGCCGTGCCTCGGCCGGCAGGCTGGCGACGAGGATGCGGGCGTCGGAGGCCAGGCGCGTCATCATCGCGCGCCGGAAGCCGTCCTCGGCGGTGGCGGCAGTGAAGTCCCAGTGGCCGAGCCAGGCGGAAAGCCGCGCGCCCGTCACCTCGGGGGTCGAGGCCAGCGGGTCGGAGCCGGGCGCCTCCAGCCAGGCGCGGGCGATGTCGCGCGCGTGCATGCGGGCGGCGTCCGTGCCCAGCGCGCGCAGGTCGCGCAGCCAGGAGAAGCCGTGCAAGGCCGCACGCCAGGTAGGGCTGCCGGCGCCAGGGCCGAAGGCGCGGGGATCGTCGGGCAGGGGGCGAACGGTGCCGGCCACCTCCAGCTCCCCGTTCAGCAGGCGCTGCCCGCGGGTGGCATCGCCGGGCCAGAGGTCGCGGAAGGCGCGCGCCGGCGCGTCCGGCACGCGGATGGGCTTGAGGCCCGAAAGGGTGCGGCGCGCGCCGCGAAGCCAGGTGCCGCTCATGCCGCGCGCCCCCTCAGGCCGAGGACCGCGGCGGCCCGGTCGGGCGCCCCGAAGACGGCGGTGCCCGCCACCAGCACGTCCGCCCCCGCGGCGATGCAGCGCGGCGCGGTGGCCGCCGTCACCCCGCCATCGACCTGCAGGTGGATGGGCCGTCCGGTCGCGTCGATCATCCGGCGCAGCGTCTCGATCTTCGGCAACTGGCTCTCCAGGAAGGACTGGCCGCCGAAGCCCGGATTCACGGCCATCACGAGGATCAGGTCCACGAGGTCCAGCACATGGGCGACGCTCTCGACCGGCGTCGCGGGGTTGAGGACCACGCCGGCCCTGCGGCCCAGCGCACGGATGGTCTGCAGGGAACGGTGCAGGTGCGGCCCCGCCTCCGGATGCAGGGAGATGAGGTCCGCCCCCGCCTCGGCGAAGGCGGCCAGATAGGGATCGGCGGGCGCGATCATCAGGTGCACGTCGAAGGGCATGCGCGTCAGCGGGCGGAGCGCGCGCACGAGCGCCGGGCCGAAGGAGATGTTGGGCACGAAGTGCCCGTCCATGATGTCGAGGTGCAGCCAGTCCGCGCCCGCGGCCTCGGCCGCCCGCACCTCCTCGCCCAGTCGGGTGAAGTCGGCGGCCAGGAGGGAGGGCGCGATCAGGACGGGGTGCGGAGCGGCGCTTGTCACGCGGGGTTTATGCGGCAGAGGGGTTGCCCCGGCAACCGACCGCGCGCGGGAAGCACCATCGGGCCGTGGGTGCAACCCCCCGGCCACGGGGCAGGGCCCCGCCGGGGTCCCTGCCGGGTCCGGACGCTCAGGCGGCGGAGAGGCTGATATGCCCGGGAACCTCGAGCCGGCCCTCGGGAAGCACCCAGGCCCCGCCCTCGCCGGCCTTGAAGCCGAGCGTCTCGTAGAGGCCGAGGGAGAGCCTGTTCTTCTCCGTCGGCTGGATCAGCCCGCGCATGGTGCCCCCGATGTGCCGCTGCGCGACCGCCATGGCCGCCTGCTCCACCCCCATGCCGAAGACCCGGCAGCTGAGGACGAACTGCTCCACCGTGTCCCGCCGCACGATCACCACGCCGGTGATGCCGTAGCTCGTGAACTTGTCGGAGACGTCGAGCGCGATGAGGCACCCCCCCTCGGCGAAGAGCGCCTCCATCTCGGCCGGCGCCCAGCGGCGGCCGGTGGTGTTGAACTGGTTCGTCTTGTTCAGCAGCTCGAAGCAGCGCTGGAAGCGCTTGTCCGCGCCGTCCCGCACCACATGCGGCACGATCTCGATGCCCAGCGAGGCGAGGAACTCCTCGTGGCTCATCTCCGAGCGCACCGCCTCGCGCTCGATCTGCGCCTTGATCATCTCGGTGCGGGCCACCGCCTCGTCGGTGATCACGGCTCGCTGCAGCTCGGGCGCCCAGAGAAGGATGCGCCGCCACTCGGCCAATGGGGCGTCCATCGTGCGGATGCCCGGGAAGGCCTCGCGGATCGCCGCGCGCTCCACGGGGTTGTCGTCCACGAAGAGAACGGAATCGGGCAGCAGGTTTACCTCAGCCAGGATCGCCGCGATGTTCTCCGCCTTGGGCTGCCAGTTGATCTTGACGGAGGCGAAGTTCTCGAGCGGGAAGCGGCCCCGGTAGGCCTTCTTCCAGATCGACCGCGCCGTCGCCTCGTCGTTCTTGCTGACGATCGCGAGCAGGATGCCGCGCCGCCAGAGGTAGCTCGCCGCCTCAAGCACGCCGAGCGGCCAGCCCTCGACGAGTTCCCCGCCGTGATCGTCGGCCTCCGCCGCCACGCCGCGCCAGAGCGTGTCGTCGAGGTCGAAGATGACGAGCTTCACCGCGTCGTTCTGCTGCTCCGCCTTCCGCAGCGCCAACGCCTCCCGGTAGAAGGAGAGAATGACGCGCCCGACCTGCGGCGCGTAGAGTTCATCCACGTTACCGATCGGCTCCAGCCGTCCCTGGTCGCCGGGCATGTCGAGCCCCGTCGCGATCGAGCCGTGGGTGAAGTGCGAGATGAAGTCGTCCTGGAAGTACTTTTTCCCGAAGGTGTCGATGATCCCGTCCGAGTCGATCACCGTCAGGTTGCGGAACCGCGCCGCCTCCTCGTAGAGGCGCCGGTTCAGCTCCTCGATGAAGTAGACCATGTTGCTGAGGCAGTAGCGCTTCTGCGCCCGGCCGAGCGGGTTCTGCATGGGCGTGTAGAAGCTCAGCAGGTAGGAGGGGATGCCGTAGCGGGTATTGTAAGCCGCGATCGCTTCGAGATTCGCCTTCATCTGCCGGCAGGCCTGGTCGAACAGCGCCTGGTAGCCGGCCAGGTCACCGCCCTTGATCGACATCAGCCCCACCTCCGGCAGCACGGAGCGAACGGGGATCTGCAGGATCTGGAAGTCGTAGGTCTTCGCCTCGGCCGTCGTCATGGGCGGCAGGGGGGCGGCGTTGTTGAAGGTGATCCGGCTGATCGACACCCCCGGCTCGGCCGCCGTGATGACCCCCGGCCAGCTGTCCATGAGGCAGGAGCCGATGAGCAGGAACCGGGCCGGCCGCGCGGGAGTGATGGAGAGGTGGCCGGGCAGGCGGAACGCCTGGTCCTCGATTCGCTGCGGCGAGGGCAGGGTGGCCCCCGCCTCCCGGATCACCCGCGCCACCAGCTCGGGCGAGCGGCGGACGCTCGTCATGAAGTCGCCGATCTTCACGCCGCTGCCGACGATCTTCGCCTTCCACTCGTCGTTGTTCACCGGCCGGTTGAGAATGGCCCGGAAGACCCACTCGACATCCTCGGCGGTGATGGGCTGGTCCAGATGCGCCATTCAACCCTCGCTCAGGGGAGCCGGCGCATTCCGCAGCGGTTCGGAAGGCACATCGGCCCGCGACGTGACGTTAGATGCCGGCCCGGGCCCGCTTACCCGGTTGCGCCAACAGGCGTTCACTATCCCTTGAGGCACTACCGAAGCAAGGATCAACCTCGGCCGACCGACCCAAGGGGGATGGCCAGGGCCCGACGCCGGTGCAGGGGTCAGATCGGCAGGGTGGTGGTCCCCTTTACCCGCTCCATCGCAAAGCGGCTGGTAACGTTGCGCAGGCCCGGTACGGTCGCGGTCAGGCGGCGGTAGAAGGCGTCGTAGGCGGGCATGTCGGCCACCGCGACGCGCAGCAGGTAGTCCACGTCGCCGCCCATCCGCCAGCACTCCAGCACTTCCGGCATGGCGGCGACCGCATCGGCGAAGCCCTCGATCCAGGCTGCGGAATGGTCCGCGATCTCCAGCGCGACAAAGACCGAAAGCGGCAGGCCAACCAGCGCAGCATCCAGCAGCGCCACCCGCCCGGCGATGACGCCCGCCCGCTCCAGCCGCCGGATGCGCTTCCAGCAGGGGGTGGGGGTCAGCCCCACCGCCTCCGCAATCGCGGCAAGGGAGAGGGTCGCGTCCCGCTGGATCAGCCGCAGGATCTCGCGATCGGTTGTGTCCAACTCCGCAGGAACCGGCATTTGCCAAATCTATCTCCGCTGCACACTGAAAGTAGCACAAAAATCTTCTTCTTGTGCAACGAGGCCGGCAGGGGAGAAAACCATCCTCCAAACCCGAAAACTCCTGGGACCCCCATGCACGCCCCCTCCCGCCGCGGCCTCCTCTCCCTCGCGGCCGCCCTCGCCACCCCGCTCGCCTCCCCCCGACCGGCCGCCGCCCGCCCCGCCATGGCGCAGGGAGGGGAGCCCGCCTGGCCCGACCGGTCGCTCCGCATCATCGTCCCCGTCGCCCCCGGCGGCAGCCTCGATATCCTCGGGCGCAGCGTGGCCCGCGCCCTTACCGGGCCGCTCGGCCAGCCGGTGGTGGTCGAGAACCACACGGGCGCCGGCAGCAACATCGCCTTCGAGCTGACCGCCCGCGCCAAGCCCGACGGGCTGACGATCCTCGTCGGTTCCGACCCGCTGACCATCAACCCCTCGCTCTACGCGAAGATCGGCTTCGACCCGGTGCGCGACTTCGCGCCGATCGCCGAGCTCGTCCGCGCGCCCCAGGTCCTGGTGGTGAAGAACGGCCTCGAAGCGGGGGACCTCGCCAGCTACCGCCGTCTGGCGCAGGAGATGGCGGGCGGCACCACCCTCGCCTCCCAGGGGAACGGCAGCATCGGCCATCTCGGCGGCATCATGCTTGGCCAGGCACTGGGCTTCACCACCACCCACGTGCCCTATCGCGGCGGCGGCCCGGCCGTGGTCGATCTCGTCGCCGGCCATATCGACAGCCTGCTCGTCACCCTGCCCGCGGCCATCGAGCACATCCGGGAAGGTCGCATCCGCGCGCTCGCCGTCACGGGCCTCTCGCGCAGCCCGGCCCTGCCCGCGGTGCCCACCGTAGCCGAGAGCGGCTTCCCCGGCTTCGAGGTCGTCACCTGGCAGGGCCTGCTCGCCCCCGCCGGCACGCCCGAGCCGATCCTCGAGCGCCTGCACGCCGAGACCCGCACCGCCATGGCCCGGCCGGAGGTGGGCGACAACCTCCGCGCCCAGGGCTTCGAACTCGCCGCCGGCAGCCGCGCGGACTTCGCGGCCCTCGTCCGGGCCGAGGCGGCGCGCTGGCCCGCCATCGTCCGCGCCTCCGGGGCGCGCGTGGACTGATATTCCGTTAAGGACCTGTCCTGACCTGGTGGCGCTGGCGACTCCGGGGAGAGGAAGAAGGAATTCTTCCTCTCCCCGAACCCCTCACCATCATCTTTTTCTTTGAGTTGAGATGACTTGGCGACCGGTGCGCCTCGGATCATGGACCCGCGGCGACGGCACGTGAAGGAAGGTTCCGCGACAGTCAGACGGGGTTCCAAGGGCCTCAGGTCCTTGGCAGGTGAGGTTCGGAGAGGGCAGAGCCCTCTCCGGTGTCACAGGGACCGCCGCGGTCAGGTCTCCCGCAATACGGCGTAGTTCCGCGCAGGTCACCCAATCCATTGGGGCAATCGTCCCGCACGCGCGTCACTCCCCTGCCCACACAGATCAACTCCGGGTTATCCCCCGCCCCCCACGTGTATTCTCCTCCACGTGAGCAGTTGCAGCATGGTGATCGCGCCAGCGCTGAATACATCGCCCAGCATGCTTCATCTGAATTCATCGGTTGCCCGCCGCGAACCGGGCCTGTGGGGGCGGCATGGCGGACGGTGACCGGATGGCGAGAAGCCGTGACCTGCTGGCCCTGGAACGGGCGAACCGCAGCACGCCGGTAGAGAACCCCGACGCGAAGAACCGCCGCGAGAACGACGAGCGGGAGCGCGCGGACTCTGACAAGGAACCGGCCAAGCGTTCCGCAAAACAGGCTGACGACAAGAAGGAGGACGGTGACGGCAAGGGCCGCAAGCGCTGGCCTCTGATCATCGGCGCCGCCGTGCTCCTCCTCGCGGTCATCGGCGGCGGCTGGTACTGGTGGAGCCACCGCGACCTCGAATCCACTGACGATGCCTATACCGAGGGCCGCGCCGTCACCATCGCGCCGCGCGTCGGCGGCTACGTCACGGAACTCGCGGTCGACGACAACCAACTCGTGAAGGCGGGCGACCTGCTGTTGCGGATCGATGTGCGCGACTACACCGTGCAGCGCGACCAGGCGCGCGCCCAGCTCGCGCTCGCCCGCACGCAGCTCCGCGCGGCCGAGATCGACCTCGAGGTCGCCCGCGTGCGCGCACCCGCGCAGCTCGCGCAGGCCGAGGCGCAGCGCGCCTCCGCCCAGGCGAGCCAGGAGCAGGCGCGCGCCGACGAGCGCCGCCAGCGCGCCGTGGATCCCCGCGCCACCACGCAGTCGAACATCGACACCGCGACCGCCGCCCTCCGCGTGCGCACCGCGGCGGTCGCCCAGGCGGAGGCGGAGGTGCAGGTCGCCTCCGTCACGCAGCAGACGATCGACCTCGCGCAGGCAACGGTCGAGCAGCGCCGCGCTGCCGTCACCCAGGCCGAGGCGCAGCTCGCGGCGGCCGAACTCAACCTTTCCTACACCGAGATCCGCGCGCCGCAGGACGGCCGCGTCACCCGCCGCAACGTGGAGCGCGGCGCGCTGCTCCAGCCCGGCACCACCGTGATGAACCTCGTCACCCCCGAGGTGTGGATCGCCGCCAACTTCAAGGAGAACCAGCTCGCGCGCATGCGGCCGAACCAGCCCGTGGACATCCGCATCGATGCCTTCCCGGACATGAAGGTCCACGGCCATATCGACAGCGTGCAGATGGGCAGCGGCGCCCGCTTCAGCGCCTTCCCGGCCGAGAACGCGACGGGCAACTTCGTGAAGATCGTCCGCCGCGTGCCCGTGAAGATCGTCATCGACGACGGCGTGCCCGCCGACCGGCCGCTCCCCCTCGGCCTTTCCGTGGTGCCGACGGTTAACGTCGAATGAGCGGCGCGGAGGCTGGCTGGAAGCCCCGCGCCAATCCCTGGGTCATCACCCTCGTCGTGACGCTGGCAGCCTTCATGGAGGTGCTGGACACCACCATCGTCAACGTCTCGCTCCCCCATATCGCCGGCAGCCTCTCGGTCTCCAACGACGAGAGCACCTGGGCGCTGACCACCTACCTCGTCGCCAACGGCATCGTGCTGACCATCTCCGGCTCGCTCAGCCGCATGATCGGGCGGCGGCGCTACTTCCTCATCTGCATCTCGGTCTTCACCCTCGCCTCATTGGGCTGCGGCATGGCGAACGAGTTCTGGCAGCTCCTTCTCTTCCGCGCGCTGCAGGGCTTCTTCGGCGGTGGGCTGCAGCCGACGCAGCAGGCCATCATCCTCGACACCTTCCCGCCGGAGAAACGTGGCACCGCCTTCTCCGTCACCGCCGTCGCGACCGTCGTGGCCCCCATCCTCGGGCCGGTCGCGGGCGGCTATCTCACGGACACCTATTCCTGGCACTGGATCTTCCTCATCAACGTGCCGATCGGCGCCGCCACGGTCTTCGGCGTGCTGCAGGTCGTGGAAGACCCGCCCTGGGTCACGGAGGAAGCGAAGCGTCCCATCCGCTTCGACTATATCGGCCTCGGCTTCATCGTGCTGGCGCTCGCCGGCATGGAGCTGGCACTCGACCGCGGCGAGAACTACGACTGGCTCTCCTCCGCCTATATCCGCAACGCCGCCCTCATCTCCGCCTTCGGCTATATCGGCGGGATCACCTGGCTGTCCTACGCGAAGAACCCCATCGTCAACCTGCGCGTCTTCGCCGACCGCAACTTCGCCCTCGGCTGCCTCGCCATCGGGCTGATGGGCTTCGTGCTCTACGGCTCCGCCGTGCTCATCCCGCAGCTCGCCCAGCAGCAGCTCGGCTACGATGCCTTCTGGTCCGGCCTCATCCTCGCGCCCGGCGCGGGCGTTCTGCTGCTGCTCATCCCGCTCACCGGGCGACTGCTGGGCATCGTCCCCGCGAAATACATCGTGGCGCTGGGCGGCCTGCTCCTCAGCGGCGCGCTCCTCTACTCCCGCGGCATCACGCCGGACATCGACTACACGGAGCTCGCCCTCATGCGCGCGGCGCAGACGGTCGGCCTCGCCTTCCTGTTCGTGCCCATCAGCACGATCTCCTACGCCACCCTGCCGCGGGAGCTGAACGGCGACGCGACAGCCCTCTTCACCATGATCCGCAACGTCGCGGGCTCGATCGGCATCTCCGTCTCCACCGCCGTCGTCGCCAACCACCAGCAGATCCGCACGAGCCAGCTCTCGGAACACATGACGCCCCTCTACGAACCCTTCAACACGACGCTCCAGCAGATCCGGCAGGCCCTGATCGACTACGGCTACTCCGCCTCCCAGGCGGCCGAGCTGGCCACGGGGCAGATGCAGCGGATGCTGCGCGATCAGGTCGCGGTGCTCGCCTATTCCGACGCCTTCCTCATCGTCGCCGGCGTCGCCCTGCTCATCGTGCCGCTCGGCCTGATGTTCTCGGGCGTGAAGGTCCAGGGCGGGGGCGGCGGACACTGACCATGCGCGCCCTCTTCCCGCTTCTCCTCGCCGGCGCGCTCGGCGCCTGCACCCTCGGGCCGAACTTCGAGACGCCCGAATCCACCCATCTCGACGCCTACAATCAGGCGCTCCGCGCGCGCGGCGTGACGATGGAATCCCGCCCCGATCCCCGCTGGTGGTCCGAGTTCCACGACCCCGTGCTCGAGAGCCTCATCGAGCGCACCGTCACCAATAACCTCACCCTCCAGCAGGCGGTGCAGCGGGTGGTCCAGGCCCGCCAGGGCGAGGCGGCGGCGCGCGCAGCCGGCCTGCCCACCATCGGCGGCAGCGGCAGCTACACGCGCCAGCAGCTCGGCCTGCGCGGCATCCTCCAGTCCCGCGGCGCCTTCGACGCCGCGCGCGGCCTCCGCGGCAACACGACGCTGGACGACGCCAGCCCCGGTCTCTCCGACCGCGCGGCCGACGCCCTCTCCAACGGCCTCAACGCCGCGACGCGGCCGGTCAACCTCTTCCAGGCCGGCTTCGACGCCGCCTGGGAGCTGGACCTCTTCGGCCGCATCCGCCGCAGCGAGGAACAGGCGAATGCCCAGACCGAGGCCGCGATCGAGAGCAGCAACGACGCCCTCGTCACCCTCATCGGCGATGTCGTGCAGACCTATTCGGGCCTGCGCGCCGCCCAGGCTCTGGCCCGCGCACAGGAGGCGAACATCGCCGCCGCGCGTGGCCTGCTCGGCCTCACCCAGCGCCGGCAGCGCGACGGACTCTCGCCTCAGATCGATGTCGAGAACCAGCGGGCGCAACTCACGAGCTACGAGGCCCAGCTCCAACCCTTCGCCGCCCAGGCGCAGCAGGCGATGAACCGCCTCGCCGTGCTCATGGGCCGCCCGCCGGGCCTGCTGGACGACGAGCTGGGCCCACCCCGCCCGATCCCGCCCGCGCCGCCCCGCCTGCCCGTCGGCGTGCCCTCCGAGCTCGCCCGCCGCCGCCCGGATATCCGCCGCGCCGAGGCCACGCTGCACGCGGCCACCGCCGGCGTCGGCGTCGCCATCGCGCAGTTCTACCCCTCCGTCTCGCTCACCGGGAATCTCGGCCTGCGCGGCGTGGAGATCAGCGCGCTGAGCAGCTGGGCGAACCACTTCTACTCGGCCGGGCCCACCATCTCCGTCCCGATCTTCCAGGGCGGGCGCCTGACCGCGAACCTCACCCTCGCCCGCTCCCAGCAGGTCGAGGCGGCGCTCGCCTACCGCGCGGCCGTGCTGAACGCCCTCGGCGAGGTCGAGGACTCCCTCGTCGCCTACCGCACCGACCAGGCCCAGCGCGACAAGCTCCGCCAGACCGTCGCCTCCACCCGCACCGTCCTCACGCTCGCGCGGGACCGCTACGACAACGGCCTCGGCAGCTTCATCGAGGTGCTGGACGCCCAGCGCTCCCTCGTCGCGGCGCAGCAGCAGGAGATCCGCGCGACCCTGTCGGTCACCAACGATGTCGTCTCGCTTTACAAGGCGCTCGGCGGCGGCTGGTCGCAGCAGGACTGGGCGGCCATGGCGGAGGCCGCGGCACCGTCCCGCACGCCGCTGCCCTTCGTGCGGCCCTAAATAGTCCCGGGGCCTTTATCCTGACTTGTCGGCGCTGGTAATTCCGGGGAGAGGAAGAAGGAATTCTTCCTCTCCCCGGACCCCTCTCCATCATCTTTCTCTGCGAATGGGGACTACGTGGCGGTCGGTGCGCCCCGTGTCGCCGGCCCGAGGCAATGCACGGGCAGATGGGGAAGCGGGGTCAACCAGCGGACGGGAGAAGGTGGCGGGCGCTGGACCGCAGGGTGCCGCCCCGACAGGTCGAACGGGCGATGAAAAAGCCCGCGGGGCCCCGGCTCCTGCCAGGGCCCCGCGGGCCATCAATCCTCAGCAGACCGGCGGCATCCCCTCAGGACACTGCCGCCGGCTCACCGGCGACGCGCGCCCCGCGCCCGGACCGGCACCGGCCGCGGCGCCGGCCCGCTCACGGCAGCCACCGCCGCAGCGGCCGCCGCGGCGATCGCCACCGCCGCGATGACCGCCGCGGTCATCGCGCCGCCGCCGTGCCGCGGTCGCCCACGAACTTGTTCGCGATCCAGGACACCAGCCAGATGATGATCGCGCCGAAGAAGGCGGCCGAGAAGTTCGTGATCCGCATTCCCGGCATTACCAGCGCCGTGATACCCAGCATTATGGCGTTCACCACCAGCGTGAACAATCCGAGTGTTAGCACCGTCAGCGGCAGCGACAGTGTCGCGATGATCGGCCGGATCACCGCATTCACCACGCCGAAGATGATGGCCGCGATGATCAGGGTCGTCAGGCTGGAGAACCACAGCCCTGTGACGACATTCGCGGCGATGTAAAAGGCAACGGCCGTGATGACCGTTCTGATCAGGAATCCCACCGTGTCCAACTCCTCGCCCGGGGCAGCGCCGGAACTTTCCGGCCCAATGCTGGGGCAACGCGCCCTCCGCCCACCGGTTGCCAGGGTCGCGGCGTGAGCCGCGCGACCGCCTCAGGCATCGGCGCGCTCGCCCTCTGGGCCTTCCTCGCCCTCCTCGCGCGCGGGGCGGCCGGGCTGCCGCCGCTGCAGGTCACGGCCATGGCCTTCGCTGCCGCCGGGCTCCTCGCCACCGCCTGGCTCGCGGCCCGCGGTCAACTCGCCGCCCTGCGCCAGCCGCCCATCGCCTGGGCGCACGGGGTGGGCGGGCTCTTCGGCTACCATGCCCTCTACTTCGCCGCCCTCGCCTGGGCGCCGCCGGTAGAGGCGAGCCTCATCAACTATCTCTGGCCGCTGCTCATCGTCCTTCTCTCCGCCCCGATCCTTGGGCTCCATCTCGGGTCCCGCCGCCTCGCGGGCGTCGCGCTCGGCTTCTTGGGCTGCGCGCTCGTCGTCGGACCGGGCGCCGCCTTCCCGCCGGGGGCCATCCCCGGCTTCCTCTGCGCGGCGGCGGCGGCCCTCGTCTGGGCCCTCTACTCCGTCACCGCCCGCCGCCTCTCGGCCGTGCCGACCGAGGCCGTCGCCGGCTTCTGCCTCGGCTCGGCGGCGCTGGCCGCCCTCGCCCACTTCCTCTTCGAGACCACGGTCATCCCCAGCCCGCGCGAATGGGCCGCCGCCCTCCTCCTCGGCCTCGGCCCGGTCGGCGCCGCCTTCTTTCTCTGGGATGTCGGCATGAAGCGCGGCGATCCGCGCCTGCTCGGCACCCTGGCCTATGCCGTCCCGGTCGCCTCCACCCTCCTCCTTCTCCTCGCGGGGGAGGGACAGGCCGGGCCGCGCGTGCTGGTCGCGGCGGCGCTCGTCGTCGGCGGTGGCTGGCTGGCGGCCTCCGCCCGGAGCGAGGCGACGGCCTGAGCGGGCGCTACTTCCGCAAGACGGCCCGCACGACCTCGGCGGGCCCCTGGTGCTTCGGCCCCTCGTCCAGCACCACCGTGCCTTCGAGGCATTCCAGCACCTCGAGTTCCGCGAAGTGCTCACGCACCAGCGCGGCCGACCAGAGCAGCAAGGGATCGCGCGGCCCGCCCGAGCGCCGCCCCTCCTGCGCGGGGGTGAAGCCCTCCAGCACCAGCAGCCCGCCCGGCGCCAGCGCCGCCGCGGCCCCGGCCGCCACCACGGCCCGGTCCCTGGGCGGCAGGTGCACGAAGATCCAGGCCACGAGGTCGAAGGCGTCCACCGGCCAATCCCAGGCCACGAGGTCCGCCACCACCGTCCGCAGCGCCACCTCGCGCGCCTCGGCCAGCGCGGCGGCCTTGGCCAGCCCTGCCGCCGACCAATCCACCGAGGTCACCTCCAGACCCCGCCCGGCCAGCCAAGCCCCGTTCCGGCCCTCGCCGTCGCCCAGCGCCAGCGCCCGCATTCCCGGCCGCAGCCGCCAGTCCTGCGCTGCCAGATGCCGGTTCGGCGCCTCCCCGAAGGCGAAGCCGCCCCCGGCGTAGCGCGTGTCCCAGGCCGCCGCGTCGCTCATGCCGGATAGGGCCTCGCCCCGAAGATGGCGCTGCCCACCCTCACCTGCGTGGCCCCGCAGGCGACCGCCGCCTCGAAGTCCCCGCTCATCCCCATCGACAGCACCGATAGCCCCTCGTCGGCGGCGAAGGCGGCCAGCCAGCGGAAATGCGGCACCGGGTCCTCGCCCTCGGGCGGGATGCACATGGCGCCCGAGATGGCCAGCCCATGCGTCTCGCGGAGGGCGCGCAGGAAGGCCGAGGCCTCCTCCCGCGCCACGCCCGATTTCTGCGGCTCCGCCCCGGTGTTCACCTGCACCAGCAGCTCCGGCGCCCGGCCCTCCCGCCGGATCGCCTCCGCGATCGCCTCCGCCAGACGCGGGCGGTCGAGGCTCTCGATCACGTCCGCCACCCGCACGGCGTCCCGCGCCTTGTTCGTCTGCAACCCGCCGATCAGGTGCAGCCGCATGCCCGGATGCGCGGCGCGCAGGGCCGGGAACTTCCCCGCCGCCTCCTGCACCCGGTTCTCCCCGAAGCTCAGCTGCCCCGCCGCCAGGGCCGCCTCCACCGCCGCCGCCGGATGCGTCTTGGAGACGGCCACGAGCGTCACCGCGGAAGCATCCCGCCCCGCCCCCTCGCAGGCCGCCGCGATCCGCGCCTTGATCCGGGCAAGGTTCGCGGCGATGGCTTCGGCATCGGGGGCAGGCAGGGGTTCGGTCATGCGGCGCGGGAAGCTAGGGCAGAACGGCCGCGCCTGGAACCGAGGCATCCCGCCGCTCTGGCTGCTGAGCGACCCCAGGCGCCTGCCTGACCCCCGCGCGGCCGCCCGGCGCCTGCCGCCAGGCAGCGCGGTGCTGGCGCGGGACGTCGCCCCGGGCCTGCTGCGCCCGCTGGCCGCCCTCGCCCGCGCGCGCCGCCTTCACCTTCTTCTCTCCGGGCAGGGCCGTGACGCCCTCGCCCTCCGCGCCGGGCTGCACCTGCCGGACCGCCGCGCGGCGGCGGGAATCCTCCCCCTGCTCCTCGCCCGCCGCGGTGCGCGCCCGCCGCTTCTATCGGTTGCCGCCCATGGCCGGGCGGGAATCGCCCGCGCCCGACGCCTGCGGGCCGACCTCGTCATCCTCTCCCCGGTTTTTCCGACCGCGAGCCACCCCGACGCCCCCGCCCTCGGCCTGTTGCGCTGGGCGGCACTCGCCCGCCGGGCGGGGCGGCCCGTCGTCGCCCTCGGCGGCCTCACCTCCTGCAACAGCCGCCGCCTGCCGGGGCTTGGCCGGCTTTCCGGGCATGTGGGCGCGGCGGGCTGGGCAGCCATCGGCGGCTTGGCCTGAACCCATGTGGCCGGCTGGCCACAGTGTTTCACGGATGTCGCGTTCCACCCGATTGCGCCATGGACGCCCTGCAATTCACTGAACCATAGTTCGGCCGGGCTCGGCCAAAGGGGGGCGCATCCGATGGATGCATTTCTCGCGGCAAACCCGCCGAGGGGGGCGGGCGGGTCGCGTGAAGCGCCGGGGCTGCTCCCCGGTACGTCAGGAGGATTTGGGATGCGTAAGCTTCTTCTCGGCAGCACGGCCGCCGCCGCCGCTGCCCTCTTCGCGCCGGGTGGCGCGATGGCCCAGGGTGTCAGCTTCTCGGACAGCTCGATGGGCGCCGCCGGCACCTCGATGCGCGGCCTCGAGGTTCGCCTCGGCGGCTACTACCGCGCCATGTACAACTACACGAACCAGACCGGTGACAGCAACGCGACGACCCGCCTCGGGAAGTCCGACTTCACCAACGAGATCGAGATCCACATCCTCGCCTCCGGCAAGGCTGCCAACGGCCTCCGCTACGGCGTGGCCCTCGAGATCGAGAACGACGCCTACCGTCAGCCGCAGGCCGGCAACCCCGCGACCAACGTCGTGAGCAACTCCGGCAAGAACACGCTCGCCTTCGACGAGGCCTGGGCCTACCTCGCCGGCAACTGGGGCCAGATCCGCTACGGTGACGAGGACGGCGCGATCCAGCAGCTGCAGTCCGGCCACATCACCGGCTTCGGCGTCGGCGGCCTCGACTCGGGCGACCAGTACCAGCAGGCCATCGGCGGCAACCAGCGCGCCACGTTCAGCACCGTGAACGACGCGGGCGACAACACGAAGCTCATCTACCTGTCCCCGCAGTTCCTCGGCTTCGACGCGGGCGCGAGCTTCTCGTTCAACACGAACGATGGCGCCAACTCGGGCTGCGACAGCCTCGCCAACGCGGCCTTCTGCGACCGCACCTCCGCCATCTCGGGCGTGAACACCCGTCGCCGCAACGAGCTGCAGGCCGCCCTCCGCTGGCGCGGGTCCTTCGGCCCCGTCGGCCTGACGGCCACCGTCGGTTACTTCGGCGCCGACGTCATCAAGAACACCACCGGCTTCTCGCCCGAGCGCATCAACATGATCTGGGCTGGTGCGGCCGCCACGGCTTACGGCTTCACCGTGGGCGGCTGGTACACGGGCGGCAGCTCGAACGGCAACTTCACGACCCGCCTTGAGAGCTCCGCCGCGAACCCGGTCGATGACCGCCGCCTCGACTCCTTCCTCGTCGGCGCCACCTACACCATCGACGCGATCACCGTCGGCGGTCACTTTGCTCAGTCGGTCTCTGCCGGCAGCCAGGCCCTGAGCGGCGCCGGCGGCCCGACGTCCACCGCCCTTACGGGCGACCGTCGTGAGACGGGCTTTGCCGTCGGCGGCAACTACCGCGTCGCGCCCGGCCTCGACTTCTTCGCCGAGTACATCCAGACCCAGCGCAAGGAGCGTGGCTTCGACTTCCTGACGGGCAACGCCGTCACGGCAGCGACCACTGCGGCCGGCACCGCCATCCAGCGCGGCTCGACGGTCGGCACGGTCCTCGCCGGTTTCCGGGTCGCGTTCTGATCCGTTACTCCGCCTAGGCGGAACGAATGGGGCGGCGGGGAAACCCGCCGCCCTTTCTTTTGCGCAAATGGTAACCGCGCTGCATCGCGCAATGTTTTAGCCCTTGCGTCGCGCCCCGACGCTGCCTTACCTGCGCGCCCATGCGCCCCCTTCGTCTCGCCGTCCTCGCCCTTCCCGTCCTCGTCGCCGCCTGCGGGCAGACCCGGCAGGTGGAGAACAACGAGTACTACGACGACAGCCGCCGCGCCCGGGTCCAGGGCCGCATCTCCGGCAACCAGGACGGCCTGCTGATCCTCGGCACCGACCGCAGCCGCAACCGCGAGGGCGGCGCGGGTGGCGACCAGGCCGGCCTCGGCGTGAACGCCTATCTCTGGCGCGCCAGCCTCGACACCCTCTCCTTCATGCCGCTCGCCTCGGCCGATCCCTTCGGCGGCGTCATCATCACCGACTGGTACACGCCCCCCGCGGCCCAGGGGGAGCGCTTCCGCGCCACCGCCTATATCCTCGGCCGCCAACTCCGCTCGGACGGCGTGCGCGTCTCGGTCTTCCGCCAGGAACTCCGCAACGGCATCTGGATGGACGCCCCCGTCGCCACCGCCACGGGCACCGAGCTGGAGGACAAGGTCCTCGCCCGCGCCCGCGAGTTGCGGAGCCAGTCCGCGGCGCTCTAGGCGGCCACTGGCGCAGCCCAGGGAAGCCGCAAGGGCACTTCCCACCCCGCGCGCCCCGGCATATGGGAACGGACCACCGCAAAGGCCCGAACTGGCCCCCTCATGACAGACGGACCGCCCGACTCTCCCGCTCGCTATGACTTCGCCGCCGCCGAGCCCCGCTGGCAGCAGGCCTGGGGCGATCGTGCCTGCTTCGCCGCCCCCGACGTGCCGGACGGCACGAAGCCGAAATACTACGTGCTGGAGATGTTCCCCTACCCCTCCGGCAAGATCCATATGGGGCATGTGCGGAACTACACGCTCGGCGACGTCGTGGCCCGCTACAAGCGCGCCCGCGGCCATGAGGTGATGCACCCCATGGGCTGGGACGCCTTCGGCCTGCCCGCCGAGAACGCGGCGCGCGAGCGCGGCACCCATCCCGCCGCCTGGACCTACGCCAATATCGCGGCCATGCGCGCCGAGCTGCAGAGCATGGGCCTCTCGCTCGACTGGGCCCGTGAATTCGCCACCTGCGACCCCGAGTACTACGGCAAGCAGCAGGCCCTCTTCCTCGACTTCCTCGCGGCCGGCCTGGTGGAGCGCCGCAAGTCCTGGGTGAACTGGGACCCCGTTGATGGCACCGTGCTCGCGAACGAGCAGGTGATCGACGGCCGCGGCTGGCGCTCCGGCGCCCCCGTGGAGAAGCGCGAGCTCTCCCAGTGGTTCCTCGCCATCACGAAGTTCGCCCCCGACCTGCTCTCCGCCCTCGACACCCTCGACCGCTGGCCCGAGCGCGTGCGGACGATGCAGGCGAACTGGATCGGCCGCAGCGAGGGCGCGCGCGTCCGCTTCCCGCTCGCCGAGCCCGTCCAGGGCACCACCGAGGTGGAGGTCTTCACCACCCGCCCCGACACGCTCTACGGCATGTCCTTCCTGGCCGTTGCCGCCGAGCACCCGCTGGCCGCCGCCGCCGGGGCGCGCGACCCCGCGGCCGCTGCCTTCATCGCGGAGTGCCGCAGCCAGGGCACCAGCGAGGCCGCCATCGAGCAGGCCGAGAAGAAGGGCTTCGACACCGGCTTCCGCGTCGCCCACCCCTTCATCGAGGGCGCGACCTTCCCCGTCTGGATCGCCAACTTCGTCCTCATGGAATACGGCACCGGCGCCCTTTTTGGCTGTCCGGCGCATGACCAGCGCGACCTCGACTTCGCGCGCAAGTACGGCCTGCCCGTCCCGCCCGTGGTCCTCCCCCCCGGCGAGGACCCCGCCGCCTTCTCCATCGGCAAGACCGCCTGGACCGGCGACGGCACCCTCTACAACTCCGATTTCCTGAACGGCCTCGGCAGCGAGGCCGGCAAGCGCGCCGCGATCGACGCGCTGGAGGCGAAGGGCCTCGGCAAGGGCGTCGTGAACTGGCGCCTGCGCGACTGGGGCGTCTCCCGCCAGCGCTACTGGGGCTGCCCCATCCCGGTGATCCACTGCGACTCCTGCGGCACCGTCCCCGTGCCCAAGGACCAGCTCCCGGTGCGCCTGCCGGAGGACGTGGACTTCTCCGTCCCCGGCAACCCGCTCGACCACCACCCGAGCTGGAAGCACGTCGCCTGCCCCTCCTGCGGGGCGGCGGCCCGGCGCGAGACGGATACCTGCGACACCTTCGTCGACAGTTCCTGGTATTTCGCCCGCTTCTGCTCCCCCCATGCCGAGGCGCCGATCACGCCCGCCGCCACCGACGCCTGGCTGCCGGTGGACCAGTATATCGGCGGGATCGAGCACGCGATCCTGCACCTTCTCTACGCCCGCTTCTTCACCCGCGCCCTTTCCACCATGGGCCAGCTGAAGACGCCCGAGCCCTTCACCGGCCTGTTCACCCAGGGCATGGTCCAGCACGCCTCCTACAAGGCGCCCGACAACCGCTGGCTCGCGCCCGACGAGGTGGAGGTCGCGGCCGACGGCAGCGCGGTGGAGAAGGGCACGGGCATCCCGCTCATCGTCTCGCGCAACGACAAGATGTCGAAGTCCAAGCGCAACACGGTGGACCCCGGCGCCATCATCTCCCGCTACGGCGCCGACACCGCCCGCTGGTTCATCCTGGCGGACAACCCGCCCGAGCGCGACATGGAGTGGTCCGAGGCCGGTGTTGCCGGCGCCCACCGCTTCGTCCAGCGCCTCTGGCGCCTCGCGGCCAACCTGGAGCAGCGCGGCGGCGACGGCGAGCCCCGCCCGCTCATGCAGGCCACCCACCGCACCATCGCCGCCGTGACCGCGGCGCTGGAGGGCTTCACCTTCAACGTCGCCGTCGCCCGCCTGCACGAGTTCGCCAACGCCATCGAGTCGAGCCCTGCCGGGATCGAGGCGCGGCGCGAGGCGGTCTCGGTCATGGCCCGGCTCGTCGCCCCCATGATGCCGCACCTGGCGGAGGAGCTCTGGTCCATCCTCCACCCCGGCGACGCGCAACTGGTGGCGCTGATGCCCTGGCCGGAGGCCGACACCGCGCTGCTGGCGGCCGAGACGATGACGATCGCCGTCCAGGTTCTCGGCAAGCTGCGCGCCACCCTTTCCCTGCCGGTCGGAACGCCGGAAGATGCGGTGCTCGCGGCAGCCGAGGCCGAGGAGAACGTGCAGCGTGCCATCGCGGGCAAGCCCATCCGGAAGCGCATTCATGTCCCAGGCCGAATCGTCAACTTCGTCGTCTGAGGAACCGCGCGGCGGGGTCGCCCGACGCGGGTTGCTGGCCGCCCTTGGCGCCTCAACCCTCGCCGGCTGCGGCTTCCATCCGCTGAACGCCCCGCCCGAGCCCGGGGAGGCCGGCACCGCCGTCGGCCCCGAGCTCGCGGCCATCCGCATCGGCCCCACCTACGGTCGCAGCGGTCAGCTTCTCCACCAGGGGCTGGAGCGCCGCCTGGCCTCCCGCGACCGCAGCGCCCCGGCCGCGCGCTACCTGCTTACCACCTACGTCCTCCCCTCCTACGAGGCGCAGGGCTACCGGCGGGACGGCTCTCCCTCCCGCTTCCGCATCACCATGTCCGCGCCCTGGACGCTTTCCACCCTCTCGGTGCCGCCCCAGCAGATCGCGGCCGGCACCGTGCGGGCGATGGACTCCTTCAACATCGTCGACCTCGAGTTCTTCTCCTCCACCGTCAGCAGCGAGGCCGCCGAGCGCCGCCTCGTGGACCGCCTCGCCGAGGACATGACCATCCGCCTCGCCCTCGCGCTCCGCGACCGCCCCGCCGCCTGAGCGGCGGCGCCCGATGAAGCTCGACGCCCGCCGCCTCGCGGCCTTCCTGAAGGACCCCGGCACCACCCGCGCGGCCCTCCTCTACGGCGAGGACGCCGGCCTCGCGCGCGAGCGCGCCGATGCCCTGCAGGAGGCCATCGCCCCCGGCAACGACCCCTTCCGCGTCGCCGACCTCCCGCGCGATGCCGCCGCCCGCCCCGGCGCCCTTGCCGGAGAGGCCGCCGCCCTCTCCCTCATCGGCGGCCGCCGCGTCATCCGCGTGCGCGACGCCACCGACGCCCTCGCCGCCCCCCTGCGGGAGGTGCTGGAAGCGCCCGGCGACACCCTCGTCATCCTCGAAGCCGGCGAACTCCCCGCCCGCTCCAAGCTCCGCCAGCTCGCCGAAACCAACCCCCGTGCCGCCGCCATCGCCTGCTACCGCGAGCGCGGCGCCGAGCTCTCGGCCAGCATCGCCGCCATCCTGCGCGAGGCCGGCGTCACCGCCGAACCCGCCGCCATCGCCTGGCTCGCCGGCCGCCTCGGCGACGACCGCGGGACGCTGCGCCGCGAACTCGAGAAACTCGCCCTCTATGCCGGCCCCGGCGGCCGCCTGGCAGAGGAGGACGTGCTCGCCTGCATCGGCGACGGCTCCGCCCTCGAACTCGACGAGGCCCTCGTCGCCGCCACCGCCGGCGACGTTGCCACCGCCGACCGCGCCCTCGAATCCGCGATGTCGGAGGGCGCCAACCCGGTCCAGGTGCTCCGCGCCCTGCTGCGCCACGTCCAGCGCCTGCACCTCGCCTCCGTCGCGGGCATGCAGGCCCTGCAGCCGCCCGTCTTCTTCCGCAGCCGCCCCGGCTTCGAGAAGGCGCTGCGCCACTGGCGCCCGGAAATTCTCGAAACCGTCCTCGCCAGCCTCCTGGAAGCCGAACGCCTGTCGAAATCCGGCGGCACTGGCCGGCCCGTGCCGGACGCGGCGGTGGCACGGACGGCCCTGCTCACCATCGCGCGGCAGTCGGCCACCCTCGCCCGGCGGGGATAGGCGGCGCCGGTGGCTCCGGGCAGAGGAGGACGGAATTCATCCTCTCCCCGAGTCCCACACCATCATCTTCTTCGGGTCTGAAAAACCTCTGCGGCCGGTGTGCCTCGGGTCCATGACCCGGGGCGACTACGCGCTGGAAGGGCATTGGAGAATGCCGGCCGCGGATCATCGCATCCGCGTGAGCCGGGGGATCCAAGGGCCTCAGCCCTGGCGGGCGCAGGACGGACGCTGCGCGTTCGCCCGGAGGTCCGCAGAGCAGAGCCCTCTCCGGTTCAGGCCATCACCACCACCCCATCCCCCTCCCCGCGCATCACCCCCCGCGTATCCACCACCAGCGCCGCGACCCGTCGCACCATGGCCAGGTCCATCCCCGGCTGCGGCGTCACCACCACCACAGCGTCCTGGGCCGCGACCGTCGCCTCGTCGAGCGCAACGCTCTCCAGTTCCGGCGAGGCACCGTGCAGCCGCCGCGTCACGGGAAAGCGCGGCACCAGCGGGTCGTGGTAGGTCAGCCTCGCCCCGCGCGCCTCGAGCAGGCGGAAGATCTCCACGGCCGGGCTCTCCCGCGTGTCCGGCACGCCGGGCTTGTAGGCGAGGCCCAGCAACAGGATCCGCGCACCCCGCAGCGGCGTGCCCCGCTCGTCCAGCGCGTCCCGCAGCCGCTCCACGGCATAGCCGGGCATCGCGTCGTTCACCCGTCCTGCCAGCTCCACGAAGTCGCTCGGCACCCCCAGCTCCCGTGCCTTCCAGGCGAGGTAGTAGGGATCGACGGGAATGCAGTGCCCACCCAGCCCCGGCCCGGGCCGGAAGGGCATGAAGCCGAAGGGCTTGGTGGCCGCGGCGTCGATCACCTCGTGCACGTCGAGCGCCATCGCGTGCGCGATGCGCTTCAGCTCGTTCACCAGCCCGATATTCACGGCGCGAAACACGTTCTCATAGCACTTCGCCAACTCGGCGGCCGCGAGCGAGGAGACCGGAACGATGCCGCCCGCCACTGGGGCGTAAAGGGCGCGACCAACGGCAAGGCAATCCGCCGTCGCCCCTGCCACCAGCTTCGGCACCCGCGCGACCGTCCCGTGGGGATTGCCCGGATCCTCCCGCTCGGGGGAGTAGATGACAAAGGCGTCCCCCCCGGCCGTGAGCCCGGCCGCCGCCAGCACCGGCAGCACCAGCTCCTCCGTCGTGCCGGGATAGGTGGTGCTCTCCAGCGCCACAGCCTGGCCGGGCCGCAGATGCGGTGCCAGCGCCGCCAGCGTGTCCCGTACCGCCGAGAGGTCCGGCTCCTTGTGCGGCCCGATCGGCGTCGGCACGCAGATGATCAGCGCGTCGCAGAGCGCCGCCGCCGTCGCCGTCATATGCGCCCGCAGCCCGCCCAGCGCCCGTGCCGCCGCGATCCGCTCATCCGCGATGCCGTGCACCGGGCTCCGCCCCGCCTCGATGGCCAGGACCTTCGCCGGGTCGATGTCGAAGCCCTCGACCGGAAAGCCCAGCTCCGCATACCGCAGCGCCAGCGGCAGCCCGGCATAGCCGAGCCCCACGACCCCGATCCGCGCCTCGCGCGTCTCCAGCAACTCGAGCAACCGGTCGCGCAGGTGATGCCCCACCCCCGCATCACGGGCCAGCACTTGGTTCACGACATGTCCTCCCGCCCGCAGGCAGGGCAAACCTCTCGCGGATCCGTAGCAGGCGAGGACATCACGTTCTGTGCTCCATCAGCCCGCGTATTGAGCCGGTTGCGACACGTCCTCGCAAGTCCGTGATCAACCTCTCTCGACTACTGCCTACGAAGCACGCTCGTATGTGTCTCCCGGGTGTCGGTTTGGCGCCTTGCCCGCCGGAGAGGGCTACGCCCTCTCCAAACCTCTCCCGCCAAGGGCCTGAGGCCCTTGGATCCCTGTCTGGCTGTCGCGAAACATTCCTGAAGGGGCAGTCGCCTCGGGTCCACGACCCGAGGCGCACCGGCCGTAGAAATCCCTCAAACAGATAGAAAAAGATGATGGGGAGGGGTCCGGGGAGAGGAAGAATTCCTTTCTCCTCTCCCCGGAGTCACCGGCAGCACCCCATCAAGCCCGCCCCGCCACCGGCGCATTCGGCGCGTGCTCGAATTCCGGCACCATCCGCGCCAGCCCGGCGAGCGCCAGCCGCGACTGCCCGCCGCGCGCCGCGCCCGAGACCTCGTCGATCGCGCGCCCGACCAGGGCCGCATCCGCCGTGCGCGGGGTGGCCACGAGCAGGCCGGGGAAGCCGGTCGGCCGCGGCGGCTCCTGCCCGTGGAACATCTCCTCGAACAGCTTCTCGCCGGGCCGGAGGCCGGTGAAGCGGATCTCCACGTCCTCTTCCGGCCGCAGCCCGGCAAGGCGGATCATTCGGCGCGCGAGGTCCACGATCTTCACGGGCTTGCCCATGTCGAGCACGAAGATCCCGCCCTCGCGCAGCTCCGGCGGCTGGTCCGCGCGGTCCTCGGCGCCGATCACGCTCGCCTGCAGCACCAGCCCCACGGCCTCGCGCACCGTCATGAAGTAGCGGCGCATGTCGGGGTGGGTCACGGTCAGCGGCCCGCCGCGCTCAAGCTGCCGCCGGAACAGCGGCACGACGGAGCCGGTGGAGCCCAGCACGTTGCCGAAGCGCACGGTCACGCAGCGCATCCCGCCGCCCGCGCGCGCCGCGACATCGAGCGCCTGGCAGTACATCTCCGCCAGCCGCTTGGAGGCGCCCATCACGCTCGTCGGGTTCACCGCCTTGTCGGTGGAGATGAAGACCATCGCCCGGCAGCCATTCGCCCGCGCGGCGTCGGCGATCAGCCGCGTGCCCAGCGCGTTGGTCAGCAGCCCCTCCAAAGGGTCGTTCTCCACCATCGGCACGTGCTTCAGCGCGGCGGCGTGGAAGACCAGCTCCGGCCGGATCTCCTCCATCAGCCGCCGCAGCCGCGGCTCGTCGCGCACATCGGCCAGCATTGCGCGCCGCGCGACGGCCGGATGGCTCTCCGAGAGTTCCAGGTCGATCTCGTAGAGCGCGAACTCCCCGTGATCGAGCAGCGTCAGGGTCGAGGGCCCGAGCGCCGCGATCTGCCGCGACAGCTCGCTGCCGATCGTCCCGCCCGCCCCCGTCACCAGCACGCGCCGCCCCTGGATGAGCCGCGCCATGCCCTCGCGGTCGAGCGGCACCTGCGGGCGGTCCAGCAGCTCCTCGATCGAGACGGGGCGAAGGTCGATCCGCCGGGCGGCCTGCGGGCGGGCGCTCGCCGGGTCCAGCGCCGTCACGCGGGGCGCGCGGCGCACGGAAACCCCGTGCCGGTCCGCGGCGTCCAGCAGCGCCTCCAGCACGGGCCCGGAAAGCGAGGGGTCGGCCAGCACGATCAGCGCCGGCAGCCGCGCATCGGCGCGCAGCGCGTCGAGCACCGCTCCCGCATTCTCCACCGTCCCGAGGATCGGCACGCCGAGGATGCGCCGCCCCCGCTGCCGCGCGCGGGGCGCCAGAATCCCCTCCACCCGGTAGCCCGGCGCGCGCTGGGCGATCAGCGCGCGGATGAAGAGGTCCGCCGCATCGCCGCCGCCCACCAGCAGCACCGGCTGCGCCGGCACGTCGGAAGCCGGCCCCGCCCGGTGCGCCGAGAGGATGCGCCCGATCAGCCGCGCCCCCCCGACCAGCGCCGCCAGGGCGCCCGCATGCAGCAGCGGGAAGGCCGCGTTCGGCGGCCGCCAGGCGCCGGACAGCACCAGCCCGCCCCAGAACAACAGCGCCGCCGCGAGCGAGGCGCCGACGACGGGCAGGAGGTCCGGCAGCCCGGCATAGCGCCAGTACTGCCGCGGCAGGCGCAGCGGCAGCGCCGCCGCCACGAAGGCGAGCAGGGCCCCGGCCACGGCCGGCCCCCACCACCCGGCGGCCGGCCAGTTCCCGGGCGCCGCGAGCAGCAGCGCGAGCGGCAGGGCGAGAGCGGCAAGCGCAAGGTCGAGCGCGAGATTCAGCAGGATGCGCTGGGGCGCCATGGGATCAGCCTAGCGGCCGGCGTCGGCAACCGGGGCCGCCGCCGGCGGAGGCGCGGCTTGCAGCAGGCGCCATCCGGGGGTTTCGGGATCTGCCCTCGCCGGGCCCGCGGCGCGCAGCCCGGCCTCGATCAAGGGAATGTCGGAAGTGAGGATCGGCACCGCCTCGGGCAAGCCCTGCGGCCTGGCCTGGCGCGCGAGGACGGCGGCGACGCTGGCCGGCACCGCAGCCCCGGAAAGCCCGGCCTCGGCCAGCAGCCGCTCCCCCTCCACGCCGGGCGGGACCTCGATCGGCCGCCCCGTCAGGGCCGGCTGCAGCGGCGCCAGGCGTGGCGGGGACACCGGGCGCGGCGACGCGGGCGGGGGCGGCGGTGCCTGGATGGCATCGCCCACCGCCGCCAGCAGCGGGAAGGGCGCGGCGGCCTCGGCAGCGGGCGGCACGGGAACCGGTGCCGGGACCGGCGCTCCCCCCGCGCGGATCGCCCGCACCACGGATTCCAGCGCCACCGCCGGCGTCGGCCGGGCCGGGGAAGGGGCAGGCGGGGCCGGTACGGGCAGGGAGCCCAGCACTTGCGACGGCGGCAGGTTCTCCGGCGACGGCGGTCCCGGCGACCGCTCCGGCGCCTCGCGGGCTAGGAGCGCGGCGAAGGTCGCCGGCATCGCCTCCGCCTTGTTCAGCGCGGCATCGAGGAGGAGGCGCGGCACGGCCGGGGAAGCAGCGGCTCCGGCGCCCGCCCCGGTCCGGGAAGCCGCCGGCGGCCGCGGCGAGGCCACGCGCATCGCGGCCGAGAGGCTCGCGAAGGCGCTTGCGGTATCGATAGGCGGCGCCGGCAGGGGCGCAACCGGCGCAGGGCGCTCGTCGGGAAGCGGGGCGACGACGCGCATCGTGGCGGAAAGACTCTCGAAGGCGCCCGCCGGATCCGGCGTGCCCGAGGCGGGTGGCCCTGCAGCGCGCATCGCGGCCGAGAGGCTCGCGAAGGCATCGCCCAGGCCCGCGGCGGGCGCAAGCGGCGCGGCCGGGGCCAGCGGTTCCCGCGCCAGCGGCGGCGCGGCGCGCATCGCCGCGGAAAGGCTCGCGAAAGCCTCCATCGGGTCCAGCGGGGAAGGCACCTGCTGCCGCGCTACGGGAAGGGGCACCGCCGGCGTCGCGGTCGGGCTGGCGACAACCGTCCCCGCTGGACCGGCCGGCGGTGCCTGCATCACGGGCGCAGACGGCGCCCGCACCAGAGGAACCGGCCGTTCGCGCACCACGGGCACAGGTTGCCGCTGCGCCAGCGGCGCGGGGTTCTGCTGCGCCACGGGCGCGGGGTTCTGCTGCGCCACGGGCGCGGGGCCACCGGTGGCCGGCGATCGCGGCGCGGCTTCCGCCTGCGGCGGCGCCTCGCGGACGGCCCCCGCCAGGGCGGCCCGAAGCCCATCCTCCGCTTCCAGGCCCGCCGGCAGCGGCGCGAGATCCTGGTAGAGCTCGACCAACCGTGCGGCCTCCCCCGCCCAGCCGAAGCGGCCGAGCGCCGCGGCCCGTCCCGCCGCACCCATCTCCGCCCGCAGCGCCGGGTCGGCCAGCGCGCGCACGGCCTCTGCGATCGTCCTGGGGTCGGCGGTGTCCACCAGCATCCCGCAGCCGGTCTCGCGCACCACCGCCGCCACCTCCTCGGCGAAGTCGGGCACGATCACGGGAAGCCCGGCCAGCATGCAGTCGAACAGCTTGTGCGGCAGTGCCAGGCGGTGGTTCTCGTGGCCCGGCTGGAACAGCACGAGGCCGATATCGGCGGTCGCCGCCAGGGTCACCGCGGCCTGGTGCGGCATCCAGCCGTGGCGCTCCACCGCACCCGCCACGCCCAGCCGCTTCGCCTCCGAGAGGAAGTCCGTCTCGCTGCCGTCGGTGAAGCGCCCGATGAGCGAGAGCCGCGTGCCCTCCGGGCATTGCGCCAGCGCGCGCAGCATCTCGAAGGCGCCGCGCTCGCGCGTCAGGGCGCCGAGATGCACGAGGGTCAGCGGCCCCGGCCGGTGCTCGCGCGGCTCCACGGGCACGGCGGCAGCGTAGTTCCGCACGGGCACGATCTGCACATCGGGAAAGGCGTCCTCCAGCCCGTCCTTCGCCACCACCACGGCATCGGCCCGCGCGGCCATCCACTTGCAGGCCGCCCGAACCGCCCAGCGGCCCAGCCCGCGAAGGGGCCGCGGCAGCCGGCCATCGAGGCGGGAGGGATAGTGCTCGTGCACGTCGAGCACCACGGCCGCGCCGGTGCGCCCGGCGGCCTTGATGGCGGCATACCAGCTGTCCGGCTCGTGCGCGTGGATCACGTCGGCCTTCAGCCTCGCCGCCCGCTTCGCCAGCGCCCGCGCCGCCCGCAGCCGCCCGATCCAGCCGGAGGGGCGGGGATAGGTGGCGAGGAGAACGCCCGCCTGGCTCGCCGGCACGTCCTTCGCCCCGCGCTGCGGCGCGGGGGCGAGATGCGTCACCCGCCAGCCCGCCTGCACGAGCGCGGCGCCCTCCTTGGCAACGATCCGCAGGTCCGTCGGCGGATGCGCGGCCGAGAGCATGAGGACCAGCGGCGCCTCCACGCCCGGCGCGCGGCCCTTGCCCGAGGGCCCGGCGGCGGCATCGCGCCCACGCGGCAACTCGACCCGGCCACCCGCCGGCCCGCCGCCCGCATCCGCTCGCTTGGGGCCCCGCGCCGGTCCGCTGCGGGTGTTGTGCGCCTCGCTCATGCCGCCCGCCCCGCCATCCCGCCACCCATCGCTTCGAGAAGATGCGCGACCATCCGTTCCCCCGCGCGCCCGTCCCAGAGCGGGATCGGCCGCGCCCTCGGCCGGTCGCCCGCCAGCAGCGCCGCCACCGCCGCCGCCAGGCCCCCCCTGGCCAGCCCCTCGGGCGGCACCAGGCGGTTCGTCCCCGCCTCCAGCGTCACCGGCCGCTCGGTGGAGGGGCGCAGCGTCAGGCAGGGCAGGTCCAGCGCCCAGGCCTCCTCCTGCACGCCCCCGCTATCCGTCGCCACCAGGCGCGCGCGGGCCAGCAGTCCCAGGAAGTCGAGATATCCGAGCGGCGGCAGGCGCATGACCCTTTCTGGCACGAGCAGGCCGAATTCCAAAAGCCGTTCCGCCGTTCTCGGGTGCATCGGCCAGGCCAGTGGCAGTTGCCGCGCCGCCTCCGCCACCGCTTCCAGCAGGCCGGACAGCGCCTGCCGGCTGTCCACATTGGCGGGCCGGTGCAGCGTCAGCACCCCGTAGCCTCCTTCCGGGAGCCCCGCCGGCAGTGCCCGCGTCCGCGCGGCCGGCAGGGCGCGGCGCAGGCTGTCGATCATCGTGTTGCCCACCGCCCGCACCGTCAGCGGGTCGTGTCCCTCCGCCACCAGCCGCGCCGCCGTTCCCTCGTCGGGCGCCCAGAGGAGGGTGCTCACCGCATCCACCGCCCGGCGGTTGATCTCCTCGGGCATGTCGAGGTCGCCGCAGCGCAGCCCGGCCTCGAGATGCGCGACCGGAAGGCCGAGCTTGCGCGCGGCCAGCGCCGCCGCCAGCGTGCCGTCCACATCGCCCGCCACCACCACCATGCCGGGCCGCCGCGCGGACCAGAGATCGGCGCAGGCCATCATCGTCCGCCCCGTCAGCCCCGCATGCCCCCCGCCCGAGACACCGAGGGAGACATGCGGCGCCGGCAGGCCGAGATCGGCCAGGTGACCGCCGAACATCGCGGCGTCGTGGTGCTGCCCCGTATGGACGATCACCGGCGTGAGGAAGGGCGGCGCCTCCGCCAGCGCGTGCCAGAGCGCCGCGAGCTTCGGCAGGTTGGGCCGCGCGGCCGCCACCAGGTGCAGTTCAGGAACCATCAGACCCCGCCGAGGGGCGCATCGGCGCCCCCTCCCGTCTCACCGCCCGCCACGCTGCCCGGCCACGCTGCCCGGCCACCGGCACGGCCACCGCGGGCAGGCCTGCGCGGCGGAAACCGCACCGGCCGGCGAAGCCCCGCTCAGGCCGCCCTCGCCAGCGGGACCACCCCCGCCGCCTCCTCCAGGATGTCGCAGAACCGCGCCGCGTGCAGCCGCCGGTCCCAGTACCGCACGGCCCGCGACCGCGCGGCCGCCCCCATGGCCTGCCGCAGCCCCGGCGCGCCCGCCAGCTCGGCCAGCGCTTCCGCCAGGGCCGGCACGTCGCCGGGCGGGGCCGCCAGCCCGCAGGCCGGCCCCTGCGGCCCCGCCTCCAGCAGCCGCGCCGCGCGCCCGGCCGCGTTCGTCACCACCGGCAGCCCGGCCGCGAGGCAGTCCATCAGCTTGTTCGGTGCCGTCCACTCCGCGAAGGCCGGGACAGGCGCCAGCAGGTGCAGCCCGATCCCCGCGGCCGAGAGCAGCGCCGCCACCTGCGTCTTGGGCATGGGGGGAAGGAAGGTGACGTTCGGCAGCTCCCGTCGCGCCGCCTCGGCCACCAGCCGCGCCCGCTCGCTTCCCTCGCCCACCAGCACCAGCCGCAGCCGCCGCTCCCCCGCATTGCGCAGCCGCGTCGCCGCCTCGATCGCGGCGTCCAGCCCGTTCGCGCGCCCGTGCGCCCCGGCATAGACCGCCAGCACCTCGCCCGAGGCGGCCTCCTCCGGCCGCCAGGGCGCCACCTGCGGCCCGAAGAGGTCGAGGTCGCAGCCGTTCGGCACCACCTGCACGCTCGCCGCGCCGCGCGCGCGGGCGGTCTCGGCCATGCCCTCGGTCAGCCCGATCACGGCCGCGGCGCCACGGCAGGCCGCCGTCGCCAGCCGGTCCATCCCTGCCAGCACCGGCCCCGGCACGCCACCGGGCATCCGCGCCTCCGAGAGCGCGCGCGGCAGCTCCGGCCAGGGATCGCGGATCTCGAAGACGAAGGGCAGGCCGCGCAGCCGCCGCAGCGCCAGCGCCGGCAGCGCGACCGTCAGCGGCGTGGAGGAGGCGAGCACGAGGTCGTAGTCCCCAGCCATCCCGAGGGAGGCCGCGCGCATCGCGTAGCGCAGGAAGGCCCGCGTGCGCGCCGCCAGCGCCTGCCCGTTGCCGCAGGGGATGTCGAATTCCACCACGCGGAAGCCCGCCACCCGGCCCTCCCGGGCGCCGTTGGCGAAAGGCCCGGTGAGGCCCGTCACCGCTCCCTCGTAGCGGCCGCAGGCAAGCGTCACCTCGTGCCCGCGCGCGGCCATGGCGCGCGCCATGGCATGCGCCCGCGTCGCCGTCGCGCCGCGCGGCCCGGAGTAGTGCTGGTGGAGATAGAGAAGACGCAGCGCCGTTCGTCCGTGCTTCAGTGCCGCGCCAGGCGGCGGATGGTCTCGATCACCCGCGCCTGCACCACCGGCGCCATGTTGCCCGAGGGCAGGCAGAGCCCGCGCTCGAACAGCCCGGCCGACACCGCGCCGCCCACCGCCTCGGCATCGCGGAAAGCCGGCTGCAGGTGCAACGGCTTCCAGACCGGCCGGCTCTCGATCCCCGCCTCCTCCAGCGCCCGGCGCACCACCTCCCGATCCGCCCCGAAGCGGGCGGGATCGACCAGCGCGACCGTCAGCCAGCGGGAGGACCGCCCCCAGTTCGGCTCCGGCATGAAGGAGATGCCGGGCGTCTCCGCCAGCCCCGTCACATAGCGCGCGAAGACCGCCCGGCGCGAGGCGACCCGCGCCTCCAGCGTGCGGAGCTGCGCGAGCCCGACCGCCGCCAGCACCGAGGAGAGCCCGTAGGAATAGCCCGTCGTCTCGTGCTGGTAGTGCGGCGCCGCCTCCTTCGCCTGGGTGCTCAGATGCCGCGCCGCCGCGATCAGCGCGGGTTCGTCGGAAACCAGAGCGCCGCCGCCCCCGGCCGTGATGATCTTGTTCCCGTTGAAGGAGAAGCAGGCGAGCCGCGCCCCCTTTCCCGCCTTCGCCCCACCGCGCCCGCTCGCCCCCAGGCTCTCGGCGGAATCGCTCAGCACCGGCACGCCCCAGCGATCGCAAACTGCGACGATGGCATCGAGGTCGGCGCATTGCCCGTAGAGGTCCACCGGCACCACCACCCGCGGCAGCCGCCCCTTCCGCGCCGCCGCCGCCAGCGCCTCGCGCAGCAGCTCGGGGTCGAGCGTCCAGGTTTCCGGCGAGACATCCAGGAAGGTGACGCGCGCGCCCATCTGGATGGCCGGCGCCACCGTCGCGACGAAGGTGAGGCTCGGCGCCCAGATGACATCGCTTGGTTGCAGCCCGAGCACGCGGAAGCCGAGATGCAGCGCCGCCGTGCCCGAGGAGGTGGCGAGCACCTTGCCGAAGCCCGTCTCCTCCGCCAGCGCCGCCTCGAAGGCGCGGGGGATGGGTCCGGCCGGCGCGATCCAGCCGCTCCGAAGCGTCCTCTCCACCGCCTCGAACTCGCCCCCTGCGAGTTCTGGCGGCGAAAGATAGACGCGCCCGCCCACCTCCGCCTCGCCCGCCTGGCGCGGGAAGGGGATGATGTTCGGCCAGGCCAGAACGTCCGCCCTGGAGGTCGTGAGGGGAAGATCCACCGATGGAAGCAGACGGAGCGCCATCTCTGCCTCACGAGATTGAGAGTTTAATCTGCGAGAGATTACGCGAGCGGGCAAGTGTTAACGCAACCGTAAGTATGAAAAACCGTGCGAACTCTCCCTTCGCGCTAGCTCAACGGCTCACATCTACTTGTGAGACTTCGAAACATTCCGGTTCACGGAGCCGCGCCGGCGGCAGTTCCGGCATGGTCGCATGCCCGTCCGCCGAGACCCCGCGCCCCGAGAGCAGCACGCCGATCGTCCCGAGCACTGCCGCCACGTCTCCCCCCAGGGTGACGCGGGCGGCGTAGCGCGCATCCCATTCCAGCCGCTCGGGCCAGGGCACGGCGTTGCGCCCCCGCGCCTGCGCCGCCCCCGCCAGGCCCGGCCGCACCCGCAGCCGCTCCCGCTCGCGGGCCGTGTAGCGGTCGAGATAAGCCACCGGCAGCGGCCGAGGCCCGACGAGGCTCATCTCCCCCCGCAGCACGTTCAGCAGCTGCGGCACCTCGTCCAGCGCCGAGGCCCGCAACCGCCGCCCGAAGCCCGTCAGCCGCGCCGCGTCCGGCTCGCCGGCGTAGCGCGGCTCCCGCATGGAGCGGAACTTGAACAGCGTGAAGGGCACCCCGTCCCGCCCGGCGCGCTCCTGCTGGAACAGCACGCCGGGGCCCAGCGCCAGGCGCACCGCCAGCGCCACCGCCGCCAGCACCGGGCTCAGCACCAGCAGCAGCCCCCCCGCCCCCAGCAGGTCCAGCAGGCGCTTCCCCGCCCGCGCGTAGAAGCCTTCAGCCATGCACCGCCTCCTGCGGAGTTCCCCCTGGGCCGCCCCGCGGCACCGCCTCCAGCCCCGCCGAAAGCGCGAGGCCGAGCGCGAACCAGACCATCCGGTTCCCCAGATCCGTCGAAACCATCGCGCTGAGCGCCACCGGCAGCACGAGCGCCACCAGCCGCCCCGCCGCCCCCTCCGGCAGTCCGCGCAGCCGCCCCACCAGCAGCGCCACCCCGCCCCCGAAGGCCCCGAGCCAGAGGAGGATGCCCGGCACGCCCCCCTCCGCCAGCGCCTCCAGCGCGTGGTTGTGCGGATAGAGCCCGCGCCGCTCCCCGTTCCCCGCCGCGATGGTGAAGCCCCCCGTCCCCAGGCCCCATGGCAGCGTCTCCCCCGCCCAGCGCACCGCCTCCGCCCAGAGCACCGGCCGCGCCGAGGCCGCGATGCCGTCCCCCGTGAAGCGCTCGAGCGTCCGCAGCCCCTCCGCCCGCGAGGGATCGGCCAGCAGCACGAGAAGCCCCAGCCCCCCCGCCGCCACCGCCGCCCCGACCCAGCCCAACGCCGCCCGCGCCCGCCCCGCCGACCAGAGATGCGCCGCCGGCGCCAGCGTCACGGCCAGCCCCAGCGCGAGCAGCCCCGCCCGCCCGCCCGGCAGCAGCCCCGCGACCCCCAGCACCGCCGTCAGCCCCAGCCAGCCCAGCCGCCGGACCCCGCACGCCTCCACCGCCCGCAGCGCCGAGATCCCCGCCGAGCACGCGATCGCCAGCCCCGCGAGCTGGTACTGCACGCGCACGAGGTCCGGATTGGCCCCGACGGCACCCCCCAGCACCACCTGCCCGTGCAGGATCCCCCAGGCGATGGAGACGCCGATGAAGGGACCGAGCACCAGCACCGTCCCCGCCAGCACCCGCCGCGCCCCGCCATCCGCCCCCACCACCAGCCCAGCCAGCAGCATGGCGGGCGCCACCAGCACCACCTCCGGCAACTTCGCCGCCGCCACGTCGCGCGAGGCCGTCCAGAGCGCCGCCACCACCAGCCAGACCCAGAGCAAGCCGCAACAGGCCAGCGGCAGCCCCAGCACCCGCCGCACCCGCCACCGCGCCCCCGCCAGCAGCAGCAACAGCCCCGGCGCCAGCGCGGCCGTGCAGGCGACGGTCAGGTCGAAGGGCAACCCCGCCAGCAGCGGGGCCGATTTCAACGCGCCCGCGAACTGCATCCCCGCGGCGGGAACCCCGGCCAGCGCCGCCAGGCCAGCGGAAGTGGGGCGCCTCATGCGGCCCTGGAGAGGGCCCTGCCCTCTCCAGACCTCCCGGGTGAACGCGCAGCGTTCATCCCGCCCCGCCAAGGGCCTGAGGCCCTTGGACCCCCATCTGGCTGTCGCGGATGCGATGACGGACGGCTGGTTTTCCTCGGGCGCCCTTCCTGCCCGTGCAGTCGCCTCGAGTCACCGACCCGAGGCGCACCGGCCGCCAAGCATCTCAAAGGGACAGAAAAAGATGAGTGGGGGTCTGGGGGAGAGAATTCATTCTCTCCCCCAGGGACCACCGGAGCCGCCCCCCTCACTCCTCCCGCTTCCGCGCCACCGCCAGCCGCCCCAGCCTTGCCCCGCCGCGGCGCACCGGTTCCGGCGGCACCCCGAACAGCAGCACGCGGCAGGCCGCCAGCAGCACGCAGGCCATCGGCACCGTCACCGCCAGCAGCACGAGCAGCAGCGGGCGGTTCGGCAGGGCTGGCCAGATCCCTACGCTCGGCAGGGAGACGAGGCGCGCCGCCACGATCTCGTCCGCCCTCGCGATCACCTCGGCGCGCTGGTGCTGGGCCAGCAGCTCGTAGATCGGGTTGCGCATGTAGATGTCGCGCTCGGTCGCCAGCCGCGCCTCCAGCGCCGCGATCCGCCGCCGCGCCAGCTCGTTGAGGCTCGCCCGCACCTGCGCCTCCCCGAAGGCGTGCAGGCGGTTCAGGATACCGAGCGCCGTCGCCCGGTCCGGATGGGGGATGGTGAGGGAGGTGGTGACCGTCGCGAGCGACTGCGTCACGCCGAGGTTGCGGTCGAGCCAGCGGTCCACGTCGTCGAGGTCCGCCGGGGAGGGCGGGAAGCCCGCCAGAACCCGGAGCCGCCCCGTGACGCCCTCCCGCTTCAGCCGCGTCAGGTCGGCCAGGATCGTCGTGTCCCGCGCGAGCATCGCGACGGCCTCCGGGCTGCGGATGCTCGCGAGGTAGATCGCGAAGTTCCCCCCCGCCCGCGTGTCCAGCAGCCCGCCCGGCATGACCAGCCCGCCCTGGATGAGGGTGGAGGCGGCGAGCCCCGTCGTCTCCGCCGGCGCCACCACCGCCTCCGCCACGTACTGCCGCGGCCAGACCATGACGAGCGTGCCGCCGACGAGCAGCAGCGCCAGCGCTGCGCCCACGATGCGCCAGCGCAGCCGCCATAGGCCGAGAAGGAGGAGTTCGAGCGGCATCACCGTTCACAGGGGCGTGTGGCCCATTCTAGGGCGTTTCCCCTCTATCTTTGCAACCCGCAACGGTCCGAATGACGGTCAGGACACGTGAGACGGGTGCCCGGGCGCGCGCCACCGGCACCGGGATGGGCCGCACCTCGCCATAGGCGGGGCTTTCCCACCCCTCCTCCAGGCGGAGGTCCAGCGGGGTGTCGGCAGAAATGTCGAGGCCGATCCCCCCGCCCTGCACGCCGCCTTCCACCACGCGCCAGATGCCGGGCGCGAGGTGCCAGCGCAGCGCGATCCACCGGAACGGCCCGGAAACCTCGTCCTCCACCCGCCATTCCGCCGCACCGGGCACCACCCGCCGCGCGTGGCGGTTGCCGCGGAAGTCCCGCATGGCCGCTCCGTCCGGCAGCGCCTCCGTCCGCACCCAGCGGGCCAGCAGGAAGCGCCCTGCCCGCGGCATCGGCTCCGCGTCGTCGAACAGGATCAGGTTATGCGCCGCCGCCGAGGCGAAGTGCCCCGTCCACCAGGCGCGATCCGCCGGCGGGTTGTAGGCCCCCGTCCCCGCGTCCCGCAGCGCGTTCTCCTCGCCGAGCAGGAGGTCGAAATGCAGCAGGTCCGCCTGCCCCGGCCGGAAGCGCAGCGGCCCGGTGCGCAGCAGACCCCGCGCCTCGCCCACCCGCCATCCCCGCGTGCCCGCCGCCACCCACTCGCCCTCCGCCTCGACCGGCGGCGCGGGCGGCAGGCCGAGCCAGGCGCAGCCCGGATCATCGGCCACCCCCGCGGAGCGGCCGAGGAACAGCCGTGCCGCCCGCTCCGCGCTCCCCCGCGCGTCCGAAGGGCCGCGAAGCGAGAGATCCGCCAGCGGCGAGCCGTCCTGGTGTCCGAGTCGTGGCACCGCCCCCGTGGCTGGATCCATCACCCGGACCAGCCACCGTGCCGCCGCCGCCGCGCGCGCGCCGAAGGGCTCCGGCAGCGGCTCCGCCCCGTGATGCCGCCGCAGCCACTCCACCACCGAGAGGGTGTCCAGCAGCAGCCGGTGATAGCCCGTCGAAACCTGCGCGAAGCCGCCATCCGATGCCACCAGCCGCGCGAGCACCGCCGCCAGCCCCCGCCCCGCGCGCCGCGCCCCCGCCACATCCCCCAGCGCCCAGGCGATCGCCAGCAGCCCCGCCGCCTCGCTCACCCCGTGGTTGTTGTCCTGCGCCAGCGCATAGGCCCGCGCCGCCCCGATCCGCCGCGCGTGCAGCCGCAGCAGCGCGGCCAGGCTGGGCGGCACCTCCTCCTCCAGCAGCGCTGCGGAGAGGCACAGGTGCAGCGCCCGCAGCGCCGCCTCCTGCCCACAGGCCCAGTTCGGCCCGCGGAAGGGCGGATTGGCCCGGCACCACTCCCCCAGCCGCGCCTCTGCCCGCGCGAGATGCCCCTCGCCGGGCTCCAGCCGGTGCGCCTGCACGAGGGGCAGCAGCCAGGCCAGCCGGTTCGCCTCCCAGACCGGCCGCACATCGCCGGGCGCGAAGAGATCGAGCGAGAGCGCGGGTGCCGATGGATCGAAAGGCCCGTGCACCACCACCGGCGGCAGGGCGCGCACGGCCGCCAGCACCGGCGCCCAGTCTGGGTGCGCCCAGTCCGCGTGCGCCCAGTCCGCGTGCGCCCAGTCCGGGTGCGGGAGCACGGGCGGTTCGGGCGCCCGGTGCGGCAGGAAGGACCCCTCCGCCCCCGCCGCATCCGCCAGCGCCCGCCCGACAACCCCCGACGCCATCCGCGCCCTGTGCCACCCCAGCCACAGCAGCGGCCGTGGGCCGAGGCGAAGGGCGGCGTCGAGGCGGAGAAGGGCACGCGGCGCTTGGAAGGGCATGGCCCACGTGTTAGCACGATCACGAATTTGTGTTATCCGTTGAAACTCGCCGCAGGGTTGCGCGGCGACGCCCGGTACAGCCGGGGGAGGCGCGGGCTTGTCGATCCGGAGAGCGGCAGAAAGAGCGGCCCGCCTGGCCATGGCCACCCTCCTGGCCGTGCCGCCGGGCGGCACCGCCATCGCCCAGCCCTACCTTCCGGGCAGCCCAGGCGGCGGCTCAACCTCGGCCCAGCCGCTCCTCCCGCCCTCCTTGCCCGGCACGCTGCCCGGCGGCATGCCCCTGCCGGTCATGCCCGGCACTGCCCAGGCTGATATCCTTCAGCGCATCATCGACGCGGCCGGCAACCGCCTCCCCGGCAGCCCGCCGCCCGCGCCAGCACCCATCCCGGCCTATTCGCCAGGCGCCAGCCCAATCCCGGCCGCGCCCGCCGCCCTCCGCCCCGACCCAGGCGAGCCCCTCTCGAACACCGAGGCCTTCTTCGCCGCCCGCCTGCCTGAGCAGCAGCCGCCGCTCCGCCAGTTCGGCTATGACACCTTCCGTAATCTCGCCCCCGCCGCCAACGGCCTGCCCCCCGTGGTCGGCGCCCTGCCCGACAGCTACATCCTCGGCCGCGACGACGAGGTGGTGATCTCCATCCGCGGCCGCGCGCGCCAGTCCCTTTCCCTCCGCGTGGGCCGGGACGGCATGATCGCCCTGCCGGACCTGCCGCCCTTCCCCGCCGCCGGCCGCAGCCTGCGCGACCTGCGCGCCGATATCGAAACCCGGGTCCTGCGCGAGCTCGGCGGCTCCGAGGCCTTCGTCTCCCTCGGCCAGACCCGCCAGATCGGCATCTTCGTGGCCGGCGAGGTAGTGCGGCCCGGCCTCGTGCCGCTCCCCGCCCTCTCCTCCCTGCTCGACGCCCTCGGCGCCGCCGGCGGCATCCGCCGCACCGGCAGCCTCCGCGCCATCCGGGTGGAGGGGCCCGACGGCGCCCGCATCGTAGACCTCTACGCCGCCATCGCCGGTGCCCCCGGCACCCCCAACCTCTCGCTGCGGGAGGGGGAGCGCGTGGTCGTCCCGCCGCTCGGCGGCGTCGTCGCCCTCGGCGGGGACATCACCCGCCCCGGCATCTACGAGCTGCCCGCGAATTCGGCCGGCGCCTCGGTCGCCGCCATGCTCGCGCTGGCTGGCGGCACCCTGCGCCCGGCCGGCAACCGCCTCCTCTCCACCGGCACCGATGCGGGTGGCCGCCGCGCCATGGCCGAGCTCTCGCCCCGCTCCACCGTCCGCCGCGGCGATGCCCTCATCATCTCCCCCGGGGTGGACGCGGTCTCGGGCGGGCTGCGCCTCGCGGGCCATGTCGTCGCCCCCGTCACCCGCGGCGTCGGGCCGCGCGGCGCCGGGCTGCGCGCCCTGCTCTCCGACCCCCGCGTGATCCGCCCCGACCCCTATGTCCGCATGGGCGTCGCCTGGCGCATGGACGAGCGCACCCGCGTCCGCCGCTTCATCGCCTTCGACCTCGGCCGCGTCATGCGGGGCGGGGCGGAGCTGCCGCTCCAGGAAGGGGACGAGGTCATCCTCCTTTCCCAGGCCGATGTGCTCTGGCTCGCGGCCCCGCCGGTCCAGCGCGCCCTCCGCGGCGAGGTTGCGGCAGCGCCGGCCATGCCGATGCCGGGCACGACAGCCGCGGCGGCCCCTGGCGTTGCCGGCAGCGCGAACCCCGGCATGGCCCCCGGCGCCGTCCCGATGGTGCCCGCCCCCGACTGCCCCGCCCTCACCGCCCTCGCGGTTGCCGCGCGCTCCAGCCCGCTCCGCTTCGCCCATGCCCGCAGCGCCGGCTTCCCCGACCTCGGCGCGGGCGGCTGCCCGCAGGTCTTCGTGGACTACCCCGCCCTCCTCCCTTTCCTGCTCGACCAGGCCGTGCTGCTGGCGGGGGAGGTCCGCCTGCCCGGCCTCTACCCCGTGATCGAGGACACCGGCCTCGACATGGTCCTCGCCGCCGCCGGCGGCACCGCGGACACCGCCGACCTCTCCGTCGTCGAGTTCGCGCGCGAACCGCTGGAAGGCGCGGGCGCGCTCCCCCTCTCCCGCGTCCAGCTCGATCTCCGCTCCCGCAACTTCGCGGCCATCCGCCTCTCCCCGCGCGACGCCGTCCGCGTTCCCCGCGGCTTCGGCGACCGCGACACCGGCCCCGTAGCCCTGGTGGGCGAGTTCCTCCGCCCTGGCACCTACGACATCCGGCGCGGCGAGCGCCTCTCGGAACTCCTCGCCCGCGCCGGGGGGCTGACCGCCCAGGCCTATCCCTACGGCGCCGTCTTCACGCGGGAAAGCGTGCGCCAGCGCCAGCAGGAGGGCTTCCAGCGCACCGCGCGCGAGCTGGAGACGAGCCTTATCCAGGTCGCCGCCGGCCAGGCCGTGGCAGGCAGCCGCGCCGGCAACCTCGACATCGGCGGCGCCATCAACGCGGGCCAGGCCCTCGCCGGCTCCCTGCGCGAGGCCCGCGCCGCCGGCCGCATGGTGGTCGAGGCCAACCCCGTGGTGCTGGCCGCCCGCCCCGACCTCGACGTGCTGCTCGAGCCCGGGGACCTGCTGGTGGTGCCCAAGCGCCCGAACGAGGTCACGGTCGTCGGCGCCGTGCTCAACCCGGGCAGCCTGCAATTCGCCAGCGGCTGGCGCGCCGTGCAGTACGTGCGCGCGGCCGGCGGCGAGCAGCGCTTCGCCGACATCTCCCGCGCCTTCATCGTGCTCCCGAACGGCCAGACCACCCCGGCCGGCCTCGGCAGCTGGCAGGCCGGCGGGCCGCCGATCCCGCCGGGCAGCCTTGTCGTCGTGCCCCAGGACCCCTCCCCCTACGAGACCTGGGGCTTCATCCGCGACATCGCGGGCGTCCTCGGCCAGCTCTCGATCAGCTCCGCCGCCCTCGCGGTCATCGCGCGCCAGGGGCGCTAGAAGCCGGGCGCATTCACCGCCCGTTCACCCCCCTGCCGCATCCTCGCGCCCTTCGAAGGAAGAGCGCGCGATGGACGGTTTCCCCCCTTCCGCAATGCGGGTCCCGCCGGGGCAGGCGAGCTCGCAGCCCGCCACGCCCGAGCGCGTGGTGCAGCTTGCCGATGCCGCCGCCGCCCTCGCCGCGGCGAAGGTGCGGGCCATCCAGGCCATCACCGGCCAGACCCGCATCCTCGCCCTCAACGCGACTATTGAGGCGGCGCGCGCAGGCGATCAGGGCCGCGGCTTCGGGGTCGTCGCCGGGGAGGTAAAGGCCGTCGCCACCGAGGTTGCCCGCCTCGCGTCCGAGATGGAGACCGAGCTGGGCGACGCGCTGGAGGGCCTGCGCGAGCTCGGCACCCGCATGGCCGCCGAGGTGCGCGGCCAGCGCCTGACCGATCTCTGCCTCAACGCCGTCGAGATCATCGACCGCAACCTCTACGAGCGCACCTGCGACGTCCGCTGGTGGGCGACGGACGCCGCCGCCGTCTCCCTCTGCGCCGAGCCCGACCCCGCCCGCGTGGCAGAGGCCGAGGCGCGGCTCGGCGTCATCCTCTCGGCCTATACCGTCTATCTCGACCTCTGGATCGCCTCGCCCGAGGGCCGCGTCCTCGCCCATGGCCGCCCCGACCGCTATCCCGGCCTGCGCGGCCTCGATGTCTCGAACGAACCCTGGTTCCGCCAGGCCCTCACCTCCGCCAGCGGGGACGACTACGCGGTAGCCGACGTCACGCGCTGCGCGGCCCTCGGCGGCGCGCCCGTCGCCACCTACGCCGCCGCCGTGCGGGAGGGCGGCACGGCGCACGGCCGCCCCATCGGCGTTCTCGGCATCCATTTCGACTGGGAACCCCAGGCCCGCGCCGTGGTGCGCGGCGTGCGCCTCTCGCCGGAGGAGAGCGCGCGCTCCCGCGTCCTCCTGCTGGACGCCCGCGGCCGCGTCCTCGCCGCCTCCGACGGCCGGGGCGAACTGTCGGAAATCCTCGCCCTCGACCGCCGCGGCCAGCGCAGCGGCGTGCGGGAGGCTCGGGAGGGCGGGCTCGTCGCCTTCCACCTCACCCCCGGCTACGAGACCTATCGCGGCCTCGAATGGGCGGGCGCCATCGTCCAGGCGCCGCCGGCCGGGTAGGCCGCGCCCTACTCCGCCGCCACGGCCACCGGCGCCCGTGCCCAGAGCTCCGGCCGCAGCTCCTCCGGCCGGTCGGGGAAGAGCAGCGCGCAGAGGAGGGTGATCAGCCCGAAGCCCGCCAGCACGACCATCACCGCGCCGAGGTTGCCCGTCGCGTCGTGCAGGTACCCGATCGCCGGCGAGGCCGCCGCCGCGCCGAGGAAGCCCACGAAGAAGCGGATCGAGTAGAGCTTCGCCCGTAGCGCCGGCGCCACGTAGCGCGCCGTCATCGTCTCGTTCACCGTCACCTGCCCGAAGATCGCTGCGGCCGACACCGCCGCCACCGGCAGCACCATCCAGCCCTGCAGGAAGGACAGCGCCAGCAGTGCCGGCACCAGCGCGAGCGCCAGGGGCAGGAACACGCGCTTGAGCGTCGTGCGGTCGATCAGCCGCCCCACCGTGAACTGCGTCAGCCCGCCGAACAGCGTGGCCGCGAAGGCGAGCGCGCCGACCAGCGGAAGCAGCCCCGGGCTGTCGGCCATCCGCTCCTGCATCAGCTTCGGCACCAGCAGGGTGAAGGCGTTGAACACGAAGCCTGTCGAGACCGCCATCAGCAGCAGCGAGACCACCGCCTGGCGCACCACCGCGCGCGGGATCTCGGGGAAGGGCCGGGCGCCCTTCGCGTGCAGGCGGGCATCATAGGGCGCCTCGCGCAGCCACATCACGCCGATCACAATCGAGGCGAGCCCCGGCACGATGAAGGCCCAGCGCCACCCCGCCTGCGCCACCAGCAGCGCCGTCAGGATCGGCGCGAAGGAGACGCCGAGATTGCCGAAGACGCCGTTGTTGCCCATCGCGCGCCCCACGCGCTCGCCGGCCGCCTCCACCAGCATCGCGGTGCCGATGGGGTGGTAGATCGCGTTGAACAACCCGGCCAGCGCCAGCGCCGCCGCCAGCCCCCAGGGCCCCGACACCGCCCCCGCCAGCACCAGCGACCCGCCGACGCCGAGGAAGAAAGCCGCCATCATCGCGTGCCGCCCCAGCTTCTCGGCCAGCCAGCCCATGGGCAGCGAGCCCATGCCGTAGAGCACGAACATCCCCGTGCCGAGCGCGAGGATCGGCCCGTACTCCGCCCCGAAGGTCGCGCCGTCATGCAGCACCATGCCGAGCACGGCCGTCGCCAGGATCAGCAGCATGTAGTGGCAGACGACATGGGCCGCGTTGATGAACCAGATCTGCCGCGTGGCCGGGTCCTGTGGCATTCGCATCTCTCCCTGGGTTCAGCCTATCCTGGCCGGAAGGAGACGTTCGGCCATATGCTGTCGAGAACCGGCCAAATCCCCTCTGCCCGCCACCCCCTGCCGCAAGACGCCGTGGACCGCCCGCTGGCCGCCTTCCGGCGCGACTACGCGGACGGCGAATCGACGGGCCGGCATAGCCACGCCCGCGCCCAGCTCCTCTTCTCCCTCAGCGGCGTCATGCGGATCGCGACCGACGCCGCGAACTTCGTCGTCCCCTCCGGCCGCGCCCTCTGGGTTCCCGCCGGGGAGCCGCACAGCGTCCTCGTCGCCGGCACCGTCCGCATGCGCGCCCTCTTCCTGCGCGAGGACGCGGCGCGCGCCGGGCCGCCGGGCGTCACCGTCATGGCCACCTCTCCCCTGTTGCGGGAACTCATCCTCGCGGCCTGCGAGGAACCCCTCGAATGGGACGAGCACGGCCGCGGCGGCCATCTCGCGGCCCTGCTGATCGATGAGATCCGCCGCGCCCCCGCCCTGCCCTTCGGCGTGCCCGAGCCGCGCGAACCCCGCCTTGCCCGGCTTGCGGCAGCGCTGCGGGCCGATCCCGCCTCCCCCCTCTCGCTCGAGGACTGGGCGGCCCGCATCGGCGCCTCGCCCCGCAGCCTCTCGCGGCACTTCCGCGCGGAGACCGGCCTCTCCTTCGGCGCCTGGCGCCAGGCGCTCCGCCTCGCCGAGGCCGCCGCCCTCCTCGCCCAGGGCGTGCCGCCGGCACGCGCGGCGGCCGCGGTCGGCTACGCCTCCGCCCCCGCCTTCGGCGCGGCCTTCCGCGCGGCCTTCGGGGTCACGCCGCGGGGAAGCGAAGGCAGGACGGCCCAGGATCGCCAGTAGAAGAAGTACAAGGCGGCACAACCTTCAGGAGTATCGCCGTCCTTTATTATAAAGTTGCAATACTTCCCTGGTGCGCGCGGCAGCGATGACAGCAACAGCCCGTCATGCTACGAATTCGCAACGATGTGACAGGACTGCGGCTTCATCTCCGTGGAAAACGCCGCGGCCGCGGTCCTCCGCTCACCGGATCCCAGAGGACGATGCTGGATGCTGAGCGACCAGGAAATTCGCGACGCCTACGTGTTCATTCTCGGCAGGGTGCCGGAAAGTCCTGAAATCTACCGCCAGAACCGCGAAGTCCCCGATCTCAACACCTTCCGCGAGACCCTCCTCCGGTCCGAGGAGTTCCGCGAACGCTACGCCGCCAATGCCAAGCCCGTCGCCCACTTCGCCTTCGCGCGCAACCCGGCCAGCTCCTCGCGAACCACGCCGGACATCCTCGACCGGTTCTTCCAGCGCATGCAGCAGGAATGGACCCGCTTCGGCCAGGAGGACCCCTACTGGTCCATCCTTACCCATGACCGCTTCAGAACCGGCAACATCGCGGCGAACCGGGACGAGTTCTACGCCACCGGCCTCGACGATGTCCGCGCCTTCCAGGCGGCGCTCCTCCGCAACAAGCTGGCCATCAGGCCCGGCAGCGTCTGCGTGGAACTCGGCTGCGGTGTCGGGCGCGTCTCCATGCACCTGGCGCCGCTGTTCCGCACGCTGCACGGCTACGACATCTCGCCCGGCAACCTCGCGATCGCGCAGCAGCACCTCGGCAAGCTGCGCATCGGGAACGCGGAGTTCAGTCTTCTCCGCTCCCTCGCGGACTATGCCGAACTGAAGCCCTTCGACGTCTTCGTCTCGAGCATCGTCCTGCAGCACAACCCGCCGCCGGTCTCGCGCTGCATCCTCGAGCACGTGACGACGCGCGCCAACCCCGGCGCCGTCCTCTTCTTCCAGATCGTCACCTACGGCTCGCAGTACCGCTTCGACGCGAAGGAATACCTCGCCTCCCCTCCGGGCGGCATGGAGGTCCACGCCCTTCCCCAGGCAGAGGTCTTCGACATCCTCCGCCGCGGCAACTGCCACGTCATCGAGGTGATGGAGGACAACGCGGTCGGATCGGAACTCTTCCTCTCGAATACCTTCGTGGCCGCGAAGCGCTGAAGCGTCGCTGCCCGCGGCCGGGCGAACCCTCAGCCGGCCCGCTGCATGGAAGCGCCGGGCCGGCGGAGCGTGGGGTCGAAGGGGTTGGAGGCGTCGCCGATCGCCGCCGCCTCCCGCTGCAGCATCTCCGCCATCGCCGCCCGCCGTTCCGGCGTGAGGCGCTCCAGCGTTGTCCCGATGCTGAGCGCCGCGATCACCTGCCCGGTCCTGTCCCGGATCGGCACCGCCAGGCCCGAGCTTCCGGGGATGAGGCCGTTCGCGACGTCGCAGTAGCCCTTCCGGGCCGTGTCCAGCAGGGCGGTCCGCAGCGCCGTCTCCTCCAGCCCGCCCCGCTCCCGGATGAGGGGAAGGTTGTGCCGCACGACCTCCTCCTGCTCCCCCGCCGGAAGGGAGGCGAGGATGGCCGTGGACCCCTGCCCCAGGCCGAGCGGCACCTTGCCCCCGATATCGCCGGTGAGGGAGCGGACCGGCAGCACGCCCTCGCTCCGGTCGATGAGGACAGCATCGTAGCCGGACCGCACCAGCAGGAAGACCGTATCCTCGAAGGCCGCGGCCACGCGCAGCATCGCGGGTCGCCCGAGGTCGCGCAGGTTGGACGGGTTGCCCGCCCGCGCGGCCAGGCAGAAGAGGTCGAGGCCCAGCCGGTAGGTCCGGCCCAAGGGCCCGTCCTCCACCAGCCCCTCCCCCTGCAGGGTCCTGAGGATGCGGAGCGCGGTGGGCTTCGGAAGGTCCGCCGCCTCCGCGATATCGCTCAGCCGCAGACCATCGGGCCCCGCTGCGGCCAGAGCCCGTAGGATCGCCACGGCCCGGGACAGCACGCCGTCCCGCCCCTCCGCCGCCGGCACCTTCCCCATCACGCCCTCACTTTCACTGAATGGAACTTTCCTACCACCACTTTCATTCAGTGAAAATAATCGTTGATGCCGTCCGGTACGATAGCTAGAGAGGCCGAGGGGGCGTGCGGCTGGCGAACTCCTCCCGGTTGCTTGCCGCCAGGAGAGGCGCCGATGCCGTCGAACGTGGATCCCGTCCAAAGCGACCCCGCGCTGCCCGCCGAGGCCGACGTGGTCGTCATCGGCGGCGGCATCGCCGGCATCGCCGCGGCCTACCACCTCGCGCGAAAGGGCCTCTCCGTCGCCGTCCTGGAAAAGGGCCGCATCGCCGCGGAGCAATCCAGCCGCAACTGGGGATGGTGCCGCCAGCAGAACCGCGACGAGCGGGAACTTCCCCTGGCGCGCTACAGCCTCGACCTCTGGGGCCGGCTGGCGGAGGAGATCGGCGCGGATCTCGGCTTCCGCCGCACCGGCCTGCTCTACGTCACCGATCGCCCCGCGGACCTGGAGGCCTGGGAGCGCTGGTCCGAGCTCGCCCGGAGCTACCAGGTGGAGAGCAGGATGCTGACGGCGCAGGAAGCCCAGGCGATGACGCCCGGCTGCGCCCGCCCCTGGATCGGCGGCGCCCATTCCCCGACCGACGGCCGCGCCGAACCCTCGATGGCCGTGCCCGCCCTCGCCGAGGCAGCGCGCCGGCTGGGCGTCACCATCCACCAGGGCTGCGCCGTGCGGACCCTCGAACGCACCGGCGGCACCCTCTCGGGCGTGGTGACGGAAGCGGGCCGGATCCGCGCGGGGGCCGTGCTCTGCGCGGGCGGGGCCTGGACATCGCTCTTCCTGCGCCACCACGGCATCGCCCTTCCCCAGGCCGGCGTGCGCTCCACGGTCTTCGCCACCACGGCGGCACCCGCGGTGACTGAGGGCGGGCTCTCCACGCCGAACTACGTCATGCGCCGCCGGCTCGACGGCGGCTACACCGTCGCGATCCGCGGGCGCGGCACCATCGAGCTGACGCCGCAGGGCTTCCGCTACGCCCGCGAGTTCCTGCCGATGTTCCTCAAGCGCCGCGAGGCCGGCGTGAAGGTCCGGATGGGCCGGTCCTTCCTCTCCGGGCCGGAAGCCCTCGCCCGCTGGACACCGGACGGGATCTCGCCCTTCGAGCGCACGCGCGTGCTCGACCCCGGCCCGGACATGGCGACGGTGAACGAGGCGCTGTCGATGCTCGTGGAATCCTACCCCGCCCTGTCCGGGATCGGCATGGCCCATGCCTGGGGCGGCTGGATCGACAACACGCCGGACGCCGTCCCAGTCATCTCGCCCGTCGCCGCGCTGCCCGGCCTCTTCCTCTCGACCGGCTTCAGCGGCCACGGCTTTGGCGTCGGGCCCGGCGCGGGGCGGCTGGCGGCCGACCTGATCGCCGGGGACGCGCCGGTCGTCGATCCCGCGCCCTTCCGCTTCTCCCGCTTCAACGACGGCTCGGACCTCCGCCCGGCCGCGATGTGACGTCCGCTCCCCCCCAAGCTGAAGGTGATCAGATGCTGAAGCATGTCATGGCGATCCTGGCCTCGGGGCTGATCGGCCTCGGGGCCGCCGCCCCGGCCGCCGCGCAGGGAACCGGCTCCGCCACCCTCGACGCCGTCCGGGCGCGGGGGATGCTCAACTGCGGCGTGTCCGGGGAATCGCCCGGCTTCTCCTTCCCCGACAACCGCGGCGTCATGCGCGGAATCGACGCGGACGGGTGCCGCGCCCTCGCCGCCGCGACCCTCGGCGACGCCGAGAAGGTCCGCTACGTCCATCTCAGCACGGTCAGCCGCTTCACCGCCCTCCAGGCCGGCGAGGTGGACGTCCTGATCCGCAACACCGGCTGGAGCCTGACGCGCGAGGCCAATCTCGGCCTTCTCTTCGCGGCCCCGAACTTCTGGGACGGCACGAGCATCATCGTGAAGACGTCCTCCGGGGTCACCTCGGTCTCCGGGCTGGGCGGCGCGTCGATCTGCGTCGCCAGCGGCACGAGCACCGAGATCAACCTCGCCGACTGGGGCCGCGCCAACCGCATCGAGTACACGCCCGTCCTCATCAGCGACGTTAACCAGCTGCGCGACGCCTTCCTGAACGGCCGCTGCGACGCCTACGCCACCGACACCTCCCAGGCCGCCGCCTTCCGCTACCGCCAGGGCCCCCAGGCGGGCGAGCTGACGATCCTGCCCGAGCAGCTCAGCTTCGGCCCGATCGCGCCCATGGTGCGCAAGGGTGACGACAAGTGGTTCGATATCGTGCGCTGGGTGCAGTACGCGCAGCTCCACGCCGAGAACCTGAAGGTGACGAGCGCCAACGTCGACACCTTCGGCGGCGCCTCCAACCCCGACATCCGCCGCCTGCTCGGCCTCGAGGGCGGCCTCGGCCAGGCGCTCGGGCTGGACAACCGTTGGGCCTATTTCACCATCAAGCAGGTGGGCAACTACGGCGAGGTCTTCGAGCGCAACATCACCCCGCTCGGCCTCGCGCGCGGGCACAACGCGCTCTGGACCGCGGGTGGGTTCCAGTTCGCGCCGGCCATGCGTTAAGTCGGGTGCAGCGCGGGTGGCACCAGAGAGGGCTCAGCCCTCTCCGGACCTCTCCCGCCAGGAGCCTGAGGCCCCTGGACCCCCTTCGGGCTGTCGCGGAACCTTCCTGTGAATGCCGTCGCCTCGGGTCCCTGACCCGAGGCGCACCAGCCGCCCAGCACTTCGAACTCGAAGAAGAAGATGATGGAGAGGGGTCCGGGGAGAGGAAGAATTCCTTCTTCCTCTCCTCGGGGCAGCAAGCGCCACCCGGCGGGCGCTAAACCCCCTTCAGCACCGCGCGCAGGATCATCGCAACCGCGCCGAGCGCGAGGATGCTCACGGCCCAGAGCCCCACGAACCAGAGCAGGCGCCGCCCCCACATCTCAGTGGTAGCCGCTCTCATGCGTCACCTTTCCGCGGAACAGCCAGTAGACATAGCCGGTGTAGGCCAGAATCACCGGGATCAGCACCGCGGCGCCCACCAGCAGGAAGCCCTGCGAGGCCGGCGGCGCTGCTGCTTCCCAGATGTTGAAGGCGGGCGGCACGATCATCGGCCACATCGACACGCCGAGCCCGGCATAGGACAGCGCGAAGAGGCCGAGCGCGAGCATGAAGGGCCGCGCGTCCACCATCCCGCCATGCCCGGTATCCTCGGCCAGCGCGTGGAAGAAGCGCCAGATGAGGAAGGCCACCAGCAGCGGCACCGGCGCCGCGAGGAGCAGGTTCGGAAAGCTCAGCCAGCGCGCGGCGAAGGCCGGCTGCAGGAAGGGCATGATGGCGGAGACAAGCGCGATCGCGCCCACCGTCGCCACTGCGAAGCGCCAGGCGAGCGACGCCGCGCGCGTGTGCAGCGGCCCTTCCGTCTTCCACAGCAGCCAGCAGGCGCCGAGCAGCGCGTAGCCCACCATCAGCGCCACCCCCGTCAGCACGGAAAAAGGCGAGAGCCAGTCCCACCACCCGCCGGCATAGGCGCGGCCCACGACCTCGATCCCCTGCACGAAGGCGCCGAGCGCGATCCCCTGCATGAAGGCCGCGAGCATCGACCCCCAGGAGAAAGCCCGGTCCCACCAGAGCTGCTGGGTCTCGTTCTCCGCCCGGAAGCGCATCTCGAAGGCCACGCCCCGGAACACGAGCGCGAGCAGCATGAGGATCAGCGGCATGTAGAGCGCCGGCAGCACCACCGCATAGGCGAGCGGAAACACCGCCAGCAGCCCGCCGCCGCCCAGCACCAGCCAAGTCTCGTTGCCGTCCCACACGGGGGCCACCGTGTTCACCGCCACGTCCCGCTCCGCCTTCTCCGGCATGAAGGGAAACAGGATCCCGATGCCGAGGTCGAAGCCGTCCATGCAGACGTAGAAGAACACGGCTAGCGCGATCAGCACCGCCCAGATCAGCGGCAGCCAGAAGGCCCAGCCCGTCAGCGCCTCTTCCATCGCTCCTACTCCGCCGGCTGGATGGCGGGCGCGGCACCCGGCGCCGCGGAGGGCGCGGGCGTGATCCCTGCCGTGCGGATCGGCTGGCCGGAGGGCGGCGCGCCCTCTTGCGGCCGCGGCGTCTGCTGGAACAGCTTGAACAGGTACCAGATACCCGCCCCGAACACGACGAAGTAGACCACCACGAAGGCCGCAAGCGAGGTCGCGACCGCCGGCAGCGCGATCGGCGAGGCGCTGTCAGCCGTGCGCAGCATCCCGTAGATCGTGAAGGGCTGCCGCCCCGCCTCGGTGACGATCCACCCGGCGGTCACGGCGAAGAGCCCCGCCGGCCCCATCGCGATCGCGGCCCGCAGCAGCCAGGGCGTGGTGTAGAGCCGCCCGCGCAGCCGCATCACGCCGCCCGCCACGCCGAGCGTGATCATCAGCAGCCCGAGTCCGACCATCACGCGGAAAGCCCAGAAGACAAGCGGGATGTTCGTCGGCCAGTGGTCGCGCGGGATGTCGTTCAGCCCGCGCACCTCGCCGTTCCAGTCATGCGTCAGGTAGAGGCTGGCGAGGTTCGGAATCGCGATCTGCATCCGCGTCTCCCCCGCCTCCGCGTCCGGCAGGCCGAACAGGATCGAGGGCGCGCCGCGCTCGGTTGGGAAATGCCCCTCCATCGCCGCCACCTTCGCCGGCTGGTGCTCGTAGGTATTGCCCCCGTGCAGATCGCCCAGCACCGCCTGGATGGGCGCCACGATGAGCAGCATCCACATCGCCATCGAGAACATCAGCCGCGCGCGCGGATTGGGCCCCGCCTCGCTCGCCTCGCGCCCGCGCTCCGCCCCGGCGCTGTGCGGGGCCGGCTCGGTCGGGACGGTCCCGCTCATCACGCCGTGCCCGGCGGCCGCCGTGCCGGTGCTGGCCGTCATGCGGGCACCCGACGCGCTCTCCATGCCCGCATCCCGCCGCGCGAACCGCCCCTGCCGCTCCCGCAGCAGGTGCCAAGCGCCCACCGCCCCCACGATCAGCGCCGTCGTCAGGTAGGCGCCCGTGACGGTATGCGCGAGGCGATAGGGAAAGGAGGGATTGAAGATCACCGCCCACCAGTCCTCGGGCACGAAGCGCCCATCCGGCAGCAGCGCGTAGCCCGCCGGCGTGTGCAGCCAGGAATTGGCCGAAAGGATCCAGAAGGCCGAGAAGAAGGTGCCGGTCGCCACCAGGGCGGTGGCCAGCATGTGCAGCCCCTTGCCCACCCGGTCCATGCCGAAGAGCATGACGCCGAGGAACCCGGCCTCCAGGAAGAAGGCGGTCAGCACCTCGTAGCCCATCAGCGGCCCGATCACAGCGCCGGCCTTGTCCGACAGCACCGACCAGTTCGTGCCGAACTGGTAGGACATCACGATCCCCGACACGACGCCCATGGCGAAGGCGACCGCGAAGATCTTCAGCCAGTAGCGGAAGGTGTCGAGATAGACGGCCTTGCCCGTCCACAGCCACAGCCCCTCGAGCACCGCGAGATAGCTCGCGAGCCCGATGGTGAAGGCTGGGAACAGGAAGTGCCAGACGACGGTGAAGGCGAACTGGAAGCGCGCGAGGTCGAGGGCGCTCGGCAGAAGGGCGTCGATCATGGGGCACGGACTCTCCTGGCGGAGAGGTGGGAACGACCGCCCGGGGAACCAAGCAGTTACGCGTGGCCGCTCAGCCGCCCCGCGAAACCCTTCCGTGCTCGACCTCGATCCGCGTGACGCCGACCACCGAGCGGATATTCCCTGCCACCAGCTCCACCACCGACTCCGGCAGCACCGCCGCGATCTCCACCCGCATCGCCTCGCCTTCCCGCGCCGCGCGGAACCGCTCCGGCGTCACGTCGCGCTTGGCCAAAGGCTGCAACAACCGCGGCAACAACCCGGGCGAAACCTCCGCACGGACAAGATAACGCACGGCCAGCACGCGCTCCTCCGCCTCGGCGGAAAGGGACGCAGGCAGAAGGGCACCGGGAAGGGCATCGAACATGGGGAAAATCTCTCTCGAAGGGGGGCGGAGGGCTCTGGCCCGGCCGCCCGCCCGCGACGCGGGGCATCGCCCGCGTGCCGGTCAGACGACCGGGAGGGTAATTCGGGGCATTCGGCGCCCGCCCTGAGTTCGAAGAGAAACCATGCGCCCCACCCTATGGCCGCTGTTGGGGAAGGCAAGCGCCAAGTCGCGGGGCTGCCATGCGCGGTGCGAGTGGCCTTGGGAGGGAGAAGGAATTCTCCCTCCCAAACCCTCCCTCATCTTTCTTTGTCTGGCTGACGCGAAAGGCTGAACAGCCGACCCGCCGACAAGAAAATCCGCCCAGCGCCGGCCCTGATCATCGTATCCGCGACAGCCAGAACGCTGGGGTCTGGGGACCCCCGTTGGGGTCCCCAGCGGAGGGGCCGGGGAGGCAGAGCCTCCCCGGGGCCACCAGCGCCGACCTCAGGCCGCGATCGCCGCCGCGTCATCTTCCGGCGTCGGCTCGGGCGTCTTGCGCCAGGGCGAGTTGATCTGGATGCCCTCCGCCTCGAAGCGCGCCTGGATGCGGCGATAGAGCTCCCGCGCCACCGGGTAGCGCTGGGAGGGATCGGTCTTCATCCGCGCCCGCATCACCACGCCCGTCTCCAGCAGCTTGTCCACGCCCATCACATCGATGTCGTCGCGGATGACGGCGGCCCAGCGCGGCTCCGCCCGGATCTCGGCGGAAATCTCCTTCAGCACCTTCGCCACACGGTCCGTGTCCTCGCCATAGGCGAGCGAGAGGTCCAGCACGGCGAAGGCGAAGTCGCGCGTCATGTTCGTGACGGAGGTCACGGTGCTGAAGGGGATGATGTGCAGCGATCCGTCCAGCGCCCGCAGCCGGATGCTACGGATGGAGAGCTGCTCCACCACGCCGGTCATGGAGGCGATCTGCACCGTATCGCCCACCGCGACGGCGTCCTCCAGCAGCAGGAACATGCCGGTGATCACGTCCTTCACCAGCGTCTGCGAGCCGAAGCCGATCGCCACGCCGACGACACCGGCACCGGCGATCAGCGGCGCCACGTTTACCCCGATCTCACTCAGGATGTTCAGCGCCACGAAGATCATGATGATGATCAGCAGCGCGGTGCGCAGCATCGGCAGCAGCGTGCGGATGCGGGCCGAGCGCGCCGCCTGCGTATCGCGGGAAAGCTTCGTCAGCCGCCGCTGGATGGCCGCGTTCGTCACCTCCCACACCGTGATCGCCGCCAGCACCGTCAGCCCGATGGAGACGAGGCTGCCAAGCAGCCGCGCGCCGAGCTGCCCGCGCCCGAACCAGGCGAAGGCGTCGATCCCCCAGGTCTCCAGCAGGAACAGGAAGGCGATGAGCATCACGATGCCCGAGACGATGCCCTTCAGCACCGGCAGGTAGCGGTTGGCCCGTTGCTCCAGTCCCGGATAGCGGCGCGCGAGGTCCGGCGTGATGCGGAAACCTCGCTCCAGCAGCCGCCGCAGCCCCTCGTCCACCAGCTTGGCGACCGCCAGCACCGCCAGCGTCATCGCGCTCGCCCGCAGCAGGCGGGGGAAGCCGTCCCGCACCTCCAGCGCCCAAACCCCCCAGAGCGCGAGGAGATAGAGGATCGCCAGCACGTGCCAGATCTCCGCCAGCCGGTCCCGCAGCGCGCGGAACAAGCGGCGGGAACGGTCGGGGTGGTCGCCCGGCTTCAACTCCGGCGCGCGCAGCTTGTCCGCCACCGCGTGCCGGTTCTGCATCACCACGATGATGAGGAACAGCGAGACGATGAGCAGCGAGAGCCGCGTGATCGCGTCGTAAACGGCCCAGGGCACGCCGAACAGCAGCCCCGCCTCGGCCACCGCCCAGCCCACCACCAGCACCGCCACGATCCGCCGCAGCCACACCGTGATGTAGGCCGCCGTCTCGTCCTGCATCGGCACGAGCCTGAGATGCGCCGAGTTGGGTGAGAACAGCATGCGGGAGGCGAGCATCACCGCGCGGATCGCGATGTAGGCGTTGTTCGCCAGCAGCAGCACCAGCTCCGTCGTCGGCAGCGGCTGCACCGCGCGGATCAGCCCGTAGGAGATGATCGCGAAGGCCCCGATCGGCAGCAGGTCGAGCGCGAGCCGCGCCAGCACGAAAGGAAGGCGCCGCAGCCAGTTCCACACCGTGGCCCGGCCGGGCTTGGGCGCGTCGGGCGCGCGCGCGTCCAGCCGGTCCCGCCAGCGCGCCAGGCCCCGCCAGACGATCCACTCCGCGATCAGCCCGAGGCCGAACAGCAGCGCGAGCTTCCAGGAGGCATCCACCACCCGCGCCTGCGTCACCGGGTCGCGCGCGACGCCCGAGGCCCAGGAGACGATGTTCGGCAGATCCGTCACCGCCTGCACGCCCGAGACGATCTGGTCCGACAGCAGCGCCAGCCGCTGGGAAGCGCCCATCATCAGTTGCGCGCCGAGCGTGTTGGGCGCGAGCAGCCCCGCATCCGCCGGCGCCTCCGCCGGGGCGGCGGGCGCCCCGCCGGCCGGCGCCGCGGCGCCAGGGGCGGCCGGCGTGGCAGCCGGCGTGGCCGGGGCCGCGGGCGCGGCCGCCCCATTCGGCGCCGCGCGCGACATCGCCGAGAGCGCCTCGAGGTTTCGGATCAGCTCCCCCCGCCGCGCGTCGTCGCGCAGCAGGCCGAGCAGCCGGTCCGCCTCCGCCCCCGTCGCCGGCGGGGCCGCCCCCGTCGCCGGCGAGGCCGTCGCGGGCGCCGTGCGGGCCGGCGCCGGCGCCTGGGCAAGGGCCTCCCCCCCGAGAAGGGTGAGCAGCGCAACAAGGAATGATAGGGCACACCTCATGATCGGGTTGGACCCCACCGCGTCCGCCCAGGTCAAGCGCCCTTGGGCGCGGCCTCGCGGATCGCACCGCGCAACCCTCTTCCGCGCGCATCCCCCGTGCGCCCCGCCGCGCCCGGTGCTAGAGGGCCGCCCTCCCCGACCGGGGAGATGGGGCATGGCCGCGCTCGCGCCGGTCCGGATGGCTGAAGGGACAGTTGGCGCATGGCGGGTCAGGACGGCGTGAACACGGGCGGCGTCGGCAAGAGGGCGCCCCGCGGCGCCGGCCCGAAGGGCGGCGGCCCGCGCGGACCCAAGGGCGGCCCGCGCGGCCGCAACCGCATCCCCAAGGGCCGCCCGCTCGACGGCTGGCTGATCATCGACAAGCCCACCGGCATGGGCTCCACCGACGTCGTGACGAAGCTCAAGCGCGCCTTCGACGCCCAGAAGGTCGGCCATGGCGGCACGCTGGACCCGCTGGCCACCGGCATCCTGCCCATCGCCTTCGGCGCGGCCACCAAGGCGGTGCCCTACGTGATGGACAGCACGAAGATCTATCGCTTCACGCTCAAGATGGGCGACGAGCGCGACTCCGACGACGCCGACGGCAAGACCATCGCCACCTCCGACCACCGCCCGACCAACGAGCAGATCGAGGCGGCGCTCCCCGCCTTTCGCGGCGACATCATGCAGGTCCCGCCCATCTACTCCGCCATCAAGGTCGGAGGCGAACGCGCCTACGACCTCGCGCGGGAAGGCCAGGCCGTGCAGCTCGCCGCCCGCCCCGCCCGCGTGGACCGCTTCGAGCTGGTAGAGCGCGTGGACGACGACACCGCCATCTTCCACGTGGAAAGCGGCAAGGGCGTCTACATGCGGTCGCTGGCCCGCGACCTCGCGCGCGCCGCCGGCACCGTCGGCCATATCGCGGCGCTCCGCCGCCTGCGCGTCGGCCCCTTCCGCGAGGAGCACGCGATTCCGCTGGACAGCCTCATCGTTACGGGGGATACCCCGCCCCCTTCCCCGGCGCTTCTGCTGCCGGTGACGACCGCGCTGGACGACATCCCGGCCCTGGCCGTCACCGACGCCGAAGCCGCCCGTCTCTCGTTCGGCCAGGAGATCTCCCTGGTCGAGTTCATGGGCCGGGTTCCTCAGGCGGCCCGGCCCGATGGTGGCCTCGTCCGCGTGCTGGTGGGGGAGCGCCTGATGGGATTGTGCAGGCTGGGGGATGGATTGATCCACCCCGAGCGCTGGCTCGCCCGCGGCGGATCCTGAAGCCCCCTACCTTAGGATATCCCGATGTCGATGATCACCCCCGAGCGCCGCCAGGCGCTCATCCAGGAATACGCGACCGCCCCCGGCGACACCGGCTCGCCCGAGGTGCAGGTCGCCCTGCTCTCCGAGCGCATCTCGTCGCTGACCGAGCACATGAAGGCCCACCCGAAGGACTTCCACTCCCGCCGCGGCCTCCTCGTGCTCGTCGGCCAGCGCCGCGGGCTGCTCGACTACGTGAAGAACAAGAACCACCAGCGCTACGAGAGCCTCATCGGCCGCCTCGGCCTGCGCCGCTAAGACGCGGCCGACCACGACCGGCAAAGGGGAGGGCAGCGATGCCCTCCCCTTTTTCGTGCCGCGCCAGCGCTCCCGGAGAGGGCGCTGCCCTCTCCGGACCTCCTGGGTGAACGCGCAACGTTCATCCCGCCCCGCCAAGGGCCTGACGCCGTTGGATCCTCATCTGGCTGGCGCGGAACCTTCCTGATCGTTCAGTCGCCTCGGGTCAGTGACCCGAGGCGCACAGACCGCTCAGTGATTCAGATTTGAAGAAAAAGATGATGGTGAGGGGTCCGGGGAGAGGAAGAATTCCTTCCCTCTCTCCCCGGGGCAGCAAGCGCCGCCGGGGCCCTTACCGCTGGCCCCGCCGCTGTGCCGCGACAGCTCCCGCCGGAGCCCCCACGCGCGTCGCCTGATCGTCACGCGCTCCCGTGATGTTCCCCGCGCAGGTCCCGTTCTCCGCCATCAGCCGGTAGCCGGAGGCCGTCGGCCCGCAGGCGCGGATCAGGTCGTCGCGGTGCGAGCCGCGGGCGTCGAAGACGTCACGCACGAACTTGTCCACCTCGGTATTCGCCTGCGCCCGGTCGGCCGGGGCTTTCGGCGAGGCGGCGATGCAGGCCCGCCAGGCAGCGACCGCGTCGTCGCAGGTTGCGTCCCCGGTGGAGGGCGGCGTGGTCGAGTTCGCGATCGCGCGGGAGCGGAGCTGGGTCTGCGCCTGCGCGGAGGGGGCGAGAAGCAGCACCGAGAGGGCGAGGAGGAGCAGACGCATCGGGAGGGGTTCCGTTCGCTTCGCGGGGCCGCGCCGCGCGTCCGGGCCGGGCGGCTTCCCAGGGCGCGGGGCGGCTGCCCGCGAGGTGGAATGACGCCGAAGACCCTAGTCTTTCGCATCGTTTCCGTCACGCGACATTCCCCGCGCCGTCGCCACCCCGTCTCAGCGTGTTACCGGCGCGACACCCTTGCGCGCCACCGCCCGATACCTTCGCACACCATCGGCACGACACCGGCCCCTGGCGCCGTTGCGCGGGCGCGCGCATATCCGGCGCATGGCCGACCCCTCCTCCCCATCCGCCCCCGCCGCGTCGCCCGGCGGGCCTACGGCCTCGTCCCGCGGGCCCGTGGCCTCGACCGGCGGGCTGGAAGCGGATCTCCTGCTCGACCGGCGCCGCCTCAAGCGCAGCCGCGGCCTCTGGCGGGCGCTCGCCGTGCTCGTCGTGATCGCCGGCGCCGCCCTCGCCTTCGCCGGCACGCGCGGGAACGGCCCCTCGGCCCTCGCGGATCTCGGCCTCGGCGGCCCGCACCTCCTGCGCCTGACCGTCTCCGGCACCATCACCGACGACCGCCCGCTGCTGGAGGCGATCGATCGCGCCAGGAAGTCCTCCTCCGTGCGCGGAATGCTGCTCACCGTGGACAGCCCCGGCGGCACCGTGGCCGGCGGCGAATCGCTCCACGCCGCCCTCACCCGCTTCCGCGATGCCGGCAAGCCCGTGGTCGCCCTTTTCGGCGGCACCGCCGCCTCCGCCGGCTACATGATCGCCATGCCCGCCGAGCGGATCTTTGCGCGGGAGAGCAGCGTCACCGGCTCGATCGGCGTGCTGCTGCAGTCCTTCGACGCCCACGAGACCCTCGAGCGCCTCGGCGTCCGGGCCGAAACCATCGCCTCCGGCCCGCTGAAGGACCAGCCCAGCCCCTTCCGTCCGCTGAGCGAGGAGGGCCGCGCGGCGCTCACCGCCGTCGTCTCCGACCTGCACGCCATGTTCATCCACATGGTCGCCGAGGGCCGCCACATGCCCGAGGACCGCGTCCGAGCGCTTGCCGACGGCCGCATCATGACCGGCCGCCAGGCGCTCGCCGCCGGCCTCGTGGACGCCATCGGCGGCGAGCCCGAGGCGCGCGCCCACCTCGCCGCCGCCCACAACATCCCCGCCGACATGCCCGTGCGCGACCTCCGCGCCCGCGACCTGCGCGAGCGCGCCTTCGGCGCCTCCTTCGGCGAGGCGCTGGGCAGCGGCGTGGCTTCCGTGCTGCGGGGGGCCCTGAAAAGCGTGATTTCAGAAGGGCTTGGCGTTGACGGCGCCTGGGCGGTTTGGCAGCCTTCCGGACGATGAGGGGCACCCTGCCCCCAGAGGACCGCCGCCCCCGATGACCGCACCCATGACACGCGCTGGATGACCAAGTCGGAGCTCATCGCGGCCCTCGCCGCCGCCAACCCGCACCTGCGCCAGCCCGACGTGGAGCTGATCGTGGCCACGATCTTCGAGGAGATCACGGCCGCCCTCTCCCGCGGGGACCGCGTGGAGCTGCGCGGCTTCGGCGCCTTTTCCGCGAAGAAGCGCGACGCGCGGACGGGGCGCAACCCGCGCACCGGCGAGTCCGTTGCGGTCTCCGGCAAGGCCGTCCCCTACTTCAAGCCGGGCAAGGAACTGCGCGAAAGGGTCAATGGCGGCCCGCTCCAGCAGTCCCGCCGCGTCGCCGCCGCCCGCGACTAGACCCCCCACCCGGGAGCTACCCCCATGCTGCGCTGGCTGCTCATCGCGCCCCTGCTGATCGTCCTCATCCTCTTCGCCGTGTCGAACCAGCAGCCGGTGGGGGTGTCGCTCTGGCCCTTCGACCTCACCTGGCAGGCGCCGCTCGCGACGGTCGTGCTCCTCTTCGCCGCCGTCGCCTTCCTCCTCGGCGCCTTCGTCTCCTGGGCCGCCGGGGCCCCTGCCCGCCGCCGCGCCCGTGCCCGCATCCGCGAGGGTGAGGCCGCCCAGGCCGAGCTGAACACCCTCCGCGCCCGCGAGGCCAAGCGCGTGGAGGCCGAGACGGTCGCCCGCGACGAGGCCATGTACGCCGACAACGGCAGCCGCGCGGTCCGCCTGGCCAGCTGACCGGGCCCGCGGCCGGTCATCGCCCATGCCCGCCAGCCCGCTGCCCAATCCTCTGAAAGACCCGCTGATCCTCGCCGCCCCGCCGGACATCGCCGTCCCGCCCCTGCGCGACGCCCTCTTCGCCCACTGGTCCCTCGCCGGCACCCTCCACCCGCTGGGCGGGGAGCGCGACCGCAACTTCCGCCTCGACCGGGATGGCGCCGAGCCCCTCCTGGTGAAGCTCGCCCATCCCGACGAGCCGCCGGCGATCACCCATTTTCAGACCGCCGCCCTTCTCCACCTTGAGGCTGCGGACCCGTCCCTCCCCGTTCCCCGCATCCTCCGCGCGGCGGGCGGCGCCACCGCCCTCCCCCACCCGGCGCGGGACGGCCGCCCCTGCCTGCTCCGCGTCCTCACCTATCTGCCGGGCGTGCCGATGACGGCCGCCGCCGGCCCGGCCCGTGCCCGCGCGCTCGGCAGCCTTGCCGCCCGCCTGAACCGCGCGCTTGAGGGCTTCTCCCACCCCGCCGACGCCCGCCGCCTCGTCTGGGACCTGCGCGAGGCGCCCCGCCTGCGCGCCTTCCTGCCGGATATCGCGGACCCCGCGCTCCGCACCCTCGCCGAGGCTGCGCTCGACCGCTTCGAGGGGCACGCCGCGCCGATCCTCGCCACCCTGCCCGGCGGCGTCATCCACAACGACCTCAACCCCCACAACGTCCTCGTGGACCCCGATGACCCCGCGCGGCTGACCGGCCTCATCGACTTCGGCGACATGCTCCGCGCCCCGCGCCTGCAGGAGGTCGCGACCGCCTGCGCCTACCTCCTCTCGCCCGAAGGCGACCCCTTCGCCGGCCCGCGCGCCTTCCTCGCCGGCTACCGCGCCGTCCTCCCCCTGCCGGAGGGGGAGGCCGTCCTCCTCCCCGCCCTGATCGCCACCCGCATGGCGATGACGGTGCTCATCACGGGCTGGCGCTCCCGCCTCCAGCCCGAGAACGCCGCCTATATCCAGCGCAACCTGCCCCGCGCCCGCGCCGGCCTCGAAACCCTCGCCCGCCTGGCCCCTGAAGGAATGGGAGCGGAAGCATGACCAGCCCCCCGCACGGCATGGCGATGATCAACGCCTTCGACCCGGCGGCCGCCACGGCCCTTTCCCCGCGGGAGCGCGCGATGGTCGAGCGCCGCCAGCGCCTCCTCGGCCCCGCCTACCGCCTCTTCTACGAGAACCCCCTCCACCTGGTTCGCGGCGAAGGCGCCTGGCTCTTCGACGCCGAGGGTCGCCGTTACCTCGACTGCTACAACAACGTCGCCTCCCTCGGCCACGCGCACCCCCGCGTGGTGGAGGCCATCGCCGCCCAGGCCGCGCGCCTGAACACCCACACCCGCTACCTCCACGACACGGTGCTCGACCTCGCCGAAGCGCTTCTCGCCACCCTGCCGCCGGCCCTCGGCCCAGGAACCGGCCACGTCATGTTCACCTGCACGGGCTCGGAGGCGAACGACCTGGCGCTGCGCATCGCGCGCGCCCATACGGGCGGCGAGGGCATCGTCGTCACCGCGCTCGCCTATCACGGCGTCACCGCCTCGCTCGCCGAACTCTCCCCCTCCCTCGGCGAGGGCGTTCCGCTCGGCCGCCACGTCGCGACAGTCCCCGCCCCCGACGCCTATCGCGGCGGCCCGGACATGCCCGCCCGCTTCGCCGCCGATATCGCCGCCGCCTTCGCCGGCCTCGCCCGCCACGGCATCCGGCCCTGCGCCCTGCTGGTGGACACGATGTTCACCTCCGACGGCGTCTTCCCCGACCCCGCCGGCTTCCTCGCCGAGGCCGCCGCCGCCGCCCGCGCCGCCGGTGCCCTCTTCATCGCCGACGAGGTCCAGCCGGGCTTCGGCCGCACCGGCGGCATGTGGGGCTTCGAGCGCCACGGGGCGGAGCCCGACATCGTCACCATGGGCAAGCCCATGGGCAACGGCCATCCCGTCGCGGGCCTGGCGATCCGCCCCGAGCTGCTGGAGCGCTTCGGCAGCCGCGCCCGCTACTTCAACACCTTCGGCGGCAATCCCGTCTCCGCCGCCGCCGCCCTCGCCGTGCTCCACGTCCTGCGCGACGAAGCCCTGCCCGCCAACGCCGCCACCATCGGCACCCGCCTCCTCGCCGGCCTCCGCTCCCTCGCCACGCGTCACGAAATCCTCGGCGATGTTCGCGGCGCCGGACTCTCCATCGGCGCCGAACTCGTGCAGGACCTCGCAACGAAGGAACCCGCCACCGCCGAGACCACCCGCATCGTCAACGCCCTGCGCGAGCGCGGCGTCCTCATCAGCGCCTCCGGCCCGGGCGCCAACATCCTCAAGATCCGCCCGCCCCTCTGCCTCTCGGCCGAACAGGCGGACCTCTTCCTGGACACGCTCGACGCGGTGCTCTGAGGCGGGGCGCTGCGGCCCCTGGAGAGGGCGCTGCTCTCTCCAGACCTCACCCGCCAAGGACCTGAGGCCCTTGGATCCCCATCAGGCTATCGCGGAACCTTCCTGAACAGGCCGTCGCCTCGGGTCATCGACCCGAGGCGCACCATCCGCGGAACATCCAAAGTTTGAAGAAAAAGATGGTCGAAGGCACTGCCTTCGACGGGGGCCGGGGGAGGAAGAATTCCTTCTTCCTCCCCCGGAGTCGCCGGCGCTGGCCAGCCAGGACCCGCCGAGGGGGCTTCAACCCCCCACGCCGCTCCTCCATCCTCCCCTTGCGCCACGCCGCGCCAACGACCCGAGGAAATCCCATGCCGAACATCCGGCTCGACCCCGCCCAGGTAATGCCCTCCGACTGGCGGGAGGCCGCGCTTGTCGGCCGCGCCTGGCGCCCCGAGTTCGGCGGCCCCTCCGTCGTCGCCCTCCGCGGAGAGGACGTCATCGACGTCACCACCCGTTTCCTCACCGTCTCCGCCCTCTGCGAGGAACCCGACCCGGCCGCCGCCCTTGCCGCCGCGGAAGGCGAGCGGATCGGCACCCTCACCGAAATCCTGGCCAACACGCCGCCCGACACGCGGGACCGGTCTCGCCCCTGGCTGCTCGCCCCGGTGGACCTGCAGGCCATCAAGGCCGCCGGCGTCACCTTCGCCGTCTCCATGCTCGAGCGGGTGATCGAGGAGCGCGCCCGCGGCAACCCCGCCGCTGCCGCCGCCATCCGCGAGGAGGTGGTGCGCCTCGTCGGGGACGACCTCTCCCGCCTCCGTCCCGGCTCGCCCGAGGCGATGCGCCTGAAGGAGGTGCTGGTCGCCCAGGGCGCCTGGAGCCAGTACCTGGAAGTCGGCATCGGCCCCGACGCCGAGATCTTCACCAAGGCCCCGCCGATGTCCGCCGTCGGCACCGGCATGGACGCGGGCCTGCACCCCTCCTCCTCCTGGAACAACCCGGAGCCCGAGGTAGCGCTCGCCGTCTCCTCCCGCGGCGCCATCGTCGGCGCGATGCTCGGCAACGACGTGAACCTGCGCGACGTGGAGGGCCGCTCCGCCCTGCTGCTCGGCAAGGCGAAGGACAACAACGCCGCCTGCGTCCTCGGCCCCTGCCTCCGCCTCTTCGACGGCCGCTTCACCCTCGACAGCAGCCGCCAGACCACCGTCACCCTGGTGGTGGAGGGCGACGACGGCTTCCGCCTGGAGGGCTCCTCCTCCATCGCCCTCATCAGCCGCGACCCCGCCGACCTCGTCGCCCAGATGATCGGCCCGCATCACCAATACCCCGACGGCGCCGTGCTCTTCCTCGGCACCATGTTCGCGCCCGTGGCCGACCGCGGCGCCCCGGGCAAGGGCTTCACCCACGCGATGAACGACATCGTCACCATCGCCGCGCCCCAACTCGGCGCCCTCGTCAACCGCATGCGCGCCACTAACGAGTGCGAGCCCTGGACCTTCGGTGCGGGCCATCTCATGCGCTCCCTCGCGCAACGGGGGCTGTTGCGCGGGTGACCCCGGGGAGAGGAAGAAAGAATTCTTCCTCTCCCCGAACCCCTCTCCATCATCTTTTTCTTCATGTTTGAAAGGCTTCACGGCCGGTGCGCCCCGGGTCCATGACCCGAGGCGACGATACGCGCATGATGGGCACCCCAAAGGCGGGTCCAGGGGCCTCAGGCTCCTGGCGGATCCGAGGCACTGCCTCGGATGTGCGGAGAGGGCAGAGCCCTCTCCAAGGCCGCAAGAACCAGCCCTAAGCCGGAACCGGAAAGCAGACCCGCGCGAATTCCGCGCTCGCCAGGTTCTTGTCCTTCGCCTCCACCTCGATATCCCCCCAGGCAAGGTGCCGCGCCGCCCACTCGGCATGCGCCCGGTTCCACAGCCGCGTCGCATGCGCCCGCAGGTCGCGCGCCGAGCAGCCAGCGGCAATCAGCGCCTCCCGGTCCGGCAGCACGTCGGGATCCTGCCCCGGCGCCAGCTCCGGCCGCGGCGCGCTGACATGCAGCACCGGCCGCGTCCCGCGCCAGGATTCGATCACGCGCGCGACACGCGGATCCTCCGGCTGGATGTACTCACCCGTCACCACCCAGTGGTGGTGCAGGTCGAGCACGATCGGCAGCGCATCCGCCAGCGGCAGCAGGTCCTCCAGCCCGTAGGCCGTCTCCTCGTTCTCGACCGTCAGCAGCCCCCGCGCATCCTCGGACAGCAGCGCCAGCCCCGACCGGAACGCCTCGATCCCCGCCGCCCGCGCGCCCGCATGCACGTTGATATGCGCGCCATGCGGATGCCATCCGCCGGCATGGCCGAGCAGCCGCATCACCTCCGTGTGGTACTCGAGGTCCGCCACCGCCGCCTGGCGCGTCCCCTCGCGCTCCGTTGCCAGCACCGTGTACTGCCCCGGATGCAACGAGAGCCGCACGCCCCCGCGGATCGCCGCCTGCCCCGCCGGCGCCAGGCTCGTCTCCACCAGCCGCCGCAGCGCCGGCTCGTCATAGAGCGGCCGGATCGCGGGGTGGCTGTAGGCCGGCAGCACGTTGCTCGCCATCCGCATGGCCCGCTGCCCCGGCGGCAGCCGCGCGGTGCGAGAGATCTGCGCCAGCAGCGTCTCCCCGTTCGTACGCACCAGCCCCATCAGCTTCTCGATGGCCGCCGACCGCTCCATCCGCTGCAAGGCGGTCACCGTCGTGTCCCGCAAGTTCAATGCGGCCTGCTCCTTCACGGGCAGGCTGGGGTCCAGCCAGTTGCAGACCCAGGCAATCCGAGGCGTGTCCATGCCCTCCTCAACGGCGCGGGGGCCGGGAGGTATCAGGGGGGAGGCCGGCACTTGTGGCCCTGGGGAGAGGAAGAAGGAATTCTTCCTCTCCCCAGACCCCTCACCATCATCTTCTTCTATCTGTTTGAATGGTTCTAAGGCCGGTGGGCCTCGGGTCATGGACCCGAGGCGACAACACGCTCAGAAAGGTTCCGCAACAGCCAGATGGGGATCCAAGGGCCTCAGGCCCTTGGCGGGAGAGGTGCCGGAGAGGGCAGAGCCCTCTCTGGCGGCCACAAGCACCAGCCCCTCTCAGCTCCCCTCCGCGGGCAGCGGCCTTGGCCGCCCGTCCGGATCCAGCGCGACGAAGGTGAAGGCCGCTTCCGTCACCCGCTCCCGCAGGTCCGAGTGCCGCTCGCGCCGCCAGGCCTCCACCTGCACGCGCAGCGAGGTCCGCCCCACCGAGAGGATGCGCGCGTAGAGGCTCACCTCGTCCCCGACGTGGACGGGCCGGTGGAAGGTCATCCCCTCCACCGCGACGGTCGCGCAGCGCCCCCGCGCGCGGCGGGAGGCGGCGTTGCCGGCCGCCAGGTCCATCTGAGCCATCAGCCAGCCCCCGAAGATGTCGCCCGCCGGATTGGTGTCGGCGGGCATGGCGATGGTCCGGATCATCGGGGCCATCTCGGGCGGCTGGTGAGGCTCGTTCACGGCGTCTGGTCGTCCTGCTCGATGTCGGGCTCGCCCAAGCTCGGGTCACGGGGGCCCAGGTCGCGCGCGACCTCGGGTCGACGCATCAGCGCGTCGATATGCATCGCATGATCGAGCGCCGTGTCGGCCTGAAAATGAAGCTCGGGCGCGAACTTCAGCCGGACGGTGCGCGCGACCTGCCGGCGCAGATCCGGTTGGTTCCGCCGCAGCAGGTCGAGCAGCGCCTTGTCCGCCGTCGCGCCCAGGCGCGAGACGAAAACGGTCATGTGCTTTAGGTCGGGCGAGGCGCGCACCTCCGTCACCGTCACCCGCGCATCCGCAAGCTCGGGATCGCGCAGGTCGCCGCGGGCGAAGACGGAGGAGAGCGCGTGCCGCACCTCCTCGGCCACGCGGAGCATCCGCTGAGAGGGGGCGGCCGTCTTGGCAATGTGCTTGGGCATAGTCAAAGAGCCTTAAAAGGGTCCGCCGCGCCCGGTTCGTACCGGGCGCGGCGGGATGGTCGTCCCGAAGGGGTGGGGCGGATCAGACCGCCGCCACCGTCTCCGTCTCGTAGCACTCGATCTGGTCGTCGACGCGGATGTCGTTGTAGTTCGCGAAGGACATGCCGCACTCGTAGCCGTTCGCGACCTCCTTCACGTCATCCTTGAAGCGACGCAGCGTGGAGAGCGTGCCCTGGTGGATGACCACGCCGTTGCGCAGCAGGCGGACACCCGCCCCGCGCTTGACCACGCCCTCGGTCACGCGGCAGCCCGCGATGTTCCCGAGGCGCTTGACCTCGAACACCTGCAGGATCTGCGCGTAGCCGAGGAACTTCTCGCGCTGGATCGGGGCGAGCTTGCCGCGGACCAGCTTCTCGATATCGTCGGCCACCTCGTAGATGATCGAGTAGTAGCGGATCTCGACCCCGTCGCGCGTCGCCAGCTCCCGCGCCTGCACCGTGGCGCGGACGTTGAAGGCGATGACCACGGCGTTGGAGGCCTTGGCGAGCTGGATGTCGCTCTCGGTGATCTGCCCGACCGCCGAGTGCAGCACCCGCACCCTGACCTCCTCGCGCGAGAGCTTGCCGAGGGTGACGCCGAGCGCCTCCGCCGAGCCCTGCACGTCCGCCTTGACGACGACCGCCACCTCCTTCTGCTCGCCTGCCTGGATGCGGGCCAGCATGTCGTTCAGCGTGCCGCGCGCCGCACCCGCCGCGGCGGTCTGCTTCTCGCGCGCCTTGCGCTGACGGAACTCAGTGATCTCGCGCGCCCGCGTCTCGTCCTCGACGGCCACGAAGGTCTCGCCCGCCGACGGCACGCCGGACAGGCCAAGGATCTCCACCGGCTCCGACGGCTCGGCACCCGTGAGCGGAATGCCCATGTCGTCGATGATCGCGCGGATGCGACCCCACTCGGCGCCGGCCACGACGATGTCGCCCTGGTTGAGCGTGCCCTTCTGGATGAGGACGGTCGCGACCGGACCCCGCCCCTTGTCGAGCTTGCTCTCCAGCACCGTGCCCTCGGCGGCGCGGTTCGGGTTGGCGCGCAGGTCGAGGATCTCGGCCTGGAGGATGATCGCCTCGAGCAGCTTGTCGAGGTTCGTCCCCTTGGTAGCCGAGACCTGGATCTCCTGCACGTCGCCGCCCAGGGATTCCACCACCACCTCGTGCTGCAGCAGCTCCTGCCGCACGCGGTCGAGGTTCACGCCCTGCTTGTCGATCTTGTTGACGGCCACGATGAGCGGCACCGCCGCCGCGCGAGCGTGGCGGATCGCCTCGATCGTCTGGGGCATGACGCCGTCATCGGCGGCCACCACCAGCACCACCATGTCCGTCACCCCCGCACCGCGGGCACGCATGGCCGTGAAGGCCTCGTGGCCGGGCGTGTCGATGAAGGTCACCCGATCCCCGCTGGGGATCTGGATCATGTAGGCGCCGATGTGCTGCGTGATGCCACCGGCCTCGCGGCCGGCCACGTCGGTCTTGCGCAGCGCGTCCAGCAGGCTCGTCTTGCCGTGGTCGACGTGGCCCATGATGGTGACCACCGGCGGGCGCGGCTCCAGCGCCTCCTCGGTGTCGGCCTCGCCCTCAAGGCCCTGCTCCACGTCGGCTTCCGAGACGCGGCGCACGCGGTGGCCGAACTCGGTCGCCACCAGCTCCGCCGTGTCGGCGTCGATGGACTGCGTGATGGTCGCCATCACGCCCATGCGGAACAGCGCCTTCACCACCTCGCCGGCGCGGGCCGCCATACGGTTGGCCAGCTCTTGCACGGTGATGACGTCGGGGATGACCACGTCGCGAACGACGCGCTCCTGGCCCGAACGCAACCGGGCAAGCTCCGCCTGCCGCCGCTCGCGCTCGCGGGCGCGGCGGACGGAGGCGAGGCTGCGGCCGCGGTCGTCGTCGCCCTCGATCGCCGCCTGGACGTCGATCCGGCCCTCGCGCTTGCGGTCGGTCTGGGTCAGGCCCTTCTTGGCGGGGGCCGGAACCGGCTTGCGGGCCGCGAGCGGGCTGGGCCCACCGAGGCGGCGCGGCGGCGGACGGCGGTTCTCGTCCTCCATGCTCCCGGGGGGCGGACCCTCGCCGGGGCCGCGCGGGCGCAGCGACAGCTTGGGGCCACCGGCCGGCAGGCTGCTCGGCACGGGGCCGGGGCGGCGCGCCGCGAGAGGCGCACCGGCACCGGCACCGTAGCCACCCGGGCCACCGGCGCGCGGGGCGTAGCCGGCGCGGTCCCCACCGGGACCGCCGGCAGGGCGCGGCGCGTAGCCGCGATCGCCGCCAGGGCCACCGGCCGGACGCGCCGCATAGCCGCGGTCGCCGCCAGGTCCGCCGGCAGGACGCTGCACATAGCCGCGGTCGCCGCCGGGACCACCCGCAGGGCGGGGCGCATAACCGCGGTCGCCACCGGGACCGCCGGCAGGGCGCGGCGCGTAGCCGCGGTCGCCACCAGGGCCACCGGCGGGGCGCTGCGCGTAACCGCGGTCACCGCTCGGGCCGGCCGCGGGGCGCTGCACGTAGCCGCGGTCGCCGCTCGGGCCCGCGGCGGGGCGCTGCACGTAGCTGCGGTCGCCGCTCGGGGCAGCCGCCGGCCGCTGCACATAGGCACGGTCGCCACCGGCCGCGGGGCGGGTCCCGAAACCACCGGGTCCGCGGTCCTCGCGCGGCGTGGCGGCGCGGGGCGCCTCCTCGGCCGGGCGCGGCGCGGGATTCGGGCGGGCGGCGGCGGGCGCCGGGCGCTCGGGCGCGCGCTCCACCGGCCGCTCGGGCGCACGGGGGGCCTCCGGCGCAGGGGCCTGAGGCTCCGGCGCACGGGCCTCCACCGGCGCGGGAGCTGGGGCTGGGGGCGGTGCCTCGGCCTGGGCGCGGCGCGCCTCCTCCTCGGCACGGCGCCGCGCCTCGGCGGCGCGCTCGGCGGCCTCCTCGGCCGCGCGGCGCTCCTCCTCCTGGCGGCGCTGCGCTTCCTCATTGGCGGAACGCACCAGCAGCGCCTGCTGCTCGCGCTCCTGGCGCTGACGCTCCGCCTCCTGGCGCCGCATCTCCTCCAGCACGCGCAGGCGGTTGGCCTGCTCGCCCTGGGTCAGCGGGCGGCCGGGGGCCGGGGCGGGGCCGGCCGCGCGGGCGGGGCCGCCGGCGCGGGGCGGGCCGCCGGCACGGGCGGGACCCGCGGCCTGCGGGCCGGGCGGGCGCGGCGCGGCACCGGACGCGGCGGGGGCGCCGCCCGGGCCGGTCGCCCGCTTCTTCACGACCTCGACCTGCACGGTCTTGCTGCGGCCATGGCTGAAGGACTGGCGCACGCTCCCGGCCTGCTCGGTCTTGCCGAGCTCCATGCGTCCACCGGGGCGCAGCGACAGCCGGCCCTTCGCCCCATCCTGCGTGTTGTCGTCACCCGAACCCGGGTTTTCCGTATCCAGCTTGCTGTCAGGCACACTCATCTCCAAGGCACCCGCCGGGTCCTGCCCCCGGGCGCCGGCCGCGCCCGAGGGGCGGCCCATCCATTCCATCGCGCCGTCAGGGGCGCGCATCCCCAGGGCCATGCCGTCGGCATGGCGCCTTTGGGGCCAGGGGGAAGCACCTTCCCCGCAACCCCGTTGCCGTCTGGCCGGCTAGCGGCTCATTGCTTTTGCGTCACTGGCACGGCCGGCTCCCCTCCGCGCCGAGGGCGCGCTTCCTGCCTGCCGTCCTTCCGGGACGCCGGGCCATGGCCACCGCGGGAGCTCTTCCCCCGGGTCGCCTCGTCAGGGCCGCCCGCTGCCGGGTGGCCCGATTCGCCCGTCCTCTGCGGACGGGCCCTTCCCGCGCCATGTGGCGCCTCGGAGGGCTCGGTGCCAGGGGCCTTGTTCCCCCGCTTGCCGCCCCTCGCCTCCGCCGGGCCATGCTTCGGCCCCGGGCCGCGCCGTGGCGCGGGGGCCGGTTCGTCGCTCAGCACGCCGGCGAGCCGGGCGGCCTCCGCGAGGATGCCCCCAGCCAACCGGCCCGTCGCCACCGCCACGTGGACCGCGTGATCCCGACCGAACACCGCACCCAGCTCCGCCGCATCGAGCACCGTGACGACGGGGACCGGATGGCCACCCACCAGCCGCGACCGCTCGGACGCGCTTCCATCCGCCGCCTCGACCAGCAGGGCCGCGCGTCCGGCCTGGAGCCATTCGCGCGCCTGCTGGAAGCCGACCACCGCCTGCCCCGCGCGCCGCGCAAGGCCGACCTGGTCCCGGATACGCCGACGCAACCCGTCCGCGATCGCCGCGCGCAGGTCGGGCATCGGATGCACCGGGCCGCGGGCGGCCCTCGTGAAGGCCCCGCGGCTGAGAGCGCGTTCTAGCACATCGCCGCGCGCGCTCAACCACATTCCCCGCCCGGGCATGCGCCCGCCGAGGTCCGGCACCAGCTCCCGCGCCGGGCCGAGCACGAAGCGGATCATCGCCTCCTTCGGCAGGCTCTCGCGCGTGACGATGCAGCGGCGCAGCGGCCCACGCTCCTCCGCGTCCGGCTGGCCCGGCGGGCCGGAGGCCTCGCCGGGCAGGCTCGCCGCCTCGGGGGGAGCGCCGGGCGGCACCTCGTCGGGGGTGCCGTCCGGCATCTGGGGATCAGGCCCGGGCGTCGCCGTTCTCCTCGCCGTCCTTGGCATTCTCGGGGGCGTCCTCGGGGGCATCGTCCTCGGCCACCGCTTCCGTCACGTCGCCATCAGCGGCTTCCACCGCGTCGTCGCCCTCGGCCTCCACCGCCTCGTCGTAGCCCTCGGCCTCGGCCAGCGCGGCGGCCTCGGCCTCGGCGGCGGCGGCGGCCGCCTCCTCCTCGGCGCGGGCCTGCTCCTCGGGGCCGAACCAGCCGGCGCGCTGACGGGCGGCCATGATGATGGCGTTCGCCGTCTCCTCGTCGACGCTGTCCGCGCCGAGGATCTCGATCAGCTCGTCCGCCGCCAGGTCGCCGAGGTCGTCGAGCGTCTTCACGCCCTTCTCGCCGAGCGAGACCATCATTGCCGGCGTGAAGCCGCCGACCTCGCCCACCTTGTCGTCCACGCCCATGGCGCGGCGCTTCTCGTCCAGCTCGTTGTCGCGGCGCTCGAGCGAGGCCTGGGCGCGGCGCTTCAGCTCCACGGCCACGTTCTCGTCGAAGCCCTCGATGTTCGCGAGCTCCTCGTCCTCGATCTCGACGATCTCCTCGAGCGAGGAGAAGCCCTCGGTCACCAGCAGGCCGGCGATCACGTCGTCCACGTCCAGCCCCTCGACGAAGAGGCCGGAGCGCTTGCGGAAGTCCTCCTGGCGCCGCTCGCTCTCCTCGGCCTCCGTCAGGATGTCCACGTCGTAGCGCGTGAGCTGCGAGGCGAGCCGCACGTTCTGGCCACGCCGTCCGATGGCCAGCGAAAGCTGGTCGTCCGGCACCACCACCTCGACCCGCCGCCCCTCGTCGTCGAGCACGACCTTCGTCACCTCGGCGGGCGCGAGCGAGTTCACGATGAAGGTCGGCATGTCGTTCGACCAGGGGATGATGTCGATCTTCTCCCCCTGCAGCTCCGCCACCACCGCCTGCACGCGCGAGCCGCGCATGCCGACGCAGGCGCCGACGGGATCGATGGAGCTGTCGCGCGAGATCACCGCCATCTTCGCGCGGGAACCCGGGTCGCGGGCCACCGCCTTGATCTCGATGATGCCGTCATAGATCTCCGGCACCTCCTGCGCGAAGAGCTTCGCCAGGAACCCCGGATGCGTGCGGGAGAGGAAGATCTGCGGCCCGCGCTGCTCCTCGCGCACGTCGTAGATATAGGCGCGCACGCGGTCGCCGTTGCGGAAGGCCTCGCGCGGGATCGTCTCGTCGCGGCGCAGCAAGGCCTCCGCACGGCCGAGATCGACCATGAGGTTGCCGTACTCGGTGCGCTTGACGACGCCGTTGATGATCTCGCCGACGCGGTCCTTGTACTCGTCAAACTGCTTCTTGCGCTCGACCTCGCGCACGCGCTGCACGATCACCTGCTTGGCGGTCTGGGCGGCGATGCGGCCGAAGTCGATCGGCGGCAGCGGGTCCACGATGTGCCCGCCGACCTCGGCGTCCGGCTTGAACTTGAGGGCGATGCGGAGCGGGATCTGCGTGTCCTCGTTCTCCACCGGCTCCTGGTCCACGATCTCGGTCCAGCGGGAGAGGCGGACCTCGCCGTTGCGGCGGTCGATGGTGGCGCGGATGTCCTTCTCCTGGCCGTACTTCGCGCGGCCGGCCTTGGACATGGCCTGCTCCATCGCCTCGAGCACTTCCTCACGCTCGATCATCTTCTCGCGGGCGACCGCTTCCGCGACCTGGAGCAGCTCCGGGCGGGCGATGGCAACGTCCACGGCCATGGTTCCTAGTTCCTCTCGGACGGGGGGCGACGCGGGGTGCGGGCGGGCTTCTCGCCGTCCTGCGTGCCGGTCGCGGGGGCACGCCAGCGCCGAGGCGCCTTCTTCGGGGCCTCCTCCGTACCGGCGTCGTCGGGTTCGGGCTGGGCGGTGGCCGCGATCAGCTCGTCGGTCAGCACCAGCTTCGCGCGGCGGATGTCGCGGCGGGGCAGCACCACCTCGGCGCCCTCGTCCAGCTTCAGCCGCACCTCATTCTCGTCCGCCGAGAGGATGCGGCCGCGGAAACGCCGCCGCCCCTCGTGCGGGATGGTCATCTCCACCGTCGCCACGTGGCTGGCGAAGCGCACCCAGTCCTTCGTCCGCATCAGTGGCCGGTCGATCCCGGCCGAGGAAACCTCGAGGTTCCACACGCCCGGAAAGGGGTCGTCCACGTCCAGCACGGCGCCCACCGCGTGGCTGATCGCCTCGCAGTCACCGACGCCGATGAGGCTGCCATCGGCGCGGTCGGCCATGACCTGCACGGTCGGCCGCTCACGGCCCTGGATCTGTACGCGCACGAGCTCATAGCCCATCGCACCCAAGGTGGGGGCAATGGCGGCTGCGATGCGGGCCTCGAGGCCCTCGTGCTGAGGAAGGTCGTCGCTCAAAAACGAAAAAAGGCGGCCCGTTAAGGCCACCCCCCTGAACCGGCGGATTGTCTTGTCAGCCCTTCATATAGCGGGGCGGGGCGAGTCCTACAAGCATTGCCTTGGTGGGCCGGCACGGGTGACTCCGGGGGAGAGAAGGAATTCTCTCCCCCGGCCCCCCACTCATCTTTTTCTTCAGGTTGAAGACCCTGGGCGGGCGGTGCGCCTCGGGTCGTGGACCCGAGGCGACGGCACTCACAGGAAGGGCCCCACAACTGCGGGTCCAGGGGCCTCAGGCTCCTGGCGGGAGAGGTCCGGAGAGGGCAGCGCCCCCTCCGGCTTCCGGCTCTCGCCGCCACACCCACCAGCGCGGCGAACGGCCCTCGCGCAGGGCCTTGGCCTCGTAGCGGGTGCGGGGCCAGCCGTTGGGGTGGGTGTGGTGGTGTTCCGCGAGAGTGAAGAAGGGCTGGGCGCCCATCACCTCGTCCACCCAGGCCTGGTAGGTCGGGTCGTCGCTGGCGATGCGCCACTCGGCGCCGGGGCGGAGCTTGGCTGCCAGGAGGGGCAGCAGGGCGGGGTGGGTGAAGCGGCGCTTGGCGTGGCGGGCCTTGGGCCAGGGGTCGGGGAACATCAGGAAGAGGCGGTCGAGCGAGGCGTCGGGCAGGGCGGCCAGGAGGTGGCGGGCGTCGCGGGGCCAGAGGCGAAGGTTAGGCGGCAGCGGGGCGGTGGCCTCCTGGCCCTCGGGGACGAGGGTGGTGAGGAGGGAGCAGAGGCCGTTCTCGAAGACCTCGGAGGCGATGAGGGCGGCGTGCGGGTTGTGGCGGGCGAGTTCAAGGGCGTGCTCGCCGCCGCCGAAGCCGACCTCGAGCCAGAGGGACTCGGCGGCCATCGGGAAGGAATCGCGCGGGGTGGCGGGGGTGGCCAGGGTGATGCGCGGGAGGGTGAGGTCGAGGAGGCGCTGCTGGCGCGGGCGGAGGGGGTGGCCCCGGCGGCGGCCGTAGAGGCGGTCCGGGATGCCCTCGGCGGGGGGAGCGGGGCGGGTGTCGTCGTGGGGCATCGAGGGGGCCTGAAAAGGGGAAGGGCCGCCCCGCGGGGGAGGCGGGACGGCCCTTTATTGCCTGATCAGGCCTTTTCCACCTTGGGGGAGGTGGGCCGGACGAGGGGGGCGTCCGGTGAGAAGGAACCTAGAACAGGTGAGAACAAAACGTCAACAGATTCCTGCTCAGCGGTTAAAGGCGCGCTTCAGGTCGGCGGCCAGGTCGGTGCGCTCCCAGGTGAAGGTGCCGCGCTCGGCGTCCGGGGTGCGGCCGAAATGGCCGTAGGAGGAGGTGGGGACGTAGATGGGGCGGTTGAGATGCAGGTGCTCCCGGATGCCGCGGGGGGAGAGGTTCACCATGTCCTGAACGACCTTGGCGAGCTTCGCCTCGTCCACGTCGTGGCCGGTGCCGTGGAGGTCGAAGTAGACCGAGAGGGGCTTGGCGACGCCGATGGCGTAGGAGACCTGGATGGTGCAGCGGTCGGCGAGGCCGGCGGCGACGACGTTCTTGGCGACGTAGCGGGCGGCATAGGCGGCGGAGCGGTCGACCTTCGTGGGGTCTTTGCCGGAGAAGGCGCCGCCGCCGTGGGGGGCGGCACCGCCGTAGGTGTCGACGATGATCTTGCGGCCGGTGAGGCCGCAGTCGCCGTCGGGGCCGCCGATGACGAAGGTGCCGGTGGGGTTGACGTAGATCTCGTCGGCGGAGGGCATCCAGCCCTGGGGGAGGCTGGTCTCGATGAAGGGGAGGACGAGGGCGCGGACGGCGTCCTGGGTGAGGCCTTCCTCGTGCTGGGTGGAGACGACGACGCTGGTGGCGCCGACGGGCTTGCCGTCCACGTAGCGGAGCGTGACCTGGGACTTGGCGTCGGGGAGGAGGCCCTTGGCGGTGATGTCCTCGTTGCGGCGGGCCTCGCTGATGCGGCGGAGGATGAGGTGGGCGTAGTAGAGGGGGGCCGGCATCAGCTCGGGCGTCTCGCGGCAGGCGTAGCCGAACATGATGCCCTGGTCGCCGGCGCCTTCGTCCTTGTTGCCGGCGGCGTCCACGCCCTGGGCGATGTGGGCGGACTGGGCGTGGAGGTGGCATTCGACGTGGGCGTTGCGCCAGGAGAAGCCTTCCTGGTCGTAGCCGATGTCGCGGACGGCGAGGCGGGCGGCGTGCATCAGCAGCTCGGGCGTGATGTCGCCGGGGCCGCGGGTTTCGCCGGCGATGATGATGCGGTTGGTGGTGACCAAGGTTTCGCACGCGACGCGCGCGTAGGGGTCGGCCTCCAGGAAGGTATCCAGGACCGTGTCGGAGATGCGGTCCGCCACCTTGTCGGGGTGGCCCTCGGAGACGGATTCCGAGGTGAACAGGTACTCGCCCTTGTCGCGCATGGCGTGATTCAGCCTCTTGTCGCGTGGATGGAAGCCGGGACCCCGGTTTCCGGGCGGCGGGGGGGTATCGCTTCCATGCGCGGGGGGGTCAAGGCGGCGGTCATTGCGGGATGAGGGAGGCTGGAATGCGGCGGCGGCCCTCCGCCGTGCGGAGGAGGCGGATGCAGTTGCGGAGGTAGGGGCGGAGGGACCTCGTGAGGGGCTGGGAGAGGGCCCAGAAAACGCAGCGGTGAACCATTTCGGACAAATTCGGGTCGGGGAGCATCCAGGAGGGGCCTGGGAGGGCCTGGGGAGGTTTAGGCGTCGGGCGAGGGCGAGGACCGGCAGGCCGAGGATGCGGTAGGTGCGGCGGTGGCAGGCCGAGAGCCAGTCGATGAGGCGGCGGAGGGTTTTGGAGGCGCGCTTGCGGGCGGCGAGCTTCAGGAGGCGGGACCAGAGGCCGGCATGGGCCCAGCGGCGGAAGGTGCGGTGGACCGTATCCGTGCGGGCGTGGGCGCTGCGGGTGTGGCGCCAGGGGAGGGTTGAGGTGACAGCCTGGAAGATGGCGTCCAGCCGGGCGCGGGGGTCGGCGATGGGGCGGCCCGGCCCGGTGAGGGGGAGATGGGGGGCGAGGAGGGCGTATTCGACGTCGGTGAGGGGGGACCAGGGGCGGGAGTGGGGCATGGGGGGGCTCCTGGAGTGCCCTTAGACTAAAACACGAGCGTTACAGGAAAGCAAGGATTATTTTCCTCAGAGCCGGCTTTGTATACCCCTCTGAAATACCATTCGTGGCTGGCTAAGCCGGTCAGCCATAAGCGGGGCACGCAGACGTAGAACGCAAACAGCAGATATTAATTTCTTCTTGCAAAGTTTCTGAATGCTAGATCACTCCATGCCTCCTCCACAAGTTCACGAAGGGCAAGCTGGTTCTGCGTCATGCCATCTCTATCAAGTTGTCGGAACAATTCATGTAAATGCTCGATTGATTCTACCTGACGAAGCTTCTCATCACTCCTCCGGCTCGCCGTGATCGACCTGAGAGAGTTTTCCAGTTCAGCGGAGTTTGGATTTTCAGCTTCCAAGAGAGTTTCGGCGGCGCTACGAACGGCGGCGAATATAATATCGAACGGCACGGGACCACTCTCAACGAACTTAAATTTTCGCAGGAGACGAACAATGGTTCGAACTGCAGTCAGTTTATGCTCAGCAGGATCAGTCTTCAGTTTGAGTGCGCGGCAGATGTCATGGTAGCGCTCTTCATTAGACACGAACTTCTCGCGTAACTGCGCTCGTTCAGCTAGATCGGCACCTACCAAGAGAGCTTCCACACAAAGTTGAAAAACTTGACGTGCGTAGAGCATAAGGGAGCCAAACTGGGATGAAAGCCGTCCGCTTCGCGAAGATTCGGACGGTCTATAGTAGTATTCACCGAGGTGGCCTTCGTGTGCAACACGGGACCGCGCAGCATAAAACTGCCGAGCCCAATCATCCAGTCGCTCTGTTCTTCCAAGTAGGAGAGAGATGGAATCTACCAAACGATCGGTTTTGGAAGCTTCAGGAAGTTTCAGCAAAGCTTCAAAGGCGATGGCGAGGTTCAAAATGGCTCTGTCCGGCCCTGAAGTAGATTCATTTGCAACGTTATACCACTGAACCGACTTGATGATTCGACGCCATGCTTCATTTGCCGGCCTTCCAAGCAAGTCAAACATGATGCGGAGGTCCATTCTTTGTTCAGCACCCGCAGTGACATCTCGGTATAGATTTTGTGAAATATTCAGAGTCATTTGCGGCTTAGGACCGTAAATACGCGAGCCACGTGCAACCCAGAAATGGCTGCGGAAGTTGTAAAGGCCATAGTAGCCTGATAAATCCTCGGGCGCTCGTGAAGGTATTCCGTTTTCCGATATTGCCAGATGAGTATGGTGTTCAGGGCTTACGAGAAACCTGCTCACTCGAGCGGGTGAGAAGAGGACCATACTGATCTCTTCAGGATCGAGAAAAAGATGATCAAATATCTCGTGAGGTGAGGAGTACATATAAGCGACGACCGCCCTTATGTCTGCCAATGTTTGGAATACCGGTCCTGGGCGCTCCATCTCCAAGAATGGCAAGATAGCGTAAGCAGACGAGTCTATGCGCAGCTGATCTTTAAGGAAAAGCATTGCCGCCACTTCCGTCACAGCTGATGCTTGGTCCTCGGGAAGGCAGGTGACATCCTCGGTCGAACGGAACGTGATATTTCCGAGCTGGACAGCTTCCGATGTTTTCAAGAAAGGGAATACGGCAATACTAAATGACTGTTTAGTCATGCATCTTCCTCAGGACGATGAAAGTCGGATTTCTTTAGGTGGTGCCTTCGGGGTTTGTTGGCCACACAGTCGTTTGGTAATGCGGAAACCCTTTCCCGATCCGCTTGATAAAACCTGCCGGAATCACTCCATCGTACAGCCACCACTCATCGCGATTACCGCCTCCAGACCGCAAAAAGCTTAGATACTGCTTTTCACTAAATCCAAGCTGAAGAGCAGATTTCTTGGTGAATTGAACAAGCTTTTCGTCGTCGATGTCGAAAACTACTTCGACGCGATTTTCGGCGGTGTTGGAAGTGTAAATAGGGGCCTCCACTGATGTTATTCCAAATTTTCTTTTATAATATTCCAAGTTATCTCCATGGAGCGGGCTTCCATCCGTCAGTGACTTATCTATGAGCCTCTCAGGATTCTTGGCAGACGTAAGAGAAACTACGGGCTTTGTTTGTCTTTCGGATTCAGGAACAGCTAACGGCCGAGGAAGGATGCCATCTAGCAAAATGGAATGAATATGTTGATCGGCCGTATAGTGATAAAGTTTAATCTTCTTCATTTTATGGATCATGTTCGATCTTCTAATTGCCAATGACTTCGTTGAACCTTATGCAATTAAGGAATTATCAACTCTGAACACAAGATACCTTGCACGATTGTTTATATAATTCATGCCTGAGTCTTCAAAATGAACGCCGCCCCACTCTCCGCACAGACCCCCCTCACCTCCTCCACCAGCGTCGGCACCATCGGAATCCCCCCTTCCCGCCGCCGCACCGTCTCGTCGTGCTCGGGGTCGCCGGGGATGAGGACGGGCTGGGCGGGGTCGATGGGGGCGATGCCGCGCATGCGGGTCAGGAGTTCTTCCAGGTCTTCCTCGAAGGCTTCGGCGGTGCGGAAGGCGGCGGGGTCGAGGGCGAGGAAGAAGTGGCCGGTCTCGTTCCGGTTCATGCGGGCGCCGGTGAGGGTGGCGCAGAGGATTTCGACCATCAGGGCCAGGCCGTAGCCCTTGTGGCCGCCGAGCTTGCGGGTGCCGCCGAGGGGGGAGAGGCGGCGGGCGATGGCGGCCGCGGCGGAATCGGTCTCGGGGGTGCCTTCGGGGGTGAGGGCCCAGCCCTCGGGAATAGGTTTGCCGGCGCGGCGGGCGATGGAAACCTTGCCGTAGGCGACCGCCGTGGTGGCCATGTCCAGCAGGACGGGGCGGGCCTTGTCGCGCGCGGGGGCGGCGAAGGCGATTGGGTTGGTGCCGAGGGCCGGGTCGCGGCCGTTGATCGGGACCAGGAGGGGGGGCGAGTTGGTGAGGGAGATGGCGATGAGGCCGTGGTCGGCCGCCATGCGGGCGTACCAGCCGGCCGCGCCGTAGTGGGTGGAGTTGGTGACGGCGGTGACGCCGATGCCGTGCTCCTTCGCCTTGTCGATGGCGGTGGTCATGGCGAGGTGGGCGGCGACGTGGCCGATGCAGTGGTGGCCGTCGATGAGGGCGGCGGGGCCGCGGTCGTTCGCGATGGTGGGGGTGGCGCGGGGGTCGAGGCGGCCTTCGCGGACGGCGATCTGGTAGTAGGGGAGCATGCCGACACCGTGGGAATCGACGCCGGAGAGGTCGGTTTCGACCATGATGGTGGCGGCGGTGTCGGCGTGGTCGGGGTTCATGCCCCAGGTGGTGAAGACCGTGGTGAGCTGCCGGTGGAGCAGTTCCGCGGGGACGGTGAGGACGTTTTCCATCCGCGCATTAGATCGCGGGGTCCGGGGGGTGCGTCCACCCCCCGGCGGAGGGGTATCGGGGAGGCAGCGCCTCCCCGGGCCGCCAGAGCGGAACTTAGGACGGCCGGATCTGGGTGATCTTGGTGCCGTTGAGGGCGATGGAGGCCATGAGGCCTTCCTGGTTGAAGGTGACGGCGTAGACGGGTTCGCGGAGCGTGGTGGAGGTGGCGTTGATCTGGGCGCCACGGTCCAGAACGACGACGGTGGGGCCGGTGCCGATTTCCCAGCCCTCGGCGTTCATGAGGGCGCGGAGGCTTTCCTCGGTCATGAAGAACATGGCGAGGCCGGAGGCCTGGGCGCCGATGAGGAGGCCGAAGGAGGCGCCGGCGATGTTGAAGTAGCCGCGGGTGGTGCCGCGCTCGAGGAGGGCGCCTTCGCCGTACTGGCCGCCGACGACGAAGCCGCCCTGGATGATGCGGGGGAAGATAAGGGTGGCGCGGGCCTGTTCGAGGAGGGCGCGGGGCTGGGGGAGGTTGCGGAGGCGGGTGAGGGCGGCCGCGACGTCGGCGTCGATTTCCGCGCGGGTGGCGGCCTGGGCGGGGGTGGGGCGCAGGAGGGGGGTGGCTGCCGCGAGGGTGAGGGCGGCGGGGAGGAGGCGGGTCGCGAGGGTGCGGCGGGTGTGGTGGGTCATGGCTGGGGGTTCCGTTCGGGGCCGTTGTGGAGGCCGGGGACGGAACGCGGGGCCGGGGCGGGTGGCTGCGGGGGTTACGCCATGTCGGGCGGGTGTTTCATTCTGAAAAGTCGGGCCGTCAGGCCAGGGGTTCGAAGGGGATGCCGGCGGGGATTCCGCCGAAGGCCGTGATCTCGCCGAGGTTTTCGCCGCGGCGCCAGAGGGCGGCGGGGCGGTAGTCGTCGTAGCTGCGGAGGCGGCGCGCGGTGGCGGGGGTGCGATCGAGGTAGCCGTTGTTCCAGCGGCAGGTGAGGAGGGCGCAGCCGGCTTCGACGAGGGCGGCGGTTTCGAAGCGGAGGGTGATCTGGTCCCTCTCGGTGTCGCGGGGGCTGGCGGCGAGGCGGCGGGCGTCGGCCTCGCTGGCGAAGAGGAAGACCATGCTGTTGATGAAGAGGCGCCAGGCCGCCGGGGGGATGGCGGGGTGGAGGCGCGTGGTGATGGGGGCTTCGGGCATGTTCTGCCAGCGGAGCCAGGCGGTGGTGGTGCCGTCGGGCGCCGGGGTGGGGGTCCAGGCCTCGCGGTTCTCGGTGGTGGGGGCGCCGGTCGCGAGGGTGGCGGTGGGGAGAAGGCCGTGGGCCTGGATACTGGGCAGGGCCGAGCGGTGGGTGACGTGGAAGAGGTGCGGGTTGTGGCGGGCGAAATCCATGCGGGGCGCCGTCAGGCCATGTTGAGGACGTGCTTCATCCCGTAGAGGCCGGGGGGTTGGGTGAGGGCCCAGAGGGCGGCGCGGACGGCGCCGGTCGCGTAGACGCGGCGGTCGAAGGAGCGGTGGGTGAGGGCGATGTGTTCCTCTCCGGAGGCGAAGAGGAGGGTGTGCTCGCCCACGACCTGGCCGGCGCGGAGGGCGGCGAAGCCGATGGCGCCGGGCTTGCGAGGGCCGGTGTGGCCGTCGCGGCCGGATTCGATGCCGGCCTTTTCGAGGGTGGTGTGACGGCCGGCGGCGACGGCGCGGCCGAGGGCGAGGGCGGTGCCGGAGGGGGCGTCGATCTTCTGGCGATGGTGGGTCTCGAGGATTTCGGCGTCGTAGGTTTCGCCGGGCAGGGCGGCGGCCATGCGTTCGGCGAGGGCGAGGAGGAGGTTCACCCCGGGGGCGAAGTTGGCGGCGTAGACGATGGGGATGGTCTTCGCGGCCTCGTGCAGGGCGGCTTCCTGGGCGCGGTCGAGGCCGGAGGTGCCGAGGATGAAGGGCTTGCGGGCCCCGGCTGCCGCCTGGATGTGGGCGGGGGCGGCGGCGGCGGTGGTGAAGTCGATGAGGGCGTCGCTGACGCGGGCGAGGGCGTGGGGGTCGCTCGGCCACTGTTCGCCGCGGCGGGCGGTGCCGCCGGCGAGGGTGGCGCCGGCGGCCGTTACTTCCTCCGCCAGGAGCTGGCCCATGCGGCCGGAGATGCCGAGGATGCCGATCTTGGCCATGGCGTCGTGCCCCCGTTGAGGTGTGGTGAGGGGGTTTTCGGGCGGAAGGGCCGCGGGGGGAAGGGGGTCAGCCAGGGTCGGACCCGAAGGGCCCGGCCTTGTGTCAGCCAGGGTCGAGCCAGAAGGGTTCGGCCTTGTAGTAGTCGTAGACGCGGCGGCCGTGGGTGTCGCTGAGGTCGTTCTCCTCGTCGTCGGTGTCGTGGGTGGGGGCGGCGGCGAGTTGTTCGCGGGTGAGGTCCACGACGTAGCCGCCGCGGTCGGTGTCGTAGGTGAGGACGGACCAGGGCAGCGGGTGCTGGCTCTCGCCGATGCCGAGGAAGCCGCCGTAGGACATGACGGCGAAGGCGACGCGGCCGGTGACCTTGTCGATCATCAGGGTGTCGATGGTGCCGAGGTGCTCGCCGGCGCGGTTGTAGACGGCGGTGCCCTCGACCTTGTCGGCGGAGATGAGGCGGCGGGCGCGGGCGGGGCCGGTGGCGGGGTCGTTGCCAGGGCCGGTGCCAGGGCCGGTACCGGACGCGGGGGGGTCGGACATGGGTGTTCCCTCGGGCTGCCGCGGGAACGCGCGGGCGGGCGGGGTGGTTTGGCCGGCGGGGCTGGGCAGGGCGGCGTTTTCTTCTTGCCGGCCGCGGCGGGCGGGGGCATTCCACGCCGGTCCGGTGCCGTCCAGGTCAAACCCCGGTCGAACCCCTCCAGGCCCAGGGCCGGGGCGGGCGGCGCGGCCTTTTCGGCGCGGTCGGGGCGGGCGCAATCCTCGCTTGCGGGGGACGGGCGGTGCCTCGATGATAAGACGTCGTAACAAGGTCGGCGGTCCAGGGGGACGCCGTGCCGGTGGAAGAGCCCTCATGCCCTCCCTTCGCCTGCACCGCGTGCTTGTCGCGACCTCGGTGCTGATGCCGCTGGGGCTGTTCGCGGCGGCGGCGGCGCATAACCGTGCCGACGTGCTCCGACAGGGCGAGGCGGCCGTGGTGCGCACCGTGACCGTCATGGACGAGCACGCGCGCAAGGTCTTCGAGACGGGCGAGCTGCTGCTCGGGCGGGTGGACGACCGGATCCGCGGGATGGGCTGGGACGAGATCGCCTCTCCTGCCACGAGCGCCTTCCTCGCGGGGCTGCAGGCGCCGCTGGAGCAGGTGGTGTCCATCTGGGTGACCGACGCCCAAGGAATGGTGCGGGCGGGCAGCCAGCCCTGGGATGCCAGCCTATCGATCGCCGGCCGGGAGTTCTTCCAGGTGCAGCGGGAGGCCGATGCGGGGCCCTTCATCAGCGCCAGCTTCCTCGGGCGGGCGACGCGGGTGCCGAGCTTCGCGCTCAGCCGGCGGCGCTCGACGGAGGACGGGCACTTCGACGGGATCGTGCATATCTCGCTCAGCCCGGAATACTTCACGCGCTACTACGAGGCCTCCGCGCCCGAGGCCTCGCTCGTCGCGGCGCTGCTGCGGTCGGACGGCGCGGTGCTGGCGAGGGTGCCGGAGCGGGAACCGGCGCCGACGCGGCTGCCGCCCGACAGCCGGCTGCTGCGGCGCTTCGAGGCGCAGTCCGCCGGTGGCTCCTTCCTCGGCGTCACCACGCCGGACGGGGTGGAGCGCGCCTATGCCTACCGGCGCGTCGGGAACTATCCGCTCTACGTCGCCTTCGGGGTGGACAAGGCGGCAATGCTGCAGCGCTGGCGCGGCAACATGGTGCTGTTCGGCGCGGTGTCGGGCGCGGCCTCCTTCATGCTGCTGCTGGTTTCCTGGCTGGCGCTGCGCGGGGTGCAGACGGAGCGGGCGACGCTGCAGCGGCTGCGCGCCGCGCTCGAGAACCTCCGGCGCGAGACGCGCCAGCGCGAGGCGGCCGAGCAGCGCGTGCGCCAGGCTCAGAAGATGGAGGCGGTGGGGCAGCTCACGGGCGGGATCGCGCACGATTTCAACAACCTTCTCACCGCCGTGCTGGGCAGTTTGCAGCTGTTGAGAAAGCGCCTGCCGGCGGGGGACGAGCGGGCCACGCGGCTGCTGGAGAACGCCTTCCAGGGGGCGCAGCGCGGCGCCTCCCTCACGCAGCGGCTGCTCGCCTTCAGCCGCGGCCAGGCGCTGCGCCCGGCGGCGGTGGACCTGGTGGAGCTGGTGCGGGGGATGTCGGACCTGCTGCGAAGCTCGCTGGGTGCCGGGGTGAAGGTGGAGACACTGTTCCCGCTCGGCCTCGCGCCCGCGCATGTGGACGCGAACCAGCTTGAGCTGGCGCTGCTGAACCTCGCGGTGAACGCGCGCGACGCCATGAGCGGCCAGGGGAGCGGCCAGGGGAGCGGCCAGGGGAGCGGCCAGGGGGGAGGCCAGGGGCAGCTGACGATCTTCGCGCGCGAGGAGCGGGTGCAGGAGGGCGGCGAGCTGCCGGAGGGGCACTACGTCGTGCTCGGCGTGACCGACAACGGCGTGGGGATGGACGAGGCGACGCTGGCGCGCTGCGTCGAGCCCTTCTTCACCACCAAGGGGATCGGCAAGGGGACGGGCCTTGGCCTCTCGATGGTCTATGGGCTGGCCGCGCAATCGAACGGGCGGCTGGTGCTGCGGAGCCGCGTCGGGGAGGGCACGACCGCCGAGCTCTGGCTGCCGCGGGCGCAGCCGGTGGCGCCCTCCCTGCCCGAGCCGTCGGCGGCCGAGGCGGCGCGGCCGCGGCCGGAGGGCTTCGGGCGGCGGACGGTGATGGTGGTGGACGATGACCCGCTGGTGCTCTCCAGCACCGCCTCCATGCTGGAGGACGTGGGGCACGCGGTGGTGGAGGCCTCCTCCGGCCGCCAGGCGCTGGAGATCCTGCGCGCGGGCGCCAAGGTGGACATGGTGCTGACGGACCAGGTGATGCCGGGGATGACCGGCGTGCAGCTGGGCGCGGAGCTGCGGCGGCTCTGGCCCGGGCTGCCGGTGCTGCTGGGGACCGGCTATGCCGAGCGGACGGAGCTGCTGGGCTCCGGGCTGCCGCTGCTGGGCAAGCCCTTCCAGCAGGCGGAGTTGGTGGCGGCGGTGGAGGCCTGTCTTGCACAGGCCGGGCCGGTCCCGGGGGCCGGAAGGACGGTGGTGCCGTTCCGGCCGGTCGGGGGGTGAGCTGGGGCGGTGTTGCCGATCCGGCGGCTGAGCGCAGCCCTGGGTCTGAAGAGCGCGTGAGTTCGACGGCCGCCAGGCGCTTGTCCGGTCGCCCGGGCGCCTTTGTCATCATGCCGGGCGGGGACGCGTTGCGGATCCTCGTCGGGCCGTGACCCCGCGCAGCCGGCGGCCCCGGGAGGCGCCGGCACCGGTCCCTGCCGGAGGGAATCCCGATGCGAGGAGGGATGCGCACAGGGCGAACCGCGGCGGCCAGCGCCCCGTTCGTGCGGTTCTGCGGCGGATCGGCAACGCCTTTGTGAGCAGCCGCTGTGAAGACCTTCCTTCCCGCAGCCACTAGGTAGATGTTGCGGAACGTCAAGGTTTTTAGCTTGCCGGGATCGGGAAGAACTGGTGGAACGGCGGCACCGGAGGGGAGTGGGCGAGCGAATGGAACGCGATCCGGCGGTAGACGATGCGAGCTATCGCCTGTTGGTCGAGGCGGTCGTGGACTACGCGATCTACCTTCTCGACCGGGATGGTCGCGTCCGGACCTGGAACCCGGGGGGCGAGCGGCTGAAGGGCTACCGCGCCGAGGAGATCATCGGGCAGCCCTTCACTCTCTTCTTCACGGAGGAGGACCGTCGCCGGGGGCTGCCCGAAACCGCGCTCGAGACAGCCCGGCGCGTGGGGCGCTTCGAATCCGAGGGTTGGCGCCTGCGCAAGGATGGCAGCCGGTTCTGGGCGCTCGCGGTGATCGACGCCGTGCGCGATCCCGCGGGAGAGGTCATCGGCTTCGCGAAGATCACGCGCGACATGACGGACAGGTACGAGGCGCAGCGTGCCGTGGTGGAAACGGAGCGCCGCTTTCGCCTGCTCGTCGAGGGCGTGACCGACTACGCCATCTTCATGCTCCACCCCAACGGCACGATCGCCAACTGGAACGCTGGGGCACGCCGCATCCACGGCTACGAGGCCGACGAGATCGTGGGCGAGCACTTCTCGCGCTTCTACACGGAGGAGGACCGCGCCGCGGGCCTTCCCGCCCGCGCACTGGCCGAGGCGCGGACGACCGGCCGGTTCGAGGTCGAGGCGTGGCGGATCCGCAAGGATGGCAGCCGGGTCTGGGCCGGCGTCGTGATCGACGCCATCCGGGACGAGGCGGGCGAGGTCATCGGCTTCGCGAAGATCACGCGCGACCTCTCGGAGCGCCGGCGCGTGGAGCAGGCCCTGCAGGAGAGCGAGCGGCGGTTCCGGCTCCTCGTGAACGGGGTGACGGACTACGCCATCTTCATGCTCGACCCGAACGGCGCCGTGGTGAACTGGAACGCCGGGGCCCGGCTCATCAAGGGCTACGAGGCGGAGGAGATCGTCGGCCAGCACTTCTCGCGCTTCTACACGAAGGAGGACAGGGAGTGGGGCGTGCCGTGGCGCGCGCTCGCCGAGGCGCGCAGCGCCGGCCGCTTCGAGGCCGAGGGCTGGCGCGTCCGCAAGGACGGGTCGCGCTTCTGGGCCAGCGTCGTCATCGATGCCATCCGCGACGACGACGGGGCGATTATCGGCTTCGCGAAGATCACGCGCGACATCACCGGCCGGCGGGAGTCCCAGCTCGCGCTCGATGAGGCTCGCCAGCAGCTGGTGCAGGCGCAGAAGCTCGAGGCCCTGGGCCAGCTGACGGGCGGGGTGGCCCACGACTTCAACAACCTGCTGCAGGTGATCTCGTCCGGCATCGACATGGCCGAGAGGCTTGCCGGAGGCGACCGGCGGCTGGGCGGGATCCTTGCGGAGGTCCGCAACGCGACGAAGCGGGGCGCCGAGCTCACGAGCCAGCTCCTGACCTTCTCCCGCCGGGCACCCCTGCGCCCGGAGGTCGTCGGTACCGAGGACTGTCTCAAGCAGGCAGTGGGCCTCATCCGGCGATCGCTTCCCCCGCAGGTCTCGCTCAGGACCGCCCTCGACGGGGGCCTCTGGCCCATCCGGATCGATGTCGGCCAGCTCGAGGTGGCGCTGCTCAACCTCGCCGTGAATGCGCGGGACGCGATGCCCGGCGGCGGGACGCTGACCCTGCGGGCGCGCAACGCCGAACTCTCGGGGGAGCCGCAGGGCCTGTCGGGGCCCCATGTCGCGATCGCCCTCCGGGACACGGGGGCCGGCATCCCGGCCGAGGTGCTCCTCCGCGTCTTCGAGCCCTTCTTCACGACGAAGCCGATCGGGAAGGGAACGGGGCTCGGCCTGAGCCAGGTGCACGGCTTTGCCGAGGGGGCGGGGGGCAGGGTGACCATCCGGAGCGCGCCGGACGAGGGCACCGAGGTCACCCTGTTCATTCCCGCGCTTCCCGGCGCCGAGGCGGACCGGCCGGAGGACGGGTTGGCCCAGGCCGACGGCTCCCAGCGCCTTCCTGCCGGGCTGCGCGTGCTCGTGGTCGACGACGACCTCGCGGTGGCACGGCTCACGGCCGGGATGCTCGAAGCAGCCGGCTGCCGGCCCGAAACGACGAATGATCCCCGGAAAGCGCTTCGCTGGCTGGAGGCCGGCCGGACCTTTGACATGCTGCTCCTGGACGTCGTGATGCCCGGCAGCATGAGCGGCCTGGAACTCGCCAAGGAGGTTCAGCGGCGCTGGCCGGGCGTGCCCATCCTGCTTGCCACGGGATACACCGCGGACGAGGGCGCGTTGACGGGCAAGTTCGATCTCCTGCGCAAGCCGTTCACCGCCCTCGAGCTCACCCGTACGATGACGGGGTTGGGGATAGGGGCGCCGGCTCCGGGTGCGGGTGCGGGTGCGGGTGCGGGTGCGGGCGGCTAGCACGGGAACGCGCGGGAGGGGCCGGGCGCATTACCCTGGCCGCCCCTCCCCGCCCCACCCCGCGAGGTGCCGGACGAGGCCGGCGCCGATGGCCACGAGCCGCTCCACCAGCGCCGCCCCCGTCTCCGCGCTGCACAGGCGCGGGTCGCCGGGGCCGATGCCGTCGGGCGAGGGGCCGTCGTACTCGGCGGGGACGTTCACCTCCGCGCCCTCGAAGGATACCGCGCCCCAGCCGGCATAGGGCAGGCCGAGCATCGTGCCCGGTGGGGTGGGGCGTTCGGGCAGCAGGTCCATCCGCATCCGCTCGGGCGAGAGGTGCATCGCGATGCTGCCCAGCGGGTCCGCCCCGTGGCCGGCGGAGCGGCGGGCCAGGTCCGGCCCCACCACCTCCGGCAGCAGCGCGCCCGCCACCTTCCAGAGGTAGAAGGAGGGGAAGATGCCGCGCCCAGCGAGCATGAAGCGCTGCGTCACGTCGTGGATGACGGGCGCGTTCCCGCCATGGCCGTTCAGCACGAGGATGCGGTCCAGCCGGTGGCGCAGCAGGGCCTCGATCATCTCCGTCAGCACGAGCGAGAAGGCCTCGTGCGACAGGGCGATGCCGCCGGGCATGGCGCCGAAGAAATCCGCCTTGCCGAAGGGGAGCACGGGGGCCACCACCGCCTCGGTCCCGGCTTCGTGGGCGCGGCGGGCGATCCGCTCGGCCACCATCTCCGCGAGCAGGTAGTCGCCCATGGGGGCGTGCGGGCCCTGGTCCTCGTGGCTGCCGAGCGGCAGCAGCACCACGGGGCGGCGGGCATACAGCGCCCGCGCCTCGGCGCCGGTGAACTCGCCCATGCGAACCTTCATGCGGGACTTCTCCTTGTGGCTCCCAGAGAGGCCTCTGCCCTCTCCGGACCTCCCGGGCAAACGCGCAGCGTTTGTCTCGCACCCGCCAAGGGCCTGAGGCCCCTGGACCCCCATCTGGCTTCCGCGGATGCGGTGATTGGGGGCGGTTCTTTTTCGGTGCCCTTCCTGGCGTGCAGTCGCCTCGGGTCCATGACCCGAGGCGCACCGGCCGTAAGGCATTTCAAACAGGTAGAAAAAGATGAGTGGGGGTCCGGGGGAGAGAATTCCTTCTCTCCCCCGGAGGCTGCAAGAGCCACCGCATCCCGGCAGGCAACCCTCCCCGCACCCGAACGTTTAGGGAACACCAAACGAGGAGAGAGCCGGCATGACGAAGCAGGCCGACAAGACCCACGACAACCATGCCGCCGGGAAGTCCGGGGCGCATCACGCCACGGAGCACAACCCGAAGACCGATCCGGAGCCCGGGTCCAACACGATCAAGGATCCGTCCGACTGGACGACGGGGGACCAGGCGATGACGGGGGCGCAGGCCTCCTACCTCAAGACCCTGTCGGAGGAGGCGGGCGAGGAGTTCGACGAGGGGCTGAGCAAGGCCGATGCCTCCCGCCGGATTGACGAGTTGCAGAACAAGACCGGGCGCGGGACCTGAGGCCTAGGCTTCAGGGCATGTAGCCGAACTCATTGGTCGGGGGGCGGAAGGCGCGGTCCGGGTGGCTGCGCCAGTCCCTTGCGACGAAGAGGGCGGACCAGGCGAGCTGGCAGACCGGCAGGTAGCCGGCGGCGCGGAGGAAGTGGTCGAGCTCTCCCGGGTCGCCGCCGTCGCGGAAGGCGTCGTAGCGGGCGAAGTCCTCGACCATGATGACGGTGGGCCGCATTTCCTCGAGGCGGGCGGAGCGGAGGACGTCGAGGTCCAGGCCCTCGCAATCCACCGTGAGGAGGTCCACGCGCCGGCCCGGCAGGTGCTGGCGGACGATGTCTCGCAGCGGCAGGCAGGGGATCCGGCGCTCGGCGACGGGGCGGGTGCCCTCCGCCGTGAGCTGCGCCGCGCGCTCGGGGGAGAGCGTGTTGAAGACGTTGTTCTCGAACTCGAAATAGGTCAGCTCGGCGGGTTCGAGGGCGACGCCCATGGTCAGGAAGGTGTCCTGCGGGCGCGCCTTGCGGAACTTGGGGGCGAAGACGGGGTTCGCGTCGATCGCGAGGCCGGTCCAGCCGAGGGAGTAGAGGTAAGGCGGTGTTCGAGCCCTCCAGCGGCTCGTTCGCGCCGACATCGACATAGGTGCCGGTGCTGCGCGGCTTGAGGAGGCGGAGCAGGGCGTGGTCCTCCCCGAACTGGGAGAAGGAGGGGAGCAGGCTGCGCCAGGCATTCGGGGGCAGGTGGGTGAGCTGGCGCGCGCGGCGGTAGAGGCGGCCGCCGATGTCCTGGATCCCCATGCGGCGCCCTCTCTCGCCGGGTTCAGCCCCGTTGTGGGTGGCCCCTGCCGGATGCGACCGGGCCTTTAGGGGGAGGAGAACAGCGAAGTCATTTCGAGGCAAGCACCTATTCCCGCCGGGTCGCGCGAGGTGGCTTCCGCGGTGCTGCCGCGTCACCTTCCCCGCAGCGCGTCGCCGCGATGCCCCTCCCACGGCGGGCTGCCGCGTGGCAGGGTCGGTGGGCCATGCACCCCTTCCGCGACCGCCGCTTTCCGATCCTTCTCGCGCTCGGCTTCTCCGCCGGGGTGCCGCTGCCGCTGGTGGCGGGCGGGGTGCTGCGGCAGTGGTTCACGGAATCCGGGCTCTCGCTGACGGATATCGGGCTGACGGCGCTGATCGGGCTCTCGTACTCGCTCAAGTTCCTCTGGTCGCCGGCGCTGGACACGGTGGCGCCGCCCTTCCTCTCGCGGCTCGGGCGGCGGCGGGGGTGGTTGCTGCTGATCCAGCCCTTCCTGCTTCTCGCGATCCTCGCGACCGGATTCAGCAACCCGGCCACGGGGCCCTTCGGGACGGCGATGCTGGCGGCGCTCGTCGCCTTCCTCTCCGCCAGCCAGGACATCGTGGTGGACGCGCATCGGATCGAGATCCTGGAGGAGCGGGACCAGGGCTATGGCCTGGCCTGCTATGTCTGGGGGTATCGGCTTGCGCTGCTGGCGAGCGGCGGGGGCACGCTGTGGCTCGTTTCCGCGCTTGGCTGGGGCGGGGCCTATGCCTACGCGGCGGCGCTGATGCTGGTGGGGGTGGTGGCCACCCTCGCCTCCCGCGAGGGGCCGGCGGAGGCCAGGGCGCCGCTGCCCTGGGGGGAGCGGCTGCGGCTCTCGGTGGTGCGGCCCTTCGCCGACTTCATGGGGCGGCCGCACTGGCTGGCCATCCTGCTTTTCATCGCGCTCTTCAAGCTCGGCGAGGCGCTGGCGGGGATCATGACGACGCCCTTCTACCGCTCCCTCGGCTTCTCGCGGGACGAGGTAGCGGCGGTGGGGACGGTCTTCGGGCTTTTTGCCACGCTCGGAGGAGCGCTTGCCGGCGGATACGTGGTCGCGCGGCTCGGCACGGCGCGGGCGCTGGTGATCACGGGGCTCGGGCAGATGCTGTCGAACCTCATGTATGTCGCGCTCGCCTCGGCCGGCTACGACCTGCCGATGCTCTGGCTGCAGGTGGGGATCGAGAACTTCACGGACGGGTTGGCCGACGCGGCCTTCGTGACCTACCTCTCGGGCCTCACCAGCCGGGCCTTCACGGCGACGCAGTACGCGCTGCTCTCCTCCCTCGCGGCCGTGCCGCTGCGGACGCTGGGGGCCTCCTCGGGCGCGCTGGCGGAGGCGATGGGATGGCCGGGGTTCTTCCTGATGACCACGGCGGCCGCGCTGCCGGCCATGGGGATCATGCTCTTCCTGCTGTGGCGCCTGCCGCCCGCGGAGCCCGCGCCGCTGGCCGAGCCAGCCGGCTGAGGCGCATGGCGTCTCTTTAATGTGTCGCCGCGCGTGCCCGCGCGTTCCGCTAGGCAGCAAGCAAGGGAGCCCAGCATGCGCGCCACCATCCTCTCCGCCGCCCTCGCGGCCGGCCTCGCCCTCGCCGCCCTTCCCGCCCAGGCCAAGACCGGCGGCTGCGTGAAGGACGGGGCGGTCGGCGCGGTCGCCGGCCACTTCGTCGGCAGCGGCCACGCGGTCGCCGGCGCGGCGGCGGGCTGCGCCGTCGGCGTCCACCGCCGGAACCGGGCGGAGCGGCAGAACGCCCAGCAGCAGCCGCCGCAGAACCAGCCGAACGCCGGGCGGTAGCGGCGGCTCACGGAGAGGGCTCCGCCCTCTCCGTACCTCTCCCGCCAAGGGCCTGAGGCCCTTGGATCCCCGTCTGGCTGGCGCGGATACGATGATGGGGGCTGGTTCTTCTTCGTGCCTTTCCTGCACGTGCAGTCGCCTCGGGTCACTGACCCGAGGCGCACCGGCCGCCCAATATTTCCAACTCGAAGAAAAAGATGAGTGGGGGTCCGGGGAGGAGAATTCTTTCTCTCCCCCGGTGCGCCGGCCGTTCAGAACCGCGCCACCAGCCCCACCCCCGCCACCATCATCACGCCGCCAAGGATCCGGAGGGCGGTCAGGGGCCGGACCTCGAAGCCGAGCAGGCCGTAGTGGTCGAGGAGGAGGCTGGTGACGATGGCCGCGGTCAGGGTGATGGCGGTGAAGGCGCCGGCGCCCATGGCCTTTGCTTCCGTCAGCGTCACGACGACGTAGAAGGCGCCCATGGCGCCGCCGATCCAGCCCCACCAGGGCACATCCCCCACGCGCCCCATGATCCCGGAGAGGGGTCGGCCGATGAAGGGGGAGGCGACGAGCACTGCCGCGATGCCCGTGAGGTAGACGACCAGGGCCGGGGCGACGGGCCCGGCGTTCAGCTTCTCGTTGAGGGTCGAGTTGCTGCCGGACTGGAGCATGTTCAGCACCCCGGCGATGATCGCGAGTAGATAGGCCACGCCGGTCTCCTGTTTCGCACGATGGAATAACGCCGCGGCGCTGCGCCGGGTCCGGGCGCGGATCGCCGGGGTGCGGAAAATCTGCGCCCTTGCCCCTCGCGAGTGCTTTTCCCTCCCTCCTGATTGACGGTGCCTTCACCGAATTCACCGATCCTCCAGCGGCACAGGCGGACCGATCCGCATGGCGGCTTTCGCCCGAGGAGATCATCGATGAGGATCCGGCTCTCGCTTGCCCTGCAGCTCGGCCTGTTGATCGGCGCCCTCTGCGTCCCGCTCGTCGGCAGCTCGGTCTGGCTCTTCTTCCGGACCTCGCAGGACCTCCAGGCAGCGACGCGCGCCGTCCTCGTCGCCGATGCCACCCGCCTGGCCTTCGTCGCCCTGCAGGCCACGCGGGTGGAGCGCGGCCCGTTGCGGACGGCGCTGCGTGCCGCGGCCCCCGCCGACCCGGCGCTGCTGGAAGGCGTGCGCCAGGCGCGCGCCCGGGCCAATCCCGCGCTCGATTCCCTCGCGGACGCCTGCGCCGCCATCACCTGCGCCGGCGGCGACGTTCCCGCGCGGCTCGCCGCGGCCCGCAATGCCCTCGACGCCGTGCGGCGGGAGGGCGAGCCGGCCCTTTCCCTGCCCCTGCCGCAGCGCCCGGCGGCCATCGGCGACCGCTTCAACACGGCCGCCACCACCCTGGTGGACCTTCTGGAGGAGGTGAGCAGCGCGCTGACCGCGCAGGTCCGCGGCATCGACGGGCCGAGCGCGACCCTCGCCCAGGTGAAGGACGCGGCCTACGCCACGCGCGACGCGGCGGGGCTGGAGCGCGACTTCCTCGTCGCCGGCATCACCAATCGTGCCGTCACCGCGGCCGAGAGGGTTTCCATGACCCAGCTTCGCGCCCGCATCGGGGCGACCTGGCCGCTGGTGGTGGGCGTCGCCCCGATCGTCCCGGCGCCGGTCCGCGCGGCGATCGAGGCCGTGAAGGAGGAGTATTTCAGCCGCTTCGCCGCCCTGCGCGACGGCGTGGAGAAGGCCCTGGCCGAGGGCCGCCAGCCCGCCGTGACCCCCGCCGAGATGAATGCCGCCGTGGACCGGTCCACCGGCCGCATGGTCGAGGTTGCCGAGGCCGCCCTGGTGAGCGTGGGCGACCTCGCCCGCGCCCGCGCCGCCTCGCTGAAGCTCTGGCTCGCCGGATCGGCCGCCGCGGCCGTGCTGCTCTGCGCGCTCGCGCTCGTGGCGAACGTGATGGTGCGCCGCCGCCTCACCCGCCCGCTGCTGCGCCAGCGCGACGCCATGCTGCGGCTCGCCCGTCGGGACTACGCCTTCGAGCTGCCCGACGCCCTGCGCGAGGACGAGATCGGCGAGATGGTCCGCGCGACCGAGGCCTGCCGCAACGGGCTGCGCGAGGCCGACGGCCTGGCCGCGACCCGGGCCGAGGAGGAGCGCGCCAAGGCCGAGCGCGCGGAGCGGTTGGAAGCGCTTGTGCGCGGCTTCGAGGCGGAGGCGGGGGAGGTCCTGCGCGGCGTTGCCGCCGCCGCCACCAGGCTGGACGCGACGGCGGGCGAGATGGCCGCCACCGCGCATGACGGGGTGGAGCGCGCCACCTCCGTCGCCGCCGCCTCCGAGCAGGCGAGCGCGAACGTGCAGACCGTCGCCGCCTCCACCGAGGAGCTGGCCGCCTCCATCGCGGAGGTCTCTCGCCAAGTGACGAACTCCGCCGATGTCGCGCGGCGCGCCGCCGGGGACGCGCGCTCCACCGACAGTGCCGTGGGACGCCTTTCCGAGGCTGCGCGCAGCATCGGGGACGTGGTGCGGCTGATCGGCGACATCGCGGGGCAGACGAACCTGCTGGCGCTGAACGCCACGATCGAGGCGGCGCGGGCGGGCGAGGCAGGGCGCGGCTTCGCGGTGGTGGCGAGCGAGGTGAAGACCCTGGCCGCCCAGACCGCCAAGGCGACCGAGGAGATCGGCGCCCAGATCTCGGCCATGCAGGGCGAGACCGAGCGGGCCGTGCAGGCGATCGGGGGCATCGTGCGCACGATCGAGGAGATGGGCGGCATCACCACGCAGGTGGCGGCCGCGGCCGAGCAGCAGAGCGCCGCCACCCAGGAGATCGGCCGCGCCGTGGCCGAGGCCGCGAGCGGCACCCAGGACGTGTCGCGCCACGCCTCCGGGGTTACTGCGGGCGCCGAGCGCACCGGGGTTGCCGCCCGGCAGGTGCGCGCGGCCTCGGGCGAGCTGGCGCGCCAGTCCGAGACGCTGCGCGAGAAGGTGGACGGCTTCCTGGCGGGGATCCGCGTGGCCTGAGGCGCCCTCCCTTCCCTACTCCTCCTCCACCTCGCCCGGACCGCGCTCGAGGCGGCTGCGGACTGCCGTCAGTTCCTCGAGCCAGCGGTCGAGCATGGCGCGCAGCCCTTCGGGGGTGACGCCTTCCACGCTGTCGAGGCGGGAGACCACCACGCGGCGTTCCTCCGGCAGCTCCACGCGGGCCCATCGCGTGAGGCCGTGCAGGGCGAGGGCCAGGGCCAGGGCGTCGCCTTCCTCCACGCTGATCGCGAGGGAGAAGACGATGGTGCCGTAGTGCCAGGCGAGCGCCGGGGGGTCTTCCTCCTCCACGGGGTCCACCAGCTCCACCTGGAACGGCAGGGGCGCGCCGTGCTGGACGAGGAAGGCGGGCGCCTCGTCGTCGTCCTCGGGCTCGCCCTCGATGATCTCAAGCCCGGCCTCGCGCAGCAGGCCCTCGACATGGATCGGGCGCAGGCCCTCGAGGAAGGCCTCGGATTCGCCCAGCGCCGTTTCGTGGATCACCGAGGCCTGGAGGGGGATGGAGGGGTTCCAGCCGAAGGCACCGATCAGCGCCTCCATCACCGTGTGGGCGAGGGAGGCGCAGCCGGCCTCGTCCAGCGGCGGCAGGTCGCGCGACCAGTCCTCCCGGCCCTGCGGCGGCAGGGTGAGGCCGAGGTTCTTCAGCACGCCGGCGCGCTTGCGGGCGGAGACCGGCAGATTCGCGAAGACCCCGCGCGGGGCGAAGCGGCCGGAGGCGACCTCCACCGCGCTGCTGGCGAAGGGCGCGGAGAAGACCTGGGCGTAGGCGGCCTCCCCCATCTCCGGCAGCATCGCCGAGACCGTGAGGAAGCGCATGTCGCCCAGCGCCCAGGAGATCCCCTCCTCCTCCGGGTCCCAGAGGCAGGTGGACATCACCGCGCGGGTGAGCTTGCGGAGCACTTCGGCCTGGGCGGCGGCGGGCGTGCCGCGTGCGGTGCCCCCCCGGTGCAGGGTCCAGCCCCGATTGCGTCGTTCCATCGTCATGGGGCCATTCTTCGCGCGGGCGGGCGGATCGCCAAGGGGCTGGGGGTGGTTCCGATGGCCCCGGAGAGGGCGCTGCCCTCTCCGGACCTCCCGGGTGAACGCGCAGCGTTCATCCCACCCCGCCAAGGGCCTGAGGCCCCTGGACCCCCATCTGGCTGTCGCGGAACCTTCCTGAACCTGCAGTCGCCTCGGGTCCAGGACCCGAGGCGCACCGGCTGTCCAGGATTTCCAACCCGAAGAAAAAGATGAGTGGGGGGTCCGGGGGGAGAGAATTCATTCTC
>NZ_JONP01000012.1 GCF_000711725.1 Roseomonas aerilata DSM 19363 | reverse complement strand
ACCCCTGGATATGTTCCTACGCGTTACTCACCCGTCCGCCACTAACGGCCGAAACCGTCCGTGCGACTTGCATGTGTTAAGCATGCCGCCAGCGTTCGCTCTGAGCCAGGATCAAACTCTCAAGTTCATCATGCCATGCCAAACTTACCATCCAGCATAACACCATGAGCCGACCACTAACTCCGCTCACCACTCTCGATCAGCTAAAACCATACCACCTCACCAGCAACACCATCCCCATCACCACACAAGGCAACAGAAACAACACCACCAGCAGCAGCACAGCTCTAACTGCACTTCCAAAAAACAGATGCGAATTTGAAAGAACGAGCAGACGGCCCGAAACGGGCCAGCCTGTCCGATGGTTAACTTACCCTCCAAATTTCAGCTAACTTCGAGATAACTCGCCGTCGCTTATCAGAGAGAAGAACCGTCGTTCGTCTGGGATTGATATAGGCGCCGGGAGCGTCTGGATCAACCCCTCTTTTCGCCTTTCTGGAAGAAAACTTCCGGATCACCAGACCTGTAACCGCAGGCCTCGCGGCCATTACGTCACCAATCAAGAAATCCTAACGGATCCACCTATTTTTCCACGAACCCTCAATCTTCGAGATAATGCCTGGACACCATCAGGAAGCGAAGGAAGGTGAAAGATCGATGACTCCGCTGAACTGCGGAGCGGCGAGATACTTCCGCCGGCGCTGCCTTGCAAGTGCCTTTCGGCATGCTTGCGAGTGAGCCCTGACACTCCTGCCACGCAGATCGCCCGCCTAGCGGTCCTGCTCCTCTCTGGCGCGCGCAGCCTGTCTCGCTCGACGAGCAGCGATCCTGCTCACTTGCTTTGCGCTCGTGCCCTGCGGCTCAGCCCCAGCCTGCTCATCCTCTGCCGGGCGACGATCCCTATGCCGGCGAGCGGATGGGGGGACGCCAACGGCGCTGCCCGTCTCGGCCCGCTCCATTGCGGCTGCCGCAGGAGGCTGTGCGGCAACACGCCGGAGCCGGGCGGGGTGCGCCCCCATTCCCTCCGCTGCCGTCCTTGACCGGGCTGGCGCCGGCTCTGGCGCTGCCGCCTGACGCTCGAAGCGCGGCACGATGTCGTCCGCGACGTACTGGGCCACGCGCGGTGTACGGACCACCTCGCGGTAAGTATCGAGCGGTACGTTCAAGAACTCCTCGGCCCGGCCACCTCGCCGCACCATGCGCAGTGTTCCCGGCGCCGGCGGATCGCCACACCAGCGGGCGACGGCGAAATCACCTGAGGCAAGCGTCGAGCTGCTGCAGGTCTCCGCCACCGCGCCGCTCCCTGCGGAAGTTGCGAGAAGAAGGGCGAGGCCAAGAAGGAAGGATCGGCTCATCAGGGACTGCTCTGCGGGTGGAGGCGCGCAGCCATATCGGGGAAGCTGAGGGGCGGAAAGCCGCAGATCGTTGATTTGACGAGTGTCGGCCCGGCCCGCCTGGAGGCCGTGGCCCGCCCGCACTACAATCCATCCCTCGCGGACGGCCATCGGACCGTCACTTACGCCCAGACGCCAGAGCCCTCCTCCCCGAGCCCATGCCTGCCCAGATCGTCATCACCGAGAAGACCAGCCAGGCAAAGGACGTCCGCGCCGCCGTCGGAGCGCGCTATGGCATGATCCTTCCGGCCGAGGGCCACCTCTTCGACCTCGTGGAGCCGGAGGAGGCCGTGCCGGAATGGAAGCGCTGGTCCCCCATCCTCCTGCGTCCGGAGGGTCTCTACCCGACCAAGCCGGCCCACGGCGGCAACAAGGCCTCCAAGCTGAAGGCCATTCGCGACGCCCTGCGCAGCGCGGACTGCGTCTGGCTCGCCACCGACTGCGACCGGGAGGGCCAGCTGATCGGCCAGGAGATCCTGGAGCATCTGAAGTATCGCGGCCGCGTCATGCGCGTGATCTTCACCGCCCAGGACCCGCAGACGATCCGCGACGCCTTCGCGAGGGCACGCCCGAACGCGGAGTACGCCCGCCTCTACGCCGCCGCCGTCGCCCGGCGCCAGGCGGACCAGATCTACAATCTCTCCCTCACCCGCACCGCGACCGTCACGCTTGCCCGCGGCGCCCGCAGCGTCATCGGCGTCGGCCGGGTGAAGACGCCGACGCTCGCCATCGTCTGCCGCCGCGAACTCGAGATCCGGAACTTCGTCCCGCAAACCTATTTCGAGGTGGTCGCGACGGCCGAGGCCGCCGCCGGCTCCCTCCGCCTCCGCCATGCCCCGAAGGAGCGCATCCTCAAGCAGGAGGACGCCGACGCCATCGCGGCCCTGGCGGAGGGCTTCGAGGGACCGCTGAACGTGCGCGTGGAGGACAAGCGCCAGGGCCCTCCCCGGCTGCACGACCTGCCCTCGCTTCAGAAGCTCTGCGGCTCCCGCTTCGGCTGGTCGGCCGCCCACACGCTGGAGGTCGCGCAGCAGCTCTATGACGGAGAGGGCAAGAAGGTCATCACCTATCCCCGCGCCGAGACGCGCTACCTGCCGGAAAGCCTCATCCCGGACGTGCCGCGCATCGTGGCAGGGCTTCAGGTCGGCCGCACCTTCAGCGAAGTTCCGGTGCCGCAGCCGCCGGTCGTCCGCCGCGGCGCCTCCGGCCACTTCCACGACAAGGGCCTGGCCGGGGCCAGCCACCACGCCGTCATCCCCAATGTGAACACGGTGGACACCCTGCGCACGGCCTGGCCACGCCTCACCTCGGACGAGCGCAAGCTCTTCGACGTGATCGCGCGCTCCTACCTCGCAGCCGTTATGCCCGATTTCCGGTACCGCCAGACCACCGCTACGATGGACGTGCGCGGCCATCTCTTCCGCGCCGCCGGCCGCCAACCGATTGAGCTGGGCTGGCGCGCCGCCTTCCCGAACTGGCAACCGGCCGATGAAAAGGGCGAGGACGCGCAGCTCCTGCCCCCGCTGCGCGACGGCGAGCCCGCCCGGCTGCACGACGCGGAGGTCGAGACGAAGGAGACCCGTCCGCCGCCACGCTACAATGAAGGCACGCTGATCGAGGCCATGCAGAACGCCTGGCGCTTCGTGGAGGACGAGGCATTGCAGGAGCGGCTGAAGGAAGCCAAGGGCATCGGCACCCCCGCCACGCGCGCCGAGATCATCCGCGGCCTCAAGGGGCAGGAGTTCCTCGCCATCGACGGCAAGAACATCGTGCCTACGGAGCGCGGCCTCTCCCTCCACGCGGTGCTGGAGCGCGCGGACCCCGCCCTCGTCGATCCCGGCGTCACCGCGCAGATGGAGCGCCTCCTGGACGAGGTGCTGGTCGGCCAGCAAGAGATGATGGGCGCCATCGACGCGGTCTGCGCCCAGGCCAGCCGCATCATCGGCCGACTGCAGGAGAACGCGGGACCGGCGGATCCCGCCCTGCTCGGCGGCGCGCGCCGCGCGGGCGGCGCGGCTGGGGCGCCTACGCCCGCCATGAAGCGCTTTGTCGAAAGCCTCGCCCGACAGAAGGGGATCAAGCCACCGCGCGGCTACACCGCCTCCGCCGCTGCCTGCCGGGCCTTCCTCGATGAGCACGCTGGCAAGCGCGAGGCGGCGTCGGCAGCACCTGGCGATGCGCCACGCCCCGTTCGCCGGGTACCACGCCGAACCACCCGCCCGGCGGCGGAAGGCGCGTCGGAGACCCCAGGCCCTGCGCGGACGGGGGCACCGAGAGCGATGAGGAAATCCACCGCCAAGCCCCGCGCGCGCCGACCCACCGCGCCCGGGCCGGAGCCGGTGGAGGGCGAGACGCCGCTCCGCATCCCCTTCGGGAACAAGGAGGCGGCGATGAGCCTCGGCGCCCGCTACCGAGCGGGCGGTTGGTACGCCCCGCCCGGCACTGACCTGGACGGCTTCCGCCAGCGAGGGTGGCTCTGAGCGGCGGGAGAGGGAGCGCAGCGGCGCCGCTTGGTACTTCTCTGATGGGGAGGTCACCCAAAGGAACTTCTTGCAACCGAGTCAAAAGAGCCCATATTGGGCATGTCAGGTTTCGTTGTTTCGGTTTGCTTCCTCTGCCCTCACGGGTGTCAGGTTTGTTTCCGTTTCAAGGCGAAGGTGATCCGCTGGGTAATGTTGCCCCGCGGTTTTTCTTTTTTGATCGGATGCAACATTATGGCGACCGGTACCGTGAAGTGGTTCAACGCGACCAAGGGCTACGGCTTCATCCAGCCCTCCGACGGCTCGAAGGACGTCTTCCTCCACATCTCCGACGTGCAGCGCGCCGGCCTGGACGTGCGTGAGGGCGACAAGCTCGAGTACGACGTGCAGTCGGGCAACAACGGCAAGTTCTCGGCCGGCAACCTCCGCCAGGCCTGAGTCGCAGCGACCGCCGCGCCGGCGGATCAGCCGGCGCGGCGAAACGCCGCCGTATGAAAGGGCCCTGGGCCGGAGAGATCCGGCCCAGGGCCTTTTTCATGAAGAACCCGCGGCGTCAGGACCGCGCGAACCACTCCGGGCAGGGCAGCGGATGCCCATGCGCCTGGGTCTCCGCCCGACGCTCATTGCTGAGCATGTAGGTGCAGTAGTCATCGGCCGCGGCATCGGCATCCATGTCGGCCGGGATCAGTTCGCTCGCCCTGATCGCGTCCGATATCGCCGCCCAGTTGGCGGTCAGCGAGATGTCGGACACGTCTGCTCCATTCCCCGTCCCGGCAGAGAGCCGGACCGCATTCACGATGATCGCGGTCTGCACGATCCATAGAAATTGTTCTTGTTTGGTCACAACCCCACTCTTTCCGGTCTCGGATGCGATGAGTCTGCACCGCACGCACAGAGCTGAAAAGCCGCCCTTCGTGCCCCGTGGCGGCTTGTGAACCACCCCTATAAGTGGCCCTGCGCGACGATCTGTCACCCTGTCTTTCAGGATCCAAGCATGCGCTTCCTCATCCCCATCGCTCTCCTTGCCGCACTTGTCGCCTTCCAACGGCCGGACTGGGTCACGAACCTCGAGAACGGGCTTCGCCACGCGGCGCTCCGCCTCGGCGAGGTAGGCGGCGGCCCCGGGCCAGGGCGCGGCAGCACCGCTGATCGCGCCCCGGCTCGCGAGCCGGACCGCGCCGCCTCGCTTGCTGCGGTCGGCCGGGTGACGGAGGCGCAGGCCGACGCAAGAGGCATCGAGGAACAGCACGACCCAACCGCCCGGGACCGGGTGCAGGCCCTGCTCCGCGCCGCCGCTTCCACCATGGCCGGCAGCGAGGCGATGGGCGAGTTGCGCAGCCTTCGGGACGCCCGCGCCCGCCTCGCCGAGCTGCGCGACCGTGCGGCCGCCGCTCGCATCGCCGGCAGCGACGCCACCGAGCTGGAGGCCCAGGCTTCCCGCGCCGGCGCCGAGGCCTCCCGCCGCATCGACGCGTTCGTCGCCAGGCTTGCGGAGATCGGCGTCACCATCTCGCGCGAGGCGGCGGAGAAGCTCGCGATCTCCGTCAACGGGGACGACATGGTCGCTCTTCTCGCGGCTTACGCGAGTGTGGAGAAGCTGGAGGCCGATCTCCGCGCGGCCGTTGCCGGCGCGGGCGACAACGAGGCGGTTCTGCGCCGCTACTACGGCATTCACGCCACGCTGCTGGCGGTGCTCGAGACGGTGCAGGCCGAGGCCGTCTCCCGCATCGACAACCTGCTCCTTCCACACCTCGACGCGATCGACCGCGAGACGCGGGACCTGCGGAACGATGCCCAGGCCCGCCTGCGCCCGATGCGCGATCCGGGGCTGCGCGCGTCGCTTGAAGCCAACCTGCGCACGCAGGACCTGACGCTGCGCGCCACCGATCTCTACCGCCGCCACCTGCAGGACCAGCGGACGAGCCTCACTCAGGCCCTCGACCGGACGCGGGCGGCGCGCGGCGTGGCGGACAACACGGCGCGGACGGCCTCCCTCGCCTACGACGTGGCCGCGCTGATGCGAGCGGAGCGCGACTTCGGCGCCGTCACCGCCATCCGCCCGCCGGTGATCCTTCCCTTCGAGGGCGAGGCGCTGCGCCGCGAGTTCGAGGGCCTCTCCCGCCGCCTCGGCGAGCAGCCCGCGAGCTAGGCCCTCTTCAGCTCCGCCGTGCGGAGTAGATAGTCGCAGCGGCCGTTATTGGCGCCCTCCAGCGCCAGCTCGGGGGCGCCCGGTGGTGCATCGGTCCGGCGCAGTACTGTCTCCCGCGTCACCAGCAGGCCTGGCCGGGCGGTGACGAGCCGGAACAACCCGTTCTCCGCCGGTTGCAGAACCGCGTCGACGATCTCGCTGCAGACCGCGGGCCCGCCGCGGGTCAGCTCCGCTCTCAACCCCCGTGCCACGGGCGGCACGCCCGGAAGCGCCACGAGCAGCGAGCCCGGCGGCAGGGTGGGGGCCCGCAGCTCCGCCTGAGGCATGGCGGCCGGCGGCGGCTGCTCGGTGGAACAGGCGGCGAGCCCCGCGAGCGCCACCACCACCGGGATCCATCGGCGCATCATGCCGCTCCTCCGCTCCGCCGCCTTACCGGTTCGGTCAGGCCGTGGCCGACTCCCCGGGCGGGGCGGCTTCCAGCCGATATCCTAGTCCGCGCACCGTCTGGATCACCACCCCCGCCCCCGCCTGCCCCAGCCGCGCCCGGAGCCGGTGGACATAGACCTCCACCGCGTTCGGCTGCACCGCCCGGTCCAACCCGGCAAGCCGCGCCTCCAGCGTCTCCTTCGCCACGGGGCGAGGGGCGGCGCGCAGCAGCACCTCGAGCAGCGTGCGCTCCCGCGGCGGGGGGTCGAAGGCGGCGCCAGCGACGGTCAGTGCGCGCGATAGCGGATCGAGCGAGAGGGCGCCCATCACCAGCGGCGCGGGCCCGCGCCCGCCCCGCCGCTGCGCCGCGTTCAGGCGGGCGACGAGCTCCACGAGGGAGACCGGCTTGACCATGTAGTCGTCGGCGCCGAGGTCCAGCCCTTCCACCACCTCGGCCACCTCGCCGCGGGCGGTCATCATCAGGACGGGCGGCGCGCCGAGGCGGTGCCGGAGGCGGCGCACCAGATCGATTCCGTCGCCGTCCGGCAGCCCGCGGTCGAGCACGACGGCGTCGTACTCGCCGGTTGCCAGCGCCGCCTCCGCCTCCTCGATCGAGCCGCCGGTATCCGCGTGCCAGCCCGCCCGCCGCAGCCCCTCCGCCAGCAGCTGCGCGAGCCGCGCGTTGTCCTCCACGAGCAGGACCCGCATGCCCTCTTCCCCTCGGCAATCTCGCGGAGAGTGCGTCGCCGCCGGGGGCCGGACAAGCCGCACCGATGCCCGAAGCGGGACGAGACAAGCAGCGCCTGGCGCGAGTAGCCTCCACCCATGGCCGCAGCTCCTCCGACCGCCGCTCCGGGCAAGCCCTACAGCCTCGTCCTGCGTTTGGCCGTCGCCTATGCGGTGATCGGCTTCGGGGCACTGGTGATCGGCGGCCTCATCCTGCACCACACCATCAACCGCGTGGTCTGGACCGAGCACCAGCGGGGCATCCTCGCCTCCGGCAACGACCTGACCGAGCGGCTGGAGAAGGATGGGCTCGCCGGCCTCTCCCGCCCGATCCGCACGGAGGCGTCGCGGCGCTTCGACAGTTCGAGCGGCTCGATGCTCTACGCCGTCACCGACGCTCAGGGCCACCGCCTGGCCACCTCCCCTGGCGTGCGGGAGCAGCTGCCCCGCGTTGAGGAGAACGGCTCGATCCCCTCCACCTTCCAGATCGGGCAGGACGGCACCCGCCTCTGGGGCGTCACCCGCTGGATCGAAACGCCCGACGGCCGGCTGGCGCTGCAGATCGCCCAGGACATGGAGCGATCCTACATCGTCCTCGACGACGTGCCGGCCGCGGCGCTGGGGCCCATCATGGCCGTGCTGGCCCTCGGCGCCGTCCTTCTCTTCATCGCGAATATTGGGCTGCTGATCCTTCTTTCCGCCCCCCTCCGCCGCGCGGCGCGGGAGGCGGAGCTGATCGGCCACGGCGGTCCGCCCCGCCTCGACGAGAGCGAGATCCCGCTCGAATTGCTGCCCCTGATCGAGGCGGTGAACGGGGCGCTGGACCGCCTCGACGACAGCCTCGAATGGCAGCGCGGCTTCTCGGCCGAGGTCGCGCACGAGCTGCGCACCCCGCTCGCCATCATCCAGGCCGAACTGGACCTGCTGAACGCCGACGAGGTGACGGACCGGCTGCGCCGCGACATCCAGGAACTCGCCCAGCTCGTCTCCGACCTGCTGGAGGCAGCCGAGGCCGCCCGCGACATGCCCGTGACCGAGGGCGCCTTCGATCTCGCGGAACTGGCCGCCGACACCGCCCGGCGCTTCGCCCCCATGGCCGAGCGCGAGGGCCATCCCGTGATCGCCCCCGCCAGCAACGGCCCCATCTGGGTCAGGGGGGAGCGGGAGGCGATCGGCCGGGCGCTGCGCAACCTGATGGACAATGCCCTCTCGCACTCGCCGCCCGGTGGCGCCGTGACACTGAGCCTCGGCTCGCCCAGGAACGGCATGGCGGTGGTGGAGGTGGCCGACCAGGGTCGCGGCGTGCCGGAGACCGAGCGGCGCAACGTCTTCCGCCGTCACTGGCGGGCGGGCGATACCCATCGGCGCGGCCTGGGTCTCGGCCTCTCGATTGTGGAGCGCATCGTGCACGCCCATGGCGGCGCGGCCGAAGTGGCCGATGCGCCAGGCGGTGGCGCAGCCTTCTCACTCCACCTGCCTCTGGCGCCCGCGCCGGCGATTATTGCCGTGACGCAGGCACCGGCCAGTCTGTCGGCGGGATAAGGGCTGGTTCTTGCGGCTCTGGAGAGAACCCGTTCAGTCCTGGGCCGCACGGTCGATGAAGAGGGCGCCGCCGGTCACCACGCGGGCACCGGGGTTCAGCCCCTCGGTCACCTGCACCATGCCGTCGGACTGCAGGCCGGTCTTCACGCGGCGCATGACGAAGCGGTCATCGCCCAGCGCCTCCCAGAGGGAGGTGGTGGCGCCGCGGTAGATCAGCGCGCCGGCGGGCACCGCGACCGCGTCATTCGCGTCCCCCACCGCGATGCGGAAGGAGGCGAACATCTCCGGCTTCAGCAGGTGGTCAGGGTCCTGCACAGCGGCGCGCACGGTCAGGCGGCGGGTAGTCGCGTCCAGCGCGTTGGCCACGTTGTCGATGCGGGCCTCGAAGCTCCGACCGGGCAGCGCGTCCACGCTCACCTGCACAACCTGGCCGACGCGGACGAGCGGCGCGTCCATCTCGCGCACGCCGGCTACCAGCCACATCTGGGAAAGATCGGCGATGGTGTAGATCGGGTCCGAGCCGCCGGCATTCAGCCACTGGCCCGGGCCGATGCGGCGCTGCACCACGGTGCCCGCCAGCGGCGCCGTCACGGCCACCACGGCGTTCACATGTCGGGTGCGCTCGATCTCGGCGATGGAGGCGGCGTCGCGGCCGAGCACGCGGAGCCGGTCCCGCGCGGCGGCGAGGGTAGCCTCAGCGGTGCGCTGGTCGGAGAGGGCATTGGCCAGGTCGGCCTGCGCCTGCTCCAGGTCGCGGCGAGCGGCCGCCTTGGCGGCGAAGAGGTCGCGCTGGCGGGTCTCGTTGCGGCGGAACAGGTCCACCTGGGTGCGCGCCTTGCCGGCGGCATCGAGCGCGGAGAGGAGGTCGTTGGCCGCGCCGGTCAGGTCGGTCGTCTCGATCTCGAACAGCACGTCCCCGGCCTGAACCTGCTGGCCGGGCTGGGCCACGGCGCGGACCACGCGGCCAGTATAGGGCGCGAAGATCGGGGTGGAGCGCTCCTCGTTGAAGGAGATGCGGCCCTCGGCCACGCGCTCGGGTCGGAAGGCGCGCGCCACTACGGGCTCGACGCGCAGCAGCTTCGCCTCGGTGGGGGAGAGCTTGAAGGAGCCATCCGCCATGCGGCCTGTGTTGGAGGCGGCCTGGGCAGGCGAGACCACCGCGGGCACCGCGGGCGAGCCAAGCTCCTTGTAGGCGTAGAAGCCGCCGGCGCCGATCACGGCGAGGCCGGCGAGCAGCAGCGGCAGGCGGCGGCGCGGCCGGGCGGCCGGGGTCTCGGGCACGGCTGGAGCCTTATGCGGCACGGCGCCGCCCACAATGGTCTGGACGGAGGCGGCCTCGGCGAGCTGAGGAGGGGTCAGCATGTTCATGGCCAGCACCTGCTACCTGGACGAAGGGGCGGGACGAGCGCGCCCGCCATCCCTGATCGTCTTATGCACCCCCTGCCTTACAAGCGGCTTACACGCGGATTTTCGCTCTTCCAGTGAGGCTTCGAAGGCCTCAGATCAACGCTGCCAGAGGTCGGCGGGGTGCAGCAGCCCGGGTTCCGATCCTCGCCGCACCATGATCCCCCCGCCCCGGGAGCCGCCCCCTTGCGTCACCTCGTTGCTCAGTCACTCGAGCGCCGTCCGCTCGTGCTGCTGTTCTTCGTCGTCTTCATGGTGGTGGGCGTTCTCGGCTTCCAGCACCTGAACATCGAGGCCTATCCGGATCCGGTGCCGCCCACCGTGGTGGTCATCACCCAGAACGCCGGCCAGAACGCCGAGGAGATCGAGCGCACCATCACGATTCCGATCGAGGTGGCGATGTCGGGCCTGCCGAACCTCACGACGCTGCGCTCCACGAGCCTCTTCGGCCTCTCGGACGTGCGGGTCCAGTTCAACTTCAACTACACCTACGAGGAGGCGGTGCAGCAGGTGCTGAACCGCCTCGGCCAGCTCGGCGCTCTACCAAATGGCGCCCAGCCCGGCATCTCCCCGGCCTCGCCGATCGGCGAGATCATGCGCTACCGCCTCGTCGGCCCGCCGGGCTACCCGCTTGAGGACCTCAAGACGCTTCAGGAATGGGTGCTCGACCGCCGCTTCAAGCGCGTGCCGGGCGTGATCGACGTCACCTCCTTCGGCGGCATCTCCAAGACCTACTCGGTCCAGGTCGATCTCGGGCGGATGAACGCCTACGGCCTTTCGCTGCCGGCGGTGGTGGACGCGATCCGCAACGGCTCGGTCAATGTCGGCGCGGGCACGCTGAACGTCGGGCCGCAATCGGTGGTGGTGCAGGGCATCGGCCTCATCCACTCGCTCGATGACATCCGCAACGTCGTCCTCGGCAGCCAGAACGGCAGCCCCGTTCTCGTCTCGGACGTGGCGACCGTCGGCGTGGGCAACCTGCCGCGCCTCGGCATCGCGGGCCACGAGAACGACGACGACGTGATGCTCGGCACCGTGCTGATGCGGCGCGGCGAGCAGACCCTGCCCACCATCCACGGCGTCCAGGCGGAGGTGAAGCGCATCAACGAGGGCGGCGTGCTGCCCCCCGGCGTGAAGATCGTCCCCCTGTATGACCGCGAGGACCTGGTGAACACGACCACCGTGAAGGTGGTCCACAACATCCTCGAAGGCGTGGCCCTTATCCTGGTCATCCAGTGGCTCTTCCTGGGCGACCTGCGCGGGGCGGCGGTGATCGCCGCCACCATCCCCTTTGCCTTCTTCTTCGCCGTGCTGATGATGATGGCGCGCGGGGAGAGTGCGAACCTCCTCTCCCTCGGCGCGCTCGACTTCGGCCTGCTGGTGGATGCCACCGTGATCATGGTGGAGAACATCTTCCGCCACCTGCATCTCGCCCGCCACCACCTGCCGCCCGGGCAGAAGCCGCGGCCGGTGCCGATGACCGTGCTCAAGGCCGCGAGCGAGGTGGACAACGCCATCCTCTTCTCGATCATGATCATCATCGCGGCCTTCATCCCGCTCTTCGCGATGGGCGGCATCGAGGGCCGCATCTTCGGCCCCATGGCCAAGACCTATGCCTACGCCATCGGTGGCGCGCTGCTGGCTACCTTCACCGTCACCCCTGCGCTCGCCGCCACCTTCTTCAAGCCGGAGACGGAGGAGAAGGACACCTTCGCGGTGCGGGGCATCCGCTGGGCCTATACCCGCCTGTTCAACGGCGGCATGCGCCGGCGCGGGCTGACGATGATCCTGGCCGGCGCCATGCTTCTCGGCAGCGTGGGCGTCATGACGCGCCTCGGCGCCGAGTTCCTGCCCACGCTGGAGGAGGGGAGCATCTGGCTGCGCGCCACCATGCCGTCCACCATCAGCCTGGAGGAGGGGAACCCGACCGCCAACCACATTCGCCGCGTGCTGATGGAGTTCCCGGAGGTGATCACCGTCACCTCCCAGCAGGGCCGGCCGGACGACGGCACGGACAGCGCCGGCTTCTTCAACGCCGAGTTCTTCGTCCCTCTCATCCCGCAGGAGAAGTGGACCACCGCCCACGACCGCGACGGGCTGGTCGCCGCCATCAACAAGCGGCTGGACGACGAGTTCGCGGGCGTCGAGTTCTCCTTCTCTCAGGCGATCTCGGACAACGTCCAGGAGGCGGCCTCTGGCGTGAAGGGCGCTAACGCGGTGAAGGTCATCGGGCCGGATCCCGTGGTCGCCTCCCGCATCGCCGACCAGATCCGGCGCGAGATGTCGCAGGTCCAGGGCATCGCCGACCTCGGCGTGCTGCTCAGCGTCGGGCAGCAGACCATGTCCATCAGCGTGGACCGCGCGAAGGCCGCGCGGCTGGGCCTGACGGTCAACGACGTGAACACCGCCATCTCCGCCGCCGTCGGCGGGCAGGAGGCCGGCAACTTCTACGAGCCCGGCGGCGACCGGAACTTCCCCATCATCGTCCGCCTCTCCCCGCGCTTCCGCGACGGCATGGACGCGATCGGCCGCGTGCCGGTGGGCGGCAACGCCGTGCTGCGGGATGTCGCGCGCATTGAGATGGTCTCCGGCGCCTCCTACATCTACCGCGAGAACTCCTCCCGCTACGTGCCCGTCCGCTTCTCCGTCCGCGGCCGCGACCCGGCCAGCGCGGTGCTTGAATCGCAGGAACGGGTGGCGCGCAACGTGGAGCTGCCCCAGGGCTACCGCCTGGAGTGGGTGGGCGAGTTCAAGAACCTGCAGGCGGCCGTCGCCCGGCTGATGGTGGTGGTGCCGATCGCGCTCGCCATCATCGCGGTGCTCCTCTACGTCGCCTTCGGGCGGCTGCGGGAGACGCTGATGGTCTTCGCCCTCCTGCCGCTCTCCATCTCGGGCGGGGTGCTCGCCCTCACCGTCGCGGGGCTGAACTTCTCCGTCCCGGCCGCGATCGGCTTCCTCGCCCTTCTCGGCATCACGGTGATGGAGGCGATCATCTTTCTCTCCTACTTCAACCAGCTGCGCGAGCAGGAGGGCATGTCCTGGACGCCGGCGCTGACGCGCGCGGGCTTCGACCGGCTGCGGCCGGTCATGATGACCTGCTTCGCCTCCTTCTGCGGCCTGCTGCCCATGGCGCTCGCCCACGGCATCGGCGCGGACGTGACGAAGCCGCTCGCGATCGTGGTGGTCGGCGGCATCGGGCTCGTGCCGCTCTTCATCCTCGTCGTGCTGCCGGTGGCGGTGGACCTTACCGGCCGCCGCCGCGCGGCGCGGGAGGAGCGTGCGGAGATCGCCGCCGGCACCCGCACCGCCCCCGCCGAGTGACCACCCCTTCCTCGCCCGCTCGTCCCCGAGGCCTGACACGATGACCCGCCTACCCCGCCGCGCCGCCCGCGCGCTCCTCGCCGCGGGGGCGCTTGCCCCGCTGCTCGCGGCACCCGGCCGCGCGCAGGAGGCACCGGCCCCCGCAGCGATCACGGCACCGGCCGCGCCTGCCGCCACGCCCCCCGGCCGGCCCGCCCGCCCGGTCCGCGCGACGCGCAGCACCGCCCCTGCCGAGGCACCGCTGCCGATCCGCGCCCCGGCCCTGACGTTGCCGGAGGCGGAGGCGCTGCTCGTGGATCGCAACCTCGCGGTCATCGCCGCCCGCCGCGGCGTTGATATCGCGCGCGCCCAGCGGCTGGTCGCCAACACCAACCCTGCTGGCAGCATCGGCTATGGCCAGACCACTGCGCAGGTGAACGAGGGCGGGCGCTTCCGCAGCTACAACGGCGAGCGCTACGTCTCCCCGCTCAACAACGCCTCGCTGAACATCAGCTTCACCATCGAGCGCGGCGGCAAGCGGGAGTTGCGCACCCGGCTCGCGGACGAGCAGATCAGCGTTGCCGAGGCGCAGGTGCTCGATGCGTTGCGGGCTCAGGTCTTCACGCTGCGCCAGTTCTTCATTCAGGCGCTCCAGGCCCGCGCGAACCTCCAGGTGGCGCTGGCTAACCGCAACAGCCTGAATGGCACGGAGAACCTTCTCTCCCGGCAGGTGCGGGAGGGCGCGATCCCGGAATCCGACCTCCTGCGCTTCCAGGCCAGCCGCCTGCCCTTCGAGCAAGACGTGGCCAACGCCGCCCAGTCCTACGCCGCCGCCGCCGCTCAGGTCGCGGCGCTCCTTGGGGTGGATGCCAGCCGCACGGCCGAGCCCGCCGCGCGCAACGCGGGGCGCGACGCCGTGCCCTCGATCCTCGCGGGCATGCCCTTCGACCTGCGCGGCCGCTTCGACTCAACGCCGCCGCTGGACCTGACGCGCGAGACCCTGGCCGAGGCGCTGCCGAACCGGCCGGACGTGCTCGCCGCCTCCCGCGCCGTGAATGCGGCCGACGCCAACACGCGCCTGGCCGAGGCCGGGCGCTCGCGCGACGTCTCGGTCAACGGCACCGTCACCCGCACGGAACTCAGCCAGGACCTGCCGAACAGCAACCGGCCCGTGCGCGCCAACGACACGCTCGGCATCGGCCTCTCCATCCCGATCTTCACCAGCCGCCTGACGGAGGGGAACATTGCCGTGGCCAATGCCCAACGCGGCCAGGCCCAAGCCCAGGCGCAGGCGGCGCTCGCCAATGCCCAATCGGATCTCGCGGTGGCCTGGTCGGCCTATGTCCAGGCGCGATCCCTGCTCGACCTGACCACCGGCAGCGCCCTTGGCCGCGCCGAGGAAGCTTATCGCTCGACGGAAGCCGCCTACGCTGCCGGCGGCCGCACCCTGCTCGATACCCTGGACGCGCTGCGCACGCTGAACGCGACGCGGGTGGCCGGAAACGCGGCCCGGGCGGCCTACCTCAATGCGCTGGCTGGACTGGAACTCGCGAGCGGAATCGGGGGGATCGCGCCGCGGCTTTGACGGCGGCTGCAACCCGGGTTCCGGACGCCACTCCTGGCACGGCCATTGCCAAACGGCTGGCTGGTCCTCAACCAGCACCGGGAGATCGCCCATGTCGAAGCTGACCGCCGCCGCCCTGCTCGGCTTGCTCACCTTTGCCGCCCCTGCCGCGGACGCACGGGACTACATCAAGGACACCCGCCCGCAGGAGCGCGCCTATTCGCTGGCCGTCGTCACCGAGGGCGGCAAGATCGTCTGGCTCGCCGGGCAGACGGCCACCGTGGATGACAGCGGCGCCTCGCTGGCCGGCAATTTCGAGGGCCAGGCGCGGCAGGTCTTCAAGCTGCTGGGCCAGACGATCGAGCGGGCCGGCGGCAAGCTGAGCGACATGGTGCAGATGACGGTCTTCATCACCGACGCCCGCAACGGCGACCGGCTGACCCAGATCCGCCGCGAGATCTTCGGCGACAACTTCGCCGGCAGCGCGCTGATCACCATCTCCGCCCTGGCCAACCCCGCCGCCCAGATCGAGATCCAGGGCTTCGCCGTCGTCGGCGACCGCTGAGGGGTGCGGCCGGGCCGCTACCCCTCGGCCGCCAGCATCGCCGCGTCGATCTGTTGGAGCAGTTGGGGAAAGTCCACGGGCTTGGGGTGGTAGTCGTTGCACCCCGCCTCCAGCATCCGGTCCCTGTCGCCCGACATCGCATGGGCGGTCAAGGCGATGATCGGGATGCCCGCGGTGTCCGGATCGGCGCGGAGGGTGCGGGCGGCGGTCCAACCGTCCATCACCGGCAGGTTCATGTCCATCAGCACGACGTCCGGCCGCTCGGCCCGAGCCATGTCCACGCCCTGCTGCCCGTCATGCGCCAGCACCACATCGAAGCCGCGGCGGCGCAGCCGGCGGGAAAGGAAATCCCAGAGCTCCTCGTGGTCCTCCACGAGCAGGATCTTCGTCATCGTGCGGCAGCCTCCGTCTCCGGCTGCAACGGGGGCGGAGGCGCCGGGTTCCCTGCCGCGCGCGCCTGCGCGATGCGCCGCAGTTCGGAGAGCAGAGCGTCCGGCGGCTCGTCATCGGCGGGCAGTACACGACGAACCTGCCCACGCAGCGCCTCCAACTCAGCCGGCGCGACCTCGCCGCCCGTAAGGGCGATGACCTGCAGGTGCCGCAGGTCCTCCCGCGCGCGGAGGCCGTGCACCAGGCGCAGCCCCTCCTCCTCCGGCCCGGGCACGGCGACGAGCACCAGGCCGACGGGCACCGCCGCGGGGTCGGGTTGGGTGAGCCGGGCCATCGCCGCCTCTGTCCCGCCGGCCTCCTCGACTGACCACCCCTCGCTCTCCAGAAGGCGGCGGAGGTCGGCCCGCGCCTCGGGCTCGGCCTCCACCACCAGCGCGGCGCCGGGCGCGCGGTAGCGGTCAAGGACGTTGCGAAGCCGTTGCCACTGCACGGGCTTGATGAGGTAGTCGGCGGCGCCGAGCGAGACAGCCAGCGCCCGCTCCTGCACGATGGAAACCATCACCACGGGGGTATCGGCCAGTTCCGGGTCCGCCTTCAGCGCCGTCAGCACGGACCAGCCGTCCATGCGGGGCATCATGACGTCCAGCAGGATGGCCGTGGGGCGGAGCGCCTTCGCGAGGCGCAGCCCCTCCTCCCCGTCATGGGCGCAGCGCACGGCGAAGCCGTCACGCACCACGAAACGGGAAAGCAGCTCGCGGGACGCCGCGTCGTCGTCCACCACAAGGACCAGCCCGGCCTGCGTGCGCTCCTCCGCGTCCGGCAGGGAGAGCGCCTCGGCCTGGGGCTCGGGGCCGGTCTCGGTCATGTCCATCGGCACGTGGATGGTAAAGGTGGTGCCGCGCCCCGGCTCGCTCTCCACGCCGATCCCGCCGCCCAGCAGGGTGCAGAAGGCCTTCGTAATGGCGAGCCCCAGGCCCGTGCCGCCGAAGCGGCGCGTGGTGGAGCTATCGGCCTGGGTGAAGCGGGTGAACAGCCGGGCGAGCTGCTCCCCCGTCATGCCGATGCCGGTGTCGGAGACGCGGAAGGTGATCTCGCGCCGCCCCATCTCGTCGCGCCCCTCCGTCGCCGAGAGCGTGACGCGGCCCTTCTCCGTGAACTTGTTTGCGTTGGAGAGAAGGTTGATCAGGCACTGCCGCAGCTTCACCTGGTCGGAATGCATGGTGCCGAGCCCCTCGGGCACCTGCACCTCCAGCGCGTTGCCCTTGCCCTCCATCAAAGCCTGCACCGTCGCCACGGTCTCGGAGACGAGGGTGGAGACCGCGAAATCCTCCGCATGGGTTTCCATCCGCCCGGCCTCGATCTTGGAGAGGTCGAGCACGTCATTGATGAGGGAGAGGAGGTGGCGCGCATTGGCGCCGATCTTGCGCAGGTCCTTTGTCAGCGCCTCGCCGCCCTCGAGGTCCTCGGCCTCCTCCTCCAGCATCTCCGAGTAGCCGATCACGGCAGAGAGCGGGGTGCGCAGCTCGTGGCTCATATTGGCGATGAACTGGCTCTTCGCGCGGTTGGCGTCCTCGGCCGCCTCGCGCGCGAGCGTCGCCTCCTCCTGTGCCTCGCGCAGATCGGTCGCGTCGGTGTTGGTGCCGAACCAGCCGGTGATGACGCCTCCGCCGTTCTCGTCCGGATCGTCGCGGATCGGCACAGCCCGGCTGAGGAACCAGCGATAGCCGCCATCGGCGCCGCGGAGCGGGAAGAAGTCCTCCCAGGGCTCGCCCGCCGCGATGGCCGCGCGGAAGCCGGCCTGCACGCGCTCGGCATGGTCGGGGTGCTGCACGGCCACCCAGCCGGAGCCCTTCATCGCCTCGAAGGTGGTGCCAGTGAATTCGTACCAACGTCGGTTGTACCACTCGATCTCGCCCCCCGCGTCCGCCTGCCAGGCGAGCTGGGGCAGGGAGTTGGCCAGGGTGCGGAAGCGTGACTCGCTGCGCCGCAGCCGGTCCTCGGCGCGTCGCCGGCGGGTCACATCCGCCAGGATCAGCCCGGCCCCCTCCGTCCCTGCCCCGGAATGCGCGAGGGGGAAGAGCGTGGCCATGAGGTAGTGTCGCTCGCCCGGGCGGTCGGGCGGGGCGGTCTCCACCTCCACCTCGGACTGCGCACGGCCGCCATCGAGCACGGCCCGCAGCCGCGGCGCGATCCGTTCACGCACCGCGTCCGGCAGCGCGGGCATGCCCATCCCGGCAACGCCAGGCCGCGGCAATCCCATCGCGCGCTCCCCGATCTCCAACAGGGCCTGGTTGGCGTTCACGACGCGCATGTCGGGGCCGATGAAGCCGAGGCCGACCGGCGCATTGGCCATCACCGCGTCCAGCAGCGCATTGGCCCGCCGCTCCGCCCGTCGCCGCGACCGGGCATAAGCGCCGAGCAGCCCGCAGGCGAGGAGTGCCGCGCCGACCGAGACTCCCCAGAGCAGCAGTCCACGCCGGTCGCTCTCACGGTTCAGCGCCTCCACCTGCGCGCGGGCGGCCGCCTGCTCGCGGGCCACCTCGGCGCGGATGGCGTCCATCGCTTCCCGCCCCTGGCCGGTCTCGATCACCGCGCGGGCCTGCTCATCCCCGCCGGCGCGGCGAAGGGCTACCGAGCGCTCGGCCAGCGCTTCCCGGCGGGCGATCAGCTCGCGCAGGCGGCCCTCGGCCGGCAGCCCCGCCGGCCCACGCAGTCGTTCGACAGCCCGGAGCCGCTCCTCGACCGCGACAAGCCCCTCCTCATAGGGTTGCAGGTATTCTTCCCGCCCGACGAGGAGGAAGCCGCGCTGCCCCGTCTCCACGTCCTTCATCGCGGAGAGCACGCCCTCCAGCCCGACGACCAGTTCGTTGCCCGCGTCGATGGCGGTCGCGTCCCGTCCGTTGAGGCGGGTGCCGACAGCACCGGTGGCGACTGCCAGGAGTGCCAGGAGCGCGGCAATCAGGGGAAGGCGCGGGAGGCCCCGCGCACGGGAGAGAGAACCGGTTCGGAGAGGGGCGTCGGGCACGGGCGTTCCTTGGTTCCGGCGCCGATCCTGCCAGCCCGGCGTGCTGCATTCACCGGCAGCGCCGATGACGTTCCCGCGCGCAACGCCGGAAGGGGCTGGTGGGATGCCAAGGGGCGTGGCACGGCGCGGCCCTGCCCGAATGCCCGCCTGGAACGAATCGCGCCTGATGGCCCCGACCGAACGACGCCTGCCGCCAGCCCCCGCGACCGGTAACCCCGTGGCAGGGGCGGCGATGCTGGTCTCCGCTGCCATCATCGTCGCCGCCCTCTATTTCGGCCGGGACGTGCTTGTGCCGCTCGTTCTCGCGGTGATCCTCGCCTTCGTCCTCGCGCCGGTCGCGAAGTCGCTGCAGCGGCTGGGACTGGGCAAGGGGCTTTCGGTGCTGGCGGCAGTGCTCGCCGCCTTCCTCGTGCTCGGGGCGATCGGAACGGCCCTGGGCGCGCAGGCCGCTGATCTGGCGGCGGAAATCCCTCGCTACGCAGCCGCCCTCCGCGCGAAGCTCGGTGCCCTGCAGGGGCTGGGGGACCTGCTTCGCCGGGCGCAGGACCTCCTCGGCGGCGGCGCGCCGGCGGCAACTGCCGGCGAGGCCGTGGTCGTCACCAACAGCCGCTCCGACGCGGCGCTGCTTGGCGTCCTCGGCAACGTGCTGGGCCCGCTGCTGCGGCCGCTGGCCACTGCCGGGCTCGTCATCATCTTCAGCATCCTCGTGCTCCTCTACCGGGAGGACCTGCGGGACCGCGCCATCCGCCTGGCCGGCGCGCGGGACCTGCACCGGACGATGACGGCGATGAACGACGCCGCCGGCCGCCTCTCCCGCCTCTTCCTGGCCCAGGTGGCGCTGAACGCCTGCTATGCGGTGGCAATCTCGGGCGTGCTGGCGGCGATCGGGCTTCCCAGCCCGCTCCTCTGGGGAATCCTGGCAGGGCTGATGCGCTTCGTGCCCTTCATCGGCACGCCCATAGCGGTCACGCCGCCGGTGCTGCTGGCTGCCGCCGTCGATCCCGGCTGGTCCACCGCCATCGTCGTGCTCGGCGTCTTTCTTCTCTGCGGGCTGGTGATGGGGCAGGTGCTCGAGCCGCTTCTATTCGGGCGCCGCACGGGCCTTTCGCCACTCTCGGTCGTGCTCGCCGCCAGCTTCTGGGCCTTCCTCTGGGGGCCGATCGGCCTGCTCATCTCCACGCCCCTCACCGTCGGGCTCGTGGTGCTCGGCCGCCACGTTCCCCGCTTCGAGTTCTTCGACGTGATGCTCGGCGACCGCCCGCCCCTCCAGCCTGAGGAGAGCTTCTACCAGCGCGCGCTCGAGGGTGACGCGGACGGGCTGGTAGCCCAGGCGCGCGAATTCCTGGCCGAAGACGGCAACTCCCTCACGGCCTACGGCGACGGCGTGGCGCTGCAAGGCCTCGTCCTCGCCCAGACCGATTGGTCGCGTGAGGCGCTGGAGCCGGAGCGGATGGACGTGATCCGCAACCAGGTCGGCACGCTGCTCGACGACCTCTCGGATCTCGGCGCGGCCGGGAACACCACCCTGCCCGCCCCCTGGCAGGCGGAAGGCGCGGTGCTTTGCATCGCCGGCCGCGGGCCCTTCGACCCGCTGGCCGCCCGCCTGGCCGCCCTCGTGCTGCACCGTGCCGGCCTCGGCGCCCGGGCGGAGACAAGTGCCGCATTGGAGAACGCCAATCTGGCCCGGCTCGATCCCGCCCTCGTCCGCCTCTGCATCCTCTCGGTGCTGGAGGAGGGCAACAGCGTCGCCGGACTGCGCTACTTCCTTCGCCGCATCGCGCGCCAGCTTCCAGAGGCAAAGGTCATCGTCGGCCTCTGGGACGCCCCGCCCGACAGCGCCATGCTTGCGGCCCTGCGGGAAGAGGGGCCCGCCGACGCGATCGTCACCTCGCTCGGCGAGGCGGCGGCCCTGGGGGAGGCGATGGCCGCTCGCTGACCACCGCCCCGCCCCGGCACGTTCAGCCCTTCAGGCTTTCCGGCACCTTGCCGCCGTTCTCCGCCAGCTTCTGCATCACCTGCTTGTGCAGCCAGATGTTCATGGACGCGCTGTCCTCGGTGTTGCCGGAGTAGCCGAGTTCGCCCGCCAGTTCCTTGCGGTTGGCCAGGCTGCTGTCGAGGCCGAGCAGCTTCATCAGGTCCACGATGGAGGTCTGCCAGTTCAGCTGCTGCGAGTTGTGGGATGCCATGTCCTTCAGCACCGCCTCGACATCCACGGGCTGCGTCGCCGCACCGGCGGTGGTGGCCGGCGTGGGGGTACCGGCATTGGCGTCGATGCCCGGCGTCGGGCTGGCGCTCGCCGATGGGCCGCTCGCCCCGGCATCGGGCGTCGCCGCCGCGGCCTTGTGGCCGAAGATCTTCGACTTGATGGTTTCAAAAAGGCTCATGCTCGCTCCTCTGTGGCCGTTACGGCCCCGGGAGTGAACGGCGATGGGCGGCGGCGGTTGTCCCGGCCCGGACTATCCGCCGCCCTGCCCTTCCTGGTCCCGTCCGGCGCGGTCGCGGAAGCGCGCGCCATGCAGGGGGTAGGCAGTGGTGTATTTCAGCCGCTCCATCGCGAAGCGGGAGGTGACGTTGCGCATTGGCACGGCCTCGATCAGCCGCTTGTAGAAGGAGTCGAACTCCGCCATCCCCGTCACGGCCACGCGAAGCATGTAGTCCACCTCGCCAGCCATGCGGTGGGCCTCCATTACCTCCGGCATGGCCGAGATGGTCTTGGAGAAGGTGCGGAGCCATTCCGGCGTGTGGTCCCCCGCCTCGATCGCGACATAGACGATGAGGTCCACGCCGATCTTCTCGGGGTCCACCAGGGCCACGCGGCGCGTGATGACACCGCCCGCCTCCAGCTTCTGCACGCGCTTCCAGCAGGGCGTGGCCGAGAGCCCCACCTTGTCTGCCAGTTGCGCCACGGAAAGTGTCGCGTCCTCCTGCAGGAAGGCGACGATCTTGCGGTCGATCTCGTCCATCATCGGCTAATGGCATCGGGGGCCGGGCGGCGCGCCGCCCGGCGGCATCCATCAGCCCTGCTTGATCCACTCCGGCTCGTCAACGATGTCGAGGTCGGGCAGGTTGATCACGACCTCCTCCGTGCCGCTGCGCACGAGGGCGCAGTGCAGCACCTCGGTCGCGGAAGAGTTGATCTCCTGGTGCGGCACATAGGGCGGCACGAGGAAGAAGTCCCCGGCCTTCGCCTCGGTGATGAACTCCAGCCGGTCGCCCCAGCGCATGTGGGCGGTGCCGGAGATAACGTAGATCACGCTCTCCAGGTGGCCATGATGGTGCGGACCGGTCTGGGAATTCGGCTCGATCCGGTTGGTGCCGGCCCAGAGAGCGGTGGAACCGGTGCGGCTGCCGGAGATAGCGACCTCGCGGTTCATCCCCCTGGTCTCGGGCGTGTCGCAGCTCTTGGCCTGCGCGGGGATGTGGCGAATGCCCTTGTTCCGCCAGTCGTAGCCCTGGGGAGGCTTGGCGATGCTGCCGTCAGGCATGGTCGTGCTTCCTTGTCATGTTCGTCCCCGGATATCCGGCGGACATCCCCCTTGAGGGGGGAGGGTTGCGGCCGGGCGCCGCCGGCGTCAAGCGCCGCGCAGGCCGGCCGCCACCGCGTCGTTGAAGGACGGGTCGAGCAGGTTCCGTGCCTCGATCCGCTGCCGCACCAGCCGGGCGCGGGTGTACAGGTCGATGTTCTTCTGCTCGTCCACCGCCACGCTGTCGTCGATCGGCACCACGCGGGTCTGCGCACGCTCGAACCAGCGCTGGGCGACATTGGCCGGCACGTTCATCAGCCCCGACCAGGTCCGCGCGTAGCCCGGCGCGTTCGCGTTGGCCCACTGCCGCGCGGCCGCCAGCCGGCGGACGAACTCCGCCAACTCGGGACGGCGGGCGGCGATGGCATCGGTACGCGCGGCCTGGAAGCCGAGGCCGGGGGTGATCCCCTGCCCGCTCACCACGATGCGCGCGCCCGACAGCACCTCCTCCTGCGAGACATAGGGCTCCCAGGTCGCCCAGGCCTCGACCGCGCCGCTGGTGTAGGCGGCCTTGGCGTCGGCGGGCAGAAGGAAGACGAACTGCACGGCGTCCAACGGCAGGCCGGTGGCTTCCAGCGCGGCCAGCACCACCTGGTGGCCGATGGAGCCGCGCCCGGTCGCGATGCGCTTGCCCTTCAGGTCGGCCAGGGACTGTACGGGGCTTTCCTTGGGCACGATGATCGCAAGGCCGCCACGGTTCTCCCGCGTCGCAGCGATCGCCTTGATGGGCACGCCTGCCGCCGCGCCGAAGGTGAAGGGCGCGTCGCCCACCAGCCCCGTGTCGATGGCGCCGGCGTTCAACGCCTCGACCAGCGGGGCGGCCGCCGGGAACTCGCTCCAGGCGAGGCGGTCGCCGAAGCCTGCGAGCTGGCCGGAGGCTTCCATCACCGCACGCGCATTGCCGCGCTGGTCGCCCACCCGCAGCGGGGACTGGGCGCGAAGGATGCGGGGCGCCGCGAGGACGCCGGCACCCGCGAGGACAAGGCGGCGCCCGATCATTCCGCGGCCACCCCAACGCGGCGCGAGAGGCGCTCGGCCACCAGCCGGCGCGTCGCCGGCAGCAGGGAGCGGCCGTACTCCACCGCGTCCTCCAGCGGATCGAAGCCGCGGATGAGGAAGGTGGTCACGCCGAGGTCGTAGTACTCGAGGAAGGCCTCCGCCACCTGCTCGGGCGTGCCGACGAGGGCGGTGGTGTTGCCGCGCGCGCCCGTCTCCCGCGCGATGGCGGTGTAGAGGCGCCCCTCCGGCCGGTCACCCAGCGCGGCGGCAGCCAGCAGCCGCTGCGACCCCGCGTTCTGCGGCCCCTTGGTGGCCGGGCCAAGTGCCGCCTGTCCCCGCACCTCGCGGATGCGGGCGAGGATGCCCTCCGCCTTCGCCCAGGCGGCCTCCTCCGTCTCCGCCAGGATTGGGCGGAAGGAGAGCGAGAAGCGTACCTGATCCGCACGGCCATGCTTCGCCGCCTCGGCCCGCACGCGGCTCACGATCTCCCGCACCTGCGCGTGCGTCTCGCCCCAGAGCGCATAGACATCGGCGTGCCGCCCGGCGACGCGCAGCGCGGCCTCCGAAGCGCCGCCGAAGTAGACGGGAATGCGCGGCTGCTGCACCGTACGCACCGCCGGCGAGGCGCCCTTGATGCGGTAATAAGCACCCTCGTGGTCCACCAGCGCCTTCGCGCCCCAGACCGACTTCAGGATCGAGACATACTCGTCCGTCCGCGCGTAACGCTCATCCTTGGAGAGCCAGTCGCCGTCCCGCGCCTGGTCGGCGTCGTCGCCGCCCGAGATGACGTGGATGGCCGCGCGACCGCCGGTCAGCTGGTCGAGCGTGGCATAGGCGCGCGCCGCATTGGTTGGCGCGATGAAGCCCGGTCGGTGCGCGACGAGGAAGCCCACCTTCCTGGTGTGCGCCCCGGCATGGGCGGCGAGCTGCAGCCCGTCTGGCCCGTCGGAGTGCCAGCCGATGAGGATGCGGTCGAACCCGCCCTCGTCATGCGCCTGGGCCGAGGCGACGAGATAGCCGGGATCGACGGAGGGACCGCGCGCCGGATGGATCTCCGACTGCTCGCGCGGCTGGACCATGCCGATGAATTCGACCCCATCGGCGGGGAGCGTGTCAGGGCTCATGGCCTTGTCCTTTCAGATGGAGAGCGCGGCCCGCCCGGCCGCGAGAAGGGCTGCGTCGGGCTGCGGCGTGTGGATGCGGGCGCAGAGGACGTCGCGTAGGTGCCGCTCCAACGGGTTGGCGCGCGACAGGCCGTGATTACCGCAGAGGGCCACCGCCTCCTGCACCGCCACGACGGCGTTGTCGGCGGCCACGGTCTTCATGAGGCCGAGCCCGGTGGCGCCGGTACCACCCCCGGCGGCCCCGGCGATCAGATGCGTGTTGGTGAGGATCAGCGCCTCGATCCGTCCGACCGCCTCCTGCACGCGCGGCAGGGTAGCGAGCGGTGCGCCGAGATTTGCCGGCACCCGCGCGCGCAGGAAGCCGAGCAGCCAGTCCCGCGCCGCCCGCGCGACGCCCGTGTAGAGCGCGGCGATCAGCAGCGTGTTCCAAGCGACCGCGTCGGCGTCGGGCGCCGCCCAGGCGGAGGGTGAGCGCAGTTCCAGCGCGTGTTCCCCGGGCAGCGCCACATCCTCGAACACCACGTCGTGGCTGCCCGAGGCGCGCAGGCCCGCCTGGTCCCAGGTTTCGACGATCCGCACGCCCGGCGCGCGCATCGACACGAGGAAGAGGCCCGTGCGGGGCGAGGCTTCGTCCGTCCGCGCCCAGACCAGCCCCCAGTCGAGCGCTGGTGCACCGGTGGAGTAGATCTTCCGGCCGCTGAGCCACCATCCATCGGCCACGCGCCGCGCGGTGGTAACGGGAAGCCCGCCGCGCGCGGGCGTGCCAAGCTCCGGCTCCACCCGCAAGGCGTTCATCAGCTCGCCGCGCTCCACCGCACCCTCGGCGATGCGGGCGCGGAGGGCGCGCGGCACGGCGGTGTTGCGCGCGAGGCCGCGGTGCTGGATGAGCTGCATCGCCAGCACCAGCGCGGTGGCCGGGCAGCCCTCCGCCACGGTGCCGACCAGCTCGGCCGCCCAGGAGAGGCCCATGCCCTGGCCACCGAATTCCGGCGGCACGGTCATACCCAGCAACCCGCCCTCGCGCAGCAGCGCAATGTTCTCGTGCGGGAAGCTGCCCTCGCGGTCGTGCCGCGCGGCGCCCTCGGCGAAGCGCTGCACCATCTCGCGCAGCGGGTCGGTGCGGCGGGGAAGAAGCGAGCCGTCCATCAGGCGCGCGCCGCCAGCCGCGCGAAGCCCCGGTCCCAGAGCGGGGCGACATCCACGCGGCGCGGGATCACCCCAATGCGGGCGAACTCGTCCGCCACTGCCTGGTGCGAGGCGATGGCCGCGTCGTCCACCGACACGATCGCGCGCGGCTGCGACACGTTGTCGAGCAGCGCGCGGATCGTCGCCTCCGGCACGCTCAGGGCCGATGCCTGGGCCGCCGCGTACTCCGCCGGCCGCTCCTGAATGAAGGGCAGCGCGCGGCGGAGGCGGTCCAGAAGGTCCCGCGCCGCCTCCGCGCGCGCCGGCTCATCAGCCAAGTTCGCGCGGATGAAATAGGGGTAGTTCCCGGAGAGGATCCCCGCTGCCGTCCGCAGCACCCGCGCGCCGCCCTGCCGCGCGACCGGCACGGAGTAGCCGTAGATTGCCCAGGCATCGAGCGCCCCCGCCCGGAAGGCCGCCTGTCCGTCGGAAGGCGTGAGGTTCACCAGCTGCACGTCGGAGAGCGAGAGCCCGACCTCCGCAAGCATGCGGGAGAGATAGTAGTGCGTGGTCGTCGCCCGCACGTAGCCGACGCGCTTGCCCTTCAGTCCCGCGATGTCGTGGATGGCCGATCCTGCGGGCACGAGCACCACCTGCTCGTTCACGTCGCCGCGGATGACGGCGACGAGCTTCACGCGGGCGCCCGAGACGGCGGCGAAGGTCGGCGGGATTTCGCTGCCATAGGCGAGGTCCAGCGCCCCGGCATTGGCGGCCTCCACCATGAGGTTGCCCGAGCCGAACTCCGACCACTCGACGCGATAGGGCGTGTCGGCCAGTCCAGCGAGGCGCAGCAGCAGCGCGTCGCCCGCCTTGTACTGCGCGACGCGCAGCGTGACTGGCCCTTGCGCCCGCGCCAGCGCGGGCATGGCGAGCGCACCAAGGATTGCGGCGCGGCGGGTGGCGAGGATCGTCATGCGGCCTCCCGGATAACCTCGGCCTCGAGGCCGAGCTCGGAGAGGAGGCGCCGCCGGAGCGCAACGAAGCGGGCATCGCCGTGGCTGCGCGGGCGCGGCATGTCCACCGCGATATCCGCCGCGATCCGCCCGGCATCGAGCACCAGCACGCGATCGGCCAGCAGCACCGCCTCATCCACGTCATGCGTCACGATCAGCGTGGTGGGACCGTGCGCGCGCCAGAGGTCGAGCACCAGCGCGTGCATGCGGATGCGCGTGAGGGCGTCGAGCGCCGCGAAGGGCTCGTCGAGCAGCAGCAGGCGCGGCTCGCGCACCAGTGCCCGGGCCAGGGCCGCCCGCTGCGCCTCACCGCCCGAGAGGGTGGTTGGCCAGGCCTCAAGGTGGCGCGCCAGCCCGACCTCGCCGAGCGCCCGCTCCGCCCTCGCCTTTGCATCGGCGCCCGGAAGACCCAGGGCAACATTTGCCCAGATCCGCTTCCAGGGCAGAAGCCGCGGCTCCTGGAACACGGCGGCAACGCGGTCCGGCAGTTCGATGGCGGCCTCCGCCGGCGCGGGGTCGAGGCCAGCCAGGGTCCGCAGCAGCGTCGTCTTGCCCGAGCCGGAGCGGCCGAGCAGGGCGGTGAAGGAACCCGGCTCCAGCTCCAGGTCCAGGCCGTGCAGCACCGTGTTGGTGCCGAAGCGGCGGGTCAGGCCGCGTACGGAGACGTTGCGTTGGTCGCTCATCGGCTCAGCCCTTGATCAGATTGGGGCGCCAGGCGAGCGCCCGCCGTTCGACGGTCCGCACCAGCGCGTCGGCGAGGAGGCCGAGCAGCGCGTAGACGACCAGCCCGACCACGATCACGTCGGTGCGGAGGAAGTCGCGGGCGTCGTTGATGAGGAAGCCGATGCCGGCGGTCGCGTTGATCTGCTCGGCGATCACGAGGCTCAGCAGGGCGCTGCCGAGGGCGTAGCGAAGCCCGACGAGCCCAGAGGGCAGCGCGCCCGGCAGCACGACGTGGCGGATCAGCCCCGCGCGATCGAGCCCGAAGACCCGCCCTGCTTCCATGAGCTTCGGATCGGTGCCGCGGATCCCCGCGAAGAGAGTGAGATAGACGGGAAAGGCGCTGCCAAGAGAGACGAGCGCGATCTTCGGCGCCTCGCCAATGCCGAACCAGAGAATGAAGAGCGGCACGAGCGCGAGGAAGGGCAGCGTACGCAGCATCTGCATCGGCGCGTCCACGATCTCCTCCCCACGCTTGGAGAGCCCGGCGATGAGAGCGAGCGTCACGCCCGAGGACACGCCGATCAGCAGCCCTGCCGCCACGCGACCGAGGGAGACGAACAGGTTGTGCGGCAGTTCGCCCGAAAGGATCAGCTCCCAGGCGGTCGCGACGATCGTCGTCGGCGCGGCCAGCGTGCGCGGCGCGATGAGCCCGGCCATGGAGGCACCCTGCCAGAGCAACAGGATCACGATGGAAGAGGCGAAGCGCTTGTAGCGGGACAGGCCAAAGCCCGCGCCGTTCGACGGGCGAACGACCTCTCTCAGCCGCGCGGGCGCAAGGGCCCTGCGCGCGCCAATGGCGTGCGTATCGGACATCGGGAAGGCTCCGGCGGTGGGGTTGCCGCGCGAGGCGGCGCGGGATCGAGGCGGATCAGCCCCGACAGGACGCCGTGATGCCGGAGGGTGCGGCGCGGACTGGCGTGTCGTTCATGCCCACAAAGCTATGAACGCAGCGCAGGCCGCGAAAGAGCGCGGTTTACCAAATAAGGGGCAGCCCGTGGTCGCGCTGTCCTGCGCCAGGGTGGTCCGGGGGAATGCTATTCCCCCGGCCCGTATAGGCGGCCTATTCGGCGTCCGGCTGGCGTTCCGGCGCCGCTGCGACAAAGGCCGGGTGCGCCTCGCAGGCCGTGACGGCGGCGCTGATTCGCGGCAGGTCCCCGATCTCGGCCCCGAAGCGGCGGGCATTACCGACCTGGGGGATGAGGCAGAGATCGGCCAAGGTCGGCGCCTCTCCGAAGAGGAAGGGGCCCTTCTCCGCGGCAACCAGCCGCTCGCAAGCCTCCAGCCCCTCGCGGATCACGCGGCGGGCCCAGCCCGTCACCTCCTCTTCCGGTAGGGAGAGCGCCCGCAGTGCCGCCAGCACCTTCAGGTTCTGAACTGGGTGGATGTCGCAGGCAATGGCCTGCGCGACGGCGCGGATATGCGCCCGCTCCAACGCGTCGCCGGGCAGCAGACGCGGCTCCGGCACCGTCTCGTCCAGCCACTCGCAGATCGCGAGCGACTGGGTGAGCACCGCGCCGTCATCCGTCTCCAGCGCCGGCAGCAGGCCCTGCGGGTTGAGGCGTAGGTAGTCCGGCGCGCGCTGCTCGCCCTTCCGAAGGTGATGGAAGGCGTGCTCCACCGACACTCCCTTCAGGTTGAGGGCGATCCGCACGCGCCAGGCGGCGGAGGAGCGGAAATAACCGTGCAGCCGCATTCAGTACCTCGATCAATCGAGCGTGATGTTAAGGTCGCGGATCAGCGGCAGCCAGGTGGCGCGCTCGCGCTCCAGCAGCGCCTCGAACTCGGCGGGGCCGCCGGTCAGCGTCTCGAGCCCGATCTGCTTCATCCGACCGCGCACCGCCTCGTCGCGCATGGTCGCGTCCAGCTCCCGCGTGAGCTGCGCGACCAGGGCATCGGGCGTTGCCTTCGGCACCACCAGCCCTTGCCAGGCATAGGCCTCGAAGCCGCGCAGGCCCAGGGCGGCTTCGACCGTCGGCACGGAGGGCTGCTCCTCCAGCGGCTGGGCGGAGAGCACCGCCAACGCCTTCACGCGCCCCGAGCGCAGGTATTCGGCGCCCGAGGGATAGTCGAGCACCATCATCGGAACCGTGCCCGCGATGAGGTCGTTCAACGCTGGCGCCGCGCCGCGATAGGGAACGTGGTTGAACCTGACGCCGGCCTCCCGGGAAAGCCGCTCCAACGCCAGGTGATGCGGCGAGCCGATCCCGGCCGTCGCGCAATCGATCGAGCCGGGCGCCGCCTTCGCCTTCGCCACCAGCGCCTGGACCGTATCCGCCGGCGCCTTCTCGCCCACTGCGAGGACGAGGGGAAAGCGCGCCATCAGTCCCACCGGGCGGAAGTCGCGCACGGGGTCGTAGGGCAGGCGCTTGAACAGCGCGGTGTTGAAGACGAGCGTGCCGTTGTCGGCGGAGAACAGGGTGTAGCCGTCCGGCGGCGACTTCGCGACGGCCTCTGCCCCAATATTTGTCGCTGCCCCCGGCCGGTTCTCGACGACGATTGGCTGGCCGAGGCGGTTGGACAGGTTGGCGCCCACCAGCCGCGCCAGCGTGTCGGTCCCGCCGCCCGCGGCATAGGCGACCACCCAGCGCAGCGCCCGCTCCGGATAAGCCGCGAGCGCCTTGGCGAGGGGCAGCGCCGCGAGGCCGGCGCCCAGCAGGGCGCGGCGGCCAGGGGTGAACTCTCTCATGGGTCGTCCCTTCCTCAGGCCGGCTCGTGCGGCCGGCTTCGTGCGATAGCTCAGTTGGCGGGCAGAATGGTCGATCGGCAATCCCCGAAGCCGATCGGGGCGAAGCCCTCGCGGCTGGCCTGGGCACGGAGGATGATCTCGTCCCCGTCCTCCAGGAAGCGGCGCGTCTCGCCGGAGGGCAGCTGGACCGGCTCCTTCCCCCCCTTGCTCGCCTCCAGCAGGCTACCGAAGCCACCCTCCCCGGGGGCGGAGATGGTGCCGGAACCCAGCAGGTCCCCTGGGTTCAGGTCGCAGCCGTTGGAAGCGTGGTGCGCCACCATCTGCGCGACGGTCCAGTACATGTGGCGCGTGTTCGACAGCGCGAGCCGGTGCGGCGTCATCCCAGCCTTCGCCATTCCAGGGGTGAGAATCAGCACCTCCAGCGCGATGTCGAAGGCGCCGCGCGCCTGGTCCTGAGGATCCAGCAGGTAGGGCAGCGGAGCCGGATCGCCCTCGGGGCGCGGCGGCTGCGGGATGCGGAAGGGCTCGAGCGCCTCCGGCGTCACCACCCAGGGCGAAAGCGTGGAGCCGAAGTTCTTCGCGAGGAAGGGCCCTAGCGGCTGGTACTCCCAGGCCTGGATGTCGCGCGCCGACCAGTCGTTCAGCAGCCCGTAGCCCGCGACATGCGCCTCGGCCTCCGCCACCGGAATCGAATCACCGAGGGCCGAGCCGGGTCCTATCCAGATTCCCATCTCCAGCTCGTAATCGAGCCGCTCGCAAGGCGCGAAGCGCGGCGCCTCGTCGCCAGGCCCCTTCAGCTGGCCCTTGGGCCGCCGCACCGGCGTGCCGGAAACGCGCAGGGAGGAAGCGCGACCATGGTAGCCGATCGGCACGTATTTATAGTTGGGCAGCAGCGGATTGTCAGGGCGGAAGACCTTTCCGACATTCGTCGCGTGATGGATGCCGACATAGAAGTCGGTGTAGTCGCCGACCCGCGCCGGCAGGTGCAGCGTGCAGTCCACCGCGGGGTAGAGATGCGACTCCAGCGCGCCTCTCTCGCCGCTTCCCTCCGCCAGCAGGGAGGAAAGCCGCGCCCGCAATTCTCGCCGCGTCCCGGCGCCAAGGGCGAAGAGTGCGTTCAGCGTCCCGCCCACCGCCGCCTCACGCACGTCCTCGGCCACCGGTGCGGCGGAGAGGTCGAGGACCATGTCCCCAATCGCGACACCCGCCCGCGCCGCCCCGCCGCCTGGTGGGGTGAAGACCCCCAGCGGCAGGTTCTGGATCGGGAAGTCCGGGTGGCCGTTGGCGGAGGTCACCCAGCTGCGGAGGGATCGGTCGTGCGTGGCGTTGGTCATGCGGTGCGGTTGCTCAGCGCTGGTTCGGGTTGAAGTGCTTGCGCAGGCCCGCGCCGTAGCCGGCATAGTCCCGCTGGAACTGTGGCGCCTCGGCCGCGTAGCGCGTCACGCGCTGAGGCAGGCGCGTCTCGAGCATGAAGGCAAGCGTGTTCTCCAGCTTGTGCGGCTTCAGCTCCGCGTTGCTCGCGCCCTCGAAGGCCGCCATGTCTGGCCCGTGCGGCAGCATGCAGTTGTGCAGAGAAAAGCCGCCTGGCGTGAAGCCCCCGCCGGTCTTGGCGTCGTAGACGCCCTCGATCAGGCCCATGAACTCGCTCATGACGTTCATGTGGTACCAGGGCGGGCGGAAGGTGTTCTCGGTCACCAGCCAGCGCTCGGGGAAGATAACGAAGTCGATGTTCGCCGTGCCCGGCGTCTCGCTGGGCGAGGTCATGACGGTGAAAATCGACGGGTCCGCGTGGTCAAACAGGATCGGTCCGACCGGGGAGTAGCGCTTCAGGTCGTACTTGTAGGGCGCGTAGTTGCCGTGCCACGCCACCACATCGAGCGGCGACTGCGCGATCTCCGTCCGCCACAGCACGCCGCCCCACTTCACCGTCAGGGTGGAGGGCACCTCTCGGTCCTCATAGGCCGCGACCGGCGTCAGGAAGTCGCGCTGATTCGCCAGGCAGTTGGCACCGATCGGCCCGCGCTCCGGCAGGGTAAAGGCGCCGCCGTAGTTCTCGCAGAGGTAACCGCGCGCCGGCCCACCGCGCAGCTCCACCCGCAGCTTCACGCCGCGTGGAATGACGGCGATCTCGCCCGGCGCGATGTCGATCACGCCGAACTCGGTGGCCAGCCGCAGCCCGCCCTGCTGCGGCACGAAGAGCATCTCCGCATCGGCGTTGTAGAAGTACTCGTCCTCCATGGAGCGGGTGACGAGATAGATATGCGCGCCCATGCCCGACTGCGCGCCGGCGTCGCCAGCCGTGGTGATGGTGCGGATGCCCTCAAGGAAGGAGACCTTCCCCTCCGGCAGCGGGATCGGGTTCCAGCGGAGCGGCGCCAGCGGCAGCTCGACCTCCGCACACGGAGCGGTGCGCCACAGGCCCGCATCCACCCGCTCGAAGCTTCCCCAGTGCGCGACCGTTGGGCGGATCCGGTAGAGCCAGGACCGCTCGTTCGTCGCCCTCGGCGCGGTGAAGGGCGAGCCCGAAAGCTGCTCGGCATAAAGCCCGTAGGCGCATCGCTGCGGAGAGTTGCGCCCGATCGGCAGCGCGCCGGGCAGGGCCTCGGTCTCGAAGCCGTTGCCGAAGCCCGGCATGTAGCCGGTCTCGTTCCTCGTCAGCGGCTGCGGGGTGAAGGGGGCGTTCATGATGGGGCTCCTCTCTATCCGTCCAGCTCAGCGGACTTCATCTCGGTGCCGTGCTCGAGCGCGCGCCACATTTCCACGTCGCGCTCGGCGGTCCAGATGCGCGGATGATCGAGGCCCTTGGCCTCATCATAGGCGCGGGAGGCATCGAAGGGCATGCAGTGGTCGAAGATCACCCAGTGCCCGTATTTGGGCCGCATGGCCGACATGGCCTCGTCGTAGACCTGCTTGAGCGAGTGACCCGCGGCCACGCCCCGCTTTGCGATCCCGAAGAGGTCCGAGGTGAAGTCGGCCGTCCCGCGCAGCCCCTCCTCGATGCTCTCGGGCGTGGTCAGCGAATTGCCACGGCCCGGAACCAGCGCGACCGGCTTCAGCGCCCGGATCGCCTCCAGCGTGCCCGGCCAGTCCGCGAAATGCGCGTCGCCGCAATAAGGGGTGGCACCGTACTCCACGCAGTCGCCGGAGAAGAGCACCCGCTCCTTCGGCAGCCACACCACCGTATCACCGGCCGTGTGGGAGCGGCCGATATGGATGATCTGCACCTCCCGCTTGCCCATCCAGAGCGTCATGCGCTTCTGAAAGGTCACGTGAGGCCAGGTCAGGCCGGGGATGCTCTCCTTGCCGCGGAACAGGCGGGGGAAGCGGCCGATCTCGCTGTCCATGTCCTGCTGCCCGCGCTCCACGATCAGGTCGCGCGTGACCTCGGAGGCAATGATCTGCGCCCCCTCGTAGCCGGAGGCACCGAGGACGCGCACCGCGTGGTAGTGGGACAGCACCACATGCGTCACCGGCTTGTCTGTCACGGTGCGGATGCGCGCGATCACGTCCGCCGCCATGCGCGGCGTCGCCTGGGCATCGACGACCAGCACGCCCTCGTCCCCGATGACCACGCCCGAATTCGGATCGCCCTCGGCGGTGTAGCCGTAGAGGCCCGGGCCGAGCTCGTCGAAGGAGATCGTCTTGTCGGCGAGATCGGTGGTGCTGGCAAAGCCGGACATGGCAAATCCTCTCCTAGGCGCGGGCGGCAATCGTATTGTCGATGCCATCAGGCTCGATCCCCCGCCGCGCCCGCGCCATGGCCTCGCGCAGCACGGAGAGGTCCCCGATATGGTTGCAGAGCAGCAGGATCAGCCGCGCATCCACCTGCCGACTCCCCTCGGGCGAGAGACCCTGGTGGATGGACAGCAGCGCCTCATAGAAATCATCGGGCGAGGCGATGTTGGGCTCGGTGTTCAGCATCACGCCCTCCCCACCGCACGGTCGAGCGCCGCACGAACCGCCTCGGGGTCGAAGCGCCGCCAGCGGGCGCAGACATGCTGGTCCGGGCGGATGAGGTAGGTGGTGCCGGGCAACGCGTCGTAGCGGCGCGCTGCGAAACCCTCCGTATCCTCCTCGGCGGTCACGTTCACCACGCGCAGCGCCGGCATGGTCTCCGGTGCGGGCGGCAATGCCTCGCCGAAATGCAGCAGCACGAAGCCGCCGCCCAGTCGCCGCAGCAGCCAGTCCGAGGCGCCCCCCCGCATCAGCGGCGCATCCAGAGCCGGCGCGCCCGGCATCATCGCGCCCGCGAAATCGTCCGTGTCCGGAGTGTTGAGCGGCGACGCACGGTAGGTACTCGGCAGCGACAGCCTTCCGCTGTTCACCAGTCGCCGGGCGAAGGCGCAATCCCGTGCCAGGTCCAGCGTCGCGTCCCGGAAGGCGCGGCTCGCCTCGTTCTTCGGCGTGATGAAGTCGGTCGAGCGGGTGGAATTGAGGATGTTCTCATCCGCTGCCGCCACGCGCTCGTCGTCGTAGCTGTCGAGCAGGGTTTCGGGCGCCTCGCCCCTCAGCACCAGCGCCAGCTTCCAGGCGATGTTCTCCGCGTCCTGCACGCCGCTATTCGCGCCTCGCGCGCCAAAGGGCGAGACACCGTGCGCCGCATCCCCCGCGAAGATCACCCGGCCGTGCCGGAATCGTGCCATCCGGAGGCAGGAGAAGGTGTAGACGCTCACCCATTCGAGCTCGAACTCGGCATTCTCGCCCAGCAGGGCCCGCACGCGGGGGATCACCCGTTCGGGCGCGCGCTCCGCCTCCGGGTCCGCGTCCCAGCCGAGCTGAAAGTCGATGCGCCACACGCCATCTGGCTGGCTGTGCAGCAGCACGGACTGGTTTGGATGGAAGGGCGGATCGAACCAAAACCAGCGCTCCGCCGGGAAGTCGGCCTTCATGCGGACATCGGCGATGAGGAAGCGGTCGCGGAAGGTGCGGCCCTTGCTCTCCAGACCCAGTGCCCGCCGGATCGGGGAGCGCGCGCCGTCCGCGGCAATCAGGTAATCGGCGAGGATCCGGTACTCGCCCTCCGGCGTCTCTACCAGGAGGCCAAGGCCCTCCTCACCCGACTCGACCGCGGTGACCTTGTTGCGCCAGCGAATCTCGATGCCCGGCAGCGCCCGGGCGCGGTCCAGCAGGAAGCCCTCCACATAGTATTGCTGCAGGTTGACGAAGGCTGGCCGCTCGTGCCCGCCCTCGGGCAGCAAGTCGAAGTTGTAGACGGGGTGGTCGCGGTGGAAGACCCTCCCGCGGTTCCAGGTGACGCCCTTCTCCACCATTGCGTCGCCGCAACCCAGCCGGTCGAAAATCTCGAGCGTGCGCTTGGCGAAACAGATCGCGCGGGAGCCGTTGGAGAGGCTGCTGTCATCATCCAGCAGCAGCACACGCAGGCCGGATTGCGCGAGGTCGATCGCGGTCGCCAACCCCACGGGCCCCGCGCCCACCACCACAACGGCGTGCCGCGCGACCTGCGGCGAGGATTGGTCGGGGGAGCGCCGGTACTCGAAGCGGAGCGACTGGTAGTCGACGTGCATGGTCCGCAACCCTCCCCTTCTTCCCGGCCTTGGCGGCCCTCCTGAAAGGGGCAAATATCATCTCATTTGAGACGATACAAGGATTCCACGGTGCCGCGCTCCCCTCCCCCTGACCCGGCTCCGCTGCGGCTCGCGGAGTTCCTGCCCTACCGGCTCTCGGTCGTGGGGGAGACGGTCAGCCGCGCCTTCGCCGACCGTTACGAGGCCGAGTTCGGCCTTTCCATTCCCGAGTGGCGCGTCATGGCCATCCTGGGCGAAGGCGAGCCGCTCTCCACGCAGGAGGTGATCGTCCGCAGCGGGATGGACCGCGTGAAGGTCAGCCGCGCGGCCATCCGCCTCGCCACCAAGTCGCTCGTCGCCCGGACCCCGCGCCCGGGGGACCAGCGCGCCCATATCCTGCGGCTGGCGCCGAAGGGTCTCGCGCTCTACCGCCTGATCGTTCCCCGCGCCCGCACCCTCCAGGCCGCGCTGGCCGAGGCCCTGACCGTGGAAGAGCAGCGCGCGCTGGACGTTATCCTCGGCAAGCTGCACCGTCGTGCCGCCAGCCTGCGCGGCCGGGAGGATGAGGCGTCAGACCCAGGCCTCGAGTAGCTCCTCTGTCCGCACCGTCTCCACCTGCTGACCGAAGCGCTCGCGGTAGAGGGTCAGCAACGCGTCATGCGTCCGGTCGGAGGATGAGCAGACCGCATCCGTCGGCACCACCACGCGGAAGCCGCGGTCAACCGCGCCGAGCACCGCCGCCAGGACGCAGACATCCGTTTCCGCGCCTGTCACGATCAGCGTGTCGGTGCCCCATTCCTTCAGCAGTGCCTCCAGCTCCGGCTGCAGCCAAGGAGAATAGACCTTCTTGTCCACCACCTGCGCAGGCGGCACCAGCCGCGCCAGGGCGGGCAGCAGTTCCACCGCTTCGGGTGGCAGCGCCTCCAGCGTCACGCTGTCCCATCGCTCATAGTAGCGACGCCAGGTCCCCTCCCCCTCCCCCGGCCGATCCGCGGGGATGAAGCGGGTGAAGACGGTTCGCTCCGGGTGGGCGGCCGCGATCCGCTCCACCACGGGCAACGTCTTGATCATCCAGGGCGCATGCCAATCCGTCCGCTCGGCGAAGAGGCGCTGCATATCCACGCAAAGATGCGCGCAGCGATCTGAAAGGGGTCCATAACGAAACCCGTTTTCCTCCTTCATGACACCTCCCTGTCGTTCTCTTGAATGGAACGGCCCCAGCCAGCCGGGGATGCAGCACGATCGCCAGGCACGGCCCTGTGATCACGTCCCCGTAGGCCCGACACGGCGCATGAACCAAGCGCCCTCCGTCCCGTTGCCCCTGCTCGATACCCCGCGGACGTGCGCGAGCTGGCCGGATGACCGGCCGGCGCCCCGTCCCCTGCTACGAACGGAGCCGCCTTTGTCAGAGGTCATCAAGTCCCGCATCAAGGAGGGCACGCCGAACGCCCTGGGCGCCAGCTGGGACGGCAAGGGCACTAATTTCGCGCTCTTCACCGCCAACGCAACGAAGGTCGAGGTTTGCCTCTTCGACAGCACCGGCGGCAAGGAGATCGATCGCGTCGAGTTGCCGGAATACACGAACCAGATCTTCCACGGCTACCTGCCGGACGTGGCGCCCGGCACCTTCTACGGCTACCGCGTCCACGGTCCCTATGAGCCCGAGGCCGGCCATCGCTTCAACCCCAACAAGCTGCTCCTGGACCCCTATGCCCGCGCCCATGCCGGCGAGCTGACCTGGGATCCCTCCGTCTTCGGCTACAAGATGGAAACCGGCGACGATCTGACCTTCGACGAGCGCGACAGCGCCGCCTTCATGCCGAAATGCGTGGTGGTGGACCCGAACTTCGACTGGCAGGGCGAGCCCGGGCGGCAGTCGGTGCCTTGGGACCACACCATCACTTACGAAACCCATGTGAAGGGCTTCACCCGCCTGCACCCGAAGGTTCGCCAGGACCTGCGCGGCACCTATGCCGGCCTCGGGCAGAAGCCGGTAGTGGACTACATCAAGTCGCTCGGCGTGACCTCGGTGGAGCTGCTGCCGATCCACACCTTCATCAACGACGACTTCCTGCTCAACCGCAACCTGGTGAACTACTGGGGCTACAACACCATCGGCTTCTTCGCGCCCGACCCGCGCTACGCCGCGGACGTGCCGAACTCGCTGCGCGAGTTCAAGGAGATGGTCTCCCGCTTCCATGACGCCGGCCTCGAGGTGATCCTGGACGTGGTGTACAACCACACCGCCGAGGGCAACGAGAAGGGCGCGACGCTCTCCTTCAAGGGCATCGACAACGCCAGCTACTACCGCCTGCTGCCGGACCAGAAGCGCTACTACATCAACGACACCGGCACCGGGAATACGGTGAACCTCTCGCACCCCCGCGTCATCCAGATGGTGGCGGACAGCCTGCGCTACTGGGTGCAGGAGATGCATATCGACGGCTTCCGCTTCGACCTCGGCACCATCCTCGCGCGCGAGCCGCACGGCTTCGACGAGCAGAGCGGCTTCCTCAAGGTCTGCGGCCAGGATCCGGTGCTACAGCAGGTGAAGCTCATCGCCGAGCCCTGGGATTGCGGCCCTGGCGGCTACCAGGTCGGCGGCTTCCCCGCGGGCTGGGCCGAGTGGAATGACACCTTCCGCGACACCGTGCGCGACTTCTGGCGCGGCGAGGCCCCGGCCACCGCCCTTGCCCCGCGCCTCTGCGCCTCCGGCGACAAGTTCAACCACAGCGGGCGCCGCGCCTGGGCCTCGGTGAACTTCATCACCGCGCATGACGGCTTCACGCTCAACGACACCGTCACCTACAACGAGAAGCACAACGAGGCGAACGGCGAGGACAACAAGGACGGCCACTCCGACAACCGCTCCTGGAACTGCGGCGTCGAGGGGGAGACGGAGGACGAGGCGATCAACGAGCTTCGCGCCCGCCAGATCCGCAACATGCTCTCGACGCTCATCCTCTCCCAGGGCACGCCCATGATCCTGGCGGGGGACGAGTTTGGCCGCACGCAGGAGGGCAACAACAACGCCTACTGCCAGGACAGCGAGATCAGCTGGCTGAACTGGGACATCCAGGAGAAGGGCCAGTCCCTCATCCGCTTTACGCAGAAGCTGACGGGGCTGCGCCACAAGTACCCCATTCTCCGCCGCACCCGATTCCTCACCGGCGAGTACAACGAGGAGCTGGGCGTCAAGGACGTCACCTGGATCAACGCCAACGGGTCCGAGATGCAGCAGGGCGACTGGGAGGATGCCAGCATGAAGTGCTTCGGTATGCTCATGGACGGCCGGGCCCAGGTCACGGGCATCCGCAAGCGCGGCCAGGACGCGACGCTGCTGATGGTCATCAACGGCCACCACGACGTCGTGGACTTCACGCTGCCGGAGTCGCCGGGCGGCAAGTGCTGGTCCCTGCTGGTGGACAGCAACCTTCCGGACGAGGCGGAGGAGCCGAGCTTCGACGTCGGGCACGCCTATCAGACCACCGCCCGCTCCGTGCTGCTCTTCCTCTTGATGCCGGAGGAGGCGCCCGCCAGCGCCTGATCAACCCGCCGTCGCGGTGGCAATCCCACCGCGACGGAACTTCAGCCGCCTCAGGACCGGATAGACAAAGGAAGAAAAGCCGTCGTCAGTCCGCCCCGCCGCCCCTTGCCGCTGCCTCTGCAGACCGTCCCTCGGGTGCCGCGTCCCGCTGGAAGGCCCAGCGCAGCGTCCGCGCGATCCCGAGTGTTCCCGCCCGCACCAGCGGCCGGCTCAGCGCCGGGCCGGGGAGCCCGTGCATACGCCGCGCCCATGGCGGCAACAGGTCCACCCCGGCCTGGAGAGTTAATTGCTGCAACGGCTCGGCCATCCGATTCGGCGCGGGCTGGCTGAGAACGAGCCGGGCAACCTCCCGCGTCCGGAAGTCGCTCCGCAGGACAGGCCGGGTTGCCGTGATTAGCGCCATCGCCTCGGCACGGCTCTGCGGCACCGGATCGGCTCCCAGCGCCCGGCCTATCAGCGCCATCTCCTTGAAGTAGTTGTCCTGGTCCTCCGCCGGCATGGCCGGGTCGGCGTAGCGAATCCAGGCGTCGAGGAAACTGACCGCTTCCGTGACATGCACCCAGGCCAGCAGCGCCGGATCATTCGCCTCATAGGGCGTACCGTCCGGCAGGGTTCCCCGGATGTGGCCGTGAATGCCCCTCACCCTGGCAATAGCCGCCTCCGCCTCCGCCTGGGCGCCATAGGTGGTTACGGCAATGAACCGCGCCGTGCGACGCAGCCGCCCGTGCATGTCCGCCCGGAAGTTGGAGTGGTCCCAAACCCCCGCCAGCACCGCTGGGTGCAGCATCTGAAGAAGGAGCGAGGCCACCCCGCCCACCATCATGGACGTGACGTCTCCATGCACCCGCCACGCAACCGAGGCCGGACCGAAGAGCCCGTCTGGCTGCCGGATGACCGGCTTCTCGCCGCGCTTCCGGTCATTGAACAGCGCTGCCACCTGCGCGGCGATCGCCCCTTTGAGCGGCCTCGCGACGAGGGTACCGAAGGAATCGGCAGGCATCAGCAGCGCCCCCAGGCGGCCGGCAGGAAACCGAACGGCGCCGGGCAGCGGTTAGCCGGGGGAGAAAGCATCATCCAGGTCCAACGGAGAAGGGGCAACGGCGTTGCCGCACTCACCGCCCCTGCCCTTCGCTGACCGTGCTCCAGGCGCGCCAGGACTCACGAAGCCGGCACTATTGTGATGAGTTAACAGTGTGCTTTCAGGGCACGTCGCACTGTGACGTAACATGATCAACCGATCAGTTCTAGGATTTTTTTCCTTCTCTTCACGGAATTGAGAGGATGCGATCAGCAATTCATCGTCCGAGCAGGAACCGTTTTGGTTTCATGCCTGTGTGCTGCCCGGCCCCTTTGATAGCGCTTCGCTCAGCCGCACGCCGTTCGGAGCGCTCACTCAGCGACGCGACGTGCCGGACAGCAACAACGGGAAAGAAGAGCAGCAATGAGCACCCTCTCGGTCGGCGCAGGCCAGCAGTTCTCGACCATCGCATCCGCCATCGCGGCCTCGCGCGACGGCGACGTCGTTGCCGTCCAGGCTGGCACCTATACGAACGACTTCGCTTCCGTGAACACGAAGATCACCATCGAAGGGGTCGGCGGACTGGCACACCTCAACGCCAGCGGGAACATCCCGAACGGGAAGGGCATTCTGATCACCAACACCGACGTGACGATCAAGGACCTTGCTTTCTCGGGCGCCACGGTCGCGGATGGCAACGGCGCCGGTATCCGCTACCAGGGCGGGAACCTGACGATCGAGGACTCGCTCTTCGAGAATAACCAGAACGGCCTACTCGCCAACCCGGTGTCGGACGGCACGATTACGATCAGGAGCAGCGAGTTCAACCACAACGGCGTCGGTGACGGCCGCACCCACAACCTCTATGTCGGTGAGATCGCCAAGCTCACCATCGACAACAGCTACTTCCACGACGCGGTCATCGGTCACGAGATCAAGAGCCGCGCGCACGAGACGACCGTCACCAACAGCCGAATCGCCGAGGGCACCGATGGTACGGGCAGCTACTCCATCGACGTGCCGGATGGCGGCAAGGTGGTCGTCGCCAACAACGTCATCCAGCAGGGCGCGCGTTCCGACAATCCGGGCATGATCCACTTCGGCGGCGAGAACGGCCCCTATGCGGGCTCCAGCATCTCCGTCACCGACAACACCGTCATCAACCACTTCGTCTCGCCCAGCGCCTCGCTGCTGCTGAACGATACGGGCGCCCCGGCGTATGTCTCCGGCAATTCGGTCTTCGGCCTTCCAAACCAGGTGGTCTCCGGCGTCGGGGATGTCCTCAACACGATCAAGCTGGCGGTGGCGCCCCTGCTGGACCTGTCGCACCCCTATAGCGGCCAGGCCACGCCTGCGCCGGTCGCGACACCTGCCCCCGCGCCGGTCGTCACGCCCGATCCTGTGCCCGCGGCCGACACGGACCATCCCGCCCCCGTGACGACGCCCGCGCCGGTGCTCGCACCCGCCCCGGTGCCTGTCGCCGACACGAACACGCCCGCCCCCGTGACGGCGCCGCCCCCGGTCGTGGCGCAGCCGGTGGCCGGCCCGGGCGACCTCGTCCTCCACGTTTCGGAGGATGCCTGGCAGGGCGACGCGCAGTTCATCGTGACGATCGACGGCCAGCAGTCCGGTGGTATCCGCACTGCCACCGCCTCCCACGCCGCGGGCCAGCACAATGACGTGGTGATCTCCGGCCTTGCCGAAGGCCAGCACACGGTGGGGATCACCTTCCTGAACGATGCCTGGGGAGGCACGGACTCCACTGACCGCAACCTGTATCTCGACAGCATCAGCTACGCCGGGAAGGAAACCGCGGTGAACGCCGCCCTCAACAGCGCGGGCACCGCAACGGCTACGGTTGGCGACGCGCCCGCCCCGGCCGGCAACGCGCCTGCCCAGGCCGGCCACAGCTTCACCCTGCACCTCTCGGAGGATGCCTGGCAGGGCGACGCGCAGTTCGTCGCGATCGCCGATGGGAGGCAGGTGGGCAGCGGTGCGGTAACCGCCTCCCACGCCGCGGGGGCGACGCAGGACTTCACCTTCAACGTCGCGAACGCGCCCTCGAACATCACTGTCGCCTTCATAAACGACGCCTATGGCGGCACCGCGGCGACCGACCGCAACCTCTACGTGGACGGCATCAGCGTGGACGGGCACGACGTGGCCAGTGCGAACGCGGCGCTCCACAGCTCCTCGATCGTGAACTTCCACGTCGATCCCTGGGGCTGACAGCAAGGGGGGCGCCAATCGGCGCCCTCACAAGCCATCCCGGAGGGGTGGCGGCCCGGCGTCAGGCGCGCCCGGGCCGCTCCTCCGCATCCTCGGTGCCTTCCCCGGCCGGCCCGGCGGCCTCTTCGGCCGCAGCCGCCTTCTCCAGCTTCTTCTGCGCCTTCGCCTGCGCCTTCAGTTCCTTCGCCTTCTCGCGCTGGCTACGCTCGAAATCGTAGTTCGGCTTCCGCATGCACCACCTCATCCTTCCTGGGTCGCGATCACGCGGCCAGCGCAAGCTTAGCGTGCATGGCGCCCGCCCCTCAACGCCCCTGCCCCACCGCCGCTCCGCGGCGACGGTCCCGCAGCGGAGATTGGCCCTCGCCGCCCGCCCCCCGGCATCCTGCCGCCCGGCCAGCCCGGAAAGAGGGACGAGATGCGGACCAGCCACACCCACCCGCTTCAGATCGCAACCCCCCCCGCCCCGGCGGCGGTCTGGTCGGCCTCACCTTCTGCCCCGGAAAGTGGCAGCAAGCGGCCGCGACCGGCGCCTGGGGCCCCGATCTGACGATGGATGTGAAGGCGATCGCCGCCTGGGGCGCGACCCTCGTCCTGACCCTCGTCACAGGGCAGGAGCTGCAGGCCCTCCGCGTGGCCGGGCTCGGGGCGGCCGTCGCGGCGGAGGGCATGGCCTGGCTTCACCTGCCGATCGAGGACTTCTCCGTTCCCACCGCCGAATGGGAAGCCGCCTGGCGGGAGGAGCGCCACGCCGTCCACGCCGCGCTGGTCGGTGGGGAGGCGGTGCTCGTCCATTGCAAAGGCGGCCTCGGCCGCGCGGGCCTCGTGTCCTCCCGCATCCTCGTGGAGCGCGGCATGGCGCCACAGCAGGCCGTCGCCGCCGTGCGCGCCATCCGCCCCGGCGCCGTCGAGGCGCAGGAGCAGGAACACCACGTGCTCAGCCTGCGCTGAGTCCCTCCGGCTACCGGACGAATTCGTCCCTGTACTGCCGCACGACCCCGTCGAAGTCGCGGTCGCGCGTAAAGCCGAGCGCCACCGGCCGCGTGATGTCGAAGTCGCCAGGCCAGGAGCAGACGATATCGGCCACCCGCTTCTCCGGCTCCTGGCTGACCAGCGCGCGCGCGGCGCCGCCGCCCACCCGCTCCAGGCTTTCCAGCATCTCCCCCGCCGTGACGCAGATGCCCGGCAGGTTCAGCGTGCGCCACGGACCGATCCGCGCGCCGTCCACCGCCATGGCGTGCACGAGGTTTGTCACAACGGCGTCCGGCGAGGAAAGCCAGAGCCGCGTGTCCGGCGGCACCGGCAGGTTCGAGGCGACGCCCGCCAACGGCTCCCGGATGATCCCGCTCGCGAAGGAAGAGGCTGCCGAGTTCGGCTTGCCCGGCCGCACGACGATGGTCGGCAGCCGGCACACCCGTCCGTCCACGAACCCCCTGCGGGAGTAGTCGTTGACCAGCAGCTCCCCCATCGCCTTCGCCGCGCCGTAGGAGGAGGCGGGCATCGGCGCCAGACTCTCCGGCACCACGGCCGGCATCTCGCCGCCGAAGACCGCGACGGAGCTGGCGAAGACGAAGCGCGGCGCACGCCCGGTGGCTCGCGCCGCTTCCAGCAGGGCGCGGGTGCCGTCGAGGTTCACGCGCATTCCGACGTCGAACTCCGCCTCCGACTGGCCGCTCAGGACCGCGGCCAGGTGGAAGACGCCGACCGTTTCCGTATCGATCACACGCCTCGCCAGGGCGGGATCGGCGATATCGCCGACCACCGAGGAAACCCGCGCATCCTCCACCGGGCAGGGCGCGAGATCGACCGAAAGCACGCCCTCGAAATCCGGCAGCCCGTCCTTGCTCCCGCGTGCGGCCAGCAGCGCGCGGATGACCCGACTGCCGAGGAAGCCTGCACCACCCGTGACGACGATCCTCATGTCGGCCTCAGCGCGCCTTGTAGGGGGCGAACCAGCCGAGCCCGGCTGTCGTCTCGCCCCGCGGGTTGTACTCGCAGCCGATCCAGCCCTTGTAGCCCACGCGGTCCAGCACGCCGAAGAGGTGCGGGAAGTTGAGCTCCCCCTCGTCGGGCTCGTGGCGGTCGGGCACGGAGGCGACCTGCACATGCGCGAAGCGCCCGGCCAGCTTTTCAATCAGCTTGCTCAGGTCCCCGTCCATGATTTGCGCGTGGTAAAGGTCGAACTGCAGCGAGACGTTCGGCCTCCCCACGCGGTCGATCAGCGCGATGCCGTCCATCTGGTGGTTGACGAAGTAGCCGGGCATGTTGCGCGTGTTGATCGGCTCCACCACGAGCGTGACGCCCTCCGCCGCCGCGGCGTCAGCGGCGAAGCGGATGTTCTCGATGAAGGTCGCCTCGCAGGCCGCCCGGTCACGGTCGCCGGTGATGCCGGACATACAGTGCAGCAAGGGGCAGCCCAAGGCCTTCGCGTAGCGCAGCGCCACGGGAACCGTCTCCCGGAACTCCGCTTCACGCCCGGGGATGGCGGCCATGCCGCGCTCGCCCCCGGCCCAGTCCCCGGGCGGCATGTTGAACAGCACCTGCGACAGACCGGCCGCGCGCAGCTTCTCCGCCACGGCTTCCGGCGCGTGCTCGTAAGGGAAGAGGAACTCCACCGCCTCGAAGCCCGCCGCGGCCGCCGCGGCGAAGCGGTCGAGGAAGGGCAACTCCGTGAACATCATCGAGAGATTGGCGGCGAAGCGCGGCATATTCCTGTTCCTTCTCGGGCCCGACCGACCCAGTCCCGTGCCTCCGCACGGAAGCGCCTCCCCAGGTTACCCGACTTAGGCGCCGGCGGAACCCGCGGCCCGAAGCTCACGCACCATCGTCACCGGGCAGCTTGATTCCGGCGAAGGTCCGGATCACCGCGGCATCGGATTCGCGCCCATGCCCCGCGTTGCTCGCGTTCGCGAACATCCCATAGGCCGTGCTCGCCAGGGGCAGGGGGAAGTTCAGCGCCAGCGCCGTCTCCGTCACCAAGCGCAGGTCCTTCACGAAGATGTCCACGGCGGAGTGGGGCGTGTAGTCGCCTTCCACCACCTGCTTCATGCGGTTCTCGAACATCCAGCTGTTCCCCGCGGCGTGGGTGACCACCTCGTACATCGTGTCGAGCGGGATGCCGGCGCGCGCGGCCAGCGCCATCGCCTCCGCCCCCGCCGCGATGTGAACCCCGGCCAGCAGCTGGTGCACGATCTTCACCGTGGCCCCGAGCCCGATCTCTGCCCCGACCTCGTAGACCTTGCCCGCCACCGCATCGAGCACCGGCCGCAGCCGGTCGAAGGCGGCGCGCGACCCGGCGGCCATCACCGTCATCTCCCCCGCCGCTGCCTTCGCCGCTCCGCCCGAGACCGGCGCGTCGAGCATCAGCAGCCCCATCGCCTCCAGCCGCACCGCGATCTCCCGCGAATCGGCGGCTGAGATAGTGGCGGAAACCATCACCCCCGTTCCCGGCCGCAGCCGCGCGGCCAACCCACCCGGCTCGAACAGCACCGCCCGGCACTGCGCGGCGTTCACGACCAGCAGCAGCACCCCGTCCAGCTCGCCCGCGAAGGCTGCGGCATCGTCCCCGCTGGCCTCCGCCCCCGCCTCCCGCAGCGACGCGCAGGCGGCAGGGTTCACGTCCAGGCCATAGGTCGCCAGCCCGGCGGCAATGCAGGAGCGGGCTGCACCCATGCCCATGGAACCGAGTCCGGCCACGCAGACCCTGTACCGGTTGCCGCTCATGTGGACGTCCTCGGTTGATCTTGCATTTGTGAAACGTAAGCGGGCGACGCAGCGCAGCGGAACGCCCGGTCCGGAGCCGCCGGCAATACAGCCCGCTCCGCCTCGCCCCGCAAGCCATCGCGCAGGGGGTGCCCACCGGGATCCCTGTTGCATTGCCTCGCGCGCCCTGCGTAGGCTTGGGTCAACAAAGCTGGAGGATTGTCCCAATGGTAAATTTGTGGCCGTGCGCCCGCCTCATGTCCTAGCGGACCGCTGATGGCTTCGGTCGAGATACGCGGCGTCCGCAAGAACTTCGGCGCCACACCCATCCTGCACGGCGTGGACCTGAACATCGCGGACGGCGAGTTCTGTGTCCTGGTCGGCCCTTCGGGCTGCGGCAAGTCCACCCTGCTGCGGATGATCGCGGGGCTGGAGAACATCAGCGGCGGCGAGATCGTCATCGGCGGGCGCGTGGTGAACAATGTGCCGCCGAAGGACCGGGACATCGCCATGGTGTTCCAGAACTACGCCCTCTACCCGCATATGACGGTGCGGGAGAACATGGCCTTCTCGCTCCGCCTGGCGAAGGCGCCGAAGGAGGTGATGGAGGCCGAGACGGCGCGCGCCAGCCGCATCCTCGGCCTCGACCCGCTGCTCGACCGCTACCCGCGCCAGCTCTCGGGCGGCCAGCGCCAGCGCGTGGCCATGGGCCGCGCGATCGTGCGCCACCCGCAGGTCTTCCTCTTCGACGAGCCGCTTTCCAACCTCGACGCGAAGCTGCGGGTGCAGATGCGCGGCGAGATCAAGGACCTCCACCAGCGGCTCCGCACCACCACCGTCTACGTCACCCATGACCAGATCGAAGCCATGACCATGGCCGATAAGATCGTGGTGATGCAGGCCGGCCGGGTGGAGCAGATCGGCACGCCGCTCGAGCTCTACGACCGTCCCGCCAACCTCTTCGTCGCGGGCTTCATCGGCAGCCCCGCCATGAACTTCCTCCCCGGCCAAGTCGGCGACGGCGGCTTCCGCCCGGACGGCATCGACGGCGCGACGAGCCTTCCCCTGCCCGCCCGCGCCGAGGCGGGCCAGCCGGTCGTCTACGGCATCCGCCCGGAGCACCTTCGCCTCGACGAGAACGGCATTCCCGTCACCGTCCAGCTCGTGGAGCCCACCGGGTCGGAAACCATGGTCACCGCGCGGCTCGGCGAATCGACGCTCGTCGGCGCCTTCCGCGAGCGCGTCACGGCGCGCGTTGGCGACACGCTCCGCATCATGCCGGATCCCGCGCTCGCGCACCTGTTCAACAAGGGGACCGGCACGCGCCTCGGCGCCTGATCGCTTCCGCAACCAAGAAGAAAAGAGAGGGAGAAACCTAAGGATGAACCGGATCACCCGCCGCGGCACGCTGGCTCTCGGCGCCGGCGCCATGGCCGCCACCACCTTCGGCGCCCGCGCCGCCGTGCCGGTCAAGGACGCGACAGCGCCGCGGCAGCCGATCGAGAATGGCGCCACCCTCCGCGTCCTGCGCCCGACGAAGTTCGTGGACGCGGACGAGACGATCTTCCGCGAGAACACCGCCAAGTTCACCGCCCAGACTGGCGTGCAGGTGCGCGTGGACTTCGCGGGCTGGGAGGACCTCCGCCCGCAGACCGCGGTTGCCGCCAATACCGGTGCCGGCCCCGACGTGGTGGTGGGCTGGGCCGATGATCCGCACATCTACGCCGACAAGCTGCTCGATCTGACGGAGCTGGCCGGCTACCTCGGCCAGAAGTATGGCGGCTGGCTCGCCCTGCCCCAGCGCTTCGGCAAGAAGTGGGGCACGGAGCAGTGGATCTCCCTCCCCATGGGCGGCACGGGCGCGCCCTGCGTCTACCGCATCTCCTGGGCGAAGGAGGCGGGATATGACAGCATCCCGACCGACCACGAGGGCTTCCTCAAGCTCTGCCAGAACATGAAGCGCAACGGCCACCCCGCCGGCTTCGCGCTGGGCAACGCCGTCGGCGACGGCAATGCCTACTGCAACTGGCTGCTCTGGTCCCATGGCGGCATGGTGGTGGACGAGGCCGGCAAGGTCGCCATCAACAGCCCGCAGACCATCGCCGCGCTCCGCTACGCGAAGGAACTCTACCAGACCTTCATTCCCGGCACCCTCTCCTGGGGCGACGTGAACAACAACCGTGCCTATGCGGCGGGCGAGATCGGCGTCACCCAGAACGGCGTGTCGATGTACTTCTCCCTCAAGAACGACCCGCGCACGGCCGCCATCGCCGAGGACACGGGCATGATGCGCATGCCCACGGGACCCGCCGGCAAGATGGCGGAGAACGTGCTGCTGCTGAACGCCATGGTGTTCCGGCACAGCCGCTACCCGAACGCGGCCAAGGAATACCTCCGCTTCATGATGGAGCAGGAGCAGTACGACCCCTGGCTCATCGGCTGCGGCGGCTACTGGTCCCACCCGCTCGCGGCCTATGCCGAGAGCGAGGTGTGGAAGAGCGACCCCAAGCTCGCCGTCTACCGAGACACCAACACGGTGGAGTTCTGGTCCGGCTACAAGGGCCCTATCGGCGTCGCCTCCGGCTCGGTCGCGGCCGATTATGTGGTGGTGCAGATGTTCGCCGCCGCCTCCTCCGGCCAGTCCACGCCCGAGGAAGCCGTGCGCGAGGCCGAACGCCGCACCCGCCGCTACTACCGCTCCTAATCGGGCAGGAGCGCCGCGGGCCCGCCCGCGGCGCCACCCGATCCCACAGGGAGGCCCCAATGGCCGACACAACCGCCGCAGTGCCCTGGAACCCGAGGCGCTCCGCGCCCGGCGCCCTCGCCCGCCTCCTCGACAACAAGGCCTTCCTCGTTTTCCTCTGCCTGCTGCCGGCGGTGGGCCTGCTGCTCGTCTTCCTCACCTACCCGCTCGGCCTCGGCATCTGGCTCGCCTTCACGGACACCCATATTGGCCGCGGCGGGGAATTCGTTGGCCTCGAGAACTTCGAATCCCTCTGGTACGATCAGGTCTTCTGGAACGCCGTCTTCTATACGGTCTTCTACACGCTGGTTGCGACCGTCCTGAAGTTCGGCCTCGGCCTCTGGCTCGCCCTGCTGCTGAACGAGAACGTGCCCTTCAAGTCGCTCATCCGGGCCATCATCCTGATGCCCTGGATCGTACCGACCGTCCTCTCGGCCATCGCCTTCTGGTGGATGTTCGACGCGCAGTTCTCGATCATCTCCTACGTGCTGGTGGACGTGCTGGGCTGGCGCACCAGCTACATCGACTTCCTCGGCACGCCTTGGCACGCACGCTGGTCGCTCGTCTTCGCCAATGTCTGGCGCGGCATTCCCTTCGTCGCGATCTCGCTGCTGGCGGGGTTGCAGACCATCTCGCCCTCTCTCTACGAGGCCGCGCTGCTGGACGGCGCCTCCTCCTGGCAGCGCTTCACGAAGATCACGGCGCCCCTGCTGATGCCCATCCTCTCGGTGGTGCTCACCTTCTCCGTGCTCTTCACCTTTACGGACTTCCAGCTCGTCTATGCCATTACCCGCGGCGGGCCGATCAACTCCACCCACCTCATGGCCACGCTGGCCTTCCAGCGAGGCATTCCCGGCGGCCAGCTCGGCGAGGGGGCGGCCATCGCGGTCTCCATGATCCCCTTCCTCGTCCTGGCAACGCTGTTCAGCTACTTCGCCCTCTCCCGGCGCAAGTGGCAGCAAGGAGGCAACGATGAGTAATTCCACGGAGGAGGGCGCGATCCTCTCCTGGCAGTCGGCCCCGCGCCGGCTGGTCACGCTCTACCTGCCCCTGGCCCTCTTCGTGTTCATCCTCCTCTTTCCCTTCTACTGGATGACGATCACGACTTTCAAACCGAACGCGGAACTCTACGACTACAAGAACTTCAACCCCTTCTGGGTGGTCCATCCGACCCTCGCGAACATCAACAAGCTCCTGTTCGAGACCTCCTACCCGCGCTGGCTGATGACCACCATGCTGGTGGCCATCTGCTCGACCGTGCTCGCGATCTTCGCCTCGGTGCTGGCGGCCTATGCCATCCAGCGGCTGCGCTTCCGGGGCGCCAACGCGGTGGGGCTGGCGATCTACATCGCCTACCTCGTGCCGCCTTCGATCCTCTTTATCCCGCTGGCGACGATGGTCTTCCAGCTCGGCCTCTTCGACAGCCCGCTGGCGCTCATCCTCACCTATCCGACCTTCCTGATTCCGTTCTGCACCTGGCTGCTCATCGGCTACTTCAAGTCCATTCCCTATGAACTCGAGGAATGTGCCCTCATCGACGGCGCCTCCCGGCTTCAGATCCTTCGCCGGATTACGCTGCCACTGGCGGTGCCCGGCCTGATCAGCGCCGGCATCTTCTCCTTCACCCTCTCATGGAACGAGTTCATCTACGCGCTCGCCTTCATCTCTTCCTCGGAGAAGAAGACCGTTCCCGTCGCCATCCTGACGGAGCTCGTGCAGGGCGATGTGTATCAGTGGGGCTCGCTCATGGCGGGCTCCCTGCTCGGCTCGTTGCCGGTCGCGATCTTCTACTCGTTCTTCGTGGACTACTACGTCTCCTCCCTCACCGGTGCGGTGAAGGAGTAGCTAGCCTCCGCGGGAGCCCGCGCCCCGTCGGACGGTGCCGTCGCGCTGCGGCACCTCCACCGGCGAGATCTCCACCGGCGCGACCCCCTCCTCCAGCATGCCCAACTGCTGGGCCGTGCGGGGGCTGACATCGAGGATGCGGCCGCGGACATAGGGGCCGCGGTCCTCCACCTCCACCGTCGCGGTGCGTCCCGTCTCCAGGTTCTTCACCCGTGCCGTCGTACCCAGCGGCAGGGTCCGGCTCGCGGCGGAATTGGAGTTCACCGAGAAGCGCTCCCCGTTCGCCATCCGCCGCCCGTTCAGCCCGCGGTGATAATGCGACGCCCGGCCCCGCTGCACACGGCCAGATGTGTCGTCGCTCGGCCTTGCCCGCTGCTCCTGGGCGCTGGGTTTTGCCGCCTCGGCCGGCGCCGTCGCGGAAAGGGACGCCGCCGAGACGGTCGCCGCAAATGCCAGCAGGGCCAATGTCTTGCCCATGTAGAGCCTCCTGTCCTGATGCTTCGGATGTGACGCGGTGTCCCGCGCGCAGGCGGTGGAAACGCCCCCTCTCCCGGATGGATGCCCCATCGCCCTGATCCTTCCGCTCCCCGTCCAACCGTCTCCGGTGCCCGGCGTTGATTCCACAATAGAAGCCAGGTGAACCGATTTGCGCGCCCTGCTCGTCCTCGCCGCACTCCTTGGCAGCCCCGCCCTCGCTCAGCCCGCCGTACCGGACGCCTCGGGCGGCGCACGGCGCGGCCAGGCCTCGGTCTTCGCCCCCGCGCTCGCCGGCCGCCGGATGGCCGATGGCGGCACGGTGGAACTGAGCTCCGACAGCGCGGCGAGCGACGCGCTTCCCCTCGGCAGCACAGCCCGCGTGCGCAACCTCCGCAACGGCCGCATCGCGATCGTGCGTGTCCGCGATCGCCTGCCCGCGTCGGGGCAGCGCATCATCAGCGTCAGCCCGAAGGTCGCTCAGTTCCTCGGCATGCCCGTCAATGGCGTCGCGCAGGTCGAGGTCGCACCGCTCGCCGTGCCGCAGCGCGACGGCAGCATCAAACTCGGCGCGGGCACCGGCCTCGCAGGCCGCCGCGCGCGTATCGTCGAGGCACCGCGCTGACGCATCGCGATTGACCGCATACTGAAAGAGCGCGACCCTCCTGCTGCAATCGACGCATGGCCGCCCCCTTTACGAAGGGCATCGCCGCGCGTGTCATCGGCAGCGCTCGGAGCACCTCATGCCCAACATCCCGATCACCCTCGCCCTCTCCGAGTATGACCACGTCCGCGACGTGCTCGACGGCACCGTGCCCGTTCCCGGCGCCGACCTCACCGTGCTCCGCATGCCCGTGGAGGAGATCTTCTATCGCTTCACCTTCCACCGGGAGTGGGACGTGTCGGAGATGTCCTTCGCGAAGGTCGTCTCCCTCATGTCGCAAGGCGATGACACGCTTGTTGCTATCCCGGTCTTCGTCTCCCGCATGTTCCGCCACTCCTCCTTCTACGTGAGTGCGGACAGCGAACTCACCGACCCCTCACAGCTCGCGGGCAAGCGCATCGGCGTGCCGGAATGGGCGCAGACCGCCGCCATCTACTCCCGCGGCATCATCGCCCACCGCTACGGCGTGGATCTTTCCAGCATCGAGTGGTTTCAGGCCGGCGTGAACGATCCCGGCCGCGTGGAGAAGGTGAAGCTCGACCTCCGCGGCGGATTGAGGCTCACCCCCGTGAAGGACCGCTCGCTCTCCCAGATGCTGCTCGACGGCGATCTCGACGTCGTCCTCTCCGCCCGTCCGCCCGCGCCCTTCCTAGAGAACCGGGGCATCCGCCGCCTCTTCGCGGACTACCAGGCCGAGGAGGAGCGCTTCCTGCGCGACACCGGCATCTTCCCCATCATGCACGTCGTCGTCATCCGCCGGGAGGTCTACGACCGCCACCGCTGGCTAGCCCTCAACCTGATGAAGGCGCTGGAGACGGCCCGCGACCGCTCCCTCGCCCGCATGGCGGACATCACCCTCTCCTACTTCCCCATCCCCTGGATCGGGGAGCGCGCGCGCGCGGCGCGGGAGATGATCGGCGGAGACGGCTGGCCTTATGGCGTGGAGGACAACCGCGCGACGCTCGACGCCTTCACCACCTGGGCCTACGAGCAGGGCGTCTGCCACCGCAAGCTCGACCCCGCGGAGATCTTCGCGCCGGAGACGCGAAGCCGCTTTAAGGTCTGACGGTGACTACTCGGGCTTGATCCCGATCTCCCGCACGAGGGCGCCATACTTCTCCGTATCGTGGCGGATGAGTTCGGCGAAGCCCGCGGGCGTGGTGATCAGCGGTTCCAGCCCACCCGCCGATTCCAGCCGCCCCCTCACCGCAGGCTCGGCAAGGGAGGCGTTGATCTCCTCCCTCAGCTTCGCGACGACCGGCGCCGGTGTCCCGGCAGGCGCGAAGACGCCGAGCCAGATCAACACCTCGTAGCCCGGGAATATCTCCCCGATCCTCGGCAGGTCGGGAAAGGCAGTGGACCGCTGCGGTCCCGTCACCGCGATGGCCCGCAGCCGCCCCTGCTGGATGAGCGGCGCGGAGGAGGTGCCGGAGAAGACGGCCACCGTATCCCCGGCCACCGTCGCGGTCACGGCCGGCGTCCCCCCGCGGAAGGGCACGTGCAGCATGTCGATCCCCGCCCGCCGCATCAGCATCTCCATCGCCAACTGGTGCTGGCTGCCCGACCCGCCCGAGGCATAGGCGAGCGGCGGGTTGCTGCGCCGCGCCAGGGCAATGAACTCTTCGAAGTTCCGCACCGGCAGGGAAGGATTGACCGAGAGCACGAACTGGTTCGCCGCCACGCTCGCGATCGGGATGAGGTCGGTCGAGACGTTGAAGGGCGCACGCTCGTAGATCGCGGGATTCACCGTGATCACGGTGTCCTGCGCGAAGAGCAGCGTGTAGCCATCGGGGCGGGAGCGCACCGCCGCCTCGGTCGCGATCTGCCCGTTCGAGCCCGCGCGGTTCTCGATCACCACCGGCTGGCCCAGCCTCTCCCCCAACCGCTGGGAGAGGATCCGCGCCGCCACGTCCGGCGCGCCGCCTGGTGGAATGGTCACGAGCATGCGGAGTGGCCGGTCGGGATAGGGTGCCTGGGCTTGCGCCCGCACTACGCTGAGGCCGAGCACGGCCGGGGCCGCAAGCAGGCTGCGTCGTCTCATGGTCCCGGACCCTTCCATCCCTGTTCTTGGCGGTGAGGCTAGGCGCTCGCTGGACCGGTGACTACGGCCCTACGGTGCGCCGCAAGGTCACTGACGCTCGATCCGTGCCTCGTCGATCACCGCACTCCAGCGCCGCGCCTCGGCGGCGAAGAATGCCTTGAACTCCGCCGGTGAGTTCGCGCCGGGGCTCACGCCCAGCTCCTGCAACCGCCCCCGCAGTTCCGGATGGGCCATCACCGCCCCCACCGCGCCGCTCAGTCGCTCGACAATGGCCTGCGGCGTCGCGGCCGGCACGGAGATGCCGTTCCAGGAACGCACGACATAGCCGGGCAGCCCCGCTTCCTCGGCCGTTGGCGCCTCCGGCAACAGCGGGAAGCGCTCCTTCGTCGCGATCGCCAACGCCCGCAGCCGGCCCGCCTGAAGCTGCGGCAGCACGGGCGGAAGGATCTCGGAAGCGATCTGCACATCTCCCGCCACTACCGCGTTCAGCAGGTCCGGCGTGCCGCGATAGGTCACGACCGTCGCCTCGATCCCAAGCATCGCCCGCAGCAGTTCCGCCCCCAGATGCTGTGCATTGCCGACGCTGATGGAGCCTATGTTCAGCCGCCCCGGATTGGCCCGCCCATAGGCGATGGTCTGCCGGAGGTCGCGCGGCTCGAAGCCAGGTGCCACCGCCAGCACGTGGTCGAAGTAGGAGACGGTCGAGATGAAAGCGAGATCGCTCAGCGCGTCATAGGGCAAGCGCTTGTAGAGGGCGACGCCGGTCGCCGTGCTGGAGGTGGTCCAGAGCAGCGTGTGCCCGTCCGGCGCCGAGCGCACCACCGCCTCGGTCGCCACGATCCCGCCCGCGCCCGGCCGGTTGTCCACCAGCACCGTCTGCCCGAGCAGTTCGGACAGCCTCGGCGCCACCAGCCGCGCGACGATATCCGCCACGCCTCCGGGCGCGAAGCCAAGCACCAGCCGGATCGGCTTGTTCGGGTAGCCTTCCTGCGCCCAACCCCTCGACACGAAATGCGGCGCCGCCAGCAGGGCACCACCTACCAGCAGCCCACGCCGCTTGAGACCAGCCATCGACATCCTCTCCCTTCCGCTTCCTCGTCCCGGTGTGGCCGCGACGCGCGCTCTCCGGCGCGTTTGTCGCAGCCGGGCTCAGGCCGCCGCCGCGCGCGTCCCCCGCAACAGGCCGCGGATTTGGGCGGCGATCGCCGCCGGCGTCTCCACCGGCGTCAGGTGCCGCGCGCCCGGCAGCACCGTCAGCGTCGATCCCGGCACCGCCTCGTGGATCGCCCGCGCCATCGCCGGGGTTGTGGCATAGTCCTCCTCCCCCACCACGACCGCGACGGGCATGCACAGCGCCCCGAGACCTGGACGCAGATCCGCGTCGCCGAGCATGGCGCAGGTCGCGGCATAGGCGTCGAGATCGTTGGCGAGGAAGATGGCGGTGGTGGCCTCGACCACCTCCGGCCGCGCCGCACGGAAGGCATCGCCGAACCAGCGCGTCGCCTGGAAGGCCGCGAGCCCCGACAATCCCTCCGCCTGCGCTTTGGCTGCGCGCTCGCGCCACTCCGCGGGGGCCTTCTCGCCGTACCACGCCGTCGTGTCGATCAGCCCAAGCGCGACTGTGCGCGCCGTGTGCCGCGCGCCGAAGGCCTGCGCCACGCAGCCGCCCATCGAGCAGCCCGCGACCGTCGCCGCCGTCCAGCCGAGATGATCGAAGAGCGCTGCCAGGTCGTCCGCGAAAAGCGCCGTCGTATAGGGCCCCGCCGGCCTGCCCGACCGCCCGTGCCCGCGGCAGTCATAGGCAAGGATCTCCGCCTCCCCGCCCAGCTCGGCCACAACCCCATCCCAGAAGCGGCGGTCGAGCGCGAGAGAATGGATCAGCGCCAGCCGCGGCGCCGCCTGCCCTGTTCCGCGGTGAAGCGTGTAGGCGATCTCGCAACCATCCGCCGCGCGCGCCGCGCCCTCCACGCCCGCGCTCATGCCGCCGCCTGCGGCAGGATCGCGCCGGCGGCCGGCTCGTCCAGCGGTGCGTTCCAGGCGTCGTAGCCGTAGAGCCAGCTCGTGTCGTCGTTGCCGCCGCTCATCCAGGTATTGGCGGAGGAGATCGCCTGGATGCGCGAGGTCCGCGGCTTGCGATGGGCCTCGTAGCGCCTGAAGGCGCCCTCGACGCTCCCACCCCGCGCCTCGGCGAGGCAGCGCGCCAGCACCGCCGCATCCTCGATGGAGGTCGCCGCGCCCTGCGCCATGTAGGGCGTCATCGGGTGGCAGGCATCGCCCAGCAGGACCACGCGCCCGCTGCTCCAGCTCGGCAGCGGATCGCGCTCGAGGATTGCCCATTTGTGGCAGTCCGGGCAGGCCTCCAGCACCATGCGGACCTCCTCGTGGAAGCCCTCATAGGCCGCGCGCAGCTCCCGCACGTCGCCCTTGGCCGACCAGGATTCCGGCGTGACCCAGTCCGCCGCCTCGGGCACGCTCGTCACGAAGTAGAGCTCGCTGCGGTCGGCGCGGGTGTAATAGATCACGATGTGCCGGTCCGGCCCCCACCACTTCGTCCGCGACGGCGTGATCGCCTTCGGCATGAGCGAGGCGTCGAACACCGCGCGATAGGCGATGCGCCCGCGATGAATCGGCTTGTCCGGCCCGACGATCAGGCTGCGCACGACGGAGTGCACGCCATCCGCCCCGATCACCGCATCCGCCGTCGCCGTGCTGCCATCCGCGAAGCGCAGCGTCACCGGCCCGCCATCCTGATCCAGCCCGACGAGCTTCTTATTAAGTTCGATCCGCTCCATCGGCACGGCGGAGGCGAGCGCGTCGTGCAGGTCGGCGCGGTGCATGCAGAGGAAGGGCGCACCGTAGAGATCTTCCGGCATCGGCAACTCGCGCTTCACCTCGCCCGTGTCCCAGACGCGGTTGAGGTGAGAGTAGGGCGCGAAGGCCACCTCCCGCAGCCGCTTCTCCACGCCGATACCGCGCAGCACCTTCATCGAGTTTGGCAGCATCTGGATGCCCGCCCCGATGCGCCCGAAGTGCGAGGCCTGCTCGTAGACGCGCACGTCGAAGCCCGCCTGCAGCAGCGTCGCCGCGACGGCCATCCCGCCCATGCCGGCGCCCACGATGGCGATCGACGGATTTGCAGAAGTCATGACGTTCCCTCCGGCCCGTCGGGGCCCTGGCGGCTGGCTTGGCGCCGCCACCGCACGGTTGATCCGTGGCGAAGATTCTAGCCGGCGGACCAGGGATGTAAAATATATCCTTCCTACCAGTTCGGTACCTACGACATATGTAGGAAGGGGAAACGACCGCCGTGGAACTGCGCCACCTCCGCTACTTCGTCGCCGTGGCCGAGGAAGGCAGCGTCACTCGCGCTGCCCAGCGCCTCGGCCTCCAGCAACCACCGCTCAGCCAGCAGCTTCGCGCGCTTGAAAGGGAGATCGGCGTCCCGCTCTTTAACCGCGAGCCGCGCCGCGTCGTGCTCAACGAGGCGGGCCGCCTCTTCCTCCGCAGCGCCCGCGCCATCCTCGGCCAGGCGCAGGAGGGCGTCGAGGAGGTCCGCCGCTTCCACCGCGGCGAGGAAGGCCGGGTCGCCATCGGCTTCACCAGCTCCGCCTCGCTCCACCCCCTCGCCCCGCGCCTCATCCGCGCCTTCCGCGACCGCTACCCCCTCGTCCGCTTCGAGGTGGAGGAGAGCGAGACCTACGCTCTCCTCCTCGCGCTGGAGGAACACCGCATCGACGTCGCCCTGCTCCGCATCCCCGTCGCGCGCATCCCGCACCTGTCCAGCCACACCCTGGCCAGCGACGGGCTGATAGCCGCCCTCCCCCGCGCGCATCCCCTCGCCGCCGAGGAAGCGCCGCTCGACCTCTCCGCCCTCGCCGGCGAGCCCTTCATTCTCTACCGTCGCACCGACGGGCCCGGCATCTACGACGCCCTCCTCGGCGGATTGCAGCGCGCAGGCTTCGTGCCACGCGTGGTGGACGAAGTCTCGCGCATCATCGCCGCCATCAACCTCGTCGCGGCGGGGCGCGGCGTCACCATCGTCCCCGCCTCGATGCGCGTGCTGCACCGCGACGTCGTCGCCTACCGTCCGCTCGCCCCCGGCCCGCTGCCACCCCTGCCGCTGAATCTCGTGCACAACCGGGCCAATCGATCCCCGGCCGTCGCCAACTTCATCGAGGCCGCCCTGGCCGTGGCCGGAGAGGGCTAGCCTGGGCGCCCCCTGTTCATCCCTCGGCATTCCGCCATAGGCTGCGGCAAGACGAAGCGGGAGGAAACAGCATGCCGCGCGATGACCTGGAGACCGGCGGCGCGAAGTCCCGCGCCGAGGCGATGGACCGGCCCGTGCCCGCCACCCCCGCCGACAACCGCGCCTGGGGCAGCGACGCCATCGCCGACGTGCTGCGCGCGCTCGACATCCCCTTCATCGCCCTCAACCCCGGCGCCAGCTACCGCGGCCTGCACGACAGCCTCGTGAACCGCCTCGGCAACACCGCGCCGCAGATGCTCGTCTGCCTGCACGAGGAACACGCGGTCGCCCTCGCCCAGGGCTACTACAAGGCCTCCGGCCGGCCCATCGCGGCCGCGCTGCACAGCAATGTCGGCCTCATGCACGGCACCATGGCCATCTATAACGCCTGGTGCGACCGCGTGCCCGTGCTCGTCCTCGGCGCCACGGGCCCGGTGGACGCCGCCCGCCGCCGTCCCTGGATCGACTGGATCCACACCGCCCAGGACCAGGGCGCGCTGATCCGCCACTACACGAAGTGGGACGCCCAGCCCGCCTCGGTCCCCGCCGCGCGCGAGGCCCTGCTGCGCGCCCACCAGATCATGAACAGCGCGCCGCGCGGCCCGGTCTACGTGAACCTCGACGCCGCCATCCAGGAACAGGCGCTGGATTCCCTGCCCACCCCGCCCGATGTCTCGCGCTACGCCGCCCCCGCGCCCGCGGCCCCCGACCCCGGGCTGCTCGCCCGCGCCGTCGCCCTGCTCTCCGGCGCCGCCAACCCGCTCATCCTCATGGGCCGCACCGGCCGGACCACCGAGGCCTGGGACCAGCGCGTGAGGCTCGCCGAGGCGCTGGGCGCGAAGGTCGCGACCGACCTCAAGCTCCCTGCCACCTTCCCCACCGATCACCCGCTCCACGCGGCCGCCCCCGGCACCTTCGCGGCCCCGGCCCTACAGGCGGCGATGCGGGAGGCCGACGTGATCCTCGCCCTCGACTGGATCGACCTCGGCGGCACCCTCCGCGCCGCCGGCGCCGAGGAAGCCGGTCCTCGCATCATCCAGGTCTCGCCCGACCAGCGCCTGCACAACGGCTGGAGCTTCGACCACGGCGGCCTGCCCCCCGCCGACCTCAACTTCGACAACGAGCCGGACGTGGTCGTCGCCGCCCTCCTCGCCGCCGTCCTCGCCGCCCTGCCCGCGAAGCCGGCCGCAGCGCCGAGGCCCGCCGCCGTCGCCGCCCCGGCGCCGCAGGGTGGCACCCTTACCATCCCCGGCCTCGCCGCCTCTCTCCGCCGCAACACCGAGGGGCGCAAAGTCACCCTCATCCGCATTCCCCTCGGCTGGGATGGCGAGCTCTGGCACTTCGGCCACCCGCTCGACTACCTCGGCCAGGACGGCGGCGGCGGCATCGGCAGCGGCCCCGGCATGTCCGTGGGCGCGGCGCTCGCCCTTCGCGAGTCCGGCCGCCTGCCCGTCGCGGTGCTCGGCGACGGCGACACGATGATGGGTCTCTCCGCCCTCTGGACCGCCGCGCATTACCGCGTGCCGCTGCTCGTCATCGTCTCCAACAACCGCTCCTTCTTCAACGACGAGGTCCATCAGGAGCGCGTCGCGAAGGAGCGTGGCCGTCCTGTCGAGAACAAGTGGGTGGGACAGGCGATCTCCGACCCCGATCCGGACTTCGCGAAGCTGGCGGAGGGCCTCGGCCTCCTCGGCATCGGCCCGGTGGAGGACGAGGCCGCACTCGACGCCGCCATCGCCCGCGCCGTCGCCCATGTGGAGGCCGGCGGCACGGCCCTCGTCGATGCCCGCGTGGCCCCCGGCTACGCCCCCGCCATGGCCTCCGCCCTGACGCGGGAGCCAGGGCGGGACTGACCACGACCCAAGGCCGCCGCCAGAGCGGCCCGGAGAGAAGGAGGAGGCGAATGCCCGAACAGAACTACCCGCGGCCTGGCTGCGCCCCGGCGCTCACCCGCCGCGCGGCGCTGCTTCTCGCTGCCCCCGCCCTCCTGCCGCGGCGCGCCCGGGCACAAGGCGGCACGCCCTGGCCCACGGACAAGCCGGTCCGCATCGTCGTCACCCTCGCCCCCGGCGGCACGGCCGACTTCCTCGCCCGCAGCCTTTCCCAGCGGCTGCAGGAGGTCACCGGCAACAACTTCGTCGTCGAGAACCGGACGGGCGGAAGCGGTGCCGTCGGCTGGCAGGCCGCCGCCCGCGCCACGCCCGACGCGACCACGCTGCTGGTGATCGACAACTCCCTGCCCATCGCCGCCGCCGCGGGCCGGGACATCGGTTTCAACCTCGCGCGCGACCTCGAGCCGGTGCGCCTCCTCGCGCAGTACGCGCCGATCGTGGTGGTGAACCCAAGCCTGCCCGTCGCCGACCTTCCGGCCTTCGTGGAATACGCCAAGGCCCGCCCCGGGAGCCTCTTCTACGGCAGCAACGGCATCGGCAGCGTGACGCACCTGCAGACGGAACTGCTGCAGGCCGCCACCGGCATGCGCCTCAACCACGTCAGCTACCGCGGCATGGCCCAGGCTGCGACCGACCTCGTGGGCGGGCAGGTCCAACTCTTCCTCCCGGTCTTCCCCACCGTCGCCGGCCAGCTCCGCGGCGGCGCGCTGAAGCCGCTGGCCGTCGGCACCGAAGGCCCGCGCGTTCCCGCCCTGCCGAACGTCCCCAGCGCGCGGGAGCAGGGCATCGACTTCGCCGAGCAGACCTGGTTCGGCCTCATGGCCCCGCGCGGCATCCCGCCGGAGGCGATGGCCGCGATGGGGGCCGCCCTCGCCGCCGCCTGCTCCGGCGAGGCCTTCCGCCGCCGCCTGGAGGAGGGCGGCGCGACCGTGCCCGAGAACCCGCCCCCCTTCGGCGAGACCGTCACGCGGGAGGTCGCGCTCTGGACCCGCGTCCTGCGCGAGCGGAACATCGTGCTCGAATAACCCCTCGCCGGCAGGGCGGGTTTTCGGCGTTTTCGTTCCGTTAATTAGAAGCATCCCCCCCTCCCGCGCGTTGTGCCGGCAGTTTCCCCTCCTCCGAGGGGGCTGCCGGAGGATGTCCATGCAAGTTCCCATCAAACGCGCCATCGAACGGGTGCCCGGCGGCATGATGGTGGTGCCCCTCGCCATCGGGGCGCTGATTGCCACCTTCTTCCCGGATACCCCGAAGTTCTTCGGCTCCTTCACCGGCGCCCTCTTCTCGGGGGCACTGACCATCCTCGCGGTCTTTTATGTCTGCATGGGCGCGAGCATCGACTTCAAGGCGACGCCCTATATCCTGAAGAAGGGCGGCACGCTCTTCGGCGTGAAAGTCGGCGTCGCCATCCTCCTCGGCGTCGTCTTTGGCCAAATCCTGGGCGAGGCCCCGGTGGAAGCCGGCATCTTCGCGGGCCTCTCTACCCTGGCCATCGTCGCCGCGATGAACGACACCAATGGCGGCCTCTACATGGCGCTGATGGGACAGTACGGCGAACCCCGCGACGTCGGCGCCTATACCGTGATGACGCTCGAATCCGGGCCCTTCCTCACCATGGTCACCCTGGGCGTCGCCGGCCTCTCGGCCTTCCCCTGGCCCACCCTGGTGGGCTCCATCCTGCCCCTGATCGTCGGCATGATCCTTGGCAACCTCGACCGTGACATGCGCGACTTCCTCAGCCGCGCCATCCCCGTGATGATCCCCTTCTTTGCCTTCGCCCTCGGCAGCGGGCTGGACCTGGCGAAGGTCTGGCAGGCAGGGCTGCTCGGGCTCGGCCTCGGGGTGGCCGTGGTGGTCGTCACCGGCATCCCCCTCTTCCTGGCGGACCGCGCGATCGGCGGCTCCGGCGTGGCCGGGGTGGCGGCGGCTTCCACTGCCGGCAACGCCGCGGCGGTCCCGGCCATTGTGGCGGCGGCCAACCCGGTCTACGCACCGGCTGCCGCCCATGCGACGATCCTCGTGGCCGCAGCGGTCATTGTCACGACGGTGCTGGTGCCCCTGCTCACCGCCTGGACGGCCCGCCGCTTCGGCCCCACGCCACAGCCCGCCCAAGGACCGGTCCCTGCCGAATGACCACGCGCTGGCTGATCCTGGCCGATGACCTGACGGGCGCCGCCGACTGCGCCATCGCCTTCGCGCGGCGGGGCCTCTCGGCCTCCGTCGGCTGGCAGGGCGTCGAGGGCGCCTGGGACGGCGAGGTGCTGGCCATCGACGCGGACAGCCGCCGCCTCCCGCCCGTCGCGGCCGGCGATCGTCACGCCGCCCTCCTCCGTGCCCGGCATCGCCCGGGCACGGGGCTGATCAAGAAGATCGATTCCACCCTGCGCGGCCAGCCCGCCGCGGAACTCGCCGCCACCTGCGCCGCCCTGCGGGAAGCAGGCCGGCCCGCGCTGGCGGTCCTCGCCCCCGCCTTTCCCGCCACGGGCCGCACCACCGAGGGCGGCCGCGTCCACCTGAACGGCGCGCCTCTCGAAAGCACCGCCCTCTGGGCGCGCGACCACTCCTATGCCAGCGCCGTGCTGACCGAGGTTCTCGGCTCCACCGGCCTTTCCGCGCGGCTGCTGCCGCTGGACCTCATCCGTGCCGGCGAGGCCCCCCTGGCCGCGGCCCTGCGCGCCGCGCTGGCGGAGGGGCTAGACGCCGTCGTCTGCGATGCCGCCGCCCCCGGCGACCTCGAGGCGCTCGCCCGCGCCAGCCTGCCGCTGGCCGGAGAGGTCTTCTGGGTCGGCTCGGGCGGCATCGCGGCGGCCCTGGCGGCCGCCCTTCCCGGCAGCGCCGCAGCCGCCACTCCCTCCCTGCCGTCCCTGTCCGGCGGCGTTCTCATCGTCGTCGGCAGCATCGCCGAGGCCTCCCGCATCGCCGCGCGCCTGGTGGCGGAGGACGGGGCCGCCGAGTTCCCGGTCCCGCCCGACCTCCTCCGCGCGGGCCCCACCGATCCCCGCTGGGCCCCGCTCTCGGCCGGCATCGCGCAGTCCCTGGCGGAGGGCCGCGACACCCTGGTGGAGATCGCGGAGGATCCAGCGGCCGACCTGTCGCAGGGCGCGGCCCTGGCCGAGGCCCTCGCGGACCTCCTCACCCCCGCCGCCCGGCGCATGGGCGCACTTTTTGCCACGGGCGGCGAGACCGCCTGCGCCCTGCTCGGCCATCTCGGCGTGAACGGCATCCGCCTGCTGGACGAGGTGGAGCCGGGCGTGCCGCTCGGCCTCACCCAGGGGGCACTCGAAATCCCCGTCATGACGAAGGCCGGTGCCTTCGGCGATGGCGGAACCATCCTGCGCAGCCTCGCCCGGCTGCGCGACCTCACGCGGGAGAGCGCGATATGACCGAGGATACCCGCCCCATCGTCGCCATCACTATGGGCGACGCCTCCGGCATCGGGCCGGAAATCATCATGAAGGCCCTCGCCCGCGAGGACGTGCAGGCCATGTGCCGCCCCATCGTCGTCGGCGATGCGACGCGCCTGCGCGAAGCCGACGCGATCACGAAGACGGGCCTGACGGTGAACGCCATCGCCTCACCCTCCGAGGCCCGCTACGCCCCAGGCACGGTGGAGTGCATCGACCTCGGCATCATCCCGCCCGGCCACCCCTTCGGCCAGCTCTCCCCTCTCTCCGGAGAGGGCGCCTACCGCTACATCGAGCGCGCGACGCGCCTCGTGGAGGCGGGGGAGGCCGATGCCATCTGCACCGCGCCCCTCTCGAAGGAGGCGCTGCACGCCGCCGGCCATAAGTACCCCGGCCACACGGAGCTCCTGGCCCATCTGACCGGCACGCCGGAGGTCTCGATGATGCTGGTCGCGCCGAAGCTGCGCGTGATCCACGTCACCACCCATATCGGCCTCATCGACGCCATCCGGAAGATCGAGCCCGGCCTGGTGGAGCGCGTGATCGCCCGCGGGCACGCGACCCTCGTGAAGTCCGGCATGGCCGACCCGCGCATCGGCGTCTGCGCCATCAACCCCCATGCCGGGGAGAATGGCCTGTTCGGCCAGGGCGAGGAGGAGGAGAAGATCATCCCCGCCATCAAGGCCTGTCAGGCCAAGGGATGGCGCGTCGAGGGCCCGCTGCCGGCGGACACCCTCTTCTTCCGCGCCGCCCGCGGCGACTTCGATCTCGTGGTGGCGATGTATCACGACCAGGGCCATGGACCGGTGAAGGTGATGGGGCTGGAATCAGGTGTGAACATCACAGTCGGCCTGCCGGTGATCCGCACCTCCGTCGATCACGGCACCGCCTTCGACATCGCGGGCAAGGGCATCGCGGACGAGGGATCGCTCGTAGAGGCCCTGAAGCAGGCCGTGGACCTCGCACCGCGACGCGCCGAACGAACGGTTATCGAAACGATGTCAAGCTGAGAAATTAAATCGCGGCACTCACAAAGATCACGCTTGCGTGATGCTCGCGATGGTTGCATACTCCCTCTCACAGCAGCTTGGTCTTCCAAGTCGCTGCTTTCTTGGACGTTTCCTCCTATAAACTCAGGCGGTGCCCCCGGGCACCGCCTTCTTTTTTGCTCGTCGAACGGTGGTCAGTTCACCCGTCCGCCGGAACCCAGGCCCAGCTCTTGCCGGTAACGCTCGAAGCAGGCCGCGCCGCATTCCAGCCGCATCAGCGCCCCCTCGGCGATCGCCGGCGCCAGCGACGGATCCGCCGCGACGAGCGGATGGATCGCCTCCTTGTTCCAGGCCGCGGAGTGCTTCACGTCCAGCACCGCGTGCAGGTCGAAATAGTGCCGGTCGCCCGACGGCACCCCCAGCCGCTTCAGCCCACGCGCCACCATCGCCGCCCGCCCCGGCGCCGTCTGCTCGATCACGCCCAGTGCGCCCACGGATTGGTAAGTGTAGCGCCGATTGGCGGCCAACCCGGCCATGACATTCGCCAGGGCCAGGGATTCCCACACCGTCGTCTCCAGGCGCGGATCGAGGCCGAGCCGCCGCGCCAGGGTTTCGAGCAGCGGCCCGTGCATTCCCTTGGGGTTCCCGCGCCCCATTTCGTCCCAGTAGTTCCGCGCGATTTCGAGCTTCGGTCGCACCGGCAGGCGCACCTGGGTGATTGCCGCCAAGTCCTCGAAGCCGGCCTCACCGGCCACCTCCTGCGTCAGGAACCAGCAGAACTCCTCTCGCGTCGCTGTCTCGGCCAGCCAGGGGAAGAGGGGGTCGCCCTGGCCGGGGCCGTTGTGCTCCAGCGCCTCGAACCAGGCCACGAAGCCATCGGCGTCCCGCGGCGCCTCCGCGGCACGGGACGCGACCGCGGCCCGACGCTCCTCCAGGAACTCGCCCTCCTCCTGCAGCCATTCCGCCGCACGGGCGATGTCGCCTCGCCAGTCATGCTTCGGCAGCGCCGGCCGGAAGCGCTCCTCGTTGAAGGCGGCGAGGCTGCGCTGCAGGCGGTCCTCCCGCGCGAACGCCGCCGTCTCACCCATGTTGAAGCCGCCTTCTGGCATGCGTTACCCCCTGTTGTTCACCGTGAGGACCACGGCGGCGATCCGATCGGCCTCGCGATACGCCTCGGCCTCCAGCTCCTCGCCGAAGACATCCGGGTCCATCTCGCGGTAGCTCCACTCAACCCCGCGCCCGGCAAGTCGCGCCGCCACGGCGGAACGGAAGGGGTCCGCCCCGTTCACGACAGCGGCACCGCTGTACAGAATAAGCGTTCCATCCGCTGAAAGGCGTTCCAGCGCCGCGTCGAGGATCGCAAGCGAAAGCCCGGCCCCGAGATCGCCCCCGCCGTGCCGGTAGGCGCGCCGCGCCGGATCGACGAGGTAGGGCGGGTTCGACACGATGAGGTCGAAGCGCCCTTCCACCCCCGTCAGCAGGTTGCTGTTCACTGCCCGCGCGTTCGTGGCGCCCGCCATGGCGGCGTTCACGCGCGCCAGGCGCAGCGCCGCATCGTTGATGTCGACCATCGCGACCTCGGCCCCGGGATGCGACCGCGCGACCACGATCCCGCCCGGGCCGGCGCCGCAGCCGATATCCACCGCCCGTCTCACCGGACCTGGCCGCCGGTCCAGCTCGGCCGCAATCGCATTCGCGAAGCGGTAGGTATCGGGGCCGAAGAACACCGCCTCTGCCCCCGTCGTCGGATAGGCGGAGTGCAGGAAGAGCATCCCGTCCAGCGATGACACGCGCACGAGGCTGCGGCAGAGGGAGCCCTCCCGCGCCAGCACCCCGCCCTCCTCCATCAGCTTGAGCAACTCGGGCGGGAGCAGCCCTGGCTCGAAGGGACGGCTCCAACCGAAGACATCCCGAAGGCTGCGCGCCTCCTCGTTCCCCGGCCGGCCATTCACCCGCGCATGGGTAAGGGGGGTGGCGGTGATGAAGTGGTAGTCGCGCTCCCTGAGCGCCTCGACCAGGCGCCGGAGCGCCACGTCCGATGAAGGAAGGGGGGTGGAATCGGACATGCGGGCATTACGCAGGCCGCCCCAAACGGTTGCGGCCGCCGGAACGAGGCAGCCGCCCTCTCGCCCGCGCGCCGGACGCTGCGGGCTATGCCTCGCGCTGTTCCGTCACTTCGGCATGCAGGAGAAGTCGGCCACCGCCGTGCCCGAGTTCCAGATCGAGGACATCTGCCCCTCGCCCAGCCGCAGCTCGGCGCGCTCCCCCCGCTCGGCGCAGAAGGACCGCGCCCTGGCCGCCACGGCTCCCTGCCCCCGCGGCTGGGAGACCCGCGTCGCCTGGGTCGCGCGGTACTGGTTCGGCCCGAGGGTCGTCACCTCCGGCGAGGAGCAGCCGGCCAGAAGGACCGCCACAAACAGGATCTCGCGCCGCATTCCAGCCCTCCCGTTCCCACGAACGCCGAGGGCCCGCCCGCGAATCCCTCGGGAGGATCATAGACCGGCCATCACCGCCCAGGAACGGGGCCGGAACTGGGTCGCCCCTGCCCGGCTTCACGGGCTTATGCGCGCCCTGCCCAGTGACCAAGGCCGGTCGTGAGGGCCATCTGCTCGACGGTCGAACCCAGGAGAGAGCCGTTGGAGATCATGCGCGCGGGGTCCCGCCCCTCGGCGAAGGGACCTGGGGACTGGTTCACCGGCACCGTCCGGGTGGATCCGCTCTTCGATGCGCCGGATCCGGCACGGGCCGCCGCCGCCCATGTCACCTTCGAGCCAGGCGCACGCACGGCCTGGCACACGCACCCCCTTGGGCAGATGCTGTTCGTGACCTCCGGCCTCGGCCGCGTGCAGCGGGAGGGCGGCCCGGTCGAGGAGATCCGGCCGGGTGACGTCGTCTGGTTCCCGCCGGGTGAGAAGCACTGGCACGGCGCCGGCCCGACCACGGCCATGAGCCATATCGCCGTTCAGGAGAAGCTGAACGGCTCCCCCGTGACCTGGATGGAGAAGGTCTCGGACGCGGACTACCTGACGCAACCCGCCCCGTGAGCAACGCGCGGCACCGTCCGCAGACCTGAGGACGACGCCCTTCCGGGCTCGAGGACCGGTGAGCCGCCCCCGGCGAGTGGCCTCGGCTGAGGGGCACTCCTCGTGAGCTACAGCGCCAGAAACCCACATTTACGAGTTCCGAACTTTTTGAAGGATTGGAACCCTCAAGCGGGGACGGCCTCGCGAATGGTAGCGAAACTCGGGCAGCTCCACAGCACCCGGCCAAGCGCGACACCGGCTGCAACCACCCCACCGTCCCGCCGTGCCCCAACCCTCCGTCACCGCCTCCTGGTCTTCGCCTTCGCAGCCGCCCTGCCGCTCCTGCTCCTCGCGAGCGGCGCGGTGTGGCGACAGAATCGCGCCGAACGGCTGCGCGCAGAGGAAGTGCTGGTCGCACGAGCCCATGCCGTGACGCTGCTGCTCGATCGCGAGTTCGCCGTGGCGGAACAGATCCTCCGCAGCCGACCGCCGCCCTTCGCCATCGCGGAGTAGGGACCGGACCGCTGCCTTTGGTACTCCTGCCGCGGGCTTCGCTGGCATCCCGCTCGATGCTCCTTCGAGCCAAGGGGCCTCTCGAAACGACCGAGACGCCGCTCCTGGCCCTGCGCCACCGCTTCGGCCAAGCGCCGCACGGGCGGGGATGCGCCAGTGAGGATGAGCGAAGGTGGCGGGCGTGGCCGTAAGGGGAGTGTCCCCAGGAGGACCAGCTTGCCGGGCCCGCCTCCGGACCCGCCCGCCTCGTGCCCCAGGAACGACTCGGCACGTCACCGGGTTGCCGGACCCGCTCGCCTCGGCCTTGAGCCCTGCCTTCAACTCGTGATGTCCAGGGACAGGGTAAGAGAGCCGGCGTCTCTGCTCCCGCCGCCAAGGCCCGTTGCCCTTCCAGGCTGGTCCCGCTCTCTGCCAGCCCCCTCGACGCCGCTTGCTTCGTTGCCTGGCCCGTGCACAGGCTTCCGCATCATCCATGCAGGAATGCATGGCGGGCGGGAGGGCAGGATCGATGACCAATATCCGACGCCGCGGGCTGCTCGGTGCCGCGGGCGCCGTCTTCGTCGGCTGTTCCTGCGGGGCAAATTCCGTCCTGGCGGCGGACGCACCCGCAGAGCCGCGCCGCGTCTCGCTGGGCGGCCGTCGCGTGCAGGTCTGCGACGTTCACGCCCATTGCGCCTTTCCCTCGGTGGGCGAAGTGGTGCGCGGCACACCCTTCGACCGGCCGATCGCGCCGCCCTCTCTCGTCGTCGCGCCGGACCGGATCGCGGCGATGGACGCGCGCGGCATCGACGTCGCGCTGCTCTCGGTGAACATCTACTGGTGGTACGACGCCGAGCGGGAGCTCGCGGCGCGCGTCGTGCGGCTGCACGACGAAGGACTGGCCGAGCTCTGCCGCGCCTATCCCGGCCGCTTCCTCGCGGCCTCCTCCCCGGCGGTGCAGTTCCCCGAACTGGCGGCGGAGCAGCTTGAATACGCGGTGCGCCATCTCGGCGCCCGCGCCGCCTCGGTGGGCGGCCATGTCAAGGGAGAGATCCTCTCCGGCCCACGCTTTGACCCCTTCTGGGCCAAGGTCGTCGAGCTCGGTGTGCCGGTCTTCATGCATCCCGACAACGCGCAGAACCTCGTGCCGCCCGCCCGCTGGGCTGGCCGGGGAGACCTTGCCAATGTCATCGGCAACCCGCTCGAGACCACCATGTTCCTGAGCCGGATGATCTTCGACGGCACCCTCGACCGCTTTCCGGACCTCCGGATCATCGCGGCGCACGGCGCCGGGTACCTGCCCTCCTATCTCGGCCGCGTCGAGGTCGCCTGCGACGTCCGCCCCGGCGCCAACTGCCTCAACCGCCGCCGCCCGGCGGATTACCTGCGGACGCAGATCATGGCGGATTCAATGGTCTTTTCGGAGGAGGGCATTCGCCACCTCGTCGCCGAGATGGGACCCAGCCAGATCGTCTTCGGCTCGGACATGCCCTATGTCTGGCCCGACACCATCGACAACATTCTCCGCACGCCGGGCCTGGGCGACGAGGAGAAGCTTGCGATCCTCAACGGCAACTTCCGCCGCGTGATCAGGATGGACTGAGAGAAGCCCATCCCTCAGCCGAAGGGATTCCGCACGGTGTCGTTGCCCTCGCCCGTCACGACCCGCTGCGGAAGCCTCTCGCCTTCGCCCTCCAAGACCGCGATCGCGGCCTCCAGAAGGGATTGCAGCTTGCGCGCGCTCTCGAGCCCGGCACGGTCGCGGGTGAGGTCCAGGCTGCCGTAGAGAGACACCCGGTCCAACCGGTTCTCCACCGTCATCCCGTCCAGGCGCATCGTCGCTGCCTCGTCGGCATAGGGGATGAACTTCACGGTCCTGTCCTCCTCTACCGACGCCCGAGCACCCGGACGAGGGCGATCACCATCAGCACCGCGAAGGCGCCCGCCAGGATCAGCCCCGGCCGTTCCTCGATCCAGGAGGACGGCTCCGGCGCGGGCTGCGGCGATGGCTCGGCCCTCTGCCTCGGAGGGGGCGCCCCGCGGTCGTTGCTCGCCGCGTCCGGCTGGTTGTCGCAGCTGCCCCGGACATTGCTCGGGCGCGGCTCCGGAAGGGGTTGGGCGCGCGCCTTCATCGCCGCGGGAAGCGCGGGAAAGGCGTCGAGACCGGCGATCCGCTGCAGCTCGTCGAGCGACACGGCCCGCCACGCCAGGCCCGGCTCGTTCGGCGCCAGGTAAGCCCCAGCCACTCCCCGGCTCGGCACGTAGATGGCCTTGTAGAGGGAGGTCGGCACCAGCACCCGTCCGTTCAGCCGCCGCAGGTTCTGGCCCTCGAAGATGGGACCGGTGAGCACCCAGACCTCGCCTTCCTCCATGGCCAGCTCGCGCACGGTGCTCTCCACGCCTTCCCACAGGCAGCGGTTCGAGCCGGGGCTCTGCGGCACCATGTTGGCGAGCGAGAAGCTCTCGGCCTGAGCGGAGGCAGTCGGCATGTCGCCGGAGGGTGCCATGTGGCCGCGGTCAAAGCCGGAGCGGGCGTAATCCGACAGCCGTGCCCTCTCGTCCTCCGGCAGTTCTTCCTCGGCATGGAAGGCGTCGTCGCGCTGCTGCTGCCGTGCCCGCTGGATGCGCCGGCGCGTCAGGTGCTCGGCCGAAGCCAGGGCGGTGCGGGAGACGCCGCTATGCAGCACGGCATAGCCCTCGAAGCACAGCTCGCGCACCCTGGCCGCCAGGGCCGGGCGGGTGATGTCGGGGGCGACACCGCCGGGATAGTGCCGCGGACAATCCGTCGGCGCGGCCTCCGCAGCCGTCATCAGCCCGAACAGGCAGAGAGCGATGAGCAGGGCGCGGGTCGGCAACATGCGGCCCACGATTATGGCCCCTGGTGGGAAAGCAACACGACAACTCTCTTTCAGGCGTCGCAAACGATCTGCGTGGAGAGGGCGGATGCCTCGCTGAACGTCAGCGCGGGCTGCACCGTCCTCCCGCCGGCTACTCCCTCTCGCCGCGAGCGCGCGCCGACAGCGCCCGTCTAAAGCAAAATGCGGCGAAGGGGAGATGCCAAATCGGGATGCTGATCACGCGCGAAACCGCCGCCCGACGGCGCGGCGTCCGGCAGCCGGCCGCGCCGTGACGACCTCAACGTGTATCGGTCATTGCCGCGCGGTCCAGGGGATGCCGTCCTGCACCGTGAAGGACAGCGTCGAGACGTAGCTCGTGCGGTCATAGGCAGCCGCTTCCTGGCCACCCGCGGTGGGATCGACGTGCTGCACCTCGGCAACGTAACGGCCGGCCCAGGGGGTCGGCAGGGTGACGTGCCCCTCGGCATCCGTCCCAAGTTCCTTGCTCCAGCCCGGCGGCCCGATCAGCACCACCTTCGTGCGCCGAAGCGGCTCCCCCCGGAACAGCAGGGTGAAGGCGTCGCCGTCCGACCGGACCGGCACCAGCTCGAGGTCGAGCACGGCGCGCGTGTCGGTCCGCCCTTCGCGCGCGAGGTAGACCGAGCGTGTCCGCCCGCCTCGCGCGCGGTCACTCCAGGGCGCAAGCTGGCCGGTGGCGCGGGTGTCACCGCCCGGCAACGGCCCGAAGGCGACGTGATCGGCCTCGCGCGAGGGGGACGCGGCGCTTCCCACCAGCTGGGGCGCCACGATCGCATCGAGGTGCCCGCCCCTGCGCTCGCGCAGGTTCTCGGCGTACTCGCCGAAGAAGAGCCGCACGGTGTGCTCCCCGCGCTCGAGCCAGACCATGTGGGCGGCCGCGGGCTGGACAAGGCTGCCGGCGATCAGGAGGGCGCCGAGGAGGGATCGGTTCATAGGCATGGTCCTTTGCGAAGGGGCCGCGGGCCGCGGCCAGGATGACGGTGCCCGGGCGACGAGCGTCGCGGCGGATCGCCACGGCGCGTCGCAAGGGGCTCGTTCGTGAGATCGAGCATCAGCCACTCCCCCCTTGCCCGGGTTACACCCTGGTTATATGAGAACGATTCTCATTCACAGAGTAGGTTGGGGTAGCGGCGTATGCAAGATCGGGTTGCGGAAGAGCGTGTGCGCTACTGGCGCCTCCTCGTGCTCGGCGCGATGGCCTCGGCCATCCTGCCGCCGCAAGCCCTGGCGCAGGACGGACGGTCACCCGGCGCCGGCGACCTGGCGGGCGCCTCAACAGTCCAGGTTCCGGAAGTGAATGTTCAGGCCGGGCTCGAGCGCGGCTACAGCCCTGTCGAGGGCTTCGTGGCGGGCGTCAGCGGCACGGGCACCAAGACCGACACGCCGCTGATCGAGACCCCGCAGTCGATCTCGGTCATCACGGCCGACGAGATCGAGGCGCGCGAGGCGCGCACCGTGACGCAGGCCCTTCGCTACTCCGCGGGTGCCATCACCGACACGCGCGGGTCCACCGCCGTGCGGCTGGACGCGCTGACGATCCGAGGCTACTCCCCCGCCGCCTACCTGGACGGCCTGCGGACGGCGGGTGGCCGCGACGCCAACCCGAGCACCGACTTCTACCGCATCGAGCGGCTGGAGGTGCTGCGCGGCCCGGCTTCGGTGCTCTACGGCAGCTCGCCGCCGGGCGGGCTGTTCAACATCGTCACCAAGCGGCCGGCCGAGCAGCGGATCCGCGAGGTGCTGCTCGAGGCCGGCACGCGCGACCGCTACCGCGCGGCCTTCGACCTGAACGGGCGGCTCGACGAGAACGGCCAGTGGCTCGGCCGCGTGATCGGTTCCTATTCCGAAGGCGACGGCGAGTTGGACCGCACGCGGGAGCGCCGCTACTACATCTCGCCCTCGCTCACCTGGCGCCCCGACGCCGACACCACCATCACGCTGCAGGGCCATTACCAGCGTGATCCGGAATCCGGCTCCTACGGCAGCGTGCCGGCCTATGGCTCCGTTCTTCCCAATCCGAACGGCCGCATTCGCCAGCGCTTCTACGATGGCGATCCCAACCTCGAAAGATCAAACCGCGAGCACTACTACATCGGCTACCAGGCCGAGCACCGCGCGACGGACTGGCTGACCCTGCGGCAGAACTTCCGCTACCTGCACACCAAGGGCGAGTACCGCAGCGTCTACAACGCGGGCGTCACGCCTGATTACCGGCAGATGGTGCGCTCGGTCTTCGGCACGGACACGGACATCGACGTGTTCACGATCGACAACCAGGCCCAGGCGCGATTCCGCACGGGCCCGCTTGAACACCTCGCGCTCGGCGGGCTCGACTACTACCGGGTGCTGAGCGACGTCTACCAGGGTTCGGCGCTCTCCACGACGGCGCTCGGGCAACGGCTGTCGCGCCAGGACCTGTTCAACCCGAACTACGACAACCAGAGCACCTTCTTCCCGCCCTTCAACAGCTACACCAGCCAGCGCCAAAACCAGCTCGGCGTCTACTTGCAGGATCAGGTGAAGTTCGACCGGTTGACGCTCCTGTTCGGCGGGCGGCTGGACTGGTCCGACACCTCCACCGAGAACAGCAACCTGACCACGCAGACGGTCTCCTCCCGCTCGCGCTCCACCGCCCACGCCTTCACCGGGCGCGCGGGCGCGGTGTACCGCTTTGACAACGGGATCGCCCCCTATGCCAGCTACAGCGAGAGCTTCGAGCCGCAGGCGGGCGTGGACCGGCTGGGCAGCCCCTTCGAGCCGACGACAGGGCGGCAGTACGAGGTGGGCCTGCGCTACCAGCCGCCGGGCGCCAACCTGCTACTGAGCGTGGCGGCCTTCGACCTGCGGCGCCAGAACGTCCTGTCGACCGATCCCGTGGCGCCCAGCTTCAGCGTGCAGCAGGGCGAGACCTCCTCCCGCGGGATCGAGTTCGAGGCGAAGGCAAGCCTGATGCAGGGGCTGAACCTGACGGCGGCCTACGCCTACCAGGACGTGGAGTTCAGCAAGACGCGGAACACCACCGTCGTCGATCTCGGCTTCTACCCGACGCGCACAGGCGGAACGGTGGCCCTGCAGGGCAAGACCCCCTGGGGCGTGCCGCGGTACTCCGCTTCCGCCTGGCTGGACTACACCTTCCAGGACGGCTCGCCGGCGGCCGGGCTCGGCGTGGCGGGCGGCGTGCGCTACCTCGGTTCCTCGTTCGGCGACGACGCGAACACCTTCAAGGTCGACGCCACGACGCTGTTCGACGCCTCGATCCGCTACGACCTGGGCCGGTTGGGCCAGAGCTTCCAGGGCGCGACGGCCTCGCTGAACATCACCAATGTGGCGGACACGCGCTACGTCAGCAGCTGCTTTGCCTACTCCACCTGCTGGTACGGCACGGGCCGCACGGTGCTGGGCACCGTGCGCTACCGCTTCTGAGATGGCGCGGATCGGCTCCTCCTTCCCGACCGTCGCGTCGCTCCGCGTCCGGCTTCCGCCGGGCACGGAACGGCGCCGGCTGGGAGGGCTGCTGCTGCGCTCCCTCGCCGGGATCGGCGGCGGCTACGCGCTGGCCGCGCTGGCGACGGTCGTGCTGTCGCTCTCCCTGCCGCTGGCACGGTCCGAGGCGGTGCTCGTCGCCACCATGGCGAGCTTCGCCGTTCACGCCGCGGCCATCATCTGGGCCTTCGCGGCGCGCAGCGCCCTGCGGGCCGTCGCCGGCCTGCTCATGGCGGCGGCGTTGCTCACCCTCATCCACCTCGTCATGCAAGGTCAGCTTCCATGAAGGACGGCTTTCGCCAGTCCATGGCGTGGCTCCACCGCTGGGCGGGCCTGCTGGTCGGCTGGGTGCTCTTCGCCGTGTTCCTCACGGGCACGGCGGCCTACCTGCGGCCGGAGATCTCCTACTGGATGCGGCCGGAGCTTGCGCTGTCCCGCCCGGGGCCCGCGGACGCGGAGGTTGCCGTGCAGGCCATGCAGGCCATGGCGCCGAACTCGCCCAGCTGGTTCATCAACCTCCCGGACGAACGGGACACGACGCTTCGCGTGTTCTGGCGCGAGCCCGGCCCGCGCGGCCGCGGCTTCCGCGAGGCGGTGCTGGACCCCGCCACGGGCCACCCGGTGGAAGCGCGCGAGACGCTGGGCGGGGAGTTCTTCTATCGCTTCCACTTCCAGCTGCACTATGTCGGCGTTCTGTGGGGCCGCTGGATCGTCAGCATCTGCGCGATGTTCATGCTGGTGGCGATCGTCAGCGGCATCATCACGCACCGGCGCATCTTCGCGGACTTCTTCACCTTCCGCCCCGGCAAAGGCCAGCGCTCCTGGCTGGACGGGCACAACATCTGCGCCGTGCTCGCGCTGCCCTATCACCTGATGATCACCTACACTGGACTGGTGCTCTTCATGCTGATGGTCATGCCCTGGGGAGTGGACCGGGCCTACCCCGGTGGGCGCGCCGCCTTCAACGCGGAGGCGTTCGGGAGCGCGCCGCCGCGTGCGCGGGCCGGAAGCGCCGCCTCCCTGACGCCGGTTCTCCCCCTCGTGCAGGAAGCGCAGCGGCGCTGGGGAGGCGGGCGCGTCGGGCGGGTGGTCGTGGCGAACCCAGGAGACGCGAACGCCACCATCCAGCTCGTGCGCGCGGACTCCGAACGCATCTCCTACAATCCGCAGAGCCTGACCTTCGACGGACCGACCGGCGCGCTGCTCCAGGACAGCGGCGAAGGCCTCCCCGCCGCCGAGGTGCGGGGATGGATGTACGGCCTGCACATCGGGCGCTTCGCCGGGCCGCTGCTGCGCGCGCTCTTCATCCTCTCCGGATTGGCGGGCACGGCGATGGTCGCCACGGGCTGCGTCCTCTGGGCCACGAAGACGCGGCAGCAGGCCGCCCGGCAGGGGCGGGTGGGCTTCGGCACGCGCTTGGTGGAGCACCTGAACGTGGCGGCCATCGCCGGCCTGCCGCTGGCAATGGCCGCCTTCTTCTGGGCCAACCGGCTGCTGCCCACGGGCATGCCGCAGCGGGCGGACTGGGAGGTGCACGTTTTCTTCGCCGCCTGGGTTCTCTGCCTGCTCCATCCCCTGTTCCGCCGCGGCCGCCAAGCATGGGTCGAGCAGTTCGCCGCCGGCGCCCTCGCCTTTGCGCTGCTTCCGCTACTGAACGCCCTCGTGACGCGGCGCCACCTTCTTACGACCCTGTCGGAAGGGGACCACGTGCGGGCCGCCTTCGACCTGGGGCTGCTCGGCTGCGCGCTCCTGCTGGGCGCCCTGGCGTGGAAGGTCGCGCGGCACAGGCCGACTCCGGCGTCCATCCGCGTGCCTGCCGCAATCCCAAGGCCGGGCCGATCGGCGGAGCCCGCCCGATGATCGGCCTCGGCGCCGCGCTCGCCTATGCTGGCTTCGTCGCGATGTGCCTCGCCATGGAGCGGCATCACGAACAGGTTTTCCGAACACGCGCCATTCCACCCCGACGGCGGCGCCTCCTTGCCGCCCTGGGATGGCTGCTCCTCGCGGCATCGGCGCTGGCGACGGTCGCGGCCAGCGGCTGGGGTCTTGGCTTGGTCCTCTGGGCGGGCGTCCTGACAGCCACGGCCATCCCGCTCTCCATCCTGCTCACCTACGCACCCCGTGTCGCCCTGGTGCTGGCCGCCGCGCCCCTGCCCGCTGGGCTGGCGTTGCTCCTGTCCGTCTCCTGAACGGCCGGCGCAGCGGCCTCGCGGTCACGCCGCGCCTGTCCTGGCCGGGGCGGACGAGAGCCCACCGGTTACTGGAGGAGCAACGGCCAGGGCGCGGACCGGCCTTGCCCCGGCTGGTCCGCACGGGCTCCGCCGTCTTGCGCTATGCTTCGCTGCCCTCACCTGCTCCCAAGGTACGCCGGAAGGTGTTACTGAGCGAAACGGATGCGCAGCGAGAGAGCGTTGGCTGACAAGGCAGGGCACATCGGCCCAATGGAACCCATCCGTGAGCGACAGGACCACAGCGCCACCGGGCGCCGCTCGGTCTGTCCGTGAGGCTTCCCCTTCCCGCCCCCCGCGCACAGGGACGAGCCGATCCAGGACCGAGCCTGGCCTTCCTCGCCGATGGCGGCGAAGCCGGCGCCCTGATGCGAGTCCATGACTGGTCCACCTCGCCGCTCGGCGACCCGGCCGCCTGGCCGCAATCGCTGCGATCAGTCATCGGCCTGCTGCTCGGCTCCAAGTTCCCGATGTTCGTCGCCTGGGGCGAGGAGCTGGGCTTCCTCTACAACGATGCCTATGCCGAGATCCTCGGCGCGAAGCACCCACGCGCCCTCGGCGCCCGTTTCCACGACATCTGGGCCGAGATCTGGCCCGACATCTCCCCGCTGATCGACGCGGCCATGGCCGGCGAGGCGACCTATCGCCAGGACCTGCCGCTCCTGATGAACCGCAAGGGCTTCGACGAGCAGACCTGGTTCACCTTCTCCTACTCCCCCGTGCGGGACGAGGGCGGTCGGGTCGCCGGCATGTTCTGCGCCGTGGCGGAGACGACTGCCCGTGTGCAGATGGAGAGGAAGCAGGCTTTCCTCGTGCGGCTCGGCGATGCCCTCCGGGGCCTCGAAGGCCCGCACGTGCTCCCGACAAGGGCGGCGGAACTGCTCGGGACGGAGCTCGGCGCGGATCGCGCGGGCTACGGCATCGTCGATGCGTCCGGCGAGGCGGTTTCGGTCGAGCGCGACTGGACGGGCGGCGACGTGCCCTCCCTCGCCGGGGAGGCCCGCCTCCTCGACGCCTTCGGTCCGGCCGTGATCGCCGAATTGCGTGCCGGGCGCGCGCTGGTGGTGGAGGACTGCCAGGTGGATCCTCGCACCGCCGACCCGGCCTATCTGCCGACATGGAGAGGCATCGAGACCCGCGCCCTCGTCGTCGCCCCTCTCGTCCGCTCCGGGCGACTGGCCGCCATCCTCTACGTGCACAGCCGTCACCCGCGCCGCTGGACGAGTGCCGAGGTGGAACTCGTGGAGGAGGCCGCCGGGCGCACCTGGGACGCGGTCCAGCGGGCCTGGGCACAGGCGGAACTGCGCGAGAGCGAGGGGCGGCTGCAACTGGCGCTCGACGCCTCCGGGATGGTCGGCCTCTACGACTGGCTCGTCCCCGAAGACCGCCTCTTCGCCGACGCGCGCTTCGCCCGGCTCTTCGGGGTGGAGCCGGAGCGGGCCGCGGCCGGCGCGCCGCTCGCGGACTTCACGCGCGTGATCCACCCGGAGGACGGCCCGCGGGTCGAGGCCGCGATGAACCGCACGGTGGCGACCGGAGAGCCCTACGAGGCGGAGTACCGCCTCGTCCAGGCCGATGGCGAGGTCCGGTGGGTCGCCGCGCGCGGCCGCTGCCTCTACGGCCCCGATGGGGCGCCAACCCGTTTCTCGGGAACCGTGGTGGACATCACGAAGCGCAAGCAGGCCGAGGAGCGGCAGGCGCTCCTGTCGCGCGAGGTGGACCACCGGGCCAAGAACGCCCTCTCGGTCGTGCAGGCGGCCCTGCGGCTGACGCGCGCGCCCGACCTGCCCGCCTATATCCGCGAGATCGAGGGACGAGTGGCCGCCCTGGCCCGCGCGCAGACCCTGCTGGCCGAGGAACAATGGGCCGGCGCGGACCTCCTGACACTCGTGCGCGGCGAGCTGGACGGGTTCCTCGCTCGCGACGGCGGGCGCTCGCAGGTCACGGCGGAAGGTCCCACCGTCGCGCTGCCGGCCGGGGCAGCCCAGCCTTTCGCGATGGCCATGCACGAACTGGCCACGAACGCCGTCAAGTACGGTGCGCTCTCGACACCAACGGGCCGCGTGGCGGTCAGCTGGAGGGTGGAGGGCAGCCGGCCCGGACGGCTGCGCCTGCGCTGGGCGGAGACCGGCGGGCCGCCGATCCAGCGGCCGCCGGAGCGGCGGGGCTTCGGGACGCGCGTGTTGGACGGCACGGTGCGGGCGCAGCTCGGTGGGACGCTGTCGCTCGGCTGGGAGCCTTCGGGGCTTGTCGGCGAGGTGGACGTGCCGCTCAGGCTGGAGCCGGCACCCGCTGACCGCTGGAATGAAAGCGGTGGCGGCTAAGCCCGGGCCCTGCGGCACAGCAGGGCATCGAGGAGACCGGAAGTTCAGCGCCACCCCGAGGAGCGAAAGCACCGCATAAGTCTCTGATCGTCCGTCTGAAGGCTGGCAAACCCCGAACCATCGCAGCGCCGTCACCTGCTCCGCTGGCGAGCACGAGTCGGTCCAGTCTCAACCGACTGGGCCGCTGACGAGCGGCACCAGGCTCACTCGGACCTTTTCCTCCGCGAAGCGGCGCCCGCACCATCGCCGTTCTCGGCATTGAACGCTCCCCCGACGACATGCCGAACCGTTTCATGCCGTCTTCTCAACAACGCGAAGCGGGCCTGCATCTCTTCGCATGACACCCCGGCCGACACGTTCAGCAGGCTCTGGTACTCGGCCGTCTCATCCGCGGTCAGGCCAAGCATGACCCGCTGCCCCTGAGCGTCCGTGATCCAGCCAGGATCGCTCATCTCCTCTCCTTCCTCAGCCGAAGGCCTTGCCATTGCACCATCCAGCCTCGTGATGCCGTTGCCTCACGTCACCCCGGGAGCCGCCCACCATTCGCCACGCAGGCCTCGATGAGCCGCTGCCGCTCATTTCTGCTCCGGGAGAGGGAGCCGGGTGGATGCTTCCGATCCACTTCCTGTCGGCACTGGGTCTCGGCGGTTGAGGGCGACGGTCGCTCCTGAGCCGACGCGCTGGCACATAGGATCGCGACGGCGAGCCAGGATGCATTGACGCTGCAAAGCCTCTTCATGCCACCTCCTCCTTGCGCAGTCGCACCCCTGATCTTCGGCATGAACTTTTCCCTGCCTGCTGTGTCAGAGGTCGACCTCGAGACTGAACAGGGCGCGGTACCTGGGAGAATCCCTGCCGATGCCAGCACCTCCCCCGAAGCCGGCCGTCGCCCGCTCGCTCAGCCGATGCCGAAAGCCAACTTCGACGATGTTGGCATCCCGCTGCCCGAATTCCTGCCGTTCGCGCACGTAGTCCACGATCAACGCCGTGTCTCGACCGAGAAGCTGGCTGTATCCCGCGACCACCCGGTACTGGTTGTGCCTCTCCTCGGCGGAGGGGGCAAAGCGCGTGATCCAGGCCGCATTCAGGTGCAGACGCTTGTTGCCCGCCGGGTCGATGGTCCGCGTCACAACCCCCGTCAGCTGCAGCTGGGTGGCCCTGTCCCCGGGCCCAATGGGCGTACTGGCGTCAATGCCCGCGGTGAAGGCGGGGAGCCAGAGTGTCTCCCGATTAAAGTTATACAGCGCCCCTGCGCTCACCTGGCCCTGATTGGCACGATCGCCCGAGCCAATGATGTAGGGGACGCTCACATTGAGGAGCAGGCCATCGGCGGGGCTGGCCTGGAACTGCGGGAAGATCTGCAGGTCGTCGTGGCCACGACGCCGGTCGAAGCGAAGGCCGGCCTGCAGCTCGCCCTGCTTCGGCTCGCCCGTGAAGGCGTCCTCCAGCGTCGTCGGGAGGAACACGTCGAGGTCATCGACGTCACCTGCCCGGGCCGTGCTCGCTGCGGCAAGAAATCCGAAGCCCAGCAAGAGAGAAAGGCGGCCGATGCTCCGGTGCCAACCGTTCTGACCAGTGCTCATCCGCTTCCTACTCTGCACGCTTCCGCAGCCGTATACCGGCGCCCTGCGCCGTCCCGCCGGTTGTTCTGGATACAACCCAGAACACCTGCGCCAGCCTGCGCTTTCCGCGCGGTAGGCGAGCATCGAGGCAATCGTCCAGCCTGCGATTGTCCGCACATGTTCACTGGGGAGTCTGGTGGTGATTGTTGGGTGCGGGAGTTGGACCGCGCATAAGCCGAACAATTCGACGCCGGCTGGCGTCCCCAAGGGGATTCGAACCCCTGTTACCGCCGTGAGAGGGCGGTGTCCTAGGCCTCTAGACGATGGGGACGTGGCCTGCGGGAGCGGCCTTCTATCCGCGATCCCCGGGGTGATCAACCCGGGTCCGGCATCTTCTGCGCTTTTTTTCCACCCCTTCCTCCGGCGAGCGGATGACGGCCCTCCCGGCAGGCCTCCGAGCAGAAGCGCACCGCTTCCCAGTCCCGCGCCCACTTCCGCCGCCAGGCGAATGGCCGCCCGCAGGCGGCGCAGTCCTTGACCGGCAGGTTCGGCTTGCGGTGCGCCACGCCCTCACTCCCCCAGGCGGACCTCGCCCACCGCCTGACCACTCCGCGTGTCCAGGATCACCACGCGGTCCCCGTCCGGCCGCTGCACCCAGACGGCCACTCGCCCCTCGCCACCGGGTGCGATTCCGCTAATCCGGCTCCCGGCGGGTTGGCCGAGAGTCAGCCCCGCCGGAAGCGGCGCCCCCGCCGGCACGGCCATGACCGCCGGCACGGCCTTGCTTGCACGCTGAATGACCAGCACAACCAGGGTGACGGTGCCGACGACGATCAGCACCCCCATACCCACGACGAGAACCTTGAGCGCGCGCACAGACCCCTCCACCGCACCGGCCGAGCCCCTCTCCTTCACCGCAACCGCTGAGCAGGCGGGCGAGCGGCTGGACCGGGCCTTCGCTGGCATGGGCGGTCTCTCGCGCTCCCGCGTCAAGGCGCTGGTGGAGGCCGGGCACGCCGCGCGCGACGGCACCCCCACCACCGACCCCTCCGAATCGCTCCGCTCCGGCGCCCGCTACACCCTCTCCGTCCCGCCGCCCGAGCCCGCGACGCCACTGCCCCAGGCCATGGACCTGACCATCCTCTACGAGGACCGCGACCTCATCGTGCTCGACAAGCCCGCGGGCCTCGTCGTCCACCCCGCGCCGGGCCACCAGGACGGCACGCTGGTCAACGCCATCCTCGCCCATGCCGGTGAGGACCTCTCGGGCATCGGCGGCGAGAAGCGGCCGGGCATTGTCCACCGCCTCGACAAGGAAACGAGCGGCGTCATGGTCGTGGCCAAGACCGAGGCCGCCCACCAGGCTCTCTCCACCGCTTTCGCCGAGCGCGACCTCGACCGCAGCTACCTTGCACTCGCCTGGGGCACCCCCTCCCCCGTCTCCGGCAGCGTGGAGGCCCCGGTTGGCCGCCACCCGGCGGACCGCAAGCGCATGGCGGTCGTTCCCCGCGGCAAGCACGCCCTGACCCATTACGCGACAGAGCGCGCCTGGGGCGCCGCCTGCTCCCTCCTCCGCTGCCGCCTGGCGACGGGGCGCACCCACCAGATCCGCGTCCACATGGCCCATATCGGCCATCCGCTGGTGGGGGACCCCGTCTACCTCCGCCGCACGCCGGGAAGCGCGAAGCTCCTGCCCCCGGCGGCGCGGGATGCCCTTCTTTCCTTCCCCCGGCAGGCGCTGCACGCCCAGTCCCTGGGCTTCAACCACCCCATCACGGGCCGGCCGCTATCCTTCTCGACGCCCATCCCTCCGGACATGGCTGCCCTGATTACGGCGCTGGACACGCCAGAAAGCCCATGAACAGGGCCTGAACATGGAGGCTGGATCCCGTGTAACCGTACCGTTTCAGTCGGGTTTTCCTTGCCTTTTTCGATGGCCCATATTACAAGCATGACAGCTTTCGCAGTGGGGCGCCTAGAAACCCCCCCTTCCGGAACGACCACCTTCTTCCCTCGCGAATGCGAAAACCTGGGGGATGGCGGGCGTTCTTGATGGGCTCAGGGCCCAGCGCGCGAAGGCATGGCTCGGATGTCCCGAGCCGCTGCTCAGCCGTTCGCGCGCCCGCCACTCCCGGGGGCAAGCCCGGCTGAATCAGGAGGCAGTTGCTTTTATGGCTTCCACTTCGATGATCCCGATTGCCCCCGAGGGCAACCTCTCCCGCTACCTGCAGGAAATCCGCAAGTTCCCGATGCTGGCGCCGGAGGAGGAGCTGAACCTCGCCAAGCGCTGGCGCGACAACCAGGACGAGAACGCCGCCCACAAGCTGGTCACCTCGCATCTTCGCCTCGTGGCGAAGATCGCCATGGGGTATCGCGGCTACGGCCTGCCCGTCGGCGAGCTCATCTCCGAGGGCAACGTCGGCATGATGCAGGCGGTGAAGCGCTTCGACCCCGACCGCGGCTTCCGCCTGGCCACCTACGCCATGTGGTGGATCCGTGCGGCCATCCAGGAATACATCCTGCACTCCTGGTCGCTGGTGAAGATGGGCACGACCGCGGCCCAGAAGAAGCTTTTCTTCAACCTGCGCCGCCTGAAGGGCCAGATGGCCGCGCTGGAGGAGGGCGACCTCAAGCCCGAGCAGGTCGAGAAGATTGCCCGCGTCCTCCAGGTGCCCGAGCAGGACGTCGTCTCGATGAACCGGCGCCTCGCCAGCCCGGACAACAGCCTCAACTCCCCCATCCGCGCGGACAGCGAGGGTGAGTGGCAGGACTGGCTGGTGGACGAGGGCGAGAGCCAGGAGAGCGAGCTGGCCGAGCGCGAGGACATGTCCAACCGCCGCGACCTGCTCAACGGGGCGCTGAGCACCCTGAACGATCGCGAGCGCCACATCCTCATCGAGCGCCGCCTGAAGGACGAGCCGACGACGCTCGAGGAGCTGTCCCAGCAGTACAACATCTCGCGCGAGCGGGTGCGGCAGATCGAGGTTCGCGCCTTCGAGAAGCTGCAGAAGAACATGAAGACCCAGATCGTCGAGCGCCGCCTCGCGGTGACCTGACGTCCTGGACAGCCTGAACGGGGGCGGCGGAGCGATCCGCCGCCCCTTTTCTATGCGTGCCCCCAGCCGCCGCGCAGCAGCAGCGCGATCCCGATGAGGCAGGCGATCCCCCCCGCCAGGAACACCGCCGGGAACCCGCCGACCAGCGCGATCAGCCCCCCGACCGGCCCGGCAAGCCCGATCGCCGCGTCGAAGAAGGCGGAGAAGCTGCCCACCGCCAGCCCGCGGCTGGCCGCGGGCACCCGCCGCACCGCCTCAACCCCCATGGCCGGGAAGATGAGCGACATGCCCGCCCCGCTCAGCGTCGCGCCCACCACCGCCATCACCGGCCCAGGCGCCGTCCAGAGCAGCGCCTGGCCCAGCGCCTCCACCCCCAGCGAGATCAGCGCGACCCGCCGCCCGCCGAGCCGGTCCGGCATCCCGCCAAAGAGCAGCCGCGTGGCCACCACGCCAACGCCGAAGCCCGTCAGCGTCAGCCCCGCCCCTTCCCAGCCGCGGCTGGCGAAGTGCAGCGCGACATAGCCGCTGAGCAGGGCCTGCGGCGCCGCGCTGAGGAAGAGCACCGTCCCCTCCCGCCAGATCAGCCCGAAGACCCCTAAGGCCGAGGTCCTCGCCCCGCGCGCGAGGGGCGCCACCGGCGACAGCGGCAGCACGAGCGCCAGTCCCAGCAGCGCCACCGCGATCATGGCCGCGGAGACGCCCGCGAAGCCGAAGCGGCCCATCAGCCACAGCCCGATCGGTGCCCCGATGCCCAGTGCCCCGAAGATCGCCATCCCCTGCCAGGTCATCACCAGCCCCGTGCGCGCGGCGCCGAGCCGGGTAATTCCCCAGGTCATCGCCCCAACCAGGATAAGGCTCTCCGCCGGCCCCATCAGCAGCCGCGCCACCACGAGCACAGCCAATGCCGGAACCGGGTCCGGCATCAGCGCCGAGAGAAGGGACAGCAGCCCCGACAGCCCGGCCAGCGGCAGGCCCAGCAGCACCGCCCGCCTGGAGCCCGCCCGGTCCGCCAGCCGCCCCGCCCATTGCCGCGTCAGGATCGTGCCGATCGACTGCAGCCCGATCACCAGCCCGGCGGTGAGAAGGCTGAATCCCAGCCCCTCGTTCACGTGCTGGGACAGCACCGGCAGCGGCAGCGCGATGGAGAGGAACCCCACCAGCACGATCAGCGGATAGGGCAGCAGCGCCCGGGCGGGAACGGCGGAAGGGGACATCAGGGGCGCCCGGCTCGGGCCACGGCGGCCCTGTCGTGCGTTGATGGCGCCAACGCCCGCACCAGGCCGAAGGGGCCGGGCACCCCCTTCTCCGCGCCCTCCGCTGCCCGGTCAACCGCGGCCGGCGGTCCCCGCCGGCGGGGCCGCCGCACCGCCCGCCTCACCCGCCCTGCGACGGGTCCGGCCCGCGCGTCGGCCCCGGCGGCCTCGGCATCTCGATCGGCCGCCCCTCCTGGGCGGAGCGGTAGATCGCTGCCATCAACTTCTGGTCCTGCAGCCCTTCCTCTCCGGGCGTGTGCGGCTGGCGGTCCATGCGGATGCATTCGGAGAAGTGGTCGATCTCCGTCGCGAACTGGTTCTTGTGCTCGATCGTCCGCTCCGTCCGTGCGGTCATGCTGCCCGCACGCTGCGACACGTACATCCGCTGCCCGACATAGGAGAAAGCATCGGGCATCTCGACCGTCCCGCGCTCGAAATGCAGCGTCATCGACTTGTCGTTGAACGCATCATACTGCGTCAGGCAGTTCGCGATCACGCCGGACGGGTAACGCAGCATGAACGACACGCTTTCCTCGATCTCCGACCAGCGGGGATCGCCGGGCGGCGAGTAGCTGCGCGCGAAGACATCCATCGGCTCCTCGCCCGTGAGATAGCGCGTGGCGTTGAGGCAGTAGAGCCCGATATCCGGCAGCGCGCCGCCGCCGGCCAGCCGGTGGTTGAAACGCCACTGCGCCACCTGCCCCTGGGACTGCGTGTTCACCGCCTGGATCGACCGCAACTTGCCCAGTTCCCCGCTGCGCACGATGCGGATCGCCTCGCGGTTATAGGGCTCGTACTGGCAGCGATAGGCGATCATCAGCTTCACCCGCGCGCGCTCGCAGGCCGCCACCATCTCCGCTGCTTCCTCGACGGTGGCCGCCATCGGCTTCTCGCAGAGAACGTGCTTGCCGATCGCCGCCGCCCGCACCGTGTATTCGCGGTGCATCGCGTTGGGCAGGCCGATATAGACGGCCTTCACCTCCGGGTTGTCCCGAAGCTTTTCCATCTCCTCGTAGGAATGGACGGCGCTCTCGGGGATGCCGTAACGCCGCGCCACCTCCCGCGCCTTCTCCGGGCTGCCGCTGACGAGCGCGACGGGCTTCGACTGCTTGGCTTCCCCGAAGGCCGGCAGCACCTCCTCCACGCTGATCCGCCCAAGGCCGATGATGGCGTAGCCGACACGCTCGGAGGGCGGCAGCGGGTTGGGCGTCGGCCCCGAGGGCGTGTCCGCCTCCCCCCGCCAGTTCGGGAAGGTGACGCGCCCTTCCGTTACCGCGCCCAGGTCCGTCGGCGTCGGCGTGGGATAGCCGGGCGCGCCGGCCGCCCCGAGAGCCAGGCCCGCCGCCGTCAGCCCCCCGGCCCGCAACAGGCCGCGCCGGCTCGCCCCATCGGTATCCTGGGCCATGTCGTTCTCCACAACGGAAAGGGGAGCCCGAAGAACGCCCGCTCCCCCACGCCGTTGCCGACCACCGCGCGCGGTGCCCGATACGCCCCGTCCATGCCGCCCATTCGGTCAGGCGATTGGACCGCCCGCGCCCGGCGCCCCAGATGAGAGGGTAAAGGAGCTGCCCATGCCCGATACCAACCCTGCCCCCCTCCGCCCGCGCGCCACGGCCCCCGCCGGCCTTTCCATCGGCCACACGCATCTCAAGGTCTCCGACCTCGACCGCGCCCTCGGCTTCTGGCGCGACGTGATCGGGCTGGAGGAGACCGCCCGCTACCCCGGCGCCGTCTTCCTCTCTGCCGGCGGCTACCACCACCACATCGCCCTCAACGTCTGGGAGAGCGCGGGCGGCCCGCCCCCGGCCCCGGGCACGACGGGCCTCTTCCACGTGGCGCTGCTCTATCCGGACCGCGCCTCCCTCGCCCGCGCGCTGCGCACCGTGCTCGCGTCCGGCCTCCGCCTCGACGGCGCCTCCGACCACGGCGTGTCCGAGGCCCTCTACCTCCACGACCCCGACGGGAACGGCGTGGAACTCTACCGCGACCGCCCGCGCGAGGAATGGCCGCGCAACCCCGATGGCTCCCTCCGCATGTTCACCCGCCGCCTGGACCTCGTGAACCTCCTCGCCGAGCCGGAGTAGGCGGCGGAACGCCCTCACCGCCCCCGCAGGTCCAGCACCGCCGCAGCGAATTCCGCCGGGCGCTCCTGCGGCAGGTTGTGCCCGCCCCCGCGCACCATCCGGTGCTCGTGCGGCCCCATGAAGTGCCGCGCGTGCCCGGCCGTGCCGCCGCCCGCCAGAACCCCGTCCGCGTCGCCGTCGAGCGTGATGGCCGGCACCGTGATCGCCGGCCGCGCGGCCAGCCGCCGCTCCACCTCCGCCACCGCCGGATCACCGGCCACCAAGCCGAAGCGGTGGCGGTAGGAGTGGATCACCACCTCCACAAAATCCGCGTTGTCGAAGCTCGCTGCCGTGCGCTCGAACGTCGCGTCGTCGAAACCCCATTCCGGCGACCACAGACGCCATAGCAGCCGGCACAGCCCACGCCGGTCCCGCTCCAGTCCGGCCCGTCCGCGCTCGGTGTGGAACAGGTACTGGTACCAGAGCTTGCGCTCATCCTCGGGCGCAGTCGGCTCCATCGCGCGCGCGATGTCCTGGATGTTGTAGCCGTTCTGGGAAACCAGCCCCGCCACCCGCTCCGGCCAGAGCGCCGCCACGACGCAGGCCGCGCGCCCACCCCAGTCATACCCCGCCAGCACCGCGCGCCCGATTCCGAGCGCGTCCAGCAGATCCAGCAGGTCCTGACCGAGCGCCGCCTGCTCCCCCGAGCGCGGCGTGGCGTCGGCGCGGAACCGCGTCTCGCCATAGCCGCGCAGCCAGGGCACGATCACCCGCGCGCCAGCCGCTGTCAGGTGTGGCACCACCCCATCATAGGCGCGCCCGTCATAGGGAAAGCCGTGCATCAGCAGCACGGGCCAGCCGCCGGGATCGCCGCTCTCCTCATAGGCGACGGAGAGCGCCCCCGCCTCGACGCGCCGCGGCGTCATGCCACGTCCGCCGCGGCCCTGCGCGGCAGCCCCGTCTCAGGCTCGCCCGATGGCACCTTGTCCAGCGGCACCGCCCAGGCATCGTACCCATAGACCCAGTCGCCGTTCCCGCCCGCGCGCAGCCAGTTGTTCCCGCGGGAGCCGATCTGAATCCGCGCCGTGCGCTCCTGCCGCAGCCCCTCGTAGCGGCGCAGCGCCGCCGGCACGTCCGCCCCGCCCGAGAGGCAGCGCGCCAGCACCACCGCATCCTCCACCGCCTGGCCCGCGCCCTGCGCCATGAAGGGCAGCATCGGATGGCAGGCATCGCCGAGCAGCGTCACCCGCCCGCGTGACCAAATCGGCAGCGGGTCCCGCTCGTAGAGGGCCGTCTTCAGCACGCTGTCGCAGGCCGCCAGCAGCGCCCGCGCCTCGGGGTGGTAGTCCGCGTATTCCGCGCGCAGCTCATCCACGCTTCCCGGCAGGGTCCAGCTCTCCTCGCGCCAGCTCTCCTGCGGCGTGGTCGCGAAGATGAACACGTCCCGCCCCGCGCTGATCGGGAAGGTGACGATCTGGCTCGCCGGGTTCGGCCCCCACCACTTGGTGAACTGATCCAGCCCCGGCAGGTCCAACCCCTCCCGCGGCACCACCGCGCGATAGGCGACAACCCCCGTGAAGCGCGGCGTCTCCGCCCCGAACAGCGCCGCCCGCACCGCCGAGTGGATGCCATCCGCCCCCACCAGCGCCGAGACCTCCTCCGCGCTCCCGTCGGAGAAGAGAACGCGCACTCCTTCGCCCACCTCCTCCACCGAGGCCGCCTTCCGCCCCAGGCGCACGCAATCGGCTGGCAGCGCCGCCTCCAGCGCTGTCAGCAGGTCCGCCCGGTGCAGCGTGAGTTGCGGCGCGCCGTATTTCGCCTCCGCCTCGTCCGACATCGGCAGGCGCGAGGTCTCCTCTCCCGTGTCGTAGCTGCGGCTCACCCGCGCGACCGGCCGCGCGCCGTGCTCCCGCAGCGCAGCCCCGATCCCGATACCGTCCAGCGCGCGCACCGCGTTCGGTGTCAGGTTGATGTCGGCCCCCACGCGCCCGAAGCGCGCGGCCTGCTCGAACACCACGACCTCATGCCCCGCCTGACGCAGGGCAATCGCGGCCGTCAATCCCCCGACCCCGCCGCCGACGATCCCAATGCGTTCCATGCTTCAACCCTCCGGTCGGATCATCCTTTGGCGGATCGCGGCGAGAAGGAAGTCCCCGGTCTTCCGCTCCTGCGGTCTCGGAGAGGGCGCCGCCCTCTCCGAACCTCTCCCGCCAAGGGCCTGAGGCCCTTGGATCCCCATCTGGCTGCCGCGGATGCGATGATTAGGGACCGGTTCTTTCCTGCGCCCCTTCCTGCGTGTGCAGTCGCCTCGGGTCTATGACCCGAGGCGCACCGGCCGCAAAGCATTCCGAACTCGAAGAAAAAGATGATGGAGAGAGGTCTGGGGAGAGGAAGAATTCCTTCTTCCTCTCCCCAGAGTCACAAGGTCTGCCCGCTCAGAGCATCCGCACCGCCCGAGGCGGCAGAAACTCGTCCGTATAGGCCATTTCCGGCGTCGGACGGTTCGGCAGCTTGAAGGTCTCCACCGTGGCGTCGATCTGCCGTTTCAGCCGGTCCGCCTCCACGAAGGAGAGCCCGTGCTGCCGCACCTTGTCCGACAGCATCATCTCATCGAAGGAGATCTGCTGCCGCTCGGTCTCGATCGCCACGTCCGTCAGCGGCTCGCGCGCCTTCAGCGCGACGATCGCCTCGTTCGGGTTCTTGTAGGCCCAGATCATCCCCTCGGTCAGCGCACCGACCGCCGCGCGCACCGCCTCCGGCTTCTCCCGCAGGATTGCCCGCGTGGTGACGATGCCCGAGCCGTAGAAGTCGAGCCCGTAGTCCCGGTAGTAGAAGACGCGCTGCTGCGGCCGGTCCATGCCCAACGCCTTCAGCGACATGGCGGTGGAGGTGATGAATCCGGTGATTCCGTCGGCGCGCTTCTGCACGAGCATCGGCTCGCGCAGCTCCGGCGAGACGCTCATCCAGTTGATCGACCCGAGGTCGATCCCGGCCGCGTTCGCGAAGACGGGGAAGATCTGTCGCCCGCCGTCAAATTCCGGCGCCGCCAGCGTCTTACCGTTGAGTTGCTTCGGCTCGCGGATCGGCCCGTCCGCCCGCACCGTCGCCGAGAGCGGGGAGCGGTCGTAGAGCACGCCGACGCAGACCAGCCCGCGGTCCGGGTTCTCCGCCATGAAGCGCAGCTGGGAGGTCAGGTCGCCGAAGCCGATGTCGTAGGTGCCGGCCGCGATATCCACGGGCACGCGCCCCGAGCCGTAGCCGCGATTGATCGGCATCTCGAGGTTGTACTTGCGGAACAGCCCTCCCCGCTCCGCCGCGACGGCGAAGGAGTAGCCGCCGTGGATCACCCAATCGAGGGTGAAGCGCAGCTTGTGCGGCGCCTGCGCCAGGGAAAGCCGCGGCGCCGCCAGCAGCCCGGCGCCAAGGCCCAGCGCCGCGCGCCGGCCGATCGTCTGACTCATGCTCTGCCCCCAGAAAAGCGGGCGGCCAGCCGCCCATTGTTTCTGGAGCAGAACCTGCAAGAACCAAGCCAGGGCCGGGCTGCAACGCCCGCCCCGCCCGGCTCAGGGGAAGGTCACGTTTGCCACGTTGCAGAGGTCCACGGCCCGCCGCTCCTCGGCCGAGCGATCGTCGTATTCCACGCGGATGTCGTAGTTGCACTCGCCGGCCGGCAGGCGGATGGCGAAGGTCCCGCCCGGCGCCACCACCGCGTCGCCCAGCCGGTCGTCGCCCCAGCTGCTCTGCGAACTCGGCGAGGCCCGCAGCACCTGGATCGTCTTGCGCGTCCGGTTCACGAGGTTGAAGGAGGGATTGCCCGTCCGCCCCGCCGCCTGCGCACCTCCCTTGCCGGAACCGCCGGGCGCGCCGGACTGCTGGCCGAAGACCACCTCGTTCAGCGGGCAGGTGTCGACCGCTCGCCGCTCCTCCGACTGCCCGCCGTCATAGACCACGCGGATATCGTTCACGCACTGCCCGCTCGGCAGCCGCACGGGGAAGGAGCGCCCGTTGTCGAGCACGTTCTGACCCAGCAGGTCCTGCCCCCAGGAATTCACCTGCGCTGAGGAGACGTAGAGCTCTTGGATCGTCCGGCCGGAGCGGTTGACCACGTTGAAGCTCGGGTCGCTGTTCTGAGCCTGCACCGGCGGGGCGGCCAGGCCGCCGAGAAGGAGGCCAAGGGCCAGGAGGCCCCGGCGCAGCAAGGCTGACCGCATCGTCTTCATCTCTCCAAGCATAATGGGATCGATGTTGAACCGGCCTTTCGATGCGGAACAGGCCAGGAGCCGTGATAATGGCGTGATCGTGAGTGGGCCGCCGCGCGCGATGCCGGCCCTCATACCCCTGCGCGCATCCGTCCTGGGTTCAGCCGCCCGCCCGGGTCCAGAGCCGCCTTCACCCGTCCGGACAGGGCGGCCAGCGCCGGCACCTCATCGGGGATCACGGGCACCGAGACGCGCATCGGATCGGGTGCGCGGAAGAGGGTGAAGGTGCCGCGCGCCCGCCGCGCCGCCTCCATCACGGCCTCATGCGCCGCCGAGGTCGCCGCGCCGGCCACCCAAACCAGCCCGCCGCCCCAGTCGAGCATCACCCGTGCCCCGATGCCGCGCAGCGCGGCCACCGCTTCGGGCGCGAGGGAGGGTCGGACGGAGAGCCGCCACACCGCCTCCCCCTCCGCTGCCGCCAGCGGCGCCGCGTCCCGCACGGCGCGCCACAGCGCCCGTGACTCGTCGCCCTCCAGAACGCGTCCGCCCGGCAGCGCCGCCCGCAGCCGCTCCATCCTGTACTGCACGGAGGCCTCCACGTCCTCCAGGCGCAGCAGGGCAACGGGCCCCGTTATCCCGTTCGCGGAGGCCCCTTCGGGCAGCATCGCGGCCCCCGTCACACCGAAGGGGCTCGTCAGCCCGGCGGAGAGTGCCGCCACCCCCGCTGCCTCGTCGGCCACCGGCAGCACCAGCGTCGCCGTCCGCTCCGGCGCCGGCCCCACCTTCAGCGTCACCTCCGTGATCACCGCCAGCGTCCCGTGGCTGCCCGAGAGCAGCTTGCAGAGGTCGAGTCCCGTGACGTTCTTGTGCACCCGCCCGCCCGAGCGGAGCACCTCGCCCTCCCCGTTCACGAAGCGCAGGCCCAGCACCAGGTCGCGCATCGCGAAGCCGGCTACGCGCCGCGGGCCCGAGAGGTTGCAGGCCACCATCCCGCCGATGCTGCCCTTCCCGCCCCCGGTCGCGCCCAGCAGCGCGCTCAGGTCGGGCGGCTCCGCCACGATCCTCTGGCGCCGCTCCGCCAGGGCCGCCTCGACCTCCTCCAGCGGCGTCCCGGCGCGCGCGCTGATGACCATCTCCTCGGGCTTGTAGAAGGTAATACCCGAGAGAGCGCGCAGCGAGAGCGTCCGCGCCGCCTGCACCGGCCGCAGCATCGCGGCCTTGGTGCCGCGCCCCTCAACCGCCAGCGGCACCCCTTCGGCATGGGCCGCGGCCACGGCGGCCGAAACCCCGGCCTCGTCGGCCGGCGCGATCCTGGACCCTTCCCCGCTCATCGTATTCCGCCCCTGAACCCCGGCCAGGCCGGACCGGCCCGTCCCCGCCGTGCAGAGGCCTCGCCCATCGCGCCGCCCGGCGCAAGCCGCGCGCGCAACGACAGCCCGCCTCTAATGCGCGGCGGGTGCCAGCGCCCCCTCCAGCGGAAACACCTTCGCCGGGTTCAGCAGCCATTCCGGATCGAAGGCCTCCTTCACCCGCCGCTGCTGCTGCAGCTCCGGCCGGGTGAACTGCACGCCCATCAGGTCGCGCTTCTCCACGCCCACCCCGTGCTCCCCCGTCAGGCAGCCGCCGACCTCCACGCAGAGCTTCAGGATATCCGCCCCGAAGACCTCGGCCTTGGCGAAGCTTTCGGGGTCGTTCGCGTCGAACATGATCAGCGGATGCAGGTTCCCGTCCCCCGCGTGGAAGACATTCGCGACGCCCAGCCCGCAGGCAGCGCTCATCTCCCCGATCCGCCGCAGCACATGCGGCAGCTCACTCGTCGGGATGGTGCCGTCCATGCAGAGATAGTCGGGACTGATCCGCCCCACGGCCCCGAAGGCGCCCTTGCGGCCCTTCCAGATGGCCATCGATTCCTCGGCGCTCGCCGCCACGCGCATGCTGATGGGGTCGAAGCGCTCGCAGATCTCGCGGAGGCGCGCGAGCAGCGCGTCCTGCTCCTCACCGCTGCCCTCCACCTCGATGATCAGCATTGCCTCGGCATCCAGCGGATAGCCGGCATGGGCAAAGGCCTCGCAGGCGTGGATGCAGGGCTTGTCCATGAACTCCAGCGCCACGGGGATCACGCCGGAGGCCATGATCGCGTCCACGGCCGCCCCCGCCACCTCGGTCGAGCGGAAGGCCGCCAGCATCGCCCGCTGTCCCTCTGCCGCCCGCAGGATCCGAACCGTTACCTCGGTCACCAGGCCGAGCTGCCCTTCGCTCCCCGTGATCAGCCCGAGCCAATCGTAGCCGGCGGCGTCGAGATGCCCGCCGCCCACCTCGATCACCTCGCCCTCGATGGTCACGAACTTCACGCCGAGAAGGTTGTTCGCGGTCACGCCGTACTTCAGGCAGTGCGCCCCGCCGGAGTTCATCATGACGTTGCCGCCGATCATGCAGGCGAGCTGGGAGGAGGGATCGGGCGCGTAGAAGAACCCCTCCCCCTCCACGGCCTTGGTGATGCCGAGATTCGTCACCCCCGCCTCCACCACGGCCAGCCGGTCAGGGAAGGAGACGTCGAGGATCCGGTTCATCCGCATCAGCCCGACCACCACGGCATCGGCCAGCGGCAGCGCCCCGCCCGAGAGGCTCGTCCCGGCACCTCGCGGTACCACCCGCACCCCGTTCTCGTGGAGGAAGCGCAGCACGCCCGCGACCTGCTCGGTGGAGGTGGGCAGCACCACTGCCAGAGGCGGTTGCCGATAGGCCGAGAGCCCGTCCGTCTCGTAGGGCCGGAGGCGCAGAGGCTCCGCGATCACCCCATCGCCTGGCACCAGCGCCCTGAGCCCGGCTACGATTTCCTCGCGTCGAGCGAGCACCTCGGCCTTCGGCGGGGGCAGGGCGATCATGGGCGTGCCTCTTCGTTCCGGCTTCGGTGTGGCCGTACCTTCAGCCTAAGTAGGTTGAGCGTCCCGCGCGATCCCGCAAGCACGAAAAACCGCCGGACGTGGCGTCCGGCGGCATCGCAACCCACGAGAATCACCCGCGGCCGAAGCCGCGGCGCCCTTCTCAGCCCTGACGGGCCTTCAGGCGGGGGTTCTTCTTGTTGATCACGTACATGCGGCCGCGGCGGCGGACGAGCACGCAGTTCTTGTCGCGCAGCTTGGCGGTCTTGAGCGAGTTGCGGATCTTCATGGTCTGACCTGATCACACGTCGAGGGGGCGGGGCGACAAGGCCGTCCCCGAGGAAGGCGGCGGTATATGGGCAGGGCGGCCAGGGGTCAACCGCCCCGCCGCGCTTCCGTCCTCGTTCAGCCTTCCGAAACCTGTTCGAAGCAGGATCGTTCCGCCGGAAGGAGACCGCCCGATGCTGGAACGCCTGATCCTTATCCTCCGCCGCCTCCGCTACAAGCCCGAGCGCCGCTACATGCGCGGCGCCCGAACGCGCTAGGCCGCCTCGCGCCCCATCAGCGCCAGCCCCTCCGCCACCGAGACGAACTCGCCGCCGCCGAACACCCGCTCCTCCCCGAAGCGCCGCGCGAAGATGGCCCGCACCGCCGGCACGAGGGAGGTCCCGCCCGTCAGGAACACGCGGTCCACGCCCTCCGCCGGCACCCCCGAGTCGAGCAGCGCCGCCTCCACCGCCGCCTCCATCCGCTTGAGGTCCGGCGCGATCCACGTCTCGAAATCCACCCGCTCGATCGGAGCCTCCACCGCGAAGTCCTCGTGCTGGAAGCGCAGCACGGTTCGTTCCTCCGTTGAAAGCGCCGCCTTGGCCGAGGACACGGCGCGGTAGAGCGAGTAGCCCGCCTCGTCCTCGATCAGGCGGATGAGATGGCCCAGCCGCTCCGGGTGATCCGCCGTCCGCGCCACCTCCGCGATCTCGCGCAGCGTCTTCGGCCCGCGCATCAGCGGCAGCTGGTGCCAGCGCGCGAAGCTCGCGTACCAGCCGGGCGGGATCGGCAGCGGCTTGCCCATCACCCGGTACTCGCCCCCCTTGCCCAGGAGGGGGGAGATCACCCGATCGATGATCCGCATGTCGAAGGCATCGCCCGCCAGCCCCACGCCGGCGTGGCCCAGCGCCGTCACCCGGCGCGAATTGGCGGCCGAGTCCCCGGGCGAGCGCCGTGCGCCGCCGGGCTCGAAGCGCAACACCGAGAAGTCGCTCGTCCCGCCGCCGAAATCCCCGACCAGCACGGTCTCCGCCCGCTCGATCCCGCCGGCGAAGCGCTGCCCCGCCGCCGCCGGCTCAAGCGCCACTTCCAGCCCGGGCAACCCCGCGGCGGCGAAGGCGGCCCGCAGCCGGGCCTCGCCAAAATCGTCGTCGGCGCGGTCGCCCACGAAGCGGACGGGCCGCCCCACCACCACCTGGGCGTCGGTCATCTCCGCCCCGAAGGGCGCCAGCAGTTCCCGCAGAAAGAGGGCGATCAGCGCCTCCAGCGTGAAGCGGCGCCCGAGGATCCGCGTCTCGACGAAGCTCCGCTGCGCCAGATAGCTCTTCATGGACATCACCAGCCGGCTGGCGAGGGGCTCCTCCAGATAGGCCTCGATCGCCCGCGGCCCCGCCGCGTGCCGGGCCGCACCGCCAACCGGGTCGGACCAGAAGCAGAGGACCGAGCGGAACACCTCCCCTGTGTCGTGGCGGAGCGTCACCACCTCCCCATCCGGGCGCAGAGCGGTGACCACGCTGTTGGTGGTCCCGAAATCAATGCCGATGACAGGTCGCAAGGCCGGGCTCCCCGCCAGGAAAAGGGGGCGGGTTCAAGCCTGTCCGGGCGCCGATGGCAAGGCCGGGTTCAGGTCACCAGGGAGTAGATCATCCGCACCGCCGTGATCCCCAGGAACACCGCGAAGGCCCGCTTCAGCGCCAGCGGCGGGATGGTGTGCGCCAGATGCACGCCCCAGGGCGTCGCGAGCATGGAGGTCGGCACGATCAGCAGGCACCCGATGAGGTTCACGTAGCCGAGGCTCGCCGGCGGCAGCATCGGGTTCCCCCAGCCCGCATAGACGAAGCCGATCGCCGCCGGGATGGAGATGACGATGCCGAATGCCGAGGCCGTCGCGACCGCCGAGCGGATCGACGTGCCGAAAAGATTCAGCAGCGGCACCCCCACTGTTCCTCCCCCGATCCCCATCATCGCGGAAACGCCGCCGATGAAGAAGCCGAGCACCTGGCGCAGGATGCCCTTCGGAAAGCTCTCCCGCAGCCGTGAGTCCACCCCCGTGAAGCCCATGTTGATGGCGACCAGCAGCGCGATCGCGGCGAAGACCGCCGTCAGCGTGGAGCCCTTCACCCAGATCGCGACAAGCGTGCCCGCCAGCACGCCCACGACCAGCGAGGGAATCATCGCCTTTAGCAGCGGCACGTCCATCGCCCCCCGGGCATAGTGCTTGCGCGCCGACTGGATGGAGGTCGGGATGATCGTCGCCAGCGAGGTCCCGACCGCCAGCTTCATCTGGATGGCCTCAGGGATCGCGAGGAACGGGAAGACGTTGAACAGCACGGGCACGATCACGATGCCCCCGCCGACCCCCAGCAGCCCCGCCAGCGTGCCGGAGACAAGCCCCGTCGCCGCCATCACCGCCGCCAGCGCGGCAATCCAGACGGGATCCTGCATATGTTCCATGGGGATGTCCTGCTCGTCCGCGGGCAGAACCCGGCGGCGCTGATCCGCGGATCGCGCCGCGTGGCGGAGGCTCTAGGCCCGAACGCCGCCCCTGTCAGGGGGGTGCTTGGCGTGAAGCGCGCGCCGGGCGCATCATCTCCGCGTGCCCCTGCTCACCGATCCCCTGTTCTACGCCCTCGCCATCCCCGGCTTCATCCTCAACGGGATCAGCAAGGGTGGCTTCGCCTCCGGCGCGGGTAATGTCGCCGTCCCCCTCATGGCGCTGGCCGTTCCCGCCCCCCAGGCCATCGGCATCTCCCTGCCGGTCCTCTGCGTGATGGACGTCGCGGGGCTGCGGGCCTGGTGGGGCAAGTGGAGCGCGCGGGAGATGCGGGCCATCCTTCCCGCCGGCCTCCTCGGCCTCGTGCTCGGCATCCTCGCTTTCGGCCTCATCCCCGCGCGGGGAATGAGCCTTCTCCTCGGCGGCATCACCCTCGTCTTCCTCGCCCGCAGCCTCTGGCAGCGTTTCCGCGGCGCCTCGCCCGCGCCCGAGCCGCCCAACCAGGCCAAAGCCTGGTTCTGGGGCACCGCCTCCGGCTTCGCGAGCACCGTCGCCCATACCGGCGGCCCGCCGCTCGCGATCTACCTCTACCCGCTGAAGCTCGACCGCGCGGCGCTGGCCGCCACCACCACCGTCTTTTTCGGGGTGATGAACTACGCGAAGCTGGTGCCCTACTGGGGCCTTGGGCTGCTGGACACGACGAATATCCTCACCAGCCTCGTCCTCATTCCCGCCGCGCCCGTCGGCGTGAACCTTGGCATCTGGCTGCAAAGCCGCATCAGCGACCGCCTCTTCTACAACATCGTCTACGTCCTGCTCGCCATCACTGGCGCGAAGCTCGTCTGGGACGGGCTTTCCTAAGGAGGTCCCCGCATGACCGACCGCATCCTCGGCGTCCTCGGCGGCATGGGCCCACTGGCCAGCGCCGAGTTCATGCGCCAGCTCACCCTCCTCACGCCCGCCGAGCGCGACCAGGACCACATCCCCGCCATCCTCTGGTCCGACCCCCGCGTGCCGGACCGCACCGCTGCCCGCCTGGGGACCGGCCCCGACCCCCTGCCCGCGCTTCTCCGCGGCATCCGGGGCCTGGAGGCCGCCGGCTGCGGTGCCATCGCCATCCCCTGCAACACCGCCCATGGCTGGATCGACGGCATGCGTGCCGCGACCGAGCTGCCCATCCTCCATATCGTGGACGCCGCCGCCGAGGCCCTTCGCCGCCAGGGCATCGGCCCCGGCCCCATCGGCGTCATGGGCACTGCCGCCACCCTGGCCATGAACCTCTTCCAGGACGGCCTGCGCGCCGGCGGCTGGGAGGTGTCGACCCCGACCGAGGCGGAGATGGCTCGCCTCGTCACCCCCGGCATCGCCCTGGTGAAGGCCAACCGCGTGGCCGAATCCCACGCGCCCCTGGCCGAGGCCGCCCAGGCCCTCGCCACTCGCGGTGCCCGGGCCGTGGTCCTCGGCTGCACCGAAATCCCGCTCGGCATCGCCGCGGGGCCGGCCCAAGCTTTTCCGGTGATCGACACGATCGAGGCGCTGGCCCTCGCCTCCATCCGCTGGGTGCGCAGGGAGGACGCCTGAACCTTCGCGCACCCGTCCATTCCGAATAGCCTACGTTCCGGCCACGACGAGGAAGGGATCGAACATGGCAAAGATCGGCTGGCAGGGCGTCTTCCCCGCCGTCACCACCCAGTTCCGCGACGACTTCAGCCTGGATCTGGCCGCCACCCACAAGGTGATCGGCAACCTTGTCCGCGACGGCGTCTCCGGCCTCATCGTCTGCGGCACCGTCGGCGAGAACACCGCGCTCTCCCTCGCCGAGAAGGTGCAGGTGATGGAGGCCGCGAAGGACGCCGCCGCCGGGCGCGTGCCCGTCATCGCGGGGATCGCCGAGTTCACGACCGCTTTCGCGAAAGATACGGCAAGGGAGGCCGCGCGCATCGGCCTCGACGGCATCATGGTGATGCCCGCCCTCGTCTACTCCGCCAAGCCGCACGAGACGGCCGCGCATTTCCGCGGCGTGGCCTCGGCCACCGACCTGCCCGTCATGGTCTACAACAACCCGCCCATCTACAAGAACGACGTCACCCCCGACATCCTGGCGATGCTCGCGGATGTCGAGACGATCGTCTGCTTCAAGGAATCCTCCGGCGACACCCGCCGCTTCACCGATCTCCGTAACCTCGTCGGCGACCGCTTCACCCTTTTCGCGGGCCTCGACGACGTGGTGGTGGAAAGCGTGCTGATGGGCGCCGAGGGCTGGGTCTCCGGCATGTCCAACGCCTTCCCGGTGGAGGGCGAGACCCTTTTCCGCCTGGCGCGCGAAGGGCGCATGGCCGAGCTCATGCCGATCTACGAGTGGTTCATGCCCCTCCTGCACCTCGATGCCCGCCCGGACCTCGTGCAGTGCATCAAGCTTTGCGAGAGCATCATGGGCCGCGGTTCCGCCATCACCCGCCCGCCACGCCTGGCACTTCCGGAAAAGGAGCGCGCCGAGGTGGAGGCGATGATGCGCGCTGCCCTCGCGAAGCGCCCGGCGCTCCCCGATGTCGGCCTCAGGATCGCGGCCTGAAACCAAGGAGCCAAAGGCTCCCAAGAAAAAATCGGCACACGGCATCCCCACAGACGAGGACCACCCGATGAACCCCACCCGCCGCCACCTGCTTGCCGGGGGCGCCGCCCTTGCCCCCGCCCTGGCCGGAATGCCCTACATCGGCCCCGCGCGCGCGCAGTCCGCGGCCCCGCTGCGCTTCATCCCCTCCACGCCGCTGCCCTCGCTGGATCCGATCGTCGCCACGAGCTACGTCATCCGCAACCATGGCTACCTCATCTACGACACGCTCTTCGCGACCGACGAGAACTTCGGGATCAAGCCCCAGATGGTGCAGTCCTGGGAGAGTGCGCCGGACGGCCTGAAATGGACCTTCCACCTCCGCGACGGGCTGATGTTCCACGACAACCAGCCCGTTCGCGCCGAGGACTGCATCGCCTCCATCCGGCGCTGGTCCGCGCGCGACGCCTTCGGCCAGACCTTCGCGACCTTCGTGGAGGGCTATGACGCGGTGGATGCCCGCACCTTCGCCATCCGCCTCAAGCGCCCCTTCCCGCAGATCACGGCGGCGCTCGGCAAGCTCTCCTCCAACGTTCCCTTCATCATGCCCGAGCGGGTCGCGAACACCGATCCCTCCCGCAACATCACCGAGGCCATCGGCTCCGGCCCCTGGCGCTTCCAGGCTGCGCAATGGGTGCCCGGCCAGAACGCCATCTACGAGCGCTTCGCGGCCTACAAGCCGCGCGAGGAAGCGCCCTCCTGGGCCGCCGGCGGCAAGGTCGCACGGATCGACCGCATCGAGTGGCTGGCGCTGACCGAGCCCGCCGCCGCTGTCGGCGCCATGGTCCAGGGCGAGGTGGACTGGTACGAGCAGCCGCCCGTGGACCTGCTGCCCGTCCTCAAGCGCGACCGCAACATCGCCATCCAGAACGTGCCGCTCGGCCTGATCCTGCTGATGCGCTTCAACCACACGCAGCCGCCCTTCAACAACCCGAAGGTGCGCCAGGCTGTGATGGCCGCGATGCGCCAGGACGACTACATGCAGGCCGTCGTCGGCAACCCCGAATACTACACGGAGGCGAAGACCTTCTTCACCGCGGGCTCGCCCATGTCTTCCGGCGCCGGCGGCGCGGAGGCGATGCCCGGCGACCTCAATCGCGCCAAGGCCCTGCTGCGCGAGTCCGGCTACGCCAACGAGAAGGTCGTGCTGCTCGCCGCCGCCGACCAGCCGATTGCCTACAACCAGTGCCTGGTCACGCAGCAGCTCCTGAAGAACCTCGGCATGAACGTGGAGCTCGTCTCGACGGACTGGGCGAGCTTCATCGGGCGCCGTGCCAATCGCGGCGGGGTCGATTCGGGCGGCTGGTCGGTGTTCCACACCCTCTGGTCCGGCGCCGACACGCTGAACCCTGCGCTGCACCCGCTGATCCGCGCGAACGGCGCGAGCGCCTGGTTCGGCTGGCCGACCGACCCGGAACTCGAATCGCTCCGCGACGAGTGGATCGCCAGCGATGACCTAGCCAACCAGAAGACCCTCGCAGCCCGCATCGAGCGCCGCGCGTTCGAGACCGTGCCCTACGCGCCGGCCGGCAAGGTCGAGCAGCCCATGGCCTACCGCAAAAACCTCACGGGCATGGTGCTCTCCCCCGTGCAGTTCTTCTGGAACATGGAGAAGAAGTAGCGCCCCGATGCAGGAAGCGGGGCACGAGGGCCCCGCTTCCCAATCCAGGCGTGCGGCGCGGCCTACTTCGCCATGGCGGGCGCGCCGCGCTCCCCGCAGGCCCAGCCGTGCTCGTGGACGAGCCCGTCGTCGTGGTCCACCGGCTCGCCGCCGATCATCGGCGTCGGGTTGTGCCCGTCATGGAACTGCGCCGCCTCGGTCGAGGTCTTCAGCGCGGTGGTGGAGGACTGCCCGCCGCTCGCGGCCGTCGCCACCGCGTCGAAGTAGCCGACACCCACCTCGCGCTGGTGGCGCGTGGCCGTGTAGCCGTCCGCCTCCGAGGCGAACTCCGCCTGCTGGAGTTCGGAATAGGCGGCCATGCCGCGCTCGCGGTAGCCGCGGGCGAGCGTGAACATCGAGTGGTTCAGGCTGTGGAAGCCGGCCAGCGTGATGAACTGGAACTTGTAGCCCATGGCCGCGATCTCGGCCTGGAACCTCGCGGCCGCCTCCTCGCCCATCTTCCGCTTCCAGTTGAAGCTCGGCGAGCAGTTGTAGGCGAGCAGCTTGCCCGGGAACTCCTTATGGATCGCCTCCGCGAAGCGGCGCGCATCCTCGAGGTCCGGGTCGCTCGTCTCCCACCATAGCAGGTCGGCATAGGGCGCGTAGGCCAGGCCGCGGGCGATCGCGTAGTCCTTGCCGCAACCGGGCCTGATCCGGAAGAAGCCCTCGGGCGTGCGTTCGCCGGTGATGAAGGGCCGGTCGCGCTCATCCACGTCGCTCGTGAGAAGCTGCGCGCTCTCGGCATCCGTGCGGCACAGCAGCACCGTCGGCACGCCCTCCACGTCGGCCGCGAGGCGCGCGGCGTTCAGCGTGCGGATGTGCTGGGAGATCGGCACCAGCACCTTCCCGCCGAGATGCCCGCACTTCTTCTCGGAAGCGAGCTGGTCCTCGAAATGCACGCCCGCAGCGCCCGCCTCGATCATCGCGCGCATCAGCTCATAGGCGTTCAGCGGCCCGCCGAAGCCGGCCTCGGCATCGGCGATGATCGGCGCCATCCAGTGGGTGGTGTCGCCGCCCTCCTGCGTCGCGATCTGGTCGGCCCGGCGGAGCGCGGCGTTGATGCGGCGGATCACCTTCGGCACGGAATCCACGGAATAGAGCGACTGGTCCGGGTACATCTCCCCGTTCGAGTTCGCGTCCGCCGCCACCTGCCAGCCGGAGAGATAGATCGCCTTCAGCCCGGCCTTCACCTGCTGCAGCGCCTGGTTGCCCGTCAGCGCGCCGAGCGTCGGCACGAAGGGCTCGCTGTGCAGCAGCCGCCAGAGCCGCTCGGCACCCATCTCGGCCAGCGTGTGCCTGATCCGGAACGAACCCGAGAGCCGCTCGACATCGGTCGGCGTATAGTCGCGCCGGATCCCGTCGAAACGCCCGGGCGAGGCGCCGTAGCCGCTGCCGGAACCGTCGGGGGAAAAGGTGGGGTTGGTGTGGTTGTGCATTGCATGTCCTCCTGCGGTGAATGATTGACATTGCAACGCGGGAAAGCGAGCGTCCGTAGGGGGTTACACCCTGTAAACCCGTGAATTCCTTCACTGTTCAGGCCCGAAATCAGTAAAGGATGTAAATCATGGCGCGCCCCATGATTGGCCGGGTCGTCCGGCGGCTGAGGCAGGAACGCGGCATCACCCAGGCCGCGCTGGCCGCCCGCCTCGGCATCTCCGCCAGCTACATGAACCTTATCGAGGCCGATCAGCGCGCCATCACCGCCAGCCTCGTCTTCAAGATCGCCGACGCCCTCTCGGTGGACCTCGCCCTCCTCTCCGGCCAAGCGGAGGGGCGGCTGGAGGCCGGACTGCGCGAAGTGTTTCGGGACCCGCTGCTCGGCGCCGAAGCCGTGCCGGAGGAACAGGCCGTCACCCTCGCCTCCGCCGCCCCGGATGCCGCCCGCGCCGTCCTCGCCCTATGGCGCGCCTGGCGCGTGGCGCGGGAGGACTCCGCCGGTCTTTCCCTCCCCTCCGGCCGCCGCCTGCTGCTGCCCGGGGAGGAGGCGCGGGACGCCTTCCACGATGCGGCCAACCACTTCCCCGCCCTGGAGGAAGCCGCCGAGGCCCTCCGCACCTTCCTGGGCGACCCCACGCCCCAGTCCCTGGACCACGCCCTCGCCGAGCGCCTGCGCGCCCATCACGGCCTGACCGTGACGGTCGGCGTTCTGCCCGGCGCCGCGCTGCGCCGCTACGACGCGGTCACGGCCCAGCTGGCGCTGAGCGAAACCCTCCCGCGCGAGAGCCGCAGTTTCCACCTCGCCTTCACCCTTGCGCTGCTCGAGGCACGGGAGGCGGTGGAGCGCGTGATCGCCGCGATCGAGCCGAGCACGGAGGAGGCCGCGGGCATGCTCCGCATCGGCCTGCTGAACTACGTCGCGGCGGCGGTCATGCTGCCCTACGCGCCCTTCCTCGCCGCCGCCCGCGCACTGCGCCACGACGTCGCGGCGCTCTCCGCCCGCTTCGCCGCCTCTTTCGAGCAGACCTGCCATCGCCTCTCCACCCTCCAGCGGGAGGGGGCACGCGGCGTGCCCTTCTTCTTCCTTCGCGTGGACCCCGCGGGGAACGTCTCGAAGCGCTTTTCCGCCGCCGGCTTCCCCTTCGCGCGCGGCGGCGGCTCCTGCCCGCGCTGGATACCCCATGCGGCCTTCGCCACGCCGGGCCGCATTGTCGTCCAGGTGGCCGAACTGCCCGACGGCGCCGAATTCCTCTGCTTCGCCCGCACGGTGGAGCACCCCGCCACCCGCTGGGGCGAGCCCGTGCCCATCCAGGTCGTCGCCATGGGCTGCGCCATCGGCCGCGCGCCGGAGGTCTGCTACGCGGACGGCCTCGATCTCGCCTCCGCCAAGGTCGGCATCGGCCTCTCCTGCCGCCTCTGCGACCGGCCGGATTGCCGCTCCCGCGCCTTCCCGCCGCTGGAGCACCGCCTGTTGCTGGATCCCGCGACCGCCGGGGCGCCTTTCGTCTTCTCGCGGCCGGGGGCGCCGGGCTGAGCCCTCACTCCCCGGAGGAGAGCTTCAGCCCCACCAGCCCGGCCAGGATCAGCCCCGCCGAGGCCAGCCGCAGCGGCGTTGCCGCCTCGCCCAGCACCACGATTCCGACGAGGAAAGCGCCCAGCGCCCCGATGCCTGTCCAAATCGCGTAGGCCGTGCCGAGCGGCAGGTTCCGCATGGCAAGCCCGAGCAAGCCCACGCTCGCGACCATGGCGACGACCGTCAGGGCCGCCCAAGCTGGCCGCGTGAAGCCCTCCGAGGCCTTCATCCCGAAGGCCCAGACGACCTCCAGCAGCCCCGCGAGAATGAGAAGAACCCAGGCCATGGCGCACCCCCGTAAGGCCCGGCAGAAAACCGGCCCTCCGGCGCGATTCGCGCCAAAGCCGGGCCTTATCGTGTCAGTCGCACTCGCAGCCCGGCGTCGGGCCGGGATCGGCGCGCACCACGTGGTGGTCAATCCACTCCGCCACCAGGCGGCGCGCCTCGGTCATGCTCGCCTCGGGATGGTGGATCCGGTAGAGCGAGGTGCAGGCCCCGAAGGCGCTGTAATCGCTCGTTCCGACATCCCGCAACTCGCGATAGGCGGTCACCACGGCACGCTCGCAATTGCGGGCGATGTAGCTGTAGTCCTGCCCCATCCGGTCGAACCCCACTTCCCGTTTGCGCAGTTGTTGAGAATAACTCGCAACCGCTTCACGTGTTATACCGACACCTGTACAAGCGTTCAAGTGTGCGCTGCGCCCATGCACCGATTCGCCGAATACAGCACCCGCGAGGACCGTTACGGCTCCGCACCGCCGTCGGAAAGGTCCCTCAGGTTGCGGCCACCGCCCGGCCCACCGCCGCCAGCGCCGCGTCCCGCGCCTGCAGCGGCGCAGCGGACTCGGTGAGATAGGCGGCCACCAGTATCGGCCGGCCGCCTGGCGGCCAGATCGCCGCCACGTCGTTGCTCGTGCCGAACCCCGCCGCGCCGCTCCTATTCCCGCAGATCCAGCCCTGCGGCAGCCCCGCGCGGATCTTCGTGTCCCCGGTCCGGCACCCGATCATCCAGGCGTTCAGCAAACCCCGCAGCGGCGCGGAGAGCAGGTTGCCCACCAGCAGCCGCTCCATGCTCACCAGCATGAAGTTCGGCGTCGTCGTGTCCCGCGGGTCGCCCGGCCGCCCCTCGCCGAGCGCCGTCTCCCGCCGGTCCAGCCGGAAGCCGGCGTCGCCCCAGTCCCCGGCGCGTTCGGTCAGCCCCTCCGGCCCGCCCACCAGGGGCAGAAGCAGGTTGGCGGCGGCGTTGTCGCTCCAGACCATGACCGCCTCGAGAAGCTCGCCCACCCGCATCCCCTCGGGCCCGACCCGCTTCTCCGTCACCGGCGCGTAATCCACGAGGTCCGAGGCCTCGATCGGCACCCGCCGCTCCAGGTCCTCCCGCCCCTCATCAACCTCTCGCAGCACCGCCCCGGCGAGGACGAGCTTGAAGGTGCTTGCCAGCGGAAACCGCTCCGCGCCGCGCCAGGTGGCCCAGGCGCGCGTCGCGGTATCGAGCACCGCGACGCCAAGCCGCCCCCCGCCCGCGCGCTCCGCCTCGCGGAGTGCCGCGATGAACGCCTCGCCGAAGCGCCCGCCGGGGGAGAAGGCGGCCTCCGGCGCGCCGAACGCCCCGCCTTCGGCCGGCGCCGCCCCCTGGCCCAGCACCGGCCCCGCCATGACCGCCTCGGCCAGCGCCAGCCCGCCCAGCAAGCTCCGCCGGCCCAGCACCAGCCTCAGCACCGGCTTCAGCCCCGGGCCACGGCCTCGGCGAGGGCTTTGCCCACCTCCACCGTGCCCGCATTCCCGCCAAGATCCCGCGTGCGCGGCCCGCCTTCGGCCAGCAGCGCCTCGATCGCCGTCGTGATCGCCCCGGCCGCCTCCGCCTCGCCCAGGTGCTCCAGCATCAGCGCCCCCGACCAGATCTGCGCGATGGGGTTGGCCACGCCCTTCCCCGCGATATCAGGCGCGCTGCCATGCACCGGCTCGAACATCGAGGGATGCGCCCGCTCCGGGTTGATGTTGGCGCTCGGCGCGATCCCGATCGAGCCCGCGACCGCCGGCCCCAGATCCGAGAGAATGTCCCCGAAAAGGTTCGACCCCACCACCACGTCGAACCAGTCCGGGTGCTGCACGAAATGCGCGCAGAGGATGTCGATGTGGAACTGGTCCGTCGCCACCTCCGGGTAGTTCTTCGCCATCTCCGCGAAGCGCTCGTCCCAGAAGGGCATGGTGAAGGTGATGCCGTTCGACTTGGTGGCCGAGGTCAGCTTCCGCCGCGGCCGCTTCATCGCCAGCTCGAAGGCGTACTTCATCACGCGGTCGCAGCCGTGGCGCGTGAAGACACTCTCCTGGCTGACGAACTCGCGCGGCGTCCCCCGGAACATCCGCCCGCCGGAGGAGGAGTACTCGCCCTCCGTGTTCTCGCGCACCACGACGAAGTCGATGTCCTCCGGCGCACGGTTGGCCAACGGCGAGCGCACGCCCGGCATCAGCCGGCAGGGGCGCAGGGAGATGTACTGATCGAAGTCCCGCCGCATCGGGATCAGCAGGCCCCAGAGCGAGACATGGTCCGGCACCCCCGGCCAGCCCACGGCCCCGAGGAAGATGCTGTCCGACCCGCGCAGCTGGTCAAGCCCATCCTCCGGCATCATCCGCCCGGTCTTTTGGTAGAGCTCGCAGGACCAGTCGTAATGCGTCAGCTCCAACTCGAAGCCGAAGCGCCGCCCGGCAGCCTCGAGCACCCGCAGCCCCTCCGGCGTGGTCTCCTTGCCGATCCCATCACCGGGAATGACCGCGATCCTGTGCCTGCGCGCCATGGGGTTCCTCCGTCCTTCGGACCCCTCCTGCCCCCGGAACGGCGCCTGGGCAAGGGCCGGTGCCGGCTCCTGCCGCCGAGGCCCTCCCCTTCCCTGGCCCTCGTCCGTGACGCTGGGGAGGGGAAGAAGGAATTCTTCCTCTCCCCACACCCCTCTCCATCATCTTTTTCTTCGAGTTTGAAAGCCTTTGCGGCCGGTGCGCCTCGGGTCACTGACCCGAGGCGACCGCACGAACAGGAAAGGGTGCCGGGAAGCAGAACCGGCCTCTAATCATCGCATCCGCGACAGCCAGATGCAGGTCCAGGAGCCTCAAGCTCCTGGCGGGAGAGGTTCGGAGAGGGCAGCGCCCGCGGCCACAAGGACCGGCCCTCAACCAAGGAACCGCGCCCGCACCACCTCGGCCACCCGCCCGCTCTCGTCGAGCGGCGCGCGCGGTGGTGCCTCGGGGTAGCGCGCCAGCGGCACCGCCTGGCCCGCCGCCTCCAACGCCGCGATCAACGCCCGATGGCGCGGTGCCCCCGGCGGTGGCCCGGCGACGAAGACCGGCCCCGCCGTCGCCAGCGCCTCGGACAGCATCGAGACCGAGTCCCCCGTCACCACCACCCGGTCCGCATGGGCGAGGAAGCCGGCATAGGGGTTGGGCCCCGCCGCCCCCCAGCGGTGCAGAACCCCTGGCACGCCTGCAAGCCGCGCGGCCAGCGCCGCTCCCGCCGGTTCCCCCGTACGCCGGCTCGTCGTCACCAGCAGGCTGCCCGCGCCGGGCAGCGCGCGCTCGATGATCGCCAGCGCGGCCGAGGGCTCCATTCCCTCCCCCCGGACGGGGCCGCCGAGCAGCACCGCCACGCGCGGCCCAGGCAGCGCGGCCAGCGAGGTCCATTCCTCCCGCGCCGCCGCCAGCACCGCGGGCGAGACGCGGTGCGTGGCCCCGAGGATCGGCAGCAGGTTCGGCGCCGCTTCCGGCGCGTCGTGCCGGCCGATCACCAGAAGATCGAAATCCTCCGCTCCGGCGCCGGGCCGCATGCAGTGCACGGTCCGCGCGCCCTGCCGCCGCAGCCAGCGGGATACGGGCGCCGAGCGTCGCCCCGCCGAGATCACCAGCCGTGGCCAGGGCGGCACGATCGCTGCCCGCGCCTGCGCGGAAAGCCCTATGAGGCCTGGCCACGGGAGCGGCAGCGCGGCCAGCGGCCCCCATTCCATCGGCACGATGCGGAAGGGCACCCCCAGCCGCTCCGCGATGCCCAGCGCCTGCGCCGCCGTCCCCGCCCGCGGGTCCGCCAGCACCCAGACAGCTGCCGAGTCGCCCCCGGTGCCGCTCACCCGCGCCCCGCCTCCCGCCGTGAGGCAGCCCCAGCAAGCATGATGGCAGGTACGAACACCGGCAGCGGCGCGCCCGGGCAGGTCCGACGGCGTGGCGCGGCCCCGCCCCGCGCAGCCGCGCATGGACGCCGCCCCGCCGCCCCGCTAGGGAACGCCCGCTTGACCCCACGCCTCCCGGCCCCCTCGTTCCTGGCCCGGGGGCTGCCGCCGCGAGGGAGAAGATCCATGGCCATCCAGCACGCCTCCGAGTGGGACCGCGACGCGGCGCTCACCACCGCCCGCATCCTGCTCGAGATCAAGGCGGTGAACTTCCGGCCGGAGGAGCCCTACACCTTCACCTCGGGCTGGAAGAGCCCCGTCTATATCGACTGCCGCCGCATCATCTACTTCCCCCGCGCGCGCAAGACGATCTGCGATCTGGCCGCCGAGAAGATCGGCCGCCACATCGGCTACGAGACCATCGAGGCGGTGGTCGGCGGCGAGACCGCCGGCATCCCCTTCGCCGCCTGGATCGCCGACCGGATGATGGCGCCCATGGCCTATGTCCGGAAGAAGCCGAAGGGCTTCGGCCGCAACTCGCAGATCGAGGGCGACGTGCCCGAGGGCAAGCGCACCCTGCTGGTGGAGGACCTGACCACCGACGGCGGCTCCAAGATCCGCTTCGCCCAGGTGCTGCGCGACGCCGGCGCGAAGTGCGACGACACCTTCGTGGTCTTCTTCTACGGCGTCTTCCCCGGCGCCTTCGACACGATGAAGGCGATGAACCTCAACCTGCTGCACCTCTGCACCTGGTGGGACGTGCTCGAGGTCTGCCGCGAGCGCCCCTATTTCGAGGAGCCCGCCCTGCGCGAGGTCCGGCGCTTCCTCGAGAACCCCGTGGAATGGTCCAAGTCCCATGGCGGCATCGGCAGCGCCGAGGAAGCGGCCGCCAAGGGCATCACCGCGGCCTGAGGACAGCCCCCCCGGTAAGGGCCCCGCACCCGGCGGCGGGGCCCCGAACTTCAGCGCGCCGGTCGGGCGGGCGCTGCGCCGCTGGCCGGGGGCGCCGCCCCGCCGGGCGGCTGCGTCGGCATCTGCATCGTCTGGAAGCCATCCGGCACCCGGAAGCGCGTGGCATCCTGCGCGCCGTAGCGCACCTCCGTCGCCTCCAGCCGCGACGTGCCGCTCCCGTCCGGCAGCGGCGAGGCCGCGCGCAGCATCACCCCATCCTCCGTCACGCAGATCGTGCTCGTGCCCTGCGGCACCGCCACGTCCCACTCCTGGCAGGATAGCCCCGCAACCTGCGCCGTGCCCTTGCGGGTGAAGCGCGCGTCCGGCGGCGCGTCCTGCGACATCGCCGCCGCGGCATCGGCCGGCAGCGTGAGCACCATGCGTTGCGGCTCCATCACCATGACCGCGGAATTCGCGCGGCGGTCGATCAGCATCCAGCCCATCCCCCCCGGCGGATCAACGCGCTGCTTGCCCTCGGTGATCGACCAGGACATCCGCATCTCCTGCGGACCCGCGTTCGGCTGCCCCGGCATGCCGCCCAGGCGGTAGGTCACCGCGACGTCGCGCGTCGGCCGAATATTGGCTGGCGCTCCCTGCGCAAACGCAACGCCCGGCAGCGCCAGCACGGCGGCGGCGACGAAGATCCTCAGCATGATGCCCTCCCGGCATGTTCCACCCCCATCTGCCCCCGACCCGCCACCCCGCCCAGCCAGCCCTGCCGCACGATACGGAGAGCGGGTGCCAGAGGAGCTGCTTGCGGGAAGGAAACGGCTCAGGTAACAAGGGGCAAGATATTGAAAAATAACACAATCTATCGACATATCGCGACCTGAACACCTGTTCATTGATCAGTTGTTCGCCGCGAAGAAGGGATACCGATGGCGCGACACATGGGCCGCTTGCCCGAGGCCGTTCCCGGACCGCTGCCCGGGCCGGGGGATGCCACGCCTAGCCTTCCGGAGGTGAACCGCAGCGTCGCCGTGCCCAATGCCGGAAGCTGGCTACGCCGGCTGATGGCCTTCATCGGCCCCGGCTACCTTGTCGCCGTCGGCTACATGGACCCTGGCAACTGGGCCACCGCACTCGCGGGCGGGTCGGCCTTCGGCTACACGCTGCTGACGGTCGCCTTGCTCTCCTCGCTCATGGCGATCCTTCTCCAGGCCCTCTGCGCCCGCATCGGCCTGGCCACGGGCCGCGACCTCGCCCAGCTCTGCCGGGACCGCTTCCCCCGCGTCGTCGCCATCCCCCTCTGGTTCCTGGCCGAGATCGCCATCTGCGCGACCGACCTTGCGGAGCTGATCGGCACTGCCATCGCGCTGCAGCTCCTCTTCGGCATCCCCCTCCTGATCGGCGTGCTACTCACCGCGCTCGACGCCTTCCTCATCCTCTGGCTGCAGAACAAGGGGATGCGCTGGCTCGAAGCCTTTATCATGGGCATGATCGCCCTCATCGCCGGCTGCTTCGTCGCGCAGCTGGTGATGGCGGATCCGAACTGGGGCGAGGTGATCCGCGGCTACCTGCCCTCCGCCTCCATCGTGACGAACCAGACGCAGCTCTACATCGCGCTCGGCATCCTCGGCGCGACGGTGATGCCGCATAACCTCTACCTGCACACCGCCGTTATCCAGTCCCGCGACATCCGCCGCGACGAGGAGGGCAAGAAGGAAGCCATCCGCTTCGCCACCATCGACAGCACCGTGGCGCTCGCGCTCGCGCTGCTGATCAACTCCTCCATCCTCATCCTCGCCGCCGCCGCCTTCCATGCGAGCGGCAACACCGAGGTGGCGGAGATCGGCGACGCGCACGAGCTCCTCGCGCCGCTCCTCGGCACCGCAGCCCCCTATCTCTTCGCCATCGCGCTGCTTGCCTGCGGCCTCAATTCCACTGTCACGGCAACTCTCGCGGGTCAGGTGGTGATGGAGGGCTTCCTCCGCTTCCGCCTCAACCCCGTTTTGCGCCGCCTGCTCACGCGGCTCGTCGCCATCGTCCCCGCCGTCATCGTCACCGCCCTCTACGGCGAGAGCGGCACGGCGCGCATGCTCGTCCTCTCCCAGGTCGTGCTCTCGCTCCAGCTCCCCTTCGCGGTCATCCCGCTGATGCTCTTCGCCGGGGACCGCAGCCGCCTCGGCACGCTCCGCGCCCCCTCCTGGCAACTCGCCCTCGGCTGGGCCTCGGCGGCGCTGATCGTGGTGCTGAACATGAAGCTGCTCTTCGACTTCGTGACGGGCGACTGAGCCGCGAGCAGGCGGGCGGGCCCTACCTTCCCGCCCGCGGGCGCGCCATCATCCCCTCATGCAGATGGCACCCACGCACACGGCCTCCTGGGGCCGCCGCGCCCTCGTCGCCCTCCTGGCCCTCCTCGCCGCCCCGCCCGCCAAGGCCCAGCCGCGCGACACCCTGACGATCGGCATCTCGCAAGCCACGGGCACCTTCCACCCGAACATCGAGAGCATGGCGGCGAAGTCCTACATCCTTGGCTTCGCCCGCCGCCCCCTCACCGGCCACGGCCCCGACTGGCTCCCCCTCTGCCTCGCCTGCGAGACGCTGCCGACCCTCGAGAACGGCGGCGTCGTCCTGGAGACCACGCCCGACGGCAAGCCGGGCATGCGCGTCACCTGGCGGCTGCGCGACGACCTCCGCTGGGGCGACGGCCGCCCCGTCGCGGGCGAGGACATGCGCTTCGCCTGGGAGGCCGGACGCGCCTTCGAGACGGGCTTCGGCGGCGCCGAGTTCTACCGCTCCGCCTACGAGTTCCTCTCCGACAGCCCGCGCGGCTTCACCCTCCGCTTCGACAGGGTGAGCTTCGACGCCGGCTCCGCCGAGAGCTTCGAGCCGCTGCCCGCCCATATCGACCGCCCAATCTGGGAGGCCGACCGTCGCAACTACCGCTCCCGCACCGCCTACGACACGGACACGACCAATCCCGGCCTCTGGAACGGCCCCTACCGCGTCACTGCCGTGCAGCCCGGCGCCGGCGTCACGCTGGAGCGCAACGAGGCCTGGGCCGGCCCCGCCCCCGCCTTCCGCCGGATCAACATCCGCGTGGTCGAGAACTCCGCCGCGCTGGAAGCCCAGCTCCTTGCCGGCCAGATCGACATGGTCGCGGGCGAGCTCGGCTTCTCCCTCGACCAGGCAATCGCGCTGGAGCGCCGCACCCGCAACCGATTCCGCTTCGCCTACCGCCCCGGCCTCGTCTGGGAGCACCTGGACCTGCGCCTCGACAACCCGGTGCTGGCGGATGTCCGCGTCCGTCAGGCGCTGATGCTGGCCATCGACCGCCCGAAGATCACCGCCAGCCTCTTCGACAACCGCCAGCCCGTCGCCGCCACCGCCATCCACCCCGACGACCCCATGCTGGACCGCTCGCTCGCCCCCTGGCCCTTCGACCCCGCCCGCGCTTCCGCCCTGCTGGAGGAAGCCGGCTGGCGCCCGGGCCCGGACGGCGTCCGCCGCAATGCGGAGGGCGCCCGCCTCGTCATCGATCTTCAGACCACCGCCGGCAACCGCTCGCGCGAGACAGTGCTGCAGGTCGTCCAGGGCATGTGGCGCGCGGCGGGGGTGGAGGCGCGCATCGCCAACCAGCCGCCCCGCGTCCTCTTCGGCGAAACCCTCTCCCAGCGCCGCTTCCAGGGGGCCGTCCTCTATGCCTGGATCAGCAGCCCCGAGAACGTGCCCCGCACCACCCTGCACTCCGGCGAGATCCCGACCGCCGAGCGCAACTGGTCGGGCCAGAACTACCCTGGCTACCGCAACCCCGAGATGGACGCGCTCCTCGAAGCCCTGCCGCAGGAGCTGGACGCCGCGAAGCGCCGCCCCCTCTGGGCACGCCTGCAGGCTATGACCCACCGCGATCTGCCCGCGATCCCTCTCTGGCACCGGGCGGAGCCGCATGTCTGGCCGCAATGGCTCGATGGCGTGCGCCCGACCGGCAACATGTCGCCCTCCTCGCTCTGGGTCACGGATTGGCGGGTGCGCTGAGATGCTGCGGATGATCGCGGGCAGGCTGCCGCAGATCGCCATCACCCTCGCGCTGCTCTCGCTCGCCGCCTATCTCGCAATCGGCGCCATGCCCGGTGACCCGATCTCGCTCGCCATGATGGCCGACCCGCGCCTGGGCCCGGCCGATGTCGCGCGGATGCGCGCCTTGCACGGCCTCGACCAACCCCTACTCGCCCGCTGGTGGGCCTGGGCCGCGGGCGTGCTGCGCGGGGAGTTCGGCTATTCCCGCCTCTTCGCCCGCCCCGCCGCCGAGGTGCTGTGGCCCGCCCTCCGCGGCAGCCTCGTCCTGCTCGGCGCCGCCCTCGCGCTGGCCGCCTCGCTCGGCGTCGCCGCCGGGATGCTCGCGGCCCTGCGCCCCCGCTGGCGCGGCGCGGTGGATGCCGTGGCCCTTCTCTCCCAGGCACTGCCGGCCTTCTGGCTCGGCATCCTTCTCATCATCCTCTTCGCCGTTACCCTCGGCTGGCTCCCGGCCGGCGGCTCGCCGGAAGGGGGCGGCTTCGCGGAAGCCGCGCGCTTCCTCATCCTCCCCGTCGCCACCCTCGCCATCGCCCACCTCGCCGCCTATGCCCGCCACACGGCGGCGAGCATGGCGGAGGTGTTGCAATCCCCCTGGATCACCGCCACCCGCGCCCGCGGCAACCCGGAATCCCGCATCGCCATCCGCCACGCGCTGCCCAATGCCGCGGTGCCGCTCCTCTCGATCCTGGCGCTGGATGCCGGCTCCCTCGTCTCCGGCGCGCTCATCACGGAAACCGTCTTCGCGCGCCCCGGCATGGGCAAGCTGCTGACCGACGCGGTCATGGGCAACGACCACAACCTCGCGCTCCTCGCCCTCATGCTCGTCGCCGCGACCACGCTGCTGGCGACGCTCGCAGCCGATCTCGCCCAGCGCGCGCTCGACCCGCGCCTGACAGGGCGCGAATGGGGCCGGATGCCCTGACGAATGACCGCCTTGGGCGATGAGCAGGCCTCGCCAGCGAACGCTTCGGCCGCCTCGCGCCCATGGCGGTCATCACCTCGCCACTGCTGACATGCCGGCAGCGGACGCAGGCCGGTCCCGCACCATCACCATGACGGTGCGGGTCTGCACGATCGACGTTAGGGAATAATCTTCCCCGCGCGGAGGGAAGCGAAGAAGGTGCGGAACATCTCCTCGGTGTCGATGCACTCGGCAAAGCCCGCCTTCCGCGCCTTGATCGTGCTCGACACGTTGTCGTACCCGCTGTTGAAGATGAAGTCGGCGAAGTTCCACGAGACGACCCTCTCATAGGGCGTGTCGAGCAGGCCATGTTTCGCGACGATCCCGCTCCACAGCTCCGCCTTGTCCGTCATGTAGGACGAGAGCGGCATCGGCACCGGATCGGCGGTCTCCATGTCGAACATGCGGGCGATGCGCGGCCACATGTGCTGCCAGCGGAATTGGTCGCCGTTGGTAATGTTGAAGATGTCATCGCGCGCGGCCGGCGAGACACCCGCCCAGACGGTCGCCTCCGCCAGGAGCTCCGCGGAAGTGACCTGATAGAGGGCGCGATAGGCCTCGGGCGAGCCCGGAAAGCGCAGCGGGAGGCGGAGCTCCCTGGAGATGGTCGCGTAGACGGCGATCGCCACGCCAAGGTTCATCGGATTGCCGGTGGCGTAGCCGATGATCGCCTCCGGGCGCAGCGCCGTCCGATGCCAGGCCTTCCCCGCCTGCTGGCGCCGCAGGAAATCCTCCTGGTCGTAGTAGAAGTTCGGCGACATCAGTCGCGGGTCGTCCTCGCGCGCGGGCGTCTTGAAGGGCCCGAGGTCGGAGCCGTAGGCCTTGCCGCCCTGGTAGAAGGCTACGTGGCTCAGAGCCGGCGACGCCGCCTCGACCACCTCGACGAGGTTCCGCAGGATCGCCACGTTGACCGCGGACCGCTCGCCCGCACCTGCCTTTTCGATGTAGGCCGCGAAAACGATGTGCGTCACGCCGCCGAGCCCACCGAGCTTGCGCTCCACATCCTCCCTGTCCAGCAGGTCGACCGTGATGCCTTCCACACCCCCGGGCAGGTCGGCGCTGCGGCGGGAAAGGCCGTAGACCTTCGTGTCGGGCGTGTTGGCCCAGGCGATGGCCGCCGCCCTGCCGGAGACGCCGTGTACGCCCGCGACGAGAACCACGTTCTTCGTGCTCACCTGGAACTCCTTCGCTTGAATGCTCCCGGCACGATGCTCATCGACACGCCGACGTCGGCCGGGCCCGTGTTCATCGGTGCGCGTGAGGTAGTGAGAACCGGCGGCGACGCCTCAAGTTCTCCCCTCGGGGGCGGACGTTCCGCTATCGGCCGCGCCCGGCCCCCCCGGGCAGCCACGCGAGGGACCCCGAGAGGCAGAGAGCGGTCAGCCGCCGTGGCGGCTGGTATGAGGACCCTATGACCCGCCTCCGCCTCGGCCTCGCCATCCTGGCCCTCCTCGCTGCCGCCGCCCTCGCCGCCCCCTGGGTGGCGGACTGGCTCGGCGTGGACCCCGAGGTGCCCGACCTCCTCGCCCGACAGGCCGGTCCCTCCGCCGCCCATCCGCTGGGCACGGACGAGCTCGGCCGGGATATCCTCGTCCGCCTCCTCATCGGCGCGCGTGTCTCCCTCTCGGTGGGGCTCGCAGCCGCCCTGGCCTCGACGGTCATCGGCCTCGCCGCCGGGCTCCTCGCGGCCTGGCGCGGCGGCTGGGTGGACGCCGCCCTCATGCGGCTGGCCGACGGGCTGCTGGCACTCCCGGCCCTGCCGCTTCTCGTGCTGCTGGCGGCGATGGACCCTGCGACGGTTGGTCTGCCGCGCGGCGGGGCGCTGGCCGATATCCTGCGGATCGTCCTCCTCCTCGCGGTCTTCGGCTGGGTCGGCGTCGCCCGCCTCTCCCGCGCGGCCGCCCTCTCCGTGCTCGCGCGCGACCACATCCGTGCCGCCCGTGCGCTGGGCGTCGGCGAGGCGCGGCTGCTGCGCCGACACGTCGCCCCGGCCCTCGCCGCGCCGCTCACCGTCGCGGGCTCGCTCGCCGTCGCCGGCGCCATCCTGGCGGAGAGCACGCTTTCCTTCCTCGGCCTCGGCATCCAGCCGCCCGCCGCCTCCTGGGGGAACATGCTGGCCAATGCCCAGGACCTCGTTTTCAGCGCCCCGATGGCCGCGCTCTGGCCGGGCCTCGCGATCGCCCTCGCGGTGGCCGGCGCCATGCTGGTCGCGGATGGCCTGCGGGAAGGACGCGGCTGAACCCGCCGGGCGGGCTGCCTCAGCCCTCGTGCCGCGGCCCTTCGTGCGTGCGCGGCGGAACCTCGACCCGTTCCCCCACGGCGCGGCGGTTCAGCGCCGCCCTGACCCGGTCCGCCAGATCGGTGCGGCGATAGGGCTTGCCCAGCACGTCCATGGAGGGCGCGCGCGGACCCTCCAGCACCAGGTCCTCGTTGTAGCCGGTGGTCAGCAGCACCCCGATCCCGGGCCGCCGCTCGCGCGCCCTCTCCGCCAGCACGATCCCGTTCATGCCGCCGGGCATGAGGATGTCTGAGAACAGGAGGTCCACCGAGGCGCCCTCCGCCCCTTCAAGGATCTCCAGTGCCTCCTCGGGCCCACGGGCGACGAGCACGCGATAGCCGAGGATCAGGAGGTGCTCCCGCGCGAGGGCCAGCACGTCGTCATTGTCCTCGACGACGAGGATCGTCGCGGCCGAGCCGCGGCGATCCTCTCGCGGCAGGGTCTCGGCCACGGGTTTCGCGGGCACCGCCGGCTCGGCCGCCGTTTCGCTCACGGGGAACAGCATGCGGATCGTCGTGCCCCGCCCCGGCTCGCTCTCGATCTCAAGCTTGCCCAGGGACTGCTGCACAAAGCCCTGCGCCATCGCGAGCCCGAGTCCCGTGCCCTTGCCCGGCCCCTTGGTGGTGAAGAAGGGCTCCGTCGCCCGCTCCACGACATAGGCCGGCATGCCCGTGCCCTCATCCCTGACGGAGAGCGCGACGTAGCGCCCGCCCCCAACGCCATCCCCCTCCCGCGTCACCGCGGAGGTTTCCACCGTCACCGTCCCGCCCTCCGGCATCGCGTCGCGCGCGTTGATGACGACGTTGAGCAACGCCATCTCAAGATGCACCGGGTCGATCATCACCGAAGGCAGCCGTCGGCGAAGGCTGAAATGTAGCTCGGCGCGGCTGCCGACCGTCGTCTCCAGCATCTCGCCGAAATCGTGGATGAGCGAGGTGAGGTCGACCGCCTTCGGTTCCAGCCGCGTCTTCCGCGCGAAGGCGAGGAGCTGCCGCGTCAGCTTCGCACCGCGCTCGGTCGCGTCGCTCGCGCGGTCCACGTAGCGCATCAGCGATTTGTCAGTGAGCTTCCCGCGCAGGAACTCGAGGTTGCCTGAGACGATCAGAAGAAGGTTGTTGAAGTCGTGCGCGAGGCCTGCGGTCAGCTGACCGATCGCCTCCATCTTCTGCGCCTGGCGGTAGGCTTGCTCGGAGGTCCGCCGCCGCGTCACGTCGAGCTGCGAGGCGAAGAAGTAGAGCAGCCGCCCCGACTTCTCGAAGACCGGCGCGATGAAGACCGCGTTCCAGAAGGGCGTGCCGTCCCGCTTGTAGTTGAGCAACTCCACCGAGGCCGCACGGTGCTCCTGGACCGCCGTCCTCAGCTCCGCGACCTTCTCGCGATCGGTCTGCGCACCCTGCAGGAAGCGGCAGTTGCGCCCGACGATCTCCTCCTGCCGATAGCCCGTCAGGTCCTGGAAGGCGCGGTTGGCGAAGACGATCGGGTTATCCGGCAGGTTTGGGTCCGTGAGGATCATCGGCATGCGCGTCATCTCGACGGCCGCGAAGAACACGTTGCCACGGTCGTCCAGGCCCGGCTCCGTGACTGTCGCCTCCTGCCAGTGATGGACGGCGACGTTGCCGGTGGGTGAGTAGGAGCCGGGGTCGTGCTGACCCGCCGCCGGAACGCCGCGGCTCTGCCGGTCACCCTGCCCCTGCACGTCCGTCGCGTCCGGCTTTCCCGTTCCGTCCGCGCCCTTCAAGTCGTCCTCTCGCACGCGCATCCCCGGATCCATTAACGCGGCGTTTTTGGCCGACAAAGGAGAGATTGGGAACATTCCGAAATGCGCCAGAGTGTCGGCCAGCGGCTTTGTGGGCGGGTGGGGCGCTCCGAGCCCATTGATCTGCTCTGCCCTGTGCAACGCCGACCTGATCCCGCAATTCCGTTAACCAACCAGCAAGATTTCTTCGGTCAAGTTCCGTCTCAAAAATGATGAATATAGGACGGAATCATCGAGTGATGAGAGACGATGCGCCGCGCGCCTCGGCAGCCCCGGAGCGACGAAGACGGGCAGGATGAGCGCCGCCCCCGTGCCCGAGGGCCAGGGCGACTGCCAGCCGCCGCAGCGTCTCGACCAGAACGGCCCCAACGGCTATCCCCATTGGGGCCCGAGCTATGCCTATCGCGGCGCGGTCATCCATACGAACCGGCGGGAAACCTACTATCTCTTCGAACTGGAGAGTTTCCCCAATGGCGGCTGGGCTGGCCTCGGCAGCCTCTGGGCCGTCACGCGACTGGTCGATACCTGGCTCGACGAGGGCCGCCTGCCGGCGCACTACCGGCAGCGCGGCCCTGGCGCGGCTCAGCTCCCGACCGCACCACCGTCCTTGCGGACGATCGCGATGATGGAGGGGCGCGGCGGCATCCCCTCGGCATGATCCGGCCAGCGGGTGGAGGGCTTGTCGTAGGTGCTCCCCCTGTCCTCTCCGGGGTGCTGGATCGCCAGGAACACCGTCCGGTCCCCAGGGCCGATCAGCGGCCCGCAGACCTCCGCACCGGTCGGCGCCGCGTAGAAGCGCCGCGTCAGCGCCCGCCCCTCGCCCTCGGTGTCGGCGGCATAGAGCCCATCCGCTACATTCGCCGCGGCCGGGGCGCCATCGGTTGCGATCCAGATCCGGCCCTTGCTGTCGAAGGCGCAGTTGTCGGGGCAGGAGAGCCAGCCTGAATCCGCGCCCACCGCCCGGTGGTAGGAGGCGCCGGGATCGGAGCCCGGCCGTCCCGCCATCAGGAAGGTCTCCCAGCGCGCGGTCGGCGCCGCGTGGTCCACCCCGCGCGGGCCCCGCGGCGGCACAATCTCGATGACGTGGCCATGGATGTTGTTCGCGCGCGGGTTCGCCTCGTCCGTCCGCGCGGCCGTGCGGCTGCCGTTGTTCGTCAGCATGACGTAAACGCGCCCGTTCACCGGGTTCGCCTGCACGTCCTCAGGCCGGTCCATCGGCGTCGCGCCCAGTAGGTCGGCGGCGCGCCGCGCCTCGATCACCACGTCGCCCTGGCTGCGGAAGCCGTTCGCCTCGGTAAGCGGCCCCTCGCCATGCACCAGGGGCAGCCAGGTCACCGTGCCGTCATCCCCGAAGCGCGCGACGGAGAGCGTGCCCTCGTCCAGCAGGTCACGGTTGGCGGCCGCATTCTCACGATCCCAGGGCCGCGCCGTGACAAAGCGGTAGACGTAGTCGAAGCGCTCGTCGTCGCCCATGTAGATCACCACGCGCCCATCGGCCGAAACCGCGTGCGTGCAGCCCTCGTGCTTGAAGCGGCCAAGCGCGGTGCGCTTCACCGGCACGCTCGCGGGATCGTAGGGATCGAACTCCACCACCCAGCCAAAGCGGTTCGGCTCGTTCGGCTCGCTCGCCACGTCGAAGCGCGGCACGTGGCGGCCCCAGGGGAATTGCGCATCCCGCACCAGGCCATAGCGCTTGTAGGACGCGGCCTGCGCCCCCTCCTCCACGCCGGGCCCGCCGAAGTAGTAGTTGAAGTTCTCCTCGGCGATCAGCACCGTGCCCCAGGGCGTGTTGCCGCCGGCGCAGTTGTTCAGCGTACCGCGTACCAACATCCCGGTCGGATCGGCCGAGGTGCGAAGCCGGTCGTGCCCCGCCGCCGGGCCGCTCACCCGGATCGGCGTCTCCGCCGTGATCCGCCGGTTCAGCCGGCTCCCAGCGACCGGCGCCCAACGCCCATTACCGGGCCCGCCCTCGCGTCGGATCTCCACCACGCTCGCCCCGTGCGCCATCATCTCGGTCGCCACCTGCGCGGCGGAGGTGCCCAGCCGCGCTGCGCGGGCATCCCCGAGCCCCGCGAACATCAGCTCCGGGTTCGTGTACTCGTGGTTCACGACGAGCAGGCCGTGCTCGCCCTCCCCGCCCTTCGGCAGGGGGAAAAAGTCCAGGTAGTCATTGTTGTAGCCGAACTGCATCGCCTGCGCCGCGGCGGACTGCGCGGTGGGGTCGAAGGCCGGCGCGCCCGGCAGCACCGGGTCACCCCAGCGGATCACCACCTGCACCTCGTGCCCCTCGGCCACGGCCTCCCCCGGCCCGGTGCCGTGCGGCAGCCCGCGGAAGCCGAGCGTGGAGGCGCCCACCCCCTGCACCCCGGCATCCGCGCCCTGGGCCCGACCCTGCACCGCGACGCCGGCAAAGGTCGCGCCGATCAGCCCGCGCAGCGCCGCGCGCCGCGCCAGCCGCCGGCCGAGCACCTGCCCGATCGGATCCACCGGCGCCGGGTTGCTCCCGATGTCCTCGATGTCGCGCGGCATCGCCGTGTCGACCGTCGACCGCTCATCCGAACCCTGCATTGCACCGCCCCCGTCTCAATGGCGGCCGCTTAGTCCCCGCGGCGCACCGCCGCGTGTCGGTTCGGTGAAGCTTTCGTGACGGCACGGCGCATCTCGGCGCCTCGTCAGTCCCCTACCCTGCCCGGCCGCAGCCGGCTGAGGGTGATCAGGGTGGTGCGCGGCGGCGTATTCCCGTCGAAAGCGGGCCATGTGGTGCCCGGCCGGTCCCAGGAGGCGCCGGGCTCCGCGCCCGGGGTACGCACGATCGCAAACACCGCCGTTCCACCCGGGGCCGGCGTCGCGCCGCCGATCGCGGCCCCGCGCGGCGCGGCGTAGAGCACGCCCGGCAGGCCGCGCTGGGGGCCCGCCACCTCTACCCCCACCAGTAGGTCCGGCGCCGGCCCGAGCCGCCCGCCGCGGTCCGTCCCGATCCAGACCCGGCCCGCACCGTCGGCCGCCACGGTGTCCGGGTGCTCCAGTGCCGCCCGGCCCGGCACCCGCGCAGGACCTCCCCGCAGCAAGACCGAGGCCTGGGCGCTCTCCGCCCCGTGGTCGCGCCCGTCCGGCACGATTTGCACCACCCGGCCCGGAGCGGGAGGCGACACGCCGGGCTGGCCGCGGCAGGCGAGGAACAGCGATCCGTCGCCCCGGTCCAGGTCGAGGCCGGAGGGATAGTCGAACCCTGTCGCCCCCAGCCGCGCCGCAATCGCCACCGTGTCGGTCAGCGCCACCAGCACACGCGGCAGGGCGATCCAATGCAGCCGATCACCCTCCACCCGCGCCACCGCGAGGGTACCGTTGTCGAGCGCGTCCTGTGCCCGTGCGGAACCAACAGACGTGAAGCGGAAGAGGAAGCCGTCCGCCCGCCGATCTGTCATGTAGATCACCGCGCGGCCGTCCGCGGTCATGGCGCTCGCCACGTCGCCATGGGCGAAGCGGCCGAGAGCCGTGCGCTTCACCGGCACGGCGGCGGGCTCCGTCCCGTCGAGTTCCGCCACCCAGCCGAAGCCGCGGGCATCGGCGAATCGCGCATCGACGCCGCGCAGCCGCGTGGACCAGCCGGCTGGGTCGCCCTCCGCCAGGAGAAGGCTGCCCCAGGGTGTCCAGCACCCGCCGGAGACGTTGAGCAGCCCTCGCACCGTTTCTCCGATGCCCGCCGCCGCGGGGCCCGACACGTGGCAGAGGGTATTGGCCGTAAGCCGGCGGGACTGGTAACCCCCATCCGAAACGATCCAGCGCTCGCCCTGCCTCTCAACGTTGAGCAGTGAGGCGCCTTGCATCGCCGCCGCCACTTCCGGCTGGTCCACGCCGCCGGGGAAGGCCATGGCCGGATCGACCGTCGGGTGCGCGACGGCCAGGATGCCCCGCGGCACGCCATCCCCGCCGACGGGCGGCACAAGGAGGCCGAGGAGAAGCCCATCCCAGCCGAACTGCGTCTCCGCCGCCTCCGCCGTCGGGGTGCGTGGATGCCAGGGCTTGGCATCGAAGGTCACGCGGTCACCCCAGCGGGCGAGGACATCGCGGGCGTAACCGGGCGCCACCGTATCGGCCGGCAGCGTGGGAGGTGCGGCGAGCGGCAGGTTTGCCGCCTCCGTCCGGTCCGAACCGAGCGCGGTCAGCGAGAGCGCCGCGCCCGCACGCAAGAGATCGCGCCGGGACGGGGATGCCGTTACGCAGGCCATATTATCACAGATCCTTGAATCACCTTCCCTCGTCAAGCACCACCACCCGCCGCGGCGGTCGGTGCACCGAAACCTCCGGCAAGGCACCCAGCCAGGCCTCGACCTGCACGAGGCAGGATTGTGCGGCGCAGCCCTGCCCGAGCGAGGAAGTGCCGATATCCTGTGTCAGCACGTTCGCGTTGCCGTGCACGCAGAGCAGCCCTGCTTCCGTCTCCCTCGGGTCCCACCAGGCCCCGGTCGACATGGTCACCACGCCCGGCCGCAGCCCCTCCTCCAGCACGAGGCCGGCGAGGGCCGCGCCGCGGTCGTTGAACACCCGCACCACCTGCCCCGTCACGAGCCCGCGCGCGGCGGCGTCAGCGGGGTGCATCCGGATCGGCTCCCGCCCCTGCAGCTTCCCTGCCCGCGCCGCGCGGGCAGGATCGAGCTGTCCGTGCAGCCGCGTCGCCGGCTGGCTGGAGAGAAGGTGCAGCGGGAAGCGCGAGAGGTCGCCGCCCAGCCATTCCCGCGGCGCCTTCCAAACGGCATGGCCCGGCACCTCGGGATCGCCGAAGCCCGCGACCGTCTCCGAGTAGAGCTCCACCTTTCCGGAGGGCGTAGCCAGGGGCGCCGCCACCGGATCGGCCGCGAAATCGGCGAAGCCGACGAAGTCCCGCTCGGGCGGGCTGAACTCGATATGCCCCTCCGCCCAGAAGCGGTCGAACTCCGGCACCCCCGCCCCCATGGCCGCGCAGGCCCGGCGGAAGCGGTCGTAGAGGTGCCGCAGCCAGGCGCCCTCGTCCCGCCCTTCGGTGAAGCGCTCGCGGTAGCCCAGCGCCTCAGCGATATCGGCGAAGGCGTCGTGGTCGTTCCGCGCCTCCCCCTGCGGCGGCACGGCCCGATGCATCGCCCGCAGGAAGCGGTCGCGCGACGAACTCGCGATGTCGTTCCGCTCCAGCGTCGTTGTCGCCGGCAGCACGATATCGGCGTGGCGCGCGATGGAGGTCCACCAGGGCTCCGACACCACGATCGTCTCGGGCCGAGAGAAGGCGCGCGCCAGCCGGTTCAGGTCCTGGTGGTGGTGAAAGGGATTGCCCCCCGCCCAGAACACCATGCGGATATCCGGTAGAAGGATATCGCGCCCGTTGTAGCGCAGCACCTCCCCCGGCCGCTCCAGCAGCTCCGTCACCCGCGCCACGGGGATCGAGACACCCACGGGGTTGCGCGCGGCGGGCAGGTTCACCGTCGGCAGCTCCCGCCGCGCAGTTCCCATGCCGTTGATGCTGCCATAGCCGAAGGCGATCCCCTGGCCGGGCTTGCCGATGCCGCCCAGCACGCTCGCCAGCGCCACCAGCGCCCACCAGGGCTGCTCGCCGTGCTCGGCGCGCTGGATGGACCAGGTGGCCGTGACCATCGTCGGTACCCGCGCTGCCTCCAGCGCCAGGGCGCGTATCGTGGCCGCCGGTACGTCGCAGAGGGCCTCGGCCCATTCCGGCGTCTTCGGAACCCCATCCGCCTCGCCCGACACATAGGCAAGCAGCCGGTCCCAGCCGGTGGTGCAGCGGGAGAGGAAGTCCCGGTCCTCCATCCCGGCCTCGACGATGGCATGGATCATCGCCAGCACCATTGCCGTGTCGCCGCCCGGCCGCATCGGTACCCAATCGGCCTTGAGGAACTCCGCCGTATCGCCCCGCAGTGGGCTGATGTTGACGAAGCGCAGCCCCGCCTCCGCCGCCCGGCGCATCTGCGGCACGTATTCATGCGCCCCGCCCCCGCCCGCGGTCACCAGCCCGTTCTTCAGCGGCAGGCCGCCGAAGCACAGCATCAGCCGCGCGTTGCCGATGATGCTGCGCCAGTCCGTCGCTGGCCCCGTGACAGGATCGTTGGTGCCCAGCACATGCGGCATCAGCGTCATGCCCGCGCCGTAGGAGTAGTTCGTCACCTGGCTGGTAAAGCCGCCGCCCAGCCCCAGGAAGCGGTGCAGCTGGCTCCGCGCGTGATGGAAACGCCCTGCCGAGGCCCAGCCATAGGAGCCCCCGAGGATCGAGGCGTCTCCGTGCTCGGCCCGTACCCGCGCCACCTCCTCGGCGACCAGCCGCGTCGCCCGGTCCCAGGAGACGGGCACGAAGCCGTCCCGACCGCGCGGGGAGCCCCGCCGCGCCCCGCGCAACCAGCCCTCCCGCACATAGGGCCGGTCGATCCGGCACTCGGCATGGACGAGATCCGGCATCCCCTCCACGAGCGGATTGGGCCAGGGATCCCTGGCGAAGGGGCGCGCGCCGGTGACGCGGCCATCCTCCACCACGGCGTCGAAATAGCCCCAGTGGGCAGCATGCGGAACGATGACGGACATGACCGCGGACCTTCCGCCTTCGGGCCGCTTCGATCAACCGCACCGGTCCCACCCTCGAAACTGGGCCCCGGCGGGGGGCGTTCTGTTCCGCGACGCATAACGGCCGTACGGGCCGCGGACCAAGCGACCGCACGGCGCCACCCCCTCCCCCGCATCAGTCCCGCGCCCGCCGCGCGAACCACCGCGCCCACCCAGGAGATCTCCGCATGGACCAGTCGAACGACAGCACGCCCTCGCGCCGCCAGATGATGGGCGGCGTGACCGCTGGTGCCGCCATGGCTGTTGCCTCGAACGCCCTTGCCCAGGGGACGAGCCAGGGCGCGGAGACCACCTCCCCCCTGCCACTCGCGGTGCCGCGTGACCCGCGCGACGAATACCCTCGCCCGCCTTTCCCGCGGCAGACCCAGGCCGCCCCCGGCCTCGCCGGCCAGATGAACCCCCGCCCCGACCATGGCGAGACAAGCTACCGCGGCACCGGCCGCCTCGCCGGCCGCAAGGCACTGATCACCGGCGGCGATTCCGGCATCGGCCGCGCCGCCGCGATCGCCTACGCCCGTGAGGGCGCGGACGTCGCCATTGGCTACCTCCCCCAGGAGCAGGCCGACGCCGACGAGGTGCTGAAAATTATCCGCGAAGCCGGTCGCAAGGCCGTCGCCCTGCCCGGCGACATCCGCGACGAGGCCTTCTGCAACCAGATGGTCGAGACCGCGGTGCGCGAGATGGGCGGCCTCGACATCCTCGTGAACAATGCCGGCAAGCAGCAGGCGCAGAAGTCGATCACCGACATCACGACCGAGCAGTTCGACGCGACCTTCAAGACGAATGTCTACGCGCCGTTCTGGATCACCCGCGCCGCGGTCCCGCACCTCAAGCCCGGCGCCGCCATCATCATCACCGCCTCCGAGCAGGCCTACGACCCCTCGGCTATCCTCTTCGACTACGCCCAGACGAAGGCCTGCAACGTCAGCTTCGCCAAGTCCATGTCGAAGCAGCTCGCCGAGAAAGGCATCCGCGTGAATGCCGTGGCGCCCGGCCCCTACTGGACCGCGCTCCAGCCCTCTGGCGGTGCTCTGCCCGAGGCCCTGGAGCAGTTCGGCGCCAAGACCTCCCTCGGCCGTCCGGGCCAACCGGTGGAAATCGCGCCGGTCTACGTCCTGCTCGCAAGCCAGGAATCAAGCTTCACCACCGGGCAAGTCTTCGGTGCCTCGGGCGGTGGCGGATTTCCCTGATTTCGCCTTGCTGCGCTGGAGAGGGTTCCGCCCTCTCCAGACCTCACGCGCCGAAGGGTTGAGGCCCTTGGGTCCCCGCCTGGGTGGTGCGGACGCGGTGATCCCGGCGGGTCAGCCTATGCGTGCCCTTCCCGTGCGTGCAGTCACCTCGGGTTCATGAGCCGAGGTGCACCGGCCGTGGAGGCCTTTCAAACCAACAGAAAAACCGATGGGGAGAGGGACGGGCAGAGGAAGAATTCCTTCTTCCTCTGCTCGGAGTCACCAACGACTCCAAATCGGGCTCATCGCCTCCCCCAGGCTTGGGCCCTGCTCTTCCGGGCGCTAGAACCCGCCGGAACGCCTGAATCCAGGGCGTGACCAACCACCGGGCGAGAAGTCGCATGGCGTCGCGTGACGAAACCGGGGCCATCGGGCCCTTCCCTCAGCGCCCGGTCCTTTCGGCCCATCCGCGCCTGCGGCTTGGCGGCAGGGACGAGGTGCCCCCCGTCGTGCCGCCGCTTCCGCCGGGGATCCTGCCCGAGAACCGGATCAGCGAGTACGACGACGCCCCCGGCTTCGGCGCCCTGAACCGCGGGCCGCCGCGCGCCTGGTGGTGGAACGCCTCCCTGCCGCTGGCGGTCGCCGCCGCCATCGCCCCCACTGTTACCGTGCTGCAGTTCCGGGCCATAGCGCCGCTGGCAACCATCGCCATGCTGCTCGCGGTTCTTGCCCATCGGCGGGAGCGCGGCCGCTGGCCCTGGCCGCGCGCGCTCGCGGTGCCGGTGCTCGTCCTGCTTGCGGCCTTCGGAGCCGTTTCCGTTCTTTGGTCACCCGAGCCGCGCTGGGCACTCGCCGCCGCGGGAAGTCTTGCGGGTCTCGCCCTGCTGGGTGGCGCCTCGGCCGTGGTGGTGGAGGACGAGACTCTTTCCGGCCGCCGGGCCTTGGGATGGTGCATCCTCGGGGGCCTCGCCGTCGGCCTGTTGCTCGGCGCCTTCGACAATGCCACCGGCCAGTCCGTTCGCGCGGCTGTTCGGGGCCTCGCCGAGACGCGGCCGGGGCTTGAATTTGGCCTCAAGCCCGCGGCCTCCTTCATGGCGCTGCTGTTGCCGCTCGTGCTGAAGGCGCGCTTGCCGGAGGCGCTGCGCTGGGTGCTTCTCGCGCTCGGCGCCGTCCTCGTCTTCCTGATGCCGGGCGAAACCGCGAAGATTGCGGGCCTCGCAGGGCTTGCCGTGGCGGCGCTCGTGCGCGTCGGCGGGCGGGGGGTGTCGAACCTCGTCGCGCTTGTCCTCGCGGGCAGCCTGCTTGCCACGCCCGTCCTCCTGCCGCTGACGCTGCGCCCGGACATCGCGGCGGAGATGCCACGCTCCGCCCTGCATCGCATGCTGATCTGGGATTTCGGCCTCGAGCGCGCGGCCGAGCACCCGCTTCTCGGCTGGGGGATGGAGGCGAGCCGTAACCTGCCGGGCGGGCGCGACAATCCCTCGGACGCCTCGATCGCGCGCCTGGGCGTGAGCCCGACCGGCGCCAATTCCTGGCTGCGCGAGCCGGGCATCGAGCGCATGTCGCTCCACCCGCACAATGGCGGGCTTCAGCTCTGGCTGGAGTTGGGCGCGGTGGGGTTGGTGCTGGGTTCGCTCGCGACCCTTGCCCTGGGCTGGGGTGCCACGCCGATGGCGGCAGGCGTACTCGCCTCGGCCGCGGTGAGCTTCCTTGCGTCCTTTGGAGTCTGGCAGGGCTGGTGGCTCGCAAGCCTCGCCTTCGCTGGCGCCCTCGCGGCGGGGCTCTCGGTGCGGCGAGGCCAGGAACGCTGAAGAACGTGCTTTCGCAAAAAAGCCCGGGGAGAGAGGGAAGAATTCCTTCCCCTTCTCCCCGGAATAGTCGGTGACGTCAGCGGGGGGAGAAGCCGGTCGCTAAACCCCGCGCCCGCGTCCCATGAAGTTCATCAGCAGCATAATCACGAACAGCGCGATGAAGATGTAGAACAGGATCTTCGCGATCCCGACCGCAGCGCCGGCGATGCCGCCGAAGCCGAGCACGCCCGCGATCAGCGCGACGACGAGGGCGATGATCGCCCAGCGCAGCAAACCACCTTCAGCCATATTACCCTCGCTCATGATTGTGACGAGGATCAAACAAGGCCGAGGCTTGTAAGTTTCGGCGGCGCCCTATCACGCCGCCGTTTCGTGCATTGATCAGCCCTGCAGGATACGCCGCGCGCCCTCGGCCAGCACGCGCATGCCTAGCGCCAGGTCCTCTTCCGCGGTGTCCTCTGTCCAGTGGTGGCTGATGCCATTGATGGAAGGTACGAAGAGCATCGCTGCCGGCATCACGCGCGCGAGGTACTGCGCGTCGTGTCCGGCGCCCGACGGCATCCGCTGCCAGCGCTTCGGCGCCAGCGATTCGGCTGCCCCCGCCAGCGCGTCCTGCAGCGCCGGATCGCAGACGGCGGGGGTGGAGAGCGACATCGCCTCCAGCACCGCGGGGCAGCGCTCCCGCCGGTTGCTCTCGGCCACGCAGCGGCGCAGCACCACCTCCAGCCGCCGCAGCACGTCGATGTCCACGTCGCGGTACTGGAACAGGATCTCCGCGCCGCCGGGGATGATCGAGGGCGCGCCGGGCGAGAGCGCGATGCGCCCCGCCGTCCAGACCGTGCGCTCGGCGCAGTGGCGCGGGAACTCCTCGTCGATCATCGCGAGCAGCCGGACGGCCGTGAGGCCGGCATCGCGCCGCTCCGCCATCGTCGTCGTGCCCGCGTGGTTCTGCTGCCCCGCGATCGTGATCCGCCACTGCCAGATGGCGACGATCCCCGTCACGACCCCGACGCCGAGCCCCTGCGTCTCAAGCTGCCGCCCCTGCTCGATATGCATCTCGAGGAAGGCCTTGTAGCGGTCCCGCTCCACCTGGAGGCGCGGCCGGCCCTCCAGCCCCGCCTCGCGCAGCGCCTCGCGCAGCGGCTTGTCGTGGTAGCGGTTGGCGAGGCGGTCGATCTCTGCCTCCTCCAGCAGGCCGGTGAAGGAACGGCTGCCGATGAAGCTGCCGTAATGCCCCTCCTCGTCCGCGAAGACGGCGACATCCACGGGAAGCCCGGCACGCGCCAGGTGCAGCGCGGCCACGCAGCCGAGCGCGCCGTCCAGCCAGCCCGCCTCGTTCTGGCTCTCCAGGTGGCTGCCCGCCAGCAGGTGCGGGCCAGGCTTCGGACTGCGGCCGAGGATATTCCCGATCCCGTCGATCTCCGCCTCCAGCCCCTCCTCCCGGAGCCGGCCGACGAACCAGCGCCGGGCCTCCATGTCCTGGGGGGAGAAGGTCGGGCGGTGCACACCGGTCTTGAACGCGCCGAAGCGCCGCAGCGCGTGCAGGTCCGCCAGGAACCGGTCCGTATCCACCACCATGCGTGCGCATCCCCGCTCTTGCCGCGGGTGGCACCCTAGGCCGGTTCGGCCGCCCGCGAAATTGCCCCGGGGGCCCCGTGGCTCAGGCCAGCCAGCCGTCGGGCGCGCGCAGGCCGTCCACCATGACCTCGAAAGCCTCGAAGCCCGAGACGGAGACGCCGAGCAGCTCGTCCGTCCAGGCCGCGCCCTCCTTCGGCCCGGCCTCGATCCAGTGGGCGAGGGCGGCAGCGGCCTCGCGCACCTCCTGGTTCTCCCAGTACCCCGCGTCGATCGCCAGCCGCAGCGTATCGTGCCCCGCGCCACCGAGGAGGATGTCCGGCATCGTCTCGCGGTTCGCGAAGGCGTGGATCACGAGGTCGTTCCCGTCCCCGCCGAGGATGATGTCCGCCCCCGCCCCGCCGTTCAGCGTGTCGTTCCCTTCTCCGCCGCGCAGCATGTCCCGCCCGGCGCCGCCGAGCAGGAGGTCGTCCCCGGCGGCGCCCAGCAGCGTGTCATCCCCCGCGCCCCCGGAAAGCGTGTCGTTCCGCGCCCCGCCCGCCAACTCGTCGGCACCCGCGCCGCCGACCAGGTCAAGCCCCCCAGGCCCCGCATGGCCCGGCCCGGCCGGCCCACCCTTGCCTGGATCGGGGGGGACAGTGGGATCGCTCTTGCCGGGATCGGAGGGCGGCGTCGGATCGCTCTTGCCGGGATCAGTGGGCGTCTCGGGATGGGAAGGCAGGGTGGGATGATCCTTGCCGGGCTCCGAAGGCGCGGTTGGATCCACCTTGGCCGGAAGGGGGGGCGCTGGATCGGGCGTGGCGGAGCCGCCGGTCGGCTCCTGCTTTCCTCCCGTCGCCGGCGAGGTCGCGCCCGGCTCGGCCGGCGCCGTCGGCACGCTGACGACCGGCGGCAACGGCGGGCCCACGGCCTTGGTTGGCTCGGCGACGATGGGCGTCACCGCTTGGTCCACCACGGCCGGCACGGTCGAGGTGGTGGCCGTCGCCGGTTGGTCGTGCGCCGGGTCGGCGGGTGGCGTCGGGACCACCGTGGGCGCCACCGGCTCGATCACCGGAACCTCCACCGTCGGCAGCGCGGCCCCTGCCGTGGCCGGCACCGTCACGGGCAGCACGGCGACCGAGACCGGCGCCTCCACCGCGGGCACGACCGCTCCCCCTGCGGCAAGCTCGACCGTCGGAAGCACCGGCAACGGAAGCACCGGCAACGGAAGCACCGGCTCCTTCACCGTGGGCGCTACAGGCACGGTTTGCACCACCGGCGGCCAGACCTCCGGGATCGGCGGCGCGGTCACGACCGGCACCGGCGGAGCGGCGGCCGCGGGCGGCGCGACGGCGCTCCCTGGGGTGGCCACGTCCGTCGCGCCCGGCGCGACCACGCCGCTGCCCCGGCCCGTGCCCTCCGCAAAGTTCCGCATGGCCGCCGGCGCCGCCCCGCCATCCGGCACGCTGCCCCCCCATGCCAGGATCGCCTGGAGCGCTGCCTTGTGCAGGCTGCTCACCGCATCGGCGGCGGTATCGGCGGACCAGGTGGCCTCGGGCAGTTCCACGAAACGTTTACCCTTCGTAAAGGATAGGTTTTTGAGACATCCCGCCGAGGGTTACAAGGAAAGACTTGATTAACTATTTTGACCGTCCCGTGATCTGCGGCGCCCGTCCGCACCCCATTGCTTGTCCTGGGCGGAAGGGCTAACCGCCCCCGCCCCCTGAACGGCCCCTTCCCCTGTCCCTGAACACGCCCCCCGCCCCGCCGCGCCCGCTGGCCACCGCCGACTTCGCCTTCGACCTGCCGGAGGCGCTGATCGCTCAGTCCCCGGTCCGCCCGCGCGACTCCGCCCGCCTGCTCCGCGTGGCTGACCAGCCGGAGGATCGGGGCGTGCGCGACCTGCCAGACCTGCTGAACCCCGGCGACCTCATGGTCGTGAACGACACCCGCGTGATCCCGGCCCGCCTCCGCGCCCGGCGCGGCGAGGCCCGCATCGAGATCATGCTCAACCGCGCGGAGGCGGACGGCACCTGGCATGCCCTGGTTCGCAACGCCCGCAAGCTGCGCGTGGGCGACGTGCTGGCCATCGAGGGCGCGCCCGAGCTGGCGCCGCGCGTGGTCGAGCCGCCCGAAGGCGGTGCCGTCCGCCTCGACTTCGGCCCCGACCAGGCGGTGCTGGCCGCCGCGCTGGAGCGCGCGGGCGAAATCCCCCTGCCCCCCTACATTGCCCGCCCCGAGGGCCCCCGCCCGGAGGACCGCGATGACTACCAGCCGATCTTCGCTCGCACCCCCGGCGCCGTCGCCGCGCCGACCGCCAGCCTGCACTTCACGCCCGAACTCCTCGCGGCGCTGGAGGCGCGCGGCGTCGCCCGCACCACCCTTACCCTGCATGTCGGCGCCGGCACCTTCCTGCCGCTGCGGGGCGAGAACCCGCGCGCCGGGCACCTGCACGCCGAATGGGGCGAGGTGACGGAGGAGGCCGCCGGGGCCATCAACGAAACCCGCGCCCGCGGTGGCCGCGTCGTCGCCATCGGCACCACCGCGCTCCGCCTGCTGGAGACCGCGGCGCGCGAGGACGGCACCGTCGCCCCCTTCCGCGGCCTCACCGACATCTTTCTCCTCCCCGGCCACCGTTTCCGCGGCGCCGACCTCCTCCTCACCAACTTCCACCTGCCGCGGAGCACGCTCTTCATGCTCGTCTGCGCCTTCGGCGGAACCAGGCGGATGAAGCGGGCCTATGCCCACGCCATCGCCGCCGGCTACCGCTTCTACTCCTACGGCGACGCCTGCCTCATCGCCCGCGATGACGCAGAGGCTGCGTCAGACGACGCGGAAGCCGCCGCATGAACGGTCCTCTCAACTTCTCGGTGCAAGGCCGCGATGGCGGCGCCCGCGCCGGCACGCTGCACACCGCGCATGGCGACGTGCCCACCCCCGTCTTCATGCCCGTCGGCACTGCCGGCACGGTGAAGGCCATGACGGCGGATGCGGTGCGCTCCACCGGCGCGCGCATGGTGCTCGGCAACACCTACCATCTCATGCTGCGCCCTGGCGCCGAGCGCGTGGGCCGCCTCGGCGGGCTGCATAAACTGATGGACTGGCAAGGCCCCATCCTGACGGATTCCGGCGGCTTCCAGGTCATGTCGCTCGCCGGCCTGCGGAAGATGGACGCGGACGGCGTCACCTTCCAAAGCCATATCGACGGCAGCAAGCACCGCTTAACGCCGGAGCGAAGCATCGAGATCCAGCACCTGCTGGATGCCGACGTCACCATGTGCTTCGACGAGTGCACCCCCTTCCCCGCCACGCATGAGCAGGCGGCGAAGAGCATGCGCCTCTCGATGAAATGGGCCGCCCGCTCGCGCGAGGCCTTCCGCCCGCGCGACGGCTACGGCCTGTTCGGCATCCAGCAGGGCAGCGTCTTCGAGGACCTGCGGGCCGAGAGCGCGCAGGCGCTAACCGATATCGGCTTCGAGGGCTACGCCATCGGCGGCCTCGCGGTCGGCGAGGGCCAGGAGGAGATGTTCCGCACCCTCGACTTCTCCGTGCCCATGCTGCCGGCCGAGAAGCCGCGCTACCTCATGGGCGTCGGCACCCCCGCCGACATCATCGGTGCCGTCGCGCGTGGCGTGGACATGTTCGACTGCGTGATCCCCACGCGCTCCGGCCGCACGGGGCGGGCCTATACGAGCCGCGGCGTCCTCAACATGCGCAACGCCCGCCACGCCGACGATGCGTCCACGCTGGACCCGGAATGCGATTGCGTGGCCTGCACGCGGCATTCCCGCGCCTATATCCAGCACCTCATCCGGGCCGAGGAGATGCTCGGGCCGATGCTGCTGACCTGGCATAACATCCGCTACTACCAGACCCTCACCGCGCGGCTTCGCGCCGCCATCCTCGAAGGCCGCTTCGAGGCCGAGGCCGCCGCGATCGCGGCGAAATGGGAGACCCCCGCCCCGGCCGAGCCGCCATCGAAGGAGGAGACGACCTCATGAACCACGACTCCGGCCTGACGCAGCTCGGCCGATTCACCGCCCAGCCGAACAGCCCCGAGGAAGCGGTGCTGGAGCGCGTGCCCAACCCGCACAAGGGCACGCATTACGTCGCCCGCTTCACCGCGCCCGAGTTCACCTCCCTCTGCCCGATCACCGCGCAGCCCGACTTCGCGCATCTGGTCATCGACTACATCCCCGGCGAATGGCTGGTGGAGAGCAAGAGCCTCAAGCTCTACCTCACCTCCTTCCGCAACCACGGCGCCTTCCACGAGGCCTGCACCCTTGATATCGCCAAGCGCCTGGTGGACCTGCTGCAGCCGGTGTGGCTCCGCATCGGCGGCTACTGGTACCCGCGCGGCGGCATCCCGATCGACGTCTTCTGGCAGACCGGCGCCCCCCCGGCTGGCGCCTGGATCCCCGACCAGGGCGTGCCGCCCTATCGCGGCCGCGGATGAAGGCTGACGCGCGCACGCTGATCCGCGACGAGGCCCTGCGCCTGGGCTTCGACGCGGTCGGCTTCGCGCGCGCCGAACTCGGCCCCGAGGTGCGGGACCGCCTGGCCGATTTCCTGGCCGCCGGCATGCACGGTGAGATGGGCTGGATGGAGGGCCGCGCCGAGCAGCGCGCCCACCCGCAGGCCCTCTGGCCCGAGGCCCTTTCGGTCGTTTCCCTCGGCCTCTCCTACGCCCCCGCCGACGACCCGCTCGCCAATCACGCCCATCCCGACCGCGGCACCATCAGCGTCTATGCCCGCCACCGGGACTACCATGACCTCGTGAAGTCCCGCCTGAAGGCCCTCGCCCGCTGGATGGTCGCGCGTTTCGAAGCCCCCGGCGTGAAGGTCTTCGTGGACACCGCCCCCGTCTCGGAGAAGCCGCTGGCCCAGCAGGCCGGGCTCGGCTGGCAGGGCAAGCACACGAACCTCGTCTCCCGCGCCCACGGCTCCTGGCTCTTCCTCGGCGAGGTCTACACGACTCTCGCCCTGGAGCCCGACGCCCCGCATGCCGACCGCTGCGGAAGCTGCACGCGCTGCCAGGTCGCCTGCCCCACCGACGCCTTCCCCGCGCCCTATCGCCTCGATGCCCGGCGCTGCGTCTCCTACCTCACCATCGAGCACCGTGGCCCGATCCCGGAGGAGCTGCGCCCCCGGCTCGGCAACCGTATCTATGGCTGCGACGACTGCCTGGCCGTCTGCCCCTGGAACCGCTTCGCGACGCCGACTTCCGTCCCGGGCCTTATCGCGCGTGAGGACCTGACGGCGCCGCGCCTGGCCGATCTCGCCGGCCTGGACGATGCCGCCTTCCGCGCGCGTTTCTCGGGCTCTCCCATCAAGCGGGTCGGTCGCGGCCGCTTCGTTCGAAACGTGCTGAACGCGATCGGCAACTCCGCCGACCCGTCGCTCCTCCCCCTCGCGCAGTCCCTGGCAGGGGACGAGGACCCCGTCGTCGCCGACAGTGCCCGCTGGGCGGCCGCCCGCCTCGGCTCAGCGACTCAGGTCAGCTCCACGGCGTAGCGATGCGCGCGGGTGTCGAGCCGCGTCACCCGCATCTCCACCGGGCGCCGCGCGGCGTCGAAGGTCACGCGGTCGATCACCAGCAGCGGCGTGCCCACGGGCAGGCCGAGCACCGTCGCGTCCTCCTCCGTCGCCGCAGCGGCCGAGAGCACCTCCTCGGAGCGGACCACGGTAATGCCGTGCGCGCTCTGGTAGTGCACGTAGATCTCCGTCCCCAGCTGCTCCGGCGCCAGCGGCAGGCTGAGGCCCATAAACAGCGCGGCCGGCAAGGTGATCCGCTCGACGATCCGCGGGGTTCCGTCCAGCCGCCGGCTGCGGTCCACCCGGTGCACTTCGGCCCCCGGCTCCAGCTGCAGCCGCGACGCCTCCTCGGGGGTTGCCGGCCCCGTGGTCACCCGCGTGATCAGCGATTCCGGCTCCGCCGCCCGCCCGTCCGGCGTGCGCACGCGGAAGAACTGCCCCAGCGCCGCGCGGCTGGTGTGCCGCGCCACATAGGTGCCGCGCCCCTGCCGCCGCTCGATCAGGTGCCGCCGCTCCAGCCCCGCCAGCGCGCGCCTCAGCGTGCCCGGGGAGACGCCCAGTTCGTGCGCCAGCTCCGGCTCGGCTGGCAGCGCCTGGCCCGAGGTCCAGGTTCCGGAGACGATCCGCTCGTTCAGGATGGCTTCGACCTGGGCATAGAGGGGTCGCGCGTCCGGCCGGCGCAGGTCGCTCACGTGACGTTTCCACAATTCATGGCTGGCCCCATCCTATCACCCCCACCCGCGCGCAGGCGAGGGCGCGGCCGGAAAGGGAGAAACCGCGCCAGAATGGGCGGTAGTAGCCCCGGTCCGAGGGCATCTCCCAACCGAATCGGTCCTTCATTGGTCTTGTGTCTTATAGAGGACCATGGCACACGTCTTTCGCCGCCGTCTAAGACGGGCCGGGTTTAGGGTAGGAAACAAACGGGGACGACGCGGAGTCCGCCAGTTTGGCACCGGTCAGGCCACTGCCTCCGGACGCCCGGCGATCCGTGTCGTCACCCACAAATCTCCCTGCGCATCTCCCATCCGCCGACACCCTGTGCCACCCGCACGCCCTTCTGCGTGAACGGGCGGCTTTATTGTATTCGCAAGCAGAATCCCGCCCACCGGCGCCTCCGCTCAAGTAATCGCCGATGCGCGAATACTGCCATCTGATCAGCAAGCAGAATGCCTCGGGCCGATGTTGGCGTTCCTGAAGCGATGACCTCCGCTGGACTGGGCTGCGCGGCCGCCCAACTCAACCCGCAACCGAAACCTCTTGCGCGCTTACTCGCCTTCCTGTTAGCGCTTCCGCCATGACGTCCGCGCCCCCTCCGTCGGCTTCCCCCGGCCGGCAGATCAACGCGGCGTTCCCGTGCGCGATGCCGCGGAGCGCCCCTCCGACCCGTGCCGAAAGCCCGAGCCGACGATGCCAGGAGGGCGCCCGGTTCGCGCTCGCCTCGCTCCTCGTGCTCGGCCTCGGCGCTCTTGCCGCCGGCTGCGCCTCGGCGGAGGAAACGGGCGACCAGACGGCCGAGGCCGCCGCGCCCGCCCTTGCGGCCCAGGCGGGTTCTTCCCCCGCGGTTCCCGCCAGGCAGCCCGGCGCCCGTCCCAAGGCCCCCTCTCGCCGCCTCCCGCCCGGCATCACCCTCGCCTCCATGGCGCCCCCGGCCGCCGGCCGCCAGTTCAACAGCCCCCGCGCCGCCTGTCTCGATGCCGCCCGGCAGTCGGAAGCCGCGCACAACATCCCCTCGGGCCTTATGGTTGCGGTCGCCCTGGCCGAATCCGGCCTGCACGCCTTCGCCATGAACATCGGCGGCCGCAGCCACTTCCCTTCGAACACCGAGGAGGCCCGGCGCCTCTACAATGCGGCCGGACCCGCGCAGCACCTTATGGCCGGTTGCGTGCAGGTGAATGCCCGCGTCCACGCCGCCGGCTCCGACTGGCCCCTCGACCCCTGGCGCGCCGCCGACTGGGGCGCTGCCTATCTCCGCTCCCACTACGAGAAGTCCGGCAGCTGGGCCGAGGCGCTGCGCCGCTGGAATGGCGGGGGCGCCGCCGGCAACCACCTCGCCTGCCGCGTGCAGGCGAAGCTCGCCGTGGCAAATCCCGGCAGCACCCTTCTCTCCGGCGTCTCCTGCGGCTCCGACCCGCGGGAGCGCCGCAACGGCCGAGCGCTGCTGGAGATCGCCGAGTCCTCGGATTAGCCAGGCGGTCCCGCTGGACGCCATGGGGGCGGCCGCCTTGCCGCCACCCCCGACCGCAGCCATCTGCTCATCCATGCCCCACCCGGAAAGCTGGATGACGGTCACCCCGCTCGGCCTCTACTGCGAGCCCGGGAATTTCTTCATCGACCCATCCCGCCCCGTCGAGCGCGCCGTCATCAGCCACGGCCATGCCGACCACGCCCGCCCCGGCCACAAGGCCGTGCTCGCTACGCCGGACACCCTCGCCATCATGCGCGCCCGCTTCGGCGAGGACCGGGCCGGCGATGTGCAGGAACCGCTGCGTTACGGGGAAAGCGTCACCCGAAACGGGGTCCGGATCACCCTCCTCCCCGCCGGCCACGTCCTCGGCTCGGCGCAGATCGTTCTTGAGTGGAAGGGCAGCCGGATCGTCGTCTCCGGTGACTACAAGCGCGCGCGCGACCCCACCTGCGCGCCCTTCGAGCCGATGGAGTGCGACGTCTTCGTCACCGAGGCCACCTTCGCCCTCCCCGTTTTCCATCACCCGCCCGCCGAGCACGAGATCCGCCGCCTGCTGGACAGCGTCGCCCTGTTTCCGGAGCGCGCCCACGTCGTCGGTGCCTATGCGCTGGGCAAGACGCAGCGGATCATCGCCCTGCTGCGGGAGGCCGGCTGGGACCGGCCGGTCTATCTTCACGGCGCGGTGGAGAAGCTCTGCACCCTCTACGAATCGCTCGGCGTTCCGCTTGGCGATCTTCGTCCAGTGCCCAAGGGACTCAAGCGCGGCCATCCACCGATCCTGGCGGGCGAGATCGTCATCGCGCCGCCCTCGGCCGAATCCACGCCCTGGGCGCGACGCCTGGCCGACCCCGTAACCGCCGCCGCCTCGGGCTGGATGACGGTGCGCCAGCGCGCGAAGCTCCGCGGCGTCGAGCTTCCCCTCATCGTCTCCGACCACGCCGACTGGGATGAGCTGCTGGCCACGATCGAGGAAGTCCGCGCCCCCGAGGTCTGGGTCACCCACGGCCGCGACGACGCCCTCATCCACGCCCTCTCGCTGCGCGGCGTCCGCGGCCGTGCCCTGCACCTTGTCGGCCGCGAGGACGAGGAGGACGAGGGTGCTCCCGAGGCGCCCGCCGGCACCGAGGTACCGGCCGGAGCCGCCCATTGAGCGTCCAGGCCTTCGCCGACCTTCTCGAACGGCTCGTCTTCACCCCAGGGCGCAACGCCAAGATCGCCCTCATGCGCCGCTGGTTCGCCGAGCAGCCCGACCCCGACCGCGGCGTCGGGCTCGCGGCGCTGACGGGCGAGCTGGCCTTCACCGCCGCCAAGCCCATGGTGATCCGGGAACTCGTGGAGAGCCGGGTGGACAAAGTCCTCCTCGCCCTCTCCCACGACTATGTCGGCGACCTCGCCGAGACGGTCGCCCTCATCTGGCCTCAGCGGGAGGGGGTGAACGCCCCTCCGCCCAGTCTTTCCGAGGTGGTCGAGGGCCTCGAGCTCGCCTCCCGCGCCGAGGTCCCCGCGCTGATGGAGGGCTGGCTCGACACGCTCGATGCCGGCGGCCGCCTGGCGCTGATCAAGCTCGTCACCGGCGGGCTCCGCGTCGGCGCCTCCGCCCGGCTGGCTAAAACGGCGCTCGCCGAATGGTCCGGGCAGGAGGTCGGCGAGATCGAGGAGGTCTGGCACGGCGTCGCGCCCCCCTACATCCCCCTTTTCCGCTGGCTGGAGGGACAGGGGCCCCGCCCCGATGCCGCAGGCGCCCCGGTCTTCCGCCCCCTCATGCTTGCCCACCCGCTGGAGGCCCCTGCCGATGTCGCGGCGGTGGAGGCGAACCCCGGCGACTGGCGCGCCGAGTGGAAATGGGACGGCATCCGCGTCCAGCTCACCGCCGGGCCTGGCGGCCGCCGCATGTGGTCCCGGACCGGCGAGGACATCTCCGGCGCCTTCCCCGAGATCGCCGAGGCCATGGAGTTCCACGCCGTGCTCGACGGCGAGCTGCTGGTGATCAGGGATGGAACGGTCGCCCCCTTCTCCGATCTCCAGCAGCGGCTGAACCGCAAGGTGATCGGCCCGAAGCTCATGCGCGACTACCCCGTGGCCGTCCGCCTCTATGACCTGCTGCTGGACGGTGAGGAGGACCTCCGCGCCCTGCCCTTCGACGCCCGCCGCGCGCGCCTTGAGGCCTGGTACGCCCGCCACGCCCCCGCCCGCATGGACGTGTCGGAGATGATCCCCTTCACCGGCCTCGACCATCTCTCCGGGCTGCGTGACACCGCCCGCGCGGCCTCGATCGAGGGGCTGATGCTCAAGCGCGCGGACAGCCCCTACCTCCCTGGCCGGGTGAAGGGCCTCTGGTGGAAATGGAAGCGCGCGCCGCTGACGGTGGACGCCGTGCTGATGTACGCCCAGCGCGGCCACGGCAAACGCAGCAGCTACTATTCCGACTATACCTTTGGCCTCTGGCGGACGAACGAGGATGGCACGCGGGAGTTGGTGCCCGTCGGCAAGGCCTATTCCGGCTTCACCGACCAGGAGCTGGTGATGCTCGACCGCTGGGTCCGCAACCACACCACCGGCCGCTTCGGCCCCGTGCGGGAGGTGGAGAAGGCCTTCGTGCTGGAGGTGATCTTCGACGCCGCCCAGCTCTCCTCCCGCCACCGCTCGGGCGTCGCGATGCGCTTCCCCCGCATCGCCCGCCTGCGGCCGGACAAGCCGGCGGAGGAGGCGGACGCGCTGGAGACCCTGATGGCCATGGTGGAGAACCGCCCCGCCGGGGCTTGAGGGCAGGCCCGACCTCCCGCAGACTGAACTCGAACCGTGACAGTTTCATCCCACCCCGATAAACGCTTGATCATCACGTCCTGACGCGCGCAACCGCCCTGCACCGAACGGCGGTCATCGCATGCAAGGAAGGGAGAGGCCGGAGCCGTGACGCACCAGATCCTCCCGCTCCCTGAATTGGGGTCCGAGACTTCCGCGGGACCGGTCCCGGTCCGTCGGCACCGTGTTTTCCGTTGGACGGGCTTTGCCGGGCTCAGTGTCCAGGCACGACTCCTGCTGATCATCGCGGCCTGCCTCCTGCCTACCCTCGCCCTCCAGGCGGCGGTCGGCTGGACGCAGCTCGCCGAGCGCCGCGCACAGCTCAGCGACCTCGCGCAGCATCAGGCGGAGCTGCTGGCCGGCACCGTAGACAACGTCGCCAACGGCGCGCGCATCCTTCTTGGCGCCGCTGCGGAGCTGGACCAGGTCCGGAGCGCGGGCCGGGATTGCGGCCCGCGTCTGGCGAGCCTGCGTCGGCACGCGCCAGGTTTCGCCTTTATCGCCCTGGCCGACCACTCGGGCGGCGTCATCTGCGCCTCCGACCCCACCCTCTACGGCGAGCGCGCCCCGGGTTGGGCCGCGGAATGGGGCCAGGGTGCCGCGCCGCCGCAGCGCTTCACCGCCGGGCGCTTCACCCGTACCCCCCTGCGCCCGGGCGGCGTGCTACCCTTCCACTTCCCCCTCCCGGCCTCCGCCGGGGAGGAGGCCCGCATCCTCGTTGCGGCGCTCGATCTCAACTGGCTCTCGGACCAGCTCCGCGCGCTGAAGCGGGACGGCTCACCCTTCCTGGCCGGCGGGGTCCTCACGGTGGCCGACGCGCAAGGCGTTATCCTCGCCCGCGACATCCGCCATGCCGAGTTCGTCGGCCGCAGCTTCCCGCCCGAGGCACTGGCCCTCACACAGGCGACCGAGCCGGGCATTCTGCGGATTCGAAGCATCGACGGGCTCTTGCGCCTCATCGGCTACACGCCGCCGACCCCTGCGAACCACAATCTCTCCGCCGTCGTCGGCTTTTCGGAGCAGGAGTTGATGGCGGACCTCGAGCGCGCGCTGCTGCGCGGGGCACTGCTGATGGTCGGGCTCAGCGCCGTTGTCTTCATCCTCACCCTCCTCGCCGCCCGCCGCTTCATCGCCCGCCCCGCCCGCGCCCTCCTCGCGACCGCCGAGGAGTGGCGGGGCGGCAACTTCGCGGCGCGGGCTCCGGATTGCGGCCCGGGCTCCGAGTTCGGCCAGCTCGCGGCGGCCTGGAACGGCATGGCCGCGGCCCTGCGCCAGCGCGAGGACGAGTTGCGCGAGCACGCAGAGGAACTGGAGCGCCGGGTCGCCGACCGCACGCGGGAACTGGTGGAGGCCAATGACCGCCTCTCGGCCGAGGTGGCCGAGCGCCAGCAGACGCAGGCCGCCCTGCTCCAGGCGCAGAAGGTGCAGGCCGTGGGGCAGCTCGCGGGCGGCATCGCGCACGACTTCAACAACGTGCTCCAGGCCGTGCTCGGCGGCATCTGTCTCGTCCGCCGCCGTGCCGGCGACCCCGAGGCCGTGGGGCGCCTCGCCGGCATGGTGGAGGAGGCGGCGCGGCGCGGTGAATCCGTCACCCGCCGCCTGCTCGCCTTCTCCCGGCGCGAGGAGCTGCGGGCCGATGCACTGGAGGTCGGCGTCCTGCTCGAGGGGCTCCACGAAGTGCTGGCGGCGACCCTCGGCGCGCGCATCCGCGTGGGGGTGGATGTGGCGCCCGACCTGCCGCCGGTCTTCGCCGATCGCGGGCAGCTCGAGACCGTGCTCGTCAACCTCGCCACCAATGCCCGCGACGCGATGCCGCGCGGCGGCACCCTCACCCTCTCGGCCCGGCCTTCCGGCATGGCGGCGCCGGAGGAGGATCTGCCCGCCTGCCTTCCCGCGGGGAGCTATGTGCGCCTCATCGTCGCCGACACGGGCGAGGGCATGGCGCCGGAGGTGCTCGCGCGCGCGTCGGAACCCTTCTTTACCACCAAGCCGCTCGGCCAGGGCACCGGGCTGGGCCTCGCCATGGCCCGCAGCTTCGCCAAGGGCTCGGCCGGCGCGCTGGCCATCGAGAGCGCGCCGCGGCAGGGCACGCGCGTCTCGCTCTGGCTACCGGTGGCGCGCCCCGCTCAGGCGAAGGAAGCGGCGGGTTCGCTCGCGGCGCCCCTGGCCACGGGCGGCGAGACCCAGCCGCGCCCCTCGGCCGACGCGCCCGCGCGCGATGCCGGAGCGCGGGCTGGCTCCGCCGGCAAGCCCCGCGTGCTCCTGGCTGACGACGAGCCGATCGTGCGCGACGTGCTGGCGACGGAGTTGGAGGACGCCGGCTACGCCGTGACGGCGGCGCCGGACGGCAAGCTCGCCCTCGCCCAGCTCACCGCGGCCGGTCCTTTCGACATCCTTGTCACCGACCTCGCGATGCCCGGCCTCGATGGCGTCGCCGTCATCCGCGAGGCCCAGCGGCGCCAGCCGGGCCTGCCCGCCATCCTGCTGACCGGCTATGCGGGGGACGTCGCCTCACTCGCCCTCGGTACCGGCTTCACCCTGATGCGCAAGCCCGTCGTCGGCATTACGCTGGCGGACCAGATCGCGGCGCTGCTGGGAAGGACGGGCGGCGGAGTCAGCCCGGCGCGGTGAGCCCCGGCTGAAGGCGGGAACACGTCCGAGCGAGCGCGTGGCGGAGCAACCCTCCGTCAAGTTTTGTCATGGAGAATGTCCGCTTCCAGAATGGAACAGGGACGACCGCCCCCATGATACGCCGTGTCACAGACTGGTCCATCAGGACCCGGCTGCATCTCTGCACCCTCGTCGCCGCGCTCGGTTTGATGGGCCTCGCCGCCTACGAGGTGGCCGGCCGGACGACGGAGCTGGAGGAGAACCGCATCGCCATGCTGCACGCGGTGGTCGATACGGCCGTCGCGAGTGCCGGCCGGTTCGAGGCGGAGGAGCGCGCCGGACGCCTGGACCGCGCCGCCGCCCAGGCCGCCGCGGCCGCCGCCATCCGTGCCATGCGCTACCAGGGGCAGGAATACCTCTGGATCAACGACACCCAGGTCCGCACGCGGGTCGTCATGCACCCCTTCCGCCCGGACCTGGAGGGACAGGACGTCTCGGAGGTGCGGGACCCGAATGGCCTGCCGCTCTTCGTTGCCTTCGCCGAGAAGGTGCGGGCGGCCGGCGCGGGGACGGTCGGCTATCTCTGGCCCCGTCCGGGCGCGGAGAAGCCGGTCGAGAAGCTCTCCTATGTCGCGGGCTTTGCGCCCTGGGGCTGGGTGATTGGCACCGGGGTTTACGTGGACGACCTTCGCGCGGCACAGGCGAGGGTGGTGCTGCAGGGCGCGCTGACGGCCGGCGCCTCGGCGTTGCTGGTCGTGCTGCTGATCAGCCTTGTCGGGCGCAGCATCACCCGTCCTCTGGCCAGGATCGCGGCGGCCACCACGGCCATGTCGGGCGGCGACCTCGGCACCCCCGTGGGGGATACCGACCGCCGGGACGAGCTCGGTCATCTCGCCCGTGCCCTCGAAGACTTCCGCGAGGGCGGGCTCCGGACGCGGCGGCTGGAGGACGAGGCGCGGGCCGACCGCGCCGCGCGCGACCGCCGCCAGGTGGCGATCGAGCGGCAGACGCAGGATTTCGGTGCCTCGGTCTCCGGCGTGCTGGCGAGCCTCGCGCGCTCGGCCGACGAGATGCGCGGCGCGGCTTCGGAGATGTCGGGCGTGGTGCTGCGCACGCGCGAGGGCGCGGCCGGCACCGCGGCGGAGGCGGAGGAATCCTCGCGCAACCTCTCGGCCGTCGCCGCGGCGACCGAGGAGCTGAGCGCGAGCGTCTCGGAGATCGCGCGGCAGATGGCCCGCAGCACGCAGTCCGCGCAGGCGGCGGTGCAGCGCGCGGGCGAGACAGATTCCGCCGTGCGCGGCCTGAGCGAGGCGGCCGCGCAGATCGGCGAGGTCCTGCACCTCATCGCGGACATCGCCGGGCAGACGAACCTGCTGGCACTGAACGCGACCATCGAGGCGGCGCGAGCCGGCGAGGCTGGCCGGGGTTTCGCCGTGGTCGCCTCGGAGGTGAAGCAGTTGGCCGCTCAGACCGCCGAGGCGACGGGGCGGATCGGCGAGCAGGTGCGCGGCATTCAGTCCGCGACCGAGGAGGCCGTGGTCGCGGTGCGTGACGTGGGCGTGGCGATCGGGGAGGTCGAGGCCATCGCGACCGCCATCGCCGCCGCCGTGGAGGAGCAGGGCGCGGCCACGCGCGAGATCGCGGCGAACGTGCAGACCGTGGCCCACGCGACCGGTTCCGCCACCTCCTCCCTCCGAGGGGTGGTCGATGTGGCCGAAGGGGCCCAGGGAACGAGCCGCACGGTTCTTTCCGCCGCCGACAACCTCGCCCAGGCGGCCACTGAACTGCGCGACGAAGTGGACAGCTTCCTGCGCGCGATGGTGGCGGAGAGCGAGGGGACTGACCGTCGCCAGTACGAGCGGGTCTCCGGCGGGGACATGCCCCTTCGCCTCCTGGCCTCCGACCTTCCCGGCGGCGAGACGCGGGTGACGCTGAGGGATGTCGGCCAGGGTGGCGCTGCCGTCGCCTGCAAGTGGGACGCATCGCCTGGCACGCCGGTGGAGCTTGCAGCGGGGGTGGAGGAACGCATCCCCGGCCGCGTGGTGCGGGCGGACGGCGCCTGCATCGCCATCGCCTTCCGGCAGGACGAGCGGAGCTTGGGCTTGGTGAACGTGTTGCTCACGCGGCTTCCAAAAGAGCGACGGGCAGCCTGACAGCGGGCTGCCCGAGGCGGTGGGCGCCAATGCGCCCACCGTGATCCTGCTTCCAGCCGGGCGCCCTTGACCTTCCCATCATGGGAACCCCCATCTCGAAGGCGATGGGGGATCCTCCGATGAGCCTTGCCGAAGCCACGCGCCTGAGCCTCCCGGTCGAGGGCATGACCTGCGCCTCCTGCGCGTCGCGGGTGGAGCGCGCGCTTGCTGCGGTGCCCGGCGTGACGGCGGCGGCGGTAAACCTCGCGACCCATCGCGCGACGGTGGAGGGCGAGGCGCTGGACCCCGTGGCGCTGCGCCAGGCAGTGGCGCGGGCCGGGTACGACTCGCCGATGGAGGTCACCGAGATCTCGGTGGAGGGCATGAGTTGCGCCTCCTGCACCGGTCGGGTGGAGCGAGCGCTGGCGGCGCTGCCGGGGGTGGAGGGAGCCTCGGTCAACCTCGCCACCCATCGCGCGACCGTCCGCCACGCACCGGGCGCGGTGGAGCGCGAGGCGCTGGAGGCCGCGGTCGCGAGGGCCGGCTACACGCCGCTGCCGGAGCACGGCCCTGGGCACGGCCATGGGCACGCGGCGGCCGGCGGGGCCGATCCCCATGCCGGCCATGCCGGGCCGCCCGGCGCCGGGGAGGAGGCGGGGCTGCGGCGGGACACGCTGGTCGCGATGGCGCTGGCCGCACCATTGTTTCTCATTGAGATGGGCGGGCACCTCGTGCCGGCCGTCCACCACGCGGTAGAGGGCCAGGCCTGGCGCCTGGTCCAACTCGTACTGGCGACGGCGGTGATGTTCGGGCCGGGCTGGCGCTTCCACCGCACGGGCTGGCCGGCGCTCCTGCGGGGCGGGCCGGAGATGAACAGCCTCGTCGCGATCGGCACGCTGGCGGCCTGGGGCTATTCGGTCATGGTGACATTGGCGCCGGCGCTGCTGCCCGAGGGGCAGCGCGGGGTCTATTTCGAGGCCTCCGCGGTGATCGTGGCGCTGGTGCTGCTCGGGCGCTGGCTGGAGGCGCAGTCGCGCGGGCGGGCCTCCTCGGCCATCCGGCAGCTGCTGGACCTCAGGCCGGCGACGGCGCGGGTGGAGCGCGACGGGCGCGAGGAGGAGGTAACGGCGGAGAGCCTGCGCCTCGGCGACGTGATGCGCCTGCGCCCGGGCGAGCGGGTGCCGACCGACGCGGTGGTCACCGAGGGCGAGAGCCACCTCGATGAGTCAATGGTGACAGGAGAATCCCTGCCCGTCCGCCGGGGACCCGGCGATGCGGTGGTGGGCGGCACGGTGAACGGCCGGGGCGCGCTGCGCCTGCGGGCGACAGCCGTGGGCTCGGCGACCGTGCTCGCCCGCATCACGCGACTGGTGGAGGAGGCGCAGGGCGGCAAGCTGCCTGTGCAGGCGATGGCGGACCGCGTGACGCGCTGGTTCGTGCCGGCGGTGATCCTCGTCGCGGCTCTGACCTTCGCCGGTTGGATGGTGGCCGGCGCCGGGGTGTCGGCGGCGCTGGTGGCGGCGGTTTCGGTGCTCATCATCGCTTGCCCCTGCGCCATGGGGCTGGCGACGCCTGTGGCCGTGATGGTCGGCACCGGCCGCGCGGCGGCGCTTGGCGTGCTGTTCCGGCGCGGCGCGGCCCTGCAGGCCCTGCGCGACGTGACGGTGGTGGCGCTGGACAAGACGGGCACGCTGACGGAGGGCAGGCCGGTGCTGACCGACCTGATCCCCGCACCAGGCTTCGAGCGGGAGGCGGTGCTGCGACTGGTTGCGGCCGCCGAGGCGGGCAGCGAGCACCCGCTGGCCGAGGCGCTGCGCGAGGCCGCGGGCGAGATGTTCCTGCCGCGGGCCGAGGCTTTCGAAGCCGTGCCGGGCATGGGCCTGCGCGCGGTGGTCGAGGGCAGGCGCGTGGAGGTGGGGGCGGCGCGCTTCATGGGCTCGCTCGGTCTCGATGTCGCCCCCTTCGCCGAGGTGGCGGCGGCGCTTGCGGCCCAGGGGCGCTCGCCGGTCTTCGCCGCGGTGGATGGGCAGGTCGCGGCGGTGCTGGCGATGGCCGACCGGCTGCGCGACACGGCAGCGCCCGCGCTCTCCGCGCTGAAGGCCATGGGGCTGCGGCTGGCGATGGTGACGGGCGATAGCCGCCGGACGGCAGAGGCGGTCGCGCGCCCCCTCCCCCTCGATTTGGTCGAGGCGGAACTGCGACCCGAGGGCAAGGTGGAGGCGGTGCGGCGGTTGCGCGGCGAGGGGCGCATCGCCTTCGTGGGTGACGGCGTGAACGACGGACCGGCGCTGGCGGCGGCCGACGTGGGCATCGCGATCGGCACGGGCACGGATGTGGCGATCGAGACCGCCGAGGTGGTGCTGATGTCGGGCGATCCGCGGGGCGTCGCGACCGCGATCGGGCTCAGCCGGGCGACGATGCGGAACATCCGGCAGAACCTCTTCTGGGCCTTCGCCTACAATGTCGTGCTGATCCCCGTGGCGGTGGCCGGGCTGCTCTCGCCCGAGCTGGCGGCAGCGGCGATGGGGCTTTCGAGCGTCTTTGTCGTCGGCAATGCGCTGCGGCTGCGGAGGTTCGCGCCATGAGGATCGGGGAAGCCGCCAGCGCCTCCGGCGTCTCGGCGAAGATGATCAGGCACTACGAGGCGGTGGGGCTGCTGCCCGCCGCCTCGCGCCGCGCCTCGGGATACCGCGACTACGGGGAGGCGGAGGTGCACGCGCTGCGCTTCATCCGCCGCGCGCGGGAGCTGGGCTTCTCGTTGCACGAGATCGCGGCGCTGCTCGCGCTCTGGGGTGATCGGGCGCGGGCGAGCGCCGAGGTGAAGCGGCTCGCGCTCGCGCATGTGGAGGCGCTGGAGAGGAAGGCGCGCGACCTCTCGGCCATGGCGGCGACGCTGCGGCACCTGGCCTCGACCTGTCATGGGGACGCGCGGCCGGAATGCCCCATCCTTGAGGATCTGGCCGGCGAGGCACTGAGCAAGCCCAATGCTCTCGGAAACGTGATCTGACCGCAAGTATCCAGCCCGTAACCCCTGGGGAATGCTCGGCGGGAACAGTCGCGATTCCGCGGCCGCTGGATCGGGAGATTAGGATCAGATGACGAAGTTGCATGCGATGCTCGGCGCGGCCGCGATCGGGCTGCTTTCCGCCTGCGCGCAGACGACCCCGCCCCCGACGCCGACGACCGAGCCGATGCGCGGCGCTGCCCTCCCCGTCGGGCCCGCGGCGCCCGGTGGGCCGGCGACCCCGGGGATCGGGACCGAGCCGATGCGCGGCGCTACTCTCCCTACGGGTCCCTCGACGCCGGCCTATGGCAGCGGCGTCTCCATCGGCACCGAGCCGATGCGCGGCGGTTCGCTGCCGACCGGGACCGATCAGCGCCGCTAAGCGCACCCGAAGGTAATGGTGGATTTGCGGGGGCCTCAGGCCCCCGCTTTTCGTTTCAGGCCTTCACGATCCAGTCGCGCGCGCCTCAGATATCCTCGAACCGCTCCACATAGCGCAGCCCGGCCTTCTCCAGCGCAGGGCGCATGTCGTAGAGGTCGAGGCCGAGCACGCCGGAGGCGAGCTTCGAGCGCTTCGATTCCTCGTTCGCCTGGCGCTTCTCGGCGGCGGCGAGGGTGGAGGCGATGTCGGCGGCCGGAACAACGACCACGCCGTCGTCGTCGGCCACCACCACGTCTCCGGGGCGCACGGAGACACCCGCGCAGACGACGGGGATGTTCACCGCCCCGAGAGTGGCCTTGACCGTGCCTCGGGCGGAGATGGCGCGGGACCAGACGGGAAAGCCCATCTCGCGCAGCACCGCCACGTCGCGCACGCCGGCGTCGATGACGAGGCCGCGCACGCCGCGGGCCTTGAGCGAGGTGGCGAGAAGGTCCCCGAACATGCCGTCCGTGTTGTCGGTGGTGCAGGCGACGACAAGGATGTCGCCGGGCTGGCACTGCTCGACCGCCACGTGGATCATCCAGTTGTCGCCGGGCTGGGCGAGCACCGTGACGACCGAACCGGCGGCCGATGCGCCCGGCCAGGCCGGGCGCATATAGGTCTTCATCAGGTTGGGCGCGCGGCCGCTCGCCTCATGCGTGGTGGAGACGCCGAGCGGGGCGAAGCGGTCGATCGTGGCGATGTCGGCGCGCGGGTTGTGGCGGACGACGACGGGCGTCATGCCAGCACCTCGACGGCGTCGGGGAAGATCGTCTGGTAGGCCTCGCCGTACTTCATGGCCTTGCCGGAGTTGCGGCCGCCCTGCATGCCGCGGTTCAGCGCCACGCGCTCGTAGTAGTCCCAGAGGTGGCGCTGGGCGGGAAGCTGCTCGAAGGCCTTCCACTTCTGATCCCACACCTCGGTGATGTTGAGGATGCGGTTGGGCTTGAAGTCGCACTGCTCGGGCTGGTGCGGCTCGAACTGGAAGACCTGCGGGGCGGTGTAGGTGACACCGCCGGGGCCGGGCTTGTGGCCGGCGGCCTGCGCAGTGATGCGGGCCTCCTGCGCAACCTTCGAGGCGTAGGGGTGATCGACGTTGTAGGGATCGTTCACCGCGTGGGTGAGCACGAAGGAGGGGTTCACCTCGCGGTAGATGTCGATCAGGCGGTCCATCATCGCGTCAGTGATGCGCAGCGGGTAGTCGCCGGCGTCGAAGAACTCGATCTCGGCGCCGAGGATGGAGGCGGCCGCTTCCGCCTCGGCCTTGCGGCCCTCCTTGCACTTCTCCAGCGTCATGCCCGGCTGCTTCCAGGCGCCCTGGCTCTCACCGCGCTCGCCGAAGGACATGCAGACGATCTTCACGCGGTAGCCCATCTTCGCGTGCAGCGCGATGGCGCCACCGGCGCGCCAGACGAAGTCGCCGGGATGGGCGGTGACGACGAGGCCGCTTTTCTGGGTTCCGGACATGCGGGGCTCCTCAGCTTGCCCAGTAAAGGGTGTTGGGATTGTCGATCAGGATCTTGCGGCGCTGCGCCTCGTCCGGCGCGGCGAGGCCGAGCAGGTCCACGAGGTCGCCGTCGTTGGGCATGTCGCCCGCGATGTTCGGGTGCGGGAAGTCGGTGCCCCAGAGGGTGCGGTCCGGCGCCACCTCGATGAGCTTCTGCGCGAAGGGCACGGCGTCGTGGAAGGGGGCACCGGCGGAGGTGACGCGCTCCGGGCCGCAGACCTTCACCCAGGCGAGCGGGTTCTGCATGAGGTCGAGCAGCCGGCGGAAGGGCTCCTGCTCCAGCCCGTTCTTCGCCTGCACGCGGCCCATGTGGTCGATGACGAAGGGCACCTTGATGCGGGAGATGCGCGGCGCGTGCTCCACGATGTCGCCGGCGTCGAGGTGAAGGACGACGTGCCAGCCGAGCGGCTGGATGCGGTCGAGCACGCGGTCGAACACGTCCAGGTCCGGCGTGCCGCCGAGGTGCTTGACGAAGTTGAAGCGCACGCCGCGCACGCCGCCCTCGTTCAACTCCTGCAACTCGCGGTCGGTCACTGTGCCGTCCACGATGGCGACGCCGCGATAGGCGCCGTTGCTGCTGGCGATGGCGTCGATCATCGCGGTGTTGTCGGTGCCGTGGCAGCTCGCCTGCACGATCACCGCGCGGTCGATGCCGAGCACCTTGTGCACGCGGCGGAGGTCCTCCACGGGCGCGTCGGGCGGGGTGTAGGAGCGGTCGGGGGCGTAGGGGAACTTATCGGCCGGGCCGAAGACGTGGCAGTGGGCGTCGCAGGAGCCCTCCGGCAGCTTCAGCTTCGGCGTCCTGGTGTTGGGATCGGGGGGCTGGCAGGTCTTCATGCTCGTCTCACTGCTTCTCAATGCCGGCGCGCTCGATCACCGCGCGCCACTTCTCGGCCTCGCTGGAAAGAAGCTGGCCGAGCTGCGCGGGGCTGTCGCCCTTCGCCTCGACGCCGGCTTCCAGCAGCTTGCTGCGCACGGCAGGGTCGGCCAGGGCCGCGTTCAGCTCCCGGTTCAGGCGCTCGATCACGGGCGCGGGCGTGCGCGCGGGCGCGACGACGGCGTTCCAGGAGGTGACGTCGAAGCCGGCGAGCCCGGCCTCCTGCAGGGTGGGCACATCCGGCAGGTTGGCCGCGCGGGCCGAGGAGGTAACGGCGATGGCGCGCAGCGAGCCGTCCTTCAGCTGGCCCATCAGCGGGGCCACGATCTCGAAGGCGGCGGTCACGTCGTTGCGCAGCAGGCTGGTGAGCAACTGGGGCGTGCCGGAGAAGGGCACAGTGGTCGCATCCACGCCGGCCGTGGTCTTGAACAGCTCGGCCGCCAGGTTCTGCGTGCTGCCGACGCTGATGGTGCCGAGGTTGGTGTTCTGCGGGTCGCGCTTCAGCGCCGCGATCAGGTCCTGCGCGGTGCGGATCGGCGAGCCCGGCGCGACGAGGATCGCGATGGCGAAGGTGCCCATCAGGCCGACCGGCGCGAAGTCCTTAAGCGGGTCGAAGGGCAGGTTGCGGAAGAGGGACTTGCTGATGGCGTGGGCGTTGGTCGCCACCATCAGCGTCGCGCCGTCGGCGGGAGCGGTGAGCAGGGTCTGGCCGGCGACAATACCGCCCGCGCCGGGGCGGTTCTCGATGACGACGGGCTGCTTGATGCGCTCGGACAGTGCCGCGCCCACGGTGCGGGCCGTGAGGTCGGCCACGCCGCCGGCGGCATTGGGGACGATCAGGCGGATGGGCTTGTCCGGAAGAGCCTGGGCGCGGGCAGCGCCAGGGATGGCGCCGGCCAGGGCCATGGCGCCGCCCAGACGCAGGGCGTCACGGCGGAGAATGGACATGTGCGTTCCTTTCTTGATGGGGCCGTGCTCTTGCGGCCGCCTTGCTTAGCGAATGATTACTCAGCCGCCTGCTTGTGGTGCATGGCGGCCGTCAGCCCATCGAGGAGCGCGTCGAGGTCGGTGGTGGCGAGTTGCTCCGGGCCCATTTCCCGCCCGCGGGCGGCCGCCCAGTCCTGGCGCTCCGCGATGGGGGCGCTGAGCAGCGGGGCAACGCCGGCCTCCTCCACCGTGCGGGCGACCTCGCGCATCTCCTCCGCGCGGCGCTTGCCGTGGATGAGGGCGCGGCTCATGACGTAGCGCGCCAGGTTGCGCCAGTTCTCGTGCGGCAGGGTGTCGGAGAGGGAGCGGAGCACGTCCTCCTCCACGCCGTAGTGGCGGGCGGCGAGCATGCACTCGGTGGTTAGCGCCTCCAGGCCCTTCACCATGACGCTGCGGCACATCTTCACCGCGGAGGCGCGGCCGATCTCGGGCGAGTAGATCTTCAGGTCCATGCCGAAAGGGGCCATGAGGTCCATGAAGCCCTGCGCGTCCGGCCCGCCGAGGAGGATGGGGGAGCGCAGGCCCTTGGGCGGCACGCTCGCCATCACCGCGGCCTCGACGTATCGCCCGCCATGGGCGGCTACTGCGCGACCGTTCGCCTGCTTCGTGGAGGGGGAGACAGAGTTCACGTCCACCACGAAGGGCGCGCGCGAGAGGCCGCCCGCGAGGGATTCGGCGGCGGCGAGGGCGGAGCCGGCGGTGACGCAGACGAAGACGACATCCGCGCCGGCCGCCGCCTCCGCGGCGCTGGCATGGACGGTGGCGCCGAAGGCCCGGGCGCGCTCGCGCGCGGCGTCCGCCACGTCGAAGGCATTGATGGCACTGGCGCCGCCCGCGCGCAGGTCGCGGGCGAAGATGCCGCCGACCTCACCGAAGCCGATGATCGCGAAGCTGGTCATGGGTCTCTTTCCTTATTCCACGCCGGCGGGCAGGCCGGCCCAGACATCGTCCAGCGTGAGCGGACGAGGGAGCATGTCCTGCGCCGTCATGTAGTCGAGCGCGAGCTGGATGATGGGGTTCAGGGCCACACGGGTGGCGGGCGGCGCGCCGCGCTCGCCCGCAGGCACTGGGGCGGCGGAGGCGCGGACCATGCGGAGGAGTTCCTGCACGAGTTCCGGCCGCTTCTCGGCAAGGTCCTGGCTGACGGTCAGGAGATGGTTCGCAGGCACGAAGCCGTGGCGCTGCCAGAAGACCTCCGCCGCCGCCTTCGGATCGGGGAAGACGGTGCGGAGGTTCGGGTCGTCCGGCACGTCATTGCCGACGATCACCGCGTCCAGCTCGCCGTTGCGGAGCATGGCGAGCATGTCGGCGCCGGCGGGGGCACGCTCGGCCCAGGGCGGGTCGGCAATGCCCTGGACATGGGCCTCCTCGAAGGTGATCCAGCGGCTGGCAGAGGGGGGCGGGCCGCCGTGCTCGGCGATGATCCCGCGGAGCCACATGCCGGTGGTCTGGCTATAGGCGCGGACCCCGATGCGACGGCCGGCGAGATCGGCGGGGCCCTGGATGCTGCTGCCCGCAAGGCAGAGCATGGCTGATTCCTGGAAGCGGGCCGCGAGCACCACGGGCAGCAACACGATCGGGCGGCCCATGACGCGGGCCTGGAGGAAGGTGGCGATCGCCATCTCCGACACGTCGAAGCGCCCCTCCCGCACCATCGGCGCGAAGGCGCGGCTGATGACGGGGATGTCGACGAGGTCGAGGCGGAGGAGGTCGGAGGCGACCGCGCCTTCCTTCAGGGCGCGGGTGCGGGGATAGCTGCCGATGGCGGTGCGGAGGGTGGTAGGGGCCATGCGATCAGGCCCGCCCCGTGCCGGGAAGCCCGCTTGTGCCGGTTGCCGCCATGCCGTGTTCCTCCGTTGCCGGTTCGGCCTATGCTCCGGCCCAATCCTGTAGAACGCCAGGACATATGACTAACGCGCCGGGCGCCCCACCGTCCTATCGCTTTCCAGGGCCGAAGTATCAGCGAGGGTTATAGCAGCCAGGCCACGCTCGCCGATCTCGGCGACATGGGCGCGCAGGCAGGCGATGAAAGCGAGGCCGCCCGGCGGCATGGGCCGGTCCTGCGGCAGGATGAGGCCGGCGGGGCGCGGGGGCGCGGGCGCCAGCAAGGGCACCACGCGCAGCGTGCCGCGCAGGAGGTCGCCGGCCATCATCAGGCGGGGCATGACGGCGATCAGGTCGGTCGCGTGCAGCATCTCCCGGATGAAGCCGTAGGAGCTGGAGCGGAGCGAGGTGGTGGGAGCAAGGTCGAGAAGCGCGACGAGCCCCTCGATCTCCTGCCCGACGCGCTGGCTGACGGTGGGAAGGATCAGTTCGTAGCGGCGCAGCGCCTCCGGCGTGATCTCGGGCAGGTCGAGCACGGGGTGCCCGGCGCGGACGAGGACGGAGATCGGCTCCTCCCAGAGCGGCTCGCGCGGGAAGCCATCGGGCACCGCGGGCTCGTAGAGGCGGCCGACGATGAGGTCGATCTCCCCGGCCGCGAGCTTGGGGAGGAGTTCCTCCGTCCGCCCCTGCTCCAGCCGGACGCGGATTCCCGGGTGCTCCGCGGTGAGGCGGGTGAGCGCGCCGGGCAGGACGCCCGTCGCGGCCACGGGAAGGGTTCCGATGGCCACCGTGCCGCCGCCGGGCTCGGAGAGGCGGTCCAGCTCCTCGTCCAGGCGGCGCAGCTCGGCCAGGATCCGGCGGGCGGAGGTGGCGAGGAGGGTGCCGGCCTCCGTGGCGCGCACGCCGCGCGGCAGGCGATCGAAAAGGCGCTGGCCGGTGATCTCCTCCAGGTCCTGCAGGGTGCGCGTGAGGGCGGGCTGGCTGATGCCGAGGGTAGCGGAGGCGCGCAGCAGGCTGCGCTGCACGGCGATAGCCTCCACCGCCCGGAGGTGGTGGAGCTTGAGGCGCTGGTCGAGATAGCGCCGGAGGGTCACACGCCCGCCGCTTCGAGCGAGGCGCGGACGGCCTCCTCCACCCGCAGGGCTGCGTCGAGAGCGGCGCGGCCGGCAGCGCCGTCGGCCTCCACCGGGGCGCCGTCGAGGCAGGCGGCGGCGAAGGAGGCGTGCTCGGCTTCCAGGCTGTCGCTCTCGGCCCAGGTGGCGGTGAGGAGGCCGTGGCCGGGGATCTGCTCCAGCGGTGCCCCCTCCCCCTTCCTCACCCAGACCATCTCGCGCTTCAGGTGGTCGAGGTTGAGGTAGCCGGCATCGCCGAAGAGGCGCAGGCGCCGCTCCATGTGCAGCGAGACGCGGCTGGCGGTGATGGTGGCGGCGGCGCCGTTGCCGAAGCGGAGGCGTGCATTGGCGATGTCGATCGTAGGGGAGAGGACGCGGGTGCCGACCGCGTCCACGCCCACAAGCGGGCTGCCGGCCAGCGCCAGGGCGAGATCGAGGTCATGGATCATCAGGTCCAACACCACCGAGACGTCGAGGCTGCGGGGGCGGAAGGGAGCGATGCGGATCGCCTCCATATAGAGGGGACGGCCGACGCGGGCGGCGAGTCCTCCCTCGGCCCGCAGCGCGCGCATGCCGCCGGAGAAGCGCTCGAGCTGGCCGACCTGGAGCACCACGCCCTTGGCCTTCGCCAGGGCGATGAGGTCGTCGGCCTGCTCCAGCGTCGCGGCGATGGGCTTCTCCACCAGCACGTGGCGGCCGGCGGAGAGGGCGGCGTGGGCCAGGCCGTGGTGGAAGGCGGTGGGGGCGGCAACGATCACGGCCTGGGCGGCCTCTATCACCTGATCAGCGGAAAGGGCGGGGCAGCCGGCCTCAGCGGCGACGGCGGCGGCGCGGGCGGGGTCGGCGTCGTGCAGGCCGACGAATTCCAGGCGCGGCGCCTTCGAGGCCTTCAGCGCGTGAAAGCGGCCGAAATGACCGGCGCCAAGAATGCCCAGACGAAGACGCATGTTCAGGTTCCCTCGAACTGCGCCAGCCTGTAGCAGGGACTGTCCCGGGTTGCATCGGGGGCGGGCGGGAAGCATCTTCCGGCCCAATTTTCGTGGCATAGTGCCAGTTCTTACACACGGTTCGACGGGGGGCCGCAAAGGCCATGCTGTATTTCGCGCGGTGGAAGGTCGCCGCGATCCTGGGCGTCATCGTCCTGGGGCTGATCCTTTGCGTGCCGAACCTCGTGCCCCGCTCGGTGCTGCCGGCCTGGGCGGCCCGGCAGATCTCGCTTGGCCTCGACCTGCGCGGCGGCTCCTACCTCCTCCTGGAGGTGGACATGAACGCGGTGGTGCGGGAGCGGGTGGAGAGCCTGCTGGACGCGACCCGGACGCGGCTCCGCACCGCTAACATCGGCTATGCCAACCTCGCGGGCGACCCGAACAACCGGCGGATGAGCCTTCGCGTGCGCGACCCCGCCCAGGCCGAAGCGGCCGCGGCGGCGATCCGGGAGCTGGCGAACCCGGTGCCCGTGCGCGGCTCCGCGACCGCGACGGAGCCGGACATCGCCGTGACGACGGCCCCTGACGGGACGTTGACGGCCACGCTCTCCGACGCCGCGCTCGTCGCGCGGGGGAGCGGGGCCGTGGAGCAGTCGCTCGAGATCGTCCGGCGCCGCATCGACGAGACTGGCGTCTCCGAGGCGCTGATCGCACGGCAAGGGCAGAACCGCATTCTCGTGCAGCTTCCGGGCGTCGAGGATCCTAACCGGATCAAGGACCTGCTGGGCCGCACTGCCCGCATGACCTTCCACCTGCTGGACGAGAACGCCAACCCTGCCGCCGGCGCGCCGCCTCCCGGCGTGCAGTTCCTCCAGGGTGAGGAACGCGGCGGGCAGGCGCCCAGCCGCTACGCCGTGCGGCGTCGGGTGGAGGTGGACGGGGCGAACCTCTCCGACGCGCGGGCCGGGCAGGACAGCCGGAACAACGAGTGGGTGGTGAACTTCACCTTCGATTCCGTCGGCACCCGCCGCTTTGCGGAGGTGACCCGCCAGAACGTGGGCCGGCCCTTCGCCATCGTGCTGGACGACAAGGTGATCACCGCGCCGGTGATCCGCGAGCCCATCACGGGCGGGCGCGGGCAGATCAGCGGCAGCTTCAACGCGCGCACCGCCAACGACGTGGCCGTGCTGCTGCGCGCCGGCGCCCTGCCCGCCCCGCTGACGGTGGTGGAGGAGCGGACGGTCGGGCCGGAGCTGGGGGCGGACGCTATCCGGGCGGGCGTGATCTCGCTCGCGGCGGGCGCGCTCTTCGTGTTCCTCTATATGGGCCTGGCCTACGGGCTGCTCGGCTGGTTCGCCAACATCGCGCTGCTGGTCAACATCCTGATGATGATGGGGGCCCTCTCCTTGCTGCAGGCGACGCTGACGCTGCCGGGTATCGCGGGCATCGTGCTGACGCTGGGCACGGCGCTGGACGCGAACATCCTCATCAACGAGCGCATCCGCGAGGAGACGCGCGCCGGGCGGACGCCGATCCAGGCGCTGGAGGCAGGCTTCACCAAGGCGTCCGGCACCATCATGGACAGCAACCTGACGAACCTCATCGCCATGGCCTGCCTCTACGCCTTCGGCTCTGGGCCGGTTAAGGGCTTCGCCGTGACGGTCGCCATCGGCACGGTGGTGCAGATGTGGACGGCGACGACCCTCGTCCGCCTGATCGTCTCCTGGTGGTACCGGGCGACCCGCCCGCGCGTGCTGCCGGTCTGAGAGGGGATAGAACCATGCTCGGCTTTCTTCGCCGCCCCCTCTTCCGGCTCGTGCCGGACGACACGCGGATTCAGTTCATGCGCGGGCGGATCGCGGGACTCGTCGTCTCTGCGGTCCTCTCCACGGCCTCGGTGGTGCTGGCCATCTATCCCGGGCTGGAGAAGGGCATCGACTTCAAGGGCGGGATCGTGATGGAGGCCCGCACGCCGGGCCCCGCCGATCTCGGGCAGCTCCGCGGCGCCGTCACGGGGCTGGGCCTCGGCGATGTCGGAATGCAGGAATTCGGCGACGCCTCCACCGTCCTCATTCGCCTGCCGGTGCAGGGGGAGGAGGCGGCGACGCAGCAGGCGGTGTCCCGCGTGCGGGGCGCGCTGGAGGCTGCGGCCCCCGGCACGCGCATCCTTCGGACGGAGGCGGTGGGCAACCGCGTCTCGGACGAGCTGTTCCAGGGCGGGCTGATCGCGCTGGCGATCTCGCTGGGCGCGATGCTGATCTACATCTGGTTCCGCTTCGAGTGGCAGTTCGCGGTGGGCGCCATCGTGACGCTGATCCTGGACACAACGAAGGTGGTGGGCTTCCTCGCGGTCACGCGGATCGAGTTCAACCTGACGACCATCGCGGCGATCCTGACGATCATCGGCTTCTCGGCCAACGACAAGGTCGTGGTCTATGACCGGATGCGGGAGAACCTGCGCAAGTTCAAGACGATGCCGCTGCGCGAGCTGATCGACCGCTCGATCAACGAGACGCTGAACCGCACCCTCGGCACCTCCATGACCCTCTTCCTTTCTGCGCTGCCGCTGGCGCTGTTCGGGGGGGAGACGCTGGCGGGCTTCGCCTGGGTGATGCTCTTCGGCATCGTCGTCTCGGCCTCCTCCTCCATCTTCATCGCGGCGCCGATCCTGCTCTTCCTGGGCGAGAACCGGCTGCGGCGCGGAACCGAGGCGGTGGCGAAGGCGGCCCCGGCCCGGCCGGCGCGCGCAGCGGCGGGGACCGTCGCGGAGCCTCGGGGGTGATCCGCCGCCGCTCGATCCTCGGCGGGGCGGCCCTGCTCGCAGTGCCCGGCGCGGCGCGAGCGCAGTTCTCCACCCCCTATGTCGCGCCCGGCGGCCGTTCGCGCGGCATGACGCTGCTGGTGGGGGCCGAGGGGGGCAGCGGCGCGGACCTATGGGTTCGCGGCTTCGCGCCCTTCCTCGAGCGGCACATCAAGGAGGTGCAGGTCTCCGTCGTGAACCGCCCCGGGGAGGGTGGGCTGGCGGCGCTGCGGGAACTCACGGGCTCGCCGACGAATGGTTCCGTCCTCGCCTATGCGCCGACGCCCTTCCTCGTTGCCCGGATGGTGGAGCGGCGGGCGACCGGCATGCTCGACAAGCTGCGGTTGATGGGCGCGGTGACGGAGGAGCCAGTGGCGCTGGTCGCGGCGCCGGGCACGGAGCTCTCCGCGCTTCGCTCCCCCGGCAGCAACCGGCCGCTCGGCCTGCCGCCGCCGGTCAGCGCCGGTTCGATCATGGCGGTGGAGCTGGCGCAGTTCCTGCCGATGGAGCAGCTGCACTTCCCCTCCGCCTCCGCGGCCCGGCAAGCCGCGGCATCGGGGAACGTGGCGGCGGCGCTGGTGAACGTGCCGGACGCCCTGGTGGCGGCGCGGGAGGGGCGGCTGGCCGTGCTCGGCATCGCCGCTGCCGCGCGGCACCCGCAATTGCCGGACGTGCCGACGCTGCGCGAGGAGGGGATCGCGCTGGACGCGGCGCTGCGCCGGGGCGTCGCCGTGCCCGCGGGCATCGAGGAGCGGCCGGCGGCGCATATCGCCCGCGCGCTGCGGGCGGCCGCGGCGGACCCGGAGTTCCTGGCCCAGGCCGAGTGGCGGGCGGTGCTGCCGCGCTTCCGGGACGAGGCGGAATGGGGTGCGATCGTCCGGCAGGACCTGGTGGAGTTGCGGACGCGCTGGGAAACCGCTCCCTGGCAGGTGGTCGGCGGCTGAGATCCTGGCTCGAACGTGTTGAGGCCGCCGGTAGGACGCGGCTCGCGCCCGGCGTCTTATGCCGGGGAAACGAGGGGCGCCGGACACGTCCGCGCCAGGGAAAACGTCAGAGGAACCGGTCGGCAAGCGCGCGATGACACCCCGAGCCCCTGACGACGAGATCCTCGCGGTGCAACTCAGCCCACCGCTGCTTCGGCTCGTGCAGGCGGGCCTCCAGCGAATTGGTGCCGCGCCCGCGCATGTGGTGGTGGCGAAGGAGGCGCTTCGCCGCATGGTCGGGCCGGGGCGGCCACCGTTGGCGTTGCTCCTCGGGGCGCCGCCGGAGCTGCCGGGCGGAGAGGCGCTGCGCGCGCTGGCGGAGGATCCGTTCGGCGAGACCCGCGTGCTGCTCCTCGGCCCGGAGGGGCTGAAGGAGGAGGCGGACATCATGGCCGCCCTGCGCCGCCTGACCGGCCGGCGGGAACCCGGCGAGGCGGCGGAGGTGGCGGCGCTGCGCCTCGGCCTCGCGCGGGGTGAGGTGGCCATGCGCTACCAGCCGATCGTGCGCCTGTCGGACCGCGCGCCGGTGGGCGTGGAGGGGCTGGTGCGCTGGCTGCGGCCGGACGGGCGCGAGGGCGTGACGCCGGTCGGGCCGGATTCCTTCATCCCGATGGCCGAGCGCGGCGGACTCTCGGTGCCTGTCGCCCGCGCCGTCGGGCGGATGGCGGCGGAGGAGATGCAGGCGCTGCGCGCGTCCCTGCGCCTGCCCGTTTCCATCAACCTGCCGCTGGGGGTGCTGGTGCGCCCGGATACCGTGCCCTGGCTCGGGCGTATCCTGCGCGAGGAGGGGATGCGGCCAGAGCTGCTGGGCATTGAGCTGACCGAGACGACACCCGTGCGCGACGTGACCGCACTGCACCGGGCCGTGCTGCGGCTGCGGGAGGCGGGGCACGCGGTCTGGATCGACGACATGACGCTCGACCGGCGGGACGTGCTGCTGGATCTGCCCTTCTCCGGCCTGAAGCTGGACCGGCAGCTCGTGGCGGCGATGCCGTCCAGCCATCGGGCGCGGTCGGAGGTGGAGCGGCTGGTGGGCATGGCCCATGCCCGCGGAATGTTGGTGACGGCGGAGGGGATCGCGGACGGGACGCTCTGGCAGGCCGTGAAGATTCGCGGGGTGGACCACGCCCAGGGCTTCGCCGTCGGGCGGCCCCTGCCGGCAGGAGCGCTGCCGGCCTGGGCCTCCGCCTGGCGCGCGGCGGGCATGAGGAGCTAGCGGGCGGCCCCGGGGAAGCGGTGCCTTCTCCCGGAGCCATGCCTCGCCGTTCAGCGCATCGCCGCGATGTCGATCACCTCGCCCGTGCCTGCCACGGGCCCAAGGGCGGCGGGGGTGCCGTTCTCGAGGTTGACGGTGTGGAGCACGCCGCCCGCGAGAAGATAGGCAGTGTTCGTCGATCCCTCCGCGAGGATGTCGAGAGCAGCGGTGCCGGGCACGCCGTTGCCGATGCGGCCGCGCACCTGCTGCACTCCGTCATTCGGCGGCGCCTGGAGGTTGAGCTGGCCGAGGACGCTGTCGATGGTCAGGAGCATCGTGGCAGTGGCGCCCGCGGTGCTGTTGGTATAGGCACCGGCGGTGACGCGCGGCATGGTCTCGGCGAGCGGGGTGCCGGGCCCGTACTTCAGCTGGCCGTCGCGGACGACGGCACCGGTCTCGACATTGACGCGGAAGTTGGTGCCGCTGGCGCCCATGAGCCGCAGGCGGTCGGCGACGGGGTTGAAGTCCACCACCGCGCGGCCACCGGATTCGAAGGCCTCGGAGAGCTGGCTGACCTTCGTCGCGGCGCCGGTCATCGGGTCGATGGTGACGATCGCGCCCTTATCGGTCACGCCGTAGAGCTTCCCGTCTGCCGGACGCACGTCGATGCCGAGAAGGATGCCCTCAGCGCCGCGCACGCGGACGGCGGCGGAGGCGCGGCGCGATTCAGTATCGATACGGACGAGGCTGCCCTCGGCGGTGAGGCCGATGAGGGTGGCCGCACCGGCCTCGGCCGTGGCGAGACCGAGGAAGGCGGCGCCGGCAAGAGCGAGGCGGCGAAGGCTGTGCGTCATGGATCGCTCCTTGGGTTGGGGCGAGGCGTCCGGCCTCACCCCCGCCTTACGGGGCGTTCATACGACTGGACGCAGCCGCAACGATCACAGGATCGAGAGGGCTCTCAGGTGCCGGTCGCGGGGGCGAGGCGGCCGATGAAGAGGATCGGACCGGTGGGCCGGCCGGTGGGGGAGCCGCCCGGAGGTTCGAGGGTGATCTCGATGAGCATGCCCGGTTCGGGCCGCACGATCCCGGGGGCAACGCGGGCCTGGCCGCTCTCGGGGATCAGGCCGAGGGAGGTGGGGGCGGTGGCGCCGGGCGGCAGGGCCCAGAGCTGCTGCGCGCGGCCGGCCTCCACGGGGCGTGGGTTGAGGCTGGCGAGGCGCAGGCCACCGCCCTCGGCCTCCACGAGCCAGGCGGGCTGGTCGCGGCTGGTGAGGAGGACAGTCATCATCCTCGGCGGATCCGCGGGGCGGAGGAAGAGGATGGCGGCGAGGCCTGCGGCAACCGCGGTGGCGCCGATGGACCAGGTCTTCCAGAGGCGGTCCGGCCGGGCCGGCGCGGCGCCGCTCGCAACCGCGCGCAGCGGCACGACCTGCGCGGGGGCGCGCTTGGCGACGGAGGCCTCGATGCGCTTCCAGAGGTCGTCGGGCGGGGCGGCGGGAGGCGCGAGGCCGGCGAGCGGAGCGAGGCGCGCCTCCCAGCGGGCGACCGCCTCGCGCAGCGCGGCGTCCACCGGAAGGGCACGGTTCACCTCGGCTGCCTCCCGCGCGTCGAGCGTGCCGAGGACGTGCTCGGCGGCCAGGGCGTCGAGGGCTTCGGGATCGGAGGGGATCACGCGAGGCACCCCTTCAGCCGCGCAAGCCCGCGGCGGATCCAGGCCTTCACCGTGCCGAGCGGCAGGTCCAGCCGGGCCGCGATCTGGGCGTGGGAGAGGCCGTGGACGAAGGCGAGGAGGATGCCCTGGCGGTTGCGGGATTCGAGCGCGTTAAGGCACTCGCGGAGGCGGTCGGCCTCCTGCGTCTCCAGCAGGCGATCCAGCGCCTCGGGGGCCACGGCGGTGTCGCCGAGGGCGGGGTCGTCGGTCGGTGTCTCGCGGCCGCGGGCGCGGGCGAGGTCGAGGGCGGCGTGACGGACGATGGCGGCGAGCCAGGCGCCGGCCTCGCCGCGCGCGGGGTCGAACTGCGCGGCGCGGGCGGCGATCTTCACGACGGCGTCGTGCAGCGCGTCGGCCGCGGCGTCGCGATCCCGCAGGATGGCCATGGCCACGCCGAAGAGGCGCGGGGCCTGCGCGTCGTAGAGGCGGCGCAGGGCGCCGGCCTCGCCATCGGCGACGCCGCGGATCATACCGGCGGCGTCGAGCGTCATGCTGGTGTCAGGCATAGGCCTCACGGTAGAGGGCGACGATCTCTGAGGCATCGGGGACGCGGGGATTGTTGGCGGGGCTGCCGGAGGCAATGGCCTGGGCGGCCATGGTTTCCAGCAGCCCATCCCAGCGGGCGGGGTCGATGCCGTGGGCGGCGGGGGTGGGGACGGAGAGGTCGCGGTTCAGCGCCTCCAGCTCCTCCACGAGGCGGGCGGCGGCGGTCTCGTCCCCCTCCCCTTCCCCCGCGACGCCCATGATGCGCGCGGCCTCGGCGTAGCGCGGCAGGGCGGATTGCAGGCCGAAGCGGGTGACGGCGGGCAGCAGCATGGCGTTGGAAAGGCCGTGCGGCACGTGGAAATGGGCGCCGATCGGCCGTGACATGCCGTGCACGAGGGCAACGGAGGCGTTGGAGAAGGCGAGGCCGGCGAGCATGGCGCCGCGCATCATCGCCTCCCGTGCCTCCTCGTCGCGCGGGCCGTTGCCGCCGCGCTGAGCGTCGGCATAGGCGCGGCGGAGGTTGGGCGCGATGAGGCGCATGGCGAGGCGCGCGTAGTCGTCGCTGAAGGCGTTGGCGCGGCGGCTGACGAAGGCCTCCAGCGCGTGGGTGAGGCTGTCCACGCCCGTATCGGCGACGGTGCGGGCGGGGACGGTCCAGGTCAGCTCGTGGTCCACGATGGCGGCGAGCGGGAGGGCACCGAGGCCCGCGATAAGCATCTTCTCGTCGCGTTCCGTGTCGGTGATGACGGTGAAGCGCGTGGCCTCGCTGCCGGTGCCGGCGGTGGTGGGGATGCAGATGACGGGCACGGCGCCGGTATTGGCCTGCGCGGGCGCCTTGTAGGCGCGGATATGCGTGCCCTCCGGCGCCGCGGCGAGGATGGCGATCGCCTTGGCCGTGTCCATCGGGCTGCCGCCGCCGAAGCCGATGAGGCAGTCGTAGTCGCCCGCCTTGAAGGCTGCGACGCCCGCCTCGACCACGGTGTCGGTGGGATCGGGGACGGTTTCGCTGAAGACGGCCGGCGAGAGACCCGCGGCACGAAGGGGAGCGAGGCAGCGCTCGACCGTGCCGGACGAGGCCATCCAGGGATCGGTGACGACGAGGGGGCGGGAGAGGCCGAGCTGGGCCAGGACCTCTGCCACCCTGGAGACGGAGCCGCCGCCCGAGAGGATCAGGCGCGGGGCGACGAGCGTGACGAGCATGGGCGGACGTTCCCCTTGTTTGGGCCGCATCATGCGGTCGCCGCGCGGCTCCGTAAACGGCGCGTCAGGCGGTTGGCGGGTTCGGTGCCTCACCGGGCTGCCAGATGGCGTCGAGAAGCCGGGCGTGGCTCGACAGGCCGGGCACGGGGCCGGGCTCCTCGCCGAGCGACAGCCGGCCGCGGACGGTGACGGGGCGCATGGGGTGGTCGATATCGACGCCCGCGGCCCGGAGATGGACGACCACGATGTCGTCCGGCCAGCTGAGCGAGGGCGCGCAGAAGGGGCAGTCGGGCATCGGACCCTGGGAGAGCACGAAGTAGTCGGCTTCGGGCAGCATCGGCGGGGTCATGTAGCCGTGCATCTCCACGATCTCGCCGGCCTGCGCCGCGGCGGCGCCGATCTCGACGCCGAAGATGCCGCTGAGGGCGAAGAGATCCTCCCAGGCAACGGGTTCCGCAGCGGCGGCATCCCACTCGGGCCCGGAGGTGGCGCCGAGCACGCCGTGCGCGCGGAGCGGCTGGCGCGGGGTGCGGGTGAGGAGGAAATCCACCGCCCGCTCAGGCCTCGTGCAGGATGCGGCCGTCCACCATCGTCAGGCGGCTGCGCAGGTCGCGGATCCGGTCCTCGGGCACGGTGAGGAGGTCGTCGGAGAGCACCACGAGGTCGGCGAGCTTGCCGGGCTCGATGGAGCCGGCGCGGTCGTCCATGAAGTCCACGTCCGCGCTTCCCATGGTGTAGAGGCGCAGCGCCTGCTGGCGGGAAACTGCCATCTCCGGCCCAAGGGGATCGGTGATGCGGCCGCGGATCTCCACCTTGCGGGTGACGAGCCACCAGAGGGCGACATAGGGGCTCCAGTGCGCGACGGGCGCGTCGGTGCCGGCACCGGCGGGGATGCCGCGGTCGAGCACGGCCTTGGTGGGCGTGCACCAGGCGGCGCGCTCCTGTCCCCAGTAGCGCAGCATGTTATTGGCCAGGCGCACGGACTGATCCTGCACGGTCACACGGATGCCGAGCTTCTTCATGCGGTCGAGCGAGGCGGGCTTGGACAGCATGATGTGCATCGCGGCCCAGCGGAGGTCGGCGATGGGATGGTCCTGCGCGACCTTCTCCCAGAGGTCGAGCACGTGGTCCGTGGTGGCGTCGCCGACCATGTGGACCTGGAACTGCCAGCCGCGGCTGGCGGCGAGGCGGAACATCTCCAGCGCCTCGGCGTCGCCGCCCGCAGGGCCGAGCAGCTTGCCGCGGAAGGCGGGGTCGGTCTGCTCGCCCTCGACAATCTGGTAGGGGTCGTAGGTCCAGGCACCTTCGACGCCGCCGTCGTAGAGATATTTGAAGCCGCCGACGCGGAGCCAGTCATCGCCGAAATTGGGCGCGAGCACGGCGGAGCGGGCGCGCACGTCCGCCAGCCCCGTGGCCCGCTGCATGATGCGGACGCGGTGCTTCATGCCGCCCATGCGCCAGAGGTCCATATAGGCACCGATCTCCTCGGGCGTTGCGCCCGGCTCGGTGGAGGCGGTGACGCCGAGGCCGGTGAGCACGGTGCTGAAGCGCGCCAGGCCTTCGGTCAGCCTCTCCCGTGACATGACGGGCAGGAGACGGCGAACGAGGTTCATCGCCGGCCCCTCGATGAGGAAGCCGGTGGGCTCGCCGCCATCGCCGCGCACGATCACGCCGCCGCGCGGGTCTTGCGTGTCGCGCGTGATGTTGGCGAGCTTCAGGGCGGCCGAGTTGACGACGGCGACGTGGCCGCCGCGCGGGATGTAGACGGGATGCTCGGGCGAGATGCGGTCCAGCTCCTGCCGGGTCGGCATCCGCCCTTCCGCGATCTGCCCCTCGTGCCAGCCGGAAGAGGCGATCACCCACTCGCCCGGCGGCGTGATGGCCACGCGCTCGGCCAGGGCGCGAAGCACGGCGTCGAGATCGCGCGCATCCTCGAGCGCGACGTTGAAGATGTCCCGCGCGGCGCCGATCGTGTGCAGGTGGCTGTCGCGCAGACCGGGGATGACGGTGGCGCCGTGCAGGTCAATGACGCGCGTGCGGGCATTGGCGAGCGCCATGACGGCCGCATCGCTGCCGACCGCGAGGATGCGGTTGCCGGCGATGGCGACGGCCTGGGCAGTGTCGAAGCCGGCGTTGACCGTCAGCACCTGCGCGTTGCGAAGGATGATGTCGGCGGGGACGATCGGATCGGCCGCCCGGCCCTCCCCGGGAAGGAAGGTGAGGCCGACGGTCGCCAGGGCGCTGGAAACCAGTTGCCGGCGCTTCTGGGCGAACCACCCCTCGCGCGTTTCCCGATCCCGCATCGCCATTTCTCCGGCCGCAACGCCAAACAGCATGGGCGCGACGCGGAGGGGCCGCAAGCGCGAAGGGCCGAGGTGAGCTGCGCCCGGTGTCAGGCCGCGGTGCGCGCCGCGCGGGCCGCCGCATAGGCCGCGAGGCGGCGCGCGGCGACGGGTGGCACGCCCGCGCCGGCCTCGGCGTCGAAGCGTGGCAGGTCCTCGGCGAAGTGGCAGGCGCTGGTGTGGCCGGGGGCGATCTCGCGCAGCGGCGGGTCCTGTTCGCGGCAGACGGCCTGCGCGTGCGGGCAGCGCGTGTGGAAGCGGCATCCCGGTGGGATGGCGAGCGGGCTGGGCAGGTCGCCGGCCAATGGGCGCACGCCGCCACGACGGGCAGGGTCGGGGCGCGGGATGGCGGCCAGCAGGGCGCGCGTATAGGGGTGGCGCGGATCGGAGAAGAGGGCGTGCTTCGGCGCCACCTCCACGATGCGGCCAAGATACATGACGGCCACGCGGTCGGCGACGTGCTTCACCACCGCGAGGTCGTGCGCGATGAACAGGTACGAGAGGCCGAGGCGCTGCTGCAGGTCACGCAGGAGGTTCACGACCTGCGCCTGGATGGAAACGTCAAGCGCGGAGACGGGCTCGTCGCAGACCACCACCTCGGGCTCCACTGCCAGCGCACGCGCAATGCCGATGCGTTGGCGCTGGCCGCCCGAGAACTCGTGCGGGTAGCGGTTGGCGTGGAAGGGGCGAAGCCCGGTGAGGCGCAGCAGTTCCTCGACGCGCGCGCGCCGGGAGGCGGCGTTGCCGATGTTGTGGACGGCCATGGGCTCCGCGATGGCGTCGGCGACGGTCAGGCGCGGGTTGAGGCTGGCATAGGGGTCCTGGAAGACGATCTGCAACCGGCGGCGCAGGGCGCGCAGCTTCGCGCCCGTGACCTTCGTCACGTCCTCGCCGCGGAAATGGACATGGCCGGCGGAGGGCTCGATCAGGCGCATGACGAGGCGCGCGGTGGTGGACTTGCCGCAGCCGCTCTCGCCGACCAGCGCCAGGGTCTCGCCGCGGTAAAGGGAGAAGGAAACACCGTCCACCGCGCGCACGGCGCCGACCTCGCGCGCGATGATCAGGCCCTTCTTCACCGGGTAGTGCTTGGCGATGCCGTCCGCCTGGAGCAGAGGAGCCTCGCTCATGCCGCTACGTCCACGGCGTTCTCCACGGGCGCGCGGATGCAGGCGGCGCGGTGGCCGGGCGAGAGTTCGCGCAAGGGCGGGTCGTTCTCCGTGCAGGCGCGGATGGCGAAGGGGCAGCGCGGGTGGAAGCGGCAGCCTTTCGGAAAGGCGAAGGGCGGGGGCACGCTGCCGTCGATGGAGAGGAGGCGTTCGCGGTCCTCCTCAATGCGCGGGATGCTGCCGAGGAGGCCGATCGTGTAGGGGTGCTGCGGGTCGTTGAAGATATCGGCCGCCGTGCCGCGCTCCACCACGCGGCCGGCATACATGACGGCCACCTCGTCCGCCATCTCAGCGACGACGCCGAGGTCGTGGGTGATGAGGATGATGGACATACCCGTCTCCCCCTGCAGGTCGCGCAGCAGGTCGAGGATCTGGGCCTGGACCGTGACGTCGAGCGCGGTGGTGGGCTCGTCCGCGATCAGCAGGCGCGGGCGGCAGGCTAGGGCCATCGCGATCATCACGCGCTGGCGCATGCCGCCCGAGAGCTGGTGAGGGTACTCGGCGAAGCGCCGCTCCGGCGAGGGGATGCGAACGCGGCCTAACGCCTCGATGGCGCGGGACTTCAGCTCGGCATCGCTCGCCTTTGCGTCGTGCGCGCGCATAGCCTCCGTGATCTGGTCGCCGATGCTGTGCACCGGGTTCAGCGAGGTCATGGGCTCCTGGAAGATCATCGCGATCTCGTTGCCGCGGACGGCGCGCATCTCCGCCGGCGAGAGGGCGGCGAGGTCGCGATCCTCCAGCACCACCCGGCCCTGGGCGAGGCGGCCCGGGTTGGGCACGAGGCGCATGATGGAGAGCGAGAGCATGGACTTGCCGCAGCCGCTCTCCCCCACGATGCCGAGCGTACGGCCGCGGGGAACGTCCAGCGTGACGCCGTCCACGGCCGCGATCTCGCCGGAGCCGCTGGGGAAGGTGGTGCGAAGATCCTCGACGCGGAGGAGGGTGTCGCCCGTCATACCCAGTTAAAGCTCGGCGGGCTGATGTTCTCCACCGGGCGATGCGCCCAGTCCTGCGAGGGCGCACGGTCGAGGATGCGCTTCTGGGCGTCGTGCAGGTGGGCGGCGGCCTGCTCGTAGTCCATCGTCAGCACCATGCCGTCCTTCACGACGAGCTGGCCGTCCACGTAGACGTCGCGCAGCGCGCGGTCTCCCGCGGCGTAGACGAGGCTGCGGAGCGGGTCGCGGCCGGGGCGCATCTGCGGGTGCTCGGCGTTGACCAGCACGATATCGGCGCGGCAGCCGGAGGCGAGCCGGCCGATATCCTCGCGGCCGAGGGCCTTGGCGCCGCCTATGGTCGCGGCGTCGAAGATCTCCGTGGTGGTGACGGCGCGCGGGTCGGTCGCCTGGGTGCGCGCGAGATAGCCGACGAGGCGCATCTCATCGAGCATGTTGTGCGGGTAGGTGTCGGTGCCGAGGCCCATGTTCACGCCGCGGCGCTTGTAGCGGCCGAAGTTCTTCATGGTGATGCCGCGTCGCGCGAAGACGGTGGGGCAATGGGCGACGGTGGTGCCGGTCTCCGCGAGCCGGCCGAGATCGGTGTCGGTGTGCCAGCGGGTGGAGGGGTGTTCGTCGAGGAAGATGCCGTGGCCGATGATGGCGCGGTCGTTCAGCAGGCCCATGCTGTCGAGCCAGCCGATGGGCGTCATGCCGTGGCGGCGGGTGATCTCGTGGAACTCCACGACGGATTGCGCGGCGTGGATCTGCCAGGAGAGGCCGCGGGCCTTGGCCTCCTGGCTGCTCTCGCGCAGCAGGCCGGGGGCGCAGGTGTCGATCTGGGCGGGGACGACCATGCCGAAGAGCCGGCCGCTCTCGTGCTGCTCGGCGCGGTCGATGAGCTGGAGGGCCTCGGCCATCGCCTTCTCACCGGCGGCCTCGTCCCATTCGTACTCGACGACATGGCCGTTCTTCGTGAACCAGCGCGCCGACTTGAACATCGGCGCGACGCAGACGCGCATGCCGGATTCCGCCAGCAGGTCGAGCCAGCCGGGATGCGCCATGGAGAGGTCGGCGACCGTGGTGACGCCGGAAAGGAGGAGTTCGCTGAGCGCCACGCGCACGCAGGAGGGGACCGCCTCCTCGTCCGCGCGGAAGATCGGCATGAACTCGTAGAGCGAGGAATTGTAGAGGCCGGGGGAGCCGATCTCGTCCAGCAGGCCCTTGTTCATCGGTTCGCTGGAGGGGTGGGAGTGGATGTTGACGAGGCCGGGCATGACCATGAGGCCGGCGCCCTTGATCTCTTCCTCCGCCGGGCCGGTGTAGCCGCGGCCAACGAAGGTGATGGTGCCGCCGTCGAAGGCGACGTCGCTGTCCTGCATGTAGACGTGGCGGCCCGCGGAGGCGTCCCAGGCGACGACGACGTCGGCGTTGCGGATGACGGTGGTCATGGTTCTTCCCCGGGTGTTTGGGTGGGTGGCCGCGACCGGCGGCCACCCCTGGCGCGCTTCAGCGCGTGAGACGGATGTCGAGGCCCTTGTAGAGGCCGACGCCGTAGATGCCATGCGGGCGGACGCCCTCGGTCCGCTGCGAGGCGGCGACCCAGAGCTGCTCCCGCGCGATGGGCACCCAAACATTGGCGGCGGTGATGCGGCGCTGCGCCTCGGCGATCGCCTGCATGCGGTCACTCTCGGCCAGACCGGTCTTGGCGATGCGGAGAAGGCGATCGGTCTCCGGGTCGTTCCAGTTCATCCGGTTCGGCGTCGGTCGGTTGCTGCTGTCGAAGTAGAGCGAGAAGCCATCCGTCGCGGAAATGTAGGGATAGGACATCATGAAGGCGTCGAATTCCTGCGTCGCCAGCTTGCCCCAGCCCACGGTCGCGTCCCAGAGCTGCACGCGCATGTCGATGCCGATGCGGCGCAGGTCGGCCTGCATCGCTTCGGACATGCGGCGCCATTCCGTCGTCTGCAGGCTGTAGAGGAGGAAGGAGGCGCGCTCGCCGTTCTTCACGCGGACGCCGTCAGGGCCGGGCACCCAGCCTGCCGCGTCGAGCACGCGCTTCGCTTCCTCGGGATCGAAGCGCGGCACCATCTTCGCGGCCTCGGCATCGTAGCCGACGGTGCGCGGGTTCAGGTAGCCATCGGCCGGGTCGGCGGCGCCAAAGAAGGTGGCCTGCACGACCGCGTTGCGGTTGGTGCCGAGATTGATGGCGCGGCGGATGGCGGGGTCGCTCACCACGGGCTTGTCGACCTTGAAGCCCATGAAGAAGTCCCAGAAGTAGTTCTCCTGGCGGGCGAGCTTCACGGTCGGCACGTTCCGCAGCCCGGCGAGGGCGAATTGCGGGATGTACTGCGTGACGTCGCCCTGGCCGGACTGGAGCGCGGCGAGGCGGGTGTTGGCCTCGGGGATGATGCGCCAGATCACGCGGTCAACCTGCGGCGCCGGGTTGTTGTAGAGCGGCGGTCCCCAGCGATAGTTCGGGTGGCGCGTCAGCACGAAGTCCTGGCGCGGCGACCAGGAGCCCCAGCAGTAGGGGCCGGTGCCGTTGAAGCCCTGCACGCCGAAATTGGGGCCGAGCTTCTCCACCGTCGCCTGGTCCACGATGGAGCCGAAGAAGAGGGTGAGCTGGTAGAGCAGCTCGCCGTAGGGCTCCTTCAGCTTGTACTCGACGGTGTAGTCGTCGGTCGCCACCACGTCGTCCACCGGACCCGCGCGCCAGCGGACCGGGGAGCGGGTGGCAGGGTCGATCCAGCGCTTGATGGTGTAGACCACGTCGCGCGCGGTGAAGGGCTTGCCGTCGCAGAAGGTGACGTCGCGGCGGAGCTTGAAGGTGTAGGTCTTGCCGTCCTCGGACACGGTCCAGGATTCGGCGAGGCCGGGGCGCACCGTGCGCTGGTCCCAGTCGAGGGAGACGAGCGTGTCGCTCATCATGTAGATGACCTCGCCGGCACCGCGGGCGGTGGAGCGGGGCGGGTCGTAGTTGTCGGCGTCGATCTCGCGGAGCACCACGAGGGTGTTGCGCGGCGCGGCCTGGGCAAGGGCGTCGGCGGCGGGAGCCGCGGCACCCAGGGCCAGCAAGCCCGCGTATAGCCACCTTTTCATCGTCAATCCCTCTCTCGTTGCTAGGTGCGGAGCCGGGGGTCGAGCGCGTCGCGCAGCGCGTCTCCCAGCACGTTGAAGGCGAGCACCACCGCGAAGATGGCGACGCAGGGGATCACCGCGATGTGCGGCGCGAAGAACAGGAAGTTGCGGCCGTCGCTCGCCATGGCGCCGAGCTCCGCGATCGGCGGCTGCGCGCCGAGGCCGAGGAAGGAGAGCGCCGATCCCAGCAGGATCACCTGGCCGAAGCGGAGCGTCGCGAAGACGAAGATGGAGGAAAGACAGTTGGGCGCGACGTGGCGGAGGATAATGCGGGCGTCCGACATACCCGTGGCGCGCGCTGCCTCGATGTAGTCGAGGCCCATCACCGCGAGAGCGGAGCCGCGGACGATCCGGGCCATAAGCGGGATCGTCGCGACGGAGAGGGCCAGCACCACGGCCTGGATGCCCGGGCCGAAGATGGCCGCGAGCGCGAGGCCGAAGAGGATGGCGGGGAAGGAGAGCATCACGTCCATCAACCGCATCAGCAGCCCGTCGATCCGGCGGTAATAGGCAGCGGCGAAGCCAACCAGCGCACCGAGGATGCCGCCGATGGCAACCGAGGCGAGACCCATCAACAGAGTGACGCGAAGCCCGTAGAGGACGCGGGTGACCATATTCCGGCCCTGCGCGTCCGCGCCCAGCGGCAGGCCCGGCGAGCCCGGCACCTGCATGGCGAGGGAGAGGTCGTTGTCGAAGGGATCGGTGGGCGAGAGGACCGGCGCAAGCAGGGCCGCGCCGATCACCAGCACGACCAGCACGAGGGCGAAGGCGGCGGCCGGCTCGCGCAGCAGCCGCGCGAGGGTGCCAGGCCGCTTGGGCGGCGCGGCTTCCTGTTGGACCAGGGGTTCGATCGCGGCGCTCATCAGGCGCGCATCCGGGGGTCGAGGGCGGCGTAGAGCACATCCACCACGAGGTTGATGAGGATGAAGCCGAGCGAGAGGACGATGATGGTGCCCTGCGCCATCGGAAAATCCGCCGAGAGGATGGCGCCGACCGCCAGCCGCCCGACGCCAGGCCAGGAGAAGACGGTTTCCGTGACCACCGCGCCGCCGAGCAGGAAGCCGATCTGCAACCCGATGAGGGTGACGACGGGGATCATCGCGTTGCGCAGCGCGTGGCGGGTGACGACGCGGAACTCGCCGAGACCCTTCGCGCGGGCGGTGCGGACATGCTCCACGCCAAGCACGTCGAGTACGGCGGTGCGGGTCATGCGCGCGACGGGCCCGATGAAGGTGCCGCCAAGGGTCAGCGCGGGCAGGATGATCCCGACCAACCCCTCCTCCGTCCACAACGGACCGGCGCGGCCGGTGAAAGGAAGGAGCTGGAGCTTGAAGCCGACATACCAGATGAGGACGAGACCGAGGAAGAAGACGGGGATGGATCCGCCCGCCACCGCGAAGGCGGTGATAAGACGGTCTACCAGCTTGCCGCGGCGATAGGCGCCGATGGTGCCCAGCGCGATCCCGATCGGGATGGACCAGATGAGGCTCGCGAACATCAGCTCCAGCGTCGGGCCAACGGTGTTGCCGAGTTCCTGCAGCACGGGGACGTTGTTGATGATGGAGACGCCGAGATCGCCGTGCAGCAGCCGCCAGAGATAGAGCCCGAACTGGGTATAGAGCGGCTTGTCGAGGCCCATGTCGGCGCGCAGCGCGGCCACGACGTCAGGCGTGGCGGAGGGGCCGGCGCGCACCAGGGCGGGATCGTTCGGAACCACCTGCATCAGCAGGAAGCCTACAAGCACCACCCCGAAGAGAACGGGAATGGCCATAAGAAGCCGCTGGACGGCGTGGCGGCCCATCGGGTCAGGCCGTGGCGAGGGCGCGGAGGGCGCCGTGGCGGTCGAAGATCGGGGTGCCGCCGCGGAGCGTGAGGTCGGCCTCGGTGGTCAGGACCTCCTCCGGATCGATGGCGAAGATGTCGCGCGACAGGACGGCGACATCGGCGAGCATCCCGGGCTCCAGCGTGCCGCGGCGGGTCTCGGCGAACTGCGAGTAGGCGCCGCACCAGGTGTAGCAATGCACGGCCTGCTCGGCCGTCAGTGTCTCGGACGCGCCGAGGACGGTGCCCTTGTTCGTCTTGCGGGTGAGCATGGTGAAGAGGTTGATGAAGGGATCGACCGTGCAGACGGGGCTGTCGGAGGAGGCGGCGGGATTGTGGCCCTCCTCCAGCCAGGTGCGCATGGGGTAGGAAACCTCGGTGCGCTCGAGGCCAAGGTTCTTCACGTAGAGGTCGCCGAACTCATACAGGAAGACCGGCTGGGGCACGGGCAGGATGCCGTTGGCCTTCATCCGCGCGCGCTGGTCGGCGTTCAGGAAGCCGCAGTGCTCGATGCGGTGGCGGCGACCGGCGAGGGGCGCGTCGCCCTCCCCTGCCCGCTCCATGCCGACCAGCACCTGCTCGATCGCGGCATCGCCGATGGCGTGGATGTCGAGCTGCCAGCCCTGGCGGTGGTAGAGAGCCAGCAGGCGGTGCATCGTCTCGTCCGGGAACATGAACATTCCCGTCCCACCGCCCGCGCTCTGCAGGTAGGGATCGAAGAAGGCGGCAGTCAGGCCACCGGCGGAGCCGTCGCCGAAGACCTTGACGGCGCCCCAGGCGAGCATGTCGTCGGTGTGGTCGGGGCGCAGGCCCTCGTTCCAGGCGCTTTCCGCGATGCCCTCAGGGTTGCCGGCCAGGACCTGCCACATGCGCTGGATCAGCCGCCCCTCGGCAAGGGCGCGGCGGTAGGCGGCGATCTCGTTCAGGCCCGCGGTCATGCCGACATTCATGTCGGAGGCGGTCGCGAAGCCGCGGGAGGCGAGGTCCCGGCCGGCGGCCTCGATGGCCGCGACCATTTGCTCCTCGGAGGGAAGCGGGGCGGAATCGAGCACCAGCCGGCGGGCGCGCTCAAGGAAGAGGCCGGTGAGCACGCCATTGCGGCGCTCGATGGAGCCGCCCTCGGGGTCCGGCGTGTTGTGGCCGACGCCGGCGGCGCGGAGGGCGGCGGTGTTGGCAACGCCCATATGGCCGCAGGTGCGGGTGATGAAGACGGGGTTGTCCGGCGAGACGCGGTCCAGTTCCTCGGCCGTCGGGTGGCGACCGATGTCGAGGGCGCCGTGGTCGTAGCCGCGGCCAAGGACCCACTCGCCCTTCTTCGCCCCTTTCACACCCTCGCCGATGCGGCGCAGCACCTCGTCGAGCGTCCGCACCTCTTCGGCGCGGAGGTTCACCTGGGAGAGGCCGAGGCCGTAGGGCAGCAGGTGCATATGGGCCTCGTTGAAGGCCGGGATGGCGACCCTGCCCCCAAGATCCAGCCGCCGCGTGCCGGCCGGAGCGGCGGCCGCCACCTCCTCCGCCGTGCCGACGGCGGCGACGCGGTCGCCGCTGATCAGCAGGGCTTCCGCGAAGCCGTTCGCGAGGCCGCGGAAGATGCGGCCGCCAGCGATCAGGAGAGGCTCGCTCAAGAACGGTAGTCCGTGCCCTGGCCCTCGATCATCGTCAGGGCGGATTCCCAGGCGAACTGCGCGTGCGTGAGGGTATGCGGGCCGTTGAACTGGGCGGCGGTCTTCAGGCGCACCTCTTCGGGCGGGAAGACCAACTCGCTGCCGCCGGCAAGCGCCGCGACCTGCGCCTGGCAGGCGCGCTCAAGGTAGTAGATCTGATTCCACGCCTCCGGGATGGTGCGGCCGCCGACCAGCAACCCGTGGTTGAGAAGGATCATTGCCTTGTTGCTGGGGCCGAGATCGGCGATCAGCCGCTCGCGCTCATCCAGGTCGAGCGCGATGCCCTCATAGCCGTGGGTGGAGAGGTGGCCGTAGAACTTCAGCGCGTGCTGGCTGATCGGCAGCAGTCCGTGCTTCTGGCAGGACACGGCGATGCCGGCGGCGGTGTGCGTGTGCACGACGCAGGTAAGGTCCTCCCGCGCCATGTGGATGGCGGAGTGGATGGTGAAGCCGGCGGCGTTCACGCGGCGCGAGGCCGGCTCGTCATCCAACACGTTGCCCTCGAGGTCCACCTTCACGAGGTCGCTCGCGCGCATGTTCTCAAAGAGCACGCCGTAGCGGTTGATGAGGAAGTGGTGCTCCGGGCCCGGGATGCGGGCGGAGATATGGGTGTAGATGAAGTCCGTCATCCGGTGGAGCGCCACCAGGCGGTAGAGAGCCGCGAGGTCGCAGCGGACGGACCACTCCTCGGGCGACATGCCCGCAGGCATCCGGCTCTCTGCTTGGATCGCGACGTTCATGGCGGGGACCCTCCGTGCGGGGCGGGAGGTTCCGCCGGGCGCCATGGGGCGTCAACCCGCATTTGGCCGCTTCCAGGCCCCTTCCCGACGGCCGCCGGGCGGCGTTTGCCGCGCCGGGACGCAGGCTGCCGCCGTCTTGGGCGGGGGTTGGTGCGGATCAGGCGCGGCGGAGTGCCAGGCGCTCGGGCGGCGGACCTGGGGGCGCGGCGGCGAAGGCGCCCCGCGTCTCCTCCGGCCATCGGCTCACGCGCCGCAGCGAGAGGTCCACGCAGAGGAAGAGCAGCTCGCAGCGGGCGCTCTCGAATCCCTCCCCGGCGTGGAACAGGCGGTGGCGGATGAGGAGGCGCTTCTCGTCATGGGCGAGCACCTCGCTCTCGGCGGCCAGCGGATCGTCGAGCCGCACCTCGCGCCGGTAGGCCACCCAATTCTCGGCCGCGAAGGTTCCGAGGCCGCGTGCGACGAAGGGCTCGCCCAGGCCGAGTTGCGGCCAGAGCGCGTCGGTCGCCATGTCGAAGACCGTCACATAGGGCGCGACGTTCATATGGCCGTAGTGGTCCACCCATTCCGGGCGGACCCGCGCCAGGACGGGGCGTGTCACGCGGGCTTGCGGATGATCCATTTCGGATTCTCGACCTTCATCTCCAGCCCGTGCTTCGCGGCGAACTCGTCCGCGGCCTGTTTCACCCCGGGCCAGGGATAGTCGTCACCGATGAGGATGCCGCCGGGCTTGAGCAGCGCCCAGTAGTTCTCGATGTCGCGCCGCACGGGATCGTACTCGTGCGCGGCGTCGATATGGACGAGGTCGGGGTGCAGGCGGAGGCGGGCGAGGATGACGGCGGCGTTGTCGCTCGTCTGCGCCAGCGGCACCACGCGCTCGGCATGGCCGCTGAGGACCATGTTCGAGAGGAACTGCCAGTAGAGTGACGGCCAGCCGTGGACGAGGCCGATGCTCTCCATAATCCGGTCCGGACGGTCGCGGTTCCAGTGCTCGTGGCTGCCGAGGAAGGTGTCGATGGAGATAAGGGCGGAATCGGGCCGCACGCGCCGCATCGCCTCGGCCAGGAAGGCGGTGGACTGGCCCTTCCAGACGCCGATATCGAGCGCAAGGCGGGGCTTCGATGCCTCCACCGCCTGGACAAGCGCAGGGTGCAGGCCGTTCCAGCCCTGCAGGTCGAGCGGGCGCGTCGGCGTGAAGCCGGCATAGATGTCGGTGCCGTGGATGGTCCGCATCACCTCCGCGGCGGCGGGGGTGAGCGGCGGCGTGGCCTGGGCCGCGCCTTCGGCAGGGGCGCTCAATGGATCTCGTCGGCGCGCGAGAGCGCGTCGCGCAGGGCGGCCACGGTGAACTCGCGGGAGGCGCAGAGGTCGAGGATCACCCGTTCCCGCCGCGAGAGAAGCTCGATGGCGGAGGGGATCTTCGTGACGGCGTCGTGCGGGATCACCACGGCGCCGTGGCGATCGGCGTGCACCACCGCGTCGTGGTGGCAGGCCATGCCGTGCACCGTCACCTCCTGCCCGTACTGCACGATGTGGACATAGGCGTGGGAGGGGTTCACCGAGCCCGCCACGAGCTGGAAGCCCTGAGCGATCATGTCGAGGTCGCGGATGGATCCATTGGTGACGCAGCCCTGGGCGCCGATGGCCTTGTGGATGTTCGTGTTCACCTCCCCCCAGAAGGCGCCGGTGCCGGGGGTGTCGTCGAGGTCCTGAAGGATGACGACGGTCGGCATCGCGGCCTCGGCCACGTACTCGTACCAGCCGATGCGGGCGGCGCGATCCACCTCGGCTGCGCGGCCGGAGGGGGCGGCGGCGCGGATGGTGCCGGTGCGCGCCAGGCCGCAGATCGGCGGCAGGGTGGTGCTGGCCGGGACCAGTTGGCGGAGCGTGAAGCCGTGGCCGCGCCGGTGCGGGGCCACCATCTCCAGCGCGTTGCAGATCGTGGGGGTGTCCCAGGCCCGCAGCGCCTCGAGGTCGGCGGCGGTGAAGGGGTAGTCGGGCATTGGCGTCTCCGGGTCCTTCCCCGGGCACCTTGCCGGCGGCGGGGAGGGCAGCATCGCCGGGAGGGGCCGGAAGGGCAAATCCGGGCGGGCCGTTGCCGCGCAACGTTGCGCCACCGCTTGTGACGGCGAGCACCGGAGGGGTAGCCTCCGCCCCCATGGACATTGCACCCCAGGCCCCGTCGCCCGGCGATCAGGCCGGGGAGCGCGCCATCCCGCCGGCTGACGGGACGCGCCCATCCACGGCGGGCGGATCGAGGCCGGTCGGCACAGCGCCGCCCGGGCGAATCCGCGCCTTCGCGGGGCGCATCGGCACGCGCGCGGCGATGATCGCCCTGCTGATGCTGGCCGTGGTCGGGCTGCTGACCGGCAGCGCCCTTCTGCTGAGCGAGCGGCAGATCGCCATCATCGAGCGCATGGGCGGGCAGGACCAGCAGGCGGACGCGGCGGTGGACCGCTTCGGTGCCCAGATCGCCGACTTCTCCTCGGGCATGGCGAGCGTGCTGGCAGGCGTGCTGCAGCCGGTGCCGGCAGCAGGAAGGATGGTGCGCAGCGGCAACCTCATTCGCGAATCCTTCGCCGAGATCGAGCGGCGCCTCGGCCCCGCGATCGACCCCGTGGTGCTCGGCGGCGCGCGGGACATGGCGGAGCGGCTGGTGCCGTTGACGGAGGGGGTGCGGGCTGCCTTCTCGGGCAACCGGCGCGCCGAGTTCGGCGCCCTGCAGGAGGAATGGCTGGACGCGCTCTCGGCCTTCAACGGGCTCATGTACGCGGCGCGGCGGGTGGTGCAGGAGCGGAACGCACAGACGCTGGAGGAGGCCCATGCCGTGAGCGCCCAGGCGCGCAGCGTCATCCTCGGCGTCGGCGCGGCGGGGGTGGCGGGCTGCGCCCTCATCCTCTTCGTGCTCATGCGGCTGATCGCGCGGCCGGTGGGCCGGATCGCGCGGGCGATGGACCGCCTCTCCTCCGGCCAGCTCGACACGCCCGTGCCGGATTCGGACAGGGCGGACCAGGTGGGCGAGATGTCGCGGGCGGTGCTCGTGTTCAAGGGCAGCCTCCTCGCCGCGCGGGCGCTGACGGAGCAGGCGCTGGAGAACGCGCGGCGCACGGCGGTCGCCACCACCCAGGCCTCGGACGCCATCGGGCAGGTGAGCGACGGGGCCATGACCCAGCTCTCGGAGTTGAGGCAGACGGCCGAGGCGCTGGCGCAGACGACTGACGGCATCGCGGACGTGTCGCGCTCGACGGCGCTCGCGCGCGACCAGTCGGCACGGGCAAAGGCGGTGGTGGCGGAGAATCTGGCGAAGGTGAACGGCCTGATCGGCCTCGTGGACGCGGTGGGCGAGGACACGGAGCGGGTGACGCGGATCGCGGCCACCATCGCCAAGGTCGCGACGCAGACGAACATCCTCGCGATCAACGCCGCCATCGAAGCGGCGCGGGCCGGAGAGCACGGGCGGGGACTCTCCGTGGTGGCGGAGGAGGTGCGTGCGCTCGCGGCCTCCACCGAGAACCTCGCGCAGGAGATCGCGGACGTGGTGCTCGTGGCTGGCCGACGCGCGAGGGAGGGCAGCGGCACCGCTGCCGCCGTGGGCGAGGCGATGGACGGGCTGGAGCACCTGGTCGCCGAGGGCGCGCGCCTTTCCGGGGCGATCGCGGTCGCCATGGAGCAGCAGCAGGCGACCATCGCGGGACTGGGCGAGCGGGTGGCGACGCTCACCCGCATCGGCCAGTCCAACGCGACGGCGGCCGAGGAGATCACGGTGACGATGATCGACCTCTCCCGCCTGGCGAGCGACACACGCCGGGTGGTGGAGAGCCTGGCCGTCGGCGGGGGGCGCGGGGCTTGAGCGAGGTAGCGGTTGCAGCCGAGCCGGGGCTCGTCGATCCGGGAAGCGTCTCGATCCTCGTCGTGGAGGATTCCTCCTTCAACCGGCTGGTGCTGAAGAAGCGGCTGGCGGAGCTCGGCTATTCCCGCATCACGGAGGCGACGGACGGGGTGGAGGGGCTAGCCGCCATCGAGGCAGGCTCCTTCGACATCGTGCTGCTGGACCTCGAGATGCCGCGCCTCGACGGTATCGGCGTGCTGGAAACGCTGCACGCGGCGCGCGGGGCGGCGCCGCCGGTGATCGTCATCTCCGCGCTGACGGAGATGGAGGGGATCGTCCGCTGCATCGAGCTGGGGGCCGAGGACTACCTGCCGAAATCCTTCGACCCGCCCCTGCTGCGCGCGCGGCTGGGCGCGGTGCTGGAGAAGAAGCGGCTGCGGGACCTGGCCGACCAGCGGCTGGCGGCGCTGGAGGCGGAGCTGGAGAGCGCACGGGCCGCGCAGCTCGACCTCGTGCCGCGGAACTTCGCGGGGATCGCGCCCGCGGGGCTTTCCCTACACGCGGCGATGATCCCGGCGCGGCAGGTGGGGGGCGACCTCTACGACGCGCTCAGGCTCGGCCCCTCCCTTCTGCTGGCCTGCGTCGCCGATGTCTCGGGCAAGGGTGCGCCGGCGGGGCTGACCATGGCGCGGACGACGGGGCTGATCCGCTCCACCGCAGCGCTGCTCTCAGAAGGGGGCGCGGTGCCGGACCCGGCGGCGATCCTCGCGCGGGCGAACGACGACCTGGCGCGGGAGAACGAGAGCCAGACCTTCGTGACGGTGGTGCTGGCGGTGCTGGACGCCACTGATGGCACGGGGCGGATCGCCCTGGCCGGGCACGAATCGCCGCTTCTCCTGCGCGACGGGCAGGTGCGGGTGCTGGAGGGCCTGTCCCGCCAGCCGCCGCTGGGGACGATGGAGGGCTTCCCCTACCGCTCCGACCCGCTGGCACTGGCCGCCGGGGAGGCGCTGTTCCTCTTCTCCGACGGCGTGACCGAGGCGGAGGACGGAGGGGAGCGCTTCTTCGGGCGGGAAAGACTGGCGGAAGCGCTGCGGCCAGTTGCCGGCGCCATGCCGCGGGCGTTGGTTGAGGCTGTGCTGGGGGCGGTGTCGGGCTTCGCGGGCGGCGCGGCTCAGGCCGACGACATCACCGTCCTGGCGGTGCGGCGGTCATAGGGCTCCGGCGCGCGGAAGGCGACCGAAAGACCCTCCACCGTGGCGGCGGGGCGACCGTTGATGAGGATGGTACCGTCGGCGGTGAGAACCTGTGCGCGGCGCCCGATCCGGCGGAGGTCCAGGCGATACTCCACGCGGCCAGGCACGCCGACCGGCACTGGAAGGCGGCGCAGTTCCCCCATCTCCAGGGTCTCGGCCTCACCGTCGAAGCCGAGCCAGACGCCGTAATGGACGAGAAGCCGGCAGAGAACCTCGGGGTCGAGGGCGGCGTCACTGCTCTCGGCCTCCCCGCCGACAGCCCGCACGACGCCAAGGCCGTGGCGGCCGTCCCGCACGCCCATGCCGATCACGGCGCCCGGCCCCTGCCAGAGCGGGTTGGGCGCTAGGGAGCAGGAAACCGAAACACGCCCGCCCGCCGCGAAGACGGTAGCGGAGCCGGAATTGTCGTTCGCGTGTGCCGCGACAGGGTCGCGCCAGGCAAGAAGCGGAGATCGGCCGGACATGTGAAGCTGCCCTTGAGTGAACTTTCAAGCTCAAGTGATCACATAATCGCGAGCAATGGGAATCACATTTAAGGCCGCACAACTTTTTCCTGGTCACGTGGCGGGCCCGCCATGGGTAGTTAGCCCTCCCCGGCCAGCCCATCGGGTTCAAGAAGCAGCACCGGATCGCCATTCCCCAGGATGCCGACGCCGCCGACGCCCGGCAGGCGGGCGATCGCAGGGTGCAGCGGGCGGAGGAGGATATCGGCGCGGCGTTCCACCCGGTCTACGCCGAGCGCCAGCGCACCGCCGGATGCGCGCACCACCACCACCGCCCCCGTGGCCACGCCGGGCAGGCCGAGCAGCGGGGCCAGAGGCAGGACGGCGCGGCCGTCGCCCTCCCCTTCCAGAACCGAGTCGACCCTCGACGCCGGCAGGGCATAGGGCTGGCCGCCGACCAGGACGAGCAGGACGGAGAGAGTGGCGGCGGTGAGCGGCAGGCGGAGGGTGAAGCTCGTGCCGCGGCCGGGAGTACTCGCGACTTCCAGGGTGCCGCCGGCGCGGCGTGCGGCGTCCTGCACCACGTCCAGCCCGACACCACGGCCGGAGGTCTCGGTCACGGCGGTGGCGGTGGAGAAGCCGGGGCGGAAGAGCAGCGCCTCGATGGCGGCGGGGGAGAGACCCGGAGCATCGGCCGGCGCCACCAGGCCGCGCTCCACGGCGCGGGCGCGGACGCGGTCGTGGTGGATGCCGCGGCCGTCATCCGAGACACGGACACGGATCCCGCCCGTCCGGCGGGCCGCGGAGATTCGCAGCAGGGCGCGGGCGGGCTTGCCGGCCGCACGGCGTTCCTCCGGCGGCTCGATCCCGTGGTCCACGGCGTTGCGGACGAGGTGGAGGAGAGGGTCAGCCAGGAGTTCCACGAGGGAGCGGTCGATCGCGACATCCTCACCCTCCAGCACCACCTCGACCTCCTTGCCGGCGGGCTGGGCAACGGCGCGGGCGACGCGGGGCAGGCGCGCGAAGAGGGTGCCGATAGGAACGACGCGGAGTTCCATGACCGCCTCGTCCAGCCGGCGCAGCGAGAAGGACAGGCGGCCCTCCGCCTCCTCCAGCGCGTCCTCGAAGCGGCGAAGATGGTCGGCCAACTCGGTCAGCTCCCGCCCGGCGGCGCCTTCCAGCCGGCCGGCCAGCACGCCGAGCCGGGCGATGGCGGCGCGGGGCGCGCTCTCGCGCAGGGCCTCGGCGAGGGAGAGGGAGGCGGCGCGGACCTCGGCTTCGAGGGAGATGAGGCCGTCGATCGTCTCCTGGCGGACGCGCATGGTGCCGCCGGAGGAGGTGGCGGGGGCGTGGGAGGCCTCCTCCTCAGCGGCCGAGAGGGAGAGGAGGACGCGGCGGGAGGGGTCGGCCGCCGTCGCGGCACGCGAGAGAGCTTCGAGTTCCGCGCCGCTGGCGAGGAGGAGTTCGAGCAGGGGCGGGCTGGCGCCGGGCAGCGTGCGGCTGCCCAGGATATCGGCCTCCGGGCGCAGCGCGTCGGCGATCGCGGCCTCCAGCGCCTCCCCCTGCCCCATCGCGAGGCGTGCGACATAGAGGCGGGCCCCCGCTTCAAGGGCGGCGGCGGCGCGAGCGCGGGCGGTCTCGCTGAGGAGAGGGAGAAACCCCTCGGGGATGCGGGGATCGGCCACCGCGGAGCCGGCGAGCGGCGCGGGCCCCTTCCCGGCCTCGCGGATCGCCTCTGCCAGGGCCGGGCCGCGGGTGGCGAGGAGGGCGGCCGCATCGGGGTCGGCCGCACGGTCGGCGAGATCCTCGAGCGCGAGGAGGGTGCGCTCCAGGCGCTCCTGCCCGAGGGCGCATGCGGCGGCGGCAGCTTCCCGCGCCGCCGCGGCAAGGGCGGGGTGCCCGCCTGGAGGATCGGCCAGGGCGGCCGCCCGGGTGGAAAGGCCGGCGGTGTCGAACAGCGCCGCCGCCTCCGCGGGTACGGCGGGCGGGATCGCCTCGGCCCCGGCCGCTTCCTCGGCGCGGGCACCAAGAAGGGCAAGGCGACGGCGGAGGCGGCCGACAGCGGGGAGCGCGGCGGGGGTGCCCGCGGATTCGGCCAGGTGGTCCAGAGATTCCGCAAGGGCAGGGAGGCGGATCAGGCGGGCGCCGGCGGCGAGTTCCGCGGCCTCGGCGCGCGCGGCGGGGTCCGCGCTTGCCGCCAGGGCGGCAAGGCCCGGGGCGGCGGCCGCGCAGCGGGAGGCGAAGGCGCCGAGGAGAGGGTCGGAAAGGACGGGCGGCGCAACGGCCGGGCTGGGGGCCGGCGCGGAGGTGGCTTCGCCGAGGCCGGCGAGGCGGCGGAGGAGCGCGGGGTCGGCCGGGGCGTCAGCATGGGTTTCGAGCACCCGCGCCCGGAGGCCGCGAAGCGAATCGACGGCCGCCATCAGCCCCTCCGCCACGCGGCCGGCGACAGCGAGGCGGCCGGCGCGGGCGAGGCCGAGCAGGTCCTCGCAGCCATGGGCGGTATCGCGCATGCCGCCGGCACCGAGGACGGAGGCCATGCCCTTGAGGCTGTGGAAGGCGCGGAAGAGGGTGTTCACCCCCTCCCCCGCCACGCCCGGGGCCGAGAGGAGACGCTCGATCGTGTCGAGATGCTCCTCCGTCTCGGCGGCGAAGCCCTCCCAGAGGGCGGCGTCGTCGATCATTGGGCCAGCCCGACGGCGCGGCGGGCGGCGCGGCGGATGGTCTCGCCCTGGCGCTCGCCGAGGTCAGGCGAGAAGGCGCCGGAGGGCTTGCCAACGACGGCGCTGGCGCCGAGCCGCCGCGCCTCCACCGCGACCTCGCCGCCCGGCACCGCGGCGGAGGAGACGACGACCACGGCGCCGCCGCCGCGCAGCGCCCATTCCCGCAGCACGGCCAAGCCGTCGAGCACGGGCATCTCGATGTCGAGCAGGGTGAGGTCGGGCGCGTGCTCGGCCAGGCGGGCGAGGGCCTCGCCGCCATCGGCGGCCTCGGCCACCACGGTGAAGGCGGCATCGGCGGAGAGCGCCTCCCGCAGGAGGCGGCGCATCATCGCGCTGTCGTCCACCACGAGGGTACGGATGGGAGCGGGTCCCGGCGGGGCGAAGGGCAGGTCGTGGCCGGCGGCGGCGACCGCGCGGGCATGGGCGGCAAGGGCGGCGGCCGTCGCCGGCGCGTCGAAGGGCTCGGGCAGCGGGTCGAGGGCGCGCAGGACAGCGGTGAGGGAGGCGATCCCGGCGCCGGCGGCCATGCCGCGCAGTGCGTCGAGCGCGCGGCGGCGGTCGCGCTCCTCCGTTGCGGCGGCGAGGCTCGCGGTCGCGGCTTCCCATTCGGGAAGGAGCAGGGCGAGGAGCTCGGGGTCGAGGGCGCCGCTCACGCGGTGCTTCCCAGGATGCGGCCTGCCGCGCGCGGGGTGGTCAGGGCGTGCAGGCGGGCGCCGAGGGCGGCAGGGGTGCCGGTGCCGGTGGCGAGGCCGCCCTCGATCACGGCGCCGGGCATTCCCGCGACAACACAGCTTTCGGGGCTTTGAACGAGCACCGCCATGCCGCGCTCGCGCAGCGCCGCCGCCCCGGCGGCGCCGTCTCGCCCCATGCCCGTGAGGACGATGCCGACCGCCCCACGCGCGACGAGGGCAGCGGAGCGGAAGAGGGTGTCGGCGGAAGGATGCACCACCCCCTCCCCCCTTCCGAGGCGCAACACGAAGCCGCCCCCGACGGCGCGGGCGAGGTGCCCGTCGGTGCCGCCGGGGATCACGGCCACCGTTCCCGCCGCGAGCGGCATGCCGTGGGTGCCGAGCACCACCGGCAGCCCGCTGCGGGCAGCCAGGTGACGGGCGAGGTCGGGGCTGAGGTCGGGGGGCATGTGCTGCGCGATGACAACCGGCACCGCGAGGGGACCGGCGGCGGACAACAGCGCCTCCAGCGCCTCTGGCCCACCGGTGGAGGCGGCGAGGAGGACGACGTCGGTGGCGCCGGGCAGGTTGCTGGCCGGCCCGGTGGCGGTGGGCACGTGGAGTGGCGGGGCGGCGCGCGCGGCCGCTGGGCGCTGCCCCGCCCAGTGGCGGAGGCGGCCGCGCAGGTCGCGGTCGATCTGGGCGAGGTCGAGGCTGCCGAGGGAGGAGCCCTTCCACAGCACGTCCGCCGCCCCCGCCCCGAGGGCGGCGAGCGCGTTGGCCGAACCGTCCCGCGTGTGATGGCTGACCATCACCACCGCCGGCGGATCCGGCAGGGCGACGAGGCGGCGGGTAGCTTCGATACCGTCGAGACCGGGCATCTCGAGGTCCATCGTCACGACGTCCGGGCGGAGCCGGCCGGCGAGCTCGAGGGCGGCGGCGGCCTCGCTGGCCTCGCCCACCACCTTCAGGTCGCCCTCCGCCTCGATGATGCGGCGCAGCGCCATTCTCATAAAGCCGGAGTCGTCTACGACGAGGACGCGGGTCATGCAGCGCGCCCCCTCGCGAGGACTTCCGCCAGCGCGCGGGCGCTCAGCAGGGGCGTGGGCTTGCCGTCGAGGTGCAGGACGGCGACGACCAGCCCCTCCCCGGCCACGGGGGCGATGTCGGCCTCCGGCACGGCGCGCAGGCCAGAGACGGCGGAGACGGCGAGCGCCGCGGGGCTGGAGCCGGCCAGGCGAAGCAGCGGCTGCGGCCGCCCATGCCCGAGGACGGGCCCCTGGCCCAGCCGCGCGCCGGCATCGAGCACGGGCAGCACGTCGCCGCGATGCGCCACGATGCCGGCCACGGGCGCGCCACCGCCGTTCCGCGGAACCTGCGGGGGCAGGACGGCGGCCACCTCCTCCAGCGGAAGGGCGAAGCCGGCGGCGCCCGCGCTGGCCAGGAGGACGTGGCGGCGCGGCACCTCCCGCGCGGGTTCGGGCACGCGCGCGAGAGGGGCAGCCGCGAGAAGCGCGGGGCGCGCGAGGGCCGCCGGCAGCGCGGGCGCGGCGGTCATAGGGGTGGCGGCCCGGCAGGGCAGGCCGAGCTGCCGGCCGGCGGAGAGCATCACGGCGAGGAGCGGCGCCTCCCCCGCGTCGCCGCCGAAGGGCCGGGGATCGAGGACGAGGACCGGCCCAACGGAGGTCCAGGCAAGGCCGAGCGCCTCGGGCGGCGCGTCGGGCGCCGGGTGGAGCAGCGGCATGGGAAGCAGGCGGGAAAGGGCGCCGAAGGGCAAGTCGAGTGCGGCAGGGACCGGCCCCGGCAGGGAGAGGCGGAAGCCGCCTCGCGCGGTGGCCTCCGCCGGCACAGTGGGGCCGGAAGCCTCTTCCGGTTGGGACAGGCGCAGGCGCGCGGGCGGGTAGGCGGGCGAAGGAGCCAGAGGGGCGCCGGACGGGGGCTCGACCAGGGCATCCCCGCCAAGGAGCAGGGCGCCCTCGGCCTCTGGCACCAGTACCCAGGCGGCCGCCGGTCGAGCGGCGCCGGGCAATACCCAGGCCGGCACCGCACTCGCGCCGAGCAGCCCGACAAGCAGCCCGCCACCACCGCCAGGGAGGGGGCGGAGGATCGGGGCCGCCATGGCGGAGGCACCCTCCGGCAGCCGGTAGACTCGGCCTCCGGCCCGCAGACCTGCGGAAGTCGTATGTCCCGGCCTCATCTCCGGCGCCAAGTGCCGGAGGCGCCGGGCTCGGGTCGGAGGGGCAGCTCGGGGCCTGGGGCGTCGGTGGGGCCGAGCAGCAGCAGGCCGCCGGGCAGCAGCCGCTCGACGAGGCCGCGCATCACCTCGGCCCGCGCTCCGGGAAGGAGGTAGATGAGCACGTTGCGGCAGAGGATCGCGCCGAAGAGGCCCAGATCCTCCGGCAGGTCGAGGAGATTGGCGCGGCGGAAGCGGGGCGCCGGGGCCAGCGGCTCGATCAGGTCGCCGCAGCGCCGGAAATAGGGGCGATAGTCGGGCGGCACCTCGCGCAGCGCATCCGGTGGCCCGGCACCGTACCGTCCCGCGGCGGCAGCGGCGAGGGCGGGGCGGCAAAGGTCGATTCCGATGACCTCCGCCGGAAGTCCCGCCTCGGTCGCGAGGACGGCGAGCGTCCAGGCCTCCTCCCCCGTCGCGCAGCCGGCGGAAAGCAGGCGAGGCGGGCCGGGTAGCGAGGGCAACCGGTCGGCAAGCGCGGTGATCTGCGAGGCGGCGCGGAAGAGGCGGGTCTCCTGCACTGTCACGGCATCGAGCAGCGCGGCCCAGGAGGGCGAATCGAGGAGGGAGAGGGGGGCGTCCGAGGGTAGCGGGGCCAGGGCGGCGAGAAGGGGCGCCGCGCCTTCCAACCGCCGGCGCAGCACGGGGGAGGGCGCGAGACCGGCGAGCCGCGACAGCGCCTGCTCCGCCGCCTCCGGCAGGAGGCCGCGCGCGGAGGCGCCGGCCGCTGCCTGCGGCGGCGCCTCGGCGGCGCCCGGCGGCACGGCCCCGATCCTCGGAAAGGGTGGTCAGCCGCCCGCGAGCGCCGCGGCGCGCGTCGGGTGGGACGGAATGATCTTGTCGAAGCCGGAGATCTCAAAGACCTCCTGCACGGCGGGCTGCAGGCCGCAGACGGAGAATGGGACGCCCTTGGTCCGGGCCTGCTTCGCGGCCTTCAGAAGCACGCGCAGACCGGCGGAGGAGACGTAGCGAACCCCCGACATGTCCGCCACCACGCCGCCGCCCTCGAGCAGGGCGACGAGCTTCTCCTCCGTCGCCGGGGCGGTCGCGGTGTCGAGGCGGCCGTCGAGGGCCGCGACGGTCAGGGCGCCTTCCTTGTGCTCGGTGATCTGCATGGCGCTGGGTCTTCCCTGTCGGACCGGCGGCCGGGTGCGGCGGCGGTCGGGTGACGAATGCGCGGCGATTGTGGCGCCTGGGCTCAGCCGGCGTCCAGAAGGGCCGTGACGCGGTTGAGGCCCCCGCGGCGCTCGTAGCTGACGTTCCGCGCGAGGGTGCGGAGGAAATGCACGCCGAGACCGCCCAGGTCGCGCTCCTCCACCCCGGATTCGAGGTCCGGGGCGGCGGCGGAGAGGGGGTCGAAGGCGGGTCCGTCGTCCTCGACCAGGAGGTGCAGGGCCGGGCCCTCGCGCCGGACCTCCACAAGCAGGCGGGTGGCGCCGGTGGCGTGCATGGCGACATTCGCGGCCAGCTCCTCCGCCACGAGGACGAGGTGCTGGGCATTGCGGGGCGAGAGGGCGCTGGCCTCGGCGAAGGCCTCCAACTGGTCAAGCAGGGCGGGGACCGCTTCCACGGCGGGCGGCATCTCGTGTCGCATCGCCGCGATGTCCGACTCCGGCCCCTGCACGCCTGTCCATCCCCCGTTGCGGTGGGCAGCCTAGGGCGGCAGTCGGGACGGGAACAGGGGGGAGGCCCGGCCTATTCGACGTCGAGCGCGTAGCCGGCGCTGCGGACGGTGCGGATCACGTCGCCCTCCGCATCGCCGTTCACGGCCTTGCGGAGGCGGCGGATATGAACGTCCACCGTGCGCAACTCGACATGGATGTCGCGGCCCCAGACGGCGTCCAGCAATTGCTCGCGCGAGAAGACGCGGCCGGGGTGCTGGAGGAAGAACTCCAGCAGGCGGTACTCGGTGGGGCCGAGATGGAGGTTTCGGCCCGCGCGCGTCACGCGGTGGGCGTCCTGGTCCATGGAGATGTCTTGCCAAGTCAGGGCGCCCTTGGTCGCCGGCCCCGAGGCCCGGCGCATGAGGGCGCGGATTCGGGCCAGCAGCGCCTCGATCGTGAAGGGCTTGCCGATGTGGTCGTCTGCGCCTGTGTCGAGCGCCCGGACGGCGTCGGCCTCCTCGGTGCGGGCGGTGACCATGATGATCGGCAGGTCGCGCGTCTCGGGGCGGCGGCGGAGCTGGCGGCAGACCTCGAGGCCGGACATGGCCGGCAGCATCCAGTCGAGCAGCATGAGGTCGGGCTTGGCCTCGGCGACGCGGATCAGCGCCTCCGGCCCGTCCGTCGCCTCCTCGACCCGAAAGCCCTGCTTCTCGAGGTTGTAGCGCAGCAGGGTGAGGAGCGGCGCCTCGTCCTCCACCACGAGGATGGTCGGGCGCTGGTGCTCGGGGAGCGACGCCGATCTCATCCCCAACTCCTCAGGCCCCCGGTGTCGGCGGCAGGTCGGCGGAGATGTCCGCCTTCGGACGGTCCTCCGGCAGCACGGCGCCGCGCACGGCGTAGTGCACGGTCTCCGCGATGTTCGTCGCGTGGTCGCCGATGCGCTCGAAGTTCTTCGCAATGAAGAGCATGTGAGTGGCCGCGGTGATGTTGCGCGGGTCCTCCATCATGTGGGTGAGCATCTCGCGGAAGATGCCGGTGTAGATGTCGTCCACCGGGGCGTCGGCGGCCCAGACGCGCTCGGCCAGCTCCGCGTCCTCGCGCAGGAAGGCGTCGATGCTGTCCTTCAGGTTGCGCTGGACCATCTGCGCCATCCACTGGAAGCCGTTGACGCCGCCGAGAAAGGGCTGGCCGGAGACGATGATGGCGCGCTTGGCGACGTTGCGGGCGTAGTCGCCGATGCGCTCGATGTCCTGGCTGATCTTGAGCGCCGCGATGATGAAGCGGAGGTCGCCGGCCATGGGCTGGCGCAGCGCCAGGAGGCGGACGCAGAAGCTGTCCACCTCGCGCTCCAGCGCGTCGATCGGGGCATCCCGGCCGACCACCTCGCCGGCGAGTTCGGAGTCGCGGCGGACGAGCGCGTAGGCGCTGTCGGCCACCTGGCGCTCGGCGAGGCCGCCCATGCGGGCGATCAACTCGCGGAGGCGGCGGAGGTCTTCTTCGTAGGACTTCACGGTGCGATCCGCCTGTCGGTCCGGGTGTTGGTCCATGGCTCGCTCCCCTGCCCTAGCCGAAGCGGCCGGTGATGTATTCCTGGGTGCGCTTCTGGCGCGGCGCGGTGAAGAGGTCGGCGGCGGGCGCCACCTCCACCAGTTCGCCCAGGTAGAAGAAGGCCACCTGGTCGGCGCAGCGGGCGGCCTGCTGCATGTTGTGCGTGACGATCGCGATGGTGAAGTCGCGCTTCAGCTCGTCGATCAGCTCCTCGATCTTGAGGGTGCTGATGGGGTCGAGCGCGCTCGTCGGCTCGTCGAAGAGGATAACCTCCGGCCGCACCGCGATGGTGCGGGCGATGCAGAGGCGCTGCTGCTGGCCGCCCGAGAGGCCCATGGCGGAGCTGTTCAGCCGGTCCTTCACCTCGGGCCAGAGGGCGGCGCGGGTGAGCGCCCATTCCACGCGCTCGGCCATCTCGGCGCGGTTGAGGTTCTCGTGCAGGCGGATGCCGAAGGCGATGTTCTCGGCGATCGTCATCGGAAAGGGCGTGGGCTTCTGGAAGACCATCCCGATGCGGGCGCGGAGCGCGTTCAGGTCGAGGGCGGGGTCGATGATGTTCTCGCCATCCATCATCACCTGCCCCTCGGCGCGCTGGCCGGGATAGAGGCTGTACATGCGGTTCAGGATCCGCAGCAGGGTGGATTTGCCGCAGCCCGAGGGGCCGATCATGCCGGTAACCTGGCGGTCCGGCAGGTCGAGGGAGATGCCCTTCAACGCCTTGTTCGTGCCGTAGAAGAAGTCGAGGTCACGAATGGCGATGCGGGCAGGGTTCATGCCGGCGGTCGAGCGCACGGCCATGCCGCCGAAGCTGCCGGAGGAGGACTGCGCAGCCGCCTGGGCCGTGGCGCCCACCTTCTGCGCGGCAAGGCCGGCCTGAGCGGCATTCGCCGGCATCGGGTTCAGGGTGCCGGCGCTGGGGGCGGCGCTGCCGGTGGTCTGGTCCCCGGTGGTCTGGTTCATGGTCTTTCCTATCCGCGGGCGCGCAGCACGGCGCGGGCGACGATGTTCAGGCCGAGCACGCCGAGGGTGATCACCAGGGCGCCGGTCCAGGCGAGGGTGATCCAGTCCTCATAGGGCGAGCCCGCGTAGGAGTAGATGGTGATCGGCAGGCTCGACATCGGCTGGGAGAGGTTCACCGACCAGTTGAGGTTGCCCAGCGAGGTGAAGAGCAGCGGCGCCGTCTCGCCGGCGATGCGGGCGACCGCCAGCAGCACACCCGTGAGGATGCCCGAGACCGCGGCCCGCCAGCAGACGAGGACGATCATCTTCCACTTGGGTGCGCCGAGGCCGATCACCGCCTCACGCAGCGTGTTGGGCAGGAGGCGGAGCATGTCCTCCGTCGTGCGGACGACGACGGGGATGACGATGATGGCCAGCGCGACCACCCCCGCCCAGCCGGAGAAGCCGCCGAAGGGCAGGACGAGGAACTGGTAGACGAAGAGGCCGATGAGGATCGAGGGCGCGGAGAGCAGCACGTCCGAGACGAAGCGGACGACGTTCCCAAGACGCGAGTTGCCCGCGTATTCCGCGAGATAGGTACCGACCAGCAGGCCGATGGGCGTGCCGACGAGGGTGCCGAGCGCAACCTGGATGAGGCTGCCGACGATCGGGTTCAACAGCCCGCCGCCCGAACCCGGCGGCTTCGTCACGTCGGTGAAGACGCGAAAGGAGAGGCCGCTCGCGCCCTTCCAGATGAGGGTGGCGAGGATCGATACGAGGAAGAGCAGGCCGAGCAGAGTGGCGAGGGTGCAGAGAGTGCGGATCGTCGCATCCATCCGCGCCCGCCTGCGGCCGAGTGCGGCGGAAGCGCGAAGGTCCTTGGGGCGGCCCGGGATCGAGGAAGCGGTGGTGGCGGACATCGGGCTCAGCTCCCCGTGCGGGCGCGGAGCAGCCAGCGCGAGAGCGCGAGCACCCCGAAGGAGATGACGAAGAGGATGAAGCCGAGGGCGAGGAGGGAGGCGAGCTTGAGGCTGCCCGCCGCGCTCTCCCCGAACTCCAGTGCCACGAGGGAGGCGATGGTGTTGCCCGGCCCGAAGACGGAGGTGGCGATGCGGTTGGCGTTGCCGATGACGAAGGTGACCGCCATCGTCTCGCCGAGCGCGCGGCCGAGGCCGAGCATGATGCCGCCGACCACCGAGATGCGGGTATAGGGCAGCACCACGCGCCGCATCACCTCCCACCGGGTGGCGCCGAGGCCGTAGGCGCTCTCCTTGTAGACGCCGGGGACCTGGAGGAAGACGTCGCGCATCGTGGCGGCGATGAAGGGCAGCACCATGATCGCGAGGATCAGGGCTGCGGTGAAGAGGCCGGTGCCGAAGGGCGGCCCCTGGAAAAGATCGCCGACCAGGGGCAGCTCGCCGAGCGTGTCGATGATGGCGGGCTGCACGGTGCCGGCCATCAGCGGCACGATGAGAAAGAAGCCCCACATGCCGAAGATGATGGAGGGCACGGCGGCGAGCAGCTCGATCGCGGTGCCGACCGGGCCCCGCAGCCAGTCGGGCGCGAGTTCCGTGAGGAAGAAGGCGATGCCGAATGCAAGCGGCACCGCGAGGATGAGGGCGAGGATGGCGGTGAGGAGCGTGCCATAGATCGACACGCCCGCGCCGTAGATGTCGCTGACCGGGTCCCACTCCGTGGAGGTCAGGAAGGCGGCACCGAAGGCCCGGAAGGCCGGCAGGCCGCCCAGGAACAGCTCGACGATGATGGCGCCGAGCAGGACCAGGACGAGCACGGCGGCGGCCCGGCAGAGGCCCGCGAAGATGACGTCGCCCGTGCCCGCGCCCCGCTTGGTCGCGGGGCGGGGCGGGGCGGCGGCGGCGGCATCGGCGATGACGACCTGGGCCACGCGGGGCTCCTTGTCAGGTTGGGCTGGGGCTGCTGGACCGTCCGATCAGACCGGCCAAGCGGCCTGCCCGTTCACCTTGATCCCCGCCCAGGCGGCGCGGACGGCGTTCTGCACGTTCTCGGGCAGGGGGATGTACTCGAGGCTGCGGGCGAGCTCGCCGCCATTCTTATAGGCCCAGTCGAAGAAGCGCAGCACCGCGCGGGTGCGGGCGATATCCGTCGGGTTGGTCGGCAGCAGGATGAAGGTCGGGGAGACGATCGGCCAGGAATTGGCGCCCTGCTGGTCCACGAGGCTGGCGGCGAAGCCCGGCACGGTCCAGTCGGCGTTCGAGGCCGCGGCCTGGAAGGTCTCCATCGTCGGCTTCACGTACTGGCCGGCCTTGTTGCGGAGCTGCGCGGTCGCGAGCTTGTTCGTGCTCGCATAGGCGTTCTCGACATAGCCGATGCCGCCGCGGGTGTTGCGGACCGTGCCCGCCACGCCCTCGTTGCCGCGGGCGCCCGCGCCCGTGCCCCAGCGCACCGAGGTGCCGGCGCCGACCTTCGACTTCCACTCCTCCGAGACGGCCGCCAGGTAGGAGGTGAAGACGAAACTCGTGCCCGAGGCATCGGCCCGGTAGACGGGGGCGATCGCCAGGTTCGGCAGGGTGACGCCTGCGTTCATCTCGACGATCCGAGGATCGTTCCACTTGCTGACCTTGCCGAGATAGATGTCGGCCAGCAGCTCGCCGGTCAGGCGGAGCTGGTCCTCGGCGACCCCGGGGATGTTCACAATGGCGACCACCGCGCCCATGACCGAGGGGAACTGCATGAGGTTGCCCTCGGTGAGCTGCTGCTGGGTCAGCGGGGCGTCGGAGGCGCCGAAGTCCACGGTGCGGTTGCGGATCTGGTTGATGCCCGCGCCAGAGCCGACGGACTGATAGTTCAGCTCGATACCGGCCGCCTTCGCCCCCTCGCCCCAGCGCTGGTAGACGGGGTTCGGGAAGGAGGCGCCGGCGCCCGTCACCTGGGCGGGAGCCTGGGCCAGGGCGGGCAGGAAGCGCCCGGCGGCAAGGGTGGCGAGGCTGGCGAGAGCGATGCGGCGCTGGATCACGGCGTGATCTCCGAAGGTTCCGTGCCTGCCCCAAGGGGTGGGGACCGGCGCGCGCCTTCTAGGCACCACCGGCGACGCCTGCGTTGCACTTATATGACAGATAGATGACACCCCGAGGATGCCACTACCCGCAACGAAAAAGGCGCCTTCCCGGGGAAGACGCCTTTCTTCTCTCGTGCTCGGCGGCGTCCGGGCCGCGGTTCAGGCCCGGCGGTTGCCCCAGAGCTTCGGCCAGAGGGCGGCGATGGCGATTCCCGCCACCGCCACCAGCGGTGCCGCCTGGGTGGTAAAGCCGGCAACCGCGGATTGCGCCGCGCCCTGCAACGCCACGTTGCGCACGGCCTGCGCCTCCATCTCCTCCCGCGGGGTGGCCTTGCGGGAGGCGAGGAGAACAAGAATGCCAGCGACCACGAGATCGAGCACCAGCACCACCAGCGCGGAGACGATCGGCCCGAAATAGAGCAGCGCGGTGTGGAACAGGAGGACGTGTAGCATCGCAAAGGCCGCGAGCCCCATCACGCCGGCGCCGACATAGAAGCCGATCCGGGTGGCGGTGGCGCTTGCCTTCGCCTTTAGGCGCCGGCCTTCCGCCTGCGCCGCCATGCCGACCAGGCTGAAGGTCCGCATCGCGCCCCGCCCCTTCAGCGGCCGAGGATGCGGGCGAGGATGTAGCCGACGCCGGCGGCGATCAGCAGGGACTGGCCCGGGCGCTCGCGCACGCGGTCGGTCACGGCCTCGTACTGCACGCGGGTGGCGTCGGTCGCGCGGGCAGCATAGCCCTCGGCGGCGTCCATCGCCTGGGACATGTACTTCTGGCGGTCGGCGAGGAGTTCCTCGACCTGCTTGCGAAGCGCCGCAAGCTGCTCGCCCACGCTGCCGACCGCGTCATTCACAGCGGCAGAGGCCTGGTCGAAGGTCTTACCGGCGTCGGTGTTCTCGCTCATCAATACTCTCCTCGGGACATGGTTCGGTCGGGGGGGCAACGCGCCCCCTGGGGCGGGGTTGCGCGGCTGCCAGGGGAGGGTTGCGCATCCGGAAAGTTGGGGCGAGCGCGCGGCGAGGGCAGCCCCCCTCCCCTTTCTCAGCCCGACATCGTGCGCGGGGGATGGTTGTCGCGGATGGGGAAGCGGACCGTCCAGCAGGTGCCCCCGCCCTCCTCCGGCGACCGGCGCCCTCCGGTGAGTGGGCCGCCGAGCTGCTTGGCGAAGCCCTCCATGAGCTGGATGCCGAGGCCGCGGGGACGTTCCTTGCGGTCGGGGATCCCGATGCCGTCGTCGCCGATGACCAGCGTGACCGTGCCGCCCTCCTCCGACAGGCTGAGGCGGATGGTGCCGCGCATATCGTCCGGAAAGGCGTGCTCCACGGCGTTGCCCACGGCCTCGGTCACCAGGAGCGAGAGGGAGACCGCCTGATCGGTGGAGATGGCGATGTCCGCGACCTCCAGCCGCAGCGCGAGGCGCTCGCCCGGCGATTCGTTATGGGACGAGAATTGCTGGTTCGTCAGCTCGGTCAGGAAGGGGACGAGCGAGACCGTCTCGAAGGAGTGCTGCATGTAGAGGTGGCGGTGCAGCGTCGCCAGCGCCCGCACGCGGTTGCGGGCGGCGAGGAACTCGGCGGTTGCCGCGGGGTCTCCGATCCGGCCGGCCTGGAGGTTGAGGAGCGAGGAGACAATCTGAAGGTTGTTCTTCACGCGGTGGTGGATCTCGCCCATCAGGGCATCCCGCTGCTCAAGGGCCGCGCGCAGGTCCGATTCCCGCCGGGCGAGGGCGGCGGCGGCCTCGCTGAAGGCCTGCTCCACTGCCCGCACCTCCCGCGGCTCGGTGCCGGCGGGGCTGACACGGAAGGCGGCGCCCGGTCGCCAGCCACGTACGCGGACTGAGAGCAGGCGCAGCGGCCGCACCATGGCGAGGTCCGCGCCCACTACGATGGCGGCGAGGCAGGCGACAAGGAAGGTCGCCAACTCCATGACGCGCTGGATGAGGACGGTGCGCGCCGCCTCCCGCACAACGCCGACGGGCTGTGCGACAATGAGGCGGAGACCTGGATTCAGGCGGGCACTGGCATAGGCGAAATTACCATTAAGGCCGTCCACCACCTGGCCGCCGTCATCCAGCCGCTCCAGCATCGAGGGGTCGAGGGCCGGACCGCCGGCACCACCGGGGGCCAGGATGCGGCCATCGCGGTCCACCAGCCAGACGAGGCCGCCACCCTCCCTTCCGCCACCCGCGGAGAGAGGCGAGAAGTCGCGGAGTGCTACCGTGCCGGCAACAGCCCAGGTGCCGCCCGGGTTGGCCACGGGGCTCGGCGCGGGACTGCCGGCGGGCTGGCCACCTATGATCGAGCCCGCGCCGGGCACCACCACCGGCAGCACGGGCAGGCGCGCGCTGCCGCCAGGCAGGAAGCCGCCGTAGACGGGGCTTCCCGCCTCAAGGGCCTCGTTCATCAGGCCAGCCAGATCGACGCCTGCCGGGATGGAGCCACAGAGCGGGAGGGAGCCGGGAACGATGAGCGCGATCTCCCCGACATCGCCGGGATGCAGGTCGATCACGCGGCGAAGGGCGGGGTTGCAGGCCTTGGGCTCATCGGTCGCGCGCGGATCCTCGCGCGCCAGGGCAGCGAGGAGCGACTCGGCGGCACCGAGGGCCGCGCCGTAGCGCACCGCCATCAGCGTGCGGAAGCTCTCCACAGCGCGCCGCCCTTCGGCGAGGGCGGCGCGGTGGTCCTGCAGGGCATTGGTGATGGCAATGGAGGCGACAGGAATGCCGGCCACCATCAGCAGCACGATCATCCGGCCACGAATTCCGCCGAGCACGGTGGCAAGCCAGCGGCGGAACCAGCCGGCGGGCGCGTTGTGGGCGGCCCCGGCAGGGAACTGCCCCTCGGCGGCGCCTACCGCGCCCTGGGATACGGCGGATTGGGTGAATTCAGGACCCGCGGCAGCGCCGGACGGGGACGTATCGTCCGGCACCTGTCTCAGCTCTGCCCGCGATCCTGCTCGATCAGGCGCAGCAGCTCTTCTGGGATGGGCTCGCGCATCACGTCGTCGAACAGCTGGTGGAGGCCGCGCTGCAGCCAGATGTCAAACGCAGCCTCGGGCGCGGCTTGGCCGCGACCGTTCGTGCCGGACTGCACGGGCTTCGACACAGCGGCCCCCGCTTTCGACTCTGGCTTACCCTCGTCCATCCTCAGACAGGGGACGCGTGCCCCACTCCGTTCTCGTCGCGCGCAGTATGACGGCGGGCGGCGCGAGTGGAAGAGGCGGACTTGCGAGCGGCAGAACGGGACTCCACCGGGGTCTCCACGCCGCGCTCCTCGCCGGTCAGCCAGCGCTGGAGGGTCTGGCGGGCGCGGAAGACGCGGCACTTGGCGGTACCGACGGCGCAATCCATGGCGGCCGCCACCTCCTCGTAGGAGAGGCCCTGCACGGTCACCATCACCAGGGCGGTGCGCTGCTCGGCGGGCAGCTTGCCGAGATGGCCACGCAGCTCGCGCATCACCAAGCTGTCCTCCTGGGCGCCGGGGCGGGCGAAGGCGCTGCTCGGCACATCGTCGATGTCCGTCGTCTCGCGCTTGCGGCGCACGTCGGAGATGAAGCGGTTGCGGAGGATGCGGAACATCCAGGCGCCGAAGTTGGTGCCGGGCATGAAGCTGTCCTTCGCGGCAAGCGCGGAGGTCACGGCAGCCTGGACGAGGTCGTCGGCATCGGAGCGGTTGCGAGTGAGGGCGAGGGCCTGAACCCGGAGCCGGGGCAGCGTGGTGACGAGCAGCTTGTGGAAGTCGGCAACGGTATGCGTGGCGCGGGTGGGCTGCTGGGTCATCGTGGTCTCGGCGGCGGTGTTCGTCATGGTGACTTTCCCTCGTCTCGAACTTCGCCGGACCAATGCGTGTCCCTGGAGATAGGTTACCAAATCCTTGTTCACGAAAACGGGGGCTGTATTTTCAAGGCTCTGGACCTGTCCCTTCCTCTTCCGGGCCACCGTACTGGGCGGCCAGCGCCTTCCTGGCGCGGGAGAGCCGAGTCTTGAGAGTGCCCACCTGCACTCCCGCGACCCGCGCCGCGTCCTCGCCGGAGAAGCCGAGGGCGCCCACAAGCACGAGCGCCTCCTGCTGGTCGCGCGGAAGGTGAGACATGGCGCGGGCGAGACCCATCACCTCCATCCGGTGCTCCTGCCCGGCGGGCGCACCTTCCTCCACCGGAACGCGATCAAGGGCGCGCTTCTGCGCCGCCGCGCGGCGGCGGTTCTCGAACCAGGCGTTGCGCAGGATGGAGAAGGTCCAGGCGCGTAGGCTGGTGCCGGCCTGCCACTGCTCCTCGTTACGGAGTGCGCGCAGCAATGTGTCTTGCACGAGATCGTCGGCTGCTGCCGGATCGCGAGCGAGGAAGCGTGCGAAGGCCCGGAGATCGGGGAGCAGGCGGATGAGGGCGGGGCGGAACTCCTCGCCCACTGGGTCGTCCTGTTTCGTCATGAACCCGATCGAGAGGGTGGCTTTGCGCAGGAATGGTCATCGTGCATGGACGCGGCGGCCAATGGACCCATCTATGGACTCGCCGGCCCGCCATTCGGGTGGCCCGGACGGGCTCTCGGAGGACTATCACGGATGAATGCGGTCTCGCAGGGGGAGTTGCTTCGCACCCTGCCCTTCGCACGGCGCTACGCGCGCGCCCTGACGGGCGGACAGGCACGCGGTGACGCGCTGGTGGCGCAGGCGCTACGCGCCGGCCTGCCCTCCGACGTGCCGGTCGAGATCGCCCTCTTTGCCGGGGTGAGCCGGCTGGTTCCGGACAGCACCGGCGAGCACATCAGCGCCAAGCAGCGCCAGCTTCTGCTGCTGACGTCGCTGGAGGACCTTTCGCTCACAGATGCGGCGCAGGTGATCGACACACCGCTGCCCGAGGCACGGCGGCTGCTCGATTCGGCGCGCGAGGCGCTGCGGGCGGTCGCGGCCACGGACATCATGGTGATCGAGGACGAGCCGATCATCGCGATGGACATTCGCCAGCTGGTGGAGGCCTGCGGGCACAACGTGGTGGGTATCGCCAGCGGGGAGATGGAAGCGGTGGCCATGGCGCGGGACCTGAAGCCCGGCCTGATCCTGGCCGACGTGAATCTCGGCCCAGGCGGGGACGGGATTTCGGCCGTGCAGCGAATCCTGCAGGAGCAGGACACGCCGGTGATCTTCGTGACCGCCTATCCCGAGCGTCTGCTGACGGCGGACCGGCTGGAGCCGGCCTTCATCATCAGCAAGCCCTTCGAGCCGATGGCGCTGGCCATCGCAACCTACCAAGCGGTCTCCGGCGGCGTTCCGCTGACCTGAAGTTCCTTCCCGCGCGAGACCGAAGGCCCGGCCGGGCAACTGGCCGGGCCTTGCGCTCGTTTCCGCCGGTGGCCCGCGCTGCATGGGCTGGGGCTCGCGGTGCGCGGGCGGTGGGAACAGGGAGGCATCGATGGACTGGGACCGTTTCGCCGGCGACTGGTCGGGCATGGGCGGCAGGATCCGCCAGCAATGGGGCAAGCTGACCGAGGAGGATATCAGCAAGGCCGGCGGGGACCGGGACATGCTGCTGGAGCGGATCCGCGAGCGCTACGGGGTCGGGCCTGACGAGGCGGAGCGGCAGCTTGCTGACTGGGCCTCCTCGCATGATGCGGGGAACGCCAACCAGTCCGTTTCTACGAGCGGCGCGACTGAGGGACAGAACGGAACGGTGTAGCGCGAGGGCAACGGACCGTGGCCGCGCGGCAACCGCTGCCAGAGCTTCAACGTTGAGGCATCGCATCGCTCTCCAAGGACATCTACCATGCTCTACTGGACCGTCATCTTCCTTATCATCGCGCTCGTCGCGGGCGTTCTCGGCTTCGGTGGCGTCGCCTCGGCAGCGAGCGGCATCGCGAAGATCCTCTTCGTCATCTTCATCATCCTGTTCCTCGTCTCCCTCGTCGCGGGACGCGGCTGGATCTGACACGGCGTCATGAACCGGCGCAGGGCATGCGTGACCGGCCTCGCGATCTTTCTCGCGGGGCCGGTTGCTTTTCGGGGCTCCGTTCTGGCTCAGGGAACGGTTGAGGGGTCGGGCCGCCTGTGGTTCGACCCGACGCAGCTTCCCTCCTTCACGGGCGTGATCGACCGCTACCTCATCAACCCCGATGGAAAGACCGACCGGCTGCTGTTCCGCGAGGGGCCTCAGGTGATCTTTCCGGAGAATGTCGCGGACGAGATGATGGCGGCGGTGTCGCCGGGCCACAGCATCGTCGTCTACGGGATCCGCGCGCGGCGGGCGCCGGTGATCACGATGCTGGCCTGGGCGAAGGACGGCTCCTCGGCACCGCATTTCGTGGAGCGGCCTACCTGGACCTTCCCAGCCTTCCACGCGGCGGATGCCCGATTGGAGGTCTCCGGCACGGTGCGGGCACCGCTACTGACGGCGCAGGGCGACTCGATCGGGGCGATCCTCGACGGCGGGGCCGTGATCCGCGTGCCGCCCGGCGTTGCGGCGGCGCTGGGCGACCGCATCTCCGTGGGTAAGACGGTGGCGGCCTCGGGTCGCGGCGCGGAGGTGCAGGACCGGGGCAAGGCACTTGATGCCGACCGGATCGGCGAGGCGCCGGACAAGCTGGAGCCGCTACCGGCGCCGGTGGACAAGCCGCAGTGAGGGGCACGCGGTGAGAGAAAACCGGCAACTGATCAGGACATGACGGTGCCGGGCATGACGGGCGGGGACGGGCAGGACAGGGCGTGAGCGAGACGAAAAGAGACGAGACGGCAGCCCAGGCGGCGGCCGGGACAGCGCAGATCCAGACGGGACCGGTCATGGCCTTCCTCCGCCTGGCAGGCGGTTTTTTCCTGCGGGAAAAAGGCGCGCGGTATCTTGGGGCGGGCCTGCTGGCGTTGACGCTGCTGCAGATCCTCATCCAGATCCGCTTCAACCTCTGGAACCGCGACTTCTTCAACGCGCTGGAGAACCGCGACCGCGACGCCTTCCTCTGGCAGATGGTTCTCTTCCTCGGCCTAGCCGGGTCATCGATGATAACGGCGGTCTACCAGCTGTATGTGAAGCAGCTCGTGCAGTTGCGTTGGCGGGAGTGGCTGACGAAGCGGCTGCTCGATCTCTGGATGACGAATGCGCGCCACTACCAGCTCGAGCGCGCGGGGGAGAGCAACAACCCGGACCAGCGCATCGCGGAGGACGCGAGGCTGAGCGTCGACCTGGCGGTGGATTTCGCGACGGGCCTCTTCAACTCCGCCATCATGCTCTGCGCCTTCATCGGTATCCTCTGGACGATTTCGGGCGCGCTGAACCTGACGATCGGCGGACACGCCATCACGATCCCCGGCTACATGGTGTGGGCGGCGCTGATCTACGCGACGATCGGCTCGGTACTCACCTTTTTCGTGGGGCGGCCCATGGTGCGCCTGAACACGGAGCGGATGGCGAAGGAGGCTGATTTCCGCTTCTCACTCGTGCGTGCCCGCGAGAGCAGCGAGGGCATCGCGCTGATCGGCGGCGAAACCGACGAGCGGCGCGGGTTGGTGCAAACCTTCGTGCATGTCGCGACTTCCGTGCGCGACCTCATGCGCAGCCAGCGCAATCTCATGTGGCTGACGAGCGCCTACGGGATGCTGACCTCCGTCTTCCCGACCGTGGTTGCGGCGCCCTCCTACTTCTCGGGCGCGATCACATTGGGCGGGCTGATGCAGATTGGTTCCGCCTTCGGCTCGGTGCAGGCCTCACTGAACTGGTTCGTGGACAACTTCCCGCGGCTGGCAGAGTGGCGCTCGAGCGTGGAGCGGCTTCTGAGCTTCCGCGAATCCCTGCGCGTGATCGAGGAGATGGTGACCGAGCCCGATCAGCCGACGATCGTGCGCGTGGAGGAGCCGGAAGGCGAGGAGGAGCGCGTTGCCTTCCGCGACGTGCAGGTGGCCTTCTCCAACGGCTCGGTCGTGATCGCCGAGGCGACAGCGGAGATCCGTGCTGGCGAGCGGGTGCTGGTGAAAGGTGAATCCGGCACCGGCAAGAGCACGCTGTTCCGCGCTTTCGCGGGCATCTGGCCCTGGGGAAGCGGCGAAATCTTCATGCCGCCGCGCGACGCCACGATGTTCATGCCGCAGCGCCCGTACCTGCCACTCGGCACGTTGCGAGGCGCGCTGTCCTACCCAAAGCCGCCGGAAACGGTGACGAACGAGGTGGCGTCCGCTGCACTGTCGCGCGTGGGCTTGTCGCACCTGGAGGATAAGCTGGACGAGGACGGACGCTGGGACCAAATGCTGTCATTGGGCGAGCAGCAGCGGTTGGGCTTCGCACGGCTCCTTATCCAGAAGCCCCGCTGGATCTTCATGGACGAGGCGACAGCTGCGCTCGATGAGGAGAACCAAGACGCGATGATGCGGCTGGTTGTGGACGAGCTGCCAGACAGCGCGCTCATCTCGATCGGGCACCGCCCGGGTTTGGAAGCCTTCCACGAGCGCACACTTCACCTGCAGCGCGGTCCGGAGGGTGCGAGGCTGGCGATGCGGACGCCGGCGCGCGTGCTGAAGACGCGCAAGATCAAGATCCGCAACCCCTTCCGCCGACGAGCGCGCGTCACAGTGTGAGGTGGTATGAACACCAGAACGCCCCGGCCTGTGGGGGCTGGGGCGTTTTGTTGAGGTTTGGATGCGGGGACAGGATTTGAACCTGTGACCTTCAGGTTATGAGCCTGACGAGCTACCGGGCTGCTCCACCCCGCGTGAGGGTGTGATGTGACGTTCTGGTCTGGTGGTCTGGCGCCGACCGACTCTCCCGTGTCTTAGGACACAGTACCATAGGCGCGGGGTGGTTTCACGGCCGAGTTCGGGATGGGATCGGGTGTGTCACACTCGCTATAGGCACCAGGCCACCGGGCCAGAACGTCTGATAGTTTTTCCTCCTTTATGGGGAGGGGG
>NZ_JONP01000011.1 GCF_000711725.1 Roseomonas aerilata DSM 19363 | reverse complement strand
CGGACCGGGCACCGGGGCCGTCCCCGGCGCAGGCCGGGCAAGCTTCACGCCGACAAGGCCTACGACCATCGCCGCTGCCGTCGTGAGTGCCGTGCCCGCGGCATCACCCCGCGCATCGCAAGGCGAGGCATCGAGAGCAGCACCCACCTCGGACGACACCGCTGGGTTGTCGAGCGCACCTTCGCCTGGCTCGCCCGCTACCGCCGCCTGACCATCCGCTATGAGCGCCGCGCCGACATCCACCTGGCGTTCACGACGCTCGCCTGCGCCCTGGTCTGCCTCGGCCAAATCAAGCGGTTCTGTTAGGTGTTCTTAGACCTGGCGCTTCCGCCTCACCGCAGCCAGCCCGAGCAGCCCAGCCCCAAAGAGAGCCATAGAGGCCGGCTCAGGCACAGCTTGGGTCGTGATTGTCGTGAAGGCGCAGCCAGGCTCGGTGCAGTTGCCCATGCCGAGAATGCCTCCAAACCCTGAACCAGTGGCGCCCGAAAGGGTGTAGTTCACCAGGAAGTTCAGATCCTTGAAGTACAGACTCCCGACCGGAAAGCTGTTGGCGGCGGCGCTGATGTCGATAGCGATTTGGTAAATCGCCCCGAAGTATTGGATGGCGTTCCGCTGGAGGCCGAAGTCAGCGTTGCTGGCGCTCTCCGGTCCAAACCGGAAAGTCACGCCGACCAGCCCGTCAGTGCTGTCTGACTGCTGGATGGTCGGACCGTTGGCGAAGGTTCCGAGCTGGGTTCGGCTGAAGGTGTACCCCGAAGCATAGGCTGCATCGGTCACCACGAGCTGGCCATTCACCCGGTTGACGAACTCCGTCGGCTGACCCGGCGGGGTGTAGCTGGTCCCGACAAAATTGAAGATCACATCGGCGCTCGCCGGACCGGTGGCAGCAACGCTCAGCGCCAGGCCCACGGCCAGCGCGACATTCCGAAAGCTCATTAGGACCCTCTCCCGCGGCGCCGTGCTGGCGTCTCGCAACCGGGGGTAGTGCATACGCCGCGCCAAGTGCCGGGCGCTTGTAGGAACAAAGCCTTGGGGCAGGGTTCCGGCAGCGTTCTGACCGATCCGTAAAGAATCACGACCATCCCGAAGCAGGAGACGCCCATGCCGCCAGTCGAGCGCCAGGAGGGCTGGCTGCACGAGACGCTTTCGGGCGGGTCGCGCTTCCTGAATGGCCTGACCGGCGGGGACGGTGCGGTCACCTTCTCTGCCCGCTGCGGGGACATGGCGGCGGCGGGGCGCCCCTGGGGCGTCACCCTGGTCCGCTGCGTGGACTGGCTGAACCGCCAGCACGGCCATTGCGAGGCCGTCCGCCTCTGGCATGTCGATCACGGGCTGCTACCGGAGCGGCCGCCCTTCCTCTGACCTCTCCCCGTCCCTTGGTCTCCGCGCGCCTGACTGGCGCCGCGGCGGTCCTGCTTGCGAGGCCCTGAATGACGATCGTCTCCGCTACTGCACAGGTGGGCGGCTCCGACGCCCTGCGGCCCCGCGTGTGGGTGGGTGACACTGTGCATGCGGTCGGGCTCTTCACCGGCCTTGACCGCAAGCCTGTGGCTGTGACGAGCGTGACCTTCCTTTGGCGCGACCCGAACGGCGTCGAGGTCACTACCCTCGGCTACCCCGAGGCAGGCTCCCCGCCGGCGTCGTGGTCCTCGAAGCTCGAGGTGACTGTGCCTGGCGTGTGGGCTGTGCGGCCGCAGTGCGAGACGCCGAGCCGGCAGCTCGACTGGATGACGTTTGCGGTCGTTCCCGGGTTCGGTGATCCGACCATGCCGTCCAGCCCCCTATGGCTGACCGGCGACGACACGGGGCTGCTGACCTATGGCGGCGGGGTGCTGACGGCGCTGCGGATCGCGGAACTGCCTACGGCGGATGAGTTCCTGCCGGGCGACGTGCTGCCGGTGTCGCGGGTGGGTGGGGCGACCGAGGGCGTCTCAGGGGAGACGCTATTCGCTGCCGTGAAGGCGGCCGGCACCGCTGCCATCGCCGCTGAGGTGGAGCAGGTTGCCAATGACGCCCAGGCTGTGGAAACGGCTCGGGCGCTGGTAGAGGCCGCTGCACAAGCCACTGAGGCTGCACGCTCGCAGGTTGCAGCCAACCAAGAGCTTGTCGCGGCCGATCGGCAGACGGTCCTCACCAAGACCGCCGATGCGGAGGCTGCAGCTTCGTCCGCCGCAAACTCGGCCGCCATGACTGGCGGATGGCTCGCGGGCCGCACGGTCACTGGCCCGACGACGCTCCTGGCCAGCGACGCAAACACCATCGTCACTGTCGCCGCCGCGACGATGACAAAGGTGACGGTCCCTAGTGGATTGACGCCCTTTGCCTGCCTGATCCGCCAGGGCGGTGCCGGGCAGGTGTGGATCGATCACGCTGCTCCCATTGTTGTGGACGCGCCGAGCGGCAAGGGATCGGCCGGAGTGGGGACGCTTCTGAGCCTCATCGGGACAGGCGCGGACCGCTACTCCCTCGTCGGCGGTGCCTATGTGACGCCGCCTGGCGCTCCGGTTCTGACGGGCGGCGGTGTGTTCACGGTCTCTGAGAACGTGGTCGGCGCCTTCGCGGGCTACGTGGGCTTCAGTGGCGCTGACGTGACGCTCTCGGTCACGGAGCCCTTCGCGATCGACCAGCGGACGGGGGAGATCACCACGGCGTCCGCGCTGGACTACGAAGGGGCGCCCCAGCTCATGCCGGAGATCACGGCGGAGAACCCCTGGGGGACGGTCAAGACCACGATCACCGTCAACGTCACCAACGTCCCCCCCGCGAACATCCTGACCAACCAGCGGTTCGCCCTGCGGGACAGCGCGGCAGCCGGGACGGCGGTCGGGCAGATCCTCACGGACGGGGCCGTCACCGGGTTCTCGCTCTCGGGACCCTTCTCGGTGGACGCGACCGGCGTCTTCAAGACGACCGGCGCCCTGAACGCCGGCGCCACGCCGAGCTACACCCTCACGGCGGGGGCCACGGGCGCCGAGGGGGTGTCGCCCCCGGTCCCGGTGATCGTGGACGTGATCGGCGCCGCTGAGGTCTACGCGCCGGGCGCGAACGGCGGCGCCGTCGCCTACTTCGACGCCAGCGACACATCTTTCCGCACGACTTCCGGTTCTCCGGTCATGGTGGACGGTCTGACCTCCAAGATCGGGACCCCTGTTGTCTTCGCGAAGACCGCGACGACTTCGCAGTGGCCTCGCCTGGGTCTGGGCACGGATGGCACCGGCATCGGCAACAGCGACGCCGTGGTCTTCTCCGGTCTGCAAGGTCTCGCAGCGGCCAGCGGGTCGAGCCTCAAGAATCTCTGCCGGAACGTGGGTGTCTTCGCTGTCGAGGGCGTGTTCTGGCTCGACGAAGCCCTGACGAGCGAGATCCTGCGATTCACCACGGCTGGCTCCACGACATTAGGCCGCTTCGCCCTGCGCGTCTCGACCGGGGCCGGCATCCCCCAGCTCCAGCTGGCGGTGCGGCGGCTGGACACCGACGCGGCGGTGACCGTCACCCACTCCCGCGAGATCACGCGGCAGACCCCGCACTACTTCTACGCGGAGTTCGACGCGCAGGGCGGGGCGGTCCGGCTCGCCCTCGACGGCTCCACGGAGACCACCAGCGTCTCGTTCGCGAGCGGGCTGGGGCTGCTCCCCGACACCGCGAGCAACGCGGCGGCGCTCGGCATGTCGGCGGGCCTCGTGTCCTACACCCGCGTGACCAAGCTGGCCCTCTACCAGGCCAAGCCGGCCGAGCCGGTGCGCCTCCGCAACGGCGGGATCCTCCGCACAAGCTACGGGATCGCGGCGTGACGGCCCTCACCCTCCGCACTCTGCCCCCACAGGCGCCGTCGACGCCCGCCCACGCCTCGGTGGACGTCGCGGTCTACGGCGCTACCCCCGGCGGCATCACGGCGGCGATCGAGGCCCGGCGCAAGGGGCGCACCGTCCTCATCTTCGGCGGCTGGCGCGAGATCCAGCTCGGCGGGATGATGACGGGCGGCTTGGGCGGGACGGACCTGCGGAACCGCGCCGCGCTGGGCGGCCTCGGCCTGGAGTTCTTCCAGAAGGTCTGGGCGCACTACAACGACTTGGACCAGAATCAGAACCTTGAGCCCTCGGTCGCGCACAAGATCTTCCAGTCGTGGTGCGCGGAGGAGGGGGTCCAGTACATCTGGACGAAGGGGGTCGCCGGGGCCTCGAAGGACGGCACCCGGCTCCGCAAGATCGTCACGCTGGACGGCATCACCGTCGAGGCGAGGCAGTGGATCGACAGCTCCTACGAGGGCGACCTCCTGCGCGTCGCGGGGGCCACCCTCCGCACGGGGCGGGAGAGCCGCGCCGAGTTCGGGGAGCACCTCGCGGGCGTGCAGCTGGAGGACGCCAAGCACAACTGGGCGGGGTACTACATCAGCCCGCACCGGCGCGCGGGCGACCCCGCCTCCGGCCTGCTGCCCGACGTCTCGGCCTCCGTGCCCCCCGTCGGCACGGGGAGCCCCACCGACACGCAGGCGTTCAACTTCCGCCTGTGCATGACAAAGACGCTGAGCAACGCGCAGCCGCTGCCGACCAGCCCCCCGCCGGGCTACGACCCGTCCCGGTTCGAGCTGATGCTGCGCTACCTCAAGGCCCGCGCCGACGCGGGGCTGGCCGTGACGCGCTCGTCCACCATGGCGATCATGAACGTGCTGCCGAACGGCAAGCTCGACGTGAACGCCAACGGGCCCTTCTCGACCGACGCCTTCGGCCTGTCCGCGGCCTACATCACCCCCGACTACCAGCAGCGCGAGCGCGCCTGGAAGGCAATCGAGGCGCACGTCCGCGGCTTCCTCTGGACGCTCTGGGCGCACCCGGACGCGCGGGTCTCCGCGGACCTGCGCGCGAGCATGCGGGCGCTCCGCCTCACGGCGGGGGAGTACCCGCGGACCCACCCGAACGACCTGCCGGGCTGGTCGCCGCAGCTCTACGTCCGGGAGTACGCCCGGCTGCGCGGCGAGTACATCATGACCGAGCACGACACCCGCCGGGCCGACAACCAGCCCGTGCCCTACGCGGGCAGCGTGGTCGCGCTGGGCTCCTACTGGCTCGACAGCCACCACATCCAGCGCGTGGCCCTGCAGCGGGGCGACGGCTCCTGGTACGTCTACAACGAGGGCGGGTTGTTCCTTGACGTTGGAGGATCAAACCGCATGGTGCCGATCCCTTATGGCTGCCTGCTCCCTCGCCGCCACGAACTCACCAACGTCTCTACGACGTGGAGCCTGAGCCTGACGCACTGCGCGATGGGTCTGGTGCGCATGGAGGCTACCAGCATGTGCATCGGGCACGCGGCTGGCCTGGCTGCTGCCATGGCTACCGCGAGCCCCGGCGATGTCGCCTTGCAGGACATCAATGTGGCTGAGCTTCGGAGCCAGCTTCTCTCCGAAGGGGCGGCGATCAACGCCGCTTAAAGCGCCGTCTCGTTTCTACTCGCTGCAACAATGGAGCCCCGCATGATCCCCTCATCGCGCGAACGCGCGGGGCAAAGGCATTGACCATGCGTCCGCACATCCCCAGCCAAATCGGAGAACAATAATGCCCACGTCCCGCGGCCGTGCCCGCTCAGTTCCCACAAAGACTGTGGCGGTTCCGGTCGCGGATCTGACTGAAATCAAGGAGGGCCAAGCGAAGATCCGCGAGGCCAACCACCACAAGCAGGATCGGGAGCAGATAGAGCTCTCTATCGAGCGAGCCGTCGAGCGGGCAGAAGCCAAGCGCGCTGCTGCCGCCCCCCCACAGAACCGCCTTGCTGACGTGCCCGTGTGGCTGAAGGTCATGGTCGCGCTGGCTGGCGTCACCCTGACGGGCCTCGGCGTCGTCGGCATCATCTGGAACTTCGCCATTGCCCCCGTCAACGTGCGGATCACCGCGCTGGAGGCGGCTAAGGCAGAGGGGACTGCCGCGCTCTCGGCTGTCGTCGCTCGGCAGCAGGCGACGGACGCCAAGCTGGTAGAACTCGCGACCCAGTTAAACACCGCCACGACGATACGAAACCAGCAGCAGCAGTCGCTCACGGACCGGCTTCGAGGACTTGAGCTCTCGGATCAGTCGGGACAGCAGCAAGTAAACGCGCTCGCGCAAAGCCTCGCCGGCCTCGTCGCCCGCATGGAGGAAATGCTGCGGCGTCAGGAGCGGCTCGAGAATAGGCTTTCCAGCCCGGGCCAACGCCAGGGCATGGACGAAGCGCCGGCCATCTACATGGACCCGCGCGCGCACATCTAGTTCCGCCGCCGGGCGGTATCCGGCATCCCACACGGAGAAAATCTATGCCCGATTGGCTTGCACCCCTGGTGCCGGCGCTGGTGGAGTACGTGGCGACGCCACTAATCCTCGCGCTCGGCGGCTACCTCGTGACCCTGTTGCCCGGCCCGTTACGGACCTCGCTGCAGGCGTCGTCCCATAGCAAGGACATGGCGCTCATCCTTGGCGCCATGACGCGCAAGGCGACCGAGCGGATCATGTCAGGCGCCAGTGCCAAGGCTCTGCCGGGCCTTATCGTGTCCGACGTGGTGGCTTACGCAGAAGCGAACCTGCCCGAGGTCATGGGCAAGCTGGCGCCCAGCCAGGACGCGTTGCAGACCATGGCCGCCGCAGCGATCGCCGATGCCATGTCCCGGCTGACCAAGCCGTCCCTACCTCCGACGCCATCCAACCTGGGGCAGGGCTGATGGGCCTCTTCCGCCTGCTGCTCAGCATCGCCGAGTGGGCGCAGGCGCGGAACCGGAAGGAGATGGCGGGCACCGTCGCTTCGCCCATGGGGCATGTCCCGGTACTGCTTGTGGGCGACGAACTCGCGCCTTCCGAGATCGCCATCCCGCCTAAGCCGCCAGCTCTGAAGCCCGGGGCGGAGAAGCCCGCACCCGCCACTCTGGCCGATCTCTGGCATGGCGATGTGCCTTATGCCGCCATCTCCCTGTCTGAGGCATTCGAGGGGCGGAAGCTCTCTCCCTACAAGGACAGCAACGGAACGTGGACGATCGGTGTGGGGTCCACGACTGACATGAAGGGCAACCGCGTGACGGCCAGCACGCCACCCATCACCGATGCCATGGCCGACGTGATGGCCATGCGCGACCTCGAGAAGGCGGCCGGGCTGGTGCGGAAGGCGTGCCCCGGCCCGCTGACCAATCGCCAGGCCGCCGTGCTCATCCTGATGGCGAACAACCTTGGCGACCTCCGGGTGGCTGGCCCGACGCTGGTGCGGCTCGTGAACAGCCAGAAGTGGCGCGAGGCCGCGGACTTCATGGCAAAGTTCAGCAACGAGCGGATCAACGGCGTGCTCACGCCTTCCAAGGGGCTGCGCCGCCGGCGCTGGGCGGAGGCGGCGTTCTTCCTCGGCATGGATCCGGCGAAGGCAAAGGCCCGGGCCTGGGCGGAGATCAACGACACAGTGACGTGGCCGCCGCTGGGGTGACGCTTCCCACCGCCACGACCGAAGCCCCGGCCGAGGGAGGGTGATCCTCCGCCTGGCCAAGGCTTTTGGCTTTGGGCGTGATTGCGGAACGGTCATGCGAGGTGCTCCAGAAGTCGCACTAACTGTCTGGATCCCAGGTGTCCTGGGCTTCGCGTTCCTTCTCCTTCTCGCTGTCCGTCATGGTGCGACGCCGGGGTATTTCATGGCTTGCGATGAGGACGAGGATGACGATCAGGATGCCGAAGAGGCATCCGGCCGCGATGATGGGGCGAACGGCAGGTTCGCTACTCGTGATCATCTCAGCGGAGCCTCCTTGGGCAACATCCGGACCTTCGATGGGACGCGCCGCTCCCCCCGTCCGCTTTGGGAGGACATCAGGAAGGCAATTGTGGGACACTAAAGGTCGGCGCCGAACAGGGCCATCGAAGCGGGCTCGGAGATGGTGCGAAAAGCCGCGGCGCCCGCTACTCACCCCACCCCAGCCCGTTTTGACCTCCACGACTTAATTGCCGACCATCGATATTCTCCAGAGGGGTACCCGATGTGCAGCTGAGAAAAATCATTGGACGTTCGGCTAACGCGCTGGGCTACGAGGCGTTCCCGAAGTACCTCGCGGAACGCCGGCCACTCGCCGCCCGCCTAAAGCACCTGATCGAACGATGCGGCATTGAGCGGGTGTTGGACGTTGGCGGCAACAAAGGTCAGTTCCACGACTTCATACGCTTCGACGTCGAGTGGACCGGCCCTGTCCTTTCCTTTGAGCCCGACCCGCAGATGGCCGAGGTTATGCGTCGCAAGGCCATGACTGACCCGCTTTGGACAATCCGCCAGGAAGCGTTAGGGCGTGAGGCAGCCGTACAGACCTTCAACCGAATGAAAATGACTTGCTTCAACTCTTTCCTGTCGCCCATTGCCGGTCAGGATCCGGACAATGTTCCGGTTGCGCAGTTCGACGTGCAAGTCGTCCGGCTGGATGAACTCCTCCCCGAGATCGGTCCTCTGGAACGCGCCTTGGTTAAGATTGACACTCAGGGCTTCGACGTTGAGGTTCTGGCAGGTGGCCCAGAAGCCTTCGCCAAGGTCCCCCTGGTTCAGTTCGAGGTCAGCTTCCGCCCGATCTACCATGACGCGCCCAATTGGATCGAGGGCATTAAGGCCTTCGAGCGCGCCGGCTTCATGTTCGCGGACCTACTGACCGGATCGCCCATACAGGGCGCTATATGGGAAGCTGATTGCTTGATGCTCAAGCCCAGCTTCGCTTAGGCACATAGGCCTGAAAAACACAGCTGCTGATCGGATCGTCGAGCACCATGTGCGCGACCATGCCTCAAGGCTTCAGTCAGCATTCTCGCGCCTTGCCGGGCAGAGCGCCAGCGGGCTGCCAGCATTCGCAGCCACGGGCCTGCAGCCGGAGAATTCGGCGGTGAGGCCGTGCCGCGCGAGGCTCGCCGCAACGTGCTCCTCCCCGCCCGGCGTCTCGAGAACGAAGAAGGGACCAACATGCGCCGCGATCCGCTCGGTCGCCATTGCCTCGAAGCCCATCGCCATGCGCTCCGCCGGGTTGTCGAACGCAAGAATGCGCAGGAACGACACCTCGGGCGGGAAGAAGGGAATGACGAAGGCATTTGGCCGCCAGCCTGGGTGGTAGCCCGGCACGACGATCATGGCGCCGGAAAGGTCCATCCCCGCTGGCGGCACCGCCTTCACAAAGCGGTCGAACTGCGTGCCGTTCCAGGGCAGGCGGTCGCGGTTGCTCGGCTGGACGGGCACCACGAGGAGCAGGAGCCCGACTACAGCCCAGCGCTTGGCGCGCGCTGGGAGCGGCAGGAAGCCGGCCGCGACCACGAGCAACAGCGGCACCATGATCTCCAGTGGAACGATGTAGCGGTAAATGGAGAAGAGGTGCAGCCAGAGCGCGTAGGTGACCGCCGCCGCGACTAGCAGGAAGAGACTGAACCGCTTCTCCGCCCGCATGTCGCGGATCCGCTGGCGCCCGAACAGGGCAAAAAGGATGCTGAACGGCACCACAAGGTACGCCACCATGAGCTTCGGGTCGCGCAGCACCGGGCTGTCGATCCGCCAGGGCATGCGCGTAAAGACGAAGGGATAAGCCAGCGCTTCCAGGAGGTCGCGCGGCATAGCGTTACGCGCACGGTCGTCGCTGACAGAGCCAAGCGGCGAGTGGAAGACGTGATTGAAATAGGGAAAGAGGGGATTGCCGGTGGCTTGCCAGAGGTGCCAGAGCCAGAAGCCCGAGGTCAGCGTCAGGCCGAGCAGGATCCCCACCCCGTAGGCGGCGCCGTGCGCGATCCGCCGCCCGGGCAGCAGGACGACCGCCATCCCTACTCCGCCCGCCAGGACGATGCCGGTCTGCTTCAGCCCCATGCCGGCACCCGCCGCGATACCGGCCGCCAGCAGCACGGGCAGGCTGCGCCGCAACGGCCCCTCGAAAGCTACGAGCCCTGCGCGCGCGATCAGCCAGACGGCAACGTAGATCGGCAGGCTCGCGAGCGTGTCGTAATAGGTCGTGCCCATCACGTAGAGCGAGCCCGCGCCGAGCATGCCGATAAGCATGACGACGCCTGGCAGCAGCTCCGCTCCCGGCAGGGCGTGGCGGGCAATGCGCCACAGCAGCACCCCGTTCACGCCGTGGACCGCGCCCAGGAGAAAGGTCAGCACCGCCGCCGGCAGCACTTGGTTGCCGAGGTAGAAGGGCACGTCGAGGAGCGGATTGAAGAAGACGTGGTAGTCGGCGGCTAGGACATCTTGGCCAAACCGGCCATGCAGCCACGAGTAAGGATTGTAGTAGTGATAGTGGAGCAGGTCCCAGTTGTTGTCCTTGCCCAGCAACACCGCAAGCAGGCCGAAGCCCAGTGGCAGACTGGCGGCAAAGAGCCGCTCGGCCGACCTCATTGTGGCCACCCTTCGCCGAGGCCATTGGCCGGCACTGTCTGTGCGGCATGGGGAAGGGAACCGAACCGCTCCGACAGCAGCGCCGCCGGCATAGGTCTTCGCTGCACCAACCGGCGGCACAGCCGAGTGGCAGCCACTGGGGTTGAGGTAAGAGCCATCATCGGAGCGCACGCTCCCCATCCAATGCGTGCGGCAACGTGCAATTATAACTATAACGAAACTTGAAACTTGGAGCGGTTCCCGTTCGACTGAATTGCTTGTGATCCACGAGGTCGTGGAGAGGTGATTCCTCTCCCTGATGCGGAGGTGGGGGGCATGTAGAGGGCGCTGTCGGTCGATCTGCGGGAGCGGGTGGTGCCAGCGATCACTGCCGGCGCGTCTTGCCGGGCGGCAGCGGTGCGGCGGCGGACGCCGCCTTAATGAACTGCATGGGGTCTGTCCCAGCGAAGGCCCGATCTCCGCCGCTGTGGGAACGAACGGCAAGGTGCGGGCCATTTCTAGGAACTATTGCACACCGAACGCTTACCGTAGCATTCTGAAATCGCAACGGGTGGATCGTAAGGAAAGGCGACGGGTTTTCGAAGCGCCAGATGCCATGGAGTGACCAGGAGTGGGCGACCGGGAGAGGAGGGAAGGCAGCCAGGTCTGCTTGGCTGGCAGTTCCGAACGGCAGTCGCTCACCTGGGGAGAGATTGCTGTTGTTGCGATAGTAGTGCTCTTGATCCAGGTCGCTGTGTGGCTGCCACTCGTATGGATGGGGCTGCCCATGCCATGGCCGCCCGGGTAGAAGCGCCGCACGATGCCCGACCAGAAGACTATCCAGGCCGGATAGGTCACGGGGCAGGCTCCTGTGGATCGGGGAGGAGCGGGCGACGCACTTGCCGCGACGAGGGAAGCGGCGCAGAGCCGTCCGCGTGCTCGGCCTTAATGTGAGCACAGCTGCGAGGCCTGTTTTCCAGCTCGTGAACGGCGGGGAATGCAGGAGGGCTGATCGCCGGCTGCTGTTCCCGGTAGCGCTCAAGGCGCTGGGGTCAGCCGGGTTTCCGAGTCCTGTCTACGGTGGCAAACAGGGGTGTCGTCATCTCAGGAAAACCGATGGGCAGATTCGAAGCAATATTGGGTCCAGCGGGCATTGTCCTTGTATGCGTACTTTTGCTCGGTGGACTTATCAGGCTGGTTGTCGGCGGGCCTAGGCGCCGGCGCAAAGCCGAAACGGCCTCGCTCGACCGGGAGTTTGAAGAAGAAGACTCGGAAGGCAAGGCGACCCTCCCCACAGATTACCTGGACTTCGCGACTCTACTCGATCGAATGGTCCTGCCGCTGGCACAGGCTCATCCGGGTTGGGAGCGCCTTGACGGCGCATACGGCGTGCCGGGCCGGCCGATCGCCTGGTTCGACTGGAACGGCACGCGCTACGCGCTTGGCGGCGAAACCCATATGCGCGCAATGCTTCAGACGTGGGACTGGATGCAGCAGCATCCGGGAGTGGACCCCCTTGTGGTGCAGCACACCAGGAGCGGAGCCGGGCGGCTTACACTGCGCCCGGAAATTGGCTGGAAGGACGCGAAGGCTGTCCGAATTGAAACTGGCTGATGGGGCGCATGAGGCCGGTCGCCCCCAGGCCCCAGGCCCCAGGCCCCAGGTCCGCCGTCGAGCCTTGGAGGCGCAGGGCGCACTGATAATCCACTCGGCGCCGCACCTGCCCACAACTCGATGGCGCAGTGATGGGAGCTTGCATGAAAGTAGTTTTGGTAACCGGTGACGGGCGTGTTGCCTGGCTGGGTACTTGCGAGCAGACTAAAGAGATGAGGTGGCCGGGCGACGATTTTCCAGTGGCGTCGCTGCGGCCTTTTGTCGAACCACTAAAGATGCCGATCAACCTTGATGATTACGTTACAGAACGCGCGACGTTCGTGACCGGCACCCTACTTCCTCAGCGCGAGACTGTGCTTGTATCGCAACGAGGCCGTTTGCTGGACCACTTACCTGGGTGGAGGCCTCTTCCATCACCGACGCTTCTAGGCGCTGGGGTAAGTGTATCAATTCGGCCTCGATGGTGGGCGCCACTTCTTCGAATGTTCAGGTTCCTGAAGCTTTCTGATTCTAGTCGTCGGGTGAGCGACTGACATGAAGGGAAAGCCGGTACTTCGAGCCATGGGTTTAGGTGGGAATGCTGCGGCGACGCACCGCCAGCCAGGCGGCGAACGCGGCTGAGGCGTAGAGCTTGGCGAGCACCAGCCCCGGCGCCCATTTAACCGAGCCGAACGCGAGGGCGCTGAAGAGCAGGCTGTCAGCCAGAGCGCCGGCCAGTCCTGAGGCCAGCACCGCCCAGGGCAGCGACCGCGCCCGCAGCCGGTCATATACGGCGAAGTCCAGCAGTTCCGAGAGCAGGAAGGCCGCGGCCGAGGCGGCAGCGAGGGCAGGGGACAGACCCAGCGACAGGACTGCGCCGGCCACGATGCAGCCGAGGACTATGCGGCGACCGGCAACCTCCTGCAGCGCGTCCCTCAGCGCCAGGGCGGCGCCAATCAACAGCACCCCGGAGGGCGCCATGACGCCCGGGAACACTGGGATCAGGCACGGCCCGGCTGGCACGCAGACCGTACCCACATTGCTAATGAGGTAGTTCGCGGCGGGGATGCAGGCGAGGAAGGCCGTCGCCAGGAGGGTGCGCTTCATACCAGGTCCATCTGTTCGGGGCGGTGGTGCTGCCGTTTATCCTCGCCTGCAACCGGGCCACCTACGCCGAGGAGACGGGCAGCGGAGCGTCCTGCCTGCTGAACGCTCTCACCGGCGGGCCGCGCACCGTCACCTTCTCGGCCTGGTCCTGGCAGCTCGTCCTGAGGGGTAAGCGGGGCGCGGAGTTCCGTCGCTGGGCAGTCGATGGCTTTGGGCTGCGGGACGGTCACTGCGCTGCCGCCTGGCGCTCGCACATTGCTCGCGGCCTCTTGCCTGAGAGGATCTGACCATGGCGCCGCTCATGCTCATCCGCCGGCCGCTCACCACCTTTGGCTGGCGGCTGTTCAGCCTCTTCCGAGATCCACCGAGCTACGCTGAGTTCGGATCCGCCGTGGGTGTGGCCGCCTATGGGGCCTCGTTCTTCGTCGGCGGCAAGGGGCCCGAGGCTTGGTCGAGTCTTGAGCTACTGACGGATGCCCTCCCAGACTGGTGGTGGGCCGCTGCCACCATTGCTGGGGCGCTTGCGCAATTCATCGGCCTGTACCTCGGCAACCGTTTCATCCGCTTCGCTGCCGCCGGCCTGATGCTGCTCTGGGTGGCGTTCATGGGCTGCTTTGTCTGGCCGATCTATCCCTACTCACCGCTGCTCGTCGGCTTTTCGGTGCAGCTCGCGATGATGAACCTGCTGGTCGTGGCGAGGCATGTCCGTGACTGGTGACGTGCCAAACCTCACGGGCGTGCTCATCCAGGTCGCGACATGGTTTGGCGGCCTGATCACCAGCGGTGTGCTGCTCGGGCTGCTGGACCGCTGGATGAAGAGCCGCGCCGACGCTCGTGGTGAAGGGCGGCAGGAAGACCGCGACGAGGTGGATGACGACCGCAAGTGGCGCGCCGAGATGCGCACCGATCTCGAGCGCGAGCGTGCAGCCCGCCGAGCGGAGGAGGACGCGCACGCGGAGACCAAGCGTGACCGCGACCGCGGCTGGGATCTCGCCCGGTACTGGAAGGGTGCGGCCTGGCGCATGAAGCACCATGCTGGCAACGCTCGGCAGGCGGCCGACGACCTGGCGCGCTCTAAGGGGATCGACCCACCGCCGTGGAAGGTCTCGCTCGACCTTCCCGAGGACCTCGAGGCGCCCATCCCGAGGCACCCGGCCGAGTAGCCCCACTGAGATGCAAACGGGGGCGGGTATTCCCGCGCCTGCGTTCCTTGGTTAATCCGCCATTCATTGGGCCCATGACCTTATATGCGGACCGAGAGGGCCAGCACTAAATTCGCCTCTGGAAGCCCTTCAGCGTTCTCGTGGCCTGAGCTGGCGTGGTGGCGACCTTCACCACGTCAGCTCCCCTCGGCGCCAATTTCGCCCTCATCAGGGCCGATGGATGAGGCAGGAGCAGCCGGGCGGACGCCCATGGGCTAGCTCCCGCCCGGCCTGACCCCGGCACCTTGCGCCCATAACAGCACCCGGGGCTGCGCGTAATCCTACTCCTCTGGCCCTGCTCTCGCTTGCTTTGTCGGATCACGGCTGCGCGCGCTCACCGCCGCCGGGCGGCACCCCGGCACCCCACAACCTGGAAGGAAGCAAGATGCCACTCCTGGTATTGCTGCCGACGCTTGCGCCCTTGCTGGCGCCGATCGTCGGCCGCCTAGTCGCGAGCATCGGTGGCGAGCAGGCGGAGGCCGCTTTGACCTCCGTGGCCGGCGCGGTTCTCGGGGGAACCGACGAGGCCCACGTGCGCGCTGCCCTGGCCGACCCTCAGCAGGTGACGGCAGTGGCGGTGCGCCTAGCTGAGATCGCGGCTCAGCGCGGGGCTGCGGCCGACCAGGCGCGGTTGGAAGTCATGAAGGCGGAGCTCGCCGGAATGGCCGACGCTCGCCGGCAGACAGTCGCACTGGCAGCGCAGAACTCGGTCCTGTCCTGGGGCGCCGCGGTGGTCACCCTCATCCTGCTAGGCCTCTTCGCCGCCATCGTGCTCGGGCGGCTCTACGTCGACGTGGATATCCGGGAGACGGTGAAGACCCTCACCATTGCAGCGGCGACGTACTGGATCGGCTCGAGCCGCGGCAGCGCGGTGAAGGATGAGCGAGGGCCGGCTGCTGGAACCGCACCGGCGATGGTCAGCGTGACCGGCACTGGAAATATCGAGGCCGCAGCTCGCCAGCCCATGGCCGAGCGGTCGGCGGAGGAGATAAACCGTGCGCTCGGCGGGCGGCAGTCATGAGGGGTTTCTTGCGCTGGCTGACGGGCAAGGACGGCAGCTCTGTCGCCACCTGGGAGGAGGGAGAGCCGGACATCACCGTGGACGTGCACCCGGCCGCGCCGCCCAAGCCGCCCGCAGCAAAGCCGGAGCCTGCCAAACCCTCGCCGGCGCTCATTGTGCAAAAAGACGAGCTGCTGCTCGTCGGCGTTCATCCTGGCCTGGTGCGGGTCGTGCTGCGGGCTCGGTGGGACGGGGCTGCCTTCCGGATCATCGAGGGGCTCCGCTCGAAGGAGCGCCAAGCAATGATGGTCAGTAGTGGCAAGTCCCAGACGATGAAGTCCCGCCACCTCACCGGGCATGCCGTCGATCTCGCGCCGGTGGTGGGCGGTTCGGTCACTTGGGACTGGACCCACTACTATCCCCTGGCGGAGCGGGTGAAGGCGGCCGCCAAAGCCGAGGGCGTGCCGATTGAATGGGGCGGGGACTGGATCTCGTTCAAGGACGGCCCGCACTGGCAGCTTCCAATGCGGGCGCCCTACTTGGCCTAGTCGCTAAGGCTGCAACCTAGGTTAAGATACAACCGTTAGTGGTGTGGCGCCGCTATGCTACGCCATTCCGATCCGACTGGCCCCCGCCCCCCCTTCAGGGCGGGGGTTTGCCGTTTCAGACCGCGCGCTTCCGCCGCACCGCTGCCAGCCCGAGCAGCCCGGCACCGAACAGCGCCATGGAGGCGGGCTCGGGGACGGCAGTGGTGACGGTGCCACTCAGATTGCACGCCAAGTTGCCGCATCCATAAGTCTCGTCACCAAACCTGCCGGTGAAGGTTGTCCCGCTAAAGGTGAGAAACAGATCCTCGGCGCCGGTGCTGAAGAAGAGCCGTCCCAACAGGCCGTTTCCAGCACCGCCTGTTAGATCAAAGCCCCAATTGTACTGAACGGGTGTCGGGCGCTGAAGCTGAAAGCTGGGAAGCGTCACGGTATCGAAACCGCCAGGATTGTTAACATTCAGCCCGACGAGCCCGCTGATTGAAGAGCGGTCAAGCGTGTTGTTGGCGGAGTTGAAGAACGAGATCGAGAAACCGTTCTGCGCGGCCGCGTCGGTCACGACGATCTCGCCGAAGATGCGCAGGAGGGCAACCGACGGAAAGTCATTCCCGGTCGCGGGCCCAACTTGCTGGAAGCGATAGATCACGTCGGCCTGGGCTGCCGGCGCGGCGAGGATGCCCAGGCACAGGGCCGCAGCGGCAGTCGCCGCCTTGATGAACTGCATGGAAGTTTCTCCCGCGGAGGCCCGATCGCGACCGCTGGGGATGGAGTGGCAAGGGGCGGGCCATCCTGAGGAACCCTTTCCCACCAGACGCTTGCTGTAGCCTTCTGCAACCGCAACGGGTATTCCGTAAGAAAAGGCGACGCCGCCCCACCCTCACCGCGAGCAGGCATGACCGATCAGAAGTCCCATCGCCCGCCCCGCATCATCGTCCCGATCGGAAGCGCGGGCGGCCCGACCTACGAGTATCGCGGCGCGCGCATCGGCTCGAATGAGAAGGGCACTGTGTTCAGCTTCAGCCTGCTCAGCTTTCCCGGTGGCGGATGGTCGGGCCTGGGCAACATCGACATGATCGTGCGGCTGGTGGATAGCTGGGTCGACACGGGCCGGCTGCCCGCTCCATACGTGAATAGGGGGGCGGGGGAGAGTGGCTAGACCTCTCCCGACCGCTCACTCGATCACCCTCGTCGAACGGTCGGCTTTACGGCAAGGAAGCTTGCGCTTGCGGAGGATGGTCAGCGTGGTGCCTTGCGGAAAGCTGCAGCTGCGATGATGGCAGATGATGCAAGCGACACCTTGTCACCCTGTGACCCTGCAGTAGTCGCAACGCCCTCGGAGCCTGGGGAGCTCGTTCTCCTGGCCGACCAGGGCTCCCTGGGTGGGCCCTGTTACGAGTACCGGAGCGCCGCCATCCACGCGTCCAAGGGCTGCACAACGTACCGTTTCCATCATCCTGACTTACCTGGTTGTGAGGATGGCCACTGGCTGGTGGCCAGTTCAGCACTGCAGGCCATGCACACGATCGATGCCTGGCTCGACACAGGCCGGCTGCCTCGACCATACGTCAACAAGAGGACAGGGGAGGCTGGCTAGGCCTCTCCCGGATGCGGCTGGCCAGTGGCGCTTCTCGCCATGACTGGCTGGCCGCTCTCCCTTGTTGTTCCTCCGGCGTACCTCTTCGGCACAGAGTTCCGCCAGATCCTCAATTTAGCCGCTCGCGACCTTGGATCGTTCCGGACACGATTCAGAGATGATTGAAGCCGCTCGTCTGGTGCCCGTTGCATCATGCGGCGACCCCGTCCAATCATGCCTGCGAGCACCTGCTGCACGAATTGAGTCACGCGAGGAACTAAGATGGATCTGCAGGCCGACAGCGTTCAAGCTGTGGCATTCATGGCGCCTGGACAGCAGCAGCGGACCGCCCTGCAACTTTGGGAGGCGCTGTTTCCTGGAGATGCGCCGGACAGTTTCCAGCGGGCAACTGGTTCAACACCTTCGCTGGCATCGAATGCTGCAGGTGCCCGGGATGGACATAATATTATGATAACCTCCCAGGTGGGCCGCATCGATATTTTCCTTGGGAAGGTTCCAAGCGCCGATGATGCAGGTCCCCCCAGGATTGCTGATGTTCAAGCCGCAGTCACTCGCGCCGCCGGGTTTCTAAGGGTGACTGCAGACAGAGTCGCGCCGGTACGAATTGCATTGGTGCTTGATCTATCCAAGTCCATTGAGGGTGGGATGGAAAGTACATCGCTGATGGAGCTTCTTCCGGGGGTCGGAATTCCTCCTGACGCTACTGACGTAACATTGCAGTTTAATGTGCGGCGCGCGTTCGGTGTTGCGTCAGAAATAGGCATGAACCGGTTGTGTTCGTGGGCTCACGCACAGATCGGCATGATGACGACACCGATGATGCCTGGGCAATTAATGCAGATACCCATGGCAAACATGAAGTTCACGCCGATCGTAAACGTTAAAATAGACGTCAACTCCGCTCCAGAAGCGCGGCTTTCATCTGACTTGGTGCCTGCTCTTATTGAAGAACTTCGTGTGGAAGCGCTGGCTATTTACGAAGAAGGCTTTGCGAGGCTCCAAGCATGAGCATAATACCACTTGTGCCAACCAATACCCTCACGTTCAGCGGTAATAGCGCAGCCTCAACAGAAGCTTCTGCCCCGTTTGAAGGTGATGTGCAGCTTCCGTCGCGCATAAAATTGGCGGGTGCGGAACGTGCCGCATCCATTGTATCAAACATGCAGACGCATAGGATTATGCTGCTTAGAAGTGCAAGTGCCGAGCTTACGCCCAGGCCGCTTCTTTACATTGGCATGAACTCATCTCAGCCCAGCAGTCTTCCCACCGTAGCCTTGCGGAACTCGTCCGGAAGTCTGAGTTCAACAACGCTGGACTACTACAGCAGAGTAGATGAGCAGCTGATCTCGCTCGCCAGCACCGACGAAGATGAGCCCATCGAGCAAGGCGCTATCGATACAGCTAGATCTCTTCTGGCAGATGCAAAACAACTGCAGCTCGCGCCACCAGAGCTTAGCTGGCATGGCGGGGATGCTGTGGTGATGATCTGGTCGCTTCAAGACACGACTTGTGCCTTGACAGTGACTGATGGCCATGTCGGTTTCGTTGTTAGGCGCGATCGAAAGACAATTAGAAAATCGAATTCCCTCGCGCTCCATTCGTTTAAATTACTCGAAATGGGTTGACTATGCCGGTGTCGATTGAGGAAGGAGATGAAATTTCGCGTTGCATCATATATGATCGCGCTTTCAACGAGAACATCCACGTAAATAGCCATCTATGGCAGTTTGGTGCCTCACGAGCGGACGGTACCTATCATGAGTCTGCCGTTCTGCGATCGTTCGCTCCGAGGGCTGCGGACGTACACCAGATTGGCTGCAATATTGCAGCAGTCCAAAATGAGAGAAAAAAGAATCCGCCGCCAGGCCGTAAGCGCCGCTACTACTGCGGGTTCCGAACTGCACCCTTCTGCGCCCTGCCCACGAGCGGCGAAGGATTTGCAATACGAATTACTCACGCACCAGAAGGTGACGTGGAGGCTCACGTCGACGTGGAGTTGGAGATCTTCCTTGAAGACAAACACGCTCGAGCGAACTGCAGAACTGAAGCCGGACTTGCTCTTGCTGAGCAGTTTGGCGAGCCCGTAGCGCACCGCTGCGAGTGTGATACTCACGATGATCAGCATCCACTTGCCTTGTGGGGACCGCAGTGCCTGATAGGAGGCCTGAGGAAAGAAGAGGCAGATCTGCTACTTGAGGATGGAATGCTTAAATTCATGAGTGGGCGGATTGAGGATGCAGGTTAGCCTTTGTCTGACTGTGTAAGGCGGAGGCCGCTACCCGCCGGCGCCCAGCAGTGGCTTGATCGTCGCGCCCTTGCCTCTGCCAAATCCGCCCGTCACCCGGTCAGGCCGGTCTACTAAGGCTACTCCGGCAGGACGCCGCCCGCAGCTCCTGCAGCGCAGCGAGTACTCCTGATAGATCAAGCCCCATCCGGCAAACCGCAGGGGTTGCGAGCGATGTCGCTGGTGCTGTGCCGCGGTGCCGGCGGACCCTGTTGGATCCGGTAATTCGCCCGCAGCAGGTGGGCGACCACGTGCTCCGCGAGCCTCCGAGCGTCTTCCTGCTTCCGCTTCCCATGCGGCTTGCCCGTCAGGTCGAACCGCAAGGCGTAGTGGACCGCCTGGGCAACGTCGGCCGCGTCAGCCTCGCGCCAGCCGTCGCCGGTCACGCCAGGTCTCCCGGCTGCAGGAATGGGTCACCCTGCTCGAGCTCCGGCCGCTGGCGGCCGCGGAAGGCCTGCGCTGGTCCCCAGAGCCAATCACCCTGCTCGCGCGAGAGGGACGCGATCATGTCTTGGACCGCTCGCGCGGCGCCCTGCTCCCGCCCGCCGGCGGCGACGTAGGCGGCGATCGCTCGATCGAGGCAGGGCTGCCAGCTCAGTCCATCCCCGGCCGCTTCCCGGTAGGCGATCCCGACGGCGCGCAGCTCGTGGGCCGGCCAAGCAGAGCAGGGTTCGGGTTTGTAGAGGTGCTCGTAGCTCATGCGCTCGTCCGAGAATCGCTGACGGACGGACTCTAAGCGTCGGAACCAAACCGGAACACAGCGTTTCCAAGGTTCTCTGAACTTTCCGCAGTTGCTTTTCCAAGTAGCTGAAAAGTCTTGGCGTGATGGCCCAGAGCGGATTGTCCACGGCCAGCCGCTGCCCGCCGTCGCGCTGCACCGGCCGGAACACCGCCGTGCCGTTGCCGCGCGAGTTCGTGCCGAAGAGCGAGAGCGGCACGCGCACGTAGATGCCCTTGTCGAAGGAGCCCTCTCCGAAGCGGGAGAAGGGCACGTTGGTGAAGGTAGCGAAGCCGCCGACCTCCACGCCGCTGTCGAAGCGCCGGCCCATCTCGATCGTCGCGCCCCAGTCGCCCGCGAGGTAGCGGCCGGCGCGCAGGATGCCGTAGAGGTTCCAGAAGGGCAGGTCGGCGTAGAGCGAGACGTGCCCCGTCGCCACGCCGTAGCGGCGGAAGCCGAAGAGGCCGTCGGTCGCGCGCTGCTGCACGAGGTTGAGGTCGAGGCCCAGCGCGAAGCCCCGGTTCACCGGGCGCCAGAGCACCTCGGACGAGACGCCGCCGAACATTGGCTCCAGCAGCCCGGCGCTGGCGCGGGCGAAGACGTCCGGCGCCAGGTTCCAGATCCCTTCGGCGTAGAGGCCGGGGATCGAGGTCTTTCCGTCCCGCGCATAGAGCGCGTAGTCGCTGCGCACATGTGGCAGCTTGCTGTCCGAGGGTAGGCCGCGGTCGAGATTGCCGAAGACCGCCTGCTGGACCGCGCCCGAGAGGCTGTAGGCGCCCCATTCCACCCGCGCGCCCGCGGCGGCCGCACCCTGGTAGCGCAGCGTGCGGCTGGGATCGCCGAGCTGCAGGTTCAGGCGGGGTTCCAGCACCCAGTCGAATTGCGGTCCGGGCTCGGCATAGGCCTCGGGCCATGGGGCACCCTCGGCGGGAAAGAGGGTGGTGGCCGACCAGGCCTCCTCCGGGCTGCCGAGGCCGGCGCGCGGCGGCGCGTTCTCCACGGCACGGCGCGGCACCATCAGCGAGCCCGTCTCGATCCCGGCCTGCCACCAGGAGAGGCGGATCGCCTCGACCTCTGGCGGAAGGATGCCGTTGACCGCGCGCAGCACGCGGGAGGCGACCTGGGGCAGGGTGCGGAAATCCCCCTCCGACACCGCGATCCGCGCTTCTACCCCCCGTTCCTCATAGGCGAGGGGGCGGAAGCCCGCGGCGCGCAGGGCGGCGAAGGCGGCCGTGGCGCGGCCGTCCTCGTCGCCCCCGTTCTCGTGCCGCTGGGCGGCGCGCGCGGGCATGGCCGGCAGGGGGCGCAGCGGCGTGGCGGCGGGCGGGTTCGCCGGGTCCATCCGCAGCGAGATGCGGGCCATCAGGTCCGTCCCGTGCACGAAGGAGAGGGCGGCATCCACGTACTCGCCCGACCACTGCAGGCCGAGGTTCACGGGGCTCTCGGCCAGGCCCCGCAGCGGGCCGCGCCGCACGGGATAGCCGCCGCGCTCGTCCCGCAGCGCGTCGCCGGACCACTCGACCTTGGCGCGCAGCCCGTCCACCTCGCCCCAGGGCGTGTCGAAGCGGGGCAGGCTGTACTCCACGCCGCCGAAGAGGGCCGTGTTCTCGCCACGGAAAAAGTCCAGCCGCAGCGTGCCGCCGCGCCCGATGCTGCGGGGACGCACGCGGAAGGATTCGGAGATCTCGGTCAGCGGGTTGGTCACGTCGCCCCGCGTGCCCAGCCGCCCGAAGCCGAGGCCGAGCGTGAAATCCACCGGACCCCAGCGGCGGGAGGCGACCACGTATTCCCCGCCGTAGAGGCCGGTGCCGATGAGGTCCTGCAGGCCGACCGCCACGGCGGGGGTCCAGGCCCCTTCCTCCAGCAGGCGCAGCTTGAGGTCGAAGGAGCGGTCGGTGGTCGTGCCGCGGCCGGTGGTGGCGTTCAGGCGCTCGGTCAGGCGGAAGGTGGTCTCCAGGAAGGGCAGGGCCTGGAAGTTGGCGAAGAAGAAGCGCCGCTGGTGGCGGATCGTGGCGCCAGCCTCCAGGGTTCCGTCCTCGCGGAAGCGAGCGTTGCGCATCTCGATGAGGCCGGCCCCGCCGAAGTCGCTTCCGGTGGCCGGCACCTCCTCCGCCCGGGCTGCCGTGGGAAGGGCCAGAGGGGTAACCAGAGGGGCAACCAGAGGGGCGGCCAGCAGGGCGAGCAGGAGGACGGCGGGCCGGGCGGCACGCGGCATGGGTGACTTGGTTGCTCCCGATTTTGTGATCCATTGGTCACGGGCCTCGGGTGAAGGCAAGCGCGAACCCACCACCTGGGCGCGTAACGAGCGGGATGGACACCCGCCGGACACGCTTCCAGGATCCGGGCCATGACCTTCTCGCTCCTCGGCCGCTGCGCCCGGACCGGTCAGATCGGCGCGGCCGGCGCCACGTCGGATATCGGGGTAGGGGCGCGCATCCAGCACATCGCGGGCGGGGTAGGGGCGGTGCTGACGCAGCACCGGACGGACCCGCGCCTCGGCCCACGCGGCCTGGCCCTGCTGCGGAGCGGTTGCACGGCGGCGGAGACGGTGGCGGCGCTGGTCGCCTCCACCGCCCATGCGGAGTGGCGTCAGCTTGCGGCGCTGGACGCGGAGGGGCGGACGGCTCATCACCACGGCGCCCGCGTGAAGCCCGCGCGGGCGGCAGCCCAGGGGCGGGATTGCGTGACCATCGGCAACATCCTCTCGAGCGAGGGGGTGCCCGAGGCCATGCGGTGCGCCTTCGAGGCGGAGCCGGAGGCGCCGCTTGGCGACCGGCTGCTCGCGGCGCTCGCCGCCGGGGAGGCGGCGGGCGGCGAGCACGGGCCGGTCCTCTCCGCCGTGCTGGAGGTGCATGGCGGGCACGACTTCGCCCTGGCCGACCTTCGCGTGGACCGCGCGGCGGCGCCGATCGCGGAGCTGGCGGGTCTCTGGCGCGACTACGCGCCGAAGATCGAGGAATTCGTCCTTCGGGCGACCGACCCTGACCGGGCGCGCGGTAACGCCTCCGGCAGCCTGGGCCGAGCCGTATAGGGCGCCACGGGAGCCGCCATGATCCAGCACGCCCAACGCATCCCGATGGGTGGCGCGATCACCGAGGTACCGGGCATCCGGGTTGGGCATTTCACCGAACGCCGCCGCCCGACCGGCTGCACCGTCATCATCGCGGAGGAGGGGGCGACGGCTGGGGTGGACGTGCGCGGCGCGGCGCCCGGCACGCGCGAGACCGACCTGCTTGACCCCGCCAACCTCGTGGAGAAGGTCCATGCCATCCTTCTCGCCGGTGGCTCCGCCTTCGGGCTCGAGGCGGCGACCGGCGTGACGCGCTGGTTGGAGGAGCATGGCACTGGCTATCCCGCCGGACCGGCGCTGGTGCCGATCGTGCCCGCCGCCGTCCTGTTCGACCTCTCGGTGGGGGACCCCCGCATCCGTCCCGACGCCGCCGCCGGCTACGCCGCCTGCGAGGCCGTGCGCGCCGAGGCGCCGGCGGAGGGAAGCGTCGGCGCCGGCACGGGCGCGACCGTGGGGAAGCTCTTCGGCATGGCGCGCGCCATGAAGGGCGGCATCGGCACCGCCTCGCTGAAGGTGGGCGCGATCACGGTAGGGGCCATCGTCGCGGTGAACGCGGTGGGCGACGTGATCGAGCCCGGCACGGGACGGGTCCTGGCTGGGGCGCGCGACCCGGAAGGCCGCCGGCCCTTCGGCACGACCGCCGCCCTGCTGCGCGGCGAGCTTCCGCCGCCCATGCAGGCGGGCATGGCGACCACGATTGGCGTGGTGGCGACCGATGCCGCGCTAACCAAGGCCCAGTGCCAGCGCCTCGCGGGCGCCGCGCATGATGGCTTCGCCCGCACCATCGACCCCTCCCACACCATGTCGGACGGCGACACGGTCTTCGCGCTTTCCACGGGCAGGAGCGGGCTGCCGGGGAACATGATGACCCTCGCCGCCATCGTGCCGCAGGTGATGGCAGCGGCCGTGCTGCGGGCAGTGATGGCGGCGAAGGCGATTCCACCCAGCCCGCCGGGGATGTCGGAGCTGGGTTAGGGTCTACCCCGGCAGGAGGGCCGGGCGTCCGGCCTCCAGGACGAAGCGGCGCTGCGTCGAGAGGCCCGTGTCGCGGTCCCGGACGTCGTCGATGGCGCGTAGCTCCGAGGTGGCCGCTGCCGGGGTGAGGGTCATCATGAGGTAGCCTCGCGCGCTGCCATTGGCGTAGGCGATATGCGGGTCTGCCGGGTAGCTCTCGCGGTAGCGGCCGCCCTGGCTGGTGATGGAGGTTCCCGTGAACTCCACGGCCACGGGCGGCGTCTCCGGCCGGTCGAAGTCGGGGCGCAGCTCCGCCACGAGATGCGCGTGGATGTCGCCGCCGATGACCAGCGGGTTCGGCGCGCGGCTGGCCGCGAGGTCCCCCAGCAGGCGGGCGCGGGCGGCGGGGTAGCCGTCCCACCCGTCGGTCCAGTAGGTGACGGGGGTGCGCATCGTGCCGAGGCGGGCCATCCGCGTCTGCTGCGCGAGGACCGTCCAGCGCGCCCTCGCGCCGTGCAGCCCCTCGCGCAGCCAAGTCTCCTGCGCCGAGCCGAGCATGGAGCGTGCGGGGTCGTCCAACTCGGCGCAGGCCTCCCGCGAGACGTAGCCGCCACCGCCCCGCCCCGGCCGCTGGCAGGCCTGGTAGGCGCGGTACTGCCGGTCGTCGAGGATGTGGAACCCCGCGAGGTCGCCGAAGCCCACGCGGCGGTAGATCCGCGCGCTCGCCCCCTCCGGACGGGCGGAGAGGGGGAGCGGCATGTGCTCCCAGAAGGCCTTGTAGGCGGCGGCACGGCGAGCGAGGAAACCCGCGCCCTCCTCCATCTCGCCGCGGTCGGCGGCGTAGTCGTTGCTCACCTCGTGGTCGTCCCAGGTGACGAGCCAGGGGCAGGCGCGGTGCATCGCCTGAAGGTCGGGGTCGGTCTTGTAGAGGGCGTAGCGGTCCCGGTAGCCCTCCAGGTCCCGAGCGCTCGGCCCCTCGTGGCTGCGCACGAGGTTGCGGCCCCAAGAAGCCTCGTAGATGTAGTCGCCGAGGAAGACGACGAGGTCCGGGTTCTCCGCCAGCATGTGGCGATAGGCGCCGTAATAGCCCTGCTCGTATTGCTGGCAGGAGGCCACGGCGAAGCGAAGGTGCGCGGGCATGGTGCCGGGCCGGGGCGCGGTGCGCGTACGGGCCGTGCCGCTCTCGGCGCCGAGCGCGGTGAAGCGGTACCAGTAGGGGCGGTCCGGATCGAGGCCGGTGACCTCGACGTGAACGGAATGCGCGTCCTCCGCCACAGCCATCGCGCGGCCGCGGCGGACCACGTCGCGTAGCCCCTCGTCCCGTGCCACCACCCAGTCCACCGGCACGGGCGCGGGCGTTATGCCGCCGCCCTGCCAGCGCGTGGCCAGGCGGGTCCAGAGAATCACCGAATCGGAGCCGGGCTCGCCCGAGGCGACGCCGAGGGCGAAGGGGTACTCATCCGCCCGCGCGGGGAGGTGGCCGAGCAGCGCCAGGCCCGGCATGGCCATCCCGGCCCGCAGCAGGCCGCGCCGGGGAAGGAGGAGGGTCATGGAAGCGGCCTCGCCGTCGCCTGGAACGCGCGCATTCTGTCGCGGAAGGGCGCCCGCGCCCAGGCCCGGCCCCTTGGCGGCCGGGCGGGTGCGGGGCGATGATCCCGCGCCGCGCCTGGATGCGGCGGGGCGGCCGGACGGTGGCTGCCCGGACGAGGCCTGGGGGGAACGATCAGGATGGAAGCCTTCACCTACGAGGCGCTGCCCGCGCGCGTGATCTTCGGCACGGGCACCCTCGCCCGCACGGGGGAGGAGGTGCAGGCCCTCGGATGCAAGCGCGCCCTCGTGCTCTCCACCCCCGAGCAGCGCGACATGGCGGAGGCCCTGTCCGCCCGCCTCGGCCCGCTCTCCGCCGGGGTCTTCGCGGGGGCCGCCATGCACACGCCGGTCGAGGTGACGGAGCGCGCCATGGCGGCGCTGCGCGAGGCCGGCGCCGACTGTACCGTCGCCATCGGCGGTGGTTCCACCACCGGGCTGGGCAAGGCGATCGCGCTGCGGACCGACCTGCCGCAGATCGCCATCCCCACCACCTATGCCGGGTCGGAGGCGACGCCGATCCTGGGTGAGACCGAGGGCGGGCGGAAGACCACGCAGCGCACGATGAAGGTGCTGCCTGAGGTCATCCTGTACGACGTGGAGCTGACGCTCAGCTTGCCGCCTGCTCTCTCCGCCACCTCCGGCATGAACGCCATCGCCCATTCGGTGGAGGCGCTCTACGCCCGCGACGGCAACCCCGTCACCTCGGCCATGGCGGAGCAGGGGATTGCGGCTCTCGCCCGCGCCTTGCCGCGCATCGTGAAGGACCCGGGCGATCGCGAGGCGCGCTCGGACGCGCTGTTCGGCGCATGGGCCTGCGGCGTCTGCCTCGGCACCGTCGGCATGTCGCTGCACCACAAGCTCTGCCATACGCTCGGCGGCTCCTTCGACCTGCCGCACGCGCAGACGCACACGGTGGTGCTGCCGCACGCCACCGCCTTCAACGCGCCCGCGGCGCCCGAGGCCATGGCGCGCATCGCCCGCGCGCTCGGTGCCGGGGAGGCGGCGACCGGGTTGTTCGATCTCGCCCAATCCCTCGGCGCACCCGTCGCGCTGCGCGATCTCGGCATGCCGGAGGACGGGCTGGACCGCGCGGCCGACCTCGCGACCGCCAACCCCTATTGGAACCCGCGTCCAGTCGAGCGGACCGCCATCCGCGCGCTGCTGGACGACGCCTGGCACGGGCGGAGGCCCGAGGGGTGATAGCAGCTGCGCTTGTGCTGGTCTGGTGGCGCCGGTGACTCCGGGGAGAGGAAGAAGGAATTCTTCCTCTCCCCGGACCCCTCACCATCATCTTCTTCTATCTGTCCAAAGGGCTTTGCGGCCGGTGCGCCTCGGGTTGTGGACCCGAGGCGACGGCACGTTCAGGACGGCTCCGCGATAGCCAGATGGGGATCCAAGGGCCTCAGGCCTTTGGCGGGTGAGGTTTGGAGAGGGCAGGGCCCTCTCCAGGGCCGCAGGCGCCAGCCGGTCAGCGCGAGGCGGCGGCCCGCCGGCGCCGCAGGATCACCACACAACTGAGCGCAATTCCGATCACCGCGAGCGACAGCCCCGTGGTGACGGTGCCGAGCGCGTAGATCTCCGGCGTCGTCACCGTGGTGGTCAGGCCCTGGAGTTCCAGCGGCAGCGTGTTGCGGCCGCCGATCGCCTGACTGGTGCGCGCCACCTCGTCCCAGGAGAGGGTGAAGCCGAAGAGCGCGACGCCGACGAGGGAGGGCGCGATGATCGGCAGCACCACGTGGCGCAGCGTGCGCCATGGCGTCGCGCCGAGGTCGCGCGCGGCTTCCTCGTAGGCGGGGTTGAAGCGGTTGAAGACCGCGAAGAGGATGAGCAGGCCGAAGGGCAGCGTCCAGGTCAGGTGCGCGCCGAGGGCCGAGCTGTAGAGGCCTGACGAGGTCTCGTAGCCCTGCAGGAAGCCCCAGCCCGTGCTTTCGGCCAACGACTTCATCATGTCGTCGATGATGCGGAACTCGAGCCCGATGCCGAGGCTGACGACGATGGAGGGCACGATGAGGCTCGCGACCGCGACGTAGAACAGCGCCCCCTGGCCGATGAAGCGCTTGCGGAAGGCCAGGCCGGCTGGCAGTGCGAGTAGCACGGTCAGCAGCATCACGACCGCGCCGAGGCGAAGCGAGCGCCCGAAGGCCGCCCAGATGTCCACCACGCCCACGCCCTGCCACAGCTTGGAGAACCAGTAGGTTGAGACCCCGTTCATCGGGAAGGTGAGCCCGCCGGACGGTCCCTGGAAGCTGAGCACGATGATCGCGAGGATCGGCCCGTAGAGGAACAGCACGAAAAGGGTGAACAGCGCGGCCAGCCACCAGAAGGCGGCGGGGCGGCGCTCGCCGTCGCGGTTCATCATAGCTCCCGCCGAATATCGACCAGCCTGGTCAGGGCCCAGATCATCAGCAGCACGATGCCGAGCAGCACCACGGCATTGGCGGCGGCGATCGGAAATTGCAGGTAGCTCATCTGCACCTGGATCACCTTGCCGATGGAGGCGATCTGCTGCCCGCCCATGATGCCGACGGTCACGAAATCGCCCATCACGATGGTCAGCACGAAGATGGAGCCGATGACGATGCCGGGCTTGCAGAGCGGGATGACCACGTTCCACAGCGTCTGCCAGCCCGAGGCCCCGGCATCGCGCGCGGCCTCGATGAGGGAGCGGTCGATCCGCGCCATGGAGTTGAAGATCGGCACCATCATGAACAGCGTGTAGAGGTGCACGAAGGCGAGCACGACGGAAAATTGCGAGTAGAGCAGCCAGTCAAGCGGTCCCGTCGTGAGCCCCACCGCCTGCAGCCCCTGGTTCACCAGCCCGTTCCGCCCGAGCAGCGGCACCCAGGCGACCATGCGGATGATGTTGGAGGTCCAGAAGGGTACCGTGCAGAGAAGGAACAGCGCCATCTGCACCGGCACGCTGCGAACGTGGAAGGCGAGGAAATAGGCGATGCCGAAGCCGAGCACGAGGGTTGCTGCCCAGGCCATCAATGCGAAGCGAAGCGTGGAGAGATAGGTCGCGAAGGTGACGCAGAGCGAGGGCAGCTTGTCGATGCAGCCCTCGAAGACCTCGCGGTAGGCATCGAGGTTGAGGTCGGGCGACAGCACGTAGTCGTCGAAGCGCCAGAAGGAGACGGCGACGGTGAGCACCAGTGGCACGATGAAGAAGACGAGGAACAGAAGGGCAAAGGGCGCCGCCTGCCAGTAGGCGGTCCCCCGGCCGCGCCGCATGGCGCGCGCGTCTTTCCCAGTGGTATCGGACACGCGCGCCATGCCGTCCATCATACCCGCGACTCAGGAGGCAATGAACTCATTCCACTTGCGGATGAGATAGGTGTTCTCGTCCATGACGGCGTTCCAGCAGGCCACGCGGCCCATGCGGTCCTCGTAGGAGCCGCCGTCACGCACGGTGCCGGCCTTCTCCAGCAGGGAGCCGTCCGGCGCCTTGATGTCCTGCGCGGCCGGCTTGCCCTCCATCCAGTAGGCCCACTCGTAGGGCTCCATATTGGCCTGCGCGGTTTCCAGCACGGCGGAGTAGTAGCCCTGGCGGTTGAGGAAGGCGCCAGCCCAGCCGGAGAGGAACCAGTTGATGAATTCATAGGCAGCGTCGAGCTTGCGGCCGTCCAGCGTGCGCGGCATGCCGAAGCCCGTGGCCCAGGCGCGGTAGCCCTCCTTCAGCGGCTGGTAGATGCACTGCACGCCCTGGCTGCGCACCTTCGTCACGGCGGGCGACCACATGGACTGGATGACCGTCTCGCCGGAGGCCATCAGGTTCACGCTCTCGTTGAACTCGGACCAGAAGGCGCGGAACTGGCCGGCCCTCTTGGCTTCGGTCAGCATGGCCATGGTGCGGTCGATCTCGGCCCGCGTCATGTTGCCCTTGTCCGGGTACTTATAGGCGCCAGTCGCCTCCATCACCATGGCTGCGTCCATGATGCCGATGGAGGGGATGTTGAGGATGGAAGCCTTGCCCTTGAACTGCGGGTTCAGCAGCTCGGCCCAGCTGTCGATCGGGCGGCCGATCAGGTCGGGGCGGATGCCCAGCGTGTCCGCGTTGTAGGTGGTGGGGATCAGCGTCATCCACTCGGTGGGAGAGGGGGCGAGATCCTTGCTGCCGCGGCCGGTGATGAACTGCACCTTCTTCGGCGCCGTGCCCTGCTCGCCCAGCGTCTTGCCGCCCGCCGTCACGCCGCGCGTGAAGACCGGCGTGATCTTGTCGAACAGCTTGATCCGCCGCGCCTCGATGCCCTGCAGGTTGCCGGAGGGCAGCACGCGCTTGACGGAGAAGTACTCCATGTCCAGCAGGTCGAAGGTGTTGGGCTGCGTCACGGCGCGGCGGATTACGTCGTCGGTGGTGACGGGGATGTACTCGATGGTGATGCCGAGGTCCTGCTTCGCCTTGGCGGCGATCTCGGCGCTCTGGTTCACGGCGGTGCCGAGATAGCGCAGCGTTACCGGCTCCTGCGCGTGCACGGCGGGGGCGGCGAGCTTCGTGGCCGCGCCGGCGAGGGCCAGGCCGGCGGTCGCGCGCAGCAGGTCGCGGCGGCCGGGCCGCGCGCTCCGGAAGGGGGTCTCGGTCATGGGGTGGGTTCCTCCAGGGCCGGCACGAGGGCCGGCGGTTGCGCGTCGCGCAGGGGATGGGCGTCGCCCGCCTCCCAGCGCGCGGTCACGGCATCGCCCACCGCGAAGGGGCGGGCGGCGAAGGCGTCGTCCGGCACCACGGCGAAGAGCTCCGTGGTGCCGAGGGCAGGATCCAGCGGCCGCAGGCGGAGCTGCACGAAGGAGCCCTGGTACTCCACCGTCTCCACCCGCGCGCCGAGCGAGAGGGGCGTCGTCGGCGAGGCTTCCGGCAGGAGGCGCATCCGGTCCACCCGCACCGCCATGGCCTTGCCGCCAGGCAGGACGATCACGTTGTGCCCGCCGATGAAGCGGGCGACGAAGGCGGTGTCGGGCCGAGAGAAGACCTCGCGCGGTGTTCCCGCCTGCTCGATCCGCCCGTTGTTCATCACCACCACGAGGTCCGAGAGGGCCATGGCCTCCTCCTGGCTGTGGGTGACGTGGATGAAGGTGATGCCCAGCTCCGACTGCAGCCGCTTCAGCTCGGCGCGAACCTGGATGCGCAGGAAGGGATCGAGCGCGCTCAGCGGCTCGTCCAGCAGCAGGACCGAGGGCTCGGTGACCAGTGCGCGGGCGAGCGCCACCCGCTGCTGCTGTCCGCCCGAGAGCTGCGCGGGCAGGCGGTGCGCCAGGGCTTCCATCCGCACCAGGGCGAGCATCTCCCGCGCCTTCTTCTGTCGGGCGGCCTTGTCCACGCCCCGCATGCGCGGCCCGAAGGCGACGTTGTCGAGGAGGTTGAGGTGCGGGAACAGGGCGTAGGACTGGAACATCATGGCCGTGCCGCGGGCCGCGGGCGGCAGGTGGCCGACCTCGCGCGGGCCGATCAGCACGTCGCCGTCGGTGACGATCTCATGCCCCGCGATCATCCGCAGGGTCGTGGTCTTGCCGCAGCCGGAAGGGCCGAGAAGGCAGCAATAGGCGCCTTCGGGGATCCTCAGATTGATCGCGTCCACCGCCACGGCGGGGCCGTAGCGCTTGCTGACCTGAACAAGTTCGACGCTGGCGCCGTGCATCCGTCCCCGCATTCCCTGGGCTGACCAGCCCTTGAGGTGAAGCTGAGCAAGGTGTGTGCCAAAGGGCTTGGACGGTGTCCGCGGCTCGCGCCCCTGAGGCAGAGACGGTGCGGTGGGGACGACCATCCAGCGCACGCACCCGGGCCAGGCGGATGGCGCGCCGGGGCAGCGCCCTCTTCAACTCATCGCCATAGGGGGCCGGAGCCATCAGAATCGGGCCGATCCGGGTTATGTCTGCCCCTGCCGCTGAGGTGAGGAGGCCGTTTGCAGCACACGACCGACGCAGAGTCCGAGCCGGGGCTGCCACCCACCGCGGCGCCCCTTCCGGCGATCGAGGCGTCGCGACAGGCCGTGCCGCACGCGGCCCTGGAGGAGGCGCGCCGCCGGGTGCTGGAGGCCCTGGAGCGCGGGGCGCCGGTGGTCGCGTTGGTCGGCGCGGCCGGGACAGGCAAGACGCTGCTGCTTGGGCAACTCGCGGAGATCCTGCGCGGGCGGCAGGACGGCGTCCTTCTGCTGCGCACCACCCATGACCTGCTGACCTATCGGGCGGAGGCGGGGGACGCCGCGCTGGCCGCGTCCACCGTGCTGCTCGACGAGGCTGACCGCAGCGGCGACGACCAGATCGCCCCGCTGCTCGGTGTCGGGCAGGCCGCCCATCTTCCTCCTCGGATCCTCGTCGGCCTGCCGCCCCTTCTGCGCCGGCTGGAGGCGCTGGGCCGGCCGGCCGTTGCCGTGACGCTCGGCCCCGTGTCCCGCGCGGAGTTGCCCGGCTTCGTCGCGGCCCGCCTCGCCGCTGCCGGCTACCCGCCCGACCTCTTCGCGGCCGAGGCGGTGGAGGAGATCGCCCGGCGCTCCGGCGGCGTGCCGCGGCTGGTGAACGTGCTCACGAAGGCCGCCGCCTTCGCCGCCTCGCTCGAGGGATCGCCGGAGGTCCTGGCCCATCATGTGGTGGAGGCGACGCGCCACGCCGCGGGGATCGCGCCGGCCACCCGGACCGCGCCCCCGCCGGACCCGGCAGAGCCGCCCACCCCGCGTCCCCGACCGGAGGAGGGCGCGCCGCCCACGCGGCCGCACCTGGTGGATGCGGCGGCGGAGTGGGTGGACGGTCTCCGCCCCCTTCCACCTGCCGCACCGCCGCCCACCGCGCCGGTGGTGCCCGCAGCTGCTCCGCCCTCGGGCGATGCTCCAGCCGGCAGCCCCCTGCCCGAGGTGGCGGCGGATGCGACGTTCACGGCCCCCGTTACCCCGCCGACCGAGACGGTGCCGGCGACGGCCGACGAGATCGCCATCCCTCCGCAGCCCGTCGCGGAGGCGCGCCTCGTCGCGCCGGCTCCCGGCAGGATCGAGCCCCCGACGAACGCCGCGAAGCCCTCTTCGGGAAGCGACGCACCGCCCGTCCGGCCGGTGTCCCCAGCGGCGGCGGAACCGGTCCTCGCGGAGCCCGCCCCCGCCGTTTCCCCTGCCCGGAGGCGGCGGGGTGGCGGTTGGGTGCTCGCCATCGTGGCCCTGCTGATCCTGGTCGGGGCGGCGGTGGCGGTGGAACGATCGAAGGACGCCCCGCCTGGCAGTCCGCTGGCGCGGTTGGCGCCGGCCCGCGCCTGGCTGGCGGAGAGAACCGACCTGGACCGCATCATGGTCGCCCTGCGCAGCGATAGCGGAAGCTCGACGGCCACGAGGACAGCCCCGGCCGCCGTGGCGCCCGAGCCGTCAGCCGCGACGGTGCCGCCCGCGCCTGCGCCCGCCCCACCCGCGCCAACAGTGGCGCCTGCGCCCGCGCCAGTGGCAACGCCAGAGCCAGTCGCGGCGCCGGAGCCAGCCGCGCCGCGGCCGGACCTCTCCGGGCCCCCGCCGGCCACCAGCGCGGCGCCAGCAGTGCCCACCGAGCCCGCTTCTTCAACGCCGCCCCCGGCCGCGGCGGAGGGGAATGCGGCGCCCGCCGCCGAGCCTTCCGCGCCCGTGGCCATCCCACCGGTGCCACCCTTGAACCAGGGGTTCCTCGCGCCTCCAGCGCCCCCTGCCCCTGCCGAGGCGCCGGCCCGGACTGAAGCGCCCAGAGGGCCGCCGGCGCGGGTGATTGTCCACTTTCTCTCCGCCACCCCACAGGAAAGGTCGGAGCGCCTCCTGGCCGGGCTGACCGCGCGCTACCCGGACCTTCAGGTCCGCCGAGGCGGAAGGGGGCCGAGCTTCGCCGTGGTGCGCCACTTCCTCCCGGCGGATGCGGGCAGCGCGGAGACGGTCGCTGGCCTTCTCGCCTCCTCGGGCGTCGAGGCGCGGGTGCAGGACTTCTCCTCCTACCGCCCGCGGCCGCGCCCGGGCACGATCGAGGTCTGGCTGCCCTGACGGCAGGGCGCGGCGCCCGTGCAACGCCGCGCCCTGCCGGACCTTCCTTCTACGGCCGATGCCAGGAGGTCCCATGCCAGCCAATGATCCAGCCCGGGCGCAACGCCACCTTCTGGAGGCGCCCGGCCTTCGCGCCACCATCCTCACACTCGGCGGCGTCATCGAGCGGCTGGAGGTGCCGGACCGCGAGGGACGCTTCGCCAATGTCGCGCTCGGCCTGCCCGCGCCGGCCGACTACGCGGCGCAGGGGCCCTATTTCGGCGCCCTCATCGGCCGCTATGCCAATCGCATCGCACGGGGGCGCTTCACGCTAGATGGGCGCGAGCACCGCCTCGCTACCAATGACGGGCCGAACAGCCTGCATGGCGGGGGGCGCGGCTTCGACAAGCGGATCTGGGATGTCGCCGCCGCCGATCCCCGCCGGCTGGACCTTTCCCTGGTCAGCCCGGACGGGGAGGAGGGCTATCCGGGCACGCTGACCGTGCGCGTCTCCTACACGCTGGAGGGGGCGGACACGCTGCGCATCGACTACGCCGCGGAAACGGACGCGCCGACGGTCGTGAACCTGACCAACCACAGCTACTGGAACCTGGCGGGAGAGGGGTCGGGCACCGCCCTCGGTCACGAGCTGGAGATCGCCGCGGACGGCTTCACCCCGGTGGACGAGACGGTGATCCCCACGGGCGAGATCCTGCCGGTGGAGGGCACGCCCTTCGATTTCCGCACCCCCGTGCCGATCGGCGCCCGCATCCGCGCCGACCACCCGCAGCTCCGGATCGGGCAGGGCTACGACCACAACTGGGTGCTGCGCGGCGTGCCCGGCGCCGGGGTGCGGCCCGCCGCGCGCCTGCGCGACCCCGGCAGCGGGCGGGTGCTGGAGGTGCTGACGGACCAGCCGGGCCTGCAGTTCTACAGCGGAAATCTGCTGGATGGGACGCTGGCGGGACCCGGCGGGCGCCTCTACCGGAGCGGCGACGGCGTGGCGCTGGAGACCCAGCACTTCCCGGATAGCCCGAACCGGCCGGCCTTCCCCTCCACCGTGCTGCGGCCGGGGGAGGTGTTCCGCTCGACGACGCAACTGCGCTTCGGCACTCGCTAATGGGGACAAAATTCTTTGCGAGCCCGTTTAAAACGGTTCCGTTAAGACCCACACGTGATTTGCATTTGTTGATGAAATCCGCCCCCTGCTCCCCACCTCGCCGCGCCCGGCAGAAGAGGAGGCCTCCGCGCCCGTGACCCGCTCCTTTGAGACTGTGCCGCCTGTCGATCCGAATCGCGCTTCTACGGGGATTGCGGGCCTGGACGACATCCTCGGCGGGGGATTGACGCGGGACCGCCTCTACCTCGTGGAGGGAACGCCGGGGACGGGGAAGACCACGCTCTCGCTGCAGTTCCTGCTGGAGGGCGCGGCGAAGGGGGAGGCGGGGCTCTATATCACCCTCTCGGAGACCGCCGAAGAGCTGCGCGCGGTGGCTGAGGCGCATGGCTGGTCGCTGGACGGCCTTTCCCTCTTCGAGCTGGCCGGCGACCTCGGCCTCGATCCGGAGAGCGAGCAGACGGTGCTGCACCCCTCCGAGGTGGAGTTGGGTGAAACGACGCGGGAGGTGATGCAGCGGGTGGAGGACCTGCGCCCCGCCCGCGTGGTGTTCGACAGCCTCTCCGAGATGCGGCTGCTGGCCCAGAGCCCGCTTCGCTACCGCCGCCAGATCCTGGCGCTGAAGGGCTTCTTCTCCAGCCGCCGCTGCACGGTGCTCATGCTGGACGACCGCACGGCCGATCCCACGGACCTGCAACTGCACAGCATCGCCCACGGCGTGATCTCGCTTGAGCAGGTGCCCCGCAACTACGGCGCGGAGCGGCGGCGGCTGCGCGTGGTGAAGATGCGCGGCATCAAGTTCCGTGGCGGCTTCCACGACTTCGTGCTCGACACCGGGGGGCTGACCGTCTTCCCGCGGCTGGTCGCAGCCGAGCACCACGGCAGCTTCACGTCCGCCCCCGCATCGAGCGGCAACGCCGACCTCGACACCCTTCTCGGCGGCGGGCTGGTGCCCGGCACGAACATCCTTCTCAGCGGCCCTTCCGGCGTGGGCAAGTCCACGACGGCGGCGCACTGCGTGATGGCTGCCCTCGAGCGCGGGGAGCGCGCGACCTACTACCTTTTCGACGAGGGCCTGGGCACCTTCCTCTCCCGCAGCGCGGCACTGGGGATGGACCTTCGCCCCCATGTCGAGTCGGGGCGGCTGACGCTCCGCCAGATCGACCCGGCCGAGCTTTCCCCCGGCGAGTTCGCCTGCCGTGTGCGCGCCGCAGTGGAGGAGGGGGGATGCAGCTTCATCGTCATCGACAGCCTCAACGCCTACATGCAGTCGATGCCCGGGGAGAACTACCTTCTCCTGCAGATGCACGAGCTGCTGAGCTATCTCGGCCAGCGCGGGGTCAAGACGATGCTCGTCCTCGGCCATCACGGGCTGGTGGGAGACGTGCGCGCCGATGTCGACCTCAGCTATCTCAGCGACAGCATCCTCTTCTTCCGCTTCTTCGAGGCGGCGGGGCAGGTTCGAACCGCGATCTCCGTTGTTAAGACGCGCAGCAACGCGCATGAGCGGACGATCCGCGAGCTGAAGTTGAGTGCTGGCGGGCTGCAGGTCGGCGAGGCGCTGACGGATTTCGAGGGCGTGCTGACCGGCCTGCCCTCCTACAAGGGTGGCGTCTCCATGCTGAAGGACAGGCTTCCCCGGGTGGACGGGGCCTGATCGCCCATGGCCGAGCGCATACTCGTTCTGGCGCCGCGAGGGCGGGACGGCCGGGTCATTGAAGGGGTGATGCAGCGCGCCGGCATTACCGTTCAGCTCTGCGACGACCTTCCGGACCTGCATGAGCGCCTGCAAGGCAAGGTGGGAAGCGCCTTGGTGACGGAGGAGGCGCTCGCCGGGCCCGCGCTCGAGCCGCTGCTCGCGCTCTGCGAGGCCCAGCCCTCCTGGTCGGACATCCCCTTCATCGTGCTCGCGACGCGCCAGATCGGACGTCGTTCCGATGCCGCGACCCGCGTGCTGGAGCGCCTCGGCAACGTCGTGCTGCTGGAGCGGCCGGTGAACGCGGAGACGCTGGCGAGCGCCGCGCGCGCCTGCCTTCGCGTGCGGCGCCGCCAATACGAGACGCGGGACCTGCTGCAGGAGCGCGAGCGGCGCGAGCGGGAGCTCCGCCTGCTGAACGAGACGCTGGAGCAGCGCGTGAGCGAGCGTGCCCAGGAACTGCAGAAGACGCGGGTCGCTCTCGAGTTCGCGCTTGATTCCGCGGGCATGGGATCCTGGGACCTCGACCTCGTCACGGATACCTCCCGCCGGACGCCGCAGCACGACCGCATCTTCGGCTACGCGACGATGCTGCCCGCCTGGGGCCGCGCGACCTTCCTGGAGCACGTGCTTGAGGAGGAGCGCGAGGAGGCCGCCGCAGCCTTCGCGCGCGCGGCCGAGACGGGCGTTCTGGACATCGAGTGCCGCATCCGCCGGCCTGACGGCGCCGTGCGCTGGATCACCGCCAAGGGCCGCGCCGGCTACGACGCGACGGGGCGCGCGGTGCGCATGGCCGGCGTGGTCATGGATACCACCGACCGCCGCGTGACCGAGGATGCGCTGCACCAGGCGCAGAAGATGGAGGCGATCGGGCAGCTGACGGGCGGGGTCGCGCACGACTTCAACAACCTGCTGACCGTTATCGTCGGCGGGCTGGACATGGTGCTGCGGCGCCCGGAGCAGACCGAGCGCGTGACCCGGCTGGCCACCGCCGCGATGACCGCGGCGCGGCGCGGGGAGCAGCTGACGCAGCAGCTCCTGGCCTTCTCCCGCCGGCAGATGCTGCGGCCGCAGACGCTGAACCCGAACCGGCTGCTGCTGGAATTCGCGGGCCTTGCCCGGCGCGCGGTGGGAGAGGCGGTGACGTTGCGCTTCGACCTCGACCCCGCGGTGGACCCGATCCGCGTCGATCCCGCGCAGTTCGAATCGGCCGTGCTCAACCTCGTGGTGAACGCGCGGGACGCGATGCCCGAAGGCGGCGAGGTGACGGTGTCGAGCCGCAACGTGCACCGGGACACGCGCGCCACCAACGAGCGCGGCATCGCGCCCGGCGCCTATGTCATGGTTACGGTGACGGATACCGGCACGGGAATCGACGCGCCGACGCTGCTGCGCGCCTTCGAGCCCTTCTTCACGACGAAGGAGGTGGGTAAGGGATCGGGTCTCGGGCTGAGCCAGGTCTATGGCTTCGCGCGCAGCGCCGGCGGCGATGTGGCCATCGATTCCGCGGTCGGCCACGGCACGAGCGTGCGGCTCTACTTCCCGCCCTCCTTCGACGCGCCGGCCGAGGAGCCGGCGACAGCACCGGGCAAGGTGCCGCTGCGCCCGGCGGCGAGCGGGGAGACGGTGCTGCTGGTAGAGGACGACGAGCAGGTGCTCGCCATGGCCGTCGAGAGCCTGGAGGAACTGCGCTACAACGTGATCGTCGCCCACAACGCGCGAGAGGCGCTGGAGCATATCCACGGGCCGGCGCGGATCGACATCATGTTCTCGGATGTGGTGATGCCAGGGGGCATGAATGGCGCGCAGTTGGCGGTGGAAGCGCGTCGGCTGCGGCCTGAGCTGAAGGTGCTCCTCACGTCCGGCTATGTAGGGGAGCCGCTGGCGAACAAGCCGATCGCCGACGACATGGACGTTCTGAACAAGCCCTACCGGCGGGACGAGCTTGCGCAAAAGCTGCGGGTGGTGCTGGGCCGCGGGTGAGGCGGCGCGGCGGGCTGGAAATACGGTCGGGTCGCCTCGATCTGATCGGGAGCGCCGCGCTCAGCGGGTGCCTATTCGGGAGAGGCGCCGAAGGCATTCGGGGCAGGTGACGGCTTCGGCCGGCGGTTCCGCCCAATAGGACCCGGCGCCGGGCTCGTCGGCGCAGAGGGACATGCGACAGTTCGGTGTCACGGCATGGAAGACGGCGGCCCGTCCCCGGGTCGGGCGGCCAGCTTTCTGGAGCGCGACGAAGGTGCGGCCGGCGACGGTGATGGCTGTCAGGTGCATGGCGCGCCTTGGATGGCGTTCCATTCGCCCGAGGTCAATCGTTTGCAAGAGATGGTTTCGATTGCGGCCCCGAACTGGTTTCGCTCCGCAGCACCAAATGGGAAGGCCGGTAATAATGAGGATAGGACGATGAGTTTTTGGAAGGTGGCGCTTCTTTGCGCGTCGATCGGCCTTGCGATGGTCCAGGCACCCGCGCTGGCGGCGGGAGGTGGAAAGGATACGCGGCATGCGAGTGCTGATGCGAGCCAGCGCGCGCATCCGGTGCTGCGCTCCGTCACGGGACGGCGGGCGCGCCAAGCGCGGGCGCAGGAGCGGCGGTCTACGATCAGGCGCGGTCACGCTGCGGTGACCCAGCGCGGCCATGCCTCCATTTACGCCTCCAGCCTTGCGGGGCGGCGGATGGCGGACGGTGGGCGCTTCGATCCCCGTTCTGACTCCGTAGCCAGCCGGACGCTGCCGCTGGGTGCGCGGGCGCGCGTGACGAACCTGCGGAACGGCCGCAGCGCGATCGTGCACGTGCGGGATCGCGGTCCGCACGCGCGGCATCGCATCCTGGACGTCAGTCCCGGCGTCGCCACGCGGCTCGGCATGGGGCGCACGGGCACCGCACCGGTGGCGGTCACGCCGCTGCCGGGGTTTTCCATGCGGGCAGAGGCGGGGACGCTGCCCCGCCGCTGAAGCGTCTAGGCCGCCGGCAGTGCGCGCCGCGCCATCTCCACCGCCCCGTCCCGCGAGCGTGCGGCGCCGACGAAGCGCCGCACATGGACGAAGACCGCGTCCGCCACGCCCGAGCGCTCGGCCAGTTCCGCGTCCTGCAGGCCCGCCCAGTCCTCCGGCAGCGGCTGGCGCTGGGCAAAGGAGCCGGGCTCGGGCGGCATGGTGTCGACCATCCAGTTGCCGTTCGAAGCTGGGCTGACCGCGAAGAGCACGGGCAGGTCGTGCGCGAAGACGGCGCCCTTCCAGGGCATGCCGCGCTCGAGCACGAGGATGCGCGGGTCCTCCCCGGCCTGATGCGCGGCCAGCACGCGCGCATCGGCCGCGTGGCGCGCGCGCAGCCCCTCTACGCGGCGGCGCAGGACGCCCTCCACGAAGGCGGTTGCCTCCAGGAAGGCTGCGTCGCCGGCGGTGGGGCCTTCCGAGGCGGGATCGTCCCAGGGCGGATTAAAGTCGCCGACCAGCGAGGCGAGGCTCAGCGTGTCATCCACCAGGGGACCTGTCATGGATACGCCGTTGTCCACCTCGTCGATGCGGCGCACGAGCTTGCGGTCCAACTCCGCCGCTATGGCGGGGGCGAAGCGCTCGCTGTCCGAGACCTTCAGCAGCCGCGCCACCGCGTGTTCCCCATAGACCTGCCAGACGAGGCCGGCGGAGGAGAAGGGCGTGCCGTCCTCGCGCGTCGGGGCGCCGCGCTGGTGGTGGTCGAAGCGCTGGCGCGCGACGTCGAAAGTGGTGCCGACGTCCCAGACGATGTCGGCCGCCGCGATCGGCTCGGGCTTGCGCGTCCGTACCAGCTTGTGGTCCTCGCCCGGTGTCCGCAGCGCGAGAGCCAAGCGTAGCGTAGCGTAGGCGAAGACCTCGTCGCAGTGGAACTTGCCGCTGTGCGTGACTAGCAGGGGCATCCCGCCGGTCGTTTCCAGAGCGCTCATGCAGCCACCAGGCCACGGTTGCGCAGCAGCGCGGCGGTGCTCGGCTCCCGGCCCCGGAAAGCGACGTAGAGCTCCATCGGGTCGCGCGTGTCGCCGGCGCTCAGCAGGGTGCGAAGCCGCGCGGCCGTGGCGGGGTCGAAGGGATCGCCGGCCTCGGTGAAGGCGTCGAAGCCGTCGGCGTCCAGCACCTCCGCCCACATGTAGGAGTAGTAGCCCGCCGCGTAGCCGCTGCCGGCGAAGAGATGCTGGAAGTGCGCGGGGCGGTGGCGGAAGCCGATCTCGGCGGGCATGCCCATTTCCGTCAGGAAATCCGCCTCGAAGCGATCGATGTCGATGGAGGCCGGATCGGGGTGGCCGTGCAGCGCCATGTCGATGAGGGCGGAGGAGGTGTATTCCACCGTCGCGAAGCCCTGGTTGAAGTTGCGCGCCGAGAGCAGGCGCTCGCTCAGCGCCTCCGGCAGGGGCTCGCCCGTGCGGTGGTGCAGGGCGTAGCGCCGCAGCGTCTCCGGCAGCGCCATCCAGTGCTCGTAGATCTGCGACGGCAGCTCCACGAAGTCGCGCCGCACGGAGGTGCCGGACTGCGCGGGGTAGCGCACCCGGCTGAGCAGCCCGTGCAGAGCGTGGCCGAACTCGTGGAACAGCGTCTCCGCGTCGTCGAAGCTCAGCAGCACCGGCTCGGACTTTGCGAAGTTGTTGTTGTTGACGATGACGGGGGAGACCGGCGCGTCGAGGTCTTCCTGGTCGCGGTAGCTGCTCATCCAGGCGCCGGAGCGCTTGCCCGACCGCGCGTAGGGGTCCGCCAGGAACACGCCGACATGCCCCTCCGCGTCCCGCACCTCGTAGGCGCGCACGTCGGGGTGATAAAGGGGCACGTCGTCCCGTGGTGTGAAGGTGACGCCGAAGAGGCGGGTCGCGGTGTCGAAGGCGGCCCTCTGGATGTTGTCGAAGACAAAGAAGGGCTTCAGCTCCGCCTCGTCCAGCGCGTAGTCGGCCAGGCGGACGCGCTCGGCGAGGAAGCGCCAGTCCCAGGGAGCGATATCGCCTTCAAAGCCTTCCCGGCGGGCCAGGGCGAGCAGGTGGTCGCGCTCGGCGGCGGCCTTCTTCTTGGCGGGCTCCCAGACCTCGGCCAGGAGGCCCTGCACGGCGGTCGCGCTGCCGGCCATGGTGTCGGCCAGGCGGAAGGCGGCGTAGGTCTCGTAGCCGAGCAGCCTTGCCCGCTCCGCCCGTAGCGCCAGGATCTCAGGGATCAGCGGGCGGTTGTCGTGCTCACCGGGATGGGTGCCGCGCGCGATCCAGGCCTTGTAGGCGCGCTCGCGCAGGTCGCGCCGGGCAGAGAAGGTGAGGAAGGGCTCGATGAGGGAGCGCGAGAGCGTCACGGCGTAGCCGGGGATACCGCGCTCAGTGGCGGCCGCGGCCATTCCGTCGCGGAGAAAGGCGGGCAGGCCCTCGAGGTCGCCCTCCTCGAGCGCCATGTGCCACTCGTTCTCGTCGTGCAGCACGTTCTGGCCGAACTGGGTGTGCAGCACGGCCAGGCGCTCGGAGATGGCGGTCATTCGCGCCCGCGCCGCCTCGTCCAGCGCCGCGCCGCTGCGGACGAAGCCAAGATGGGTGCGCTCCAGCAGCCGGCGCTGGTCCTCCTCCAGGTTCAGCTCCTCGCGGCGCTCGTGGAGCGCACGCACGCGGGCGAAGACCTGTGGGTTAAGGGCCACGCGCATGCCGTGCTGGGCCAGCCGGGGCGACATCTCCCGGTCCAGCGCTTCCAGGTCGGCGCCGCCGAAGCTGTAGACGAGGTTGGAGAAGACGAGGCTCACCCGCGCCAGCGCCCGGCCGCTGCGCTCCAGCGCCTCGATCGTGTTGGCGAAGCCGGGTGCTGCGGGATCGGTGCCGATGGCCGCGATCTCCTCCAGGTTCTCGGCCATGGCCGCCTCGAAGGCGGGGGCGAAGTGTTCGGGCCGGATCCGGTCGAAGGGCGGCAGGCCGAAGGGGGTGTCCCAGGCCGACAGGAGGGGGTTGGTCTCGCTCATGCCGCTATAGGTGGCGATGTGCCCCGCGGGTCAAGCCGTGGCGGTCATTCCATCGGGCGGCGGGCCGGAGGAGCCGCGCCGCACCAGCCCTGAGGCGAGGACGAGGGTGCCCCCCTCCGCCCCACGGTGGATGCGCTCCAGCAGCAGGCGCGCCGCCTCGCGGCCCATCCTCTCGTGCGGGATGCGGATGGTGGTCAGGGGCGGCTCGATCAGGTCCACCATCGGCATGTCGTTGTGGCCGGTGACGGAAATGTCCGCGGGGATGCGGAGGCCGGCCCGGCGGCAGGCATCATAGGCGCCGAGCGCCAGCAGGTCGTTGGCGCAGGCCAGCGCCGTGACGCCGGAGCAGCGGGCGAGGAGAAGGGTGGCGGCCGCCTCCCCCTCGGCGCGGCCATAGGCCGTGGCGGCCTCTATCCAGCCCGGCGGGACATCCAGGCCGGCGGCGGCCATGGCGCGCTCGAAGCCCTCTCGCCGCAGCAGGCCGGTGGAAAGGGGAGCGGGGCCACCGACATGGGCGATGCGGCGATGGCCGAGGCCCACAAGATGCTCGACCGCGAGCGCCATGCCGCCGCGGTTATCCGAGACGACGGCGGGCACGCCCTCGCCGCCGCTGCGGTTGACGAGCACCGTGGGCAAGCCGCGCAGGCGGCAGGCGGCGAGCGCGGGGTCGTCGCGCAGCGACACGGTGGCGAGCAGGAGGCCGTCCACACGGCGGGCAGCCAGTTCGGCCACGAATTCGGCCGCCTGCTCCGGGTCGTCGCCGGGATCGGCGACGAGAAGAGCGTGGCCGTCCGCGGAAAGGGCGGCCGCAGCGGCGGCGAGGATGGGCGCGAAGACGGGGTTGGCAATGCCCGGCACCAACGCGCCGACAAGGCGCGAGCGCCCGGTGCGAAGCGACATCGCCGCCGCGTCCGGTCGATAGCCGAGGCGCGCGGCGGCCTCCTGCACGCGCTCGGCAACGGGGGCCGCGACGAGGTGCCGGGTCGCGGAATTGAGCGCGCGGGAGGCCGTGGAGGGGTGCACGCCCGCCTCCTCCGCGACCTGGCGGAGATTGATCGAGCGAGGGATGGGTGTCGTCATTGTCACCAAGATAGCGATTGCGGAGCCGCTGCCAGAGCCTATACAATCGATTGCAGAGGGAATGGGAGGGCAATCCGTGATCATCAACGGCGAAGCCATGGTCACGCCGGCGGTGCTCGAGGCGATGGCCGGCACGAAGGACACGCGCCTGCACGAGGTCACCACCGCGCTGGTCCGCCACCTGCACGCCTTTATCCGCGAGGTGAAGCCGACCGAGCAGGAATGGGAGTACGGCGTGGAGTTCCTCGGCCGGATCGGCCAGGCGAACAGCCCGGTGCACAACGAGGGCGTGCTCTTCTCGGACGCGGTCGGCGTCTCGACGCTGGTCTGCCTGCTGAACAACGGGGCGAACGGGTCCACCGAGACGGCGGCGGCGCTGCTCGGGCCCTTCTGGCGCGACAACTCGCCGGCCGTTCCGGATGGCGGCAGCATCGTGCGCGGGCCGACGCCCGGGCCGAAGCTTTTCGCCACCTGCCAGGTGCTCTCGGGTGGGGCGCCCGTGACGGATGCCCGGGTGGATGTGTGGCATTCCTCGCCGGAGGGGGTCTACGAGAACCAGGATCCGAACATGGCCGACATGAACCTCCGCGGCCAGTTCAGGACCGATGCGGAGGGACGGTTCCGCTTCACCTCCGTCAAGCCCGCGGGTTACCCGGTGCCGACGGACGGGCCGACGGGCGACCTGCTGCGCGCCCAGGGCCGCCACCCCTTTCGCCCGGCGCACCTGCACTTCCTCATCCACAAGCCCGGGCTGAAGACGCTGATCACCCAGGTCTTCGTGGACGACGACGAGCACCTGGAGAGCGACGTGGTCTTCGGCGTGACGCAGGCGCTGGTCGGCGGCTACGTGAAAGGCGAGGGACCGGCGCCGGACGGGAGCGAGGGAGAGTGGTGGTCGCTCGACTACACCTTCCACATGGAGCCCGGTGACTCCCGCCTGCCGGTGCCGCCGATCCAATGAGCACTCTCAACGGGAAGACCGCGGTCATCCTCGGCGGCTCCGGGGGGATCGGCGCGGCGACGGCCAGGGTGCTGGCCGAGGCCGGTGCCTCCGTGATCGTCAGCTATCGTGGGCGGGAGGCGGAGGCGCGCGCGCTGGTCGCCTCGCTGCCAGGTGATGGGCACGACGCCCGCCCGGCCTCAATGGAGGACCGGGCCTCGATCGAGGCGCTAGCGGCTGACGTGGCGCGCAGCCACGGCCGCTGCGACGTGCTGGTGAACAGCGCGGGCTTTACGCGGGCGATTGCGCATGCCGATCTCGATGCGCTGGACGACGACTTTCTCGATTCCATGTGGCGCGTGAACTGGCGCGGCCCGCTCTCCGCAGTGCGAGCCTTCCGCTCGCTGCTGGAGGAGTCCGAGGGGCTGGTCGTGAACATCTCCTCCATCGGGGGGCTGAACGGGTCGGGCTCCAACCTCGCCTATGCTGCGGTGAAGGCGGCAACCGACAGCCTGACGAAGTCGCTCGCCCGGGCGCTCGCGCCGAAGGTGCGGGTGATGTCCGTCTCCCCCGGCGTAGTGGAGACGGGCTTCGTGCCGGGGCGGGGGCCAGAGGCGAACGCGAAGATCGCGCCCTCCATTCCGCTGAAGCGCGTCGCGCAGCCCGAGGACGTGGCGAATGCCGTCCTCGCCTGCGCGACGCTTCTTGCCTATTCCACGGGATCGCTGATCCTCGTCGACGGAGGGCGTGCGCTTTGAGATCCATGCGCGACGAGGTCTTCATCACCTGCGCGGTGACGGGCAACCTGACCACGCGGGAGCAGCACCCTGAGTTGCCGGTGACGCCGGAGGAGATCGCCAACGCCGCCCTCGCCGCGGCGGAGGAAGGGGCGGCCGTCGTCCACCTGCACGTGCGCGACCCTGCGACAGGCAAGCCGAGCATGGAGTTGGAATACTACAAGGACGTGGTCGCGCGCATCCGCGACCGCAACAAGGACCTTATCATCAACCTGACCACCGGCCCGGGCGGCCGCTTCGTGGTGGGCGAGGAGGACCCGAAGGTCGCGGGCCCCGGTACGACGCTGACCACGCCCGAGATCCGCACAGCGCATATCACCGCGCTGCGCCCGGATATCGCAACGCTGGACCTCAATACGATGAATTCGGGGCGCGAGGTGGTGATCAACACGCCGCGCAACGTGCGCCGCATGGCCGCCTTCCTGCGGGAAGCCGGGGCGGTGCCGGAGATCGAGCTGTTCGATTCCGGCGACATCGCCCTCATGCGCGACATGCTGGCCGATGGCAGCCTGGCGGCGCCGGCGCTCACCTCCTTCGTCATGGGTGTGAAGTACGGCTTCCAGCCCTCGCCCGAGACGGTGATCTATGCGCGCAACCTCCTGCCGGCGGACGCGCAGTTCACCGCGATCGGCATCGGGCGCAGCGCCTTCCCGATGGTCGCGCAATCGATCATCGCCGGCGGCCACGCGCGCGTCGGGCTGGAGGACGCGACGATGATCGCGCGCGGCGTTCTCGCCCCCTCCAACGCCGCCATGGTCGAGAAGGCCCGGCGAATGGTGGAGGACCTCGGACCGCGCGTCGTCGGGCCTGCCCGCGCGCGCGAAATCATCGGCCTTTCCTGAGGGATCCACGAGACGTGTCAGCTTCCCTCAATCCCGGGCGCCGCAGCGGCCCGGGGCTGCGCATCGAGACCAAGGCCACCGGACCCGACGCTCTCGGCCTTTCCCATGCCGAGGTTTCGCCGGAGCTGCCGCCCGGCTGGTGCCTCGTCGAGGTCGCGGCGGCCGGCGTGAACCCCTCCGACGTGAAGGCCCTCCTGGGCGTCATGCCCAAGGCGGTGTTTCCGCGCACGCCCGGCCGCGACTTCGCGGGGCGCGTGGTTGAGGGGCCGGCGGAGATGATCGGCCGAGAGGTCTGGGGATCGGGCGGCGATATCGGCATCTCGCGGGACGGCAGCCATGCCAGCCTGCTCGCCCTGCCGCCGGACGCGGTCTTCGCCAAGCCGAAGAACCTCTCCATGCAGCAGGCCGCCGCCATCGGCGTGCCCTTCGTGACGGCCGAGGTCGGCTTCCGCGAGGCAGGCGGCGTGAGGGCGGGGCAGGTGGTACTCGTGCTCGGCGCCAATGGCCGCGTCGGGCAGGCGGCCTGCCGCATCGCGCACGCAGCTGGCGCGCGGGTCTTCGCGGGCGTGCGGCGGCCGGGCATTGCGGTCGAGGGCGCCGAGGCGGTGTTCGACAGCGAGACGGGCGACGTGGCCGCCGCCGTGCGGGAGGCAACGGCGGGGCATGGCGCCGACCTTGTCTTCAACTGTGTCGGTTCTCCCTGGTTCGCGACAGGGAATACGGCCATGGCGCATGGCGCGACGCAGATCTTCATCGCGACGCTCGACCGCGCGGTGCCCTTCGACATCTTCCTCTTCTATCGCGGGCAGCACCGCTATGTCGGCGTGGACACGCTGGCGCTCTCGGCCGCCGAGACGGGCGCCGTGCTGGAAGCGCTGCGGCCGGGCTTCGAGTCCGGCGCGCTGACGCCCTATGAGATCGAGCCGGCTTTCGTCTTCCCGCTCTCCCGCGCGGAGGAGGCCTATCGCATCGTGCTCGGCGGTGCGCCTCAGCGCGTGCTGCTGGAGATGGGCGCGTGAACGTCACCCGGCTTGCCGACGCCCCCGCCTACCAGGCGCCCGGGCATTTCGACATGCGCATGCTCCGCCTGCAGGGCCGCGAAGCCGGGCCGGCCGAGAGCCTCTGGCTCGGCCTCTCCTGGCTTCTGCCGGGCGGGCACACCACGCTCGATGCCTCGTCGGTGGAGAAGCACTACGTGGTGGTGGAGGGCGAGCTGACGATCATCGCGGAGCGCGATGGCGTGAAGGAGGAGGCGACGCTCGGCCGCCTCGATTCCTGTCGCATCGCGCCGGGTGAGGGGCGGCAACTCGAGAACCGGACGAACCGGCCCGCAGCCGTGGTCCTGGCTATGCCTTTCGCGCCGCCTGCCTGAACGAGCAGGTCTGAAGGAGGAAAAAGAATGAACGTCCGATCCATCCTCACCCGCCTTGCGGGAGGCCTCGCGGCGGTCCTGCTGCTCCTGCCGGGCGCACAGGCGCAGGGGCGCTTTCCCGACCGCACCATCACTATCATCGTTCCCTTCGCGGCTGGCGGCCCGACCGACGTGGTGGCGCGCCAACTCGGCGAGGCGATGGGGCGCGACCTCGGCGTCTCCGTCGTGGCGGAGAACGTGACCGGTGCGGGCGGCACCATTGGTGGCCAGCGCGTCGCGCAGTCGCGGCCGGACGGCTATACGCTGCTGCTCGGCAATATCGGCGTCGCAACGGCGCCCAGCCTCTACCGCAACCTGCCCTATGACGTGCTGAAGTCCTTCGACACGGTCGGTCTCATCACGCCCGTGCCGATGACGCTGGTCGCTCGCCCGAACATACCGGCGGCGAGCCTGCAGGAGCTCGTCGCCTGGCTGAAGCGGCCGGGGGCGGAGGTGAATATCGGGCATGCCGGCCTCGGCTCCGCCAGCCATCTCTGCGCGACGCTGCTGCGCTCCCTTCTCCAGACCCCGATGACGCCGATTGCCTTCCGAGGCACGGCGCCGATCATGACGGAGCTGATGGCGGGCCGGCTCGATCTCACCTGCGACCAGACGACCAACACGGTGCCCTATATCCAGGACAACCGCGTCCGCGCCTTCGCCACCACCACCGAGGGGCGGCTGGCCGCCCTGCCCAACCTGCCCACCGCGGCCGAGGGCGGGCTGCCCGGGCTGACGGTGACGGTGTGGCACGGCTTCTACGTCGCTGCCGGCACGCCGCGCCCGATCATCGACCGCCTTTCCCAGGCACTGCGCGCCGCGCTGGCGGACGACAAGGTGGTGACCCGCTTCGCGGAGTTGGCGACGACGCCGGAGCCCGCCGAGCGCGCGACGCCCGAGGCGCACCGCGCGCTTCTCGAAGCCGAGGTCGCCCGCTGGCGCCCGATCATTCAGTCCGCCGGCGAGTACGCGGACTGAGCTAGCACTCTTTCCTAAGGCGCCGCGGGCCGCGCCCGCTCGCGGCGCTCAGCAAACAAAGGGCGCAGGAGAACGCGTCCATGACCCCGTCCCGCCGTGCGCTGCTGGGCGCCGTGCCTGCTGCCGGCCTCGTCGCCAGCCTTCCGGCCGCTGCTCAGGGCACCGCGCCCGCCCTTGATCCCGCCCGGCCGGTGCTCATTCGTGGCGCTGTCGTCGTCACGATGGATCCCTCGGTGCCCGATCTGCCCGCCGGCGACATCCTCGTGCGGGATGGCGCCATTGCCGCCGTCGGGCGCGACCTGCCGCAGCCCGAGGGCGCGCAGGTGGTGGATGGCGCGGGGCGGATCGCCATTCCCGGCCTCGTGAACGCTCATATCCACCTTGGACAGGCGCTGCAGCGTGGCATGTCCGGCGACCAGACGCTCGCGCAGTATTTCGGCACGGTCGTCGCGAAGCGCTCCTCCCGCCTCACGGCGGACGACCTTCGCGCGGCGGATTACGCGGGCTGCCTCGAGCTTCTCTCGGCCGGCGTGACCACGGTGGTGGATTGGAGCCGAGAGACGACCAGCTCCGCGCACGCGGACGCCGCGCTGGATGCCTTCGAGAATTCCGGCATCCGCGCCATCTTCGCCTATGGGCTGGCGGGGTCGGGTGCGGGCAGCACCACCAGCGCGAACAGCCCCGAGGCGGTTTCCGCCGATATCCGCCGCCTGCGCGCCGGCCGCATGGCCTCGCCCGGGCGGGTTCGGCTGGCGCTGGCCATGCGCGGGCCCGACTTCTCCTCGCTGGAGGAGACGGAGAGCGACCTTCGCCTCGCGCGCGACCTCGACCTCCTCGTGCAGTTCCACGCGGGCGCCCCCGTCTATGCCGAGCGCAAGCGGCGCAGCATCGCGGCGCTGCACGAAAAGGGGCTGCTGAACCCGCGCATCAGCCTCGCCCACGCGAATGACCTCGACGAGGACGAGTACAAGATGCTGGCGGACGCCGGCGGCAGCACCGTCTCCACGCCGGAGGTGGAGATGCAGATGGGGCACGGCTTCCCCGCCGCGCCGCGGATGCAGCGGGCAGGCGGCACGGTCGGCATCGGCAGCGATATCTCGGCCGGGGTGGGCGGCGATGTCTTCACGCAGGCGCGCATCGCCCTCGCGGCCGCGCGCGGCCTAGCCAATGCCGAGGCGCTGCGGGCCGGGGCACCGCTGCGGGCCGTGGCCTTCACCACGCGGCAGGCGCTGGGCTGGGCGACGCTCGGCGGGGCACGGGCGGCTGGCATGGGTGATGTCACGGGCAGCCTGACGCCGGGCAAGCGCGCCGACATCGTGCTGCTGCGGGCGGACACGGTCGGCACCTCGCCGGTGCTCGATCCCATCTCCTCCGCCCTTATGCAGTGCGGGGCAGGGGCCGTTGATTTCGTGATGGTGGACGGGCGCGTCCTTAAGCGCGACGGACGCCTGCTGCACGCCGACGTCGAGGGGGCGGCGGCGAATGCGCGCAGCCGCGCCGTTGGGCTGGAGGCGCGTGCCGCGGGCTGAGCGAGGGCGGCCGGGGCTGCTCCCCGGCCCCTAGTTCACGCGGCCGAGCAGCCCGCGCGCGATCACCTGCGCCTGGATCTCCGCCGCGCCCTCGAAAATCGAGAGGATGCGAGCATCGCAGAGCACGCGGCTGATCGGGTACTCGATAGCGTATCCGTTGCCGCCATGGATCTGCAGCGCGGCATCCGCGTTCGACCAGGCGACGCGCGCGGCCAGCAGCTTCGCCATGCCGGCCTCCACGTCGCAGCGGCGGCCAGCGTCCTTCTGGCGGGCGGCGAAGTAGGAGAGTTGGCGCGCCATCATCGTTTCCGCCGCCATCCAGGCGAGCTTCGCGTGCACACGCGGGAAGGCGAGGATGGGCTTGCCGAACTGGGCGCGCGTGTTGGCATAGGCGGTGCCCAGTTCCAGCGCGTTCTGCGCAACGCCGAGCGCGCGGGCGGCGGTCTGGATGCGCGCGCTCTCGAAGGTCTCCATGAGTTGCTTGAAGCCCTGGCCCTCCACGCCTCCCAGCAGCGCGGAAGCGGGCACCTCAAAGCCATCGAAGCCGATCTCGTACTCCCGCATGCCGCGATAGCCGAGGACGTGGATCTCGGCCCCGCTCATGCCAGGGGCGGGGAAGGGATCCTCCTCCGTGCCGCGCGGCTTCTCTGCCAGCAGCATCGACAGCCCCTTGTAGCCCGTGCCCGGCGCCCCCGTGCGGACGAGAAGCGTCATCAGGTCGGAGCGCGAGCCGTGAGTGATCCAGGTCTTGGCGCCATGGATGCGATAGGTGTCGCCATCGCGCACCGCGCGCGTGCGGAGGTTGCCGAGGTCGGAGCCGGTGTCGGGCTCGGTGAAGACGGCGGTCGGTAGGATCTCGCCGGAGGCGATGAGGGGCAGCCAGCGCGCCTTCTGCTCCTCCGTGCCGCCGAGGCGAATGAGTTCCGCCGCGATCTCGGAGCGCGTGCCGAGGGAGCCGACGCCGAGATAGGCGCCGCTCAGCGCTTCCGAGACAAGGCACATGGCGACCTTGCCGAGGCCAAGCCCGCCGAATTCCTCCGGCACCGTCAGGCCGAAGACGCCCATCTCCGCGAGCTTGCGCACGACAGGCATAGGGATAAGCGCGTTCCCCTGGTGCCATTCCTGCGCATGGGGAGCGATCTCGGCGGCGGCGAAGCGGAGGAACTCGCCGCGCGTCGCCTCCAGCAGTTCGTCCTCCAGCGCGAGCGCGCCGAAGCGACCCTCAGAGACGGCGGTGGCGAGGGAGAGGCGCGCGGTGTCGAGGGCGGCGGGGTCGGAGAGGGCCATCAGGCTGGGCCGGAGGGCTTCCAGCCGCGCCTCCGGCACGCCCATGTCGTGGGGACGGACGATCTCGGCCTGGCTCATCGGGATCCCGCCGGCGAGTTGCGCGCCGTACTCGGCGAAGCCGAGGCGGAGGATGGCCGCCTCCACCTCACTGAAGGTGCCGACGGCCTCTAGCCGCCGTGCCCAGGCGAGGGACTGGCGCAGCGCCTCGACATAGGTAGCCTGCCAGGCGAGGCCGTGGGCGGCGAACTGCGCAGCCTCCAACCGGGTGGGATCGGCCCGGCCCTCGGGAGCAAGGGTGGCACCCAGCGCCGTGCGGGTGGCCTCGTGCAGCCGTTCGGCCGCTTCCAGCACGGCGGCGCAGCCCTCCACCAGGGCGGGGGCGGGATGGTCCAGCATGGGGCGTCTCCTCGGCCTGCCGGTCACGTGGGGGCGGCGGTCGTCCCCGCATCGTGCCTCCGGTCACCCCTTTCGGTCGAGGGGCGGGGGCGCTTGGCCCAGCCGCGCGTATCTCGCTCTCGGACGAACGACGACCTCGTCTCGACGCATTCATCTTGCTGCCGGCTTCCGCCTAACTGTGGAGGAGCGGCATCACAGCCTTGGCAGGGATCTGGTCGGGCGGATCCAGGGCCTGGATCCTTGAGGCTGCGCGGTCGGCACCCTGCGGCGCCGGTCGTTGGGGAAAGCCGCGCCTGCCAAGCATCGCGCTCCCGGGAGTGTCTTCGCGAACACCGTCATGCGGCGCCTGCCCGGGCAGTGCGCTGGATCCGCTCCTGCAGGCCACCGGCGCCGCCCCGCAGGAAATCGGCAAGGTTCTGGCGAAGCGTCGGCAGGGCCTGCTCCGCATAGGTTTCGCTCATCCCGCCGATATGCGGCGTGATGATGAGGTTCGGCGTGTCCCAGAGTGGGCTGCTCTCCGGCAGGGGTTCCTGCGCGAAGACGTCGAGCGCCGCGCCCGCGATGGTGCCGGCGCGAAGGGCAGCGGCCAGCGCCTCCTCGTCCACCACGTTGCCGCGGGCGAGATTCACCAGCCAGGAATCCGGCCGCATCGAGGCGAGCAGCTTCGCGTCGATGATGTTGTGCGTCTCGGGCGTGTAGGGCGTGAGCAGGACGAGAAAGTCGGCAAGCGCCGCCGCCTCGGCCAGCCTCGTGCGCGGCATCATCTCGTCGAAGCCCGGGGGCGGCGCGGTGCGGCTGCTGATGCCGATCACGCGCATGCCGAAGGCCTTGCAGCGCGGCGCCAGCTCCTCGCTGATGGAGCCGACGCCGAGGATGACGGCGGTGCGGCCGACGAGCAGCTTCTGCGGCCAGCGCTCCCAGCGGCGCCTCTCCTGGTTGCGCAGCACGGCGGGGAAGTTCCGTGCCAGCAGCATCATGTTGAGTATGGCCATCTCGGACATCTGCGGGCCGTGGATGCCGCGCACGCGCGTGATGGCGACCTCGGGCGGGAGCTCCGGCATGATGAGCAGGTTGTCCACGCCCGTGGTCATGGCCTGCACCCATTGCAGCCGCGGCAGCGCGCGCACGGTGGCGGCGGTGACGGCCGGCGCCATGGCGACGAGCAGTTGCGATTCCGCCGCCTGCCCGGTGATGCCGGCATTGTCCTTCGCCAAGTGCAGGCGCAGCCCGGGGAACTCCTGCGCCAGGTGTTCCCGGTAGAACTCGGCGTCCTTGCCGAAGAAGAGGATGTCCGAGACGGTCATGGCTCAACCGATCTCGGTGATGATCTCGGGGAATTCGTGCAGCCGGCCCGTCGGCCCCTCCGGTCCGATGAAGTAGTTGTCGCAGACCCAGGACATGATGCCGTTGTGGTTGTAGGTCGGGTGGACGACGATGTTCGTGTCCGCCTGGATCGGGAAGGGCTCGTCATGGCGGATGAGCGGGCGCTCCACCATGTCGTAGCCCTGGCCGTGGCAGTAGAGGCGGTTCTCGGGCGGGCGGCCATTCCGCACCATGAACGCGTTGAACTCGTCCCAGATCTGGCGGCTGGGCATGCCAGGCTTGAGGAGGTCGAGGGTGAACTTGCGCGCCTCCAGCGTGAAGGCGAACTCGTCCTTCATCTGCTGCGAGACCTTCCCCAGGACGCAGCTGCGGCCGAGCTCCGTGTACATTCCACCCGGGCCGCTGTTCTCCACCAGCAGGACGAACTGGTCGCCCTCGCGCAGCATCCGGTTGCCGAAGTGCCACTGGCCGAAGTGGAAGGGGGTGCCGGCGGGGGCGGAGGCGCAGAGATAGATGCCCTGCTCGCTGCCATAGGCGTGGCTGTACTGCTGGGCCACGGCGGCCACCTCGCGGTCTCGCATGCCCGGCTTGATGGCGGCGAAGGCGGCGCGCATGGCGCCGTCCTGCATCCGCGCGGCGTCGCGGATCAGCCCCTTCTCCTCGTCGCTCTTGATCACCTTGATGCGGTCCACGAGGTCCGAGGCATCGACGAAACGCGCCTGCGGGTATGTGGTGCGGATATGGTCGGTGACGGCCGCCGACATCTGGTAGGTGCCGACAAGGCCGATGGTCGCGCGCGCATAGGGCGCGAGGCCCGTGGCCGCGAGTTCCGCGTCGTAGGGCGCGGTGTAGAAGCAGGAGGAGTAGCTGGGCGTCGTCAGCGCCCGCTTCACGCCGCGCAGCACGCCGTTGCTGCCGCCCGCCGGTTCCTCCACCCCGCCGAAGGGGCCCTGGCGGACGATCGTCATCAGGTCGTCGCGCGGGAAGACGACTGTCACGGGATAGCCGTTGGTGGCCGGCAGGTCCGTGAAGTACTTCACGTAGCCGCCCATGTGGTCGCTGTTGTTCTGCATCAGCAGGACGTCGATGCCCGCCGCCTCCATCGCCGCGCGCACGGCCGCCCAGCGCCGCTCGAGCTCGGCGGTCGAGATCGGCAGCTGGATCCTCTGGTCCTGGTTGGACATGGTCACCCCTTCATATCCAATGTTTCGCCGCGGTCTCCCGCGGCCCTATCGTTCCAGCGAGATCCCGGCCTGCCGCGCGACGGTGATCCAGAACTCGGCATTCGTCTTCACGGCGGCGCGGAAGGCCTCCGGGTCCTTGCCGTCCGGCTCGACCGAGTTCAGCGCGAGCCGCTGCCGCATGTCCGGCATGGCAGCGGCGCGCCGCACCTCGTCGTGGAGGCGGCGGAGAATTTCCTCGGGCACGCCGGCGGGCGCGAAAAGGCCGATCCAGTATTCCACCACGAAATCCGGGAAGCCCGCCTCCACCATGGTCGGCACGTCGGGATAGGCGGCCATCCGATGCGCCGAGGTGACGGCCAGGAGGCGTACCCGGCCACCCTCTATCGCCGCGCGCGCCGGGCCAGGATCGCTGAGCGCGAGCGCCACGTCGCCCGCGGAAAGGGCGGTCACGCCCTCGGTGCTGCTGCGATAGATGATGTTCTCGAGCGTGAGTCCCGCGCGCTGCGCGAAACAGGCGCCGAGGAGCTGAAAGCCCGTGCCGCCGGTACCGTAATTCGCCCGTCCCGGATTTGCCTTCAGCCAGGCGACGAGGTCCGCCACCGTACGGTGCGGGCTGTCGCCCTTTACCAGCAGCATGCCGGGAAAGGCACCGAGAACGGCGACCGGCGTCATGTCGGACTGCAAATCGTAGGCCGGCTTGGTCGCGCCCTTTTCCGACAGGACGGGGCCGCTGGCATGAACGAGCAGTGTGTAGCCATCAGGGCGGGAGCGGATGACCGACTCGGTGCCGATCACCGCGCTGGCGCCGGGCCGGTTATCCACCACGAAGGGCTGGCCCAGCGCTTCCGCCAGCTTCTGGCCATAGATGCGCGCGAGGATGTCGTTGCCACCGCCGGCCGCGTAGGGAACGACGACCCGGACGGGGCGATCGGGATAGCCGCCGGGCGTCGCGTGGCCCTGCGCGAGGGCGGGCAGGCCGCTTGCCGTGCCGGCTGCGGCAATGCTGGTCAACAGGGCGCGTCGTGTCGCCATCGAACCCCTCCCCGATGCCGCGGCCTTGTCCTGGCGCGGCTTTTTCTTTGCTGGCCTGCGGTGCACGGTGTTGTCCTGAACCGCATTGCAGTACGCCAAGCCTACGATACGGTTCGGCTACCCCGTCCTGTCAACAGGAAGGGGTGGCGGAGGCGAAGGAAGCCTCCCGTCTTGCGCATCACCGCACGAATGGCTTTCCCTGCCAGGCGCGCCAGCACCGGAAGAATGGCGTCAGGAGAACAGGTTGCCACCCGAGAAGAACCAGATCCAGGTAATCGGCCGTGCCGCCGCCATCCTGCGCTGCCTGGAGAACCAGTCCCACGGCCTCAGCTTGGGCCAGATCGCCGCCAAGGTGGAACTCGCACGCTCCACGGTTCAGCGGATCGTCGCGGCACTGGAGAGCGAGAAGCTGGTGGTGGCCGCGACGCCCGGTGGGCGCGTGCGGCTGGGCCCGGCGCTGCTGCGGCTTGCGGCCTCCGTGGAGACGAACGTGGCCGCGCTCGCGCATCCATTCATCGCGGAACTCTCGGCCTCGCTCGGCGAGACGGTGGATTTTGCGGCTGTGCGGCGCGACCACCTCGTCTTTGTGGACCAAGTGATTGGGATGCAGCGGCTGCAGGCGGTCTCGGCGGTGGGGGAGACCTTCCCGCTCTACTGCACCGCGAACGGCAAGGCCTATCTCGCAACCCTGTCGGACAACGAGATCCTGGCCCTTGTCGGGCGCAGCTACCCGCGCCGCACCCCGAACACGCTCACCGCGGCCGAGCCACTGCTGGAGGAAATTCGGGTTGTCCGGCAGGCGGGATTCGCCTTCGACCGGGAGGAGCACGTTCTCGGCATTTCCGCGGTCGGAGTCGCCCTGCGGGACATGATGGGAAACCCTGTTGCCATCTCTGTGCCGGTGCCGACGCAACGCTTCCTTGGGCGGGAGGAGGACATCGCCGCGCGGCTGCTCGCGACGAAGCGGGCGCTGGCCGACCGCTTTGCCGCCGAGAGCGCCTGACCGAAAAACCTCTTGCGAAGCTCGCCCGTATCCCGATACGGTCCGCCCACAAAGCAGTACAAGAAGCCGGGGTTGATGGGGGCAGTCGCCCCTTCCGGCGAAGGGGGAACGCGCATGCCGGTGACCGTCAAGGGCATCCAGTTCGAGGCGAATCTCGACAACACGATGGGGTTGCACTTCCACAACCTCTCGCACCGCTTCGGCTTCCAGTCGCCGAACTGGCCGTATTTCCAGGACGTGCAGATCGAGCGCATCCACTACATGGCGAAGTCGGGCGTGCTGAGCCAGCGCATCACGACCACCATGCACAACGGCACGCATATCGACGCGCCCGCGCATGTGGTCTCCGGCACGCCCTTCATCGACGAGGTGCCGCTGCCGCACTTCTTCGGCACGGGCATCGTCGTCTCCATCCCCAAGAAGCGTTGGGAGATGATTACCTATGACGACCTGGAGAAGGCGGCCGGCAAGGTTGTGCGCCCCGGGGACGTGGTGATCGTCAACACCGGCTGGCACCACAAGTACGAGGACAACGACGAATACTTCGCCTACTGCCCGGGCTTCGTGCCCTCGGCCGGCGACTGGTTCGTCGAGAAGAAGGTGAAGGTGGTCGGCCACGACACCCAGGCCAACGACCACCCGCTGGCCACCGCCATCGGCCCGCACCGCAACGGCCCGCTGCTGCCGCACCTGGCGAAGGAATACCTGGAGTGGTCCGGCGGCCGTTCCTGGGACCAGGACCATCCGGAGTGGGAGCCGGTGCACCGCAAGCTCTTCACCAACGGCATCCTCGGCATCGAGAACGTGGGCGGCGACCTCGACGCCGTGACCGGCAAGCGCGTGACCTTTGCCTTCTTCCCCTGGAACTGGGACCGCGGCGACGGCTGCATCATCCGCTTGGTCGCCATCACCGATCCCACGCAGAACTACCGGATCGAGCCGGGCTCGTCCTTCTGATGCGCGTCAGGCGCTTTCAGGACGCGAAGCCCTACGAGGCGCCCAACCACTTCGACATGAAGGGGCTGCGCCTCCAGGGCTTCGAGGAGGGCGGTCCGGAGAAATTCTGGACGGGCCTCTCCCACTTCCTGCCTGGCGGCGGCGCGGGGCCCGACAGCTCGCCGCTGGAGAAGGTCTATGTCGTCGTCGCCGGCGAGGTAACGGTACGCGCCGAGGGCGAGGAGGTCGTGCTCGGGCCGCTCGATTCCATCTATATCGGTGGTAACGTGGTGCGGGAGGTGGTGAACGCCTCCAATACCGTCGCGACGATGATCGTCATCATGCCCTATCCGGAGGGTGCTGCATGAGCGACTTCCTGTCGGATCCCATGTCGCTCTTCGGCGTGAAGGGGAAGGTGGCGATCGTCACCGGCGCCTCCGGCGCCTTCGGAGCGCTGGCCGCAAAGGTCCTGGCGGGGGCGGGGGCGAAGATCATTGCTGTCGCCGGCAGCAAGGACGCGCTGGACGAGGTGGTGGCCGAGTGTCGCGCCCTCGGCGCCGAGGCGGAGGGCGTGAACCGCCGCCCGTCCTCCGAGGCCGAGTGCGACGCCATCGTGGCCGAGGCGGTGCAGCACTACGGGCGGGTCGATATCCTCGTCGTCGCCTCCGGCAAGAACGACGTGGCCAAGATCACGGAGATGGCGCCCGAGCGCTTCCTCGACGTGATGGACGCGAACGTCACCCAGTCCTGGCTGATGGCGCGCGCCGCTGGCAAGCGGATGCTGGAGCAGGGGGAGGGCGGCAAGGTCGTCCTGATGTCCTCCGCTCGCGGCAAGCTCGGGCATCCCGCGGGCTACTCCGCCTATTGCGCCTCCAAGGCCGCGGTGGATGGGATGACGCGCGCGCTGGGCTGCGAGTGGGGCGAGACGGGCATCACGGTGAACGCCATCGCGCCCACCGTCTTCCGCTCCCCTCTCACCGCCTGGATGTTCGAGGACACGGACCGCGCCAAGACGGTGCGTGCCGGATTCCTCTCGCGCGTCCCGAAGGGACGGTTGGGCGAGCCAGCCGACCTTGCGGGGCCGCTGCTCTTCCTCGCTTCCCGCGCCTCGGACTTCTACACCGGGCACGTGCTCTACGCCGATGGCGGATACACCGCAGGATGATCGAGGGCTTCAACCGCATCGCGGTGATCGGCGCCGGGCTCATGGGCCACGGCATCGCGCAGGTTTTCGCCGGCGCGGGGCTGGCGGTCTCCGTCTATGACCCCGCCCCCGCCGCCCGCAATGCGCTGCTCGACCGCATCCGGGCGAACCTGCGCGACCTCGGCGAGGACGAGGCTGCCGCGGACCGCGTGACACCGGTTTCGGATCTCGCCGAGGCAGTGCGCGAGGCCGACTTCGTGGTAGAAGCAGCGCTGGAGAACCTGGCGGTGAAGAGGGAACTCTTCGCCGCGATCGAGGCGGTTTGCCGTCCGGACGCGGTCCTCGCGAGCAACACCTCCGTCATCCCGATCACCGACATCATGGGCGGGCTCCGCGACCGCGCGCGGGCGCTGGGCACCCATTGGTGGAATCCGCCCTTCCTTGTCCCGCTCGTCGAGGTGATCGGCACGGAATGGACCGCGCCGGAGGTGATCTCGCGGACCATGGCGCTGCACAAGGCGCTGGGGAAGGTGCCGGTTCACGTGAAGCGGGACGTGCCGGGCTTCGTCGGCAACCGCCTTCAGCACGCGCTGTGGCGAGAGGCGATCTCGTTGATCGAGAACGGCATCTGCGACGCCGAGACGGTGGACCTCGTCGTCAAGAACAGCTTCGGCCGCCGCTCGGGCGTGCTGGGGCCGATCGAGAACGCGGACCTGGTGGGCACCGACCTGACGCTCGCCATCCACCAGAACGTGCTGGGGGCGATCGACAGCCGCCCCGGCCCCTCGCCCTTGCTGGAGAAGCTCGTCGCGGAGGGCCGGCTGGGCATGAAGTCCGGCGAGGGCTTCCGCCGCTGGACTCCGGAGCAGCAGGCGGCGCTGCGCCGTGATATCGTCGTCGAACTGAAGCGGGCGCGAAGCAACGACGCCCTGCGTGCCAAGGGAACGGACGGAGATGACGGCCATGGAGACGGACGGGCAGGCGACTAGCGCCAAACTGACGCGCCGCGCCGCCGCGGCAGCGGCCATCGGGGCGCTGGCGGCACCCTCGGTGCTGCACGCGCAGGGCGCCGGGCGCCCTATCAAGATCGGCTTCGTGAACCCGCGCACCGGGCCGCTCGCGGCCTTCGGGGAGGCGGATGCCTTCGTGCAGGAAGGGCTGGCCCGCGCGCTCTCGGGCGGCATCCGCATCGCCGGCCGCACCCACCCCGTGCAGATCCTCGCGCGCGACAGCCAGTCGAGCCCGAGCCGCGCGGCCGAGGTCGCCTCCGAGCTCATCCTGCGCGACAAGGTGGATCTGATCACCGCCACCAGCGCGCCCGAGACGGTGAACCCCGTGGCCGACCAGGCGGAGGTGAACGAGGTTCCCTGCCTGACCACCAACTGCCCCTGGCAGCCCTATTTCTTCGGGCGGCGCGGCGACCCCGCGAAGGGCTTCGACTGGACCTACCACTTCTTCTGGGGCCTGGAGGACGTGATCGCGGCCTTCACCGATCTCTGGTCCAAGACCGAGACAAACAAGGTGGTGGGCGCCCTGTTCCCGAACGACGCCGACGGCAATGCCTGGGGCGACGCGCGGCTGGGGCTGCCGCCGGCACTCGCGGGGAAGGGCTACCGCCTGATCGATACCGGCCGCTACCAGCCGGGCGCCAACGACTTCTCCGCGCAGATCTCCGCCTTCAAGGCGGCGGGCGTGCAGATCGTGACGGGCGTCATGCCGCCGCCGGATTTCGCGACCTTCTGGACCCAGGCCGGGCAACAGGACTTCCGGCCAAAGATCGCGACCATCGGCAAGGCGCTGCTCTTCCCCTCGGCCGTGTCCTCGCTGGGCGAGCGCGGGCTGGGGCTGACAACGGAGATCTGGTGGTCCCCGCACCACCCCTTCCGCTCCTCGCTGACGAACCAGACGGCGGCGGAGGTCTGCGCGGCATACACGCAGTCCACCGGCAAGCTCTGGACCCAGCCCATCGGCTATCAGCACGCGCTGTTCGAGGTGGCGGTGGACGTGCTCAAGCGCACGACGGCGCTGGAGCCAGAGGCGATCATCCGCGCGATCCGCTCGACCGACCTTCGCACCATCGCGGGGCCCGTGAAGTGGGGATCGGGGCCGGTGAAGAACGTGGCCAAGACGCCGCTCGTGGCGGGGCAGTGGCGGCGGGCCGGGGGCAATTCGCTCGACCTGGTGGTGCTCGCGAATCCCGGCTCGGCCGAGATCCCGGTCGGCAGCACCCTTGAACCCCTCGGCTGATACGGTCCCGATCCTCCAGCTGAAGGGCATCCGCAAGCGCTTCGGCGCGGTGGTGGTGGCCGACGGCATCGACCTCTCCGTGCGGGAGGGCGAGGCGCTCGGCATCCTCGGCCCCAACGGCGCTGGCAAGACCACGCTTTTCGGCATGGTCACCGGCACCGTCCGGCCCGATGCCGGCCGCGTGCTGTTCGAGGGGAGGGACGTCACCGCCCTCTCGCCAGCGCGCCGCTGCCGGCAGGGGATGGCGCGGTCCTTCCAGGTGCCGCAGCCCTTCGCGGGGCTGACGGTCTTCGAGAACCTCGTCGCCGCCGCCGCCTTCGGAGCGGGGGAGGGGGAGCGCGCCACCTACGACCGCTGCGCCGCTATCCTCGAGCGCTGCGGGCTGATGGCCCAGGCGAACGGGCGCGCCGGCGGGCTGCGGCTGCTGGACCGCAAGCGGCTGGAACTGGCGCGAGCGCTGGCCACACGCCCGAAGCTGCTGCTGCTGGACGAGGTGGCGGGCGGGCTGACCGAGCGGGAATGCGCTGTTCTGGTCGATCTGGTGCGGGAGGTACGCGCGGGCGGCGTGACGGTCGTCTGGATCGAGCACGTGCTGCACGCGCTGGTGGCCGTCGCGGACCGCGTCGTGGTGCTGCATGGCGGCCGCCTGATCGCGGAGGGGCGGGCGGACGAGGTGGTCCGCATTCCCGCCGTGGCCGAGGTCTATATGGGAATCCCCATGGATGCCTGAGGCACCCCTTCTTGAACTGCGCGCGCTCGACGCGTTCTACGGCGACTTCCAGGCGCTGTTCGGCATCTCCATGGCGGTCGCGCCCGGCCAGGTCGTGGCCGTGATCGGCGCGAACGGCGCGGGCAAGAGCACGCTGCTGAAAACGATCGCCGGGCTGATCGCGGCGCCGCGCCGGGATGCCGTGGTTTTTGGCGGGGAGCCCATCGGTGGGCTGCCGGCGCATGGCGTGGTCGGCCGCGGGATCGCGCTGGTGCCCGAGGGCCGGCGCCTCTTCCCCTCCCTCAGCGTGGAGGAGAACCTGCTGATCGGCGGGCGCACGCGCCGGCCCGGCCCCTGGTCGCTGGAAGCGGTCTATGGCTTCTTCCCGGTGCTGGCGGAGCGGCGGCATTCACCCAGCACGGCGCTGTCGGGCGGGCAGCAACAGATGGTGGCGATCGGGCGCGCGCTGATGTCCAATCCCCGGCTGCTGCTCTGCGACGAGATCAGCCTCGGCCTCGCGCCCGTCATCGTGCGCGACATCTACGCGCGCCTGCCCGCTCTGGCCGCGCAGGGCACGGCGATGGTGATCGTGGAGCAGGACGTGTCCCAGGCGCTGGCCGCGGCGGATCATGTGTTCTGCCTTCGGGAGGGACGGGTGGTGCTGGAGGACACGGCGCGGGCCCTGACGCGGGAGGCGGTCGCGGCCGCCTATTTCGGGGTCTGACGCGATGGAATGGATCAACGCGATCATCCAGGGCGTGCTGCTGGGGGGGCTGTACGGCCTCTTCGCGGCCGGGCTCTCGCTCATCTTCGGCGTCATGCGGCTGGTGAACATCGCGCATGGCGACCTGATCGTGCTGGCCGCCTATCTCGCGCTGGTGGTCACGGGGGCGCTCGGCCTGGGGCCGCTGACCTCGCTCCTGCTTGTGGTGCCGTTGATGGCGGCGATCGGCTACGGCTTGCAGCGGCTTCTGCTGAACCGGGCACTGGGCGACGACCTGCTGCCGCCCCTGCTGGTCACCTTCGGGCTGTCTGTCATCATCCAGAACGGGCTGCTGGAAGCTTTCTCCGCCGACAGCCGGCGCCTGCAGGCCGGGGCGATCGAGACGGCGGCCCTGCCGCTCGGTGGCGGCCTGGCGGTGGGCGTGCTGCCGCTGCTGCAATTCGGCGTGGCCGTCGCGGCGATCGCGGGGCTGCAGCTTCTATCGTGGCGCACGCCGCTCGGCCGCGCCTTCCGCGCGACGGCGGATGACCCGGAGGTTGCGCGGCTGATGGGGCTCGACAACCGGCACGTCTTTGCCCTGGCCATGGCGCTGTCGCTGGCCGTGGTGGCGCTGGCGGGTGTGTTCCTGGCGGTGCGCACAAACTTCGACCCGGCGATCGGCCCGGCACGCCTCATCTTCGGTTTCGAGGCGGTGATCATCGGCGGCCTCGGCAGCCTCTGGGGCACGCTGGCGGGCGGCGTGCTGCTCGGCGTCGCCCAGTCCATCGGGGCGCAGATCGACCCGGGCTGGCAGATCCTCGCGGGGCACCTCCTCTTCCTCCTCGTGCTCGCCGTCCGGCCCGAGGGGCTTTTCCCGAGGTTGCGCGGATGAGCGCCGTCCACGTCACTCATGGCACGCGCGCGAGCCGGGTTGGGCTGCCGCTCTTCATCCTGCTGCTGGCCGTCCTGGCCGCTGCGCCCTGGTGGACGGACCGCCAGGGCATGCGGCTGCTGGGCGAGATCTACGCCTATGCGGCGCTGGCCAGCCTCTGGAACCTCCTGGCGGGCTATGCCGGGCTGGTGACGGTGGGGCAGCAGGCTTTCGTGGGGCTTGGCGCCTATGCTCTCTTCTCGCTCTCGCTGCTGCTCGGCCTGAACCCGCTCTGGGGCATCCCGGCCGCAGGGCTGATCGGCGCCTTGGCCGCGGTGCCTGTGGCCGCTTTGACCTTTCGGCTGCGCGGCGCCTATTTCGCCATCGGCACCTGGGTAGTGGCGGAGGTGTTCCGCCTTTTCGCAGCGCAGTTCACCGCGCTGGGCGGCGGGTCGGGCACCAGCCTGCCGGCTTCGGTCGTGGCCTCCATCGCCAGCGGGCGAGCGGCACGGGAACAACTTCTCTACTGGCTGGCGCTTGGCCTGGCGGTCGTGGTTCTCCTCGCGATCCTGCTGCTGCTGCGCTCGCGCCACGGCCTGGCGCTCGCGGCCATCCGGGACAATGAGGTGGCCGCGCGCTCCTGCGGGATCGAGGTGGACCGGACGCGGCTGGTGGTCTTCGTCCTCGCCTCGGCCGGCGCCGCGATGGTGGGGGCGCTGATCTTCCTCCAGAAGCTCCGCATCTCGCCGGACGCCGCCTTCAGCGTGAACGATTGGACGGCGCTCGTGATCTTCATCGCTGTGATCGGTGGCATCGGGCGCGTGGAGGGGCCGCTGATCGGCACCGCCATCTTCTTCCTCCTGCGCGAGACCCTGTCGCAGCTCGGCAGCCTCTATCTCATGGTGCTCGGCGCGGTCGCGATCGCGGTCATGCTCTTCGCGCCGCGCGGCCTCTGGGGGGTGCTGGCGGACCGGCTGGGCTGGCAGGTCTTCCCGCTGGCGCGGCGGCTCGAGGCGCAAGCCGCCGGGCCGCCGCTTCGCGCTCCCCTGGTTTCCACCCCCTCGTCGAGAGAACCGTCATGAGCAGCCTTCGCAACAAGGTCATCATCACCTGCGCGGTCACGGGGGGGATCCACACCCCCACCATGTCCGACGCCCTGCCCATCACCCCGAACGAGATCACGGAGCAGGCGGTGGCGGCGGCGGAAGCGGGAGCCTCCATCCTCCACCTGCACGCGCGCGACCCCGAGACCGGCAAGCCCACGCCGGACCCGGACGTGTTCATGCAGTTCCTGCCGCGCATCAAGCAAGCCACGGGGGCGGTGCTGAACGTCACCACCGGCGGCGGGCTGAACATGACGGTGGAGGACCGTCTCGCCGCGCCGCTCCGCGCGAAGCCCGAGATGTGCTCGCTCAACATGGGCTCGATGAACTTCGCCATCTTCGGCCTGGCGGACCGCTACAAGACCTGGAAGCACGACTGGGAGGAGCCCTATCTGCGGGGCACCGACGACTTCATCTTCCGCAACACCTTTCGCGACATCGAGCGCATCCTTCAACTGCTCGGCAAGGACCACGGAACGCGCTTCGAGCACGAGTGCTACGACGTCGGGCACCTCTATAACCTGGCGCACTTCGTGGACCGCAAGCTGATCGAACCGCCCTTCTTCGTGCAGACGATCTTCGGCATCCTCGGCGGCATCGGCAGCGACTGGGACAACGTGCTCTTCATGAAGCGCACGGCAGACCGGCTCTTCGGCACGGACTACGTCTGGTCGGTGCTCGCCGCCGGGCGTCAGCAGATGCCGATCTGCACCCAGGCCGCGATGATGGGCGGCAACGTGCGCGTGGGGCTGGAGGACAGCCTCTATATCGGCCGTGGCAAGCTCGCCTCATCCAACGCCGAGCAGGTCGCGAAGATCCGCCGCATCATCGAGGAGCTGGGCCTTGAGGTCGCAACCCCCGAGGAAGCGCGCCAAGCCCTCGCCCTGAAGGGGGCCGATCTTGTCGGGTTCTGAGGCCGCCACCGAGACGCTGCGCTATGCAAGCGGCGATCTCACCTGCGCGGGCACGCTCGTCATCGGGCCGCGCGCGGACCGGAGCAGCCCGCTGCTGCTGGTTTCGCCCAACTGGCTGGGCACTACGCCTGAAGCCGGTTCCCGCGCCGCCCGCATCGCGGGCGAGAGGGGCATCGCGCTCGTCGCGGACATGTATGGCGATGGCCGGACCGCCAAGGGACCGGAGGACGCGGGGCCGCTGGCCGACGCGCTGCGCCGCGACCCCGCGGAGCGCCGCCGCCGCATCGTGGCCGCGCTCCACGCGCTGACCGCCGAAGCGGCGCGGCGCGGCCTGGGCGATCCGGCGATGCGCGCCGCCATCGGCTTCTGCTTCGGTGGCGGCAACGTGCTGGAACTCGCCCGCACCGGCGCGGACATCCGGGCCGCGATCTCGCTGCACGGCGACCTCACCAGCCCGATGCCGGCCATGCACGGCACGGTGCGCGCGGCGCTGCTCGTCCTGCACGGGTCGCGTGATCCGGTGGCACCGAAAGCGGAGCGCGACGCCTTCGAGGCGGAGATGGACGCGGCCGGCGCGAACTGGCGAATGATGACCTTCGGCGGCCTCGTCCACTCCTTCTGCGAGGAGGACGCCGCGGTGCCTGGGATCGCCGAGTATAACGAGGCCGCGGCGTGGGCGAGCTACCGCATGATCCGCGACTTCCTGGCCGAAACCTTCGCGGCCTAGCGCGCGGCCGAAGCGTCCCGGCATCCACCGGAGCGCTTCCGCCACCCCGGTCCGAGCGCGAATGAGACACCCGTCATGCGATCGTCGTTGACCGGGATGTGGGACACACATACCGTATCGTGGACAACGAAAAGAATGCGCGTCGTAAAGGCCGCGCCGAAACGGGAGAAGGTCGTCATGAACAAGCGGAAGTCGCTTCGCCGTTCGCTCCTGCTGCTGGCCGCCGGGTTGATGGGCGACCTCGCCTCTATCACGGGGGCGCAGGCCCAGGGAGGTGCCCAGCCCGCCGGCGCCTGGCCCAACCGCCCCGTGCGCGTCATCATCCCCCAGCCGCCCGGCGGCGTGCTGGACATCCTCATCCGCGCCCTCGCCGAGCCGCTGCGCCAGCAGTTCGGCCAGCCGATCGTGGTGGAAAACCGCCCCGGTGGGAACAACGTGGTCGGCCTCGAGGCCTGCGCGGGCGCGGCGCCCGATGGCTACACGATCTGCGCCGTCTCGGCCGAGGTGCTCTCGACCTACCCGCTCGTAGAGCCCGCGCTCTACGCCCGCTACAGCTCGATCGTGCCAGCGACGCTCATCGCGCGGAATGCGGGCGTGCTGCTCGCCAATCCCGCCGTGCCCGCGAAGGACCTGCGCGAGTTCGTCACCTGGGCGCGCGGGCAGACGGGCCTGAACTACTCCTCTTCCGGCCAGGGCTCCACGCCGCATCTCCTCTGGGAATTCATCAAGCAGCACGACGGGCTGCGGATCGAGCACGTGCCCTATCGCGGCATCATCGAGGCCTTCAACGAAATGGCGGCCGGGCGCGTGCAGGTCTCCTACATCGCCCTCGGCTTCGCGCTGGAGCCGATCGCGACGGGGCGGGTAAAGCCGCTGGCGGTGCTTGGCAGCCGCCGCTCGCCACGCCTGCCGGAGGTGCCCTCCCTCGGCGAACTCGGCTACGAGTTCCCCTATGACGGCCCCTGGTGGGGCTTCGCCGCGCCCGCCGGCACGCCCGCGCCGGTGATGGAGCGCATCGCGGCCGCGACACGCGCGGCGCTGCAGGACGCCAATCTCCGCACTCGCCTGCTGGAGCCCCAGGCCTACGAGGCCGTCGGCAACACCCCCGCCGAGTTCGCCGCGATCATCGAGGAGGAGCGCACGCGCGGCGTGGCCATCGTGCGCGCGGCCGGCATCGAGGTGCGATAGTCCTGCGGCGCAGCTTGCTGCGCTCGCACCGCGGCGCGGCCTGATCGCGCCGCGCATCCTTCCCAGACGCCGGCCGTAGCCGGACTCGCCGTGACGGAGATGAGGCTTGATCAGCAAGATCGCGCTTGAGGAACACTTCATGACCCCGGGCATGGAGGAGTACTGGCGGGCGACGGTGGAGGACCTTCCACCCGCGCTCTACAAGGACATTCACGGCCGCCTCTCGGATTTCGGGGAGAGCCGCCTGGCCTCGATGGACACGGCCGGTATCTCGCGCGCGGTGCTCTCGCTCGCGGGGCCGGGCGTGCAGGCGGAACCGGACACCGCGACCGCCATCCGCCGCGCGAAGGAGGCGAACGACGCGCTGGCTGCCGAGATCACGAAGCGCCCCGACCGTTATTCCGGCTTCGCGCACCTGCCGATGCAGGATGGCCGCGCGGCGGCGGATGAGCTGGAGCGCAGCGTGCGCGAGCTTGGCCTCGTCGGCGGCATGGTGAACGGCCAGACCGATGCCACCTACCTCGACCACGACAAGTACGAGCCTTTCTGGGAACGGGCGGCCGCGCTGGGCGTACCGATCTACATTCACCCGAACGACCCGCCCGCGCCCTATGGCGGCTGGGCGGATGCCAAGATCCTCTCCCGCGCCACCTGGGGCTGGACGGTGGAGACGGCGACGCACGCGTTGCGCCTCGTCTTTGGGGGCGTCTTCGACCGTCATCCCAACGCCCGCGTTATCCTCGGCCACATGGGGGAGACGCTGCCCTTCCTGCTGTGGCGCCTCGACAGCCGCGCGAAGCTCTACAAGGCGGAGCGTCCGCTGAAGAAGGAGCCCTCCGCCTATATACGGGAGAACATCCTTGTCACCACCTCCGGCCAGTGCGCAAAGGAGCCGCTGCTCTGCACCCTCGCCTCGCTCGGCGAGGACCGGGTGATGTTCGCGGTGGACTACCCCTTCGAAGCGGCCGACATTGCCGGCCGCTTCCTCGACGAGGTGCCCGTCAGCGACGCGGTGCGCGAGGGAATCGCGAGCGGGAACGCGAAGCGCCTGCTCGGCCTGTAACGCGCGGAGGGGGCGGCATGGGACATTGGAGCATCGGCCGGCGGGTCGAGGACGAGGCGCTGCTGCGCGGCCTTGGCCGCTACTCCGATGACGAGATGGCGGAGGGCGCGGCCTGCGCCTTCTTCCTCCGCTCTCCCCACGCCCATGCCGCTATCAGCAGCATCGATACGGACGCCGCGCGCGCGATGCCTGGCGTGCTCACGGTCCTGACCAGCGAGGATCTCGCAGGTTTCGGCAGCGTCACCAGCCCCATGCCCGTTCGCGGGCGCGACGGTGTGCCGATCCGCCCCGTGCACCGGCCAGCGCTGGCGAGGGGCCGCGTGCTGCATCTCGGCGAGCCCGTCGTGCTCGTCGTGGCCGAGACGGCCGCCCAGGCGCAGGACGCGGCGGAGGCGGTGGCGGTGGATTACGAACCGCTGCCCGCCGTGACCGATGCCGCTGCCGCGCTCACCCCGGGTGCGCCGGTGCTCTGGCCTGAAGCGGCACCGGGGAACCTCGCGCTCGATTGGGTGGGCCCGCCCGACCCGGACGGGACGATGGCCATGGCGGTGGAGGCCGCCTTTGCCCGCGCGGCGCTCGTCGCGCGCGTCGAGGTGCCGATCGGGCGGCTGGTCGTCGCCTCCCTGGAGCCGCGCGCCGCGACCGCCCTGCACGACCCCGGCACAGGCCGCTATACGCTGATCACCGGCTCCCAGGGCGCCGCGGGCATGCGCCAGGGCGTCGCGGCCTCCATGGGCATTCCGGAAGCCGCTCTGCGCGTGGTGAGCCACGATGTCGGCGGCGCCTTCGGCATGAAGTCAGGCAACTACCCGGAATACCCGGCCCTGCTGCGCGCGGCGGAGCGGCTGGGGCGGCCGGTGCGCTGGGTCTCCACGCGCTCGGAGGCCTTCCTGACCGACAACCAGGGTCGCGGCAGCGACTGGACGGCCGAGCTGGCGCTGGACGCCGAGGGCCGCTTCCTCGCGCTGCGCGTAGAGGGCGTGGCGGATCTCGGCGCCTACCTCACCCAAGCCGCGGCCTTCGTGCCGACCGGCCTGGTGATGATGTGCCTGCCGGGAATGTACGACATCCCGCACATCACCCTCCACACGCGCTGCGCCTTCACCAACACGGTGCCCACCGGCCCCTATCGAGGCGCGGGGCGGCCAGAGATCAACCTGTTGCTGGAGCGCGCGGTGGAGGAGGCAGCCCGGCTGCGCGGCGAGAGCGGCGCGGCGCTGCGCCGACGCAACCTCATCCCGCCCGCGCGCATGCCCTATGCCACGGCGGTCGGCACCACTTATGACAGCGGCGACTTCCCGGCGATCCTCGATGCCGCGCTGAGGGCCGCGGACCACGAGGGCTTCCCGGCCCGCCGCGCGGAGGCCGCCACGCGGGGGCGACTGCGCGGCATCGGCTTCGCCTGCTTCCTGGAGAATGCCGGCGTGATGCCGGAGGAGCCGGCGCGCATCGCCTTCACCGCGGGCGGGGAGGTGCATGTCAGCATCAACTCCGTCTCCAGCGGGCAGGGGCATCAGACCGTGTTCGGTGACCTCGTGGCAGAGCGGCTGGGCGTGCCGCGGGATGCCGTGCGCGTCACCAAGGGCGACAGCGATCGCGACGTGCCCGGCTTCGGCGCCGTCGCCTCGCGCTCCGCCATGACGGTGGGAGGCGCCATCGCCAACACGGCGGACGAGGTGCTGCGCAAGGCGCGTCCCGTCGCCGCCCTGCTGCTGCAGGCGCGGGAAGAGGACGTGGCCTATGCAGAGGGCCGTTTCTCCGCGGGTGCCGCGGGCGGCGTCGGCCTGATCGAGGTCGCGGCGCGAGCGGTGGAACTCGGCACGCCGCTCGACACCACGGGCAAGGTCATGGCCCCCACCACCTTCCCCAATGGCTGCCACGTGGCCGAGGTGGAGATCGACCCCGAAACAGGAGCGGCCCAGGTCGTCTCCTACCTCGCCGTGGATGATTGCGGGCGGGTGCTGAACACGATGGTGGTGGAGGGGCAGATCATGGGCGGCGTCGCTCAGGGCCTCGGCCAGGCGCTGACGGAGCGCGTGGCAATGGATGCCGATGGGCAACTCATCTCCGGCTCCTTCATGGACTACGCCCTGCCGCGCGCCGAGGACGTGCCGCCGATCCGCGGGCTGCACATCGAGGTTCCCTCGACGACCAATCCGCTGGGGGTGAAGGGCACCGGCGAGGCCGGAACCACGGCGGCACCTCCAGCCATCCTTGGCGCGATCACCAACGCCCTGCCGCCCGAGGCCGCCGCCCGCCTGGTGCTGCCCGCCACCCCCGAGCGCATCTGGCAAGCCCTGCGCGCCGCCAGCTGAGGAACAGGCATGATCGACATCTACACGCATATCCTGCCGCGTGCCTTCTCGGAGGCGCTGGGGAAGGTCTCGCCCAAGCTCGGCAACATCACCGCCCGGCTGCAGGGCGTGCGCGCGCTGCACGACCTCGACGCCCGCTTCCGCGCCATGGACGAGGTGCCCGGCTACAGCCAGGTCATCTCGCTGCCCAACCCGCCGCTCGAGGACATCGTCTCGGCACCCCAGGCCGCCGACCTCGCGCGCATCGCCAACGACGCCATGGCCGAGCTCTGCGCCCGCCACCCCGAGCGCTTCCCCGCCTTCGTCGCCACCCTCTCCCTCCTCGACCCCGAGGACGCGCTCCGCGAGGCGGACCGCGCCATCACGACGCTTGGCGCCCGCGGCGTGCAGATCTTCACCAACGTCGCGGGCAAGCCGCTGGACCTGCCCGAGTACCAGCCGCTCTTCGCCGCCATGGCCGGGCACGACCTGCCGGTCTGGCTCCACCCCGCCCGCACCGCCGACATGGCGGACTACGCGAGCGAGCCGAAGTCGCGCTTCGAGATGTGGTGGTGCTTCGGCTGGCCCTACGAGACCTCCGTCGCCATGGCCCGCCTCGTGCTGTCGGGCCTCTTCGACCAGCACCCCACCCTCAAGATCATCACCCACCACGGCGGCGGCATGATCCCGACCTTCGACGGCCGCGTCGGCCCCGGCATGGCCGTGCTCGGCAGCCGCACCACCGACGAGGACCTCTCGGGCATCCTCCCCGCCCTCAGGCGACCCCACCTCGACTACTTCCGCGACTTCTACGCCGACACCGCCATGTTCGGCTCCGGCACCGGACTGCCCGCCTCCCTCGCCTTCTTCGGCCACGAGCACCTCGTCTTCTCGACCGATGCACCGCTCGGGCCCATCCCCGAGACCCTGCGCGCGCTGGAAGGGCTGGACCTGACGCCGGAGCAGCGCCACGCGGTCATGCGGGGCAATGCCGAGCGCCTGTTGCGGCTCCACGCGCGCGACTGATCGCCGGTGAAGCGGCGCGGCTCACCGCACCGTTGGTGCGCGCGGCCTGGACGGGCCGGTGGCGCTGGTTAAGCATGTTGCCATCGGCGACGACCCGTGTCCGAGCGGGCATCCCGAGTGGCCGGAGGCGGGTGGCGCGCCCACCCCTCCACCAACAAGAAACGAGGAAACGCCGTGCGCTACGTCGATGCCTTCTGCCATTTCTTTCCCAAGCGCCTCTGGGACCGGATCCTGACCCTGGAGGGCGCTGGCGCTGGCATTGGGTCGCGCATGCGCGGCATTCCCGCCATCTACGACCTGGATGAGCGGATGCGCGTGATGGATCTGTTCAGCCAGCACGATTACACGCAGGTCATCTCGCTCGGCATGCCGCCGCTGGAACAACTCGGCACGCCCGAGGTCTCGGTGGAGCTCGCGAAGCTCGCGAATGACGGCATGGCGGAGCTCGTGCAGAAGCACCCCGATCGCTTCGCCGGCTACGCCGCCGCCCTGCCGATGAACGACCCCGACGCCGCCGTGCGCGAGGCCGAGCGCGCCTTCCGCGACCTCGGCGCCAATGCCGTGCAGATCCACAGCAACATCAACGGCGCGCCGCTCGACGAGGAGCGCTTCTTCCCGATCTTCGAGATGGCGGCGAAGCACGGCAAGCCGGTCTGCCTGCATCCCTCCCGCGGCAACGAGGTGACCGACTACGTCACGGAACCGAAGTCTCGCTACGAGATCTGGTGGACCTTCGGCTGGCCCTACGAGACCTCCGCCGCTATGGCCCGCCTTGTCTTCGGCGGCGTGATGGACCGGCTGCCGGACCTCAAGATCCTCGCCCACCACCTCGGCGCCATGGTTCCCTATTTCGAGGGGCGCGTGGGGCCCGGCTGGGACCAGCTCGGCAAGCGCACGACGGACGAGGATCTCTCGGGCGTGCTTGCCGGACTCAAGAAGCGGCCGCTCGACTACTTCAAGGCCATGCACGCCGACAGCGCCACTTTCGGCTCGCGCGCGGCGACCGTCTGCGGTCTCGACTTCTACGGCGCCGACAAGGTTCTTTTCGCCTCCGACTGCCCTTTCGATCCCGAGCGTGGTCCCGGCTACATCCGCGAGACGATCAAGGTGCTCGAGAGCATCGACATGCCCGAGGAGGACCGGCTGAAGATCAACTACCGCAACGCCGAAGGCTTCTTCGGGCTCAAGCCCCGCTGACGCATCGGGCGGCGCGCCCTCTCGCGCGCCGCCCCCAAGCGACGCTCGCAACGACGAGGGCGACGCCGGGACAACCGGCGCGCCGGAGAGGGGAGGTTCGCCATGCTCACCCGCCGACAGGCCGCGGCCGCCGGGCTGCTCGCGCTCGCGGCACCCGCCGCCGCCCAGGAAGGCGCCCCGGAGGCGGGCGCCACTCGCCTGCCGGACGGCCCCGTGAACATCATCGTCGGCTCCGCGCCGGGCACCGGCAACGACATCCTCGCGCGCCTCATGCAGCCCTACCTGCAGCAGCGCCTGGGGCAGCCGGTCGTGGTGGAGAACCGCGTGGGCGCCAGCGGCATCATCGCCGCCCAGGCCGTCTCCCGCGCGGCCCCCGACGGACGCACGCTGCTGGTGATGGGCGATCCCTTCGTCACCAGCCCCAGCCTGACGAAGAGCCTGCCCTACGATCCCGTCGCGGGCTTCTCCTTCCTCATCCGCCTCGCCAGCGGCGTTGTCGTGCTGGCGGTGAAGGCGGATTCGCCGGCCAACGACCTCCGCGGCTTCGTGGAACTGGCGCGGGCGAACCCAGGGCGGCTCAACTACGCCTCCCCCGGCAACGGCACGCCCCATCACATGATCATGGAGATGTTCAAGGTGACGAACCACCTGGACATCGCCCATGTGCCCTATCGCGCCGCCTCGCAGGCCCTCCAGGACCTCATCGGCAAGCGGATCGACGCGATGATGGTGCCCGTCCACGTCGCGTTGCCGATGGCGCGCGATGGGCAGATCAGGATCCTCGCCATCGTGGCCGATAAGCGCTCGGCGGAGGCGCCGGAGGTGCCGACCATGGCGGAGGCGGGCTTTCCCATGACGAGCGCCACCCTCCTCTTCGGCCTCTTCGGCCCTGCCAACATGCCGCCCGCCCTCGTCGCCAGGATCAACGCGGCGGTGAACGGCTGGCTCTCCCTGCCGGAGACGAAGGAGCGGCTGCGCTCCCAGGGAATGGTCGCGGATGGCGGCACGCCGGAGGCCTTCCGCCAGGGCATCGTGAACGACATCGCCCACTGGGCGGGGGTGATCCGCGAGGCCGGGATCACCCCCGACTGACCCGGCGCGGCGCTTGCGGCACGCCAGGCGGGGTGACAGCCTCCGCGCGCCGGCGCGGGGCCATCCCGTCCCGGCGCGCCCCGGAGCATGCGCGCCCATGAAGATCCCCGATCTGCCCTTCACCGTCACCGACTGGGCCGCCGTTCCCACGACCCACCACCCCGGCGAGACCGGGGAGGCCACCTGGCGCAGCTTCGTCGTGGGGGACCTGCGGGTGCGGATGGTGGAGTACTCGCCGGGCTATCTCGCGGACCACTGGTGCGACCGCGGCCATGTGCTGACCGTGCTGGAGGGCGAGCTGGAGACCGAACTGCGCGATGGCCGCCGTTTTACGCTGCGGCCCGGCATGAGTTACCAGGTCTCCGACTTCGGGGATGCCGCGCACCGATCCTCGACGCGAACCGGGGCGCGGCTGTTCATCGTTGACTGACACGCGTCGACCCGGCTGGGCGCTTTCACGGCCGTCTCCGGGCCCCAGGCGGGACAGAAATTTCGACGTCCCATAACAAAATAAAGACCAGGTTAAAAAAGAGAGTGCAAAATCGATTTGGATGATCAACCAATTCCTGAAGGAAGCGTTAAGCGCCCGAACCGACCTCTGGCCACCCCCCCTGGCCAAGGGCCCCTCGACACGGCTCAGGAATCCCCATGGCAGTTCTCTTCCTTCGCCGCAGCATCTTCCTTCTCGTTGCCCTCTTCGCGGTGAAATCTACCCCCGTCGCGGCCCTTCAGGAGTTCGCGCGGGAGATCCATCCCCTTTTTACGACGGGTACCTCGGTCTGGGTGCTCTCCGCCCTACTTGCCGCGATCCTCGTCAGCCATCCCGGCCTGCGCCGGCGCTGAGCCGGCCAGGCCATAGCGGGCGGGCAGATCAGGCCACCGGGAGGCCCCATCCGGCCACCGCATCCAGAAGCGCCAGATCCGCTCCGCGCGCGCCGATGACGGAAAGCCCGATCGGGCACCCGTTCAGCAGCCCCGCGGGCATGGAAACCTGGGGCAGGCCGCCCAGGCCCGCGATGCAGGTCAGCGTCATTGCCCGCGTGCGAAAGGCCTCCAGCTCCGCGGCCGGTGTCGCCAAGCGGGGCGCGATGCCTGGGGCGGTGGGCAACAAGAGCGCGGTGCCCGGCGGCAGGGCGGCGTCCAGCACGCGCAGGGCGGCGTTGCGCCCGGCCTCGGCGGCCTGCTCGGCCTCCTCGTTCAGGCTCGAGGCCCAGGAGAAGCGCTCGCGGACCCCGGGACCGAAGGCCGGCTCCACCGCGGTCACCCATTCCCCATGGGTGCGCCAGGCGTCGCGGCCTTGCAGAACCCGGAAATCGCCGAACCAGCCGGACAGCCCCTCCGGCGCCGGCGCCAGCCGCGCGGACTCGACCGGCAGGCGCTCCGCCAGCATTGCGACGGCCGGCGCCAGCGCGCCGCCGACCTCTGCCCCTGCCAGCTCGAAGGCGTCCTCCAGCCGGACGAGGCGGGTGATCGGCGCCGCCTCCACTTGGGGCAGCAGGGTGCGACCGACGCGCGCCAGCAACCCGGCCTCGCGCGCGAACCAGCCGACCACGTCGAAGCGCGGCGCCAGCGGCACCAGTCCGCCCACCGGCACCGCCCCGTGCGTGGTGCGGATGCCGAACAGCCCGCAATAGGAGGCGGGCACCCGCACGGAGCCGCCCGTGTCGGTGCCGAGCGCCGTGTCCACCGCCCCGCCCGCGACGGCCGAGGCCGAGCCGGAGGAGGAACCACCGGGAATGCGCCCTGGCGCCCGCGTGTTCACGGGCGTGCCGTAATGCGCGTTCTCGCCGTTGAGGGAGAAGGCCAGCTCGTCCGTATGCGTCTTGCCCGATAGGGTGGCGCCGGCGGCCAGCATCGCCGCGACCGCTTCGGCGTGGCGCGCCGGCACCGGATGGGTGCGCGCCCAGTCCGGGTTGCCCGCGCCGGTCGCGAAGCCCGCGACATCAAAAAGGTCCTTGGCCGCGAAGGTGATCCCGGAGAGCGCGCCACCCGGCGAGCCCGCGATATGCGGCTGCGGTCCGGGGGTGAAGGCGTTCAGCGGGTCGGTCATGCTCTCTTTCCTTGGGCGCATAGAATCGGCCGGGCATGGGCGGCGATGGCGCCCGGCGTGCAGAGCCACACTTCCCCCGCGATGGCGGCCGCGGCAAGCCGGGCAAGGATCCGCCGCAGGTGTCGCAGCCGCGCCGGCCAGCCGACGAGGAAGGGGTGGAGCGAGAGGTTGAAGACGATCGGGTGGCGGGCGGAAAGGCGCAGCGTCTCTTCGAAGCCGTCCAGCGTGGCATCCGCCCATTCGGCGGGCGTCCACTTGGCCGCGTGCAGCGCCGGCAGGTCGTTCAGCGGGCGGGCATAGGGCACGGCCACGAGGTCGCGACCAGTCTCGGTGGAGAGAAGGGTCGGCTGGTCGTCATGCGGCCAGTCCATGACGTAGTCGAAGCCGGCATCGGCCAGGATCTCCGGCGTGCGGTGCGTCTCGGCCACCCAGGGTCCCATCCAGCCGCGCGGCGGGGCGCCGGTCAGCGCCGAGAGGCGGTCGCGGCACTCCCGGATCATCGCGCGCTCCGCCGCCTCGTCCATGTCGGACTGCCGCTCGGCATTGGTGCGGCCATGGCCGACGATCTCGTCGCCCCGTGCGAGGAGGGCCGCCGGGATCTGCGGGCAGAGGTCGATGATCTCGGTGTTCATCAGCGCGGCGGCCGGCAGCCCGTGCTCGGCCAGCGCGTCCAGCAGGTACCAGATGCCCACCCGATTGCCCCAGTCGCGCCAGCCGAAATTCACCACGTCAGGCTCGGGCAGGGGGTTCACCAGCGGGATGCCCAACCCCTCCGCGAACGGGAAGGCCTCGATGTTGACGGCGATGTAGACGGCGAGCCGCGCGCCGTTCGGCCATTCCCAGACCGGCCGCTCGGGCAGGGGCGAGTAGGCGTAGCGGCCGTGGGTCGCGAGCGGCATCAGGGCGTGATGTCGAGGGCGAGGCCGAAGCGCTGGTCGAGCCGCACCGTGTGGTGGTCCGTGACGTTCGTGTCCGCCAGCTCCAGGTTGAGGAAATCGACCGACGATCCAGTGAAGTAGGGCCCCGCGTGCCAGGTGCCGCGGTGCAGGGCGAGGGCCTTGCCGCTGGGGATGCGGAAGGCCTCCATGGCAGCAGGATCGGGCTCCGCGCCCGCATCGTCCACGTTGCCGGGGGCAGCGAGGGCGATGAACCACTCCTCCCCCTTCGTGGCCGCGAGGCACTGGGTGACGGCGGTGTGGCGGGTGATGCCGGTGACGCGCATCGGCCGTGCCGTCAGCCGCATGATATAGAGCCGGGGCGTGCCGCGCCCGAGTTCGAGCACGGCCTCGGCGGGGCCGAAGGGCGCGCCGTCCTCGCCGGGCTCGATCAGCGTGCCGTAGGGGGCGATTGCCTCGGGCGTCGCCTCGCGTGCGGGGAGGGCGCGGGTCTCGATAGCTGTGTCGCTCATGGCCTAGGCTCCGTAATGCGGGGGGCGGTCAGCATGGCATGGAGGCGCCTCGCCAGGGGCGTTCCCGAATCGAGCACCGCCTCGGCCTGGGAGAAGTGGTCGGCGCCCTCGATCACCATCAGCGTGGCGCGGGGGCCGAGCCGGGCCGCAAGTTCCCCCGCCTGCCGCCGGAACTCGGCCGTCTCCCGCGCCCCGTGGGTGATCGTGACCTCACCGGGTAGCAGCGCGGCACGATGCAGCGGGGAGAGGGCGGCGGCCTCCGCCTCGCTCAGCGAGAGGACCGCGTTGCGGAAGGAGCGGCGCACGGGCTCGAGGTCGTACATGCCACCCATCAGCAGCAGCGAGGCCGGCTGCGCTTCCTCCCGCAGGGCGATGGCCGCCATCGCTGCCAGAGTCGCGCCGGAGGAGATGCCGGCGAGGTGCATGCGCCGCGGATCGATCCCGAGCGCGTCGGCCTCCCGCCGGAGGAAACGCCAGGCCTCGGCCACCTGCGCGGCCATTTCGGCCAGCTTCGCCTCGGGCCGCTTCGCGTGCGTCACCACCGCGTGGGAGATGCCCCATTCGCGCAGCCGGGCCGCCCAGAAGCCTGCGCCGGCGGCATTGCCCGTGCTCCAGCCGCCGCCGTGCACGAGGACAAGAAGTGGCTGCGGCCCGTCCACCCCCTCCACCGGATAGAGGTCGAGGCGCATGGCCGGGTGTGGGCCATAGGCGATGTCGGGCCGGATCGGCAGGGCGGCGCGGTTGCGCTGCGCCAGCGCCCGCAGCCGGGCAAGCGCCGCAGCCCCCTCCGCGCCGGCGGCGGCGTTGTTGTCGTACTGTGCGTCGAGCGCCGCCTGGTCGTAGCTACCCCAGACCGACGCCGGCGCGGAGACCGCGCTCACGCAACGGCCTCCCGCGCGAGCTCGGTGTGGTCGCCGCCGATGAAGTCGCGCCAGGTGGCCGCTTCCTGGTCGAGGAAGAGGCGGCGCTTCACGCCCTCGATCAGCCGCGGCGCCGTGTATTTCATCCCACTGTTGGAGGCCGAGACAGGGCCGAGGCTGAGCGTCGCCCCGCGCGTGATCGTCAGCACACGGGAGAGCCAGAGCGCCCGCCCCACCTCGCGCTCCGTGAAAGCGCCGAGGCGGTCGAGATAGGGGAAGCGGCCGAGCGCCGGGTTGGCCTCCTCCGGCGGCGGGGCGTAGCGGTCGGACCAGAGCGCGGCCTCCGCGGCGATGGCCGCCATCTCAGGCCGTTCGGCGAGGTCCACACGCATGCCGGTGGCGGCGATCACCGCGTCGAAGGCGAAGCGGCGGCCGCCACCCTCCACCAGGATCTCGCCCCCGGTCCAGCGGATGGAATCCCAGGGTGTGGCAGGGTGCAGCGCGAAGCCTGGCGTCGCCAGGGCCGCGTCGTAGGTCGGCTTCGGCGGGCCCTGCCCGATGCTCAGCAGCCGGTGCATCGTGGCCCATTTCCGCGCGTCCGGCAGGTCCACGTAATGGGCGAGGTAGCCCGCATTCTCCATCCAGCGGCGCGGGTTGGTCAGCGGCAGGGCGGGGCGGCGGAAGCAGAGGTCGGCCGAGCGCGCCCCGGCCGCCAGCGCCGCCACCGCCGTGTCGAAGCCCGAGGCTCCGGCGCCCAGCACGCCCACCCGCATGCCGCGCAGGATGGCCGGGTCGAAAGCGTGATTTGCGTGGTGCACCCGGTCGGCCGGCACCGCTTGCGCCATCCAGTCGGGGATGGAGAAGCCGCCGCTGCCGGCCGCCCCGGTGGCGAGGACGCAGCTGCGGGCAAAGACCCTCCGCGGCCCCGCCGTGGTCTCGAAGCCGAGGCGCAGTAGCGCGCCGCCCTCCACCGGCTCCAGCGACGTAAGGCGCCAGCCATTCGTCACCGGCAGATCGAGCGCCTCGCGGTAGAAGTTGAGGTAGTCCATCCAGGCAGTGCGCGGGATGCGGAACATCGCCTCCCACCCCTCCGCCCCGTGCTGCGCCTCCCACCAAGCGCGGAAGGAGAGGGAGGGGAGGCCGAGGTCGGGGCCGGTGAGCGTCTTCGGCGTGCGCAGCATCGACATGCGCGCGAAGGTCACCCAGGGCCCCTCCCGCCCGGGTTCGGCCGCGTCGAAGACCTCGATGCGCTCCACCCGCTCCCGCCGCAGCCCGGCGGCAAGGGTCAGCCCGTACTGGCCCGCGCCGATGACCGCGCAATCGAGCGCCACCGTGCCGTCCGGCGCCGCGACCGGCTCGACCCAGGCCGGGGTGGGGTAGGCGAGGGTTTCGAGATCCCGGCGGATCCGGGATCGCAGGTCGTCGAGCGCGCTGGCACGGGGAATGGGATGCATCAGGGAGCCTGAGGCGGACGTGGTGGGCAGGAGGCGGGAGGGGCGGGATTCAGCGGCGAGGCCGCCAGCGGACCCGCGCCCGGCTCAACCCGTGCGAGCCCGGAGGGCGGGCCTCCACGTGGTTCGTCGTCGCGCCCTGTAAGGAGGATCGGCAGCCCATGGGCAGCTCGTTTGCAAACCTCGTGCCGAACACTACCCGCGGCGGAGCGCCCCTAGCGGCAGCCGGTTCGCTTCCTTCAGGCGGTCCAGAACGATGGAGGAGCGCACCCGCGCAACGCTTTCATGCGGCAGCAGGACGTCATTTACGAGGGCCGAGAGATCCTTCAGCTCCGGCACCACGGCCTTGAGCAGGTAGTCGGCGTCGCCGGTCATGGCATAGGCCTCCTGCACCTCGTCCAGACGCGCGACGAGTTCTCGGAAGCGCTGGGCGTTGTCGCGGCTGTGGGTAGCCAGCGTGACGTTGATGAACACAAGCAGCCGCAGCCCCAGCGCGCCCGCCGCCAGTTCCGCATGATAGCCGCGGATGGCGCCCGCCGCCTCCAGTGCCAGCCGCCGGCGCGAGCACTGGGAAGGCGAGAGGCCGATACGTTCCCCTACCTGCTGGTTCGTCAGCCGCCCGTCCTCCTGCAGGGCCGCGAGCAGCCGGAGGTCGATGGCATCAAGGTCAAGGGTTCCGTGCATAAAAAGCCAATACAGTGCACGGACTGTGTGGAAAAGCTCCGGTCGGGTTCGAGTTCGCACGCTTTGCGCGAGGCGGACGCAATAGGCTGATGGGAAGTCAGAGGATAAGAGGAGACTTCCCGATGGGCCCCTTCCCGCACGACGCGCCCCGCGCCACCATCTCCGAGCACAACCCAGCCGGCACGGACGGCTTCGGCTTCGTCGAGTACGCCCATCCGGAGCCCGAGAAGCTCCACGCCCTCTTCCGCCAGATGGGTTTTACCGCCGTTGCGCGGCACCGGACGAAGCGGAGCACCCTCTATCGCCAGGGCGACATCAACTACCTGCTGACGGAGGAGCCGGGCTCGCACGCCGTGCGCTTCACCGAGTCCCATGGCCCCTGCGTGCCCTCCATGGCCTTCCGCGTGGTGGACGCGAAGCACGCCTTCGAGCGCGCAGTCGCCAACGGCGCCGAGCCCGCGACCGAGGGCAAGACGATGGACATCCCGGCCATCAAGGGCATTGGCGGCAGCCTGCTCTACTTCATCGACCAGTACGGCGAGGGACGCTCGGCCTATGACGCCGAGTTCGAGTGGCTGGGTGCGCGCGACCCCTGGCCGGTGGGCGCGGGCCTCTACTACATCGACCACCTGACCCATAACGTGTTCCGCGGTCGCATGGACGTCTGGTACGACTTCTACGCGCGCATCTTCAACTTCCGGCAGATCCGCTACTTCGACATCAAGGGCGAGTACACGGGCCTCTTCTCCCGCGCGCTGACGAGCCCCGACGGCCGCATCCGCATCCCGCTGAACGAGAGCGCGGACGACGAGAGCCAGATCGAGGAGTACCTGCGCGAGTACAAGGGCGAGGGTATCCAGCACATCGCCTGCGGCTGCGACGACATCTACGGCACGATCGAGGGCCTGCGCGAGGCCGGCCTCTCCTTCATGCCGGCGCCGCCCGACACCTATTACGACAAGGTCGATGCCCGCCTGCCCGGCCATGGCGAGGATCTGGTTCGCCTGAAGCGGAACGGCATCCTCGTGGACGGCGAGGGCGTGGTGGAGGACCGCAAGGCGCGACTGCTGCTGCAAATCTTCTCCGGCAACGTCATCGGCCCTGTCTTCTTCGAGTTCATCGAGCGCAAGGGCGACGACGGCTTCGGCGAGGGCAACTTCCGCGCCCTTTTCGAGAGCATCGAGGAGGACCAACTGCGGCGCGGCGTGCTCTCTGCGGCGCAGGCGGCGGAGTAGCCGGCGCAGGGCGGGAGCCATCCGGCCGCGCGGTGCGGCGGCCGGATGTTGCAGTGCGGGTGCGGGCGGCGGGATACTCGCCCGCTTCCCTCTGGAGACCCGCCCATGCTTCGCCGTGCCCTTCTCGCCCTGGCCCCGGCGGCCCTTGCCGCGCGGTCGGCCCGCGCCGCGCCCGGGTGGAGGATCGTTACTGAATACCCGGCCAATGCCATGCCCGGCGAGGGAATCGCCTATTTCGCCGAGGCGGCGACGCGCCTCTCCGCCGGGGTGCCGACCGTCACCCCCGGTTTCGACGCGCCGCAGGGCCTGCGCTCCGCCGCCATGATCCGCGCCACGGCCGAGGGCCGAGTGGAGGCCGCCGATGCCTTCACCGGCGCGCTGGCGGGGGAGGGGGCGATCTTCCAGCTCTCCGCGCTGCCCTTCCTCACCGCCTCCGGCGAGGATACCGCCCGTCTGTTGCGCGCCGCCCGCGGGGCCTATGCCTCGGCGCTCGAGGCGCGCGGCGTGACGCTTCTCTACGCGACCCCCTGGCCCGCCACCGGCCTCTGGTCCCGCAATCCCGTCTCCGGCCCGGAGGCGCTGCGCGGCCTCCGCATCCGCACCTATGACGCCGCCAGCACGGCGGTGATGCGCGAGGCCGGCGCGGCCCCCGCACAGATCTCCTTTGCCGACGCCATGCCGCGCCTGCGCGCCGGCGAGTTGGACGCGGTGCTCTCCTCCGGGGATGGCGGGGCCGGGGCGCGGCTGTGGGAGGTGCTGCCGCACTTCACCGCGCTCGATTATGCCTCGCCGCTCAGCCTTGCCTTCTGCAACCTCGCGGCGCTCCGCGCGCTCCCGCCCGCAGGGCAGGAGGCGATCATGGCAGCCGGGCGCGAGACGGAGGCCCGGCAGTTTCGCGCCATCGGCAATCGCCTAGTTGAGAACGCGACGCGAATGCGGGAAAACGGCGTGACGCTCTCGAGCGGAGGGCCCTTGCGGGCCGCGCTCAGCGCCGCGGCCGCGCCCGTGCTGGCGGAATGGTCCGCGCGGGCTGGGGCGGAGGGCGCAGGAATCCTCGCCGACTATCGGGCGCGCTAAGGAAAGGAGCCGGGATGGGGTTGCTCGTGGACGGCCGGTGGCAGGACCGTTGGTATGATACGAAGGCCAGCGGCGGCCGCTTTCTCCGCAAGGAGAGCGCCTTTCGCAACTGGGTGACCCCCGACGGCGCCCCCGGGCCCAGCGGCGAGGGCGGCTTCAAGGCGGAGCCAGGCCGCTACCACCTCTACGTCTCCCTTGCCTGCCCCTGGGCGCATCGCGCGCTGATCATGCGGGCGCGCAAGGGGCTGACGGAGGCGATCGGCCTCTCCGTGGTGCACTGGCACATGGGCGAGAACGGCTGGACCTTCGAGGAGGGACCGGGCGTCATCCCCGACCCCATCCACCACGCCCGTTTCCTGCACGAGGTCTATACCGCCGCCGAGCCGGACTACACCGGCCGGGTCACGGTGCCGGTCCTATGGGACAAGCAGCGCGGGACGATCGTGAACAACGAATCGGCCGAGATCATCCGGATGCTCGACCACGCCTTCGGCGGCCCGGGCGATCACTACCCGGCAGCCCTGCGCCCCGAGATCGACGGGCTGAACGCCACGATCTACGACACCGTCAACAACGGCGTTTACAAGGCCGGCTTCGCCACCACGCAGGAAGCCTATGAGGAGGCGGTGCGCCCGCTCTTCGAGACGCTGGACCTGCTGGACTGGCGCCTCTCCTCGCGCCGCTACCTCGTGGGCGACGGGCTGACCGAGGCGGACATCCGCCTCTTTACCACGCTGGTGCGGTTCGACGCCGTGTACCACGGCCACTTCAAGTGCAACCTCCGGCAGATCGCGGCCTACCCCGCGCTGTTTCCCTATCTGCGCGACCTCTACCAGTCCGAGGGGTTCGGGGAGACCTGCGACTTCGGCCACATCAAGCGGCATTATTACGGCAGCCATCGCGGCGTAAACCCGACGGGCATCGTGCCGCTCGGGCCCTTGCAGGACCTCCGCGCGCCGCACGGGCGGGAGGCATTGGGGCAGGGGAGCGGGTGAAGCATTCCCCACTTCGCCCTGCGGGGCGCCGCGCCGGTTCGGATGCTCGCCTGCGTTCCCCGAATAGGCATGATAGCCTGAAAACCTCGGGCGGGCTCGGAAGTCCGCTCGACCGTCACCCCCATTCATCGACAGGAGAGGTCCCATCTCGCCCAAGGCCGGGATCGCCGCGTCCCTTTCCGTGCCCGAAGGGGCTCCCCCGCACGAGCGGATCATGGCTGTCGCCCGGGAGATGTTCTGCCGCGACGGCATCCACGCGACCGGCGTGGACCGTATTCTCGCCGCGGCCAATGCCTCCAAGATGACGCTCTATACCCGCTTTGGCTCGAAGGAGGCGCTCGTTCGTGCCGCCCTGCGCCAGGAGGGGGAGATCTGGCGGGCAACCTTCTCGTCGAAGGTCATGGAGGCCGCCGAAGACCCGATGGAGCGGCTGCGCGCCATCGTGCCCGTGCTGTCCGGCTGGTTCAACGGCGGCCGTTTCTACGGCTGCGCCTTCATCAACGCCGTCGCCGAGCACACGAAGGGCGAGCCCTGGCTGCGCGAGCTGGCGGCCGAGCACCAGCGCGCCTGCCTCGATTTCCTGGAGGGGCTGGTCCGCGACGCCGGCTACGCCGCCACCAGGGATCTCGCGCGCCAGTTGCTGCTCCTGGTGGACGGCACGGCCGCCGAGCTGATGGTGAGCGGCGACGAAGGCGTGCTGCGGATCGCCGCCCGCACCCTGGACGCCCTCCTCGCGGTCGAGGAACGTGTGCCGGCCTGACCTTCGGACAGGAGCAGACCCCCGGCGGGCCGCGTCGCCCGGACGGAGGGTCTGCCCGCAAACAGGGAAGCTCGGACGCTCACCGGCCGCCACTGCGGGCGTCGGCGACTTCGGCGCCCATATGAGAGGAGACCGCGATGATCGTGGACCTGCGGATCTACACATGCCAGCCCAACCGCATGGCCGAGTTCGTGAAGCTGTACGAGACCATGGCCTGGGAGATCCAGAAGAGGTACCTCGGCCGCTGCCTCGGCTGGTACACGACACTGGAGGGGCCGCTGAACCGCGTGGTGCACCTCTGGGCCTATGACAGCCAGGCGGACCGCGAGCAGCGCCGCGCGGCCATGGCCGCGGATCCCGGCTTCCAGGCCTATCTCGCCAAGGCGGCGGAGCTGGGCGTCCTGCAGGAGATGCAGAACCGCATCGTCGCGCCGACGGCCTTCTTCAAGGCCTATTCCGAGGCGCAGTAAACGCTCGCCCCCGGTCGCCAAGCGGGCCGGGGGCGAGATGATGGGGCGGGAGGAGAGGCTGTCTCCTCCCGGGTCTCACCGACCCTTCAGCAGGTCGGCAAGCCGGTCGAGCAGCCCTTCGCTCTGCCGGGCGGCGTAGCGGCTCCGCTTCTCCGTCTCGTGCCGGGCCCGGCCGAAGAGGCCCCAGCCAGCATCGCGCACGTCCTCGGCCGTGTTCCGGCCGCGCCGGAACAGGCTCCAGCCGCGGTCGCGGGCGTCGTCGTAGACGTCCTCGCCGCCGCCGCGCGCCGCCTTGTAGAGCGAGCGCCCGCGGCTGCGCGCCTCGTCGTAGAGGTCCGCGCCGCGATCCAGCACGTCCTCATAGGCCGATGCGGCGTAGCGGCTGGCGCGATCGGCGAAGCGCTCGCTGCCCTTGCGCGCGCCGCGCAGATAGGGGCGCGTTTCCTTCCCCGTATGGCCGAGGGCGCGGCCAGCGATGCGGCTCGCCTCGTCGCCGAGGCTGCCGATGCCGCGCAGCGCCTCGGAGCCCAGGGAGCCGATGCCGCGCCGAGCCTCATACCCCAGGGAGCCAATCCCCCGGCGCGCTTCGTGGCCGAGCGACCCGATCCCGCGCCGCGCCTCGGAGCCCAGGGAGCCGATGCCGCGCCGCGCCCGGTCCGCAAAGCGCTCCGGCAGGGGCCGGGAGTGGCGCAGCGTGTACATGCCGAAGGCGGCGCCCGCGAGCAGGGCGGTGGCCCCCAGGATGATCCCGGCCGGGCCGAGCGGGTTCATCTGGGCTTCCAGCAGGAACGAGGTGCGGCGCGGCGGCGGGCCGGCGAGGGAGGAGGTCTCGGCCAGATCCTCGCGCGCGTCATAGAGGTTGTCGCGGCGCTCCTGCCGCCCGGGCTGGACGCTCGATTGGGTGGGCCTGGCGATCTTGCTCATCACAAGGTCCGTCAGCTTGGGGGCGAGGCGCCCGATGATGGAAACCGCGAGCCCGCCCCCGCCGATCGTGAGGTCGCGCACGCGGTGCTCGCAGGCATAGAGGATGGCGCGGGCCACCACGCGCGGGTGATAGGCGGGCGGCGGGTTCCGGACGCCGGTCGTGCCCATCAGGTTCCGGGCGTGCTCCATATAAGGAGTGTCGATCGGGCCAGGTTTGATGAGGGTGACGCTGATCGGGTAGCCCTCGGCCAGGAATTCCGTGCGGAAGGCCTCGGTCACGCCCTTGATGGCGAATTTGGAGGCCGAGTAGGGGCCCTGCAGCGCCATGGAGCGGTCCGAGAGCACGCTGCCCGTGTTGACGATGGCCCCGCCCTTGCCCTTGAGGTGCCGCGCCGCGACGAGGGTGCCGTGGACGACGCCCCAGTAGTTCACGTCGAAGAGGCGGCGCTGGTCCTCCACCGGCACGTCCTCAAGCGAGCCGTAGATCGCGACGCCCGCGTTGTTGCACCAGGAGTCGAAGCCACCGAAGGCCGTGATGGCGGCGGCGCTGACCGCTTCGACCTGCGCGAGGTCGGCGACATCGGCCACGACCGGCTCGGCCCGGCCGCCCTTGGCGCGGAGTTCGGCGGCCAGGGCGTTCAGCGCGTCCTCGTTCCGCGCGACGATGACCACGGCAGCCCCCTGGCTGGCGGCCATGCGGGCGGTCGCGAGGCCGATGCCGGAGGTGGCGCCGGTGACGACGATCACCTGTTCCGATAGGGGCTTTAGCTTGGGTGCGGGCATGGAAGGGTCCTCGGCATTGCGCGGTCTCAACGACGCAAGCCCCCCAGGGTTGTCGCGGCCCGGTCCGCCCTCGTGCCCTTCTGGCCCTGGGGGCCGGACCGAGGAAAAGGGCGCCCGGCCTGCGCGGCCGGGCGCCCCGTCCTGGCCTTAGCCCTGCTTCGCGAAGTTGGCGGCGATCCGCTGCTGCAGGTAGTCGTGCGCCGTGATCGGCTCGAACCGGCCGCTGGCGCTGCGGATCACCGCGTCCTTGTTGGCCTGGCAGAAGAAGGGCAGCGAGTAGCGCGGGCCGAGATACTCGTCCGCCCGCGGCATCCGCACCCGGTGCAGGGTGGATTGCAGCTGGTCGTCGCTCCAGCGCATCAGCATGTCGCCGATGTTGCAGGTGATGACGCCGGGCAGGGGCGGCACGTCGGTCCAGGCCAGCTCGCCCGAGACCTCCTTGCCGGGGCAGAGCTGGAGCCCGCCCTGGCCGGTGCGCTGGTGCAGCAGAGTCAGGCAATCGAAGTCGGTATGCGCGCCGGCCCGCCAACCCGAAAAGTCCTCGGGCTTGGCGTTCTCCATGGCCATGTAGTGGATCATGCGCAGCGTGGACTGGTACTCGGGGGAGGTCGGGTCATGCGCCTCGGTGAAGAAGTCCGGCGGGAAGCCGAGCTTGAGGGCGAAGCAGGACAGCACCTTCATCCCCAGGGCCCAGTTCGCCCGCTCGAAAGCGAGCATGGTGGCCTTGAAGCCCGGCAGCTCGTCGCCCGAGGGCCAGAGGCCCTTCATGCGGGGCACGGTGATCTGGAAGGATTCCTTGTTGTCCGCCGTACCGGTGGAGGGGCGGACCTGCTCCTTGTACTCCCAGCCCGTGTTCGTGCCCTTGAGCATCGGCAGCTTCGCCTTGCTCTCCATCGGCAGGTCGAAGAACTTCGCGCAGAGGTCGAATGCCTCGTCGATCTGGTCCTGGGTGATGCCGTGGTTGACGAGCTGGAAGAAGCCGGTGTCGGTCGAGGCCGCCCAGAGCTGGTCGGCGATCTCCGCCTTGCGGGCCTGGAAGTCGCTCATGTCGATCCGGGGAACCTCGCGCTCCTTCGTGGTGCCCATGCCCCCGAAGCCCTTCTCGCGGTTCAGCTCCTCCAGGGCGTAGGTCTTCTGCGTCGCGCTCATGCTCGTACTCTCCTCGTTCGGGGAGGCGGCCCGCGGCTGCCTCCGGTTGAAGGAGCAATGTCCGGCCCGGGGAAGGGGCTCCGACCGCTTCTACTCCTGGGTGCCACCCGCCGGCCGGGTCGGCGGCGGACGGAATTCGTCAGGCGCCCGGCAGGGGCGACCACGCGCGGCGGCGGAATGCACCGGCCGGCTCGCGGGAGAAGGGCTTGCAAGAAGGATTCCACGCAACGGCCCCGCGCCGGCTGCGGCCGGTGGCTTCTATTCGAGGGGTGGGGATCGCGAGCATGCGGGGTGCCTCGGCCAAAGGGTGCCGGAGCAATGTCCTGGGCGGGGCCGCCCTGACCGCTTCTACTCGCGGGCGGAACCTAATCCGCGGCGAGAAGGCGATGCAAGCGGGATCTCAGGGGCAGGGCAGGGGAGCCGGAGGTCGCCGCGCCGAGCCGCGCAGCACGAGTTCCCCCCCGACGACCACCCGCCGCACCGGAAGGGAGGGATCGTCCATGAACTCGAGCAGCATCCCGACCGTCGCCTCCACCATCGGCCCGAGGGGCTGCGAGAAGGAGGTGAGGTCGTAGCTGCGCCAGCGCGCCGGCCCCACGTCGTCGAAGCCGACGACCGAGAGGTCGCCGGGGATGGAGAGACCGAGCTCGTGCCGCGCCACCTCGATGCAGGCGATGGCCATGTGGTCGTTGGCGCAGAAGATGGCATCGGGTGCCGCCTCGCGTAGCAGCGCGCGCGTGGCCGCCGCCGCGCCCTCGTAGCTGTAGTACCCGGCCGCGCGCGGCGGGGCGGCGAGGCCCGCTTCCGCGAGGCCGCGCACGAAGCCGCGCTCGCGGTCCCGGTTCGTCGAGGATCCCTCCAGCCCCGCGATGAAAGCGGGGCGCCGATGGCCGCCGGAGGCCAGGAAGGCCGCGACTTCCCTCCCGCCGCGCTCGTTGTCGCCGGTGACGCAGGAGAGGTCGGGATCGTCCGTCATCCGGTTGAACATCACGACGGGCACGCCCAGGGCCCGGCATTCCCGCGCCAGCGCGGAGGAGAGACCCGTCGAAGCCAGCACCACCGCGTCCACTTGGTAGCGCATCACCTGCTCGATCATCGGATCGCTCGGTGCGGCCGGATCGGCGGTGAAGAGGAGGATCTGATAGCCCTCCGCCTGCAAGCGGGCCGAGAGCGCCTCCAGCACCAGCGCGTAGAACGGGTTGCCGAGATCGGCCATGGCGACGGCCACGATGCGTGATCGCCGCGTGATGAGGGAGCGCGCGATGGCGTTGGGCCGGTAGCCGAGGCTGCGCGCCGCCTCCATCACCCGTTCCCGCAAATCGGGCGAGACGCTGGCGCCCGGCGTGAAGACGCGGCTGACGGCCGATTGCGAGGTGCCGGCGCGCCGTGCCACGTCGGTGGCGGTGACGCGGCGCGCGGTGCTCATTCCGCCGTCCATCCTCCATCCACGAGGATTGCGCTTCCTGTCATCAGCGCCGCGCCGTCACCGGCGAGGAAGACGATCGCGCCCATCAGGTCCTCCACCTGCCCGAGCCGGCCGAGCTTGATCTTCGACAGCACCGAGGCGCGAAAGGCGGCGTCCTCGAAATAGGGCTTGGTGAGCGGCGTCTCGATATAGGTCGGGCAGATCGTGTTCACGCGGATGCCATGGGCGCCGAGATCGACGGCCATCGCCTTCGTCATCCCCTCCATCGCGGCTTTCGAGGCGCAGTAGACCGTGCGGTTGGCCCCGCCGACATGCCCCATTTGCGAAGACATGTTGATGATCGAGCCACGCCGCTCTGCCGCGATCAGCCGCCGCGCGACCGCTTGCGCCGCGAAGAAGGCGGCGCGGAGGTTGAGGTCCATGATCGCGTCGAAATCCTCCACCAGGACCTCGGTGAAGGGTTTCGGGCGGTTGGTGCCCGCGTTGTTCACGAGGATGTCGAAGGGTTCCGCCGCGGCGATCGCGTCCTGCACGGCCGCCACGTCCAGCACGTCGAGCGCTATCGCCTCCGCGCCGCCGCCTTGCGCGCGGATCTCGGCCGCGGCGGCCTCGATCTCATGGCTGCTGCGGGAGACGAGCGTGACATGTGCCCCCGCGCCCGCCAGCGCCGCCGCGGCGGCGAGGCCGATGCCGCGCCCCGCGCCCGTGACCAGCGCGCGCCGCCCGTCCAGCCGGAAGGAGGGTGTGACCGGCAGCATCACTCCGCCGCCTGCCCATAGGGGATGTTGCGCCCGCCGTAGCGGCGAACCCGGACATTCGCCTGCTCCGCATGGCCCACGAAGCCCTCGAGCATGCAGAGGCGCGAGCAGTACTCCCCGATCATGGCGGAGGCCTCGTCGGTCAGCACGCGCTGGTAGGTGCAGGTCTTGAGGAACTTCCCAACCCAGAGGCCGCCCGTATAGCGCGCCGACTTCTTCGTGGGCAGCGTGTGGTTCGTGCCGATCACCTTGTCCCCGAAGGAGACGTTCGTGCGCGGTCCGAGGAAGAGCGCACCGTAATTCGTCATGTGGTTGAGGAAGTAGTCGGGGTCGCGCGTCATGACCTGCACGTGTTCGGAGGCGATGTCATCGGCCACGCGAACCATCTCGTCGTCGGAATCGCAAACGATCACCGCGCCATAGTCCTCCCAGGCCTTGCGGGCGATCTCGGCGGTGGGAAGGACGCCGAGAAGCCTCTCCACCTCCGCCATCGTTTCCCGCGCCAGGCGTTCGGAGGTGGTGAGCAGGACCGCCGGCGAGTTCGGCCCGTGCTCGGCCTGACCCAGCAGGTCCGTCGCGCAGATCTCGGCGTCCACCGACTCGTCCGCGATCACGAGCGTCTCGGTCGGACCTGCGAAGAGGTCGATGCCGATGCGGCCGTAGAGTTGGCGCTTTGCCTCCGCGACGTAAGCATTGCCGGGGCCGACGAGCATGTCCACGCCCTTGATGCTTTCCGTCCCCAACGCCATCGCGCCGACGGCCTGGATACCGCCGAGGCAGAGGATTTCATCGGCACCTGCCATGTGCTGTGCTGCGACAATGGCTGGGGCGGGGCGCCCCTGGTAGGGCGGCGCGCAGGTGACGATGCGGCCGACACCCGCGACCTTCGCGGTGATGACCGACATATGGGCGGAGGCGAGCAGCGGGTACTTCCCGCCGGGAACGTAGCAACCGACCGAGTTCACCGGGATGTTACGATGCCCCAGGACGACACCAGGGAGCGTTTCCACCTCGATATCACGGATGGCGTCGCGCTGGTGCTGGGCGAAGTTCCGCACCTGCTCCTGGGCGAAGCGGATGTCCTCGATATCGCGCTGCGAAAGCTGCGAAAGGCATTCCCGGATTTCCTTGTCGGTGAGCCGGTAGTCCGCGCGGTCCCAACGGTCGAACCGCACCGAATACTCGCGCACGGCGGCGTCGCCGCGGGTGCTGATATCGGCCAGAATGCCCTCTACGGTCGCACGGACCCGCGCGTCGTCCTCCGCGATGGCACCGGGGTCTCGTCCCTGTTTCAGGTGCCGCGGCATGCTGTCTCCTCCTCCATTGCATACGTATGCAAAAACCTGGGTACGCTGTACCTAGGGTTGCGTCAATGAGGATCTGCAAGCCGCTGATGCACAACGTTGTGCAAGGGTTGCCAACAGCCACACCGGTTCGTGATTGGCGGTCTGTAGCCACGATCCATTTTACCTCCCGGGCTTCCTGAGGTTATAGAATGTCGTTAGCGCAATCTGGGCGGAAACTAGGTGTCGCGGTCGTAGGCCTCGGCGGCGCGGTCGCCACCACGGCCGTCGCCGGGATCGAAGTGATCCGGCGCGGCGCGAACCGGCTTGATGGTTTGCCGCTAGCCGATGTGTCGGCGCCTGGCCTGGTCGATTACCGTGACATGGTCTTCGGCGGCTGGGACCTCGATGGTTCCGACCTTGCCTCCGCTGCGAGCAACCACCGGGTGCTCAACGATGCGCAGTTGAACGAGACGGGCGAAGCTCTCTCGGCGATCCGTCCATGGCCCGCGGTCGGTAGCGGCGAGTTCTGCCGCGGCGTTACCGGCGCGAACAAGCACGAGGCGCCCGGCCACCGCGCGGCCGTCGAGGCCATCGCGTCCGACCTGCGACGCTTCCGTAAGACGAGCGGCGCCGACGGCATCGTCATGATCAATCTTGCCTCCACCGAGCGCACGCCCGGCAATGACGAGGCGCTGAACTCGCTCGACGCCTTCGAGCGAGCGCTGGATCGCGACGATCCGTCGATCGGGCCGGCCATGCTCTACGCCTACGCTGCGATCGAGAGCGGCGTGCCCTATGGCAACTTCACGCCCTCCCTCGCGGCGGATGCACCGGCGTTGAAGGAATTCGCGAAGGCCCGCAACGTCCCCGTCGCCGGCAAGGACGGCAAGACCGGGCAGACGATGATGAAGACCGTGCTGGCGCCCGCGCTGAAGGCCCGCGCCCTGCACGTGGACGGCTGGTTCAGCACCAACATCCTCGGCAACCGCGACGGTGAGGCGCTGCGCGATCCCGGCAGCCTGCAGTCCAAGCTCGACACCAAGGGCAACGTGCTCGACAGCATTCTCGGCTACCATGTCGAGGACCACCTCGTGGACATCCGCTACTACCGTCCCCGCGGCGACGACAAGGAGGCCTGGGACAACATCGACATCTCCGGCTTCCTCGGCCAGCGCATGCAGATCAAGGTGAACTTCCTCTGCAAGGACAGCGTGCTCGCGGCGCCGCTCGCGCTCGAGATCGCGCGCGTGCTCGATCTCGCCCAGCAGCGCGGCGACGGCGGGGTGCAGGAGCAGCTCTCGATCTTTTTCAAGGCGCCCATGGTGGCCAACGGCCACGCGCCCGAGCACGCCTTCCATGCGCAGGAGCGTATGCTGATGGACTGGCTCGGGGCGCCGCAGTGAGCGCCTGCCGGTGACGGACGGGATTGTGCCGGTGGTGGAAGCGCCGCCGGCACGGATCCTTGAGCTTTTCCGCGAACTCGGGGAGCTGAAGCGCATCCGCTCCGCGGGGCGCGATGGATCCATCGCAGATCGGCTGTTCGCGGCCGCTTGGACGGCGCTCTGCGGCGGGCGTCCGGTGTCGGAGGCCTGGCGCGCGACGGTGGCCGCCGCCCTCGCCGCGACGCGGCTGGGCGACATCGACCGGCGCGTGCTGGGCACGCTTGGCGTCTCGGCTGCGGAGGCCCAGTCCATCCTCAGTCGCGCGACCGAGGAGGCGATGGAGGAGGTGGATCCCGGCCTTCGCGCCATGCTGCGCAACGCGCCATCCGCCGAGGCGGCAGGGCCGGCACCGCCTTTCGTCGCCCTGCTGGCGCGCCAGCCGCGCGCCGGCGTCACCTGCCCCGGCCGCCCGCGGCTTCTGCTGGAACCGCCGGAGAACCACGCCGAGCACTGCGTGATGGTTGCGGTCTACGGCGTGCTTCTCTGCCCGGTCTACGGCGCGCGGCCGGAGGTCGTGTTTCTCGCCTCCCTCGCGCACCACCTGCATAACGCGCTGATTCCGGACTCCGGCTTCGCGGGGGAGGTGCTGCTGGGCGAGCACCTTGAGCCCGCCTTCGCCCGTGCGACGGAGATGGCGCTGGCTGAGCTTCCTCCTGACCTCGCCGCCCAGACGCGCGAGGCCCGCGCCATCCTGCCCGACGCCGGGACGCCGGAGGGGCGCGCCTTCCACGCGGCCGACACGCTCGACCGCGTGCTGCAGATCGAGCAGCACCTGCGCGCGGGCAAGGCGAGCATGTCCTATGTGCTGAACGACATGGCGCTCGTCCATGAGGGGCCGGTGAAGCCCTTCCAGGACCGGCTGCTCGCCGCCGTCGGGCTCTCCGCATGACACCGGACACGCCCCATTCGGTGGCGGATTCCGCCGGGCGCCGCTGGCCGGTGATCGACGGCATCGTCTTCGCGCGGGCCTCGCGTCCGGAACTGGCGGCCGAGGCGCTGGCGCGTCTTGATGCCGGGGATCGCGACGGCGCGCTGGTGCTGCTGCTCGCCGATCAGGACGACTGGTGGCGCGGCCCCACGGCCGATGTCGCGGCGCTGCGCGCCCTGGTCGCGAACCGCGCGAGCCTCACGCTGCGCCAGGCCATGGAGCATCTCTCCTGGGGACCTGTGGGCGACTACTTCGCGCATCGCTGGAGCGACCCGACCTTCCTCGCCGGCCTCGCGCTGATGGAGGCGCACTGGACGGCGCCGCGCAGCGCCTTCGAGCTCGCCTGCGGCATCGGCCAATACCTGCGCGCCCTCTCCCAGCGCGGCGTGGCCGCGACGGGTGCGGATGTCGTCTTCGCGAAGCTCTGGGTCGCGCGTCACTGGGTGGCGCCGGAGGCGGAGCTCATCTGCCTCGACGCCGCGATGCAACCCTGGCCCATCGGCGAAGACCGCCGCTTCGATCTCGTTGCGTGCCACGACGCCTTCTATTTCCTGGAGCCCAAGGGCCCGATTCTTGCGGGGTTGCGCGCGATGGCGGGCGAGGGGGGATGGCTTGCCATCGGGCATGTCCATAACCGCGAATGGCCGAACCTTTCAGCCGGCGCGGCGGTCACGACGGATGAGCTGTCGGCTCTCTTTCCTGACGGCATCGCCTACGATGATGCCGAACTCACCCGTGCGGCGGTGGAGCGACGTACTCCCCGTGCGGCACCGCCTCCGGCCCTGCGCGGCGCCGAAGCTTTTTCCGTGGTGGCAGGGCCGGGGGCGATCCCGGCACGTTCCGTGACGGGCGCGCTCTCCCTGCCGCCCGAGGGCGCCTTCCTGCGTCGCAACCCGCTTTATGCCGCGGGCGAAATCGCCTGGCCGTCCGAGCGCTACGCACGGGAATACGGGCCTCGCGCGACTTATCCCGCCCGCACCGACTGCCCTGAGCACGCAGTTGCCACCGCCGCCACGGCGGATTGGGCGCTGCGGCGCGAGCTGCTGGACCTGCCGGAGCGATGGTGACGGCTCTCGCCGCCCGGGAGCTGGGCTGGGGCATCGTCGGCTATGGCTGGGTCGCGCGCGACTATGCCGCGCCCGCCATCCTCGCGGCCGGCCATACGGTGCGCGCGGTCTGCGATCCGTCGCCTGCTGCTCGGGGGGCGGCGCTCGCGACACTTTCTCCGACAGCGGGTGCCCATGCCGATCTGGGACCGTTGCTGACGGACCCGGAAGTGGACGCGATCTACGTCGCAACCCCGAATCACCTGCACCGCGCGGCGGTGGAAGCGGCCGCCGCGGCGGGCAAGGCGGTGCTCTGCGAGAAGCCGATGGCCGCGACGATCGCCGATGCCGAAGCGATGGTTGCGGCCGCCTCGCGTGGCGGGATCCTTCTCGGCACCGCTTTCGACCAGCGCCACCACCCCGCCCACGCGGCCATGCGCGCGGCCGTTGCCGCCGGGCTGATCGGCACGCCCACCGTCATCCGCATCGCCTATGCCTGCTGGCTCGGCCCTGATTGGAGCGTGACGGGCGAGGGCGACAACTGGCGCGCCGATCCCGCGCGGGCAGGCGGCGGCGCGCTCATGGATCTTGCGCCACACGGGATTGACCTCGCCGACTACCTCCTGGGCGAGCCGATCGAGGAGATCGCCGCTCTCACCCAGCGCCGCGTGCAGCCCTATCCCGTGGACGATGGTGCGCTGCTGATCGGCCGCACGGGTGGCGGCGCGCTGGTGCAGCTGCATGTCGCCTATAACTGCCCGGACGCGCTGCCGCGTCGTCGCCTGGAAATCCTCGGCTCGGCCGGGCAACTTCTGGCGGAGAACAGCATGGGCCAGGACGCCGGCGGCCGCGTGACGCACACGGATGCCCTGGGCCGCAGCCGCAGCCTGCCGGTGCCCGACGCGGAAGCTTCCCCCTTCGCCCGCCAGATGGCCGCCTTCGCCCTTGCCCTGGCCAGTGGCGACCGCGAGACGTTCAGTACATCCCGCGACCTGCACACCATGCGGCTTCTCCACCGCGCCTACACGGGGGATCCCGCATGCCGCTGACACCCTGGGCCTGCGCGAATTGCGGCTTCTGGCAGAAGCATTTCGAGCCGCGCTCCTGCCCTGTCTGCGACGACACGCGCAACGACCTGCCGCATGACGGCTGGCACTTCCTGCGCGAGGATGAGGTGGCGGCGCGGCTCACCGGCTCCTGGCGGCAACTCGACCGGGACATGGTCGCGTTCAGCACCGCGCCACCCTTCGGCCTGAACGGCACTGGCTGGCTGCTGCTGCACCCCGATGGAAACACCGCCTTCGAGGCCGCGCCCTACTACACGCCGGAGATGCTGGAGGAGATCCGCCGCCTGGGCGGTATCCGCTTCCTCGCGGCCTCGCACTGCCACGGCTACGGCGCGCTGTGGCAGTTGCAGGACGTGTTCCAGCCGGAGGTCATGGCCATCCAGAAGGACGACCTGCGGATGACCAAGGCCTTCCGCGTCACTTGGCCCTACGACGAGGCGCTGGAACTGCGGCCGGGCCAGACGCTGATGCATGTGGGCGGCCATTACGAGGGTCAGGCCGTGCTCTACGACGAGGCGCGGCGGACGCTGTTCTGCGGCGATGCCTTCAAGGTGGACCAGGGAGCGGCGGGCGAGAACCTCGCGGTCTCCACGCACAAGGCCTTTCACAAGGATATCCCGCTCTCGCCCAACGAGGTGCGGAAGTACCGCGACGTGATCGGCGCGGTCGAATTCGATACGGTCTGCACGCCCTTCGAGCACGCACGCGGTATCACCACCGCCATCGCGCTGGCCGTGCTGGACGACCAGCTGCGCGGCCCGCCGGGCGTGCGCCATATTCCTATGGAGGAGCTCCGCCGTCGCGCGGGGACGAGAAGCGCATGAGCGACGAACTGCATCGCGTGGCCGAGGCCTTCCGCGCCACCATGCCGAAGCACGCCCACATCTCCACCTTCCGCATCGATCATCTCGACCGCACGGGCATCCCCGTGGTGCAGGCAAATCTCCTCGTCGAGAACTATCCTGCCACAACCGGTTACGGCTACGGCTTCACCCCCATCGAGGCGGAGGTGGGTGCGCTGGGTGAGCTCTGCGAGGAGGTGCATGTTGGGCGCTGGGTCGCACGCGCACCGCGGACGGAGGGCAGCTACGCCGAACTCGCCCGCACGCGCGCCGTGGTGGACCCGCTTACCCTCTGCCTTTCCGCGGGTTCCGACTACACGCCGGACATGTCGCTGACCTGGGTCGAGGCGCGGCGCTGGCCCTCGGGCGAGACAGTCCTCGTGCCGCGCGAATGGGTCGCAGCCTATCCCTACCAGCTCGGCGACGAAAAGCCGCGGCTGATCACGCCGATCACCAACGGCCTCGGTGCCGGCTTCGACCTGGAGCACGCCATCGCCCACGGCATCATGGAGGCGCTGCAGCGCGACGGTAACGTCACCGCCTATCGCGCGCTCGACCAAGGCGTGGTGGTGGAGCCGGACGCCGTGCCGGACGCGCAGGTGAGGGGCCTGCTGGACCACCTGAAGTCGCTGGGCATCGGCGTGACCGTTAAGCTGGCAGCCGAGGATTTCGGCATGTCCAATCTCTACGTCGTCGGCGACGATCGTGGCCAGCCCACCGCCCCCATCCAGGTCACCTCCTGCGGGGAGGCCGTGCATCCCGACCGCGACCGCACGCTGCGCAAGGCACTGCTCGAATTCTGCGGCTCCCGTGCACGCAAGGCTGCGACGCACGGCCCTATCCCGATGCTGAGGGAGGCCCTGCCGCTCGATTACGTCGAGCGGCAGATGAAGGTGGCCATGCTGGACGAGGAGGAGCCGCGCGCCCTCGACGCCATGGTGGAGTGGATGGGCCAGGACGCCGATGGACTGCGCTCTCGCCTCGCCAGCAGCGTCTTCGCCGCGCGCAGCCACCGCCGGCTTTCGGAATTGCCGACCATGCCGGCAGCTGCCGTCGCGGATTCCAAAGCCCGCCTCGCGCTGCTGACGGAGCGGCTGTCGGCGGAAGGCCTCGAAATCCTCTACGTCGATGCCTCCCCACCAGGGGAGGCGGTGCGCGCGGTGAAGGTCATCGTGCCCGGGCTCGAGATCGAGACGATGAGCTATCACCGTATCGGCTGGCGTGGCGTGCGCCGCCTGCGCGCGCGGAGGGACCCGCTGATCCTCGATGCCCCGCGCGAGGGCGCGAAGCGCGTCCTGCTGCGCCCCGAGGACGAGGAGCGCGCCGGCGGCCCCGCGTGGTTCGACGGCGCGCTGGCCGACCGCCTCGTCGGCCGCCTCTATCCCATGTATCGCGAGACCGGCACCTTCGCGGCGCAGATGGTCCTCGCGCAGCGCCGCGGGCAGGCGGTGCCGGCATGACGCTCCGTTTCGCCTACAACACAAACGGCGCCGCCAACCACCGGCTGGCGGATGCCGTCACCCTCATCGCCGATGCCGGCTACGACGGCGTGGCCCTTACCCTCGACCACCACCACCTCGACCCGATGGAAGAGGGCTGGGAGCGCCGCGCCGAGGCACTGGCGCGCGATCTCTCCGCCCGCAAGCTCGGCTGCGTCATCGAGACCGGCGCGCGCTACCTGCTGGACCCCCGCGCGAAGCACGAGCCGACGTTGCTGACACCGACCTCGGAGGGTCGCGACCGCCGCGTCGCCTTCCTCAACCGCGCGATCGACATCGGCGCGATCCTCGGCGCGGAGGCCGTCTCCTTCTGGGCCGGCGTGCCGCGCCCGGGGGTGGAGCGCGGGCAGGCGCTGGCATGGTTGCGTGAGGGCGTCTCCCGCGTGCTCGAGCACGCTGCCGCCCGCAACGTTACGGCGGCCTTCGAGCCCGAGCCCGGGATGCTCGTGGAAACCGTGGACGACTGGTCCGCGCTCGACCTTTCCGGCCTCAGGCTCGCACTGGACCTCGGCCACCTGCTGGTCACGGGCGAGCGCGACCCGGCCAAGGCCGTGCACGAGTTCGCGCCCCATCTGGGCACTGTCGCAATCGAGGATATGGCGCGTGGCACGCACATCCACCTTCCCTTTGGGGAGGGCGACATGGATATTCCCGCCTGCCTCGATGCGCTGGAGGCGATCGGCTTCGAGCGCCTCGTCTGCGTGGAACTCTCCCGCGAGAGCCACCGCGCCGACAGCATGATCCCGCAATCCCTCGCCTGGCTGCGCGCCTGCCGGTCTGCTTGAAGAGGGGCGCATGAGGGTCCTCTTCCTCTCCCGCCGCTTCTTCCCGGCCATCTCGGGAATGAGCGTCTACGCCATCAACCTGCTGCGACAGCTCGTGGCTGCCGGGCACGACGTAACGATGGTCAGCCAGTATCGCGGCGACCCCACGGGCACTCGCGTCTATGGCGGCGGCCCGCCGCCGGAGGTGCCGGGCGTGAAGGTCATTGGCCGTCGGTCGCTGGGCGAGGAAGCCTTCACCGAGCCCGGCGGCGCGGATTTCGAGCGCGACGTCGAGGACATGGTGAGCACCATCCTGGCGGAGCACGCGAGGAAGCCCTTCAACGTGCTGCACGCGCAATACGGCTATCCCAACGGCTGGGCCGTGCTGCTGGCGGCGCAGCGCATCGGCGTGCCGACTGTCGTCTCCATCCAGGGCGGCGACGGTCACTGGGTCGGCTCCTGCTGCGAGACGCACCGCCAGGCGATGCTCCGCGTCCTCAACCATGCGGACCGGCTGCTGATCGGCTGCGACAGCTTCGCGCAGGAAGTGGTGGACCGGCTCGGCGTGGCGCGCGAGCGCTTCACCATCGTTCCCGGTGCCGTGGAGGTGGACCGCTTTCACCCTGGCTCCGGCCACCGGCCCGGCGACGCGGAGGACCCGGTCCGCTTGCTCTACCACGGCCGCGTGGACCGGCGGAAAGGCGCGCTCGACATGCTCGACGCGCTGGCCGTCCTGCGCGACGAGGGCGTCCCCTTCGCCGCCACCATCAGCGGCATCGGCCCCGACCTCGACGCCTGCCGCGAGCGCGACGCCGCGCTGAAGCTCGGCACGAACTTCTCCGGCTACGCCGATTACGAGGCCGCGCCCGCCCTCTACCGGCAGGCTGACGTCTTCGTCTCCCCCACCTATGCCGAGGGCTTCTCGAACACCGTGCTCGAAGCCATGGCGAGCGGGCTGCCCACAGTGTCCTGCAACGCCGTCGGCGTGGTGGACTGCCTGCGCCACGAGAGGAACGGGCTGCTCTCCGATCCCGGCGATATCCCGGCCCTGGTCACGAATCTCCGCCGCATCATCCAGGACGCCCCGCTTCGCGCCCGCCTCGCGGCAACAGCGCTGGAAGAGTGCCGCCGCACCTATTCCTGGGAGGCGGTGGGGCGGCAGATCATGGGCGTCTACGAGGAGGTGCGGGGCATGCGGCCCGATACCGGTTTCGACCCCGTTCTGCCCGTCTCCGACTGCCGCTTCCGCGCAACCCCGCACCTGCTCTGACGCTGCTGCCGGATGCCGCTCGCCCTCGCCCTCTCGCCGCATCTCGACGACGCCGCCTTCTCCGCCGGAGGGGCCCTTGCCCGCCTGGCGCAGGAGGGCTGGGAAGTGGTGGTGGCCACGATCTTCACCGCGACCGTGCCCCACCCCAGCGGCTTCGCCCTCGCCTGCCAGACAGACAAGGGCTTGCCGCCGGATGCCGACTACATGGCGATCCGCCGGGCGGAGGACCGGGAAGCCTGCGCCGCCCTTCGTGTCCGCCCGCTGCACCTGCCGCTGCGCGAGGCCCCGCATCGCGGCTACACCTCCGCCGCCGCCCTCTTCGCCACGCCGCGCGCGGACGACATGGCGCATCTCGACGCCGCCGAGACGATCGAGCGGTTGCTGGCCACCCTGCGGCCGGACCTGCTCCTCGCCCCGCAGGCCATCGGCGGGCATGTGGACCACGTCCTCACCGTGCGCGCGATCCAGATGGTGGATCCCGGCCTGCCCATCCTCTGGTGGCGGGACTTCCCCTACACGACGCGCGCCGACACGCCCCACCGCCCTTTCGAGGCGATGCTTTCCCGCTTCCCCGAGGCCGCGCTGCCCACGGACCCCGCGGCGAAGCACGCCGCCTGCGCGGCCTATGCCACCCAGCTCGGTTACCAGTTCGGCGGCCCCGCCGGCCTCGCCCGCGCCCTGGCCGCGACGGGCGGGGAGGAGATGGCGCGCGCCCAGGGCCACGCGCCGGCACTGACCCGGGCCGCCTGATGCCGCGCGGCCCCTACGCCGGTGCCTTGTCCAACCCGGTGGAACTCGAGGCGCGCCAGATCCTGCTGGAAACCGCGCCGCATACGGCCCCCGTCCGAGCGCTCGCCCACCGCATCCGCGAGGCCACCGGTCGCCCCGTGCCCGACCCGGACCCGCTGGACGGCGGCGTGGAGGCGCGGCTCCTCCTCCTGCTGGAGACGCCGGGTCCGCGCATGTCGCACGAGCACGCCATCGTCTCGCGCGACAAGTCCGGCGGCACCGGTGCCAACCTCCGCCGCTTCCTCGGCGCCGCCGGCATCGCGCGGGGTGATACGCTGATCTGGAACGCCGTGCCCTGGATCATTCACGCGCCCGGCGCCCTCAACCGCGCGCCGCGGATGGCGGAGCTGCGCACCGGCCTCGGCTTCCTGCCCGCGCTGCTGGAGCTGATGCCGCAGCTTCGCGTCGCCGTGCTGGCCGGGCGTTTCGCTGCCGCGGCGGAGCCGGTGATCCATGCTGCCCGTGCCGCGTTGCCCGTGCTGGCCATGCCCCATCCCAGCCCGACCTATGTCTGCACCAGCCCGGCCATCCCCGCCCGGATCGCCGCCGTGCTCGACGAGGCCGCCGCCCTGCTCCGCGGCGCGCCAGCGTGAACGCCCACCCGTGGAGGTGACCGCGGAGCGCCGCCGGCTCTTCGCCGTCCTCGTCGCCCTCGTCGCGCTGGTGCTGGTTGATCTCGGGTTCCGGGTGCTTGCCCCCGGCGGCTGGACGGTCTGGGAGGTGCTGCTTCTCCTATGCCTGCTGGCCAATGCGCCCTGGCTGGGCCTTTCCGCCGCAACGGGCATCCTCGGCGCCGCCATTCGGCTTCGCGGTCAGGCCGAGGCACCCGCGCCCGCCGGCGGGCCCCTCGTGCTCCACACTCTTCTCGCCGTCTGCATCCGCGACGAGGACATGGATGCCGTGCTCCCGCCCCTCGCGCGCCTGCTCGACGGGTTGGCGGCGAGGGGCCATGGAGGCCACTTCGCCCTCGCCATCCTCTCCGACACGGCCGATCCCTGCCACGCCGAGGCGGAGGGTGCCGCCGTCCGCCGCCTCGTCGCGGGCCGTCCGGATGGGGCCGTGATCTACCGCCGGCGAGGGGAGAACACCGGCTACAAGGCCGGCAACGTGATGGACTTTCTCGACCGCCATTCGGCCGGCTTCGACCTTATACTGCTGCTGGACGCCGATTCCGAGATGACGCCCGAGGCCGTTCTGCGCATGGTGCGGGCGATGGAGGCCGACCCTCACCTCGCCATCCTCCAGTCCACCATTTCCGGCCGCCCGGCCGCGGCGCCTTTCGGCCGCCTCCTCGGCGCCGGCCATCGTCCGGGTTCGCTTACCTGGGCGGTCGGGCAGGACTGGTGGCAGGGGGCGGAGGGGCCCTTCTGGGGGCACAATGCCCTCCTCCGCATCGCGCCGTTCAGCACCCATTGTCGCCTGTCGCCGCTGCCGGACGGCAGCCATATTCTTTCCCACGATCATGTGGAGGCGGCGCGCCTGCACGCGGCCGGCTGGGCCGTGCGCGTGCTGCCAGACCCATCACCAGAGGGCGCGGGATCGCGTGAATCCCACCCGCCGAACCTGCCGGAGTTCCTCGTGCGGGACCGCCGCTGGGCGGCGGGCAACCTGCAGTACCGCCACCTGCTGCGCGATCCCTCCCTCGGCGCGCTCGGGCGGTTCCAGATGCTGCAGGCCATCCTGCACTACGTCCTCGGTCCGCTCTGGTTCGCCATGCTGCCGCTGGCCGCGATCAACGCCGCGACGGACGGGGAGGGAACGCCGCGCGGCGCGCTGATCCTGCTGCTGGTCCTCGGCTACGCGGCGCTGCACCTGCCGCGCCTGGCCGGCCACGCCGTCGCGCTCCTCCAGGGCGCTGGCTGGCCCTATTTCCGCACCGCCCTGGCCGAGAGCCTCTTCCTCCTCCTCTTCGATCCCATCGCGGCCTTCGACAAGACGCTGACGGTGCTCGCCCATGCCCTCGGCCTGCGCCGCGGCACCTGGGCCGCGCAGCATCGCGCCGAGCGTCGCGTCTCCTGGCGGGAGGCCGCGGTGCTTCTCTGGCCGCACACCCTGGCAGGCCTGCTCATCCTCTCCCTGCTCGCCGCTTCCGGCTCCGCCTTCGCCGTGCTGGCCGGGCTGCCTGCCCTCGCGGGGCTGCTGCTCGCCATTCCCTTCTGCGTCCTCACGGCCGCGCCCGATGCGCGCTGACACCGCCGGCCCGCTGATCGCCGCGCCCGCTTGGCGCTACGCGGTCATCTGCGGCCTCTACGCCTATCAGGGTCTCGTCGCCGGCTTCGCCCTCACCGCCCTGCCGAACCACTACGCGGCCATGGGCGCGACGGCGGCGGCGGTCGGCGCGCATGTCGCGACCGTCGGCCTGCCCTGGATCCTGCAACCCCTCTGGGGCCCGGTGGTGGACCGCTTCGGCGGCTTCGCCATGGGCCGGCGCCGCTTCTGGGTGGTGGCGGCGCTTACCCTCTCGCTGCTCGCCCTCGCCCGCCTGTTGCTGGTGGAGGACGAGAGCGTGGCGGGCTTGCCCATCGTCAGCGCCGTCTTCCTCGTCCAGAGCGCCTTCGCCGCCCTGACGGACACGGCGACCGACGGCATGATCATCGACAACGTGCCCGCCGAGCGTCTGGGAACCGCGAACGCAATTACCCGCGTCGGCTTCGTCTGCGGCGCCGCGCTCGGCGCCGCGCTCTTCGCCTGGATGCTGCCGGCCCATGGCCTGCACGCCTCCGCCATCGTGCTGCTGGCGATCGGCGTCCTCGCGCTGCTTCTGCCCCTCATTGTGCGCGAACGGGTGGAGGATGCCGTACTCTCGTTGCGCCCCGCCCCGGCGCAGGTGGCCGGCGAAACCTTGTTCCAACTCCTGCGGCGCCTGGCGGCCAGCTTCTCCGGCGGCACCACCCTCATCCTGCTCGCGATCTGCTTCGCCACCGACTACGCGGGCGCCCTGTTCCGCCTTCCGCTGACCGTCGAACTCATCCAGCACCGGGGGTGGGAAGCGGAGGCCTTGTCACGCTTCCAGGCCGCGACCGCCCTTGTCACCGGCACGGTCGGCGCCCTGCTGGTGGGGTGGTGGACAGACCGCGAGGGCACCTCCCGCGCGCTGGCGATCCTACTCGCCCTCTGCGCCGTCTCGCATGTTGGCGCAGCCGCCCTGCTCCTTCTGTCGGACCCCCGCTGGGCCGCGGCGGCGGGGCCGCTGGCGCTCGGCCTCTCCACCGTCATGCCCGCGCTGCTCTTCGTCGCCCTCGCGCCCGCCGTAATGCAGGCCAGCCTCGGCCCCGCGGCGGCCACGCGCTTCGCTCTCTTCATGGCCTCCCTGAACATGGGGGATGTCGCGGGCTCGGCCATGTCGGGCCAGGTCTCGGCGGCCGTTGGCCTGCCGCTGGTCGGAATTGCGGCGGGCAGTGCCTTCGGGTTGCTCGCCCTCCTGTCGCGCCTGGGGGCGGCGCGAAGCCTGGGGCTTTCCTAGGCCTCCTCCATCACCAGCAGCGTTTCCCCGGCCGTCACGGGGCGCCCCTGCCGGCAGCGGATGCTGCGGATGGTGCCGCCGATGGGGGCGGAGACGCGCAACTCCGTCTTCATCGCCTCCAGGATGACCACCGCATCGCCGGCGGAGACGATCTGCCCCTCCTCCACCAGCACCTTCCACACGCTGCCATGGATGTCAGCGGCCACCTTCCGCCCGTCCATCTCCTCCTCTGGCGGCGCCTCCACGACCTCAGCGGCGGGTTGCGTGTCCTCTTCGCGCCAGCGCGCCACCTCCTTCTCGAAGGCGACGGCCTGGCGGGCCTTGAAGGCGGCGATGCTCTCGGCCTGCTCGGCCAGAAAGGCCTCGTGCGCGCCGAGGTCGAAGACCTCCTCCTCGATGCGGATCGTGGCGCGGCCCTCGCGGAAGTCGTCGCGCAGCCGGTCGAGCTCCGCCTCGCTCACCTCGTAGTAGCGGACCTGGTCGAAGAATTTCAGCAGCCAGGGCTCGCCCGGCGCGAAAACGGGGTTGCGGAGGAACTTGTTCCAGATCGGCAGCGTGCGCCCGACCAGCTGGTACCCGCCCGGGCTGTCCATCCCGTAGATGCACATGTAGACGCCGCCGATGCCGACCGTGCCCTCGGCAGTGAAGGTGCGGGCGGGGTTGTACTTGCTGGTCAGCAGCCGATGGCGGGGATCGACGGGCACGGCACAGGGCGCGCCGAGATACACGTCGCCGAGGCCGAGGATCATGTAGCTCGTCGCGAAGATCGTGCTCTTCACCTCCTCCCGCGTGGCCAGCCCGTTGATGCGCTGGATGAAGTCCACGTTGTTCGGCAGCCAGGGCGCGCTGGCCCGCACCGTCTCGCGATAGCGGTCCACGGCGCCGAGCGTCGCGCTGTCCTCGAAGGCCATGGGCAGGTGGACCACGCGGGTCTTCACCTTCATGGCGGCCACCGGCGGCAGCTTCGCCTCGAGCACGATCAGCGCGTCCAGCAGCGCGCGCTGGTGGATCACGCGGCTGTCGTAATTCACCTGCAGCGAGCGCACGCCGGGGGAGAGTTCCAGGATGCCCGGCACCGGATCGGCCCTGAGCGCCTCCATCAGCGCGTGCACGCGGAAGCGGAAGCGCAGGTCGAGCACCGGCGGCCCGTATTCGAGCAGGATGTAGCGGTCGCCCGCCTGGCGATAGGCCACCTCCGGCCGGTCGCCCTCCGCCGGCAACTCCGCCAGCACACAGGCCGAGATGGTGCCCTCCGGCGCGAGGGAGGGCGCCTGCATCGCAACTACATCCGGCGCGGAAAGCGACGCGATCGCTGCATCCTGCGCGCGCTCCAGCGCCAGTGCCGTGTCGAAGGGGATGGGCCGGAAGCGGATACGGTCGCCCGGCTTGGCCTGCCCCACCTTCCACAACTCGGCCTTGGCGATCGTCACCGGGCAGACGAAGCCGCCCAGGCTTGGCCCGTCCCGCGTGAGGATTACCGGGCTGTCGCCGGTGAAGTTCACGCTGCCGATCGCGTATTCGCAGTCATGCACGTTGGAAGGATGCAGCCCCGCCTCGCCGCCGTCGCTGCGCGTCCATGTCGGCTTCGGGCCGATCAGGCGGATGCCCAGCCGGTTGGAGTTGTAGTGGACCTCGAAGGCGGCCGCGAAGAACCCTTCGATGGCCTCGGTGGTGAAGAAGTCCGGCGCCCCGTGCGGCCCGTAGAGAACGCCCACCTCCCATTCCGTGGGATAGGCGGGCACCAGGGCCAACGGTGCCGCGCCCGGCGCGGGCGCGTTGGCGGCCGGGCGTCCAAGCGGCAGCATGTCGCCGGCCCGCAGCACGCGCCCCGCATGTCCTCCGAACTGCCCGAGCACGAAGGTAGAGCGGCTGCCGAGATAGAGCGGCACGTCAAAGCCCCCGCGCACCGCGAGGTAGCTGCGGCAGCCGGACGTCGCGCGCCCGATCGCCAGCACCTGGCCCGCGCGCACCGTCACGGGCGCCCACCACGCCACGGGCTCGCCGTCCAGCGTCGCCGGCGCCGGCGCGCCGGTGAGCGCGACCACGCCATCCGTGTGGAAGCGCAGCGTCGGGCCAGCCAGCGTGCATTCCAGCCCTGCCGCATCCTCCGGGTTGCCGACGATGCGGTTGCCCAAACGAAAGGCGAGGTCGTCCATCGGACCGGAGGGCGGCACGCCCACGTCCCAGTGCCCGACGCGGCCGGGATAATCCTGCACCGTGCTGAAGGTGCCGGGCTCCAGCACCTCCGCCGCCAGGGCGTGATAGGCGAAGCGCGAGAGCGCCTGCGTGGAAACATCGCCAGCCGCGAAATCCGCGGAGGCCACCACCTGGCGGAGGTAGTCGAGGTTCGTCGCGATCCCGCCCAGCCGCGTCGCGTCGAGGGCCGCGCGCAGCTTCGCAATGGCGGCCGGTCGATCCTCGGCATGAACGATCAGCTTCGCCAGCATCGGGTCGTAATAGGGCGAGACCTCGGTGCCCGTGGAAACCCACCCGTCCACCCGCGCATCGGCGGGGAAGAGGACCTCCGTCAGCGTGCCGGGGGAGGGCTGGAACCCGTGCGCCGGATCCTCCGCATAGAGCCGCACCTCGATCGAGGCGCCCTTAGGCTCGGGCAGCACGTCGAGCGAGGGCGGCGTGCGGGCCGCGGTGCGGATCATCCATTCCACGAGATCGATGCCGAGCACGGATTCCGTGACGGGATGCTCGACCTGAAGCCGCGTGTTGACCTCGAGGAAGTAGAACTCCTCCCGCGCGCGGTCGTAGATGTACTCGACCGTGCCGGCGGAGCGGTACCCGACGGCCTCGCCCAGCCGCGCCGCGGAGTCGAGCAGCCGTGCGCGCACCGCCTGCGGCAGGTTCGGCGCGGGCGTCTCCTCCACCACCTTCTGGTTCCGCCGCTGCAGCGAGCAGTCGCGCTCCCCCAGCGCCACGACCTTGCCGCGGCCATCGCCGAAGATCTGCACCTCGACGTGCCGCGCGTCATCGATGCAGCGCTCGAGGAAGACGCCGCTGTCCTTGAAGAAGTTCGCGGCCAGCCGCTGCACCGCCTCCCAGGCCGCTTCCAGCGCCGTCTCGTCGGCGCAGCGCGTCAGCCCGATGCCGCCGCCGCCCGCCGTGCTCTTGAGCATGACGGGATAGCCGAGCCGCGCCGCCGCCCCCCGCGCCTCGTCCAGGCTTTCCAGCAGGCCGGTGCCGGGCGTCAGCGGCACGCCCGCCTCCTCGGCGATGGCGCGCGCGGCGTGCTTGAGGCCGAAGTCGCGCATCTGCTGCGCGGTGGGGCCGACGAAGGCCAGCCCGGCGGCCTCGCAGGCCTCCGCGAAATCCGCGTTCTCCGCTAGGAAGCCGTAGCCGGGGATGACCGCCTGCGCCCCCTCGGCCTTTGCCGCGGCGATGATCAGGTCGCGCCGGAGATAGGTCTCCGCCGCCGAGAAGCCCGGCAGCTCCACCGCCGCGTCGCAGGCCGTGACATGCGCGCTGTTGCGGTCCGCCGTCGAATGCACGGCGACGCTGCGGATGCCCATGGCCTTGAGGGTGCGCGCGATGCGGACGGCGATCTCGCCGCGGTTGGCGATGAGGACAGTTTGGAACACGAGGGGAGGGCTCCGGCTTCTTGGCCAGCCCGAGTCGTCCGTCCCGCGCGGGACGGCACCTGGGCCGCCGTGCAGCCGCAGCAAGCCTCATGCCATCGGGGTTTCCTTCGCCGCTCCGAGCGGTAGGGTGCCCGCCAGGATCAGACGGGCACCGGCTCGACGGCAGCTAGCAGGGCGGCGATCTCCGGGCGGCAGGAGCCGCAACCCGTACCCGCGCGGGTGGCCTCGCCCACGGCCGCCAAGCTGCAGGCCCCGCCCCGGATCGCGCCGCGCACCGCCTCCTGCGAGACGCCGTGGCAGACGCAGAGCGTGGGGGAGGGCGGTGGCCCGTCCGCCGGCCGCCCGGCAAGCAGCGCACCGACCGGCGCCGATCCGCCCGACGCCAGCAGCCCGGCCAGCCAGTCCCGCGGCGGCAACCGGTGCTGCGCCCCGAGGAACAGCGCTGCCTCCGCCCGCCCGCCGCGCAACAGCACGCCGCGATACAGACCGGCCGCAGGGTCCTCCAGCCGCGCCCATTCCGCGCCCTCCACCGGCAGCAGGGCGGCGATCCGCGCGAAGGCTTCTGCCGGCGCTTCGGCACCCGCCAACTCGTGCCGCCAGACGTTCTCGCCCGCCAGCGCCACGGCGGCCCAATCCGCGATCCCTGGTCCGAGGTCGCGACGCGCCACCAGGAAACCGTGCCAGGCAGGGGTGAAGGCCGACAGCGCTACCCGCGCCGACTTCAGCGCCGGCTGGCCGCTCACGGGATCGAAGGCCGGCGGCACCGTGCCGTTCACGCGCGCGGCGGGCGCTGCCTGCGCCGTCCAGTGCATTGGCGCGAAGACCGTGCCGCGCCGCTGCCCGGCATCGTGGCGCAGCCGCAGCACCGCGCTGGCGCCTTCATGGCCGGCGATGCGGGCCAAGGCCCCATCCTCGATCCCCCGGGCATCGGCGGGGTGGACGGCCAGCACCGGCTCCGGCGCGTGCGCCATCAGCCGTGGCACGCCGCCGGTGCGCGTCATGGTGTGCCACTGGTCGCGCAGCCGACCCGTGAGCAGCGTCAGTCGGCCATCATCCTCAGCCCTCGCCCGGTGCGACACGGGCACGAGGCGTGCACGGCCCGCAGGAAAGGCGCCGTTGCCGAAGAAGCGCGCGGGGGCCGCGCCCGCGGCAGGAACCGGCCAGCGCGTCGGCACCATCGCGTCGTACTCCGCGTCAGTCATCCCTGCGAGGCCCGAGATGTCGAAGGCGCGCTGGCCGCCATTGCCGAGCCCGGTCAGCGCCGCGTGCTCGCGGAAGATCGCGGCCGGCCCGTTCCACGCGAAATCCGCACCCCATCCCAACCGCGCCGCCACCTCCGCGATGATCCACCAGTCCGGCCGCGCCTCGCCCGCCGGGCGCATGAAGCCGCGCTGGCGGGAGATCACACGCTCCGAATTCGTCACCGTGCCGCTCTTCTCCGCCCAGCCGAGCGCGGGCAGGCGGACATGGGCGTGCGGCATCGTATCCGTCGTCGCCATGCAGTCTGAGACGACGAGGAAGCGCGCGCGCGCGAGCGCGTTCCGCACCGCCTCGCCATCCGGCATGGAGACGGCGGGATTGGTCGCCATGACCCAGAGCGCACCAATCCACCCGGCTGAGACCGCACGGAACAGGTCTACCGCCTTCAGCCCCGGCCCCGCCGCCAGATTCGGCGCGTTCCAGTGGGTGCGCACGAGATCGGCCTCTCCCGGCACGGACCAGTCGAGATGCCCGGCGAGGATATTCGCCAGTGCCCCCACCTCGCGCCCGCCCATCGCGTTGGGCTGACCGGTGATGCTGAAGGGCCCGGCGCCCGCCTTGCCAATGCGCCCGGTCAGCAGATGCGCGTTGATGATCGCGTTCGCCCCGTCCGTGCCCGTCTCGGACTGGTTGATTCCCTGACTCCAGAGCGTGACGACGCGCGGCGTCGACGCGAACCAATTAAGGAAAGTGGCGAGATCGGCCGGGTCGAGGCCCGTGCGCGCCGTGGCATCGGCGGCGTCGGCGCGGGCGGCGGCCAGCGTCGCGTCCAGTCCCTCCGTATGCGCCTCCACGAAGGCCGGATCCCGGAAGCCACCGGCGTCCAGATGTGCGAGCAGCGCGTTGAACAGAGCGACATCCGATCCAGGCCGGATCGCCAGATGCAGGTCCGCGCCCTCCGCGCTGGAGGTCCGGCGCGGATCGACGATGACCAACCGCGTGGAGGGCCGCTGCGCGCGAGCCGCGGCGATGCGCTGGAACAGCACCGGATGGCACCAAGCTAGGTTGCTCCCGACCAGCACGATCAGGTCCGCCGCTTCCAGGTCCTCGTAGATTCCCGGCACCACGTCCTCGCCGAAGGCCCGGCGATGCGCGGCGACCGCGCTGGCCATGCAGAGGCGAGAGTTGCTGTCGATGTTCCCCGTGCCAAGGAAGCCCTTGGCCAGCTTGTTCGCGGCGTAGTAATCCTCTGTCAGAAGCTGGCCTGAGACGTAGAGCGCCACGCCGTCCCGCCCGAGCTCCGCCTGCGCGCGGCGGAACCCCTCCGCCACCGCGTCCAGCGCCGCGTCCCAGGAGGCGCGTTTGCCGCGGACCTCCGGGTGCAGCAGGCGCCCGGGCAGGTCCAGCGTCTCGCCCAGCGCCGTGCCCTTGCTGCACAGCCGCCCACGATTGGCGGGATGATCCGGATCGCCCGCCACGCGCCCGTCCGGCGCCGCGAGAACCCCGCAGCCGACGCCGCAATAGGGGCAGGTGGTGCGCGTAAGGCCGGGGGGAGAGGGCAGCGCGTCCATCAGTAAACGTCGCGCTGGTAGCGGTTCTGCCGGGCGAGGGCCACGATCCAGTCGCGCGCCGCATCCGCGTCCATGCGCCCCTCGCTCATCGCGATGCCGCGCAGCGTCGTGTCCACGTCCTTCGCCATACGCGAGGCATCGCCGCAGATGTAGAAGCGCGCGCCGTCCTGGAACCAGCGCCAGAGATCGGCCGCCTGCTCCTTCATGCGATCCTGCACATAGGTCTTCTTCGCGCCCGGATCGCGCGACCAGGCGAGCGACAGCCGCTCCAGCGTGCCATCCGCAAGCCAGCCCTCGATCTCAGGCCGGAAGAGGTAGTCGGTGGAGGATCGCTGGTCGCCGAAGAAGAGCCAGGTGCGCCCCTTGATGCCCAACGCCGCGCGGTGCTGCAGGAAGGCGCGGAAGGGCGCGATCCCCGTGCCCGGCCCGCACATGATCACGGGGGTGGCGGCGTCCTCCGGCAGGCGGAAATGGCTGACCTGCATATAGGCCGGCATCGCCGCCGCCAGCGCCCGCTCCCGGTCGCCCGGCACCGTATGCGCGCCGCCCTCGGTCAGTGCCCGGAACCCAAGATGGGAAGACGCCACGCCCTGGCGCACCCGCCCGCGCCGCTCCGCCTTCACCACGGAGACGCAAAGCTCCACCTTGCCCGGCACCGCCAGTGGCGAGGAGGCGATCGAGTAGAGCCGCGGCTTCAGTCCCGGCAGCGAGGCCGCGAGATCCGCGAGCGCGGGCCGCGCCGAGGGGAAGTGCTCCAGCAGGTCGAGCAGGTCCGCGTCCTGTGGCTGCGCGTCGTCATCCCCGTCCACGAGTTTGCGCAGCATGGCCGCCTCCTTCGCGTCGCGCGCGGCGCCCGCCAGAAGGTCGAAGGTGCGGTCCAGCGGCCGCGCGATGGCCAGATGCGAGAGGAAGGCCTCACGGACCGGCCTCGCCGCGCCGTCCGGGCAGGTCACCGGCTCCTCGCCTGTGGCGCCCAGGATCGCGAGGCAGCCCTCCACCAGCGCCGGATCATTGGGCGTGAGAAGCCCGAGGCTGTCGCCGGGCTCGTAGCGCAGCCCACTGCCCTCGAGATCCAGCACGACATTGCGGACGTCCTTCGCCGAGCCCTCGCCCGAGAGTGCGTGCGCCGCCAGCATCCTGATCGGCACCATCGCCGGCCCGCTCGCCTTCGGCGTTGCGGCCGGTGCCGCCACGGCGGGCGCCTCCGCCACAAGGGCCTTCAACGCCTTCTGCGTGGCCTTGCCGCCAGGAACGCAGAGCGAGAGCGAAGCCTCCACGCCCGAGGCGATCGCCTCCGCGTAGCTCTTGCAGACATACCCGCACTGCCCGCAGTCGAGCTGCGCCATCGCCGCCATGTACCGGCGCGAGGCCGGCTTGCCCGCCGCCATCGCCAGCCGCTCGTCGAGCGCGAGCGCGGGATCGTGCCAGGGGAAATCCTCCTCGGGCTCGGGCTCGGGCTCGGGCTCCGCGGCGGGCGCTGCACCCCCCGCCGCGCCGCCGTAGAGCCCGGCCAGGAAGCCGTTCAGCCAGGCGCGCTGTTCCGCTGAGAAAGGCGCGCTTTCCGGAATCAGCGGCACGGGCGCGGGCGAGGGGAAAGCGCCGGGAATGGGCGAGATGGCGTTCATGCGTGAGCATCCGCGGTCTCGCGTCCGGCCATGGCCAGCAGCGCGGCTTCGTCGTAGCGGGCGGTGAAGTCCTGGAAGCTGCTCTCCGGCGCACGCTCCTGCCAGGCGCGCAGCAGGTTGAGCACCAGCGGCGGCACCTCGTCATGCGGCACCTTCGCGAGAACGAGGCGGCCGATCCCCTGCTCGACACCGGCACCGCCGCCGACATGCAGGTCGTAGCCCTCCACCTCCTCCTCGCCGCGCTCCGCCTTCGCGCCGATCAGGCCGATATCGCCGATATAGTGCTGCGCGCAGGAGTTGTGGCAGCCCGTCAGGTGGATGTTGACCGGCTGGGCCACCGCGATCCGCGCATCGAGGTAATCGGCCAGTTCGGCCGCGTGCTGCTTCGTGTGCGCGGCCGCGAACTTGCACCCCGCCGCCCCCGTGCAGGCCACCAGCGCGCCCCGCACATGGCTCGCCGCCGTGCCGAGGCCAAGCGCCTCGATCGCCACGCAGGCCTCGCCCATCCGCTCGCGCGGGATGTCGGAGAGGAGCAGGTTCTGCCACACGGTCAGCCGAAGCGTGCCGCTGCCGAAGGTATCCGCGATGCGCGCCAGCCCGCGCAGACGCTCCACCGTGATGCGCCCGACCGGCAGGGAGACGCCCACATATTGCAGCCCCGCCTGCCGCTGGTCGTGCACGCCGAGATGCCCGTGCTTCTCGGGCGGCCTCGCCGTCTCAAAGCCATCGACCTCGCGCAACGGGGAACCGAGCTGCGCCTCCACCGCCTCGATGAAGCGAGGCAGGCCCCATGAATCGAGCAGGTACTTCAATCGCGCCTTGCGTCGGTCCGTCCGATCCCCATGCGCGAGGAAGACGCGCAGGATCGCGTCACACACCCGCACCACGTCCTCCGGCGCTATCACGCGCCCTGTGCCGCGCGCGAAGTCCCGATGCCCCGTGATGCCGCCGAGGGCAAGGCGGAACAGCACCTGCCCGCCCGCGCGCACCGCCGTGAAGGCGATGTCATTCGTGTCCTCCACCACCGCCACGCGCCCGCCGCCGTCGAGCGAGATGTTGAACTTCCGCGGCAGCCCGAAGAGATCGCGCGTGTTCAGGATGTGGTGGTGCAGCTTGCGCACGATGGCGCGTGTGTCGATCAGCTCGTCCGGATCAATCCCCGCCGTGGGGGAGGCGGTGATGTTGCGGATATTGTCCGCGCCCGTGCCCTTCGGCACGATGCCGAGATCCGCCAGCCTTTCAATCAGCTCCACGCCCCTGCCGGCCGGGATCTCGCGGATCTGGAGGTTGTTGCGGGTGGTCGCGTCCACGTAGCCACCCCCGCACTCCTCCGCAATGTCGGCGATCCCCCACGCCTGATGGGAGGAAAGGATGCCGCCGGGAATGCGCAGCCGGCACATGAAGGAATCCTGCGTCGGCCCAACATAGAACAGACCGTGCCAGCGCGTCGCCAGGTTCTCCAGCCCATGTGGAAACTTGCCGGCCTGGGCGCGCGCCTCCACCTCGTCCCAGCGGTCCAGCGGGTGCTTCTCCCGCTTCATCCGTTCCTCGGCCGTCAGCTTGCCGCCGGCCGCCACCGCCGCGTCCTGCGCCGCGCGCATCGCGTCCGTCGGCGCCCCACCCGCGGCCGCACCGCCGGGGGAGAGCGTACCTCGGCGGGCCTCGACGCCCGCCATGAAGCCCTTGAGGTAGTTCTGCTGCTCCGCCGAGAACTCGCTCATCACGCCGCATCCTTGAGCCAGGCCTGGCCGAGCGCCGCGTCCGCGCGCGATGCCACGGGCTGTCCGCTCGCGATCAGGTTTTGGTAGAACCCGGCCTCCGCCGTATCGCCGTAGAGCACGGCACCCACGAGCCGCTCGCCGCGCCACCACAGGCGGCGGTAGCTCTCACCCGCGCGCAGCGTTACCGCTTCCGCATCGGACGGCGCGACCTCGCCGCCGGACCAGACACGCGTACCGGAGACTTTCAGTGCGGCGGAGTCGGCGCGTGGTGCCCAGGCCGCGGCCTCCCCCGCGATCGTCGCCGCCGCGATCTCCGCCTGCTCCAGCGCGGGGGCAACGAGGCCGATCGTTCGTCCCCCCACCTCCGCACACTCGCCGATCGCCAGCACGTGCGGGTCGCTCGTGCGCATCGCGCCATCGGCCACGATCCCGCGGCCGACATCCAGCCCGCTCGCCCGCGCAAGGTCGGTGTTTGGCCGCACCCCGACCGACATCACGACCAGCCGCGCCGGGATGCGCTCGCCGCTCTTCAGCAGCACCGACTTCACGCGGTCGGTTCCCTCGATCGCTACCGTCTCCACGGGCATGTGCAGCGTCAGCCCGCGGGCGCGGAGGCGGTTCGCCAGCAGCGTGCCCGCGTCGTAATCAAGCTGCCGTTCCATCGGCCAGCCGACGGCGTGCAGAACCGTTACCTTCATCCCGCGCGCGGCAAGGCCAACCGCCGTCTCCAGCCCCAGCAGCCCGCCGCCGATCACGACAGCCGGTCCGCCCTCGCGCGCCACTCCGATCATCTGCCGCGTCTCAGCGAGGTCGCGCCAGGGGATCACGCCCGGCAGGTCTGCGCCCGGCAGCGGCAGGCGGAAGGACCGGCTGCCCGTCGCCAGCACGCACCGGTCGTAATCGATGCGCTCGCCCCGCCCCGTGACGGCCGCGCGCGCCGAGAGGTCGAGCGAGGCGATCGGCATCGCGGGCCGGTAGCGCACGCCAGCCGCCTTCAGATCGGCGAGCGTATGCGTGACCAGCGCCTCCTGCGCCACGTCGCCGGCGAGATATTTCGAGAGTGCCACCCGGTCGTAAGGCAGGGCCGCCTCGGCACCCGCCAGCACCACCTCGGCCCCGGGCAGGCGCCCGGCGACCCGGAGCGCGCAGCGCGTGCCGGCCGGACCGGCGCCGACGACGAGAACCCTCATGCCGCGGCCAGCCCAGGCGCGGTGTGGCGGTGGTGCAGGAACTCCAGCACCGCCGCGCGCGCCGCGATGAAGCGCGGATCGGCCACCAGCGCCAGCCTGTCGCGCGGCCGCGGCAGGTCCACCTCCAGGATCTCGCCGATGCGTGCGTTCGGGCCGTTGGTCAGCATCACAATGCGATCCGAGAGCAGCACCGCCTCGTCCACGTCATGGGTGATCATCATCACGGTGGTGCCGAGATCGGCGTGGATCTGCATGACCTGGTCCTGCAGGTGCGCCCGCGTCAGCGCGTCCAGCGCGCCGAAGGGCTCATCCAGCAGCAGCACCTTCGGCTTCATGGCCAGCGCCCGCCCGATGCCGATGCGCTGCTTCATGCCGCCGGAGATCTCGTTCGGCCGGCGGTCCTTGGCGTGCGTCATCCGCACCAGCGCCAGGTTCTGCATCGTCCACTCATGCCGCTCGGCCCGCGACATGATCTTCGACAGCGTCTGGTCCACCGCGAGCTTGATGTTCTCGTAGCAGGTGAGCCAGGGCAGCAGCGAATGGTTCTGGAACACCACCGCGCGGTCCGGGCCGGGGTCCGAGACCTCCTTGCCGTCCAGCACCACGCCGCCGCCCGTGGCCGGCAGCAGCCCGGCCACCACGTTCAGCAGCGTGGACTTGCCGCAACCGGAATGGCCGATGACCGAGACGTACTCGCCGCGTGCGACCTTCAGGTCGATCCCGTTCAGCACGGGCACGCGGGACCGCCCGAAGGCGACGGTGACATCGGAGATGTCGAGAAAGGGCTGGGTTGCCATGGGTGCCGTTCCTCAGACCGTCGCCGTGCCGCGGGTGACGAGATGCCCGACCAGCGCCATGGCGCGGTCCAGCGCGAAGCCGACAAGGCCGACATAGGTGAGGGCCACGATGATGTCGGACAGGTTGGAGGAGTTCCACGCGTCCCAGATGAAGAACCCGATCCCGACGCCGCCGATGAGCATCTCCGCCGCGATGATCGCGAGCCAGGAGAGCCCGACGCCGATGCGGAGCCCGGTGAAGATGTAGGGCGCCGCCGCCGGCAGGATGATCCGCACCCAGTAGGCCGGCCCGCGCAGTCGGATGACGGCGGCCACGTTGCGGTAGTCCTGCGGCACGTTCCTCACGCCGACGGCCGTGTTGATGATGATCGGCCAGACGGAGGTGATGAAGATCACGAAGATCGCCGAGGGCTGCGCCTCGCGGAAGGCGGCGAGCGAGAGCGGCAGCCAGGCGAGCGGCGGCACGGTGCGCAGCACCTGGAAGATCGGGTCCAGGCCCCGCATCGCGAGCTTCGAGGTGCCGATCAGCAGCCCCACCGCGATCCCGATGACGGCCGAGAGCGCGAAGCCCACCGCCACGCGCTGCAGGCTGGCCAGCAGGTGCCAGAACAGCCCCTTGTCCAGCCCGCCGCGATCGAAGAAGGGATCGACGATGAGGTCATGCGCGTCCGTCCACACCTTGGAGGGCGGCGGCAGCGTGGCGCCGGGGCCGCTCGCCACCACCTCCCACAGGCCGACGAGCGCCAGCACCACCACAAGGGGCGGCAGCACGCGCTCGGCAAGGGGGCGGATGCGCGCGCCCAGGCTCGGTGCCGGCATCGGCGCGGACTGGGTGACGGCCGGCGCCGCCGCCACCGGGGTCTGGACGGTCGCGTTCATGCTCAGGCCGCTCCGATCTTCTTGATGGAAAGCGAGGCGAGATAGGCCGCCGGGTTCTCGGGATCGAAGACCTTGCCGTCGAAGAAGGTCTCGCGCCCGCGGGAGGTGCCGCTCGGCATCTCGGCGTTGGGCACGCCGGCGCGGGCCGCGGCCGCGCGCCAGATCCCCTCGCGGTTCACCTCACCGATGAGCTTCGCCGTGTCCGTGTTCTCCGGCAGCACGCCCCAGCGGATATCCTCGGTCAGGAACCACGCCTCGTGGCTGCGGAAGGGATAGGAGGCGTGATCGCGCCAGAACTTCATCAGCAAGGGCGAGTTCTCGACCTTGCGGCCGTCGCCGTAGTCGATGTTGCCGCGCGTGCGGTCGATGATGTCGGCGACCGGCACGTTGAACCAGGCGCGGCGGCCGATGATCGTGCACATCTCCTGCCGGTTCGCATCCGCGTCGCACCAGCGCTGCGCCTCGATCACGGCGGCGGTCAGCGCCTCGGCCGCGTGTGGGTTGGCCGCTACCCAGTCGGCGCGCATGGCGAACGACTTCTCCGGGTGGTCACGCCACAGCTCGCCCGTCACGGCGGCGGTGAAGCCGATCTTCTGGTTCACCAGCTGGTCGTTCCAGGGCTCGCCCACGCAGAAGGCGTCCATCGTGCCGACCTTCATGTTCGCCACCATCTGCGGCGGCGGCACGACGATGGTCTGCACCTCGCGATCCGGATCGATGCCGCCGGCGGCCAGCCAGTAGCGGATCCAGAGGTCGTGCGTGCCGCCGCGGAAGGTCATGGCGACCTTGCTCTCGGCCGTCAGCACGCGCTTGAGCGGCGCGGCATCGAGCCGCACGCCCGTCCCCTTGTGCTTCTCGGCGACCGACAGTCCCTGGCCGTTTGTGTTCAGCCGCGCGAGGATCGCCATCGCCACCGGCTGGTTGTTCTGCGTCACGCGCCCGGTGTGCATGAGATAGGGCAGGGGCGTTAGGATATGCGCGCCGTCGATCCCGCCCGCGCCGCCGCCGAGAACGAGGTTGTCGCGCGTGGCCCCCCAGCTCGCCTGCTTGGAGACCTCCACCTCGGGCATGCCGTGCTTGGCGAAGAAGCCCTTCTCCTTCGCGATGATCAGCGGCGCCGCGTCCGTCAGCGCGATGTAGCCGAGCGTGGCCTTCCTCACCTCAGGCGTGGTGGCGGATTGCGCGAAGGCGCCGCGCGGCGTCGTGGCACGCGCGGCGGCGAAGAGCGCCGCCGTGGCGGCGATGGCTTGCCTGCGATGAAGGGTCACGCGGCGATCTCCTTGGGAAGGGTGACGGTCTCGGGTTCGGATTCGCCCAGCAGGGCGGCGGCGGCGCGCCAGGTGGCGTCGCCATAGGCGGCAAGGGCATCGGAATCGGGCACGGCCTCGGGCACGTGCCCCCAACGACGCATCTGCCGCAGCCACCAGGCCGCGGCTTCCGGGCGGGCCAGAGTCGCCTCGCGGAAGCGCATCGGTGCGGCCAGGGCGCGCGTGCCGTTCGCGGTCGGGATCAGGCCATTCAGCGCCAGCCGCACCGTTGCGCGGTCCATGGCCGGGAAGACCCGCTCGTGCATCAGGCGGGCGGCCTCGTCGCGGTTCGCGGGATCGTCGAGCCAGCGCGCCGCCGCGATCACGGCGGCGGTGACCGCCACCGCCTGATAGGCGGGCAGGCCGGGACGGAAGGCGAGCACCTTCTCCGGATGGTCCGGCCAAATGTCGCCGCCGGTCAGCGCCACCCGCCCCACGCCGAGCGCGGCCGCGTGGCTGCCCCAGGGTTCGCCAGAGAGGAAGCCGTCCACCTCGCCGCGCGCCAGGGCCGAAGCCGTGCGCGGCGGCGGCACCACCACCAGGCGCAGGTCACGGTCCGGGTCCAGCCCGCCGGAGGCCAGCCAGTGCCGCAGCAGGTAATGGTGGGAGGAGAAGGGAAACACCGCCGCCAGCCGCACCATCGGCCGCCCCGCGGCGGCGCGGCGGCGCACCGCTTTTGCGAAGGTATCTGCCCGCAGCGGAGTCCCTGCTGCGTCGAGCCCTGCTTCCTCCGTCATCGCCGGCGAAAGGGTGAGGGTGTTGCCGTTGCGGCCGATCCCGGCACCGACCGAGAGCATCGCGCGCACCCCGCCCAGCCCGCAGGCGAGCGCGATCGGCATCGGCGCGAGCATATGCGCGCCGTCGAGCAGCCCGTAGGCCACCCGGTCGCGCACCGCCGCCCACGCGGATTCCTCGGAGAGTGCGACCCGAACCCCGTGCTGCGCGAAAAGATCCAGCGAATCCGCCACGATCAGCGGCGCGGCATCGGTCAGGGGAACATAGCCAAGACGCAGGACGGTTTCCGACACGCGCGCTCCGGGGTTCCCTGGGGAACCGGGAGGCGGGCCGCCATTGGACCGCCGGTTGGCTGATCGGGGAGGGCAGGGGACTACGCCGTTGCAGTCCATCCCCATGCCCTCAATCACCATATCGCGGCGCAGCACGGCAAGAGGAAAATTGCTGCTCCTGCGGGCAGTCTTGTTAGAAGTGCGGCGAATAAGCACGTATAACGTGCCGAATGCTTAAATATTGTTCAGTAAAGCCTGGGCGACATCTGCGATTCGCTTCCCCTGGTCCATGGCTGCCCGTCGCAGGCGCCGATACGCCTCTTCCTCGGTCAGCCGCCCTTGCTCCATCAGTCGGGCCTTCGCGCGGTCGATCACCGTGCGCGCGGCCAGCGTCGCCCGCGTCGCCTCCAACTCCATCCGCATGGCGTGGTGCGCGCGGAAGCGGCGGATCGCCACCTCGATCACCGGGCGCACCCGGCCGGGCGCGAGCCCCTCGACCACATAGGCGGCCACCCCAGCCTCGAGCGCGGCCTCGATCTGCTCGGGCTCGCCGCGCTCGGCGAAGAGCACCACGGGCCGCGGCTCGTCACGGTTGAGGGCGCGCATGCTCTCCAGCGCGTCGCGGCCAGGGTCATCGAGGTCGCAGACAATGACCTCCGCCCCCGATTCACGCGCCAGCCGCGTCAGGTCCGCCGTGTCGGAGACCAGCGCGACCACCTCGTAGCCCGCCGCCTCCAGCCCGGACGAGACCAGAGCCGCCCGATCCGCATCCGCATCCACCAGCAGAACCCGCAGGCTTTCGGCCTCCACGAAACGCCCCCGGCCCTTGCCGGCGTGCTGCGCCGCACACGCAAGGCCTTTGCCAGAGCCGTCGCCGCCCCCACCCTCTGAGGGGCGCCCGTTCTTGCGATGGGCCCCGGCACGGAGCGAGAGCAGAACGATGGACCAGCATTCCGCCGAGGCGCCCGACCCTCATCGCGCGGCCGTCCCCGGTCCCGACCTTCTCGCCATGGCCGCGAAGGCCCGCGCGCAGGGCCGGGGCGATCCCTTCGGCGCGCCCGTCCTGGCCATGGCCCTGTCCCTGAGCCGCCGCCTGGATGACGGCGAGCTGACCCTGCCCGACCTGCGCGCGGCGCTGCGGCACATCGGCGACCTCGCCTTCGCCGACCGCGCGGCATCCCTTGCCCGCAAGCTCGGCGGCACCGATGCCGGAGCGACCGACGCAGCCCTCATCGCGGTCGCCAGTCGCACCGCGCGCCCGGACCCCGCCGACAGCCCCGTTCCCTTCGCCGCCTTCCGCCAGGCCTGCGAGCGACCGCGCGCCGCGGCCGTCTTCACCGCCCACCCAACCTTCTCCCTGCCGCGCGACACCAATCGCGCCCTGGCCGAGGCCGCCTGCGGCACGCCCCCGCCCCCCGGCCTGCCGCTGCGCCCCGTGCCGCCCGACCTGGAGGAGGAGTTCACCCAGGCCGTTGCCGCCATCGCCAACGGGCGGGATGCGCTGGACCGTCTGGCCGCCGCCTTCCTGGCGGTCGCGCGCGACACCTGGCAGGACCGTTGGCGAACCCTCATGCCCGCTCCCGTCCTCCTCTCCTCCTGGGTCGGCTACGACACGGATGGGCGGACCGATATCGGCTGGCAGGACACGCTGCGCCTGCGCCTGCGGATGAAGGAACTTGGCCTCGCCCGGCTGGAGGCGCAGATCGCCGCCCTCGCCCTCGATGCCACCCAACCGCTGCTGGACCGCCTTGCTACCGCGCTGGACGCCGTGCGCGCGCAGATCATGGCCTGCCCGCCGCCGGGCACACCGGAGCCCGAGGCGGCCCAGCGCTTCGCGAGGCTCCTCGTCGGCCGGCGGGAGGAGGCGCTGACCACGCCCGAGCCCCTGCTGGAGCTCTTCGGCGCCGCCATCGACGCGGCGCCCGACGATCAGGCACGCCTCGCCCTCTGCGTCGCCCGCGCGGGGCTCGCGGCCCACGGGCTGTCGCTCGCCCAGACCCACACGCGCCTTAACTCGGCGCAGCTCCACAACGCCGCGCGGCTGCGCGTGCCCGCCCTCGGCGGCGCGCCCGACGACGCCGCACGCCGCCGCGCCCTCTTCGGCGCCATCAACGCGGCGCTGGACGAGGCCAGGCCCGAGCCGGTCGACACCGGCGGCCTCCTCGCGGAGTCGTCGAGCGCCATGCGCCTGATGATGACGGTCGCCCAGATTACGAAGCACGTGGACGCCTCCCAGCCCGTGCGCTTCCTCGTTGCGGAGACCGAGAGCGGGTTCACCCTCCTGGCGGCCCTCTTTCTCGCGCGCCTCTGCGGCGTGGAGCGGCACGTCGAGATCAGCCCCCTCTTCGAGACAGCGGAGGCCCTGGAGCGCCGCGGCGAGCGCGTGATCGAGGAGGCGCTCCGCTCCCCGCACTGGCGCGAGTACCTCCGCGGCATCGGCCGGCTCTGCCTGCAGTTCGGCTACTCGGATTCCGGCCGCTATATCGGCCAGCCCGCGGCCAGCCACCTCATCGAGCGCCTGAAGCTCCGCGTCGCCGACCTTCTCGCCCGCCACGGCCTGGGCGCGCTGGAGGTCGTGCTCTTCGAGACTCATGGCGAGGGCCTCGGCCGCGGCGGCCATCCCGACGGCCTCGCCGCGCGCCTCGACTACCTCGACCCGCCCGCCGTCCGCGCCGCCTTCGCCGCCGCCCGCATCCCGACGCGCATCGAGACGAGCTTCCAGGGTGGCGACGGCTACCAGCTCTTTGGCACGCCGGCCCTCGCCCATGCCGTCGTCGCGCGCATCGCCGAGCACGCGTTCGCGCCTCCGCCGGGCGAGGTAACTGATCCCGTCTATGCCGAGGCCGGCTTCGCCGCCGACCTCTTTGCGGGCATGCGCAGCGCCATGGGCGCGCTGGTGGACGACCCCGGCTATGCCGGCCTGCTTGGCGGCTTCGGCCCCGCGCTGCTGGACCGCACCGGCTCCCGCCCCGTCGCCCGGCAGAGCGACACCGGCGGCCCCGCCACCATCCGCCACGCGCGCGAGCTTCGCGCCATCCCCAACAATGCCGTGCTGCAGCAGCTCGGCTTCCTGGCCAACCTCACCCACGGCCTCGGCGCCAACGCCTCGCGCGAGCCGGAGGGCTTCGCGGAGCTCCTCCGCAGATCCCCCCGCTTCGCCGGCGCCATGGCCTTCGCTCGCGCCGGCCTCTCCCTTTCGGACCCTGACGTGCTGCGTGGCTACGTCGCGACCGTCGATCCCGGCATGTGGCTCGACCGCGCGGCCAATGCCCGCACACCCGCGAACGCCGCCTCCCTCTCCGCTGTCGCAACCGCCCTGGAGGAGCAGGGCCTGGGCGATCCCGTCCGCCGCGTCTTTCGCAGCCTGCTCGCCGACCAGACCTCCCTGCGCCGCGCATGGCCCGCGGAAGGGGAGGCGCCTCGCATGTCAGACCGCCTCTTCGCCGTGCACGCCCTGCGGCTGCTGCTGATACACCGGATCTGGATGCGCGCCGTAAACATCCCGGAGTTCTCCCCCCGTCACGGCGTGACGCGCGACGGCCTGCTTCGCCGCTTGCTGCGCCTGGACGTGGAAGAGGCCGCGAAACTCCTGGATGGCGTCTTCCCCGCCCACGAACCGCCCAGCGCCTCGCTGGACTATGGCGAACCGCCCTCGCCCCGCTACGGCGGCTATGGGAGGGAGCACGCGGAGCTTATGGAACCACTGCGGGAACTCTTCGCGATGGTGCGCGAGGCGAGCGCGGTGGTGTCGCTGGAGTGCGGGGCCTTCGGGTAGTGATCTGAACTGTCCGGCGCTGATGGCCCTGGAGAGGGCGCTGCCCTCTCCAGACCTCACCCGCCAGGGGCCTGAGGCCCCTGGACCCGCATCTGGCTGTCGCGGATGCGGTGATGAAGGGCCGGTTCTGTTTCCCGGGGCCCTTTCCTGGGCGTGCCGTCGCCTTGGATCCAGGATCCGAGGCGCACCGGTCGCGAGGTTACCTCAAACTTGAAGAAGATGATGGAGAGGGGGCCGGGGAGAGGAAGAATTCCTTCTTCCTCTCCCCGGAGTCACCAGCACCGGCTGTCCTCAAACCTCAGCCGTCACCCGCGCTGCGGTCGGTGCATCCCCCAGTCCCGTATCGCCGTAGAGCCAGTGAATCGTGTCGTACCACTGCTCCTGACTCTTGCTGGACATGATGCTGTTCCGCAGCGCCGCGTGTGCGCCAGCCGGGTGGTAGATGTGGTCCCCCACCGCGCGGGACTGGAGTTGCACGCGCGCTGTCCGCAGCACGCGGCGACGGCGATAGGCTTCCAGCGCCGCCTCCGCATCGCCGGGATGCGCCGCCATCTCTTGGGCGAGGCAGACGCCGTCCTCCATCGCCATGCAGGCGCCCTGCGCCAGGTATTGCAGCGTGGGATGTGCGGCGTCGCCCAGCACGGCCACGCGGCCATCCACCCATCTCTCCGTGGGATCGCGGTCGCAGAGCACCCAAAGCTTCCAGTCCCGCCCGTGGCGGATGATGCTCTGCGCCTTAGGATGCACGTGCTCGAAGCCGCGCATCACCTCCTCCTCCTCCACGGGTAGGCCGGCCACCGGCTCTGGCGCGTCGTTGTGGTAGGTGACGACGAGATTGAAGGTCTTCCACCCGGAGAGCGGGTAGTGGACGATGTGGCACTTCGGCCCGGCCCAGAGCGTCGCCGCGTTCCAGCGCAGGTCCTCGGGCATCTGCTCGGTCGGGATGACGGAACGATACGTGGTATGGCCGGTCACGCGCGGCGGGCCATCGCCCACGACGCGGGTGCGGATGCGAGACCACAATCCGTCCGCTCCGATCAGCACGGAACCCGGAACCGCCTCGCCGGATTGCAGAAGGGCCGTCACGCCGCTGCCATCCTGCTCGTAATCCATGACCGCGCAGCCGGTGCGCAGCGTGATGCGCGGACTCGCCTCGCAGGCGCGGAGAAACACGCCGTGCAGGTCGCCCCGATGCACGACGGCGTAGGGGTTGCCGAAGCGGCGGCGGAAGGGCTCCTTCAGGTCGATGGTGGCGATGTCCTCGGCCGTCAGCGCGTCCATCAACCGAAGCTGGTCCACGTAGACGGCCATGGCCCGCGCCGCGTCGCCGATACCCAGGTGGTCGAAGGCCTGGAAGGCATTGGGGCCGAGCTGGATGCCTGCGCCGATCTCGCCCAGCACCGGTGCGCGCTCCAACACCGTCACGTCGAAGCCGGCGCGGGCGAGCCCGAGGGCCGCGGCCAGCCCGCCGATGCCGCCACCGGCGATGAGGATCGGCTTCTCCTGGCGAGTGGTCATCCTTGGTCCTCCGGGTGCATGGTCTTCTTGTCGGCGTTCGCTTCGTCGCGGCCGTTCAGGGTCGGCCGCCGAGGGGGCTGGGAGAGGGTGGTGGGAACGACCACATCCCCCGCCGCAACCCGAACGGGGCAGCTTAACAGGATTGACCCTACACGGATTGTCCGTATACGGTCAAACAGCAAAGGAGGGACGGCGACGATGGACACAAACGTGAATTCCGCGCCCGGCACGCAGGACGCAGCGGTGGAGGCGAAGCGCCAGGAATTCTACGGCCGCATCGGCCAGCAGAACCTGACGCCCCTCTGGCTGTCGCTCGCCGAGCTCGTCACGCCCGAGCCGCGCAGCGCCTGCCGCCCGGCCAGCTGGCGCTTCGACGAGATCCGCGCCGCGATGATGGAGGCCGGCAGCCTCATCACCGCCAAGGAGGCCGAGCGCCGCGTGCTGGTGCTCGAGAACCCCGGGCTCCGCGGCCAGTCCCGCATCACCACCTCGCTCTATTCCGGCGTGCAGCTCGTCCTGCCCGGGGAGGTCGCGCCCGCGCACCGCCACACCCAGACCGCGCTGCGCTTCGTGCTCGAGGGCAGCGGCGCCTACACCGCCGTGAACGGCGAGCGCACGATCATGGAGGAGGGCGACTTCATCATCACGCCCCCCATGTCCTGGCACGACCACGGCAACGAGAGCGACCGGCCGATCTTCTGGCTCGACGGTCTCGACATCCCCGTAGTCCAGCTCCTCGACGCCTCCTTCGCGGAACACCTCGGCCAGGACGAGCAGCCCGTCACGCGCCCGCTCGGCGACAGCGACGCGCGCTTCGGCGCCAACCTCATGCCGGTGGACCACAAGCCGAGCGGCGGCAGCTCGCCCGTCTTCAACTATCCTTACGCCCGCACGCGCGACGCGCTGGAGCGCATGCGCCGCGCCGAGGCCTGGGATCCCTGCCACGGGCTGAAGATGCGCTACACCAACCCTGTCACCGGCAATCACGCCATGGCGACGATGGGCACCTTCATCCAGCTCCTGCCGAAAGGCTTCTCCACCGCCGCCTACCGCTCCACCGACGCGACCGTCTTCGTGCCGATGGAGGGCCGCGGCCGCAGCATCATCGGCGACGACTTCGTGGTGGACTGGGGCAAGCGCGACGTCTTCGTCGTCCCCTCCTGGAAGAAGGTTCGCCACGAGGCGGCGGAGGAGAGCGTCCTTTTCTCTTTCTCCGACCGCCCGGTGCAGGAAGCGCTGCACCTCTGGCGCGAGGACCGCGGCAACGCCTGATGGGGCGACGCTGGTGACTGCGGGGAGAGGAAGAAGGAATTCTTCCTCTCCCCGAACCCCTCACCATCATCTTCTTCTATCTGTTTGGAATCGCTGAGCGGCCGGTGAGCCTCGGGTCGTGGACCCGAGGCGACTGCACGTGCGGGAAGGGCGCCGGGAAAAGAACCGGCTCCCATCATTCATCCGCGCCAGCCAGATGGAAATCCAAGGGCCTCAGGCCCTTGGCGGGCGCGGGACGAACGCTGCGCGTTCGCCCGGAGGTACGGAGAGGGCAGCGCCCTCTCCGGGGCCAGCAAGGCGGCAGTGACGAAGAGAGGTTCTACTCCGGCTCGATCTTCGCCACCTCGGCCATCTTCGCGCTCCGCACGTTCTCGGTCGCGATGAAGCGGGTGAAGGTGGCGCGGTCTTCCGTCACCGGTTCCGCGCCCTGCTCGGCGAGGCGCGCGCGGATGTCTGGCTCGCGGGAAATCGTCTGCACGGCGGTGTTCACGCGGTCGGCCTCGGCGTCGGCCAAGCCCTTCGGCGCCCACATCGCGTACCACAGCGTGAAGTCGAGCGAGGGCATGCCCTGTTCGGCGATGGTCGGGATCGCCGGCGCACGGGGCGAGCGTTGCGGACCCATGATGGCGTAGGCGCGAAGCTTCCCATCCTCGATCTGCGGCAGGGCCGAGCCCAGCGGGGCCACCATCAGCGCGGTATTGCCGGAGACGACGTCGGTCAGGGCGGGCGCGGTGCCGCGATAGGTGACGACAAGGCTGTCGAGGCCCGTTTCGCGCTTGAAGCCCTCCGTCGCTAGGTGCCCCATGGAGCCGAGGCCGGAATTCGCGAAGGTAAAGCGGTCGGGTCGCGACTTCATCGCCGGAATCAGCGCGGCGATGCCCCCCTCCGGCGTGCTGCGCGGGTTGCCCACAAGCACCATGGGCGCGGTCGCCAGGCGCGAGATGGGCGTGAAGTCACCCACGGGGTCATAGGGCACGGAGCGCATCACGTGCTTGGCCATGAGCTGGATGTCGGCGTTGACGAGGTAGGTGAGCCCGTCGGCCGCCGAGCGCGCCACCTCCGCCGCACCGAGTGTGTTGCTCGCGCCGGAGCGGTTCTCCACCACCCAGGTCGAGCCCAGCAGGTCGCCGAGGCGCGTGGCGTAGATGCGCCCGATGATGTCGATCGCCCCGCCCGGCGCCGCCGGCACGACGATGCGCACCGGCCGCCGCTGCGCGCGCGCCGCGACGGGAAGGGTCGCGAGAAGCGAAGCGGCCCCGAAGCTTCGACGGCTGATGTTCATGCCCACTCCCTCCTAGATGCCGCCATAGCCGGCGCGCGCCCGCCAGTAGGACCAGGCGCGCTCCAGCGGCCGCTCGCCCATCAGCATCTCGCCGGCCATGCGCGTCTCGCCCTCGGTGAGGTAGCGCGGCTTGCCCATCGCCATGGCGCGGGACTGCAGTTCCGCGTTGTCCTTCATCCGCACGGAGACGAAGACCACCGCCGGAAGGGATTGGGCGGCGCAGGTGGCGCCGTGATTGCGCAGCAGCACCGAGGTGCCGCCGCCGAGCGCCTTCGCCAGGCTGTCGGCCTTCGGCACGTCGTCGATGAGCATGTTCGTGTCGCCGAACTCGTCGCGGCTGTCCCAGACCGGCACCGGGCCGCCCAGCACGGAACCCATGTGGAACACGGGCCGGAGCGGCACTTCGTCGATCACCGTATAGGGCAGCACGGCCGGCGAGTGATGGTGCACCGTCGCCTGCACGTCCGGCCGCGCGGCGAAGATCCGCGCGTGCAGCACGCTCTCGAGGTAAGGGCGCAGGCCCTTGGGATCGACGGGAACGCCGTCGAGCGTGAACTCCAGTAGGTCGTCGCGCGTGACGATCTCGGGCGAGCGGGAGCGCGAGACGAAGAAGCGGTCCGCCCGATCGGGGTGGCGCACCGCGACATGCCCGAAGTCGTCGAGCACGTCCTCATGCGCGAGGATGCGGTTGGCGATCACGAGGTCGCCCAGCAAGCTGTGCAGGTCCTGCTTCAAGCCGGTGTCTCCATCCCTTTCGAGGGGTGGACCGAGCGGCGGACCTCCCCATTCCCTTGAAAAGGCAGTATGCGTTCTTTCAGCATACCGTCAATGCAGCCGACCGTCGCCCGGAAGATCAGCCGACAGAACAACACGGAACCCGCACCCGATGCACGAACTCTACGCCATGCCCGGGCACCTCATCCGGCGGGCTCAACAGATCTCCAGTGCCCTCTTCGCCGAGGAGGTGGCCGCGCAAGACCTCACATCGGTGCAGTTCGGCGCGCTTTACGCCATCCGCGAGAACCCGGATGTGGACGCGACGCGCCTCTCCGCCCTCATCGCCTTCGACCGCTCCACGCTCGGCGGCGTCCTCGAGCGGCTGGAGGCAAAGGGCTGGATCGAGCGCTCCCACGCCGAGGGCGACCGCCGCGCTAAGCGCCTGCGCCTGACGCCGGAAGGCGAGGGCCTTCTTCGCCGTGTGGAGCCAGCGGTGCGGCGCGTGCAGGAACGCATCCTGGCACCCCTCTCGCCGGCGGACCGCGCCACCCTCATCCGCCTCCTCGGCGAGCTGGCGGAGGTGCACAACGAGGTGACGCCGGCGCCGCTGCGCCGCCGGGCGGTGGGGTAGCCGCTACCCCCGAAAGCGCCCGAGGAAGGCCACGACCTCCTGCAGGGTCGGTGGACGGTGCAGCACCGCCCAGCGATCCCTCAGGAAGGCGAGGTAGGCATTGCCCAGCGCGGTCGTCAGCCCATAGGCCACCGCCGCGTTGATCGCCCCACCCGCGATGCTGCCGACCCCGGGCACGAACTTCAGCAGCGTGCCGAGGGCCCGGGCCGCGACCCTTCCGCCCATCCCCGCCGCGGCCGGGCCGAGCAGCGCGGCGGCGACGGCCTTCAGCGGCATCTCCTCGGCCGGCGTGCCCATGCGGACGGTCACGTCCACGATCATCTTCGCCTGCAACCCGAAGAGCAGCGCGGCATCGGCGAAGGGCAGGGGGGTGGCCGACAGGGCAGCGGCCGCCCTCGCATGCGCGGAAATGGCCGCCTCCGCCTCGGCGATCTTCGGCGCGAGGGCAACAAGATTGGCTGCCGCCGCCGCCGCGCGCCGCCCCGCTGGCAGGGCCGCGACGGTGGCCGCCACCAACTCCTCCAGCCCGCGCGCCTCCACCTTCGCGCCGCCTGGAAACAGGCGCGGGGCCGCCACCACCCGCAGCACGGCCGTGGCCTCCGGCACCAGCGCCCTCGCGGCCTCCGAGAGCCGGTCCTCCCCCCAGGCCTTGGTCAGCACGAGGATTACCGGAACCCCGCCCTGCGCCAGCAGGCGCGCTAGGTCTCGGTCCGCCGGCTCCACCCGCTCCCCCGCCGAATCGACGCAGAGCCACGCCACGTGCAGCCGCTCCTCCTCGGGCAGGGCGGACAGGCGGGCCAGCTCCGCCTCTACCGCCTCCCGCGTCTCGCCATAGGCACCCGGCTCCAGCCCGCGCGTATCGGCCAGGTGCAGCGGCGCGCAGGGGTGCCGATACCAGGTGGCGGCGGACGAGACCGGCGCGCCTTCCCCCGCCTCCGCCACGACGCGGCCGAAGACCGCGTTCACCAGGGTGCTCTTGCCCGCCCCGGATCGCCCGGCCAGCAGCACGTTGCAGCGTTGCATTCCCGCCAGACGGTCCTCCACGCCGGGAATCGCCGCCACCGCGTCGTCCAGCAGGGTCGTGCCCCGCCCGAGCAGCCGGCCGAGCCATGTCCCGCGCCGCGGCGCCGGGCGGGTGAAGCCCCGCACCACCGCAGCCCGGTCACCCAGCGCCGAGAGCTTCCGCACCCGCAGCGCCGTCAGTAGCGCGAGCAGGCCGGGCGCCGCGTCTGCCCCCTCCACCAGCATCGGCCGCAGGGCCGTCGCGAGCGGTAGGGGGCTGGGGTCGGACAGCCCCGCGGCCGCGGCGATCTCCGCCCGTTCGGCCCCGGTGCAGAGCAGCAGGAGAGGCAGCGGGTCGCCCCCGGCCACTGCGCGGCGGGCGTGCTCCAGCGCGACGGCGATGGGGTCGGCCTTGACGGGCTTGCGGGACATCACGACGACTCTGCCCGGCATGTCCCCTTCCGTCCAACCCCCACCCGCGCTCCACGCCCCCGATCACGAGGGCGGCAGCGCCTCCCTCATCGCCGCCCTCCTGGCCGGCAGCGAGGCGGAGCTGGCGGCGGAGCTGGAACCGGCGGTGGAGGCCTTCATCGGCAACGCTGTCTTCCGCTACGTGGCGGAGGAGGCGCTGGTCGCCATCTCCGTCACCGCCGTCTTCTTCGTCCTTGCGGCCATCGCGCCCCTCCTGCCGAGCGTCGGCTGGGCCATTGCGGCGGCGGGCGCGGTGCTCCTCTGGTACCTCCTGCACTTCGCGCAGGGGGTGATTTCCACCTGGCCGCTCGTCCGCGCCCTGTTCCTGCTGCGCGGCGCGCCGGTCTTCCGCTTCGCCCTCTTCGTCCTCGCCCGCCACGCGATCACGATGCTGGAGACGAAGATGGAGGAGGTGGGCCGCGCCGCCTCCCTCATCCCCCGCCTCGGCCTCCGCGCCGCGCGCCTCGTCTACCAGGACGACCGCGACCGCGTGGCCCTCGCCCTGGCGGATGCCCTCGGCAAGGCCGTGCGGCGGGAACTCCTCTGGACGGCGGCGCTCGGCCTCCTGCCTATGCTGGTGGTGATGTTCGGCTTCCGCTCGGCCCTCATGTGGAAGGCCGGCCTCTACGGCGTGGCCCACATGGCCTGGTGGGAGCTGCTGCTGCTGCCCTTCCGCGGCATCGGCATGGGGCTGTAGGGCGCCGCTACGGCCCCTCCGGCAGGAAGGGCTGCGAGAGGTCCAGCAGCTCCTCCACGCCATGGGCCGGCAGCAGGACCGCTCCATCCTCCCCCACCAGCGCCCGGCTGTTCACGGCGGCGATCGCTACCCCCGGCATCGTCTCCGCGATCCGCTGGCGGAGCCGCGCATGGCTTTCAGCGCCGGGCTCCGCATGGGTCAGCACCACCAGGCAAGGCATCCCGGCCGCACCGGTTGAGGCCGCCAGTCCCGCCAACGTCCCCGTCCCTGCGAAGGAGCGCCCGCCTTCCGCGTTGATGACCAGCCAGACGAGATGCGGCCGCCGCTCTGCCGACAGTGCGGCCAACGAGGCCTCGAACGCCGCCACCTGCGCGGCGCTCTCCGCCGCCTCCAGCCCTCGCGTGTCGCCCAGCGCGAGGGGAAGGGGAGAGGCCTCCCCGTACCAGGTCGTTCCCTCCGTCACGGGCGCGCCGGCACCGGCCGACGCGGTCCCGTCGCCGAGGACGGCATTCACCAGCGTGCTCTTCCCCGCCCCTGTTGGCCCGACAAGCAGGATCCGCCCGCGGTCGGCCGCCCAGTCCGGCGCCGCCACCGCCCTCGAGCGAGAAAGGCCTGGGAGGGCGCCGCGAAGCGCCCCCCAGGCCTTTCCAAGCAAGCCCGACACCGGCGCCCTAGCGGAAGTTGAAGGGCGGCGGCTCCTCTTCGCCCGTATCGGGCATCGGCACCTCGATGCGGACCGTGCTCGGGTCCACGCCAGTCCCCTTGTCGATCCAGTAGGTCACACTCTCGGGCCAGAGGATCACGACCCCCACCAGCACCACCTGCAGCACCAACCAGGGAATGGCGCCCCAGTAGATGTCGCGCGACAGCACCGTCTTGGGCGCGATGCCGCGCAGGTAGAACAGCGCGAAGCCGAAGGGCGGGTGCATGAAGCTCGTCTGCAGGTTGATGCAGAGCAGCACGCCGAACCAGACGAGATCGATGCCCAGCTTTGCCGCCACCGGCGCCAGCAGCGGCACGATGATGAAGGCGATCTCGAAGAAGTCGAGGAAGAAGGCGAGGAAGAAGACGAAGATATTGACGAAGATGAGGAAGCCGATCTGCCCGCCCGGCAGGCCGGACAGGATGTGCTCCAGCCAGATGGAACCATCGACGCCCTGGAACACGAGCGAGAAGACGGTGGCGCCGAGCAGGATGAAGATCACCATGGCGGTGATGCGCATGGTGTTGCCCATGGCCTCCCGCAACAGCGCCCAGGTGTAGCGCCCGTTGGCGATGGCCAGGATCACCGCGCCCACCGCGCCCATGGCGCCCGCTTCGGTCGGCGTGGCTAGCCCCATGAAGATGGTGCCGAGCACGAGGAAGATGAGGACGATGGAGGGAACCATGCCCTTCGCCACGCGCCAGATCAGTGGCCAGCCGCGGGTGCCCAGCGCCTCATCCGGCAGCGGCGGCACCTTATGGGGCGCGAAGATCGAGACGCCCATGATGAAGAGGATGAACAGGACGATCTGCAGAATCGAGGGCCCGATCGCGCCCGCGTACATGTCGCCCACCGAGCGCCCGAGCTGGTCGCCCAGGACGATCAGCACGAGGGAAGGCGGGATGAGCTGCGTGATGGTGCCCGACGCCGCGATCACGCCCGTCGCGATCCGCATGTCGTAGCCGTACTTGATCATGATCGGCAGGCTGATCATGCCCATGGCGATGACCGAGGCCGCGACCGTGCCCGTGATGGCGCCGAGCACCGCGCCCACCAGGATCACGGCATAGGCGAGGCCGCCCGGGATCTTCCCGAACAACTGCCCGGTGCCCTCCAGCAGGTCCTCCGCCAGCCCGCAGCGCTCGAGGATCGCGCCCATCAGCGTGAAGAAGGGGATCGAGAGCAGCAGGTCGTTCGACAGCGTCCCGAAGACCCGCAGCGGCAGCACGCCCAGGTAGTCGGTCGTGAAGAAGCCGAGCTCGATCGAGATGAAGCCGAAGAACAGCCCCACCGCGGCCAGGGAGAAGGCCACGGGGAAGCCGATCAGGAGAAACACCACCAGGCCGCCGAACATCAGCGGCGGCATGTAGTCCGCGTTCATGGGAAGGATCGTCCGGTCAGGGTCTGGTGGGTCACTGGAGCGGCCGCTCGTATTCCACAACCGCCTCCCCCTCGGGCTTCAGGCCCCGCAGCAGCGCGATCCGCTTGATGAGCTCGGACACCCCCTGCAGCGCGATCATCAGGAAGCCGAGCGGCAGGATCAGCTTCACCGGCCAGCGGATCAGCCCGCCCGCGTTCTGGCTGCCCTCGCCCCGCTGCCAGCTGTCGAGAAAGAAGGGCCAGGTCATCCAGGTCAGCAGGATCATGGCAGGCAGGAGGAAGACGATGATGCCCAGGATATCGACCCAGAGCCGCGCCCGTGGCCCGAAGCTGCCGTAGAGGATGTCCACGCGGACATGCTCGTTCCGGAACAGCGTGTAGGAGGCCCCCAGCATCACCATCCCGGCGAAGAGGTACCACTGCACCTCCAGCCAGGCATTGGACGAGTAGGAGAGGCCGTAGCGCACCGTGGCGTTGCCGGCGCTGATCGCGCAGGCCAGCAACGTCATCCAGTCCGCCGCGCGACCGAACACCGCGTTCACGCTGTCCACCATGCGGCTGAACGCGAGCAGGGGCTTCATCGTCACCTGTATCCTTTACCGGCCCGGCCTCAGCGCCGGGGCTGAGCCCCCGCCCCAGCACCGGCCGGGGCCTGCTGCTCCTGCGCCTGCATGAGGTAGACGAAGCTGTCGTAGGAGTTCTCCGCCACCCGGAACCACTGCAGCTGGGTGTCGCGGAAGGCCTTGAAGTGGTCGTAGACCTTCTTGAAGCGCGGATTGGTCGCCGCCGTCTCGTCGTAGAGCTCGAAGGTGGCGCGGTAGCAGGCCTGCATCACGTCGCGCGGGAAGGCGCGGAGCTGCGTGCCGGTGGCCAGCAGGCGGCGCAGCGCCGGCGGGTTCTGCGCGTCGTACTTCGCGATCGTCTCGACCGTGGCGTCGCGGCAGGCGCTGTTCAGCGCGTCCTTGTAGACCTGCGGAAGCTCGTCGTACTTCGCCTTGTTGATGTGAAGCGACAGGTTGAGCCCGCCCTCCCACCAGCCCGGGTAGTAGTAGAAGGGCGCGACGCGGTTGAAGCCGAGCTTCTCGTCGTCATAGGGCCCGATCCATTCCGCGGCATCGATCGTCCCCCGCTCGAGCGAGGCGTAGATGTCGCCGCCCGCGATCTGCTGCGGCACCGCGCCCAGTTTCTGGATGACGTTCCCAGCGAAGCCGCCGATGCGGAACTTCAGGCCCTTCAGGTCCTCGACGTTGCGGATCTCCTTGCGGAACCAGCCACCCATCTGCGCGCCCGTGTTGCCGGCCTGGAGGGAGACGATATTGTACCCTTCGAAGAACTCGCGCATCACCTCGTGACCGCCGCCGGCGTTCAGCCAGGCGTTGAGCTGGCGGAAGTTCATGCCGAAGGGAACCGTGCCGTCAAAGGCGAAGGTCGGATCCTTGCCGACGAAGTAGTAGGAAGCGGTGTGGGCGCACTCGATATTGCCCTGCTGCACGGCATCCACCGTGCCGAAGGCGGGAACGATCTCGCCGGCGGCGAAGGCGCGGATCTGGAACTTGTTGTCCGTCAGCGCCGCGACCCGCTTGGCCACATGCTCGCCCGCGCCATAGATCGTATCAAGGCTCTTCGGGAAGGAGGAGGCCATGCGCCAGCGAAGCTCGGGCATAGCTTGCGCGAGTGCGGGGGCAGCAAGGGTCGTCGCAGCGGCAGCGGCCAGTGGCGCCCCCGCGACAAAGCGGCGTCGATTCATCGGATCTTCGTCTCCCTTTTCGGCCCATCGCACGCGGGCGTTCCAAAACGCCCCTTAGACGTCAACAAGGCCGCTGCCTAGCGCCCTTCTCATGTTGTGACCTCGGAATGGACCGCGTTGCCCGTGAGTCGGATGCGGCTGGCGGTTTCAGGCGTTGTGAAATCGCAACGATTTCTCCGCCGGGCGGGGTTTGTTCACTTTTTCTTCACGCTGGCGCTGGAATGCTGTGCGGGCCGGAAGATCCGGCACCCACCCCGGAAAAGGTCCCCTGCCGTGTCCCCCTCCGCCAACCCCTCGCGCCGCGCCTCCCGCTCGATCCAGCCGCGGTTCCTCCCGCCGGTCCACTCCGTCGCCCTCATGCAGGATCCCACGGGCCTTACCCTGCAACTGCAAGGCGACGGCGGCGCCATGACGCAGGTTCCGCTGACCCTCGCCGCCCTGCGGGAGATCGCGGCCCTCGCCGGCTCCGCCCTGTCCCAAGGCGCCCCGCTCGCCCATGTCTCCGAAGCGCAATCCGCCCGCCTGCCTTATGGCATGGCAGAGGCCGGCGCCAGCGGGATGGCCCGCTGAAGCGGCTGCCTCAGCCCAGCAACGCCGCCACCCGATCTGCCAGCTCCACCTGACGGTACGGCTTCTGCAGCACCGGGATGTCGGGCGAGATCGTCCCCAGTTCCGCGTAGCCGGTAACGAGCAGAACCGCGAGCCCCGGCCGAAGCGTCCTTGCCCGCTCGGCCAGCTCCGCCCCGTTCATCCGCGGCATGGCGAAGTCCGCCACCATGAGGTTCACGGCCGCATCGCCTTCCAGCATCCGGAGCGCGGCCTCCCCGTCGGGCGCCTCGATCACCTGGTGCCCGAGATCAGAGAGGAAGCCGGCCGTCACCTCGCGCACGGTGACGTCGTCGTCCACCACCAGCACCCGCGCCGGCGCGCGCGCCTGGGCGGCATCGCCCGCCTCCGGAGCCTCGGCATCACCCTCCCCGGCATCGGCCGGAAGAAAAAGCGCGACGCGCGTTCCCTGGCCTGGCGCGCTCTCGATCGTCAGCCCGCCGCCGGACTGCCGCACCAGCCCATACACCATCGGCAGGCCGAGCCCGGTGCCCTTGCCGACCTCCTTGGTGGTGAAGAAGGGCTCGAGCACGCGCGCGAGCACCTCCGGCGACATGCCGCTGCCCGTGTCGGTGACGCAGATGCGGACATAGTGCCCGGCCGAAAGTTCCGGCACCTCGTCCGCTCCCACCCTGACCTCCGTGGTGGCCAGGGTGATCGTGCCGCCGCCGGGCATGGCGTCCCGCGCGTTGATGCAGAGGTTGAGCAGGGCCAATTCAAGCTGGTCCGGGTCCACGCGGGTGGTGCCGGGGTTGGCGCGCAGGTCCCGCCGCAGTTCCAGCGTGCCGCCTGACGTGGTGCCCAGCGTCCGCGCCAGCAGGTCCCCCATCCCGAGGATGAGGCGGTTCACCGCCACGCTGCGCGGCGCGAGCTCGTTCTGCCTGGAGAAGGAGAGCAGCCGCCGGGTGAGGGCCGATCCGCGCTCGGCGGCCATGGTGGCGTTGCGCATCAGCCGCTGCAGCCCCGGCTCGTCCTGCACTCGCTTCCCGGCCAGATGCAGGCTGCCGAGGATGGCGGTCAGCAGGTTGTTGAAGTCGTGCGCGACTCCGCCCGCCATGGTGCCCAGCGCCTGCATCTTGTCGGCCTGGCGCAGCCGCGCCTCCAGGCGCCGCGCTTCCGTCACGTCCCGCGCGATGGTGACGAGCACGCCGCCGCCGAGCGCGACCCGGCTGACATGGAGCCAGCGCGGCAGCCCGTCGGGGCCCGCGGCCGTCTCGGTCACCTCCGATACCGTTCCCTCGGCGAGGGCCGCTCGCTCCGCCTCGGCCAGGCGCGCAGCCTCCTCCGGCTGCAGGAACTCCTCCTCTCGCCGGCCGAGGCAGGCGGCCACGCTCGATCCCAGCGCCGCGGCCTTGGCGGCGTTGAGGCGGATGAAGCGTCCCGCCGCGTCCTTGAAGGAGAGCTGCTCCGGCAGGTTCTCCAGCAGGCCCCGCATCAGCGCGCGCTCGGTTTCGAGCGCGCGGCGCAACTCGTGCCGGTCCCGCGCCGCGGCCACCATCGCCAGCAGCGCCGCGGGTTCCCAGGGCTTGGCGGCATAGCCCGCGATCCGCCCGCGGTTCAGCGCGCCCACTACCGCGTCCAACTCGGCATAGCCGGTCAGAAGCAGCGCCTCGGCGTCCGAATAGGCGCGCGCGCGCTCCAGGAAGGCGTCGCCGGTCAGCCCCGGCATGCGCTGGTCGGACAGGATGACCGCCGGGCGCAGCCCGCCCGCGAGGAGCGCCAGCGCCTCCTCCGGCCGGGTGGTGGTGGTGACCTCGAAGCCGTCCTCCAGCAGGTCCGTCAGGGCGGTGAGGATTTCCGCCTCGTCGTCCACGAGAAGGATCGCAGCGCGCCCGCCCGCCCGGAACCCGTCCCCGCGCTCGCCGGCGGCATCGCTGAGGCCGTCGTTCACGCCGCGCCCTCCAGCGGGACGCGGATGGTGAAGCGCGCGCCGCCGCCCTCCCAGGGCGCGTCGTCCACCGCGATGCTGCCGCCATGGGCCTCCACCACCGCATAGGCGATGGAAAGGCCGAGACCGGTGCCCGCGCCGATCGGCTTGGTGGTGAAGAAGGGCTCGAAGATGCGGCTGCGGATGGCCTCCGGCACGCCGGGCCCGCTGTCGCTCACCGCGATCACGTACTCGCCACCCTCCGTGAAGGTGGCGAGGCGGATGCGGCCCTGCCCCTCGATCGCGTCCGCGGCATTGCCGACCACGTTCATCACCACCTGGTTCAGCAGGGCTGGGGAGCAGCGAAGGATGCGCGGTGCCGCGAGGTCGCGCTCCACCAGGATGCGGTCCGACAGCTTGTGGGTCAGCAGCACGAGGACGGTGCCGATCGCCTCCGGCACGTCAACCTCCTGCGCCCCCGCCTCGTCCAGGCGGGAGAACTTCCGCAGGTTGCCCACGAGATCCTGGATTCGGCGAAGTCCCATGGACATGGAGTCCGCCCGGGCGGTCGCCTTGTCCAGCAGCCGTGCCGCCTCCTCGTCACCGGCCACGCGCGGCGCAACCTGCGCCAGCAGGCGCGAGACGGTGCCCTGGTGGGCGAGAATGAAGGCGAGCGGGTTGTTGATCTCGTGCGCGATGCCCGCCACCAGCTCGCCCAGCGAGGCCATCTTCGCGGCCTGAACGAGCTTGCCCTGGGTGTCGCGCAATGCCTGGTTGGTCGATTCCAGTTCGGCATTCGCCCGGGCGAGCGCGCCGGAAAGGGCCGCCCGCGCCTCGGCCGAGGCCGCCTCCGCCCGCGCCCGCTCCACCTCGCGCAGCCGCTCGCGCATGGCGTTCTCGATCCGCCGGTTCTCCTCGCGCAGCAGCTTGCGCCGCACGAGGGCGCGCACGCGCAGCCGGATCACCTCTGCCCCGGCCTCCGCCGGCAGCACGTCGTCGGCGCCGGCCTCGAAGGCGGCCGCAGGGCGGTTCCCTTCCAGCGCGACGATCCGGAATCCGGCGCCTGCCTGGCGCAGCGCCTCCAACTGGCGGAGCAGGTCCAGGCCCCCCGTGGGCATGCCGGCGAGGTTCACCAATACCCCATCCCAGGGGCCATCCGTCCGCGCGGTGAACTCCGCGCCGGCGCTGCCGATCGTCTCAACCCGGTCCCCGTCGGCCGCCAGCAGGCTGGCGAGCCAGAGGCGATGGGTGGGTCCGTCATCGACGAGCAACAGGCGGGCGGGGCGGAAGCCGGCTCCGGGCGACTCGGAACCCTGATCGGTCTCGCCCTCTCCCCGCCGCAGCAGCGCCCGCAGGCGCAGCAGGATCAACTCCCGCCCGGCGGATTTCGGGGCATAGGCGTCGGCGCCGCTCTCCAGCCCCTGGCGCTCGAGGTCACCGCCCTGGGCATCGGTCAGCATGAGCACGGGCAGCGCGCGGGCACGAACGTTCAGCCGGATGCGGCGGACCAGCTCGTCCCCGTTGATGCCCGGCAGGTGGTAGTCGGCGATCACCAGCGCGGGCAGGGGGCCGTTCAGCGCCTCCAGCGCGGCCTCGGCGCTGCCGGCGCGGCTGACCAGGAATCCCTCCGTTTCCAGCATCCGGCGGAGCTGGAGGGCCTGTGTCTCGGAATCCTCGACGAGCAGGATGCGCGGTGATGCGCCGGTCGCCTGCCATGCCGTTTCCGCGCTCACTGCCCGCCTGTCGCCTCCAATGTCCCCCCGATCGCCCTGAGGAGCCGCGGGCCGATTCCATCCAGCGGCAGAGAGGCGCTCACGCCACCGAGACGAACCGCCGCCGCGGGCATGCCATAGACGATAGCGGTCGTCTCGTCCTCCGCGAGAGTAATTCCGCCGGCGGAATTAATTGCGACGAGGCCGCGCGCCCCGTCCTCGCCCATTCCGGTCAGCAGGATGCCCATCGCGCGCGGGCCGAGCGCACGGGCCATGCTGTCGAACAGAACGTCCGCTGCCGGGCGCTGCCCGCCCACGGGCGGCGTATCGGTCACCCGCAACAGCCCGGCCGGGGTCAGCGAGAGGTGGCGGTTGCCGGGGGCGACGTGCACCTGCCCCGGCTGCGGCCGCATCCCATCCCGGGCGATGAGCACGCGGGGCGCCACCAGCCCGTCCAGCCAGGCGGCGAAGCCTTCCATGAAGGACGCCCCCATGTGCTGGACGAGGAGGATGGGCGCGGCGAAATCGGCAGGCAAGGCGCCGAGCACCCGCGCGATGGCCGGAGGACCGCCCGTCGAGGCGGCGATGCCGACCATCGAGGGACGCGAGAATGGCGGCACGCCGGCGCGGGCGGAGGCGGCGCGGCCGGGGCCCGCGCCCATCCCGCCGATGCCGCGCTGCCGGATCACCGGCACCTGGCTCATGATGAAGAGCTGCGTGCAGATCGCCTCGGCCACGGCCTCCCAGCCCTCGCGCCCCGGTCCCAGCGGCTTCTCCACCACCGTGAGGGCGCCGGCGCGCAGCGCATTCATGGAGATGCGCAGCCCGCGCTCCTCCACGGCATCGGCGATCACGACGATCGGGGTGGGGTGCTCCGCCATGATCCGCCGCGTCGCCTCCAGCCCGTCGAGGCCCGGCAGGCGGATGTCCATCGAGATAACATCGGGCCGGACGCGCTCGATCTCGGCCAACGCCTCCTCGGCCGAGGCGACGGCGGCGGCGAGCTCCAGCCGCGGGTCGCGGGAGACGAGATGCGCGAGCAGGTGCCGCACCACCGCGCTGTCCTCGACGATCATCACGCGCACGGGGCGTGCCTCAGGGCTTGTCACCGGCAAACTCTCACGCGCGGGATCAGACGAGCTGGGCGATCGTCGCCAGCAACGCCTGCTGGTCGAAGCCCTGCTTTGTCAGGTAGGCGCTCGCGCCCAGCTCCATGCCGCGCTGCACGTCGCCGGGACTGTCGCGGGAGGTCATCAGGATCACGGGAAGCCCCGTGAACGACGGATCCGCCCTGATCGCCTCGAGCAGGCCGAACCCGTCCATGACCGGCATTTCAACGTCCGCGAGCACGAGGTCAACCACTGCACCCGGCGCGCGCAGAGAGTTGAGCGCATCCGCCCCATCCACCGCAAGGGTCACGCGGTAGCCCCCGGATTCGAGGATGCTGCGTTCCAGCGTGCGTGTCGTGATGCTGTCGTCCACCACCAGCACGTGCCGCCGGGCGGTGGCGGCAGGCGCGGGCACGGTGGCGGGGCCGATGCGCGACGCCTCGCGCAGCCCACGATCCAGCAGCCCCCCCGGCCGCAGCACGAGTGCGACCGCGTCGTCCTCCATCAGCGCGGCGCCTGAGACGAGCCCGGCGTCGAGGCCGGGCGCATCCACCTCGGTCACGACGAGGCTGCGGGCGTCGTGCAGCGCCGCCACAGTGAGGAGAAGCCGCGCCGTCCCCCGCCCGAGCAGCACCGCCGGCCGAGGCCCCGGCCCTGCCGGCTCCGCCTCCCGGCCGAGCAGGGCCGCGAGCGGCACGACGGGCACCAGCCCCTCCCCGCCCGGTAGGGCCAGCCGCGCGACCGCCCGGCCCTCCGCCGTCGTCATGGCGGAGGGATCGAGGCGCAGCGCCGGCCCCACCGTGATGAGCGCCGTACTGCCGGGAAGGCCGAGCACCTGCCCGCCCGCCTCCACCAGCAGCAGCGGCCGGCGTCCGGTGGAGGGGGGAAGGGCGATCACCACCTCGGCGCCGCCCCCTGGCGCGGGGCGCAACGCGGCGGCGCCGTGCAGGGCCATGGCGGCCTCCGCCACGACCGAAAGGCCCATTCCTCGCCCCGAGAGGTTGTCCACCGCCCCCGCCGTCGAGAAGCCGGGCGCGAAGACGAGGGCGAGGAGGTCGTCCGCCGGAACCGGTGGCGCGCCCGACGGCCGGGGCACCAGGAGTTTCGCCCGCAAGGCCGCAGCCTCGATGGCCGCAAGGTCGGGGCCGGGCCCGTTGTCCCGCACCGTGACGGTCAGCCCCGCCTCCGTCGCCTCCACGCGGAGAAGGATCTCCGCCCGGCCCCCGTCCCGCGGGGCGCCGTGGCCGAGGGCGTTGCGGAGAAGGTGCAGCACCGGATCCTTCAGCGCCTGGAGCACGCGGCGCTCTGCCTGGGCCTCCATGCCCTCGGTCCGGACCGTCACCTCCCGCCCGGCCTCGCGCGCCATCTCCCGTAGCGCGGCGGCGAGCGGCCCGAGCACGCTGCCGACGGGGACGAGGGCGATGGCCTCCACCTCCTCGCGCAGGGCGTTGGAGGCGCGGTCGAGCGCGTCCGCGGTCTCGCGCCCCTCGCGCGCGAGGGCGGCGACGCGGCGCGTGACCTCCCCCAGCGCCGCCTCGAAGCCGCGCAGGCGGGGGGCGAGGGCAGGATCGGCGGGCAGGGCGGTGCGCAATCCCTCCCAGCCGCGGCGAAGCGCGCGCAACTCGGCCTCCATGCCGCGCAGCCCGGCCGCCGTGCCGCCGCGCCCGAGAAGCGCCTTCAGCCGGAGGTTGGCGGCCGAGAGCCGCTCCACCCGCGCGGCCTCCACGCGAAGGTAGCCCTCGGCCGGGGCGGGCGTCTCGGGCGCGGCGGGCGGCGCCGGGGGAGGCGCGGCTGCCGGCGCTGGCGGGGCGCCGTCCCCTCCGGGCGTTGCGTCCAGCGCGGTCAGCACGGCGTCCAGCGGCGGCAGGGGCGCGCCCGCGGCCATGGCGGCCGCCTGGGCCTCGATGGCATCGAAGCCACGTTGCAACAGGGCTACCAGCGGTGCCGGCAGGCGGGCCTCGCCCCCGGCGGCCGCGTCCGTCTCGCGCGCCAGCAGTCCCTCCAGCCGGTGCGCCAGGGCCTCCACGCCCGCGAGGTCCACCGCGCGCGCGGCCCCCTTCAGGGAATGGGCGCGGCGGAACACCTCGCGCAGCGCGGCCGGCTCCAGCGTCACCGCCCCGCTCGCATCCTCCGCCGAGAGGGCGGCGCGCATGGCCGAGAGATGCTCGCGATACTCGGCCGCGAAGGCCGCCAGCAGCTCCGCGCGGAAGTCGGGCATCGCCAGGGGGCGCCGCGGGCGGGGCTAGAGGCGGTAGCGGTCGGCCAGGCGCACCAGCCCCTGGCTCAGCCCCGCCATGTTGGCCGCCGCCTGGTCGAGCTGGCGCGTGCCGGAGGCCGTCTGCTCGCTCGCCTGGCGGATATTGGTCAGCGCGCCCATCACCTGCTCGATGCCCAGCTGCTGCTGGTTCGTGCTGGCGACGATCTGCTGGAAGGTCTGCACCGCCTCCTGCACGCGCGCGGTGATCTCGCGGATCGTCTCCTGGCTGGCCGTCGTGCGCTCGCGGCCCGTCGCGGCCCGCTTCACCGCCTCCTCCGTCAGCATGACGGAGGCGTTGATGCCGCGCTGGATGTCACCGAGATTGGCGCGCACCTGCGCCGTCGCCTCCTTCGCCTGGTCGGCCAGGGACTTCAGCTCGGCCGCCACCACGGCGAAGCTGCGCCCGGCCTCGCCCGCCGCCGCCGCCTCGATGGCGGCGTTCAGCGCCAGCAGGTGGCTGCGCTCGGAGATGTCGTTCACCGTCGCGGTGATTTCGCCGATCGCCTGCGTGCGCTCGCTCAGCGCCACGATGTTCTCCGCCACGCGCTCCGCCTGCTCGCGGATCTTGTCCATGGCGGCCACCGTCTCGGCCACCGCGCGCAACCCCTCGCCGCTGGTGCGGACGGTCGCCTGCGCGGCGGCGATCACCTCCTGCGCGCGCTTGCCGATCTGGCTGCCGGAATGGGTGATCTCGTCCACCGTCGCCGCCGTCTCCTGCACGGCGGCGAGCTGCTCCTCGACGCTCGCGGCCTGCTGCTGCGTGCTCGCGCGGATCTCGGCCGTCGCAGCATCGAGCTGGTGCGTCGCGTCCCGGCTCTGCACGGCCAGCTCGCGCAGGCCCTCCACCATGACGTTCAGCGTGGCGCCCAGGCGGCCGAACTCATCGCGCCCCTCGCGGGCGGGGGCGCCGGCCAGCTCGCCGCGCCCGATGCGCTGCACGAATTCCATCATCGTTTCCAGCGGCCGCGCCAACGCGCGGCGGACGAGCACCGAGACGCCGATCGCGAGCAGCACCGCCACCCCCATGCCAGAGAGGATGAGGGTGCGCGCGTTGTTCGACACATCATCCACCCGCTGCTGCCCGGCGGCCGCGAGCTGCTCCATCGCGCGCTCCACCCGGCTCACCGCCGCGTCCAGCTCGTTGGCGCTGGAGGCGACGCCCGGCTCGGCCGCCATCACGCTCGGCAGGTCGTCGACTTCCATGAGGCGGAGCTTCGCCTCCACCCGGTCGCGGTGCCGGGCCAGCAGGCTGCCGACCTCGTTCAGCCCGGCCAGGACGCGCATCCAGCCCTCCCGTCGGGAGGGATGGATGGCCTGGGCCGAGAAGCCCTGCGCCGAGGCCGTTGCCTGGCCGAGGGCCGTCGCCATGCGCGCGCTCTCCCGCTGCCATTCCGGCGTGAGCGGGGGCGAGACGGCCGCGCCCGGCACGGCGTGGCGCCCGAGATAGCTGATCATGATCCGCGCCCGCACGTCGCGCATCGCGGCCTGCGCATCGCGCACCTGCCCCACCTGACGCGAGACGGAAATATCACGGGTGGCAACGGACTGGCTCGCGTTACGGACCGTCTCGAATTGGTCGAGCGACCATAGGCCGAGCGCGATGGTCAGAAGCGTCAGCGTCACGAAGCCCAGCAGGGCGCGGTTGGTGATCGACACGCGGGTTCAGGCTCCGGGCAAGGGGGCGGCGTAGGGCAGCAGGAGGCGGTCAAGGTCGAGCACCCCGACCATGCGGCGAGCATCCTCGGCCCCGGCGCCGGGGATGGTCGCTCGGAAGGCGATGACCCCGGCGGCGCCCTGTGGGCCGAGTTCGGGCGGAAGCGGCAGGGGCGCCACGGCCGAGAGAGCGCGGCCGACGCGAAGCGCCAGCCGGCGCCCACCCGTGGAGGGGGCTCCGGCGGTCGGCAGCGGCCGCAGCAGCACGTCGTGCTCGCCCGCCTCGCCCTCCAGCCCGAGCATCCAGGCGAGGTCGAGCACGGCATGGATCCGCCCGGCGCGCGCGCGGAGGCCCAGCACCTCGGCCGGGCTGCCGGGCAGGGGGCTTGCCGCTTCGGCCGGCAGCACCGCGGCGACGCGCGCGAGCGGCAAGCCGAGCAGCTCCTCGCCCAGGGCGACCACCAACACGGGCGCCGCCGGGGGCGCGGACGGGCCCTTCCCACGGCGGGCAAGAAGGCGCGTGCGCTCCTCCAGCAGGCGCGCCGCGCGGGTCTCGCCGAGCTGACCGAGGATGCCGGGGTCGGGCAGGAAGCGCAGGGCCATCAGCCCCGGCCCTCCGCCAGGTGCTGCCCTGCCAGGCCGAGCAGGGTTTCCGCCGTCATGCCGTCGCCCTCCTCAAGGATTGTCTCGCCGGGCAGGGCGCGGGCGAGGCGGGCTGCGTTGGCGATGCTGCGCCGCCCGGCCTCCACCGCGCCACGGTCGAGCAGCAGCAGGCCGAGATGGTAGTGCGCCGCGACGAAACCGCTGTCGAGATAGACCGCGCGCCGCAGCGCCGCCTCCGCCGCGGTATCCTCCCCCATGCCGCGCGCGACCAGCCCGTCCAGGTGGTGCAGGGCGGCATTCATCGGATGGTCGCGCAGCCCGGCGCGCAGCGTAGCCCGCGCCGCCTCCAGCGCACCCGCATCGGCCTCGGCACGGGCCCGGTCGGCCGCGAGGCGCGGGGTGCCGCCCTCCGGCGGCGAGTCGGGTTCCGTCGGCATCTTTGACTCCTCCTCCGGCGCCTGTTGGAGCGGGGCGGTCTCGGCCGCCGCCGGTGCGGCCGGTGAGGGGGGCGGCTCGGGCAACTTGCCCAGGAGGAGGGGAAGGGGCCGCCAGGCCGTTGTCCCGGGGAGGGAAACCGGCTGCAGGAAGCTGCCGAAGCTGGGGTCGGGCTCGGAATGGCCGAGCAGCATCCAGCCGTGCGGCGCCATCCTCTCGCCGAGGGCGCGCACGATGGACGGCACCGCCGCGCGGTCGAAATAGATGAGCACGTTGCGGCAGAGGATGAGGTCGTAGTCGCTCATGCCGAGCGGCATGGTGCCGTCGAGGAGCGAGAGAAGATTGCCGTACTCGAAGCGCACGCCGCTCCGGTGCTCGCGGCGGAGCTGGAAGGCGCGGCCCTCCTCCATGGCCAGGAAGTCCCGCTCGCGCTCGACGGCTGGCATGCCGCGCAGCGCCCAGGGGCTGAAGCGGGCGGCGCGCGCCGCCTCCAGCGCCGCCTCGCTGATGTCGGTGCCGAGGATGCCGATGGCCCATTGCGGATAGGCGGGTCCCAGCAGGCGGCGCAGCAGGATCGAGACCGAATAGGCCTCCGCCCCCGTGGAGCAGCCGGCGGACCAGATGCGCAGCCGCCGCTCCGCCGCCCGGCGCCGGATGAGGCCGGGGAGGATGACCTCCCGCAGCGCCTCGAACTGGGCGGCGTCGCGGAAGAAGAAGGTCTCCCCTATCGTCACCTCGGATTCGAGGACGGCCCACTCGCCCTCGTCCGCTTCCAGCAGGGCCAGATAGCCGGCCGAATCGCCCGTGCCCGTCGCCCGGATGCGCCGCCGCAGGCGTTCCCAGAGGGCACCATCCTTGTCCTCGTAATAGGCATGGCCGGTGCGCGCGATGACGAGGCGCTTCAGCGCGGGAAAGGCACCGTCCAGGGGCGCCTTGCCCAGGGGCGCGCGCTCGCGGGGGGCGCTCATGGATGCGCGCTCAAGCGGCTTTGTCCGCCAAGCCTCACGTGCCGCTCGTGGGACCGCCCTCGGTCCCGGGAACGGCCCAGCGCGCCAGCCGCGCCCGCGCCTGGGCAGTGACCGCGCCGAGCACCGCCGCCTCCTCCGCCAGCAGCAGGCGGTCGGGGTCCAGAAGGGAGGCGGTGAGGTCCCCCACCTCCAGGTTGCCGAGGATGAGCCCGTTGAGCGAGCTCTCCGGCGCCACCGGCCGGAGCGGCGCGCCGGGCGGCAGCACGTCCAGCACCCGGTCCACGAGCAGCGCGAGAGGATCGCCTCCGCGGCCCGCGTCCTCGTTCAGGAGGATCAGGTGCCGGTAGGGATGGGGCTTGCCCGGGGGGGTGTCGAGAAGCCGGGCGAGCTCCACCACCGGCACCGCCGTTCCGCCGAGGTTAAGGAACCCGGCCAGCGGCCCGGGCAGGCCTGGCGGGGCATCGAGCCGCGGTAGGGGCAGCAGGGCGCGGACGCATTCGCGCGGCAGGGCGCAGACGGCGCCTCCGGTGGCGAAGAGCACCAGGCCGGCGGCGGAGGGCGGCGTCATCGGTGTTCGACGGCTTCGGGCGGGCGCGCTGTGCGGCGGCCGGGCCTCAGTGGCGGCCGCGGACGGTCCGGTGGCGCGCACCGCCGGTCGACTGCCGCTGCACGCCCTCCGGCAGCGGCTCGGCGCCGTCGGGCCGGCCGGCATCGAAGCCGAGGAAGCCGACTTCCGGCCGCGGTGAGCCGCCATCCCCCGCGAAAAGCCGGGCGCGCAGGGCAACGGGGGCGGTGGGCGCGCCGCGGCGCGGCGGATCGGAGAGCAGCCCGGCGGCGCGGGTGGGCGGCGCCTCCTCGTCCAGCGCCGGGGCGCGGGCGGCGGGAACCTCGCGCCCGCCCCGTCCGCGCCGTGCCGCGGCGGGCGGCGCCGGCTCGGCCGGCTCGGTCGTGGGGCCCCCGCCGACGCTGCCGCGGGCGGAGAGAAGATAGAAGGCGATCTCGTTCCGCCCCTGGTCCACCGCCGCATCGATCGGGCTGAGGCCGAGCTGGTTGCGCGCGTTCAGGTCCGCGCCCCGTGCCATGGCCTCCCGCGCGGCGGGAAGGTCGCCGCGGGTGATGGCGTCGAATAGCGCGGCGTTGGGGGAAAGGCTGGTCGCGGGCGTCTCGGCCGGGATGGGCTCCGGCGCGCGGCGGGCGGCGAGGCCGGGCAGGGCCGGCGGGGGCGGCCGGCTGGCGGGGCCCGCGCTCGGCGGCGGCGCGCTGCGCCCGACGCCCTGCGCGAGGGTCGGCGTCGCGGCCGTCAGCAGCGTGCCGGTCAGAAGGAGCGGGGCCAGGAGGAGGGGTAGGGAGGGACGGCGCATGCACCTCTGCCTATAGCGGGCTGCGGTCCCGGGAGCCACACCCGCCGTCGCGCCCTCAGCTGCAGCCCTGGCCCCGGTAGGTAAAGGAGGCCACCCGCCCCTGCCGCAGGGCGAAGGTCACGTCGCACTGCACGGGCGCATAGGTCGTGCCGAAGCCCGCATAGGCGCCGCCGTAGTAGCCGCGCCCGAAAGGTCCCCCGAACGGCCCGTAGAAGGGCCCGCCCGCGACGCCGCCGGGCAGCGCGATCGTGCTCTGCTCCTCATAGGCGAGGAACTTCTCCCCGCCCGTCTCGTAGCTGCGCGTGGGCACGCCGAGTGCGGAGACGAGCTCGAGCTCGGAGCGCCCGACATAGGTTGAAAGGCGTTCCGAAAGGCTCGGCCGGGTCGCGCAGGCCGAGAGGGCGAGGGCCGTGACGGCCAGAAGGGGGAGGATGCGGCGCATGCCCCCTATCTGGTGCCGCCCCCTGCCTGCCGTAAGGCGGGCGATCACGTCTCTGCCCAGCGGCGCAGCAGCGCGGCGCGGGACTTGGCCAGCAGGTCGAAGGTCCGCGACTTGCCCTCCCGCTCGAAGACATCGCGCCGCGCGGCGTCGAGATCGAAAAGGATCTCCCGCTGCGCCGGGTCCCGCACGAGGCTCTGCGCCCAGGTCGCCGCCACCAGCCGCTCCCCGCGCGTGACCGGGGCCACGCGGTGCAGCGTGCCGGCCGGATAGGCCACCGCCTCCCCGGCCCCCAGGCGCACGGCCATCTCGCCGGCCGTGGTCTCGATCATCAGCTCGCCGCCGTCATAGGTGTCGGGATCGGAGAGGAAGAGGGTGACCGCGACATCCGCCCGCAGCGGCGCCTCGCCCCAGGGATCGGAGGGGGCGGCGCCGCCCATCAGTGCGTCATCCACATGCGTGCCGTAGGTTCGCCCGGGTGTGGTGCGGGAGAGAAGCGGCGCGCGCAGCCGGCGGGGCAGCACCGCCGCGCGGAACACCTCATTCGCCTCCAGCGCCGCGAGCACCATCCCCCCGGCCTCCCGCGCGAGGGAATCCGCCGGATCCGCCTGCTCGTTCCGCTTCACGAGGCGGGCGTGCCAGCCGGCCGTGGCGGCGCCTTCCGTAAAGGCGGCCCTGGCCAGCAGGCCGCGCAGCTTGCCGATGTCCTCGGCGGGCAGCACATTGGGGATGCAGAGAATCATCACGTCGAGCCTGACAGGAGAGCTTGCCCATGGGGAGTGGCCCGGTGCGTTTCGGCCCGCTGCGGCTGTGGCTCGGGGTGGGGGCCTTCGCCCTTGCCGGCGCGCCGGTGCCGCCAGGCCAGGCGCAGCCCGCCCCTGTGACGGAGGAGTCCCGCCCGGCCCCGCCGGTCGCCCCCGAGGCGATCCCGTCGGCCGAGCCGCCGGCCGACGTGCCCGTGCTCTTCCAGGACCAGCCGGCCACGCCCGCCACCCCGGCGCCCCCGCCGGCCGCTGTGCCATCGCCAGCCGCCGCGCCCTCGTCGGCAGCTGCGCCCTCGCCCGCCGCATCCTCGCCGGCCGCCGATCCCGCGCCGCCGATCCCGCCGGCCGCCGTTCCCGCCCCCGAGCCGCCGTCGGCCGACCTGCCGGTGGTCATCCCCGGGGCGACACCTGCGCCGTCCCCGGCTGTGGCTCCCACGCCAGCGACGCCCGCGCCCGTCGTGGTGCCGCCCGCCCCGGCCGCGACGCCGCATGCCGGCCATGGCGGCATGACCGCCGGCCAGGGCGGTGAGGGTGGCGAAGGGGGAGAGGGCGGCGAGCGCGGCATCACCTTCGGCGCCTCGCCGGAGGTGGCCTTCGCCGCGCAGCTCATGCTCGTTCGCGGCCACCTCGCGATCGGGATGGAGCTGGCCCGCGCCGGCAACTGGGACGACGCGGTGTTCCACTTCCTCCACCCGATGGAGGAGATCTACGACGACCTGCGCCCCGAGCTTCGCCGCCGCCGCGCCCCCGGCTTCGCCGCCGCGCTCGAAACCCTCTCGAACCGCGCGCGGGCCAAGCGCGGCGGCCCGGGCCTGGAGGCCGCCTATCGCGACGCCCTCTCGCGGGTGGATCGCGCCCTCGCGGCCGGCGTGCCCGCGCGCGCGCGCAACTCGGCCTCCTTCGTGACGGAGGTCGCGGCCCGCACCATGCGCGCCGCCGCCGCCGAGTACGAGGCGGCGATCGAGGATGGCCGCATGGCCAATGTCGTGGAGTACCAGGACGGCCGCGGCTTCCTCATCGAGACCGAGGCGCTGCTGAACCGCAACGCCGCCACGCTCCGTGCCGCCCCGCAAGGCGCGCGGGACTGGGCGGAGGCGCAGGAGGCGCTCTCCGCCCTTCGTGCGGCCTGGCCGACCCCGCGCCCGCCCGCCACCCCGGCGATGAGCGTCACGGATCTCATCGCGGCCGTCGCGCGCTTCGAGCGGGCGGCGCTGCGCTGGCGGTGAGGCCACGCCTCCTCGACGGGCTGCTGGCCTCGGCGCTCGTGCTGGCGTCGGCGTTGAGCTTTAGCGCGCTGGTCTCCCCGGCTGGCTCCGCCGACCCTGGCTCGGCCGCCGAGGACGCCGCGCTCCGCGCCGCCTATCGCCGCCCGGCCGAACCGCCGCCAACCCCTGCCGACAACCCGACCACCGCCGCCCGCGCCCAGCTCGGCCGGCGGCTCTTCTTCGACCCCTCGCTCTCCTCCACTGGCAAGATGTCGTGCTCCAGCTGTCACCAGCCGGCGCATGGCTTCAGCGACGGCCTCTCCCTCGCGCGCGGGGCGGAGGGCAAGCCGCTGCGGCGCCGCTCCCCCACGATCTGGAATCTCGCCTGGGCGCCGTTCCTCTTCTGGGACGGCCGCGCCGAGGGGCTGGAGGCCCAGGCCGCCGCCCCGATCGAGGCGCATGAGGAGATGGGCCAGCCCCTCGGCGCCCTGGTGGAGCGCATGGCCGCCGACGCCTCCTGGCGCGCCGCCTTCGCGGCCGCCTTCCCGGGAGCGACGCCGGCGGTCACGCAGGACAACCTCGTCCGCGCCCTGGCCGCCTGGGAGCGCACGCTCGTCTCCCCCCGCACCCGCTTCGATGCCTGGGTGGAGGGGGACGACCGCGCCCTGACCCCTGCCGAGCGTCGCGGCCTTTCGGTGTTCAACGGCCCCGCCGGCTGCGCCACCTGCCACGAGGGCTGGGCCTTTACGGACTACGCCTTCTACGACATCGGCCTCCCGCCGCGCCCCGAGGCCCCGCCCGACCTCGGCCGCGGCCCGGTGCTGGGCGAGTCCCGCGCCGACCACGCCTTCAAGACGCCCACGCTGCGCGAGGCGATGCGGCGCGCGCCCTACATGCACGACGGCTCGCTTCCGACGATCGAGGCGGTGTTGGACCACTACGAGCGCGGCGTGGTCGATCGCCCGACGCTGCCGCCGGAGCTGCCGCGCCGCCTTTCCCTCGATCCCGGCCAGCGCGCGGACCTGATCGCCTTCCTCAACACCCTGACCAGCGCCCCCGACGCGCCGCTTCCCGAGATGGCGACGCCGCCCGTGGCGCCCACCCCGCCGCCCGGCATCACGCCCGTGGCCCGCGCGCGCGTCTCGCAGAAGAACCGCCAGTTCGCGCCCCTGCGCGTGGCCCTCACCCCCGGCGGTACGCTCGAGATCGTCAACGACGACACCACCGCGCACAACATCCGCATCGATTCGCCGGACCTGCAGCGCAACAGCGGCATCCAGGACCCTGGCCAGACCGTCACCTGGCGCCTCCCCACCGCCGGCCGCTACACCGCTTTCTGCGGCATCCACCCGAGGATGCGCCTCGAGGTCACCGTTACCGCGCCCTGAGGAATTGGCTTGGGCTATGAAGGGTGGGTCCGGCGGCCGTTCGGCCATCGGCAGGGCCATTTGCCTCAGCCTCCTGGCCCTTCTCATGATCTTTCCCAGGCTTCGCTGAGCTCTTTCGTCCCGCTCCTGGTGCCTGAGCGTCCTCGCCCCCTGGCGCGAGGGCGCCGCGCGGAAAAGGATGGGGCAGGGGGAGGAACCCCCCGGCTCCGACGCGAAGGACACCCCGCCTTGCCCGATCCCGCCCTCCTCGCCCGCCTGCGCGGCGCCGTCGACCATAACTTCGAGGCGCAGACCGCCTTTCTGACGGAACTCGTCCGCTTCCCCAGCCTGCGCGGCCGCGAGGCGCCCCTGCAGGACTGGTTCGCCCGCACCATGGCTGCCCGCGGCTACGCAGTGGACCGCTTTACCCTCGCGGACGTGCCCCTCGCCTCGCACGAGAAGGCCGCGCCCATGGTGGACGTGGATCCCGCGGCCTCGGTCCAGGTCGTGGCCACCAGCCGTGCCCGGAACCCCGGCGGGCGGAGCCTGATCCTCCAGGGCCATATCGACGTGGTGCCGGAAGGGCCCGCAGAGATGTGGACGCACCCGCCCTATGCCGGCGTGGTGCGCGACGGATGGCTTTACGGGCGCGGCGCGAACGACATGAAGGCGGGCGTCTCCGCCATCGTCTTCGCCATGGACGCGATCCGAGACGCCGGCCTGCGCCTGGCCGGCGATGTCCATCTCCAAACCGTGACGGAGGAGGAGAGCACCGGCAACGGCGCGCTCGCGACCCTGCTCCGCGGCTACCGCGCCGATGCCTGCCTCATCCCCGAGCCCACCGCTGGCACGATCACCCGCGCGCATACCGGCACGCTCTGGTTCCGGCTGCGGGTGCGCGGCGTTCCCGTGCACGTGGCGGTCGCGGATGCCGGCACCAACGCCATCCTCTCCGCCATGCACCTCATCCGCGCGCTGCAGGACCACACGGTGGCGCTGAACAGGGCGGCGGAGCGCGATCCCTCCTTCGGCGCGGTGCGGAACCCCATCAAGTTCAACCCGGGCATCATCCGCGGCGGCGACTGGGCCTCCTCCACCCCCGCTTGGTGCGAGGTGGACTGCCGCATCGGCCTCACGCCCTCCATGGAGGTTTCCGAGGTGATGGCCGGCGTGGAGCGCTGCGTGGCCGAGGCCCGCGCCGGCGACGCCTTCCTCGCCAACAACCCGCCGGAGATCACCTGGCACGGCTTCCAGGCCGATGGCTACGTGCTGGCGCCGGGCAGCGAGGCGGAGCGCCTGCTGGCCGGCGCCCACGAGGCCGCCTTTGAGGCGCCGATGGAGGAACGCCTCTCCACCGCCGTGAACGACACCCGATACTACGGCCGCTACTACGCGATGCCCGCCCTCTGCTACGGCCCAGGCGGAGAGGGCAACCACGGCTTCGACGAGCGGACGAATCTCGACCTGCTGCGCAAGGCCACGCTCTCCATCGCCGGCTTCATCGCCGACTGGTGCGGAGTGGAGGAGGCCTGAGCGCCTCCCGCGGGGAAAAGCAATGCGCCGCGGGGGCCGGCGAGCCCCCGCGGGCCGGGTTCAGGCCTGGCGGGCGCCGCGCCGGCGATAGGCCAGGCCAAGGCCGAGCACGCCCGTGAGCATGAGCGTCATCGAAGCCGGTTCCGGCACCGCGACGGGACGGATCGCGCCCGCGGCGACCGGCAGGTTGGGATCGTAGGTGCCGGCGGTCGGCCCCGCGAGGGCGAAGCCCCCGTGCATGTCGAAGACGCGGAAATCGAGCGGCAGCAGGTCGGCCGTCGTGAAGCCCGGCTCCGTCACGTTCTGCCCGAGATTGAAGACAGCGTTGTAGACGAGCGTCGTGGTCGCCGCGGTGACACCGAGAAGCTCCGCCTTCGTGCCCGGATCGTGCGGCGCGAGGGAGAGGATGACGGGACCGATCTGGCTGACCGCCTCGGGCGTGGTCACAACCCCGTCGTTGTTCAGGTCGCCGTTCGGCGGCACGGGCGGCGGGGGCGCGGGCGTGTCGAGCGGGACGCCGGGGGAGATGTCCTGCCCGTGCACATGCAGGAGGTGCGGCTGGCCAGCGACCACATTGTTTGCGACGAGGTTGAAGAGGAGCGTGTTGCCGTCGAGGCTGAACCGGGCGGTCCCGGTCACGCCGGACCCGTTGGCCGGATCGAGGGCGGCTTCGTAGAGCAGCGGCGCGGCCGAGGCAGCAGCCGGTAGAAGAAAGCAGGAGAGGGCTAAGGCAGCAGTCGAGGATCGCATGGTCTTCTCCAACCGGATGGCAGGGGCCACCGCCGACGTTCCGTTTGCCGGAACGCCAATAACCAAGCGTTCTGCTAGGTAAAACAGCCGGACGTCACCTCTCGCACAAGAAGGAGACTTTCCGCGACAGCGAAAAGCCTGACTGGCAACGATCTTCCGCGGCACGGTGTGGAAAAAGCCCTGCCAGCCTGCTCAAAGAAGGGGAACGTTGCGCTACTGACCTTGCGGCTTGCTGGGGGATCATCATTATTCCTGCAGCCAATCTTCATTTTTCCGGCCAGCCGCGCCCGTCTTTCGCCGGAAACTTCGGCCTAGCGCCCCTCCCGCCGCCAGGCGATTACCGCGACGCCAAGCACCAGCAGCAGCGCCAGCCAGGGCGGCAGCAGCGGCAGGGCGGAGATGCCGGTCACCGTGTGGTCCTCCCGCCGCACGAGCCCGATCCAGCCAGGTCCCGAGGCGTCGCGTCCGGTGGAGACGCGGCGGAGGTCGGGCAGGGCGGTGCCGTCGCCCATCCAGCGCGCCGTGCCACCGGAGGAGACCAGCAGGGGCTGCATCCGCGCGGGGTCGGCGCGCAGGTCCGCCACCTCCGGCGGGTTGGCGGCTTCGGCCGCGGCGAAGGCGGTGCGCGCGCCATCCGTCGCGGACCAGACACCGGCGCGGGTGGCGGGCAGTTCCACCACGGCCCGCCCGCCTTCGCGGCGCTCTGGCGTGTGCCGGGTCCGGGTGCCGTCCGGTGCGGTGACGGTGATCTCCGGCGGCGGTGCATCCGCGAGGCTGCGGCGCGTGACGGTCAGCCGCCCCTGGGCGATGGAGGCGGTCAGGTCCTCCTCCTCCAGCTCCGGTTCGCGCATCAGCCAGTGCGCGATCCGGCGCAGCAGCTCCGCCTGCGGGCCGCCGCCATTATGCCCGCGGGACCACAGCCAGATCTGGTCCGACAGCAGCAGCGCCACTCGCCCCTCGCCCACGCGGTCGAGTTGCAGGAGCGGGTTGCCGTCGGGCCCGTTCATGACCGTGGAGCCGCCGCGGGGTTCGGCGCGCAGCATGCGGTACCAGCGGCCCCAGCTCGCGGCATCGGCAGTGGTGGCGTTGGCGCCCGTCAGCCCCTCGGTGACGGGATGGCGCAGCCCGGCGTCGCTCACCTGCGCGCGGAAAGGCGCCTCCAGCAACGCCTGGTTGCCGGGTAGGGGACGGGCGGGCAGCACCGCCCCGAGCGGCGTGTTGGCGAGGGATTCCCGCCCCGTGAACTCCGGCCCCACCGAGAGCAGCAGCGCGCCGCCCTGGCGCACGTGCTCGGCGATGTTGCGCAGGTATTGCGGCGGCAGGATGCCTCGGTTGGAGAAGCGGTCGAAGACGATCAGGTCGAACTCGCGCAGCTTCTGCTGGAACAGTTCGCGCACGGGGAAGGCGATCAGCGCCAGCTCGTTCAGCGGCGTCAGGTCGTCCTTTTCCGGCGGGCGCAGGATGGTGAAGTGGACGAGGTCGACATTCGGGTCTGCCTTCAGCAGGCGGCGCCAGGTGCGCTCGCCGGCGTGGGGCTCGCCGGAAACCAGCAGCACGCGCAGCCGGTCGCGCACGCCGTTCACGGTGACGATGGCGGTGTTGTTGAGCGTGGAGACCTCGCCCGGGCGCTCCTCGGCGGTGATCTCGATCACGCTCGGGCCGCCGCGCTCGATCGGCACCGCGATGCGCTGCTCGCGGCCTGGCTGCACGCTCTCGGTGCGGGGCGCGCCGCCGTCGCGTCGGATGGTCAGGCGCAGCGGCGCGGCATTGCCGGCGGGCACGCCGAGGTCCTCCACCACCAGCCGCAGCTCCACGCCGCGGCCCACGATGCCGAAGCCCGGCGCCTCAATGATGCGGAGCCGCCGGTCCACCTCGCCCGCGCGGCCGGGCAGCAGAACGTGCAGTGGCGCCTCGATCGGTAGGTCGCGCGGCACGTCGTGAACCTGCCCGTCCGTCAGCGCGATGACGCCCGCCAGCCGCGCGCGCGGGATGTCAGCGAGGCCACGCTCGATCGCGGCGAAGAGGCGCGTGCCCTGGCTGCCGCCCTCCTCCGCGGTGACCGTCCGCAATTCCAGATCCGGCAGCCGGCCGGCGCGCGCCTCGATGGCGGCGCGAGCCTTCTCGATGGCGGCGTCGCGTCCGGCGACGGTGGTGGAGGCGCTGTTGTCCACCGCCAGCAGCGCGATGTCCGGCCGCATCTCCCGCGTCTGCTGCACGAGGCGCGGGTTGGCGATGGCGCCCAGGATCAGCAGGAAAGCCAGCGCCCGCCACCAGGCCCCGCGCGCGCGCCGGATGATCGCGGGCAGCAGCGCGAGCACCGCGAGCACCGCCAGCGCCGCCAGCAGCCAGTAAGGAAGAATGGGCGCGAGGTCGATGGAGGAGAGGGAGCGAACCATCAGTTCCCCAGCCGCTCCAGGATGGCGGGCACGTGCACCTGGTCGCCCTTGTAGTTGCCGGTCAGCGCGTAGATCACGAGGTTGACGCCGAAGCGGTAGGCCAGCGTCCGCTGCCGCGCGCCGCCGGGTAGCACGGCATAGGGGTTGGCGCCGCGCGCATCCACCGCCCAGGCCGCCGCCCAGTCGTGCCCGCCGATGATCACCGGGCTGACGCTGTCATTCGCCCGGTCCGTGTCGCGCGCTACCCAGACGGGGCCGCCGGCGTAGCGGCCGGGCAGGTCCGGCAGGAGGTAGAAGGCGCGCTTGAGCACGTGGTCCTCCGCCAGGGGCGCCAGCGGCGGCACCTGGAGGTTCCGCGTCAGCCGCCGCAGCGCCGCGTCCGCGCCGAGGGAGACACCCTCGCCCGAGCCCTCGTTGCGCGTGTCGAAGACGATGATCCCACCGTTGCGCATGAAGGCGTTCAGCGCGGCGACCGCACCGGAATCGGGCGCGGGGGCCTCGGGCAGCACCACCCAGTAGAGCAGCGGGTAAAAGGAGAGATCATCGCTCCCCGGCCGCAGCGCCACGGGCTCCGCGAGGCCGGCGGCGGTCCGGCGGTTCACGTAGTCCGACAGCCCGACGAGCCCCTGGCGCGAAACCTCGTCCGCCTGCGCGTCACCTGTCACGACATAGGCGAGGCGGGTCGCCAGCGCCGCCGCGCCGTCGGGCGGCGCACCCTGCGCGTTCGCGACGGCAGGCAGGAGCAGGGCCAGCGCGACCACCGCCGCCCGCGCGCGCAGCCCGAGGCCGCGGCTCTGGAGCGAGAGCAGCAGGTCGAGCGCCAGCAGCACCAGCGCGGCCGCCAGCAGCCAGGGGCCAAGGTCGCGCTCCGGCGGCACGCCGCCGATGCGGCTCTCGCGCGCGCCGGAGGGGGCAGGGGCCATGGCGGCGGGCGGCGGCAGGCGTGCCGAGAGGTTGAGCGCGCGGCGCTCGCCGCCCTCACCCACGGTGCCGTACCAGCCCGGCGGGTTGCGCGGGCCGGCCACGACGCTGTCGATCGCGGCAGCCGCGACCGGCCCGGCGGCGGGCGGCGGCGCGCCGAGGCGGCCGAAGCCGTCCAGCGTCTCGATCGGTGCGAGGCTGGCCGCGCCCTCTCCGCCCGCCACGCCGGCTGAGAGGGCGACGAGGCGGCGCAGCATGTCGATATAGAGGCCCGAGAGCGGCAGGTCCGACCAGTCCGCATTGGCGGTGACGTGGAACAGCACGATCCGCCCCGCGCCCCGGTTCTCGAAGGTGACAAGCGGCGTGCCGTCCGAGAGCCGGGCCCAGCTGCGCTCCGCCAGGCGCGGGACCGGCTCGGCCAGAACCTGGGTGGTAACGGTCACCTCCGGCGGGGGCACCAGCCCGGCGAAGGGGCTGCCTTCGGGGAAGGGGGCGAGGGTCTGCGGTCGTTCCCAGGAGAGCGCGCTGCCCAGCGCCCGCTCCCCCGCGCGCAGCGGCACGGGCAGCAGGCGATCGCCCCGCTCCGCCAGGCGCGGGCCGGCGAAGCGCAGCAGCAGCCCGCCGCCCTCGACGAAACGCGTGACCGCCTCGATCTCCGGCCCGTCCGCGAGCGGCCGGTCGGCGAGCACCAGCACCGAGAGGCGGCGGGAAAGAAGTTGCTCAAGCGTGCCGCGCCGGATCTCGGCCGTAGGGGAGAGGGCGCGGTCGAGATAGTAGAGGGAGCCGGTGAGCGGCGTGTCCGCGGATTCCTCCGCTGCGGCCAGAAGGCCCACGGGGCGACGGCGGAAGCGCTCGTCCAGCAGCACCATGCCGGCGGCGCCGGGCGCGTCCCCCTCCAGCGCGAGCTGGGTGACGCTGTTGCGGATCTCGATGGGCAGTTCCAGCGCGCCCTCCGCCTCCGTGGCGCCGGCGGCCAGCGGCAGGACGGCTCGGCCGAGGGCGCGGCCATCCGGGGTCATCGCGAGCACGCCAGCCTCCCCCGCCTCGCCCCCCGGCGGGCGACGGAGGCTGAGGACGAGGCGGTCCGCCTCCGCGCGCGGCGGAAGAAGGACGCGGGCGGCGCCGGGTGCGCCGCGCGCCACCTGCAGGGGGCCTGCCGTGGCAAGCGCCGCCATCAGCGCCGCGCCGTCGTCGGTGCCGTGCGCGATGTCATCGGTGACGTAGAGGCTGGAAAAGCCGCCCTCCCGCCAAGCAGAAAGCGCGGCCAATGCTGCCGGCCGGTCGGGCGCCCAGGGCTGCGGACGCAGCGCGGCAAGGCGGGCGCGGGCCTCCTCGGCCGGCATCCAGGCGGTGGGGCGGGGCGCCTCGCCCGTCGCGGCGGGGGCGGTGGCCAGGATGGCGGCCCGGCGACCGGCGCGGGCGGCGGTGTCCAGCGCGGCACCGGCAGAGGCCATCCGGTCCGGCCAGTCGGCGGCCGAGGCCCAGCCGTTGTCGATGGTGACCAGTAGCGGCCCTTCCTCCGCATCGCCGAGCGCGGCGTTCCAGACGGGGCGGGCGAGGCCGAGCACGATGAGGGCCGCGGCCACCAGCCGCAGCAGCAGCAGCCACCAGGGCGTGCGGGCGGGGGTTTCCTCCACCGCCGGCAGGTCGCGCAGGAAGCGGGCGGGGGGGAAGGACTGGGTGCGCGGCGTCGGCGGCGTCACGCGCAGCAGCCACCAGAGGGGGGGCAGAGCGGCGAGGGCAAGCAGCAGCCAGGGCGCGGTGAAGGAGAGGGCGCCCATCACCCGCAGGTTCCGCCCGTATGGGCCATCATCGCGTGCCCCCTGGTGCCAGCGCCTGCCACAGGGCCATCAGCGCGGCCTCGGGCGGGTGATCGGTGCGGTGGGAGAGCAGGCGGAACCCGAGAGAGCCCGCCAACGCGGCCAGTCCCTCCCTGTGGGCGAGAAGCCTTTCCTCGTAGAGCGCGCGAATACCCTCCACGCGGGGAACGAGAGCGTGGTCGGTGCCGTCCAGCGGCTCGAAGCGGATGCGCCCGCCATAGGGCAGGGTTTCCTCCGCGGGATCCCGGAGCGTGACGAGGGTGGCGCGCACCCCGGCGGCGGCCAAGGGGGAAAGGGTGGCGCGCAACTCATCCAGCGGCGCCAGGAAGTCGCCGAACAGGACCGCGCGGCTGTGGCGCGGGAGGCTTTCGTCAGCTGGCGGACCGGACTGGCTTTCCAGGCGCATCGCCAGGGCCGGCAAGGCGCCGCGCCCGGACAGCCCGCGACCGCCGCCGAGCAGCCGTACCCGTTCGCCCCCGCGAAGGAGGAGGGAGGCGAGGGCGAGGAGGAGAAGCTCCCCCCGCTCGCCCTTGGTCGGCCGCCCCGCCGCGCCGGACCAGTCCATCCCCGGCGCCGCGTCGCGCCAGAGGGCAACGGTCTGGGCGGACTCCCACTCCGTCTCGCGGAGGTAGAGGCGGTCGGACTTCGCGCTCTGCCTCCAATCCACTCGGGCGGCGTCGTCACCGGGCAGGTAGGGGCGGAACTGCCAGAAGGCGTCGCCCTGGCCGGAGCGGCGGCGGCCGTGCACGCCCTGCATCACCGTGGCCGCCACCCGCTCCGCGGCCACCACCAGGGGCGGCAGCCGCGCGGCGGCGGCTTCGGCGCGAAGGGGAAGCGCGGCCTCGGCGCCGGGCCTAGGCAAGATCGGCCTTCAGCGCGTCGATCACTTCGCTGAGCCGGATGCCCTCGGCGCGGGCGGCGAAGCCGAGCGCCATGCGGTGGCGCAGGATGGGTTCGGCCAGGGCCAGCACGTCCTCCACGCTCGGGGAGAGGCGGCCGTCCAGCACGGCCCGCGCGCGGGTGGCCAACATCAGTGCCTGGGCGGCGCGGGGGCCCGGCCCCCAGGCAAGGTGCTGCTTCACGGCGGGAAGGCTGGCGGTGTCCGGCCGCGCCCCGCGCACGAGGCGGAGGATGGCGTTCAGAACCGCCTCCCCCACCGGCAGGCGGCGGATGAGGGACTGGGCGGCGATCAGCTCCTCCGCCCGCAGCGCCTCCTCCGGCCGGGCCTCGCGGGCGCCAGTGGTGGCGAGCAGCATGGCGCGTTCGGCGGCCTCGTCGGGGTAGCCGATCTCGATCTCCAGCAGGAAGCGGTCGAGCTGTGCCTCGGGCAGGGGATAGGTGCCCTCCTGCTCAATCGGGTTCTGCGTCGCCAGCACATGGAAGGGGGCGGGCAGGTCCAGCACCTGGCCGCCGATTGCGACGCGCCGCTCCTGCATCGCCTGGAGCAGCGCGGACTGGGTGCGGGGCGAGGCGCGGTTGATCTCGTCGGCCATCAGCAACTGGCAGAAGACAGGGCCGCGCAGGAAGCGGAAAGCGCGGCGCCCCCCCTCCGCTTCCTCCAGCACCTCGGAGCCAAGGATGTCAGAGGGCATGAGGTCGGGCGTGAACTGCACGCGCCGGGCATCGAGGCCCATCACCGTGCCCAGCGTCTCCACCAGCTTCGTCTTGCCGAGGCCGGGCACGCCCACGAGCAGCATGTGCCCGCCGGCCAGAAGGGTGACGAGCGCCTGCTCCACCACCTCCTCCTGCCCGAGGATCACCCGGCCGACGGCGGCCCTGACGCGCCCCAGGCGGGCGGAGAGCGCCTCGGCCTCGCCGAGCAGCTTCTCTGCATCAGCCGTCGCTTCCTTTGTGCCGGGCACTTCAACCACGGGTGGCCCCTTCTCATATTGCCCGAGGGTAACGCCCTGACCCTCGCCACTCCGGGCTACATGGAGGCGTGCCGGGCGAATGGGGAGGGTAGGGCCCTTCGATGGCGCGGAGGAAGTCACATGGCGCTGGGGATGCATGATGTTACAGGCGGCAGCAAAAGCGCCGCGCCGGTTCTGGCGTCCATGATGGCGCCTCAGCCCGTGCGGATGCCTCGAACGATCTGCGGCGACTTCCATATGCGGATCGCCCGCGACGGCACTTGGTACTACCAAGGCAGCCCGATTGGGCGACGACCGCTCGTCTGCCTCTTCGCCTCCGTGCTGAAGCGGGAGGCCGATGGCAGCTACTGGCTGGAAACGCCGGTGGAGCGGGGCCGCATCGAGGTGGAGGACGTGCCCTTCGTCGCGGTGGAGCTGAACTGGGGCCATTGCTGCAGCGGCACCGCCTGTGACGGCGAGGCCGGCGGCACGCGCCGCGCCCGGCAGTGCCTCACCTTCCGCACCAACCTCGACGAGATGGTGACCGCCGACGAGAACCACCCCATTCGGGTGGAGGTGGACCCCGTGACGCGCGAGCCGCGTCCCTACGTCACCGTCCGCCCCGGCCTGGAGGCGCGGATCAGCCGCCCCGTCTTCTACGAATTGGTCGCCCTCTCCCAGACAGAGGTGGTGGACGGGCGAGAGGTGACGGGCGTCTGGAGCGAGGGCGTGTTCTTCGTGATCGACGACAGCCCCTCCGAGGAGGAGGCCGATCTGGACGACAGCCTCTCCGTGGACGACGAAGTGGCGTGACCGCGCCGGAGACGATCGATCGCCTTCCGGCGCCGCTCGCGCCGGCCAGGACGCTTTTGCCCTCGGAGATCGAGGCTCGGCTCTCCGATCCCGCGCGTCTCGCGCGCGGCGCGGCCGATGCCAGGGCGGAGGAGGGCGTCCGCCGCTCCGCCGTGCTGGTGCCGATCCTCCTGCACCAGGAACCAACGGTGCTGCTCACGCTTCGCGCCGCCACGCTCTCGGCCCATGCCGGGCAGGTGGCCTTCCCCGGCGGCCGCATCGAGCCGGGCGAGACGCCGGAAGCCGCCGCCATCCGCGAGGCGGCAGAGGAAGTGGGCCTGGACCCGCGCCTGCCCCGCATCGCCGGCCGCCTGCCGGCCATGGTGACGGGCACGGGATTCCACGTAATTCCCATCGTCGCGCTGCTCGACCCGCCGGTTACCCTCACCCCCGAGCCGGCGGAGGTGGCGGAGGTGTTCGAGTACCCCGTCTCCCGGCTGCTGGACCCCGCCTGGCCCGAGCGGCGCAGCGGCGTCTTCGGTGGCCGCGCCCGCCAGTACTGGACCTGGCCGCACGAGACGCAACTCATCTGGGGCGCCACGGCCGCCATGCTGCGGAGCCTCGCCCTTGTTCTTCGTGACCATGGTTAGGCCGTTTCAGGAGAGGGCCTGAGGCCCTTGGATCCCAGTCTGGCTTTCGCGGATGCGGTAATTGAGTGCTGGCTCTTTCTCGGCGCTTTTCCTGCACGTGCAGTCGCCTCGAGTGAATGACCCAGGGCGCACCGGCCGTTCAGTGGTTCAAACCCGTCGAAAAAGATGATGGAGAGGGGCCGGCGAGAGGAAGAATTCGTGCTTCCTCTCGCTCGGCGTCACCAGAAACGCCGAAGAAGAAAGCGCCTACCCATCCGGCGGCAGCGGCATCACGATATCGCAGACGAGCCCTGTCTCCGCCCAGGACAGGCTCACCGAGCCGCCGAGTTGCTGGTTTACCGTGCCTTCCAGCACGCGGGAGCCGAAGCCGCGGCGGTCGGGTGTGCCGTGCAGCGGGGGGCCGCCTGCTTCCATCCAGCGGAGCCGCAGGTTGGGCCCCTCGGCAATATCCCAGGTGATGGAGAGCTGGCCGCCCGGCACCGCCAGGGCGCCGTGCTTCGTCGCGTTCGTCGCCAGCTCGTGCACCGCCATGGCGAAGGGCTGGGTGGCGCCGGCTGGCAGGGTCACGGGCGGGCCTTCCAGGCGGGCGCGCTGTCCTTCGCCGCCGAGGAAGGATTGCAGCTCCCCCTGGAGAAGGGCGCGCAGGTCAGCGCCCGACCAGCGGTCCTCGGCGAGCAGGGTCTGGGCGCGGGCGATCGCGGACACCCGGCCGACCACCGCGCGACGGTAGGTTTCCAGGTCCTCGGCCCGGGTGAGGCGGAGCATTGCCTGCACCACGGCGAGCGCGTTCTTCGCGCGGTGGTCCACCTCGCGCATGAGTAGGGCGCGGCGCTGCTCGGCGGAGCGGCGTTCGGTGATGTCCTGCGCGACGCCGGCCACGCGCAGGGCCGCGCCGGTCGCCGCGTCCCGCTCCACGACCGCGCCGAAGGAGGAGACCCAGGCCCATTCGCCCCCGGGGCGGCGCACGCGAAACTCTGCCTCGAAGCGCGGGCTCTCGCCTCGGACCACGGCCCAGAAGCGTGCCTCGACGTCATCGCGCTCCTCCGGATGCATCGCCTCAAGCCAGCGCTCGAGGGGGAAGTCGCCGGGGGGGAGCTGGGGAAGCGTGCTCATCAGCGGGCCGGCGCGCGAGCCGGTCCCTTGGCGCAGGTCGAATTCCCAGGTGCTGAGGCGCGCGGCCTCCACCGTGAGGCGGAGCCGCGCCTCGCTGGCACGGAGCGCCGCCTCGGCCGCCTTGCGGTCGGTGATGTCGAAATGCGCCCCGTAGGTCAGGTCCCGGCCGGCCAGGCGCAGGCCCTGCGCACGCACCAGCACGTCCCGCACCTCGCCGGTGCGGGTGCGGTGGCGCGCCTCGAATTGCTGCAGGCCCGGCCGGATGGCTCCGGCGCGGCCCTGCTTACGGATCGCCGCTGTCTGCCCGAGGGCGTCGATGTCGGCGATGTTGAGGCGCGTGAACTCCTCGCGCGAGTAGCCGTAGGTGGCGCAGGCGTGCTCGTTGACCTCCAGTACCCTGTGCGTCGCGGGATCGATCACGATCACCGAGAAGGGCGCGCTCTCGAAGAGGACACGGTGCCGGGCCTCGCTCTCCCTTAGCGCGGCCTCGGCCCGCGCGCGGGCGACCGTTTCCTGGGTCCGTTCCGCCACATGGCGGAGGAGATCGACCTCGGCGGCGAACCAGCGCCGGGGGCGGTCGGCGTGCACGTAGAGGATGGCGTGCAACACCCCCGCCTTCAGTAGCGGGGCGGCGATCAGCGCGCGGGCGCCGATCTCGGACCAGTTTGCCCGCTCCTGCGCGCCGTCGGCGCGCGGGTCCGTGGCGCAGTCCTCCACCACCACAGTCCGGCCCGCCCGGATCTCGGCGACCAGGGCCTGGCCGAAGCCCTCCAGCCGGCGGAGCTGGCCGCCCAGGCTGACCGCCTGTCCGTCGGTCCAGTCCCTCTCCACCCACATCGTGCCGGCCTCCGCATCCACCTCGCCGTAGCCGGCGCGAGCGGCGCGGAGATGGGCCCCGAGCATGGCGGCCGCGCAGGCCATGGCGGCGCCGGCGTCCGACTGGATGCGAAGCTGGTCCTCGAGAAGGAGGCGGAAGGCGGCGTCCTCGGTCGAGCTGGCGGGGTCCATCGCCAGCAAGGCCGCACGGATCACCTCTGCCGCGTCGCGGTAGGCGCCCGTGGAGAGCCGGGCCGCGAGCAGGTTTTCGATCTCGGGAGTCAGCGCGAGGGTACAGGGTTCGGCCGGCATAACGCCCTAAGCGGCCTCAGCCCTCCCGCGATGTCAATGCGGCATGCCCGCGTGCGGGATACGTCAGTCCCGCCCCGTTCCCATCAGGCCGGCCGCTCGCAGGGCGCGGACGATGGTGGCGCCGGGGCCGCTGAGAAGCGGGTCGGCCTCCGCCTGCCCGGACATGCGCGTCACCGGCCCCTGGCTGGGGGTGGGCCTGCGCGCCTGGATGGGCGCGGGCGGGAAGACCTTGGCCCGGGAGGGGTAGGGTTGCTCCGCCGGGGCCCCGGCAGGGGATGCGGCCGCGGCCTCCGGGCGGAAGGCGGGCTCCTCGAGGGGGTGGGACTGGGCCGGTTGCGGACGGGCCGCGGCGGCTGTGTCGATACCCCAGAAGCCGAGGATGGCGTGTGAGGAGGAGATGCCGACGTCCAGCATATAGGCGCCGGCCGCGCCCGCACGGTCCCCGCCCTCGCCGGGGCGCAGCGGCACGCCATGGGCCATCCCAGCGATGCGGTGGCTCTCGACCATGACCCGCCCGCCGGGCCCGCGCCAGGTCAGGTGCGTGTCGCCGGGGGCGGCGGCCTCGGTCACCGGCCGCGCGGCGGCCAGGCCGTGCAGGTCCAGCCACTGCTTGACGCTCTCCTCCGCATTGTTCGGGACGACGGTGGTGTCGGCCCCGCCGTGCCACACCGAGACGCGGGGCCAGGCACCGCGATGCGGGGAGGCTGCGCGCACGGCGGCACCCCGCTCGGCCGCGCCGAGGGACGGGGGGCGCGACATGGCGCGCAGCGCCTCCGCCACGCCGAGGCCCGCGCCATAGGGCAGGCCCGCGATGATGGCGCCGCCCGCGAAGACCTCAGGATAGGTGGCGAGCATCACCGCCGTCATCGCGCCGCCCGCCGACAGGCCGGTGACGAAGACGCGCGCGGGGTCGATCGCGTGTGTCTCGAGCATCTGCGCGACCATCTGGCGGATGGACAGCGCCTCCCCGGTCCCGCGCGCGATGTCGCCCGGCTCGAACCAGTTGAAGCAAAGGGAGTGGTTGTTCGTCCGCTGCTGCTCCGGCAGCAGCACGGCGAAGCCCAGCCGGTCCGCGAGCGAGGACCAGCCGCAGCCCTCGTCATAGGCGGCGGCGTTCTGGGTGCAGCCGTGCAGCGCCACCACCAGCGGCGCGCCGCGTGGCAGGTCGGCGGGCACGTGCACCATCATGCGCAGCGCGCCGGGGTTGGAGCCGAAGCCCGTGACCTCCGTCAGCGCGGATCCGCCCCCGGTCCCACCCGCACGCGCCACGGCCTCGCGCCGGCGGCGCTGCAGGCGGACGAGCGCGCTGAGGTCGATCTTAGGGTTAGGCATGAAAAATCCTCTCGCAGGGAGCGGCGAAAGGCTCGCCCACTCCCTCCGACATCGATGCTGCGGTGCAGCATTACAACGGGCGAGGCATGGAATGGTTGGGCTTCCACCCTTTCGGCGGGCGTTCCGCCTTCAAGCCGCCGCGAGGCTGAGCACGAGCCCGTAGTGGCAGGCCGCCGCCGCGAGCACGAAGCCGTGCCAGATCGCGATGTTGTAGCGTAGGCGGGTCGCGAGATGCACGAGCACGCCGAGGCTGTAGAGCAGCCCGCCTGCGGCGAGGAGGCCGAGTTGCCAGCCACTGAGGGTTCGCGAGAGGGGCACCAGCGCGACCACGCCGACCCAGCCGAGGACGAGATAGGCCACGATCGAGCCGCGCTCGAAGCGCGCGGGGGCGAGGAGCTTCATCGCGGCGCCGATCAGCGCCCCCGTCCAGACGAAACCGAGGAGGACGGCCGCCAGGGTGCCGCCGATCGCGAGCACGGAGACCGGCGTGTAAGTGCCGGCGATCATGATGAAGATGGCAGCGTGATCCGCCCGGCGCAGCAGCGCGCGGCGTGGTCCTGCCGGCGAGAGGTTGTAGGCGGCCGAGAAGGCGAAGGTGGCGACCAGCCCCGCCATGTAGGGGCCCAGTGCCATGGAAAGCGTGGCGCCGGGGGGAAAGGGCGCCCGGAAGGCCAGGAGAAGGCAGCCGGCCGCCACGGCGAGGAGCCCTGCGGCATGGACCGCGGCATCGGCGCCTCGTTCGGCGCCGCTATAGGGAGGCGGATCGGACATGGCCCATCCTGGGGCCGAAAGGCGCCGGCCTCCAAGCAGTCAGAGGGAGCGCATGGCGGAGAGGCGCGGGCCGGCGGGTCCGCGCCGCCGGGTCAGCGGCGGGACTTGCCCCGCTCGATCTCGCGCTCGATCGCGCCGCGCTCGGCCGAGCCGAGCTTGCGCGCGATCTCGCGCACGATGGCGACGGAAACGCGATGCCGCTTGGCCAAGTAGGCGATCGTCTCCTCCAGGCCTGCGGCATCGGTCCGGTCGGTTCCGGAAGTGCTCTTGGTTTGCGACACGCGTGCCTCCGTGATTTGGCGGGATAGGCCGTCCGGGCGCTGAGCGCCGGTGGCCTGAAAAGGGTCGTCGGAGAGGGGCTGGCGACGCGGGGCCGGATGGCCTCCCCGGCGCAGCCGGCTGTGTTAGCCGGTGACGGGCCAGGCCTTGCCGAGCGCGGCGGCCCGGCCAGCGCGGAGCTGGCTCTCGCGCACCACGCGCTCGTGCCCGTCGCGCTCGCTCTTCACACGGTACTCGCGGTCGGAGGCGTCATTGGGAAGGAGGCGGGTGATCACGTACTGGCCCGTCATTCCGGGCGGGGTGAGGACCCCGGCGACCAGCTCGACACTCTGGCCGATCTCGTAGCTGTGACGCTGCATGGTGGTTCCTCGCATGGGCCAGCGGGGGCGCCCGCGCCGCCCCGCGTTGAAGAGGTACCCCGGCGTGCGGGGCCGGGACGTCTGGAGGCCGGCGGATCAGTCCGCGGCCAGGTCGCCGGGGAAGGCCTCTCCCTGCCGCGCGCCGCCTTGCGCGGGCGATCCTGCCGGGCCTTTCCCAGCCCGCCTGACGCCGCCTCTCCTGGTCTTGTCGAACCAAGTCAGGGGGCCCGTCGGCATGGCTGGGATCCGATCGTCAAACAGGTGCCGCCCCGTGGCGTCACGAGGCGGATCAAGCGTCGAGGAGTAACGGACACCGGGCTCGGCGCTCGTGACGAGCTGATGAGAGCAGGCCGGACCAGACGAAGTTGATGCCTCTTACTTAGGCGGGGAGGTCATCAACTTCAACCTTGCCGCCCCCGCGCCGGGGGTCGGCGGGCGCAGCCCTGACCGGCGCAGGCCGACCCGCTCCCGCGGTTGCGCGGGCGCGGACCCGCCCAGATATGCGGGAGGATATGACCATCCTGAAGACTGGCCTGCTGCTTTTCGCCCTTTTCTACCTCCTGCCGCTCGGGGTTTCCGCCGCCCGCTACGGGGCGGGCGGGGCGGCGCGCGACTGGTGGAGCGCCGACCGCTCCAGCGCCGGCCTGCTGCCGCCCGCTCGCAGCCCGGACGCGGTGGTTCGGGTCTTCGCGGCACCGACGGTGCGCTGGCGCGGCATCTTCGCGGTGCATTGCTGGATCGTCTTCAAGCCCGAGGGCGCGAACGCCTACACGCGCTACGACTATACCGCCTGGGGCGAGCCGATCCGCATGAACGGCTTCGAGCCGGACGGCCGCTGGTTCGGGAGCGTGCCGGAGGTGGTCTTCGCAGCCGACGGGGCTGCGGCGCAGGCGCTGATCCCGCGCATGCGCGAGGTCATCGCGGGCTACGCCTGGCGGAACCAGGGCGACTACCGCGCCTGGCCAGGGCCGAACTCGAACACCTTCGTGGCCGCAGTGATGAACGGGGTGCCCGGCATCCCCGTCAACCTGCCGCCGACGGCGATCGGCAAGGACTATCCCTATGACGGTCGCTGGCTGCGGGCCACGGCCTCCGGCACCGGGTTCAGCCTGACGTTCGGCGGCTATGCCGGCTTCACGCTCGGCTGGGTGGAGGGGCTGGAGGTGAACATCCTCGGCGCCGTTGCCGGGATCGACCTGCGGCGACCAGCCATCAAGCTCCCCGGGCTCGGGCGAATCGGGATGCGCGGACCGGACGGGTCGGGCACGCCTCCGGCAGTCGCCGCGATCCGCTAAGGAGAGGGTTCCTTCGCCGGGAGACGGCGAGGTGAAAAAGGCAGCTTTTCAGCGCCTTCAGCCCGGCTTTCGTGTCTCAGAACGTAAGCGATGTCGAAATTGTTACGGGCAACACGGAAAGTTGTAGAAGAACGGTTCAAGTTGCGAACGACCTGTGTTATCCGTGCATTATGTTCCGATTTCGACTTGAAATAGGCGTGCTCGGCAGCCGTACCCGCGCTCCGGCGGACGGCCTTGGCCATCCGGCGACCTGACCGGATGACGAGCGCCACATCCGCACCGCTGCGCCGCTCAGTCGGCGCGCCGCCAGGGCGTCGCGCGCATGGCGTGGCGCGCGAGCAATCGATCGTCGCCGCCGCGGCCGATCTCTTCGCCGAAACCGGGCTCGAGGCGACGACGCGCGACCTGGCTGCGCGCCTCGGCATCACGCAGCCGCTTCTCTACCGCTATTTCGAGAACAAGGAGGCGCTGATCGAGCGCGTCCTGGACGACGCCTTCGCCGGCGACTGGAAGCCGGAGTGGGGGGTGCTGCTGGACGACCGCGCGATCCCGCTCCGCGACCGCTTGGTCTCCTTCTACGTCGCCTATTCCGAGGAGGTGCTGACCTACCGGCGCGTCCGCCTCCTGATGTTCTCCGGCCTGAAGGGGCTCGCCCGTAGCAGGCAGGTGGTGGAGGCCCTGCGTGAGCAGGTGCTGACGCGCGTGCTGGCCGAGAGCCGCCATGCCTTCTCCCTTCCCGCTGCCGGTGCGGGCTGCGCGCGTGACCTGGAGACGGTCTGGAATCTGCACGACGCGGTCATCTCGCTCGCGATGCGGCGACACGTCTTTGGCCTGCTGGAGCCGGGCGACCTGCGCGCGGCCATTGTGGATAAGGTGGACGCCTTTCTCGAGGGTGCCCCGGCGCTGATGGCGCGGCACTCGACCAACGTTCCGGACGCTGCGGACGACGCCGCGAACTGGGCCGTGGAGAGCCTGACAACCGGAGGCTCGATTTGGGCAGGCCCCGCGTCCGCCGAGGCGCCGGCGATTGTTGTCACGGGCGAGCTGGGCGCGGCGATCCTGCAGAAGAGCGAGTCCTCCCGGCAGCGCCCCCTCGACTGACGATCCGCAGCGGAACGACTTACCGCCCGGGCGCTGTATGGCCCGAGGCGCCTTTATCGCCTTGTTTGGCTTTGCATGCTGGCTGGCCGCGGCTGGGTGGAACCCGGAGCGCCGGCTGATCCGCTCCTGCTCCGCGCTTCCAGAGTAACCATGGGCAGCCAAGGGCCATTTTCAGCCCTGGTCATTCAGCGGTTCACCCTACTGCTGGTTGTGTCACAGATGAACCGGAACCCTTCAACACGACAGTCCTGTGGCGCAACGGTTTCTTGTGGTCCTCTTATTCCTTGGGAAGAATACGCGACCATAATCTAAAATAAAACGGAAATTGCAATATTATATCACGTTCCCGCCATACTTCTGATTGGGCGTGGAAAGAGGGTTCTGAGGTCGGAAGTAAGAGTTACTGTCCCGTCGCGCCGAGATGTTGATCAAAATGATCAGCAAAGCGCCGCTGAAAAAACGGAATGTTCTACGATGCTGCCGTAGTTCATCCAAAGTCTCGGGCGGGAGAATTTGGTGTTCGACCGGAAAGATTCTGAGGATCCCGCCGCGCTGAACGCGGACGGTGACCTTGCGGAACTCGATCAGCCCTTCCTTGAGGAAGACATCGAGGCCGATGGCGATGCAAAGAGGGGCGAGGGCAAGCGCAAGCGGAAGAAGGCGCCGGGTTCGACGCGCCCGCGTACGAACTCGATCGAGGGGGCCCTGGCGGGGATCGGCGGCTCGGACCATCCGCGCTCAGCCGCGGCTTCCGATCATGCGGAGCAGGGCGCGCGCCAGGGATGGCTCGCCCAGGGTTCCGGACTTGGCGGGGTCACGCTCCTCGCGCCCCTGCTGGCGGGCGCGGAGCATGCCTGGGCGAATCCGGCGCTGGCAGATGAAGGCGACGGCGCACAGTCCTTGCTGCACCACGCCTGGTCGGGCAGCCTCACCGCCGTCCACGTCTTCGGGAGCGGCGGGGTGGCCACGCGGGCCCTCGACGCCGCACCCGCGGGGCCATCGCTCGCCTCCTCGGACCTCCTCGGCGCGCCGGCCGCGCTGCGCGCCGCCCAGCCGCTGACCGAGTTGGGAACTCCTGGGCACCTCCCTCTCGGTTCTCCGGAACTCTGGATTGCTCCGCCCGTGCAGCCCGCCCAGGCGGCCGCGACCGGCAGCGCCGCCGCACCGGCCCCGCCCGCGGTTCAGTCCGACCGCCAGGACGCCCTGCCCGAATCGGGGGCAGGCCAACCAGCGGCGGGGGGCGAGGCTGCGCGAGCGGAGGCGCGTCCTGCAGGCAGGGAGGCTGCCCCCGCGCCAGCCCCCGCTGCGGCTCAGCCAACCTCTGCGCCGGCAAGCGATAGCGGCAATTCCACCGGCAAGGGACCCGCCTTCCAGGCCCTGGCACCGTCGCTGGAGCACGCGACGATCTCGCATCCGGCGCAGGCAGCCGCATCCTCGCTGGACAAGGCCGCTTACGACCGGTCTTCGGCCGCCCCGTCCTGGAACTCCGCCGTGGTGGAGGTGCGGGAGCGGGCGCAGGCAAGCCAGGGCACGGCCGAGAGCGAAGTGGTGAAGGCGGCTGTGCAATCGGCATCCGTCACGGATCAGGGCGAGGCGCGGGTGGCGGCTCATCCGGCGGTGGAGGACCGGGGGCGGGAGGATGCCTCGCCGTCCGACAAGACCTCCTCGGACACCGGGTCGGGAACTTCCGCGTCCAGGTCCTCGAACGCATCGGCGGAGGTGGAGCAGGGGAACCGGGCAAACGGGAGCCAGGGTTCGAACGCGGCCAACGACCACGCGGGCCCCAAGGCTGGAAAGGCGGCGACGGTGCCCGAGGTCCTGTCGGTCGCCGACCACGCTGCGGCTGCCGACCCGGTCACGAAGGCGCCCGCGAGTAACGTGCCCTCAGCGGTGCCGACGCCAGCGTCATCGGTGCTCGATGCACTGCCCAAGGTCGATCACGGCGCGGCGGTCAGCCCGGTGACGAAGGCGCCGGTTGGCGCGCCCGCATCGGCGGTCCTTACCCCCGCGGCGGCGGTGTTGGATGCGCTGCCCGCGTCCGGCCACGGCGCGACCGCGAGCCCCACCACGGAGACGGCCGTGGGCCGCCCGGTTGCCGCCGTGTTGACGCCTGCGGCGGCGGTGTTGGATGCCTTGCCGGTCGCCGGCCACGGGGCGGCGCAGGCGAGCCCGGTCGTGAAGCCCGGCGCCAGCTCCTCGCCCGCGGCAACGGCGCCGGAAGCCCTGGCAGCGGTGGGCCACGGTCCGGCGCGGGCCGATCAGCCCGCGGTAGCGGTGGGTCAGGGTTCGTCCTCCACTGCCCTGCCGCCCGCGTCGAGCACGCCGACCGCGGCGGAGACCGCTCCGGCGCACGCGGTTCCAGTGGTGCCCGCGGCCGGCAACACAGCCTCTTCCGCCACCCCGCAGCGCCCGGTGCCCGTGGCGGATGCGCTCCCCACGGCCGCCCACGGCCATGCCGAGGGCGCGGCGGGCAACCCAGCCTCGGTCGTTCTGCCGCCAGCGGCGCCGCTGCTCGATGCGCTCCCCGTGGTCGCCCACCATCCCGCCGAGGGCGCGGCGGCTGGCAACCCGGCTTCGGTCGTTCTGCCGCCAGCGGCACCGCTGCTCGATGCGCTCCCCGTGGCCGCCCACCGTCCCGCTGAGGGTGCGGCGGCTGGCAACCCGGCTTCGGTCATTCAGCCGCCAGCGGCGCCGCTGCTCGATGCGCTCCCCGTGGTCGCCCACCGTCCCGCCGAGGGCCCGGCGGCTGGCAACCCGGCTTCGGTCATTCAGCCGCCAGCGGCGCCGTCGCTCAATGCGCTCCCCGTGGTCGCCCACGGTCCCGCCGAAGGTGCGGCGGCGGCTGGTAACCCGGCCTCGGTCATTCAGCCGCCAGCGGCGCCGCTGCTCAATGCGCTCCCCGTGGTCGCCCACGGTCCCGCCGAGGGTGCGGCGGCGGTTGGCAACCCGGCTTCGGTCGTTCTGCCGCCAGCGGCGCCGTTGCTTGACGCTCTCCCAGCGGCTGCTCACGGGCCAGCGCCGGTGGAACCGGCCGGGGCGGGGAAGGCCTCCTCCCCGGCCATCCTGCAGCCGTCGGTGCCGGTGCAGGACCTGCTCCCCGCCGATCACGGTCCGCCGCAGGCGAGCGGGGTGGCGAAGGCGGCGGCCGGTGGTTCCGGTTCCCCGCCAGCCGTCCCTCCGGCGGTGGTGCCGGAGGCGGAGGTGCTGCCCTCCGCCGGCCACGGACCAGCCCATGCCGGCCCGGTGGCGAAGGCGACCGACCCCGGCCTCGTCGTCTCCATCCTCGACCCCGGCCTGATGATCCCGTCTGCCCAACCCGGGGGAGGCGAGGCTGGACGCGCGGCCGGCGCGGTGGACCTCGCCGCTCAACGCCCCGTGGGGGAAGCCCTGTCGGATCATCCGGGGGCGCCTCACCCGGTTCAGGCCGGGAAAGGCGCGGAGGTGCCACTCGTGTTCCTCGCGAGCGATCCCGCGCCCGCGCACGACCGGCTCGCCTCCACGCCACTCCAGGACGAAGGGACGCACGGCCTGTCGCAGGCGCCGGCCCATGACTGGCATCTGTAAGAAGGGGGAACCGCGTCCGGTTCGCCTCGCCAACCACTTGCCCGAGGCGATGTAAGGGGCAGCAGCGGCTGCCCGGCTCGGACTTGCGGTGGCCGCGCGGGCATGGCCGGCATGGCGCGCAGGGGCGTGCCTCCCCCGCTTCCACCAGGGCGCGCGAACTGGCACATGTCTTGCTGAAAGCGCTTTCAGATCGCGCCCACCCGCCCTGATGGCCCCATCGTTCGGAGCACCCATGGATCGTCGCTCACTTTGCCTGTCCGGCCTCTCGCTGGCGGGCCTGTCGCTCGCGACGGCTCGCCCGGCACGCGCGATGAACAGGCCGCTGCAGAAGGTCCGCATTGCCGTCAGCACCACCGTGCTGAACGTCGGTTATCCGATGCTGACCCTGCCGCTGACCCTCGGCTACTGGAGGGAGGAGGGCTACGACGTCGAACTGATGCCGGTGGGGGCCTCGCTCCAGTCCATCCAGCAGATGGTCGGCGGCAATGCCGAGTTCGGCGAGGTCAACGCGAGCGTCATCGTCCAGGCGAATTCCAAGAACGACCTTCCCGTGCGCATCGCGATGGGCAACGGCGTCATCGACTGGTCCGTGGCGGTGAACGCGGACGGGCCGATTCAGTCGGCGAAGGACCTGAAGGGCAAGACGATCGGCGTCTTCAGCCTCGCCACGGGCGGCATTGCCTATTTCAACAGCTTCCTGCGCAGCAATGGTCTGGACCCCGCCAAGGACGTGGAAATGATTCCGCTCGGCCTCGGTGCGCCGCCGATCGAGGCGATGCGCTCCGGCCGGGTGCAGGGCCTGCTCTACTGGGCGGCCGCCGTCGCCTCCTTCGAGAACGCCGGCCTGAAGCTGCGCAAGCTGATCGGCGAGGACTGGCGCGGGTACCCGGACTACACGCTGGCCGTCATGCAGAGCACGGTGGATAGGAACCCGGACATGGTCACGGGCATCGCCCGCGGCATGGCCAAGGCGACCGTCTACGCGCTGGCCAACCCGGATTGCGCGCGCCAGCTGCACTGGGACCGCTACCCCGCCACCAAGCCCACCGGCGCCGACGCGGCGACGCTGGTGCGCTGGGACCTCAATACCCAGCAGGCCCAGCTCGACAGCATGAAGGACGCCTTCACGCTCAACGGCGGCAAGCTCTGGGGCAATGCGGACCCGGCCGTCTATGACCGCCTGGTCCGCTTCATGGTAGAGAACAAGCAGATCGATAAGCCCGTCAGCGCGGCGTCCATGATGGTGCGGATCCCCGACTATTTCGAGAAGATCAACCGCTTCGATGTCGCCGCCGTGCAGGCTGCTGCCGCGGCGTGCAAGTCCTGATGGCGGAGGGCGCCTTCCTTCGCATCAGCCAGGTCGCCAAGACCTACGCCGCCAAGGACGGCAGCAGCGTCCAGGCTCTGACCGCGATCGACCTCGACATCCGCGAGGGCGAGTTCGTCACGGTCGTCGGGCCCAGCGGCTGCGGCAAGAGCACGTTGCTGAAGATCCTCGCGGGGCTGCTGCCGCGCTCCGCGGGGGAGGTGACGATCCAGGGGCGGCCGCTCGCTGGGCCGAACCCCGCGCTCGGCGTGGTGTTCCAGGCCCCGGTGCTGCTGCCCTGGCTCACGATCCTGGAGAACGTGATGCTGCCGGCCAAGGTGCAGAAGCTCGATCCTGCCCTCGCCCGCGCGAGGGCGCGAGAACTCCTGTCGATGGCCGAGCTCGACGGCTTCGAGAACCGGTATCCCTCCGAGCTCTCTGGCGGGATGCAGCAGCGCGCCGGCATCTGCCGGGCGCTTGTGCACGACCCGTCCATCCTGCTCATGGACGAACCATTCGGGGCGCTGGACGCGATGACGCGCGAGACCATGAACGAGGAACTGCAGCGCATCTGGAGCGAGAAGCGAAAGACCGTGCTGCTCGTCACCCACAGCATCCCCGAGGCGATCTACCTGGCCGACCGCATCGTCGTCATGGCGCCGCGCCCCGGCCATATCGTGGAGGTGGTGGAGGTGGACCTGCCGCGCCCGCGCACCCTGGACATGCAGAACACGCCGGAATTCGGCCGCTACGTGCGCCGCCTGCGCGCGCATTTCCGCGCCGGCGGGATGGTCGCGGCATGACGCGCGGGCGATCCCTGACCGCCGGGCCGGTGCTGCCCGTGCTGATGGCCGTGCTCGTCTTCGGCGGGTGGGAGGCGGCGGTGCACCTGCTTTCCATCTCCAAGATCGTCCTCCCGCCCCCCTCGGCCATCGTGGTGGCGCTGTGGGAGGCCGTGGGCTCCGCTGAGTTTCACTGGCATCTGCTGATCACGCTCTGGGAGATCGTTGCCGGCTTTGCGCTCGGCTCCCTCGGTGGATTGGCGTTGGGCTTCATCGTCGCGCTCTCGCCCTTGGCCGAGCGCCTCGTTTATCCCTACATCGTGGCCTTCCAGACCCTGCCGAAGGTGGCGGTGGCGCCGATCATCGTCATCTGGTTCGGCTACGGTCTCAGCTCCAAGATCATCATCACCGCGACCATCGCCTTCTTCCCGCTGCTGGCGAACACGATCATGGGGCTGCGCGCGGCGCCCGCGGACCAGATCGAGATGCTCGTCTCCTGCACGGCCACGCGCTGGCAGGTGTTCCGCATGGTCCGGATGATGGCGGCGCTGCCTTACATCTTCGTGGGGCTGGACGTGGCCATCGTTCTCTCGGTCATCGGCGCCATCGTCGGCGAGTTCGTCGGCGCCAAGGCCGGCCTCGGCTTCCTGCTGATGCAGAAGAACTTCAACTTCGACATGGCCGGCACCTTCGCCATCCTTGTCGTGCTCTCGCTGATCGGTGTCGTGCTGCACGCCATCGTCCAGGCGGTGCAGCGCCGCGTCATCTTCTGGATGGACACGGCCGGCGACCGGCCCGTCTCCCTTTGATCCCCGCTCCCGCCGGAGAAACAGCCATGTCCACCGCTCCCCGTGCCGCCACCGCCGAGGAGGTCCCCGTCCTCGACCTCACCGCCCTGAACGAGGGCGGCGACCTCGGCCCGCTCGCGGCGCAGCTGCGCCAGGCCTGCCTGTCCACGGGCTTCTTCTACGTGCGCAACCACGGCATCCCGCAGGACGTGTTCGATGGCGTGTTCGACGCCACCAAGCGCTACTTCGACCTTCCGGCGGAGCAGCGGCTTGGGCACCGCATGGATGACCGCTTCCGCCGCGGCTTCATGCCGCAGGGCATCAACCAGCACCCCGGCTTCGCGCCCGACCTCAAGGAGAGCTACGAGATCGGCGTGGACCTGCCGCTCGACCATCCCTCGGTCGCGGCTGGGTTGCCGCTGCACGGTCCCAACCGTTGGCCCGCCGAATGCCCGTGGCTGAAGGAAGCCTCGGAGGCCTATTTCGAGGCCGCGAAGGCGCTCGGCCTGCGCCTTACGCGCGTCTTCGCCGTCAGCCTCGACATGCCGCCCGAGCACTTCCTGCAGTGGTGCACGAATCCCGTCGTGCAGATGCGCCTCTTCCACTACCCGCCGCAGCCGCCGGTGACGGACGAGAACGCCTTCGGCGTCGCGCCGCACTCCGACTACGGCATGATCACCCTTCTCTCCCAGGATCCGATTGGCGGGCTGGAGCTGCAGAAGCGCGACGGCGAATGGGTCAGCGCGCCCTTCATCCCCGGCACGCTGGTCGTCAACCTCGGCGACCTGTTCCAGCGCTGGACCAACGACCTCTACCGCTCGAACCTGCACCGCGTGGTGAACCGGACGGGGAAGGAGCGCTTCTCCATCCCGATGTTCTTCAACCTCGACTACGACGCGCCGGTCGCCTGCCTGCCGACCTGCCAGTCTCCGGAGAACCCGCCGAAATACGAGCCGATCAGCTCCGGCGACTACCTGCTCAGCCGTTTCCGCACGGTGCAGAAGTACCGCGACGCCGCGGCCTGAGGTGTCCGCGCCCACGAAGATCACGGTGCGGGAGGTCGCTTCCGCCGCCGGGGTCTCGATCGCCACCGTCTCCCGCGTGCTGAACCAGCCAGGCTTGGTCCAGCAGAGCAAGCGGGAGGCGGTGCAGCGGGCGATGGTGGCGCTGGACTACATCCCCAACCGGCAGGCGCGGTCGCTGATGTCGCAGCGGACGGGCAGCATCGGCCTGCTGGTGCCGACCATCGCCAATCCGCTCTTCGCTCCGGTGATCGCCGCGATCGAGCGGGTGCTGGATGCGGCGGGCTACGCGCTGCTCATCCACTGCACGCGGCGCGACCCGGCCCGGCAGCACCAGCAGGTGCGGCACCTGGTGGAGCGCGGGGTGGACGGGCTCATCCTCACCGGCACGGCCATCGGGCCGGAGCTTGAGGCGCTGCTGCTTCGCACGAGCACTCCCGCGGTGGTGCAGGACTCCCTGCTGTTGCCGCCCGGCGCCCCGGCTGTCGCCTTCGACAACGCGGGCGCCATGGCTGTCGCGGTGCGGCACCTGCACAGCCAGGGCCACCGGGCGATCGCCCTGCTCTCCGGCCCGCTGCACAACACCCCGGCCGTGGCGGAGCGCTTCGCCGGGGCGGAGCAGGAAATCCGCGCGCTCGGCCTCGACCTCCCGGAAGCCTGGCGCGTGCTGACCGAGGATTACGACAATACCGCCGTGCGCGACGGCGCAGCCCGGCTGCTCTCCTGCGCGGAGCGCCCGACCGCGGTGGCCTGCACGGGCGATATCCTGGCCCTCGGCCTTGTCGCGGAGTGCCAGCGCCGCGGCCTCCTCGTGCCGCGGGACCTGTCCGTCATCGGCTGCGGCGACACCGACCTCGGCCGCTACGTGGAGCCGCCCCTGACCACGGTGCACATGCCCTGGGAGCGGATGGGCGAGGCCGCGGTCGAGGGTCTGCTCGCCCTTATCGAGGGGCGCCCGACCGCACCGCTCACCGTACTGCCGCACGAACTGATCGAGCGGCATTCCGTCCAGCCGCCGACCCCCTTCGCGAGAGTTCCCTGATGTTCGACGCCCCGATCTCGCCCTTCATCGCCGCGCTTCCGAAGGCCGAGCTGCACATGCACCTGGAGGGTTCGCTGGAGCCCGAGACGATCTTCCGCCTCGCGGATCGTAACGGGCTGCGCATTCCCTATGCCAGCACCGACGAGCTGCGAGCGGCCTACAGCTTCACGGACCTGCAGTCCTTCCTCGACCTCTTCTATCTCGGCCTCACGGTGCTCCAGACCGGTGAGGACTTCTACGAGATGACCAAGGCCTATCTCGACCGCGCCGCGCAGGACCGGGTGCGGCACGCCGAGGTGTTCATCAGCCCCCAGGCGCATCTTCGCCGCGGCATCGCGCTGGGCGACGTGATCGACAACATTCTGCGAGCTTTCGACGACGCGGCGCGCGAGCACGGTATGACCGGCGGCCTCATCGCGGGCATCCAGCGCCAGTTTGACGAGGACGATGCCCTGTCCATGCTCCGCGAACTCCGGCCCTGGCGGGACCGGATCATCGGCCTGGGCACGGGCGGGCCGGAGAAGGGGAACCGCCCCGCCAAGTTCCGCCGGGCCTATGCCCATGCGCGGGAGGAACTCGGCTGGCGCACGACCATTCATGCCGGGGAGGAGGGCGGCGCCGACTTCGTCTGCGAGGCCATCGACGAGCTGAAGGTGGACCGCATCGACCACGGCGTGCGCTGCGAGGCGGACCCAAACCTCGTGCGCCGCCTGGCCGATACGGGGATGCCGCTGACGGTCTGCCCCTGCTCGAACGTGATGCTCCGCGTTTTCCCGGATATGAAGGCGCACAACATCCGGCGGCTGCACGAGGCGGGGCTCTGCCTGACCGTGAACTCGGACGACCCCTCGTATTTCGGCGGTTACGTGAACGAGAACTTTGCCGCCATTCAGCGGGCGCTGGGCTTCTCGGACGAGGATCTCTGGGGCTTCGCGCGAAACAGCTTCCTCAGCGCCTTCATGCCCGAGGCGGACCGGCAGCGGCACCTGAAGGAACTCGACCGCCACCGGCCCGCAGAAAGCGGCCCGTCCTGAAGGCGGGAGGAGGTGGTGTCCCCGGCGGGATTCGAACCCACGGCCCCGGGATTAGGAATCCCGTGCTCTATCCTGCTGAGCTACGGAGACACGCCCGCGTAGCCTAGCGTCACGGCGACGCCCGGGAAAGGGCCGGGCTCTTGAACCCCCCGCCAAACCGGCCCTCACTCCGCCTCATGCCGCAAGATCCCCGCCTCGACCCTGAGATGGCCGCCTTCACCGAGATGATGGCCGGCCGCGCCGCCCTTCCCCCGCAGCGGTTGGAACGGCCGCTGGACGCCACCCGCGCCGAGAACGAGGCGCTCAATCTCACGTTGTCCAACCCCGAGCCCGCCATGGCCGAGAGCTCGGATCGCTGGCTGCCGGTCCGCGGCCGCCGGCTGCTCTGCCGGCTGCACCGCCCGAGCGACGCCGAGCCGCTGCCGGTGCTCGTGCATCTTCACGGCGGCGGCTGGGTCTGGGGCAGCATCGACACGCATGATCCGCTGGTCCGCAGCCTCGCCGCCGGCTCGGGCTGTGCCGTTATCGCCCCCGACTATGCGCTGAGCCCCGAGGCCGCCTTTCCGCAGGCGCTGGAGGAGGTCGCGGCGGTCGTCCGCTGGGTGGCGGCCCACGGCGCCGAATGGGGCCTCGACCCCTCCCGCATCGTTCTCGGGGGTGATTCGGCCGGCGCCAACCTTGCGCTCGGCGCCGCGCTCCTGCTGCGGCAATCCGATCCCGGGCTCCGCCTGCGCGGCCTGCTGCTGGATTACGGCGTCTTCGACGACCGCATGGCCACGCCGAGCTACGCCGAGTTCGCCGATGGCTACGGGCTGACGGCGGAGCGGATGCGCTTCTTCTGGGACTGCTACGCGCCTAACCCCGCCGACCGCCTCTCACCCTATGCCGCGCCGATCCGGGCCGACCTCCGGGGCCTTCCGCCTTGCCGCGTGCAGATCGCCGAGTTGGACGTGCTCTCGGACGAGAACCGCGCCATGGCCCGCGCCCTGCGCGAGGCTGGCGTCACGGTGGAGGAGGAGACCTTCCCCGGCACGCTGCACGGCTTTCTCCGCGCGCGGGACCACGTGGCCGCCGCCCGCCGGGCGATCGCGGCCGGCGCCGGCTGGCTCGCCCGCACGGCCTGAAGCCCCGCACTCAGCGCCGCCGGAAGCGCTCCACGGCCGAAACGAGCGCGGTCCGCACGCCGGGCTCCAGCGCGGAGTGCCCGGCATCGGGCACCACCGTCAGCCGCGCCATTGGCCAGGCCTCGGCGAGCTCGAAGGCGGAGGTGGGCGGGCAGACCATGTCGTAGCGGCCCTGGACGATCTCCGCGCCGACATGCGCCAGCCGGTGCATCCCGGCGAGGAGGCCCTCGGGCGGCAGGAAGAGGTTATGCGCGAAGTAGTGCGCCTCGATCCGCGCGAGGCCGAGGGCGGAGCGGTCCTGCGCGAAGGAGGCGACCGTCTCGGGGCTCGGCAGGAGGGTGCTGCACAGCCCCTCGTAATTGCTCCAGGCCCGGGCGGCCGCCATGTGGACGGCAGGATCGGGATCCGTCAGGCGCCGCAGATAGGCGCCGAGGAGGTCGCCCCGCTCCGCCGGCGGCACGTGCTCGGCGAAGGCGGCCCAGGCATCGGGGAAGACGCGCTTCAGGCCGTAGAGGAACCACTCCACCTCGTCGTCCCGGCCGAGGAAGACGCCGCGCAGCACGCAGCCCGCCACCCGCTCCGGATGCGCCTGCGCGTAGGCAAGGGCGAGGGTGGAGCCCCAGGAACCGCCGAAGAGCAGCCAGCGCTCGATCCCGAGGAAGCGCCGGAGCGTCTCGATGTCGCTGACGAGGTGCGGCGTCGTGTTCTCCCGCAACTCGCCCAGGGGGCGGGAGCGGCCGGCGCCGCGCTGGTCGAAGATCACCACGCGCCAGTGGAGCGGGTCGAAGAAGCGGCGATGCACCGCGCCCGCCCCCGCGCCCGGCCCACCATGGAGAAAGAGCACGGGCTGCCCGCGCGGGTTGCCCACCTGCTCCCAGTACATGACGTGGGACGGCCCGCCGGGCGTGCCCTCGCCGGAATGGGAGAGCGGCAGCAAACCGGTCTCGTAGGGCGCAATATCGGGGAAAAGGTCGCCGCGCGGCATGGCGCCCTGTTTGCCAGGGCGGGCGGCACCGGCGCAACAGGGCGGCGAGATCAACGCCGTCGTTTTCCGCCCGTTAAAACCCCTTCGCTTGGGCGCTTCGGACGCCTACTTAGGAAGCGATGAACCGTCCAACCCCTGGCCCGTTCCATGCCGCGCGCAACGGCCCGCAGCCCGGGCCCCGCCCCGGTAACCTGCGCGCGGCCGAGGTGCGCTGCGCTGTCTGCGGCACGACCAGCCGCCAGACCCGTTTCCGCGCCATGCCGCCCGAGAGCGCACCGGACCTGGATCTGCGGCCCGGAGAGCCGCTGCGCAGCACCATGGCCTCCTGGCTGCAGCAGTGCCCCCATTGCGGCTACGTCGCGCCCGAGATCGCCCATGCCCATCCGGCGGCAGTCGAGGCGGTGGGCACCGCGCCTTTCCGCGCGCTGATCGCCGATACCAGCCATCCCCCGCTCTCCCGCCGCTTCCTCGCCTATGCCTATGTGCTGGAGGAAACAGGCGCCCTGCACGCGGCGGCCGAGGCCACGCTCCAGGCCGCCTGGGCGGCGGATGACGCGCGCAAGCCGGATCTCGCCCGCGCCTGGCGAGGGGACGCCGTGGCCCTCTGGCGCGCCGGCCCGCCGCTCGACGCCGAGCAGACGATCCGCGTGGTGGATGCCCTCCGCCGCGCCGAAGCCTTTGAGGACGCCGGCACCACGGCCGAGCAGCTCGCGGCCAGCCATCCGCCGGACGCCGTGGCAGGCGTCATCGCGCTCGAGCAGCGGCTGATCGCGCTGGAGGATTCCGGGCGGCATACCGTCGCCAGCGCCCTGCCGCCGCCCTCCCGGCGGCCACATGTCAGCCACGGCAGCATCGCGCGCCGAGGGGCCACCCCTGGTGGGGGCCTCTGGGACCGCCTTCGCGGGTTGTTCCGCCGCAAGCGCTGAGGCGCGGGTTGGACGCGCGGCGTTTTCCGCTATATGGTGATGTTATGTTATAACGTATGAATGAGATTCCCATGCAGCGCCGCGCCTTTCTCACCGCCGCCCTCGCCATTCCCGCCATCCGTCGAGCGGCAGCCCAGGCCGCGCTGCCGGCCGTCGCGAGCTTCTCCATCCTGGGCGACCTCGTCCGGCAGGTAGCGGGGGAACGACGGCTGGCCCTCACGATCCTCGTCGGCCCCGACGCGGACGCGCACGATTTCCAGCCACGGCCCTCCGATGCCGAGCGGCTTCGCGGTGCCGCCCTGCTGGTCCGCAACGGCCTCGGCTTCGACGACTGGCTGCGCCGGCTCACGGGCGCCGCGGGCTTCGGCGGCACCTCCGTCACCGCCAGCGACGGCGTCACGCCCCGCCCGGCGGGGGAGGAGCGCCGCCACGACCACGGCGCGCGCCGTGACGCCGGGCCGTCCCGCGATCCCCATGCCTGGGGAGACCCGCGCAACATCCCTCTCTATCTCCGCAACATCGTGTCCGGCCTCTCCGCCGCCGATCCCGGCAATGCCGCCCTCTATGCCCGCAACGCCGAGGCCGCCTCCGCCCGCTCCCTCGCACTCGACGCCGAGTGCCGCGCCGCCTTCGCCGCGGTCCCGGAGGCCCGGCGGAAGGTTCTCACCAGTCACGATGCCTTTGGTTATTTCGGTGCGGCCTACGGCATCCGCTTCCTCGCGCCCCAGGGCGTGAGCACCCATGCCGAGCCCTCCGCCGCCGGGGTTGCCGCCCTCATCCGCCAGGTGCGGGCGGAGGGGATCACGGCCGTCTTCCTCGAGAACATGGCCAATCCCGCGACGCTGGAACGGCTGGCACGGGAAGCGGGCGTGCGGGTCGGCGGCCGGCTCTACTCGGACTCGCTATCGCCGCCCGACGGCCCCGCGCCGACCTACGAGGCCCTTATCCGGCACAATACCGGGCTGCTGGTGCCGGCCATGCGGGGCGCCTGACACGCCGCCTCCGCCCCACGTGAAGCGGAGGCGCCCTTTCGCTCCGGCAAGACAGGCCCAGGTCAGTGCCCGGAAACGGGAGCCTCTCCAATGCCGATCATCGCCTCCTTCGCCCTGTCGCTGACGGGCCTTAGCATCGGGATCCCGCTCGGCACCGCCCTCGCCGCCGGCATCCTTCTCGGCCGCCGCGCGCTTGGGGGGATGCGCTGATGCTCCCCAACCCCTTCCGCCCCTTCCGCAGCGCACTGCTCGGCCTTCACGCCGCGGGTGTGGTGGCGACCCATGTGATGGCCGGCGCCGTGCTCGGCGCGCTCGGCGTCGCCGCCGTCGCGGGGATGCTGGGCAAGCGGATGGCCGAGACAAAGAGCCAGCGCTAAGCCGGAGCCTCAGCGGATCGGCGGCGCGTAGAGGATCCCGCCGCGGCTCCAGAGGTCGTTCACCCCGCGCCTGAGGCCTACTGGCGTGTTCACGCCGAGATGCCGCTCGAAGATCTCGCCGTAGTTCCCGACGGCGCGGATGGCGTTGAGGGCCCAGCGGCGGTCGAGGCCGATCGAGGGGCCGAAATCGCCGGTCACGCCCAGCAGGCGTCGGATGTCGGGGTTCGGGCTTTCGAGCATCGGCTCCGCGTTGGCGGCGGTGACGCCCAACTCCTCCGCGAGGATGAGGGCGTACACCGTCCAGCGCATGATGTCGTACCACTGCGGGTCGCCCTTCCGCACGGCGGGGGCGAGCGGTTCCTTGCTGATGATGTCGGGCAGAATCACGTGGTCGTCCGGCCGGTCGAGGGCGCTGCGGAAGCCCGCAAGTTGGCTCGCATCCAGCGTGTAGCTGTCGCAGCGGCCGGCGGCGTAGGCCTTGCGCGTGTCCTCGTTGCTCTCGAAGACCAGCGGGTGGATCGAGAGGCGGTTGGTGCGCGCCCAGTCCGCCAGGTTCAGCTCGTTGGTGGAACCGGCAGTGACGCAGATGGTGGCGCCGCCGAGCTGCGCCGCCCGCTCCACCCCCGCCGCGTGGCGGATAATGAAGCCCTGGCCGTCATGGAAGATGATCGGGCCGAATTGCAGGCCGGAACCGGCCTCCCGCGCCATGGTCCAGGTGAAGGTGCGGGCGACGATATCGACCTGCCCGGACTGGAGCGCGGGGATGCGGGACTGGCTCGTGAGCACCGTGAAGCGCACCTTCGCGGGATCGCCGAGGGTCGCCGCCGCGATGGCGCGGCAGATGTCGGGGTCCATGCCGCGGTGCTCGCCCCGGCTGTCCGGCACGCCGAAGCCGGGCGAGCCAGGGTTGGCGCCGCAATCGAGGATGCCCTTCGCGCGGATGCCCGCGAGGGTTGGGCCGGGCAGGACCTGCGCGCTCGCGAGCATGGGCAGGCCCATCGCCGCGGCGAGCGCCGCCACGAACCATCGCAGCCGCCGGGTTCCGCTCATCGCCATGACGCCAGAGCCTCCTTCGCGGTGCCCGCGCACCGTCTCACCCAGGGCGTGAAGCAAGGCAGGGGCCAGCGGTGCAGGCCACCGAGCACGTTCGGAACCCGTCGGCTCCTACGGCCTGCCGAACAGCCGGCTACCATGGACCCAGCCGCTAGGGCCGGAGGCGTCGCCCACCTGGTACCAGCCGCCCGGTGCGGTCCCGTAGATCGTGACGCTGGTGCCGGCCCGCAGGACGCCGATGAAGGCCCCGCGCCCATTGGGACTGCTTCGCAGGCTACCGGGCAGGCGTGCCGTCACGGTGTCGCCCCGGCTGGCGCCGTCGGCCGAGGACGGTGGCGGTGGGGCCGGACGCTCCTGCCGGGTTTCCTGCTGCCGGAGATTCCCCTCGCCAGGGACCGGTGCTGGCGGGCCGGCGCCGCGGGGCGGCGGACCTCCTCCCTCGCGGCAGCGGCTCGCGGTCTCGGACGTGACGCGGGCGGCGCCCTCGCCAGTCGTGGCGAGGATCGGCGTGACGGTGGCGCCCTCGCTCTCCTCGTCCCGGTAGGTGACGACCACGATGAAGGGCGTGAGGGGACCGGATGCGGCCCCGATCCTCACCCCTCCACAAACCGCCACCGCACGCGGCGTGCCCTGCCGGAAGGCCGCGACGTTCCGGAAGCTCACCGGGCCGCTCACCAGCTCCCTGATCGTGTCCTCGGCCACGCGCTGGGCCGCCGCCCGCCGATCCGCCGGGCCCTCGGCCCTGCTGCCGGTGCTGCCGAGGAGCAGCAGGCTCGCCAGTAACCAATGACGCATCGCTTCCTCCCCAAGAAAGATCGACCTCTGTAAAGCCGATCATGCGGCGGTTGGCGAACCCGGCCCGCGTCGAGCCCTCATCGCGGTCGTCGGGGCGGCGGGTTGGCGCGGTCCCCCGCCCTGGGGCATCACTCGGCATCACGGAGGAGGCGGACGATGCAGGGAAGGCCAAGAGCGAGGTTCCCTGAGGGCGGCCTGCTGGCTGCCATGCTTGGGGAGCACGCCCCGGTCGAGGCCCGGCGTGCGGCGCGGCGCCTGCGCGCCGAGGGAGCGCCGGCGGCGGCGATCGACGACAGCATCGCGGAACTGGCGCGGGGGCTGGCTCTCTCCGAGGTGTCGCGCTCGCCCGCCGTGCTGGACGCTCTGCCGCCGCTGTTCTGGCTCGAAGCGCGACCGGAGGGCGCCTCCGGCAGCGGCGGGATAGGCGGCTGGGTCGTGGAGAGGAAGCAGGGCGGGCTCGCCATCCGGGGCTTCAGCATCGCGGCCGGGCCTGAGGCCGTGCCGGAACCGGAGGGAACCGCGACGCTGCCGTTCGGCGCGGACGCGCAGGAGGAGGACGCGATCCGGCACGTGAGGGGGCTGGTCACCGCCATCAGCCTGCCCGGGGTGTTGGCGGAGATCGGGGAGAGTTCTCCCGTGGTGGTCATGCCGGCCGACCCGTCCGAGGGGGAAGCAGGCCTCCTGCGCGGCTTCAGGTTATCCGTGGTGATGTCGTCGGACGCGGCGCCGACGTGAGCCCCACCCGGCGTCGGCGATCGGCGACCCGGGTTCGGGGCCGTTACACGCGCTATCGGTTCAATCCGCGGCAGAACTCCTGGATGCGCGCGCAGCCCTCCCGCAGGGTCTCGGTATCGAGCGCGTAGGAGATCCGCAGGTGCGGGCTCATGCCATAGGCGGCGCCCTGCACCGTGCCAACCTTCGCCTCCTCAAGCAGCGCCATGGCGAGGTCCGCATCGTTGGCGATCAGTCGTCCGCCGCGGCTCGTGCGGCCGATGAGGCCTGAGACGTCGGGGAAGAGGTAGAAGGCGCCTTCCGGCCGGTGGCAGCGAATGCCCGGCGCCGCGTTCAGCATCTCTACCGCCACATCCCGGCGGCGGCGGAATGACTCCGTCCGCTCCGCCACGAGGCCCTGCGGCCCGTCCAGCGCGGCGGCAGCGGCGGCCTGGCTGATGGCGGAGGCGCCGCTGGTCGATTGGCCCTGCATGTTCGTCATGCCCTGGATCAGCGCGCGCGGCCCGCCGCAATAGCCGATCCGCCACCCCGTCATCGCGTAGGTCTTGGAGACGCCGTTCACGGTCAGGGTGCGCTCGCGCAGCGCCGGCTCCACCTCGGCGATCGTGCAGAAGGCGCCGCCGTCGTAGAGGAGGTGCTCGTACATGTCGTCCGTCAGCACCATGACGTGCGGATGGCGCAGGATGACGTCGGCGAGCGCCCGCATCTCGGCGCGGGAGCAGGCGGCGCCCGTCGGGTTGTTCGGGAAGTTCAGCATCACCCAGCGCGTCCGGGGCGTGATCGCGGCCTCCAGGTCCTCCGGGCGGAGCTTGAAGCCGTTCCCCTGCGGGCAATCCACCGGCACGGCCACGCCCCCTGCCAGCACGGCCATGTCGGCGTAGCTGATCCAGAAGGGGCGGGGGATCACCACCTCGTCTCCCGGGTTCAGGGTCGCCATCATCGCGTTGTAGAGAACCTGCTTGCCGCCGTTGCAGACGAGGATCTCGTCGGCCGCGTAGTCCAGCCCGTTCTCCCGGCTGAACTTCCGCCGGATCGCCTCCTTCAGCGCGGGCGTGCCGGCGATGGGCGGGTATTTCGTCTGGCCTTCGAGCGCAGCGCGGTGCGCCGCCTCGATCGCGTGGTCGGGCGTGGGAAAGTCCGGCTGCCCCTGGGAGAGGCCGATCACGCGCTCACCCGTCACGGCCAGCTCGCGCGCGCGCTGCGTCATCGTGGCGGAGGCCGAGGGGGCGACCCCGTCCAGGCGGCTCGCGAGCGTGATCATCGGGGAAGGGGCCTCCTTGCGGGAGGGCGCATAGGAATCCGCCGGCCCGCCCTGCGCAAGCCGCGGCTCCCCGCCAGCCCCCGCCTCTGCTAACCCCACCCCATGTCGCGCATCCTGATCGCGGCCGGCGCCCTCGCCGGCCTGCTCGCCGTCGCCCTCTCGGCCTGGGCCGCCCACGGGCTCGCGCTCGACCCCGCCCGCACGCGGATGATCGACAACGCCCTCACCCAGCAGGGCTGGCACGCGCTGGCGCTGATCGCGGCCGGCATCCTCGCGGATCGCTGGGGCGGCTGGGCGACGGGCGGGGCGGGGATCGCCTTCCTTCTTGGGATGATCCTCTTCTGCGGCGCCGTGTGGAACGTGGCGCTCACCGGGCGCAGCCTCGGCGGCGTCGCGCCGACAGGGGGGATGCTGCTCATGCTCGGCTGGCTCCTCCTCGCCGTCGCCGCCCTGCTGCACCGGCCCTGAACACGTGACGACTGAGCGCGTGATCCGCGCGGCCTACCTCGCCGCGGAGGGTTTCGAGGCAGAGCTGGCCGAGGACCTCCGCCGCGCCGGTCGCCGTATCGGGGGCTGGCACGGCCCGCTCGCCCTCTCGCCGGACCCGCCGGCCGAGGGGTCGGCCGCGGTCCCCTGGTCCCTCGATACCTGGACGGCGCCGCGGGAGGTCGAGGTGCCCTCGATCAAGCTCGCGGCCAATGCGCTCCGCGCTATCCAGCGTAACTGGGCGCTGCTGGACGTGGCGCACCACCGCCGCGCCGCCCTCATCCAGGACGCGCTGGCGCCGCTGCGGCCGAAGCCGATCGTCTTCCCCCAGCCGCGGCCGACCTCGCATCTCGGGGCCTGGACGCTGCTGGCGCCCGACCGGCTGCTGGCGAGCCCTACGAAGACGAGCCCCTTCGTCAACGGTGCCCCCGTCTTCGCCGAGGACCGGGAGGGGCCGCCGAGCCGCGCCTATCTCAAGCTTTGGGAAGCCCTGACCCGCCTCGGCCGCTGGCCCGCGCCCGGCGAGACCTGCCTCGACCTCGGCGCCGTGCCCGGCGGCTGGAGCTGGGCGCTGGCGCAACTGGGCGCGCAGGTCACGGCCGTGGACAAGGCGGAGATGGACCCCGGGGTCGCCGCCCTGCCCAACGTGACGGTGCGGCGGGAGAGCGCCTTCGGGCTCGATCCCTATTCCGTCGATTGGCTTTTCTCGGACATCATCTGCTACCCCGCGCGCCTGCTGGGCCTCGTGCGCCGCTGGATGGAGGCGGGGGCGGCGCGGAACATCGTCGTGACGATCAAGTTCCAGGCCGAGACCGACCACGAGACCGCGGCGGCCTTCGCAGCCATCCCAGGCGGGGTGCTCTTCCACGGCGCCCACAACAAGCACGAGCTGATGTTCGCCTGGCCGAGCGACAGAGACGGAGAGATGCTGTCTCAGAAAAGCGACGACGGCAACAAATCGTAAGGAATCGGCTACGGTTGGCAGTCTAAAAAAAGACGCTCCGCGCGGCGGGGCCGCGCCCGACTCGACGGGTGCGCCACCTCCAGCAAGGGAACCGTGTCGTGCAGGTCTCATCGGCCACCGGCGCGCAAGCGGCGGACATGGTCAGGCAGCTGCGGGAAAGAAGCTTTTCCCGCGCTGACAGGGACGGCAATGGAGGGCTGAGCCTGGCGGAGTTCGCCGCCATGTCGCCGGGGAAGCCCGGCGCGAGGGTGTCCGATCCCGCGAAGGTGAAGGAGGCTGCAAGCTTCTCGGCGGCGGCCTTCGCCCGGGTGGACGCCAACGGAGACGGCCTGATCACCCAGGCGGAAATGGAAGCCGTCCAGCCGGGCGCCCCGGTGACGTCCCCCGCTCTTTCCTCCGCCACCATGTCCGCGCTGCTCTCGGGGCAGGAAGCCCTGGGCAGCCGCGATGGCGACCATGCTGTCGCCCCGAAAGACGGGAACACCATCGCCGGCCCGGCCGAACCAACGGCCAGGCTGGTGGAAGCACTGGATAAATACCTCTCGTTCAGTGCGGGCCAGCCCTCCGCCGGCAATCCGGCGGGTGGCTGATGCAGCGGGGCGGCAAAACGCCGCCCTCCCGTTGGAGGGTCCCCCGGCCCCGGCTACCATCGGGCCGAGTTCACGATGGAGATCCGCTGCATGCGCGCCTGTTTCGTCGATGCCGGGGGCGCCCTGGCGGAGGTCATGGAGCGTCTCCACCGCCCGGCCGACATGCCCGTCACCGTCAACCGGAACCCGGACATCAAGCCGGACGGGCTGCCGGCCGTGCTCGCCGGGCACGACATCGCCATTATCGACCACACGCACCTGCCGACCGGGATCGCGAAGGCGATCCCCGGGCTGAAGCACGTCGTCTTCCTGGGCACAGGCGCGCGCAGCTACATGAACCCCGAGGAACTGGAGGCCGAGTGCGGCATCCAGGTCCACATCATCAAGGGCTACGGCGACACCGCCGTGGCGGAGATGGCCTTCGCGCTCATGTGGGCCTCGGCCAAGGGGCTGGCGGGGATGGACCGCGGCATCCGTGCCGGCGGCTGGCCCCGTACGGACGGGATCGAACTGACCCGCAAGACCGTGGGCCTCATCGGCTTCGGCGGCATCGGGGCGGAGATGGCCCGGCTCTGCAACGGGGCGGGGCTGCGCGTTCTCGCCTGGAACCGCACGCCGCGGGAGGCGAAGGGGGTGGAGTTCACCTCCCTCGACACCCTCCTGGCCGAGAGCCACGTCGTCTCGATGCACCTCCTGCTGAACGACGAGACGCGCGGGTTTCTCTCGGAGGAGCTGATCGCGAAGATGCGGCCGGGCGCGGTCTTCGTGAACACCGCCCGCGGGGCGCTCACGGACGAGGCCGCGCTGGCCCGCGCGGCGGAGAGCGGCGCCATCCGCCTCGCGCTCGACGTTTATGCCGAGGAGCCGCTGCCGGCCGGGCACACGCTCTCGAAGGTGGAGAACGCCACGCTTTCGGCCCACTCCGCCTTCCGTACGCCGGAGGCGAGCGACAATCTAATTGAAGCGGCGCTGGAGCACTGCCGGCGGATTGCGCGGGAGGGGTAAGGGAAGCGGCGGCGCCCTTCAGGGCGCGTCGGCGCCGATCGGCACGGTGGCGCTCCGGAGCGGGAGCGCGCCGCGCCAGCCGCCCTCCCGTGCCGCCCAGGCGCGGGTGAACTCCGCCCCCAGCAGGAAGACCTGCGCGGAGTAGTAGACCCAGATGAGCACCACGACGAGCGCCCCGGCGGCGCCGTAGCTCTCGGCCATGCCGCTGCCGCCGATGTACCAGCCGATCACGGTCTTACCGACGGTGAAGAGGAACGACGTGATCAGGGCCCCCACCGCCACGTCCCGCCAAGTGAGGTGCCGGTCCGGCAGGATCTTGTAGATCGCCCCGAACAGCACCGCGACGAGCCCAACGCTGACGAAGAAGTTCACGACCTTCAGCAGGATCTCGAGCACGGGCAGGAAGCCAGTGATCCAGCCGCCGAAGGCCGAGAGCACGGCGCTGACGAGAAGGGAGACGAGCAGCAGGAATCCGGTGGCCCCGACAAGCCCGATGGAGAGCGCCCGCGCCCGGACGAGCGCGCCGACCGAAACCGGCTTCGCCTCCGCCTGCCAGATGACGTTCAGCGCCCCCTGCAGCTCCGCGAAGACACCGGAGGCGGTGATAAGGAGGATGCCGGTTCCGATGAGGGCCGCGATGCCCTTGCTGCCCGCATCGTTCGAGCTGCCCTTCATCATCGCTTCGATGGCCTGGCCGCCCTGAACCCCGACGAGGCCGGTGAGCTGGCCCGAGACCGCCTCGCTCACCGTGTCGCGTCCGAAGAAGAAGCCGGCGATCGCGACGGAGACGACGAGCAGGGGCGCGATCGAGAAGAGGGTATAGCAGGCGATCGCCGCCCCTCGCGTCATGGCCTCGTGCTCCACGAAACCCGAGACGGCGTCTTTGATCAGCTTCCAGGCCCTACCGAACATGCACCCGTCCTGCGCTTGCCTGCGCTGCGGCTACAAAGCAGGCGGGGGCGGCGGGTTGCAGCTTCGGCCGTGCCACGCGCAAGCTTCTTGCGACCGTGGCCGGTAGTCACCGGCCGTTCGCGGGACAGTTCCTCGGCGCAACACCACGGTGCCCCTGCCGCGCGCGGGCCGAACCCGCTAATCTCCCCGTTGGAGGATGAGGATGGACATGCGCCTGCCGGGTTCGATCGCGGTGCTCTGCACCGCCGCGCTGCTCCTCGCCGAACCGGCCGCGGCCCAACTCGGCTCTCCCGGCGGCCCCGGGGCTGGGATGGTCGGGGGCGGAATGGGCGGCGGCATGATGGGCGGCCCGGGAATGAGCATGGGCGGGGGTGGTGCACCCCGTGAGCGGGCCGTCGCCCCGCCGCCGCCGCGCCTCACGGCCACCGGACCTCGCCTTGAGCCCGGTGCGCTGTTCTGCCGTACGCTGGAGGACCTTCGCCGCCGCATCGCGCTGCAATCCGGCGCGGGCGCCCCTGGTGGGCCCGCACCGAGCTGCCGGACGCTGCCGGGCGTGCTGCCCATCACCGTCGTCGGCCGCGCCGGGCCGGGCGCGACGCAGGTGCAGACCGCAGGCACCCAGCCGGAGACGGGTTGGACCGACGCCTGGCTGCCCGAGCGGGCTGGCGGCGCGTCGACACCCGCGCAGGCGGCGCCGGGCGGGCGCCGCGGACCCTGAGCGCCACCCGTTGGCCGCCGCCCCTTGGTTGGACGGCGGCCCGCAGGTTCAGGCCGCTCGCTTGCGGCGCACCAATCCGAGGCCAGCCAGACCGACGCCGAAGAGCGCCAGCGAGGCGGGCTCGGGCACGGTGACCGTTGGGAGGGCGAGAGCCTCCTGGTAGAGCCGGTCTCCGACAATGCGGTGAGCGGCATCGGAGGGATGTGCCGAGATAAAATAGAAGTAGCTATTGGGCGTGGCGCAGACGGTTGCATTCGCCCCGAAGCCGCTCTGGCAGGCGTCGGTTGTGTTCGTGATGCCGTAGCGGCCGGGGTTGTTCAGGATGTCGTCGTAATAGGCGCCCCAATTGCTCAGGCGGATCACCGCGTCCGAGAACTGCGCCTGCAACTGCGGGACAAGCGCCGTGTAAACGGGATTGAGGAAATTGGCGCTGTCCGTGAAGGCAGGGATGCCCGCGGGCAGCAATGCGATCTCGAAGTAGCGGGCGCCGAGCGAGTAGAGAGTGGACACCTGGTTCGCCGTGGCTTGCGCGATGGAAGCCTGCGAGGCGCGGGTATGGTCGTTCAGACCGCCGGCCAGGAAGAACAGGCTCGAGGCTGGGTTGAATGACGCTGCCCCGGAGTTCACGAGGGCCTGAAAGCTCGCGACCTGCTGGGTGAGACTTTGCGGCTGGGTGGCAGGTGCCGTCGGGCCGACGTCCACGCGGGCGCCGCTCTGGGCGAAGTTGATGCCGCTCGTGCCAGGATTGGCGTTTCGCGGCGTCGTCAGCGGAATGCCGTAGTCCTGCGCGAGATATCCGGCGGCCGTCGAGCCGTTGGTCAGCGGAATATAAGCACCCGTGTCGGAATAGCTGTCACCGAACACGTAAAGGCTGGTGAAGGTGGCGGCCTGCGCCATTGAGGTCAGGGCGATGCTGCCCAGAACCGCGAGAGCGGCCGCTTTAATGATCGGTCTCAAGGTAGAACGTCTCCCGATGAGGACAGCCACATTCGTGGTCCGAGGCATTTTGCCTAATACTCATCAAGCAAAAAACGCACCGGAAAAAAATAGAAGTCGGATCAGAAAGATGAGCGTTCGATTTGAGAGCGGGACAAGTATTTTGTAAAATTTGACAACATTGCGCCTCGGTTATCCGTTTCGTATTCCGGTATTCTTGCGGGAGATGTAGTCCGGCGATGTTCAAGAGGATGCATTTTTAGGAGTTGGCGGGCAGGAGGCCCGCACGAGCCGGCGCAGCCTTGCCGGTGGCGGTCAGCAGTTCCTCCACGGCGAGCACCGCGTCCTTCGGATCAGCAAGCGGGATGCTGGCCGCGACATAGTGGTCTGGCCGTAGGAGCAGGGCACAGCCAGCATAGGGAGCGAGAGCCGCGCGGAAGCTGCTGCCCGCCTCGCCAGCCGGCTCCGACACTGCGCCAGGCGCATCGGTCGCATCCGGCGTCACGACCAGCCGCACGGCCCCGAGCTGGTCCCAGAGGGGCTGGTCGAGAGTTGACAGGGCGGCTGGATCGTCGGCGCGCGCGAGCAGGGCGAAGCGGTCGCCCAGCACCTCGTCCAGCAGCACCTCGCTTCCGTCGGGCCGGCGCACGCGCGGCTGGGGCAGCAGCCGACCGATGAGGGAGGCGCGACCACGCCCGTCCGGCAGCAGGAAGCCTTCGTGGAAGCGCGGCGGCGGCTTGTAGCGCATCTGCGCCACGTAATCGCGCGCCGGCGGCCAGATGTTCAGCGCGAGGAAGGCGCCCTGCGTCAGGGCGCCGTGCAGCCAGCTGCGTGGGGCCATCACCTGCCCCATGCGGAGGGCCAGCCGAACCATCTGCCAGATATGGTCCTTGCGCTCCCGCTCGTAGCTGTCGAGCAGGCCCGGGCCGAGCCGCCCTTCCAGCACCGCTGCCAGTTTCCAGGCGAGGTTCTGCGCGTCCCGGATGCCGCTGTTCATCCCCTGGCCCGCGAAGGGCGGCGTGAGGTGCGCGGCGTCGCCGGCCAGGAAGACGCGGCCGAAGGACCAACGAGGCGCGACCCGCGCGTGGAAGCGGTAGACCACCTTTCGCCGGAGCGTCGCCCGCGGGTCTGCGCCGTGGGTGCGGAGAAGGCGCTCCACCATCTCCGGCGCCAGCAGGTCCGCATCGGTCTCGCCCGGCAGCAGCTTGAACTCGAAGCGGCGCGTGCGGTCGGGACCGGGCAGGGTGATGCAGGGGCGGTGGCGGTCGCAGAAGACCTCGGTGTGCTTCGTGGTGTTCTCGTTGTTCTCGAGGTCGAGGATGAGCCAGCGCTCGTCGAAGGTCGTGCCTTCGAGCCCCACGCCCTGAACCTCCCGCACCCGGCTCGCGGCGCCGTCGCAGCCGACGAGGTAGTCGCAGGTCACCTCCTGCCGCGCGCCGTCCGGCCCCTCCAATGAGAGGGTGACCCGCGCCTCGTCCTGCGCGTAGTCGAGCAGCTTCCAGCCGAAGCGCGCCTCCACATGGGGGAAGCGGCCGAGGGCCTCGCGGAGCTGGCCCTCCAGCACCGGCTGACGGAAGGCGTTGCGGCGGGGATAGCCGTAGGGCTGGCCGGTGGGCTCCACCCGCGCGAAGAGGGTGCGGCGGCGCGTGTAGTAGTGGGAGCCGTAGCCGGCCACGACGCCGCTGAGCACCGTCTCCACCACGCCCGCGGCCTGCATCGTCCGCAGCGACTCGTCGTCGATGGAGACCGCGCGGGGCTCCTGCACGGTCGTCGGGTTGCGCTCCACCAGCAGCACCTTGATGCCGAAGCGCCCGAGCAGGTTCACCAGCGTCAGCCCGATCGGCCCCGCGCCGATCACCGCAACGGGGTAACGCCGCACCGCCTCCATCGACCTTCCCTCCGCCCTGCCGGTCAGCTTCGCAGGATCCCGCGGCCCCAGGAATTGAGGCTGTGCTCCTCATGCGGCCAGTCCATCGGGGCGCGGTCGCGCATCACCTCCAACTCCGCGCTGATCTCGATCCAGTTACCGTCGGGATCCTCGATGAAGATGAAGATGTTGTTGCCCGGCCCGTGCCGCCCGGGGCCCCAGATGATGCGGATGCGGCGGTCGCCCATCCGGTCGCACCAGTCCTTGATAAGGGCCCAGTCGCCGGCCTCGTAGCTGTGGTGGTCGATGCCCTGGCGGCTGTGGCGGAAGCAGGCGAGCGTGTGGTGCTCGTGGTTCGAGCGCATCCAGCAGGTCTGCACCGCGCCGGCCTCGTTCCGCACGTAGTCGCTCGTCAGGAAGCCGAGCGTGCCCGTGTAGAAAGCCTCGATCGCCTCCGGGTCGTGGGTGGCGAGGGTCAGGTGCTGCAAGGGCGCGCGCAGGCCCGGGCGCCGCACCTCGCCCCGGCTCATGCCGAAGAGGATGAGGTTGCCGTCCGGGTCGCGCACGCCGAAGGCCTCGGTGCCGAAGAGGGGGCTGGGGGAGGGGAGAATGGCCGCGCCCCGTGCCTCTGCCCGCGCCCGGATGGCGGCCAGCCCCTCCGTGTCGCGGCAGGCGAAGGCGGCGTAGCCGAGCCCCTTGTCCGGCCCCTCGGCGAAGAGAAGCTGCCGGCCCGGTCCCTCGGCGATCCAACCGCTCTCGGTGGGCCGCGCGGCCATGTCCATGGCGTCCGCGTAGAAGCCGGCGAGCCGCCCGGGGTCGCTGCTCAGCAGCTGCATGTGGTGAAGGTAGGCGCCTGCGCCGACGGCCGTGGACATATGGACCAACTCCTCTCCTGTTCACAGGATTAGAGAATAGGCACACTCAACGCAAGGCAAATTTCTCTTATGATGATAAAACAGCGCCACTCTGGGCCTCTTGTACCTCTGCCTCCTCGTCTCTCAGCAACCCGCCCTCGATCCCCCGGGCGGCGGCGGTCAGCAGGGGAACGAGACGGGGGACCGAGGCGCTCTCCCGCGCGGCGATCACGTAGCTGAGGCTGCCGAGCGCGCGCCGGCCTTCGTCGAGGATGGGAACGGCGACACCGACACGGCCGGCATCCAGTTCCCCCCGGCTCACCTCGTGGCCCGCGCGGCGGATGCGGGCGAGGGCTGTGCGGAAGGTCGGCCAGTCACGTCCGAGGCCACTCGCGGCGATCTCCGCCCGATGCGCCTCGAAAAGGCGCCGCAGATCGCGGGAGGGCAGCCAGGCGAGGATCGCCTTCGAGGTGGCCCCTTTGAACAGCGGCATCGGCCGCCCGCGCTCGTAGCTCACGGGCTCCCCGCTCATGCGTCCGGCCACCTGGTGGATGCAGAGGACCGTTTCCCCAAAGAGGCGGCAGAGCAGCACCGTGCTGCCGATAGGGGCAAAGCGGAGGATTTCCTCCATCACGGGGCGGGCGACCTGCAGCAGCGGATCGGTCAGCTGGATCTGTCGGTCGTACTGGATGAAGGCAGGGCCGAGCACGTAGGCGCCGCCGCCGGCGGGCGTCAGCAGCCCGGCCTCCGTCAGCACCGCGACGTAGCGATAGGCGCTGCTGGCGGAGACGCCGAGCGCCGCCGCCGCCCGCTCCACCGTCCAGGCCGGGCTCTCCAGCGTGAAGAGCTTCAGGACGCTGATGGTGCGGTCCGGACCCGCCATCGGGAGGCCTCATGAGGAAGGGGAGGCGACCAGGGGTCGCGCCCTCTTCATAGGGCCGGGCGGGAGCGTTATGGCACCCCCTTTGGCCTACGCAGGGTTTCGCCGCGCGCGGGCCTAGCCTGCCCGGCGCCGCGGGGCTCCGCGCGAGGCCGTGCGGGTGCTGCGCTTGTCGGGGTCGTAGCCACCGCCACCCGGGCCGAGGGGCTTAGGCTTCCAGTCGCCCTTGGCCCGGCCCTTCGGCGCGGCCGGTGCCGCCGCGCCGCCGCGGGCCGGTGCCCGTGCCTCGGTGCCGGAGGGTGGTGGGGCGTCCAGGCCCAACTCCAGCGCCTCGAGGCGCTTGATCTCGTCGCGCAGGCGGGCGGCCGTCTCGAATTCCAGGTCGGCCGCGGCGGCGCGCATCCGGCGCTCCAACTCGGCGATGCTGGCGCGGAGGTTGTGGCCGATGAAATTCGCGGAGGCATCGTCCTCCACCGCCTCCACCGTCACGTAGTCCTGCTCGTAGACCGACTGCAGCACGTCGGAGATGTCACGGCGGATCGTCTGCGGCGTGATGCCGTGCGCCTCGTTATAGGCCACTTGCTTCGCCCGGCGCCGGTCGGTCTCCTCGATGGCGCGGCGCATGCTGTCGGTCATGCGGTCGGCGTAGAGGATCACGCGGCCCTCGGCGTTGCGCGCGGCGCGGCCGATCGTCTGGATGAGCGAGGTGGTGGAGCGGAGGAAGCCCTCCTTGTCGGCGTCGAGGATGGCGACCATCCGGCACTCCGGGATGTCGAGCCCTTCGCGCAGGAGGTTGATGCCCACCAATACGTCGAAGACGCCGCGGCGGAGGTCGCGGATGATCTCGATCCGCTCCAGCGTGTCCACGTCGGAGTGGAGGTAGCGGACCTTGATGCCCGTCTCCGTCATGTACTCCGTCAGATCCTCGGCCATGCGCTTGGTCAGCGTCGTGGCCAGCACGCGGCCGCCCTGGGCGATCACGTCGCGGCACTCGGCCAGCAGGTCGTCCACCTGGCGCTCCACGGGGCGGATCTCGACGGGGGGGTCGATCAGGCCGGTCGGGCGGATCACCTGCTCGGCGAAGACGCCGCCGCTGCGCTCCATCTCCCAAGGGCCCGGGGTCGCGGAGACGAAGATGCTGGAGGGCCGGAAGCTCTCCCACTCTTCGAAGCGCAGCGGACGGTTGTCGAGGCAGGAGGGCAGGCGGAAGCCGAAATCGGCCAGCACGGACTTCCGGGCGGCGTCGCCGCGCGCCATGCCGCCGATCTGGGGCACCGTGACGTGGCTCTCGTCCACGATCAGCAGCGCGCCCTCGGGCAGGTACTCGAAGAGCGTGGGCGGCGGCTGGCCGGGGCCGCGGCCGGAGAGGTAGCGGGAGTAGTTCTCGATGCCCTTACAGACGCCCGTCGTCTCCATCATCTCGATGTCGAAGGTGGTGCGCTGCTCCAGCCGCTGGGCCTCCAGCAGCTTGCCCTCAGCGTGCAGGCGGGCGAGCGTCTCGCGCAGCTCGATCTTGATGTCGCGAATGGCCTGGATGAGCGTCGGGCGCGGCGTGACGTAGTGGCTGTTCGCGTAGATGGCCACGCGCTCCATCTCGCCGGCCACCTCGCCCGTCAGGGGGTCGAACTCGCGCAGCCCGTCCACCTCGTCCCCGAAGAGGGAGATGCGCCAGGCGCGATCCTCGAGGTGGGAGGGCCAGATATCGACGGTCTCGCCGCGCACGCGGAAGGTGCCGCGCTGGAAGGCGGCGTCGTTGCGGCGGTACTGCAGCTCCACCAGAGCCTTCAGCAGCAGCTCGCGCGCGATGTGCCCGCCGAGTTCCAGCTTCACGGTCATGTTGCCGTAGGTCTCGACCGAGCCGATGCCGTAGATGCAGGAGACCGAGGCCACGATCACCACGTCCCGCCGCTCGAGCAGGGACTGCGTGGCCGAGTGGCGCATGCGGTCGATCTGCTCGTTGATCTGGGCGTCTTTTTCTATGTAGGTGTCGGTGCGCGGAACATAGGCTTCCGGCTGGTAGTAGTCGTAGTAGGAAACGAAGTACTCCACCGCATTGTCGGGGAAGAAGGACTTCATCTCCCCGTAGAGCTGCGCTGCCAGGGTCTTGTTGGGGGCAAGGATGAGCGTGGGGCGCTGCACCGCCTCGATCACCTTGGCCATGGTGAAGGTCTTGCCCGAACCCGTGACACCCAGCAGCACCTGGTCTCGCTCGTCACGGTCCTTCAGGCCCTGGACGAGGTCCGCGATAGCCTGGGGCTGGTCGCCCGCGGGCTCGTAGGGGGAGACGACCTTCAGCGGCTTTCCCCCAGCGGGAAACGGCCGGCGGATCGGGGCGAAGAGGGTAGGCGGCAAGGTGTCCATGTCCGCGAGAACATAGGGCGACGTCGCCTGATTTTCAGCGGGAATCGAGGGGACGGGGAGGGGAAGCCGTCAGGGGAGCGAAGCTGCCCCGAGACACCCGCGCGCGGCCTTGCTATAGGGCGGCCGCGGGCCGGGTTAGCACAGCGGTAGTGCAGCGGTTTTGTAAACCGAAGGTCGGGGGTTCGATCCCCTCACCCGGCACCACGAATTCACTCTGAGCCGGAAGCCCAAGGCTGGCCGTCCAGAAGGGTGGAAACCGATCGGGGCTGTCGGCCCAATCCGTGTCCAGCCCCCCTGGGCCACCAAGAGCATCAGTTTCCGAAAGCAGAGCGCGGCAGGTTACGGAAGCCAGCGAAACGATCCTGCGCGAGGCGGGTGGTAATCTGCGCCGCGACGATAGCGGCAAGAAGAACCGAGAAGACAACGAACATGAGGGATATCCTACGTTTGTTCCCCCCTAATCCTCTCGCCTAACATGGATGTTGCGGTGCAGCATTTCTAGTCACTGCGTGCATTTTGTGCCCAGCCGGCATTTTGCCGAACGGAACGATCGCTTCAGGATCGCAGAGCACGGCAACACCGGCGCGGGAGGGAGGGCCTTCAAGCATTCCCCACCGTCGCGAAGCCATCCCTGTTGGTGGCCCGCACCACGGCCGCAAAGAGGCGCAGCGCCTCCGGCCCGCCCTGGTCCAGCAGGGCGCCTGCCTCGATCTCGGTGGCCAGGAGTTCCGCGTGCTCGGCGAGGGTTTCGGCGGCCCGCCGCAGGGCCTCGCGCGACAGGACGAGCTGAAGCTCCTCAGGCAGGTCGTGCCACGCACCCGGCGTCGCCGGCGCGAAATCGGCGGACGGGGTTGAGGAACGGTACATCGAAGGTTTCCTTGGCCGACGCCCTCCTGGCCGGTGTCCATGCCCCATCCGGGTGCAGGGCGGAGTTTTGCCTGATGAGGTTAATGGCGCGTAATGACCGGCGATGGGAGCGAGCACGAGATCGTTAGGCCAAGCCTCGGCACCGTCAGGTGAACCGCGCCGAGACCTCCCCGAGAAGATCAAAGGACACCACCACCTCGCAGGGACCGTCGAGCCAGATGGGCGGGGTGACGGAGCCGAGGAAGATCACCTGCCCCGCCCGCAATCCGCCGAAGGCCTCGGCCAGAGGCGAGCCGGCCAGCCAGGCGAGCGCGTCCAGCGGGTGGCCCAGCAGTTCCGCCCCGAGCCCCGCGGCGCGCTCCATCCCATCCACCAGCAACCGGCCCCGCGCGGCCGGCAGGTCGAGTCCCGGCCAGCCGGAGGCGGGCGCCCCGGTGACGCCGCCCGCGTGGAAGACCGAATCCGCGATGAGGGAGGGTGCGCCCAGGGCTGCGAAGTCGCCGTAGCGGTTGTCCACCACCTCGATCGCCGCGAAGACCTGCTCCACCGCATCCGCCACCGAGTCCCGGCTGTGCTCGCCGTGGGAGAGGTCGTGCGCGAGGCGGAGGCCGACCTCGCACTCCACGCCCGGGCGGACGTAATCCGCGAAGCGGAAGCGGCCGGCCCGGTCCTGGATGCCCTCTGCCGGGCAGAAGCCGGCGCAGGGATGGGCGAGGCCGAGATAGGCCCGCATCGACTCCGTAGTCGCGCCGATCTTGAAGCCGGCGGGCGGCACGGCGCCCATCGCCTCCGCCACGGCCCGCTGCATCGCGTAGCCGGCCGCCACATCGGCCGGCGCTTCCGCCCCGAGGTCGGGAAAGGCCTGCCCTGCCCGCCGGGCGGCCAGAATGCGCTCGACGGCCGCTTTCATGCGCGGGCCAGCTCGTAGAGGGCCACGGCGGCGGCGGCGGCCACGTTGAGGCTTTCCACGTCCCCCGCGATCGGCAGGCGCACCATCTCGTCCACGGTCTCCCGCTGCAGCCGGCGTAGGCCGCCCGCTTCGGCGCCGAGCACCAGCCCAACGCGGCGGTCGGCCGGCTTGGCCTCGGCCAGGGTGCGCGTTGCCTCGCCGGCGAGGCCGAGCACCCAGATTCCCCGGTCCTGCATCCCCCGGATGGCGCGGGCGAGGTTCACCTCCCGCACCATCGGCACGAGCTCCAGCGCGCCGGAGGCCGCGCGGGCGAGGGCGCCGGTCTCGGGCGGGGCGTGCCGGTCCTGCACCACCACCGCCGCCGCCCCGAAGGCCGCGGCCGAGCGGAGGATGGCGCCGACATTGCGCGGGTCCGTCACCTGATCGAGCAGCAGCACAGGGCCGGTCGAGGCCTCCAGCACGTCCTCCAGGCCGACGCCGGGCAGGGGCTCCACCAGCATGGCGGCGCCCTGGTGGACGGCGTCCTCGGGCAGGAAGCTGTGGAAGCGGACGCGGTCCTCGACCCGCTCCACGCTCAGCTTGCGCGCGGCGAAGGTGCCGGGGGGCAGGCGGGCGGAGAGCGCCGTCTCGGCCTCGGCGGTCAGCAGAAGTCGGCGCAGGCGGCGCTTCGGGTTTAGCAGGGCGGCGCCGACGGCGTGCAGCCCGTGCATCCAGAAGGTGTTGGCGGGTGCCCGGTCCTCGGCGGCGTCGCGGCGCGGGGCCTCGGCCGTGCGGGGCGGGCGCGGGCCTCGGGGCGCCTCGGCCTCGGGGCCGGAACGGCCGGGGCGTGCATCGCCGGGCGGGCGGCTCCAGGACTTGCCGGGCGGCTTGGCCCAGGGCTTGCCGCTCGGGGAGGGGCCGCCCGCCGGACCGGCGCCGGGCTTGGGGAAGGGCGGGCGTCCGCCGCGCGCCTCGGCCGGTGGCTCGTTGCCGCTCCAGCCGCGCTTCCCGTCGAAGGCGCGCGGCCGCGGCGGCTGCCCGGAAGCCGAGCGGGCGCTGGGGCCGAAGCCCGGTCCCGCGTGGGGGCCGGATTGGGGGCCATTGCCCGGGCCAGAGGAGCGTGGGCCGTGCGGCCGTCGAGGGGGGGACATGGCCGCATCCTGCAAATCGCTGAGCTTGCCGCAAGGCCAATGCACCGCCGCCTGCCATGCGCCGCCTCGGGACAATGGCCGCGGCGCGATCCATAATGGCCGAAGGCGCACCGGGATGCGGCTGCTCACGTTGACAGGCGCGCCGCTTCTCGGATAGTCCGCCGGCTCCCGCCCGTCAGGGTGGGGACACCCTGTGGAGGGGTGCCCGAGTGGCTAAAGGGGGCGGACTGTAAATCCGCTGGCTTGCGCCTACGTTGGTTCGAATCCAACCCCCTCCATGTGTCCCAGCCCGCCGGAGCGGTGCGCATCTGTGTGACCGGTCTGCTCGGCAGGCCGCGGCTCTGGCTCAGCGGGTGTAGCTCAATGGTAGAGTTCCAGCCTTCCAAGCTGGCTGTGCGGGTTCGATTCCCGTCACCCGCTCCAGCCGCCTCGATCGGCGGCCCGGCCTGAGAAAGGCCACCTTCAGCACCATATTGGCCCAACCTCATCACGGGTGGGTAACACAGCCTGCACGGCAGGCGGGGGGCGCACGCCCCCGGCAGGGACAGGACGGGACGCGACATGGGTAAGGCGAAGTTCGAGCGGACGAAGCCGCACTGCAACATTGGCACGATTGGCCATGTGGACCACGGCAAGACGTCCTTGACGGCGGCGATCACGAAGGTTCTGGCCAAGACGGGCGGTGCGTCGTTCACGGCGTACGACCAGATCGACAAGGCTCCCGAGGAGCGGGCTCGCGGGATCACGATCTCGACGGCGCACGTGGAGTACGAGACGGCGAACCGCCACTACGCGCACGTGGACTGCCCTGGCCACGCCGACTACGTGAAGAACATGATCACGGGCGCCGCGCAGATGGACGGCGCGATCCTGGTGGTGTCGGCGGCGGACGGCCCGATGCCGCAGACGCGCGAGCACATCCTGCTGGCGCGCCAGGTCGGCGTGCCGGCGCTGGTGGTGTTCCTGAACAAGGTGGACATGGCGGACCCCGACCTGCTGGAGCTGGTCGAGATGGAGGTTCGCGAGCTGCTGTCGTCCTACCAGTTCCCGGGCGACGACATTCCGATCATCCACGGCTCGGCGCTGATGGCGCTCGAGGACAAGCAGCCGGAGATCGGTGAGCAGGCGATCCTGAAGCTGATGGAGGCGGTGGACGCCTTCATTCCGCAGCCCGAGCGCGCGGTGGACCTGCCGTTCCTGATGCCGGTCGAGGACGTGTTCTCGATCTCGGGCCGCGGCACGGTGGTGACCGGTCGCGTTGAGCGCGGGATCATCAAGGTGGGCGAGGAGGTCGAGATCGTCGGCCTGAAGGACACCGTGAAGACGACGGTGACGGGCGTCGAGATGTTCCGCAAGCTGCTCGACAGCGGGATGGCGGGCGACAACATCGGGGCCCTGCTGCGCGGCACGAAGCGCGAGGACGTGGAGCGCGGGCAGGTTCTGTCCAAGCCCGGCGCGATCACGCCGCACACGCAGTTCAAGGCCGAGGCCTACATCCTGACGAAGGAGGAGGGCGGTCGCCACACGCCGTTCTTCACGAACTACCGGCCGCAGTTCTACTTCCGCACGACGGACGTGACGGGCGTGGTGCAGCTGCCCGAGGGCGTGGAGATGGTGATGCCGGGCGACAACGTCGCCATGACGGTGGAGCTGATCGCGCCGATCGCCATGGACCAGGGCCTGCGCTTCGCCATCCGCGAGGGCGGCCGCACCGTCGGCGCCGGCGTCGTCGCGAGCATCGAGAAGTAAGA
>NZ_JONP01000010.1 GCF_000711725.1 Roseomonas aerilata DSM 19363 | reverse complement strand
CGCCGCCGAGGCCCAGGTGCGGCTCGTTGCGGCAACGTCGATCGATAATCCCGAGCTCGGCGGCTACGTCATGCGCCAGGAGGGCACCGTGACGGAGCAGGGGACGAGCTTCGGCCTGCGCCTGCGCGTGCCCTTGCCGAGTGCGGCCCGCAACCGCCCGCGCGAGGCGGCGGCGAGGTCGGAGTTGACGATTGCTACCAGCCGGCTGGTTCAGGTCCGGCGCCTGACCGACGCGGCCGTGCTGCGGGCTGAGACGGCACTGCGGGCGGCGGCGGAGACCCAAGGCATTGCTCAGCGGCGCTCGCGAGTACGCTCCCTGCCAGCTCGGAACTCACACGCGAGGGGAGGATCACGTCCACTCAAAAGAAACCGTTCGGACCCATCACTCCCGACCTGCACGCGGTTAGCAACGATGGCGTGTCGGGCCCAGCCTAACTGGGCCCCTGGTCGTGCCCTGCTTGCCCGCTGCATGGATAGCCGCCGTAGACCCCTTTGCTGCTATCGGCGACTTGGAGGTCGAAGCTGTCATCATAATGCAATCCATCGCCAATGACGTTGGCTCCAACCCGCGACCGCTCAGCCGGAGCCTTCTACACGTGCGTCGATTTAGAGGCGGCGACGAGTTACCCGCCTGAGCCGCCGAGCTGTGACGGATCCTGCGTGCCTGGGGTACCAGCCTGCGGGTCCGGAGGACCGGCGGATGGGACAGGCGCGAGCGGAGAGGCGGCAGCGCCTGGAACGCCCGCACCTTGATCGGGGGTCACGCCGCCCGGAGCGCTGGGCGTCGGGGCCGTCGACACACTTGGCTGCGGGGCGGGAGATTGGGCGAGGGCCGGGCCCGCAATCAGGCCGAGGGCAAGCGCGAGCGCAAGGCTGTGCTTCTGCATAAAGGTTGTCCTGGGCCGACCTGGCCCAGGCGGCCAACGTCGCCGCTGTCGGCTCGTTTCGTCGAGCACGTGACCTCACAGACCAGCCCACAGTGTTGGCAGCCTTGCGCGGGCCTGGTTTTGGCCATTCCAGGATGCGTGCCTCTTTGGGCATGGGTGGTGCGGCGGGAGCAACTGCCCTGTGCCGAGGCTGCGCTCACAGCCACGACCGCATCGCGAGGCACGAGCGTTTGCAACGGTCGCGCTCTGAGGTGTCATCCCTCCATGCCCAGCTAATGTCATAAAAGTATGCATGTCCGGGCGGTTAACGCCGGGTAATGCCTTCTTTACCGAGACAGCCCGTGCTGCACCAGAGGGGAGCGCAATCACCATGGCCACCATCAGCGGTAACCTCCTCTGGACACGGGACAGCACTGATACCCCCGCCGGCAGCGCGGAGGTCATTGCCTATGATCCGCGGACCGAACGCGTGCTGGTACTCGGCCCAACCGGGGTAGAGGCACTGGCCGCGGCCGACGGCGCACTGCGCTTCAGCCTGCCCCGGGCCGATCTCGGCTCCTTGGGGACGGGCAACAGCGTGGCGGTCCATGGCGATGTGATCGCCGTCGCCTATGACGGCCCGACGCCTGGGAGCAACGGCTCGGTCGCCTTCTACCGCATGGCTGCCGACGGCAACGCCGCCGCAGCGATCCGTCAGGTGGAGGTCGGTGCAGTACCGGACATGGTGACCTTCACGCCGGACGGTAGTCGCCTTCTCGTCGCGATCGAGGGTGAGCCGAATGCAAACTACGGCGTGAATCCCTCGGGCGACCCCGTCGGCGGGGTAGCGGTCATCGACGTAGCGACCGGCGCAAGTACCTTCCTCGGCTTCGAGGGGTTCGACACCGAAGCACTACGGGCCAGCGGCGTGCGGATCACCGGCGTGCCGGGCATCACGGCCGTGACGGACCTAGAGCCGGAATACATCGCCGTTTCCGCCGATGGCACCAAGGCATACGTCACTCTGCAGGAGAACAATGCGGTCGCGCTGCTCGACCTGGGCACGCTGACCTACACCAACATCTTCGCCTTGGGCACGAAGGACTACTCGCTTCCCGGCCAGGGGCTCGACCCTTCGGATCGGGACGGCGGCGCTAACATTGTCAACGCAAACCTGCGCGGCCTTTACATGCCGGACGGCATCGCAACCTTCGAGTCCGGCGGCCGCACCTATCTTGTCACAGCCAACGAGGGCGATGCCTCCGAGTGGGGAAGCTACAGCGATGTCGCTCGCGTCAGCACGCTTAGCCTGGACGAGGCGAGCTTCGGTGGCGCAGCCGACGTCGCGGCGGTGAAGGCGGCCGGCGCTCTCGGGCGACTCCAGGTCTCCAAGGTGGATGGCGACACCGACGGCGACGGCGACATCGACGTGCTGCACGCCCTTGGCGGCCGCAGCTTTTCGATCTGGGAGGTAACACACGGCGGCTTGGTGCAGACCTACGACTCCGGGGACATGATCGAGCGTATGCTGCTGCAGAACCGGCCGGACCTGTTCGACGATACCCGCTCGGACGACAAGGGACCGGAGCCGGAGAGCGTCACGTTGGGCATAGTGAACGGGCAGCTCTACGCCTTTGTGGCGCTGGAGCGGGCAGATTCTGTCATGTCCTTCGCCATCAACTCGCCGACCGACGTCACCTATGCGGGGATCGTCGCGACGGACGACGCCCCGGAGGTGATCCACTTCGTCTCGGCCGAGGACGCGCCGGCCGGGGCCGGCGGGCCGCTGCTGCTCTCGCCCGCCGAGGGTTCCGGCGTCACCACTGCGCACGCCCTGACGGAGACCGGCGGTAACTTCACGCTGCAGATCCTGCATGGCTCGGATTTTGAGGCGGGGCTTGCTGCGACGACGCGGGCGAGCCGCTTCGCGGCTATCGTGGACAAGCTCGAGGACAGCGTCGCGAACAGCATCACCCTCTCCTCAGGCGACAACTACATCCCGAGCCCCTTCAACGCTGCCGGTACCGATCCGAGCGTGAAGAATGAGCTTCAGGACCTCTACTCCTGGCTGCTGGGCGTGCCCGCCAGCGACTTTGCGGGGCTCGCGCTGAACCCCGCGACCGTCGACATCGCGATTATGAACGCTCTGGGCGTGCAGGCGAGCGTCTTCGGTAACCACGAGTTCGACTTCGGTCCGGCGGCGGTGGCCGCGGCGATCGACTTCACCAAGGGTACGGGCACCACTGCAGCCTCTGTCACCTCGATCGGCGCGATGTTCCCCTACCTCTCCGCCAATCTGGATTTCGCCGGCGAAGCGTCGCTGCGGAGCCTGGTAACGGCGACGCTGCGTGACGCGGCCAGCTACGCTACCACGGCCGCCGATCTGGACAGCGGCACGGCGCTGACCGCGGAGGCCGCCGACCAGCAGATCTCGCCCTGGACCACGATCGTGGAGAACGGCCAGACGATCGGGGTGCTGGGCCTGACGACCCAGCTTCTCGCCTCCATCTCCTCGGTTGGCGGCGTGCGGGTGCTCGACCCACAGGGCGACGGCGGGGTGGACAATACCACCGAGCTGGTCGCGATCCTGCAGCCCTACGTCGACCAGATGACCGCCCAGGGCATCAACAAGGTGGTACTGCTCAGCCACCTGCAGCAATACCAGCTGGAACTAGACCTCGCGACCAAGCTCAGCGGCGTGGACGTCATCGTCGCCGGGGGCAGCCACGCGGTCTTCGCCGACGGCAGCGACGTGTTGCAGCCGGGCGACGCGGCGGCACAGAGTTACCCTGTCTTCGTCACCGGCGCGGACGGCAAGTCGACGGCGGTGGTGAACACAGGCAACGAGTACGCCTATGTCGGCCGGCTGGTGGTCACCTTCGACGCCAACGGCAACATCATCCCCTCCAGCGTCGATCCCGCGGTCTCCGGCGCCTATGCCACGACCGACACGACCGTCGCCGCCCTCTGGGGTTCCGAGGACGCCTATGCCGACGGGACGCGGGGCGGCGAGGTGCGCGCGCTGACCGATGCCGTAACCGCCGTGATCAACCAGAAGGACGGCAACCTCCTCGGTTACACCGACGTGTACCTGGAGGGGCGGCGCGGCGAGGTGCGCACCGAGGAGACCAACCTGGGCGACCTGACGGCCGATGCGAACCTCTTCGTGGCGAAGCAGGTCGATGCGGGCGTGACCGTCTCGATCAAGAACGGCGGCGGCATCCGGGCCGAGATCGGTTCGATCGGGCTCGGTGCCGAAGCGGGCGAGCTGCCGCCCCAGGCCAATCCACTGGCCGGCAAGCCCGAGGGCGCGGTCAGCCAGCTCGACATCGAGAACTCGCTGCGTTTTAACAACGCCCTCTCGATCGTGAGTGTCACGGCGGCCGAGATGGTCCGGATCTTCGAGCACGCGGTCTCAGGTGTCGCACCGGGCGCGACGCCCGGGTCCTTTGGCCAGGTCGGCGGCGTCTCCTTCAGCTACGACCCGACTGCGACCTCCCAGATTCTGAACGTGGACGGCACGGTGCAGCGCGCTGGAGCGCGGGTGCAGAACCTCGTCATTGTAAACGATGACGGCGCGGTGATCGACACGGTGGTGCAGAACGGTGCCCTCGTAGGTGATCCAAGCCGCGCCATCAAAATGGCGACGTTGAGCTTCCTGGCGGACGGGGGCGACGGCTACCCGATCGGGCTCTATGCCGACAGCCGGGTTGACCTGCTGAACAACGCCGCCCTTGCCGAAGGCGCCGCGACTTTCGCCGCGAAGGGCAGCGAACAAGATGCGCTGGCGGAGTATCTCAAGGTCGCGCACAGCACCGCCGACGCCGCCTTCACGGTAGCCGACACCGCACCGGCCGGAGATGAGCGCATCCAGAACCTCGCCTTCCGCACCGACACGGTGCTGCCGGTCCTGCATGCCGGCGGCGCGACGGACGACACCGTAGTTGGACAGGATGGCCGCGACATTCTAGTCGGGCTTGATGGTAACGACGTGCTGGTCGGGCTCGGCGGCGCCGACTTCCTGCTGGGGGTAGCCGGCAACGACCTCGCCTTCGGCGGAGATGGGAGCGACACCATCTACGGCGAGGCGGGCAACGACCACTTGCGCGGTGATGCGGGCAATGACGTGCTTGTCGGCGATACCGGCGTCGACATTCTCGTGGGGGGCGAGGGCAACGATCTTGCTTTCGGCGGCGCCGACGCCGATGCATTTTACGGCGAGGCCGGCAACGATCATCTTCGTGGTGACGACGGCAACGACCTCCTCATTGGCGATACAGGTCTTGACACGCTCGTCGGCGGATCTGACGGCGACCTTGCCTTCGGCGGCGCTGATGCGGATGAACTTTGGGGCGAGGCCGGTCGCGACATCCTACTGGGAGAGGCCGGCAATGACCTCGCCTTCGGCGGAGATGACGCGGACACGTTGTACGGCGCCGATGGTTCCGACCACCTGCGCGGTGATGGCGGCAACGATGTCCTCGTCGGTGATGCGGGCCTAGATACGCTCGCTGGCGGCGACGGCAATGACCTGGCCTTTGGTGGGGCCGATGGTGACGCACTCTATGGCGAACTCGGCGACGACCATCTTCGCGGCGATGCCGGGACGGATACCATCTTCGGCGGTCTGGGCAACGACATCCTCGTCGGCGGGGATGGGGATGATTTCATCCTCGGCGCAGAGGGAGACGACGCGCTCTACGGCGAAGGGGGCCGCGACGTGTACATCTTCGAGGCTGCCTCCGGTCGCGACCTGATCTACGGCTTCGGACAGGTGGGGGCGGATGACGACCTGTTACAGTTCCAGCCTGGCACCTTCGTAACCTTCCAGCAGGTAATGGCTGCCAGCCGGCAGGAGAGCAACAATGTCGTCATCAGCCTGTCTGGAACGGACACTGTAACACTGACTGGCATCTCGCTGTCGTCCCTCAGCGAGAGTGACTTCATTTTTGGCTGACTTGGCGTCTGACGGCGCGGAGGAGATCTCCGTGCCGCCACTGCCAAGCTGATAGGCGGCAACCCGAAGGACCGCGTCGGAACAGTCTGCGAGGATGACGCCAGGTCCCACCACCTACTCCGGGCACCGCTTCCCAGCGGAGATCATTACCCACGCGGTCTGGCTCGACCATGTGTTCAGGCTAAGCTTGCGGAATATGGAACAGGTTCTGACGGAGCGAGGCGTCGGCGCGCGATGTTCGGCCGCTTGCTGCGGTCACGATTTCAGGCGGTAGTCGGGTAGTAGATTACCGCCGGAATAGAAGCGCTGACGAATGAAAAGCCTTGGAAGTCACAGGTGGTGCAGCGGTGCCGAAGAAGATGGACAGCGTGAGCGCGGTTGTGCATGTTCCTGCTTTGTTCGCGGGAGTCGCGTGTGGAGGAAACCTTGACCCCGGGACGCGTGCGCCCCGGGCCCGATCCAGAAGCGGCCGCTTACCGAGCCGACACCGGCGCCACGCAGGCGTTCCTGGAAGGCTACGTTCGCCAGCGGTTCCTTCGCGAGCTCGATGACGAGGAGACTGTCATCCGGAGCCTGCCCTTCTACGCGACCGGTACCGGGGCAACCTTCGCCGCCATTGCCGTCGCGGCTCCCCAACTCCGACAGGCTCCGCCTGGCTATGCCGTTCCCATTGCCGCCGCCTTTGCAGTCGACGTGGCGCTGGTCGCGGTGTCCATCGCCTGCTTGCTTGCGGCGCTCGTCCGGCGGGGCGTGCTTGACGTGGCTCCCGAGTCAGAACTGCTCCGGTCGACGGGCCAGGTGGCGCAAGAAACCAGGGAGCAGTTCGCGGACGCGACACCACAGGAACTGGAGAGCATCATCCTCGCCAGGGTGCGCGGCAGCCTTATTGCGCAAATGATCGTCGCGACAGCCCGCAACCGGGTGGCAAACCGGGAGAGGAAAACCTGGAGGAACCGAGCCTTCGTTGCCCTGGTCGGCGCGTTGCTGCTGACAATTGGCGGGCTCGTCGCTACGTTTACGGCCGGAGGGCTCGGATAGATGCTCAAGGCGGTGCGCGATGTCGCTCCCGAGGGAGCGCAGAACCCCGGTAAAGAGGGCGAGGAGAGGCGCCCGCGATGGGGTGAGTTCCCCAAGCTGGTCGAGGAGGACCGGGGTAGCCCAGCCTCCGTCCCGCCGAGGCGCCCACCCGACACGAGGGAACTTCGCGATCTCACCGACATCGCGATCTCGCTCGGGAACCCGCGGGCGCGCTGATCCTGGCTCTCCGGACCGCACCTCGGCTGCGTGAGCTGCCGATTTGGATGGAGCATTCTTGCCTCTGACAAGCTCCTACGAGATCCGCCAGGTCTGAGCATGGGGCTGGTTTGTTCGTAACCAGCCAGAGCCGGGTGGGCGACAGCCGAGCGCCAAGTACTATCTGCCGGTCAGAAGGTCTGGCTGAACGGCGAGTGACGTTTAGGCTTCACCTTAAGTCCGCCCAACTCCGCAGTTCGACCTGCGCGACAAGCTCCGCGCCTCTTCCGCTCTCGAAACTGTCATATGGCAACAGGGCGCCGAGATCGAGGCCTGTCAACGCGGCGATGCGTCTCAGGGGCACACGATATTCGTCCACCTCGGGTGTATCGTCCAGCGCTGTGGGTGCCTGTCCGCGTCGCTTGATCTTCAGCAACTTCTCTTGCGAGACGAGAAAGGTGGTCGCCTTCGGTACGCCATCCTCCAAGCGGAGCACGATCTTCCAGAAGGTCAGCGGCACTTGGACTTCGTCATAAGACGGATCGTCGTCCCCGAACACCGGTCCTTGCAGCACCGACAAGCGGGCATGATCCGGCTGAGCGCCAAATTCGAGGTAGAAGCGCTCCACACCCTGCCAGAATTTGACCGATTGGTTGAACAGCCAGTGCTGCGGCGAGCAGTTGGTGAAATGAAAGGTGTCGGCATTGGCACGGATCGCGCGCGTAGCGGTGCCCCAGGTTGGATCAGAGCGGCGGGTCAGGTGGCCGCGGTCGAAGTAGGCGCTGTTCGCCGAGTAGAAGTCCTGCCGCACTGTCCCCGCCGGATCGACGCGTGCGTCGTCGAACCATCGGTCGCCCGCCTCGGCCTGGGCCGGCTGGCCGGTGCGACGGTCGATTTCAATGTAGCTAGCGCCGTCTATATTGGTGGCTGTCAGGATCGCCAACCGTCGGCCCCTGTGCATCGCCAGGCTGAAATGCTCGTAGTCCAGCAGGCCGGGGATTCGCTCTTCCGTGGCCGCGTTCAGCGGCGTGATCGCGTCCTGCAGCGGTGTCAGCATCGCTTCCAGCCCAATCTTCAGCCCAGGCAGGAAACCACTGGCGAAACCGCTGCGGTTGGCGAAGTCAGGATCGATGCTGACCCGTTCGGCGCCGATGACAGTACTGGCGAGGGCAACCGGTGCGGCAGGGTCGGTCGGGATGCGCGCTCGGGTCACAGACGCCGGCGCCGCAGCGGCCGGCACCGTAGCGGGCGCAGGCGCGGCCGCTGGCTGCTGCTGCGCGGCCATGACTGGCGTAGCGATGAGGCCGCCAGCGAGCCGCAGACCAATCTCAAGCGGCACCACCAGATTGATCCGCACCGTCGCGCCATCAGCCGGCAAAATGGCATCGGCCGGGACAGCGGGACCGGCTGCAGCAGCCACGGTCTGGCCACCGGTGCTCCCCGGCGCATCCGCCTTTGGTGGCACCCGGGCGCCGAGGTCGGGCACGTTGCCTGCGGCATCCCCAAGTGCCAGTGCTTGGCCTAGCAGATCCGTCACTTCTGGCCCTGACGCGCCGCCGGCCTGTTTCAGATCAGCGACGATCGAACTGATGCGAACACCCTCGTTAACCGTCACTGGCACTGTCTCCCCATCCACGCTGCGAGTCTCTAGGTGCGGGCTGCCCCAATGGTGCAGTGCCACGACTTCCCAGTTGTCGTTGAAGACTGGTGAACCGGAGGAGCCCGGCTCGGTGTCCGCCTCGTAATGGAGGGTGAAGTCGCCCCGCGCGACAATGCGGTTCTCCCGCATCACTACTTTCTTGAAGCCCCCGTTAGGGTGCTGGACGATGTTCACGCAGATACCCTTTGCGTGTTTGTCCGGCCGGTCGCTGAGTGGGCAATAGGGGATTTCGCTTAATCGAGCCGGGCCACGGCCGCCGTCGCGGACTGCGACCAACGTGTAATCAAGCGAATCAAGTCCGACGGTGTGAAAGAAGCTTTTGGGATCGAGCGCAAAGCTCGTTGTCAATCGCGGCCTGCCGTACTCGTCGATCTCGTAGTCGAAGAGCAGTTGCGCTGCCGCCGCATCCTCGGGTGAGCTGAGGACATGATTGTTGGTAAGGAAAAGTCGTGGGCTGATCAGAAAGCCCGAGCCGATCGGTGATCCGCTCCCAACCATCACTGCCGCCACCGCGCGGGAGCGGTGACCCCCGATAGGTAGGAAGGCCGCATCGACATAGTCCACGCTGTCGCCCTGAACCGCCTCGGCGTCCGTCAATCCGGCTGCGTCGGGAGCCAAGCGCTCCGCCACGGCGAGGCGGCGCGGCAGGTTGTCCTCCGCCAACAGAGGTTTGCGTTCGTCAATGCATCGGCGTGAGCGCAGCCGCTGGTCGCGGCTGGCCTGGATGCGTTGTGTGACGATCGCGTCGAGATCGGCCATGATGCAAGTCTACTGCGCCAGGGTAGTGATTCCAGTGACGGTTCGGCGAAGCCGAGGCGCCGCAGCGTTCAAGCTTGCTGCGGTGCCCGTCCCTGGAGGATCTCTCCGGCCCCGACTTCTAGGAAGACGCTGCGTCCTCGCGCTGCAGCGGCGTGGCCGCCGCTCCAGCCTACTGCTCCTCCCCGCCGACGGTTTCGTGCTTGTAGCGTCACTGCCTCTTCACACCGTGGCGCCGGTGCATGGGGTAGGCCGCGGGCTTCTAGCGCGGAGATATCTGCCATGGACCAGACAGAGACGGCCGCCTGCCCTGTCAAGGAGGAGCGCGGGTCAGCGGCTCGTCCTGCGTACCGGATGGGGGAGGCGGCACAGGTTCCCGTGATCTGGGCGACCCAGGTGCTGGAGCATCTGGTGAAGAAGGGCACGCCTTCACGCGAGGAAATGACGGATGCGGCCATGGTTGCCCGGGCGGAATGCGTCATGCTCAACAAGGGCCCGCATGTCTTCGAAGCGGTTCACGAACTCGAGACACTTCTCCGGCACATGACCGAGCACCAGCACAAGAAAACGCCGCAGCTGCGTCGCCTCGCCAGCTGGTGAAAGGCGTGCAGCTCATTGACGGAAGAGGATCGGCCTTGCTCCGCATCATGTTCGCTGCCGCGCTCGCGGTCACGCCCGCGCTCCCTGCCGCGGCCCAAACGGTTCGTAGCCAGAACTCGACTGAACCGAGCTTCGGACGCCAAATGGATACGTCCACACCGGCGGCGCAGGGCCAGACGGCCGCTCGGGCGACCCCGGACGGGCTGGCATGGCGCAACGACCGGCTGACGCTCTCGCTCGCTGGGGGCGCCTTCACGATCTCGCCCCTGCTTCGCCTCGACCTAGACGGCGTGTCCTTCTTCGACCAGCACGCTCCGAACGGTTTCGACAGCGGTACCCAGGTGCGAAGGGGGCGGCTCGGCGCACGCGGCACCTTCCTGCAGGACTTCGAGTACAACGTCACCTGGGAGTTCGGCAGCTATCCCAGCCGGGCAAACACCCTTTTCGAAGCGCAAGTTGCCTGGAACGGGCTGGGCTGGGCGACGGTGAGGGCAGGGACCTTCACCCTGCAGCACCTGCCGGAGTACGCGTCCAGTTCCTATGACCTGCTGTTCCTCGAGCGCGCCTCCATCACCAACATCGTGGCGAGCCTGGCTTCTGGTGACACCCGCGAGGCCCTCGGCTTCGAGGCCCGCGGGAGCCGCTGGAACGCGAGCCTCTACGGCACGGCCGGCGTCACATCCGCCCTGCACGACAGCAAGCAGCGCGGCGTCGTCGGACGCGGCGTCGCTTTGCTGGTGGACGAGCCAAGCTTGCAGTTCCAGCTTGGTTTCGACGCCACAGCCCAGTTCAGTCCGGGAACCAGCCCCGGCCCGGACTCCATCCGCCTCAGGGACTACCCGGAACTGCGGGGCGACAATGCGAACCGGTTCCTCGACACCTCCGGCATTCGCACCGACACGGCCTACGCCTTCGGCCCCGAGGCCGCGGGCCGGGTCGGCCCCGTTTATCTCGAAGCGCTCTACCAGCACGTCGTCGTTGATGTAACGAACGGCGGATCGCGGAACTTCGACGGCTGGTACATCCAAGCAGCAGTACCGCTCCTCGGACCCTCTCGACAGAGGGTTCGTAACACCGGTACTTGGGCACGGCCGAGAACGCAGGGCATGGTCGACCCGCTGAATGGTCACTGGGGAGCGGTGGAAGCGGTGGCCCGCTACAGTACCGTGGACCTACGCGATGGACCGACACGCGGCGGCGCGCAGAGCATCTGGACTGGCGGGCTCAGCTGGTATCTTTCGCCCAACCTGAAGGTCCAGGCGGAGTACGAGAACGGGCAGATCAAGCTTGATACCCGTAATCGGGACTTTCAGGCGTTCGGGGTCAGACTGGCCATCAGCCTGTAGCTAGAGAGTTGTCGTCGCAACAGCATTGCGCGCTTTCGTTAGCACGGGTCCGGCGTATGGAATGCCGGACCCTGCGCGATGCGGTCGCTCGATCTGACGTGTGCTGAGGATTACAGTGATGCCGTGGCCACACCGGCTACTGCCTCCCTGCGGGGCGTCAAGCGGTTCCATGCGTCCAAGGCAGCGATCTTGTACGCCTCGGCGAGCGTTGGATAATTGAAGGTGTTCTCGATGAAGTAGTCCAGGGTGCCGCCCAGGTTCAGCACTGCTTGGCCGATGTGCACCAGTTCCGTTGCTCCTTCGCCGACGATGTGCACCCCAAGCAGCCGGCGTGTCTCGATCGCGACGATCATCTTCAGCAAGCCGCCGTTCAGTCCCATGATGTGCCCACGTGACGTTTCCCGAAAGCGAGCTATGCCGCACTCGTAAGGCGTACCTGCCTTGATCACCTCCTCTTCACTCAGACCCACCGTGGAGATCTCGGGCACCGAGTAGATGCCGTAGGGGAAGAATGTCGGCGCTGGAGGCAGCGGCTCACCGCAGGCGTGACACGCGGCGATGCGCCCCTGTTCCAGCGAGGTGGAGGCCAGGCTCGGAAAGCCGATCACGTCGCCGGTGGCGTAGATATGCGGCACCTCCGTCTGGAAGGTCTGAGGGTCAACGACCAGACGGCCGCGCTCGTCAGCTGCCAAGCCGCAGGCCGCGAGGTTGAGTGCGTCGGTAGCGCCAACCCGGCCGGCGGCAAAGAGCAGCATCTCCGAGCGAACGCGCCGGCCGCCTTCCAGCATTGCCACGGGCTGGCCGTTCTCAAACTGGACGGACTGTACCTTCGAGCCCAGGCGAAAGCCCAACCCACGGTCTCGGAGCTGATGGATAAAGTCGTCGACCAACTCACGGTCAACAAAATCGAGAAGGCTGCTGCGCGGCTCTACGAGTGTTACGCGAACGTCCAGGGCGGAGAAGATGGTCGCATACTCCACCCCGATCACGCCGGCACCGACGACGGTCATCGATCTTGGCAAAGCCTTGAGCTTCACGAGTTCGTCGCTGTCGAGCACGGTCTCGCTGTTGAACGGAATGTGGGGTGGCCGCAAAGGGCGGGTGCCCACGGCAATGACGACCCGGGCGGCCTCCACCAGTCGGGTCTCGCCGGCTTCCACCTGCACCTCGATTCGGTGCGGGTCCACGAAGCTAGCCAAGCCTCGTAATGTATCCACCCGATTGCGGGAAAACTGGTGGTCGAGAGTCTCGACTTCGTGCTCCAGCGTCTTGTTCAGGCGCGCCATCAGGTCACCGGCCTCGATATCCCTCTTCACCCGGTATGACATCCCGTAGAAGCCGCGTTCCCGCCAGCCGGTCAGGTTCAGCACGGTTTCGCGCAGCGTCTTGGAGGGGATTGTGCCGGTGTGCACCGAGACGCCGCCGACGCGCAGGCCCTTCTCGATCACGAGTACCGAGCGGCCCAGCTTGGCGGCTTGTACCGCGGCCCGTCGTCCGGACGGACCACTGCCGATCACCACCAAGTCGTACGACATCATGCACTTCATCCCCTCGATGATCCCAATGTATGTAAGCAGGACAACGCGCTCGAGAACGTTCTGGGTTAGCTCGCGTGCATAATTGCGGCTGTATTAGCGCGTTCTGGATCTGCGACGGGAGCTCTGCTCGGTACCATCGGCTTCATGTTCGGAAACGAACCTGCAACAGCTCGTAGATCGCTAGCCGGTGCATGTTTGTGGCACCGGCGCAGGATGGCCCTGAGCCGAGCCATTAGGATGGTGGGACTTACAGGGTGGACCAACACAACATCAGCGCCCTGGTCGAGAGCGATCTTGTCAGCTTCTGGGCTGGCTCGCGAAGCCACCAAAACGATTGGCGTTATGATGCCATTCAGGCGGATGGCCCGGATTGCCTCACATGCTTTCGGATCGACGTCGAGCACTTCGAGGATAATACCGTCACAAGCAGCAACACGTGCGGAAAAAGCAGCGCTGTTGGAGGCCGGGACTGCGCAGCAGGCGTGGCCACCTTGCTCGAGCATTTCCTGTAATCGCGCAGTGGTCGTCGTCTCACAAGCTAGGAGGATGAACACAACTACTCTCCGTAACTGCTTACTGCCAGAACCAAGCTGACGAGGAGTTTAGCTCACGAAAATGTGAGGATCAAAGGGTAATGATGCGTTCTTGCGCTTTGAAGACTTCTTTCGCGATTCAAGTGGGCTCGCGCTTCAGGGTGCACTGGGTAATTACCATCAAAATTCATCGATTCATTTTTATGGCAATTAAGTTGCCGTGTTGTGATGTTGTGGTTTCGTTAAGCGACGTGGCCGGCCCTCTCCGCGTTGAAGCAAGCTATGATGTCTGCATCGCCCCAACCCGCCGAAGTCGAAATTAAGTTCCTCCTGCGGCATGGAGACATTGCTGCATTCGATATTCTTCCGGTCCTGTGGAACTGCGAGCCAGGCTTACCCTCACGCGAGGCGACGACGTACTTCGACACAGCGGACCGTACCATCGTTCAAGCCGGGCCAGCTTTCGCGTCCGCCATGTCAGGAACCGCTGCATACAGGCTCTGAAGCTCAGAGGGGCCGTTGGTCCCTTCGGCCGGGGCGAGTGGGAGTGGTCTGTGCTAGCCGAGCAGCCCGAGCCGCAGCGCTTGGCGGAGACGCCGCTTGCAGGATTTGAAGGGGAGCTGTTCCCCGTCCTCAGGACCGAAGTCATCCGCACGCTGCGAAAGCTCCGCCACAATGATGCAAACATCGAAATCGCAGTCGACCAGGGTAGCATCCGTGCCAGCGACCGCACCGAAGACATCCATGAGGTCGAACTGGAGCTGAAGGAGGGCAAGCCTGCCGCGCTCTATCGCGTAGCGAAAGAGCTTCAGGCGGATCTGGGTCTTATTCTTGGCAGCGAGAGTAAGTCTGACCGTGGCTGGCGCTTGCTAACAAGCGAGCCTCACCGGGGGGAGAAAAACCCAGGGTCGGCCTTCTGCGGGATATGATCGCAGCAGAGGCCTTCCGCTTGGTCGTTGCGACCATGCTTGGTGCTCTCCTGGCCCACCAGCCAGCAGCGGCCGCCAGGCCAATGGAAGGGATCCACGGGATGCGTATCGCTACCCGTCGTCTGCGGGCCTTGCTCGTGCTCCTCCGACCGTGTTTGGCACCTGAGCCCGAGGCGCACTTCACGGCCGCCCTGCGGGAGTTGGCAGCGGTTCTTGGCGAGGCGCGCGACTGGGACGTGTTCGTCACGCAGACCTTGCCGAAGGTGGCAGGTCCGGAGGCCGAGTGGCTGCGTCCCCTGGCAGAGGCCGAGCGGCGCACGGCTCATCGACGCGTGGAGGAGGAGTTCGGGCGCCCCACACTGACGCGCACCGTGCCCGGCCTCGCGGCCTGGGCCGAGGATCCGGGGACGGTAACCGGCAAGGCAGCTGATGGGGCCATGGACGAGCCCTTGCTGGATCTCGCGCCCGGGCTGGTGGAGCGGCTGGCACGGAAAGCTCGGCGTCGTGGCCGGCACATCCGTCGTCGCTCGGAGGCGGAGTTGCACGACCTCCGCAAGGCACTCAAGAAACTCCGCTACGGGATCGAGTTCGTCGTCCCTTGTACAAGGAGAAGCGGGTCTCGGCCTATCTCCACCACTGCAAGCTGCTTCAGGAATAGCTTGGAGGCCTTAATGACGCTGCCGTGGCCGCCACCCTGGCGGAGCGCCTCGCCCAGCAGGAAACGGCCCTGACACCGGCAGCGGCAAGCGTGAAGACCTGGGCCGAGGCACAGCGGGCGGAGGCCCACCACGACCTTCGAAAGGCTTGTCGCGAGTTCAGGGACGCATCGCTCCCGCGCCCGATTGGGGAACCGATCAGTCCAGGACACGCTCTGCCAGGGCTAGCTAAATCCACCTCGTTCACCCGACGAACTGCCGCGCGACAATGTAGATGCCGCCAGCGAGCAGCATGGCCGCGGGCAGGGTGAGAACCCAGGCGAGGGCAATATTGCGCACCGTCGCCCACTGCAGGCCGGTGCCGTTCGCGGCCATCGTCCCGGCCACACCGGAGGACAAGACGTGCGTGGTCGAGACGGGCAGGCCGTAGACGTCGGCGGCGCCGATCGTGGCCGCGGCGACGAGCTCGGCGGCTGCGCCTTGCCCATAGCTGAGATGCGACTTGCCGATCCGCTCGGCCACCGTGACCACGATGCGCTTCCAGCCGACCATGGTGCCAAGGCCGAGCGCGATGGCGACGGAGACCTTCACCCATGTGGGGATGAAACGCGTCGCGCGGTCCAGTGTGCCGCGGTACTCCTTCACGGTAGCGGCCGTCGCTTCGTCAAAGTGCGGGTCGTTCAGGCGGCCCATCTGCCGCAGCGCCTCGTCCACCAGGTACATGTCGTTGCGGACGTTCTGGACCTGCTCGGCCGGAACACGGCGGATGGCGCCGTAGCCGCGCACCTGCCTCGCAATGTCATCGGCCAGCGCAGCCATAGCGGGCAGGGTTTCCAGGGTGCGCTTATCGGTCTGGAGGTAGTCCTCCACAAGCTTGCGCATCTCCCCACCGCCGACGGCAGGAGCACTGTCCCCGGCCAAGCCGCGGAGCGCGGTGGCAGCCTGTGTGGACACCTCGATGAAGCCGGGCGTTGCGCTGTCGGGAACCGCACGGTTGAGAGAATAGGCGGCGGGCACCACGCCGATCAGGATCAGCATGATGAGCCCCATGCCTTTCTGACCGTCGTTGGAGCCGTGAGCGAAGCTCACGCCAGTGCAGGTCAGGATCAGCAGGCCACGGATCCAGCGAGGCGGCGGGTCGGTCGTCTCCGGCGCCTGGTAGAGGCGTTTGTTGCGCACAACGAGCTTCATGGCCAGCAAGAGCAGCGCGGCGCCGACGAAGCCCACGAGCGGGGAGAGAAGCAGGGCCTCAAAGACCCCGCGCGCTTGGGACCAGTCCACCCCGGAGGCCTGTGCGCCCGCCACGGCCGTCAACTCGTTCGCCCAGCCAACGCCGATGATCGAGCCGATGAGCGTGTGCGAGGACGAGGCGGGCAGCCCCATGTACCAGGTACCGAGATTCCAAATGATGGCGGCGATGAGCAGGGAGAAGACCATGGCGAGCCCTGCGCCGCTGCCGACCCGCAGGATCAGCTCGACCGGGAGGAGGCTGACGATGCCGTAGGCCACCGCGCCCGAGGAGGTGACGACGCCAAGGAAGTTGAAGAAGCCGGACCAGACCACCGCAACCGGGGCCGGGAGGCTGTGGGTGTAGATTACCGTCGCGACCGCATTCGCCGTGTCGTGGAACCCGTTCACGAACTCGAAGCCGAGCGCGATCAGCAGCGCGACGGCGAGAAGGGCGAAAGGAACCCAAGTCGTCGGCTCCGCGCCGGCGGCGTCGACGTCCGAGACGAGGCTGTAGGCCGCGTAAGCGACACCGACCACGAGGATGCCGATGATGATGAGGGGGCCGTGCCGGCCTAGGCCGCCGTCCAGGTGGGGCTTCGCAGCCCCCGGGACCGGCACGGGAATGGAGGAAGATGTATCTGCTGTAATGCCGGACATAACCAATCCTTTGGCGTCGGCTGCGGGATTTTCCGTTCGGAACCTGCGTCGGCAACGTGCTCAACGCCCATGGTTGCGGCGGTGTTTCGCGATCGAAAAAGGGGATGAGGCCCTGAGCTGTGAAAAGAAGATGACAGCGGCAAGCAGCGTCTGGTGAAAGAGGGGAGGCGGCTCTCAACCAGCAGATCGGTGCACGAGGAGCCGTGGGCCGAGGCAACGAACATTTGGACATCCTGCATGTGCCGGACAGCGCTGACGGTGCCTCGCAATGTCGCAGAGGCCGGTCGCGTCGCTTTGTTGGAAGGAAAGCTCGGCTCGAGCCTCTGCGCCGCAGAAGTGAAACACACGGGGACAGCAGGCAGCTTTAGATACTACCTCATGAGGACGCTCGGCGTCCCCTCGTTCTTGGCCCTGCTCCTGGCAGAAACGATTCATTCCGGCTTGGCGCTGGCTCAGACACCGCAGGAGCAGGGAGGAGGAGCGTTCAGCGCCTGACGGAGCAGGCCGCCAGACCGTGGTGCGCTATCAGCTCGTCGGCACCATGCGCTACTTTGACGTGGCGGGATATCCCGGCCGTATCCTCGGCTTACCGGCGGATGAGGCGGGCGACGCTTCCCGTGACCTACCGGCCGTTGACAAACGTTCGAGCCGCACCGAGGCGCGCCTTCTGATCGGAGGTTGCCGCGTCATCGAAGAGACCTCTGAAATGTTTGCGGGCGCGACCCTGGCCTCCAGGCGCACGAAACAGAAGCCGTGAGCGAGTGAGAGGCCTGATCTTCTACAACCTTGGGTCGCTAGTGTTGACCGGGGATCACCGACTAGGCCCCTCGTGCTCCCATCCAGGAGGAAAGAGCTTGCGTGTTATAGAAACTCGGAACCATCTCTCCTGCCGGCTCCAAATTGCCGAGCAGAGTGCTTCCGGCTGGACGGTTCTTCTGTACCTCCATGGCAAGGGGGAGTGCACCGTCTTTCGATCCGAGAGGCCCGACAGCTTAAACCAGCTGATCAAGCTTGCTGAGGAGCGAGCAGCGGAGCTCGAGCGAGCTGACATTCCGATGCGCTGACCATCCCGATTCAGCGTCAACTACTCAGGCCGGTGTTCTTCATTCTCAGTACCAGCAGAGGATGACGGGCCGGCCTGATGCCAACCAAGGCGAGCCAGGCGCCTTCGGCATTCCGGGCAAGTGACCAGTTCGGCCGGCGGTTCGGCCCAGCTCGAACCTGCGCCTGGCTCACTCGCGCAAAGTGACATGCGACAATGAGGCGTGACAGCGTGGAACACCGGCGTGCGCCCCCTCAGCGACCCACCCGATTTACGCAACGCGACGAAACGCCGGCCGGCGACGATGATCGCGTTCATGAGGATTGAGCCAAATGCACACCTGTGTTTTCCGCCATCACCGTTGAATCGGTCTGAACCGACCAAGGCATGCGCGGGCGAGCCAGTTCAGGCTTCCCGCGCAAGTCAGGCCGGCCAAGCTCCGGCTTGCCTTACTCAGCCTAACAAGTGGTCGAAATGCAGTGTGCCGTTCTGGTCCAACCGGGCCTCCGTCGCGAAGGGAGTGCCGGCGGCATTGTTCACGGCGGCCTCGCCCTCGTGGACTTTGCCATCGACGGTCAGCTTGTCGACGTAGAGGTTCCGGTCCGTCGCGTCGGAGCCATCCCAGCGATCGTTGATGAACTGCACATCGACGCTCCGCACATCGCCGTAGTTGCCGCTCAGAACGATCTCCTGGTACTGCCCGGCCGCGTGGGACGCCGTAACGGTCTGCACACCCCCTGCTTGCTGGCCGTTGACGAGGATGAGGAACTGGGCGTCGCCCTGGTAGGCATCCTCGGAAACATGGAGGCCGATGGTGCTCGCGGTCCTGAAGTCGAGGCTACCCTCCCGCTCCAGGCCGGCATCGGTGGCGTAGGTAGGGCCGGCGTTGTTGACGGCGTGCTCTGCCTCGTAAGTCTGGCCGTTAAAGGTCAGCTTGTCGACGTAGAGGTTCCGGTCCGACGCAGGAGTGCCGCCCCAAGCATCGTTGATGAACTTCACGCTGACCGCGCTGATGTCGGTGTCGAAGAAGTCGAGCAGCGCGACCGTCTGTGACCCTCCGGCGGCATGGGAAGCGGTCGCCGTCTGCACACCGCCGAGCTGCTGCCCATCCACGGTCACGATGAACTGCGCGTCGCCGAGATAAGCGTCCTCGGAAATCTGAAGGGCGATGGTGGCCGGCGCATGGGACGGCACGCCATAGGTGGTACCCACGGTCTGTGCCAGGGAGTCGTAGACTGCCGCATCTCGCACGGCGATGTTGCCGTCGATGGGGCTGACCGTGATCAACCCGGCATTGAAGGCTTCACCCTCCGAGTACGGGCTCGTGCCCGCGGTGGATCCGCCATAGACGAACGCCGCCGCACTCGCGTTGCCCACGACGCCAAGGTTGGCGTCGGTGGCACCATCAATGGTGGTGAAGGCGAAGTGGCTGGCAGTGGCGCCAGTGGGCACGTTGATGCTGAGGCCCACGCCCTCCGGGAGGAGGCTCGTGGAGGCACCCTGCGTCGCTTCAAGGTTCGCGATCAGCGAGGTGAGAAATTGCGCACTGGTCGCGAGATCCGCATCGGAGCCGCTGTGGGAGGAGAGCGCGATGCTGGGCACGCCATAGTTGAACAGCGCCGTGATGGCACCACTGACCGTCGCCGAGTGATTGGCGTTCTCGATGCCTACCGCATCGCCGTGGTCGGCGCCGACCACTACGAGGTCGGGGTGGACGCCCTGGAGCAGGCCCTGCGGGTCCAGTCCCACCGCGACGAGGCTCGCCGACGTGCCGGTCGAGGCGTAGTCCTTCGCAGCGTACTGTGTCACCGTCACCGGGTTGAGGAACAGCGCCGAGCCGACACCGCTCTGGTCGGTGGAGGGGGCAAGCACGGTCACGTCATGGCCCTGTGCCAGCAGGGCGTCGCGGGTGACTTCGATCCCGTGAGAGCCGTGACCGTCCTCGTTCAGGAGCAGGATGTCGAGCGGGGCGTGCGGCGGGGTGACATTGCCGGGGGTCGAGCCCAGGCGCACTGCCAGGGCATCGCGATCGGCCTCGGTCGAGCCCCAGTTGCCGTCGATGGGGGAGATCGTGATGTGGTTCGTCAGGAACTGGGAGCCCTCGGAAGTGGGGCTGCCTGAGGGCGAGGTGTTCGTGACAAAGCCTTCCGCATAGGCGCCCGAGGGCGTCAGCGCGTAGGGGAAGGAGGAGGTGGACTCCTGGGTAACCGTGGTCACGGCGATGCCGGCCAGCACCGGGTTGCCGGGCACGTTGACGGTCAGGCCGCTGCCCACAGGGAGGAGAGATTGGCCCGCAGCTTGGCTGGACTGTAGCTGGTGCAGGAAGTCGACCATGAAGTTTGCCGAGTTCGCGAAGGCGGCGTCGTAGCTGCCCTGGAAGGACCCTGCCGAGATCGCGATGGCCGGAACGCCCTCGAACAGCGCCTGCACGGCGCCATTGACCGTGCCGGAGATGTTCTCGCTCTCACCGATGTTTTCGCCGCGGTTGGTGCCCGATATGACAAGGTCTGGCCTGTTGCCGCTGAAGAGATCGTCCAGGCCGACGAGCGTCGCCGTGGCCGGGCGGCCGTCGACGTAGTAGTTGCCCGGCGAGAACTCCGTGATGCTGATCGGGCTGCTCAGGGCTGAGGTGCCGCCGAGCGAGCTGCCCTGGGCGCTCTGGTTAACCGCCGGCGCGACGATGTGGACGTTGTGGCCCGCGCTGACCAGGGCGTTGTAGAGGGTCTGGATGCCCGGGGCATTGTAGCCATCGTCATTCGTCAGGACGATGTTCAGCGGCGTTGGCGCCACCGGGGGCTCTCCTTGAGCACTGATCGCGAACCGACCGACCAAGGGGTCGTGGTCGCTGGTCTGGTCATAGAACTCGGCGTTGATGTGGACCGGCTCGAACTGGGCCCCCTGCGCCAGCGCGCCGGTGACCAGCATGTGGTCGAGGGTCTCCGCATTGCCCTCAAACACGTAGTCGAAGCGCTGGTCCGGTGGCAGCGTATCCTGCAGGTCGGCCAGTACCTGGGCACCGCCAGGGGTGTAGGTCGCGGTGGCCGCGATCGGGTCCCGGCCCGGAACGTCGTAGTTGGTGACGGTCGCGACACCCTTGAGGACGCTCAGCGGCTGCTCGAAGCCGAAATCGTTGAGATCGCCGGCAACGACGACCTTGGCGTGAGCGTCGGTGGCGAGAAGGCCGTCCACGTAGCTGTTCACGGCCTGGGCCTGGGCCGCGCGCTGCACCTCGCCGCCGTCGAAGGGCGGCTGCTGCGAGCCGTAGAGCGCAGCACTCCCGCCCTTGGAGGTGAAGTGGTTGCTCAGCACCGTTACGCTCTCACCGTTGAAGGTGAAGGTGGCCGAGAGAGGAGGGCGGGAGCCGTAGAAGGGGTTGTCGGGATTGGTCTGCTGGTCGGTGTAGGTGCCGCCCCGGATCGGGCTCCCATCCGCCGCAATGGTCGCGAGCGATCCTTCGACGAAACTCACCCGGTCGGTCCGGTAGAGGAAGGCCGCGCGGATATTGCCTCCGGGCTCGCCGCCGTTGGTGTCGTTGCCGATGAAGGGATTGTCGAGAAGGGCGTAATGCGGTCCGCCGGCGGCATCGATGGCGCCGGTGATCATGCCGAGCGTGAGATCGGCTGCGGTGACGCCGTTGTCCGCGGCACCGGTGTCGTCCTGGATTTCCTGCAGTGCAATGATGTCAGGGCTGTTCAGCTTGCCCGTGATCTCCCCCGCGATGGTCGCGAAGCGCGACTGGCCATCGCCAGGGTCGAGGTTCTCGGCGTTGTAGCTGCCGACGAGCAGGTGGTTCGCGTCGCCCGTCAGGCTGGAAGGAGCCTTGGTCAGCGGGCTGGCCTGGACAACAGCCGGCGAGGCGGTGGCCAGAACCTGGTAGTTGCCGAAGTCGTAGCCCACCACGCCGGTCACGCCCCCGAGCCTAGCGCCGGTGCTGACATTCGGCAGGCTTATGCCCAGGCCAGGGTCGAGCTGGATGCGCTCGGGGTTCAGGTCGCCGCCGACGGTGTCGGTGTAGCCGAAAGCGGGGGCGCCGCCGCTGATGAGGAGGTCGCCGCGGCTGTTCAGGCCGCTCGCGCCTGCCCCGCCGCTCGCGACGGTGAAGATCTCACCGAAGTTGTTGGTGGGGCCGACCACCAGCGGGTCCTCGACCCGGACCAGCATGCCCTCGAGCCGCTCGTACGCGGCATTCGCCACGGCGACGTCGGTGTCCGGGATCTGCAGGCCGGCGGTCCCGATAACCACCGGGGCTGGAACGGGGTTGCCGTGCGACAGAACGGTCGTGCCCGTCACCCCCGAGATCTCCGTGAGCGTTAGGGCTCCCGGGGCAGCGCTGCTCGGCGAGTATTCCTGGACGCGGCCGGTAACCGCCACGAGGTCGCCGACAGCGATGCCGGCAGGGGCTGACCCCGTGAAGACGAAAACGCCATCGGAGGTGGTGGGATTGCCGTCCCCGGTGGAGTCCTGAATGTAGAAGCCCTTGTTGGAGCCGCTGCTGAGTGCCGTGACGATGCCTTGCGTCGTGACCGTACGGCCGACGAGGGGCGAGGTGTCGCCCGCGCCCTGTATTTCGTAGATGGGGGTGGCCGCCACGTCGTCGTTTCGGATGGTGCCGGTGCCGGTGGCGTCCCCCAGGGCCGCCGAGCCTTCCTCGTTCACCAGGTCGGAGAGGCCGACCGTGAAGATCTCGTCCGGCTCCGCCTTTGCGTCGCCGGTGACGGTCACGGCAACCGTCTGCGACGCGGCGCCGCCCGCTGCGAAGTGGAGCACGCCGGAGGATGAGGCGTAGTCATTGTCGCCCGTCGTCGCGGTGCCGTCGGCCGTTTCGTACCGTACGTCGAAGCTGCCGGACGTGTCGCTGCGGGTGACCGTGAAGCTTGCCGTCGAGGATCCGGCATTGCCCTCCGTCACGATGACGTCGTTGATCGAGACCGTCGTTCCAGCCGAGGTGCCTCCGGTGGTCGCATCGACGCTGACATTGTCGATGCCGACCTCATCGCGGTTGCCCGAGCTCGAGGAGCCGGTGTGCGTCCAGCGGAGATACAGGTAGTCGTTCGGCCCGACGCTCAAGCCGGTGAGGGTGACTGGTGCCGCGGCCGTCTCGGTGAAGGCGGCGCCCGGTGCTGCCTCGGCCGACGAGCTGAAGGAGGCTGCTGGCACGGCCACGAAGTCCGTACCGTTGGTCGAGTAGGAGAAGGTGAGGCTGTCCGACCGCGGCGCGCTATTGCGGGCAACCCAGTCGAAGTTCACGCTGAACTCGGCTGCCGATGCGCCGGAGATGTTCTGCACCCGCGCCTCGATGAACCCGTTGGCGTCGAGCTCGCCGCCGGTGGGCTGCAGAACGAGGGCCGGGTTCGACACAGGGGAGTAGACACCTGCCGTCGTCGGATCATTGGTGGCAATGGTGCCGCGGCCGAAATCCGTGCCGCTCGCACCTTCATAACCGAACGGCGGCGCGGGATTGTCACTCAGGCCCACCACGCGCCAGACGTTAGAGTCGAGCGCGCCGGAGCCCGGAGTTGCCGAGAAGCCGGCCGCCGTGAAGCCGGTGAAATCCGTGCTGAAGATGCGAGGCATCGATGCCCTTCCCCGGGCTTAAGCGCCCGCTGCTGTGTTTCCGAGGCAGGCCAGTCAAGCACTGCCTTCCCGGTCCGCAATAGAGTCGTTTGTTATTTCAAAATGAAGTTCACAGCTAATAAGCCGCAATTCGATCGACGCCTAAAGACATTCCGGTTTTCCACACTAATGGCAGCAATAGCTGATGATCTCCGTTACTCAGTGGGTACTGCGCGGCGTGTGACAGATGGCTGACAAGGCCAGTACGAATTGCTTACATGACGTCTTTTAAATGACGGCATCATAACGGTCGTCTATGTTTTAGGGCCTGTTGACATCCAGGATTCCTGTTGCCGCCAAGCTGTGATTCAACTCGGCCTCTGACGCGGTGGCGGTAGGATGGATCAGGATCGGTTTGGGGTGCGCGATGCGGTCTGGGAGGAGATCGCGCCGCTGATGCCGGGCAAGGCCTCGGATAGCGGTGTGACCGCAGAGGACAACCGGCTGTTCCTCGAGGCGGTGCTGTGGCGGGTGGTGCGCACGGGCCTGCCCTGGCGCGACCTGCTGGAGGGGTTTCGGAAAGTGGAAGGGCGTATTTCAGCGCTTCCGCCGCTGGGTACGGGCCGAGGTCTTCGACCGCGTGTCGGACGAACCAGACTTCGAGTACGCCCTGATCGACGGCACCATCGTCACCGCCCACCAGAAGGCGAGCGGCGCAAAGGAAGGACTGAAAATGGGGCAATCGGCCGCTCGCGTGGCGGCCTGACCACCAAGATCGTCGCCCTCGTCGACGGGCTCGGCAACCTGGCGCACTTCGTCCTGCTGCCAGGCCAGCGCCACGACACGATCAGTGTGCAGCCCCGGATCGAGGGTGTCGCCTTTGGCGCCCTGCTCGGCGACAGGGCTTTCGACGCCGACCGGCTCCGGGTTGAACATGACGCCCGCGGCGGCGTTGCCATCTTCCCACTCAAAGTTACCCGCAAAGCCCGCTTCGAATTCGATCGTGAAACCTACCGCTGGAGACATCTGATCGAGACCTTATCGCCAAGCTCAAGGAGTTTCCCGCCATCGCCGCCCGCTACGACACGACCGACACCAGCTTTCGCGTCAGTATCATCCTCGCCGCCGCCATCATCGCCTCACCATGAACGTCAACAGGCCCTAGTTCTCTGGCGTGGTGGAAATGCCCGCGTGGTGCATAGACTGAGCGGTTCAACTCGGGACATGGCGGGATCTACCCGCGTGAGAGCGTACCCCTTGTTCTTCCAGGCAGATGCAGAACAGCGGCAGTGGCACAGGGTCTCGAACTGGCCTGCTTACAAGGTGGACCTGCGTGCTCGCGATCGCTGAGCGGTCTAGCCTTCGCAGGAAACTATTAGGGGTGGCAGGCTGAGCCCCGTACCATGCGAGGTGGGCAGCTCCTATACACGGACCTAGCAGCCCACCCTTGTCCTGATCAGCCGCGACCTCATGGTGCCGGACCGCTCGGCCCTGAGCCGTACGGTGCAGACGTCCGAAGTGGTGTGGCCATCCGGCGAGCAGGAATCCGTGCATTTGCTGATGGGCAGCACCAGCTTGCGACCGTGTGGGCCAGGCGAATACCTTTTCGGGAAGCACGTCAGCAAGCGGCGCCCGGAAGGCGGGCGCTAAACCGCGACACGGATCTGATGCCGGCCGGATCTTCGCGACGAAGCTTACCAGTCCTGATACAGATGATGTCGGTGAAGTCGGCTCGCTGCTCCACGGGCTGACGAGGTCGCCTCCTTGACTAGCGACGGCGCATACGACCGCGGCGCCATCGATGCCGCGGCCGCGGTACGTCATCCCAATGCGGAGGGCGTCGTCTCGCCACGATCGGGCGTGGTGCCGAATGCAACGGGCGGGTGCGCGCCGATGATGCAGGACTCGCATCTGAAAATCGTCGCCGGACGCGGCCGCAGAAGGTGGCAGACTGCGGCGGCTTCAACCGCATGTTGGAGCTGCGTCGTCCGGACTAGGTCCGCGTCGCCTGGTGACGGAGATACTCTGGCTCAACACGTCCAGCCGGCCGCTCCTTGCAACACGCTCGGACAAAGTTGGGTACGAACGGAGCTCATGCAGCCAGGCGTCGCTGCGGACCGTAGATCTCCGGCATCTCGCCGATGTCGTGGCGAGTAAGGTGAGGCAGGGAGACCACACGAGTCTCGAAGCTGCCGTCGGGGTGGAGGAGGTGCTCCACGAACCCCACAGTCTTCTCGCCCGCCGTCTCCTGCCAAGCATCGCCCACGATGAAGGCGACCGAGGGGGCCCAGATCTGGCGCAGTCCCTGGCATACGCCGCGGTCGCGCCATTGGTGGACGTGCCCGCTCGCGACGAAGGCGGGGCGCTGCGGCAGGAGGAGGTTGAACAGGCGGTGCCGCGGAGCGGGCTGAACGCACCAGTAGGTGCTGTCGGTTTCCTCCATCCGTTCCTGGCAGAGCGGCTTGTGCATGAACACAGCCACAGCGCGACCCGCGGTGCCGTGCAGGGCCCTCACCAGCATCTCCATCTGCTCCTCAGCCTCGGGATGGCTGGTTGCGGTGATCTGGGTGTTGAGCCCGATTAGGCGCCAGCCCGGCACGTCCCGTACGAAGGTATCGGGGCCAAGCTGCGCGCGCCAACGGGTCAGGCGCTCGGCATCCGCCGGCTGGCGGCAATCGGGCAGGGGGTCATCACCGACGTCGTGGTTGCCCGGCAGGGCCAGCAAGTCGAGGCCGAGTTCCTCATGTGCCTCGCGGGCGAAAGCAAGGTCCTCGGCGCGGTCGGCACCGTCCAGCGAGATGTCGCCGGTGTTGATCACGAGGTCCGGCCGCGCCGCACGCAGGTGCTCGGCCAGCAGGTCGAAATTCGCGCGAAAGCCGGGCACGCGATCGGACAGGTGGGTATCGCTGATCTGGGCGAGGCGGAAGGTCATTGGGGCCGTCCTTGGAGGAGGGAAGGGGACGCCGGCCAGGTTGGCCGGCGTCCTCACGGTCAGGCGCGTCGCGGCAGCAGGCGGCGCACCTCGGCGGCCATGTCGCGCTGCACCTCCTCCGGCGTTGCGCGGCCCTCCACGACGCGGGCGATATTGTCTACCATCGTCTGCGTCACGCGCACGGAGTTGGTGCCGGGGAAGGCGTACCAGGGGATGGAGATCGGAATCTGCTTCACCGCCGCGAGGAACAACGGGTTCTCGCGGTAGAATTGCCCGAGATATTGCGGGTCATCGATGGCGATCTGGTTGCACGGCAGGTAGCCCGTGTTGCGGACCATCAGCGCCTGGCCCTCCGGGCTCGTGGAGTAGCGCAGGAACTTCCAGGCGGCGTCGCGCTTCGCGAGGTCCTTGGCGGTAAGCATCCCGGCGGCGCCGCCCGTGGGAAGGCGGCCCTTGGCCGGGTCGATCACGGGCATGCCCGTGGTACGGAGGACGAAGTTGTTGCCAGCGCCCTCCTTCATGCCGCGCACCAGCGCCGTGGTCTGGAAGATCATGCCAAGCTTGCCGGCGGTGAAGGCCTGCCGCGCCGCCGTGGCGGAGAGGTTGGGCATCCCGCCCTCCTTCACCATACGGTCGATCAGGCGCAGCGCGCCCAGGCCCTCGGCGCCGGCGAAGCCGACGTCACGCTCGTCCTCGGTCAGCATACGGCCGCCATGGCCGAAGAGGAGGGCGGAGAACATCCAGTCGTCGCCGTTCCAGGTGAACCACATGCCCTCGGTGCCGTCGCCAAGCCGGTCGATCTTGCCAGAGAGCTGGAGGACGTCGTCCCAGTTGGTGGGGAAGTTGTCGGGATCGCCTCCGGCGCGGCGGACGAGGTCGGCATTGTAGTAGGCGACGGGGTTGGAGGCAGCGAAGGCAAGGCCGGACTGGAAGCCACCGAAATGGCCGAGCGCCAGCATGTTCGGCGTGTAGCCGATGGTAGCGGGATCGGCGGCCTCGGCCTTCAGCAGCGGCATCAGGTCCTGAGCGAGCCCGCGCTCCGCGAAGACGCGCAGGCGGTTGAAGCCCTGGTAGGAGAGGTCGGGAAGCTGGTTGGTGGCGGCCTGGCGGAGGATGAGCTGCGCGCCCTCCTCGTAGTTCGGGGTGGTGACGTAGTTCACCTTGATGCCTGGCTCGCGCTTCGCGAAACCCGCCAGGATGGCGTCGTAGGCCTCCTTGTAGATGAAGGGCTGAGCGTAGTGGACGGTGATCTCCGTCTGCGCCTGCGCGCGCAGGACGCGCGGCATGAACAGCATGGCGGCGGGCGTCGCCAGTGCCGCGCGGCGGGTGGTCGCGATGGTCATGGGTCTCTCCATGGCCGGCCTCAACCTTTGAGGCCGGTGGTTGCGATGCCTTCGATGAAGCGGCGCTGCGCCAGCAGGAAGGCGAGAACGAGGGGCGCGGTCATCAGCACCGCGGCCGCCATAAGGGAGCCGAAATCGTCACCGGCTTCGTCGGAGCGGAAGTAGAGGACGCCGAGGGCAGGGGTGGCGTACTGCGTTCCGTTCACAGCGATCAGTGGCCAGAACAGGTCGTTCCAATGGGCGACGACGGAGAAGATCGCGAAGGCCGTGGCGGCGGGCCACGCGTTGGGCAGCACGATGCGCCAGACGATCTCCGCCTCGCCCAGCCCGTCCATGCGCGCCGCGTGGATCAGGTCGTCCGGTAGCGACTTGAAGAACTGGCGGAAGAGAAAGATGGCGAAGACAGAGATGGTCGCGGGCGCGATCAGCGCCGTGTAGCTGTTCAGCAGGCCGAGTTGGCTGAAGCCGACATAGAGTGGCAGTGCCGGTACATGATAGGGGACGAGGAGGCCGAGCATGACGGCGCCGAAGGCGATGCCGCTGCCGGGGAAGCGCAGCTTGGCCAGCGCGTAGCCGGCAGGTACCGCGAAAAGAAGTTGGAAAAAGAGGATGCCGCCGCAAACGACGACGCCGTTCCAGAGATAGCGCCAGACCGGGACCTTGGCGAAGACCTTTCCGTAATTCTGCACGGCGTAGAAGCGCTCGGGCAGCAGGGATAGGGAAGCGCGGAAGATCTCGTCCAGCGGCTTCAGGCTGGCAGCAATCATCCAGATATAGGGCATGAGGATGAGCAGGCCGAGCAGTGTCAGGAGCGCGAGGCGGGGCAGGTCGCGAAGGAGGGAGCGGTCAGACATAGTGGATGCGCCGCTCCATCACGCGGGTCTGCAGCCAGACGAGAGCGAGCACGATGGCGAGGAAGACGAGGGTGATGGCTGCGGAGTAGCCGAGGCGGAAATAGGTGAAGCCTTCCTCGTACATGGCGTAGAGCAGCACTTCCGAGGCCTTGTTCGGACCGCCCTGGGTCAGCACCGCCACGCTGTCGAAGACGCGAACGGCGCGCGTCATGGTGATGGTGACGACGAAGAGGGTGGTGGGGCCCAGCAGCGGCCAGGTGACGAGGCGGAAGCGGTCCCAGGCGCGCGATGCCCCATCCACCTCGGCGGCCGCGTAGAGCTCGCGCGGGATGGCCGTGAGGCCGGCAAGGAAGAGGACGAGGTTGAAGCCAATGTTCTCCCACACGCCGATGGCAGCGAGGGAGATCAGCACCGTGTCGGAGGAGGAGAGCCAGTTCGGGCCGGCGATGCCGAAGGTGCGTAGGGCAGCGTTCAGCGGGCCGATGGTAGGGTGCAGCAGGTATTGCCAAGCGGCGGCCATGGCGACGGGCAGGGAGACGACGGGCAGAAAGAAGACGGCGCGGAACAGGGCGCGGCCGCGTGTGCCGGCCTCGATCAGCAGGGCCAGGGCAAGGCCGCCGAGGACGGAGGCGGGAGCGACGATGGCGACGTAGAGGATCGTGTTGCGCAGCGCGATGCCGAAGCCGCGGTCCTGCAGCAGCTCCGCAAAGTTCTCCAGCCCAATCCAGCTCAGGGCGGAGGCGCCCAGCTCGTAGTCAGTGAAGGCGAGGGCGATGGTCGCAAGGGTCGGAGCCAGCAGCATCAGCACGAAGGCGATGGCGGCGGGGGCTGTCAGCATCCATCCGGCCAGCGCCTCGCCGGCCGAGAGGCGCGGGGCGGGGAGGGCGACGGCGGCCTCAGACAAGGCTGGCCTCCGGCGAGAGCGCATGGACGGCGACCCGCTTGCCCGCACCGTCGAAAACGAGTGCGCGGGCGATAGGGAAGCGCAGCGCCACCTTGCCCTCCGGCGGCAGGGTGTCGCGGTCCTCCGGCGCCAGGCGCAGCACCAGCGGCGTGCCGAGCGAGGCGTGGCGGAGGTGGACGAGAAGGCTCTCACCCAGGAACTCCACCCCTTCCACCGCGGCGGACAGACCCGCGACGGCCGGCTGCATATCCTCCGGCCGCAGCGCGAGAGTCATGGCGCCGCTCCCGGCCACGCGCATCCCCACCGCTTGACCGGCGACGCGCAGCACGCCATCAGCGCCCGCTTCGGCGGCCAGAGTGTTGATGCGAGGCGAACCGATGAAGGTCGCGACGCGCAGGTCCTGCGGGTCGGCGTAGACCTCGGTGGGCGAGGCGATCTGAAGGATTTCGCCGGCCTGCATCACCGCGACCCGGTCAGCCATGGTGAGAGCTTCCGACTGGTCGTGGGTGACGTAGACGGTAGAGACGCCAGCGGCCTTGTGGATCGCCACGATCTCCCGCCGTGTCTGCACGCGCAGGCTGGCATCAAGGTTGGAGAGGGGCTCGTCCATGAGGAAGGCGGCGGGGTGACGCACGATGGCGCGGGCCAGCGCTACGCGCTGCCTCTGCCCGCCAGAGAGTTGGCCGGGACGGCGGGAGAGCATAGGGCCGAGGCCAAGTGACTCCGCGGCCTGCCGCACGTCGCGCATGATAGTGTCGCGCGCCGCCCGGGTGCCGGGCAGCAGAGTGCCGAGGAAGGGCAGACGCTGCGCTGCGTTCAGGCGGCGCATGGCCAACGGGACCGCGATGTTCTCCTCCACCGTCAGGTGCGGGTAGAGGGCGTAAGACTGGAACACCATGGCGACGTCGCGGCCCGAAGGGCGCAGCCTAGTCACCTCTCGCCCGCCGATGCGGATACTGCCGGCGTCGGGCTGCTCGATTCCGGCGATGCAACGGAGCAGGGTGGATTTACCGCAGCCGGAGGGGCCGACCAGGGCTACGAACTCACCGGCGGCGACGTGCAGAGAGACCCCGCGCAGCACCTGCGTGCCGCCGAAGTCCTTACTCAGGCCCTCGACCGAAATACCGTGCACCAGTGGACCCCGCCAATTCGCGGCGGGGACTAACCAGCAGTGCTGACATCCGTGTTGCGGTTTGATGAAGGAATGGTGTCGCCCGCAGAGTCACCCTTCCGCCCGGTGACCCTGTTCCCGTGAATGTCCTCGTCCTGAGCTAGGGTCCATCGAAGGGGGACGGACGATGAAGCGGTCAAGGTTTACGCAGGAGGGGATTATTGGCGTGCTGAAGGAGCATCAGGGGGGCGCGGCAGCGCCTGATCTGTGCCGCAAGCACGGGATCAGTGAGGCGACGTTCTACACGTGGCGGTCCAAATACGGCGGGATGGACGTGTCGGATGCGTGCAAGCTGAAGGGGCTTGAGGAGGAGAACGCCAAGCTTAAGAAGCTCTTGGCCGAGCAGATGCTGGACGTGGCGACGCTGAAGGAGATGCTGGCAAGAAACTTTTGACGCCTGGCTTGCGGCGCACGGCCGTGACCTGGGCGATTGAGCAGAAGGGCTACTCGCAGCACCGGGCGTGCGCGTTGGTCGGGCTGGAACCGAAGACTTACCGGTATACGTCCAAGCGGCCCGGGGACGGCGAGATCCGTGCCAGGTTGCGTCTGCTGGCTGGTGAGCGGCGCCGTTTCGGCTACCGGCGGCTGCACATCTTGCTGGCGCGGCAGGGCTTGCGGCTGAACCACAAGAAGCTGTTCCGGCTTTACCGCGAGGAGAAGCTTGGCGTGCGCAAGCGGGGTGGCCGCAAGCGAGCCCTGGGCACGCGCTCGCCCATGGCGCTGCCGGACGCGGCGAACCAGCGCTGGTCGCTCGACTTCGTGTCCGACGCGCTGTCCAGCGGACGCCGGTTCCGGGTGCTGGCCGTGGTCGAACCAAGAGGTTCGCCCGAGGTGGACGACTTCACCCGCGAATGCCCCGGCCTGGTCGTGGACACATCGCTGTCCGGCCTGCGAGTCGGCCGCGAACTGGACCGCATTGTCGAGCTGCGCGGTGGCCGACCGGCCATGGTTGTCAGCGACAACGGCACGGAGCTGACGTCGCACGCCATCCTGCGCTGGAAGGAGGAGCGGTCGGTGCTGTGGCATTACATCGCGCCCGGCAAGCCGCAGCAGAATGGGTTCGTGGAAAGCTTCAACGGTCAGCTTCGGGACGAGTGCCTGAACGAGCACCTGTTCAGCAGCTTGGCCGCGGCACGCCGGATCATCGAAGCATGGAGGCTCGACTACAACGCCGAATGCCCACACACGAGCCTCGACGGGCTCACCCCAGCAGCCTTTGCAACCCGCCCCAAGCAGGGGCATACAGAAGACCGACTCTGCTCATGAGCGAGGGTACTTCGGGGACAGGGTCAGACCCTCTACGCCGCCTTCGGGGAGGCGATACGCGACCCGACCGTTCGCGCCCGCTTCGAAGAGCAGGCCACCACGCCGCTTGCCGAGGGGCCCGCCGAGTTCGCGGCCTTCCTGAAGGCGGAGCAGGCGAAGTGGAAAGGCGTCGCGGAGCGTGGGAAGATCGTGATCGAGTAGGCGAACGCACCTCAGGGAGGGATGGACATGGCACTTTACGCGCTGGACGGGGCGGCACCGACGCTGCCGGAGGCGGGCCGGTTCTGGATCGCGCCGGACGCGCAGGTCATCGGCGACGTCTCCCTGGAGGAGGATGTCAGCTTCTGGTTCGGCGCCGTGGCGCGCGGAGACAACACGCGTATCGCGATCGGCGCGCGCACCAATATCCAGGAAGGCGCCATGCTGCACTCCGACCCTGGCGCGCCGCTCACCATCGGAGCCGACGTAACGGTCGGCCACCACGCCATCCTGCACGGCTGCACAGTAGGTGACCGCTCGCTGATCGGCATGGGCGCCACGGTGCTGAACAAGGCACGGATCGGGCGCTGCTGCATTGTCGGCGCCAATGCGCTGGTGACGGAGGGGAAGGAATTCCCGGACTTCTCCCTCATCGTCGGTGCCCCGGCCAGGGTCGTGCGCGCGCTCGACCCCGCGATGGAAGCGACACTCCTTGAATCGGCGGCGCGCTACGTTGCCAACTGGCGCCGCTTCTCGGTTGAGCTACGGCGGCTGGACTGACCCGGAAATCGTGCTACCCGGTAATGGGGGTGGCGGCACCCTCGGGGAAGTCCACGGAACACCCCAGTGCGATCTCCATGCTAATGTTGATGCGAGATTTACATGAAGGGCCACGAGCCACCAGTCGCTCGCGCCCGGCAGACGGATGGCACGTCGCGCACAACCGCGTGCCCGCCGAGCTGCGCGTCCCGTTCGAGCGGCAGATGAGCCGCATCCACTTGCCCGCCGACCCGGCCCTGCATCCGCACCTTGGCTACGTTCGGCAGCACCGGCAGTGGTTCGCAGCAGGCTAAGGTCCCAGAACCACCCGTCCGCCACACGCTCGCCAGGCCCCCGCCCATCCGCGGCTCTCGGCCCGGCAGACCACGGCCAAGCCCTCCCTGATGAGAAAGGCGGCCATGTCCTGGCCGGCCGGCGTGGTAGCGACCGCCAGGGTCCGGCGCAGGCTGTGGATGCCATAAGCTGACCGGTCAAGCCCAGTCGCTTGTCCGGAGTTCTCAGGAACGGAGAGGCGCTTGGCTCGGAGTCCTTGTCTCCTGTGCTATCCGGGGTTGGCCACGGCCCATCGACCATTCTGAGTGCGGCCACCGTAGCCGTAGGCGTCGCTATCAGCCGCATGCACCAGTACGTAGGACTCCTCGTGCAAAGGGCCGATCAACTCCTCCATCTCGATAAAGGCCGCACGAACAAAGGCCGTAGTCTCAGCTTTCGTGTTGGTCCCAGCAGTGATCTTGATGTCCAGCCAGAACGCCGAAAGCCCCTCATCGGTCGGGTGCTTTCCGGCGATGAACCATCCCTGTGGATCGGCCTCCTCAACTAGAACGGCGGTGACTTTGGAGTCCTTGTTGAGCTGCTCGGCCCCGAGCCGGGTCACCAGCTTGGCGATATCGGCGCTGATTCCGGCGCGCGGCGATGCGGTAACGTAGCGGACGGTGATCATGGGCATGGAAACCTCCTCGGCACTGATGCGGAGGAGACTTGGCTCTGTTTCAATCAGGGCGGAATGCTATGATGTGCGCTGGTGATCATAGCGAATCAATATGATGCTCGACCTTGCCTCAGTCCGTCTGTTCATCCTCGCGGTGGAGTTCGGGAACCTGACCCGGGCAGCGGAAGCGGCGGGCACCGTGCAGCCGGTCGTCAGCGCTCGCCTTAAGGGGTTGGAAACGACCCTTGGCCGAAAGCTCCTGGAACGCACGCCCCGCTTCGTTCGACCAACTGAGGACGGTTTGGCATTCCTTGCCAAAGCGCGCGCATTGATGGCTGCGCATGACGAAGCCGCGCGCTTCGACGAAGGGCCGAGGACACGGTTCACCATAGGGGCGAGCGATCACGCGCTGGGGGCAGGGCTGGAGCACGTCATTCGCCATGTTCGCGCGGCACTTCCGCCGAGAAGTGCGATTGAGCTGCGCATCGGACTGTCCCAACACGTCCGTGCGTTGTTCGACGATGGTGAACTAGACGCTGTCATCGTCCGGCGGGAAGCGGGCGGCGCGGACGGCGAGGTGCTGGGCACAGACCCTCTGGGCTGGCGATCCGCTGATGAAGGTGTAATGGCACCGGACCTCGCCGTACCGCTTGTCACGCTCGAGGCGCCATGTGGGGTTAGAGCCATGGCCATCAGGCGCCTCGAGGCGGTTCACCGGCCGTGGCGGGCGGCCTTCGTCGGGGGAAGTTGCACTGCCCTCCTGGCTGCGGTGAGAGCGGGTCTCGGCGTCGCTCCGATGGGGGCCGTAGCCTCGGGAGGGATGAGCGATGTCGGACCACGCTTCGGTCTTCCCGACCTGCCACCATCGGAGATCGTAATGTTTGCCCGCACCAGTTCCTCCGCTGCGAGCGCCGCGGCACGGGCACTCGAATTGGCTGTCCGGACGATGATGCTACGGGTCACGTGATGGGTGCTCAGGGCGCTGAGCCATCATGGCCGGGTTTGGCCGATGGCGAAACGTCTGCTTCCAGGTGCAGCGTCCAAGCAGGCAGCCATGACGCGGCGGGATAGGTTCAACAGCTTGAGTGGTCAGCATCCGCATCAGTCTATAGCCGCGATATCTCCCTTGGAGCCTACTCGGCCTCTCTGGCACGGTCATATGCAGTGCTGGCGTTATTGATCGCGTCGCCATGCGCAAGTGCCCAGCCGCAGAGCGCCTCAAAGGGCTGACGCAGCGAGTGCCCCAGCGGCGTGATGGCGTATTCCACGCCGATCGGCGCCGTCGGCAGCACTGTCCGCGTTACCAGCCCGTTCCGCTCCAGGCGCTTCAGCGCGTCCGCGAGGGCTTTGTGGGTGATGCCATCGAGGCGCCGCTTGATCTCGTTGAAACGAGAAGGCCTCGGGCAGAGCACCGTCAGGATCAGAATGGTCCACTTGTCCGCGATCTTGTCGAGCACCGGTCGCACGCGCGCCATAGCGGACAGCGCGCAGGAGGAGAGTGCTTCCAGGTCGGTATCATCGGCCATATCTAGGCTATCCAAAGTGCGTTCTTGCTACCAGATACACTCCATATATCTAGGCCGCCATCGCTGAAGAACAGGAGACGACGATGGCGCGGATGTTGAACAAGGTTGCCCTGGTGGTGGGTGGCGCGAGCGGCATCGGCCTTGCCACCGCCGAGCGGCTGGCAGCCGAGGGTGCGGCGGTCTTTCTCACCGGGCGTCGTGCCGAAACGGTGGAGATGGCCGCCACCACAATCGGCCGGGGGGCACGCGGCCTCGTCGCGGACGCCAGCGTGGCGCAGGACGTGGCGGCGGCCGTCACCGCGGTGCGGGACACGCATGGCCGTATCGACGCGCTGGTACTCAATGCCGGGATCTCCGAACCGGCGCTGCTGGCCGAGGAGACGCCGGAGCACGTTGATCGCCACTTCCTGATCAATGTGCGCGGCCCCGTTCTCGCTTTCCGTGCGGCCGTCGGCGCCATGGACCAGGGCGGCTCGGTCGTGCTCATCGGGTCGATCGCGGACATGGCGGGCATTCCCCACTACGGCACCTATGCCGCCACCAAGGCGGCCCTGCGTTCCTACGCGCGCACCTGGACCGCGGAACTGGCGCCGCGCGGCATCCGCGTGAACGTCGTCAGCCCAGGCCCCACGAACACGGCGATGATGGCGGCCACGACGGATGAGGTGCGCGCGGCGCTGATTGGGCAGATCCCACTCGGCCGAATGGCACGCCCGGAGGAAGTTGCGGCGGCAGCGCTGTTTCTCCTCAGCGACGAGGCGAGCTTCATCGCGGGCGCTGAACTCTGTGTCGATGGCGGGATGCGGCAGGTCTGACCCTTTACGAGCTAGCGGAGGACGGCACGCCAGGAAGGGCTACTAGGAGGGGACGGCGTGAGGCAACTCGTGCGCCTGTCCCGGCGCGAGGGAGAAGGCGACGGCGCAGCCCGCGCTGTCGCGCCTTTTTGGCTGCCCCTGCTGCCTTGGCGTGCGCCAGGATCGAGGTGCCGACGAGGAAGGTCATGCCGGGCCTGACACCTCCCTCCTACGCCAGGGTGAGCAGACGTTCTCAGACACCCAGGCGAGACCACCGAATGGAGGTCTGCGCCGCCATCCACCAAGGGCCTTCCTCCAAGAGGAGGGCTCGCCATTTCGCGCCGTTGTTGTGCCGTCAGAGGATCGCGCCGATGGTCCGCCGCAGGTGCCGGGGCGGAACCCTGGCGTGCGGGGGCAAGCCTCGACCAAGGGCTCCAGCACCGTCCACCGCTCGTCCGTCAGCGCCATCGCACCCTCCGAAATGCCGGAGAACGCCCACTCAGCCCAGCAGTTCAGGCGCTAGCGGGCCGTAGACCCGCACGAGGCGGGCGGCCTCTGGCAGGTTGTCAAGCAGGCTGCGGTCTGCGAGGCGGTCGGCATCCCGGTCACGCTGCACTCCGGCGGCGAACTGGGACTGCCGCAATCGGCCTGCCTGCACCTCGCTGCGGCGATTCCGAACATGACGATCTTCTTGGATACGGAGCATTCGCACCTCTCCGGTGACATCATCGAGGAGGGCTTCGCCTTGGATGAGAGCTGCTTCGCGGTGCCGGCCGGACCAGGCCTCGGAGTCACGGTTAAGGAGGCGGCCGTGGAGCGCTGGTCCGTGACGCGGATCGAGGGCGCCTACCTTGACGACCGGCGCCCGGGCTGGTTTCCGGTGAAGCTGGCCTACTGAGCGCGAGGGAGGCGCAGGATGCCGCAGCCCGTGGCCCGCCGCGCCCTCCTGGCCGCTTCCACCCTCCTGGCCGCGCCCGCAATCACGCGGGCCGCACGGGGACAAGCCGCCTGGAAGCCGGAACGTCCTATCCGGATCGTGGTGCCGTACACAGCGGGCGGGGCCTCCGACGCCACGGCGCGGCTGATCGCGGGAGGGCTACACACCCAGCTCGGCCAGCCCGTCCTGGTCGAGAACCGGCCAGGGGCGTCGGGCATCATCGGCACGGAGGTCGTCGCAAGGTCCAGGCCTGATGGGCACACCCTGGCCCTCGTCGCCTCGTCGCACGTCGTCAATGCCGCGCTGTTTCCAGCGCTTCCCTTTGATCCCTTGCAAGACTTCGTGCCGGTGATCCTGACGACGACGGTGCAGATCGTCATGGTGGTTCCCTCCTCGCACTCCGCCCAGCAACTGCCCAGTTTTCTTGCCTGGGCCCGAGGGCAAGATGGCCGCGCCGCCTATGCCTCGTCCGGGATCGGGTCGAACCCACACCTTTTCGCCGCGGATTTGCTGCGCCGAGCTGGGGTCGAGATGGAGCACGTTTCCTATCGCGGCTCCACGGCAGCCCATGCCGACCTGCTGATGGGCCGGACCTCCATGATGTTCGACGCCTATGCGGCTGTCCGGCCCCACGTCCTGGCTGGGATGCTGCGTGCCATCGCCGTGGCCTCGCCGGAGCGCACCCTCCTGCTGCCAGACCTGCCCACCGTCGTGGAAGGCGGGTTCCCCGGCTACGGCGGTACGTCCTGGGGCTGCCTGCTCGCGCCCGCCGGGACGCCGCCCGGTGCTGTCGAGGAACTGAACGAGGCCGCACGCACGACCCTCGCGACCTTGGAGACGCGTGAGCGTCTGGCACTGCTGGGCGCCGAACCGGCGGGTGGTTCTCCGGCGGCGCTCCGGACTTTTATGCGTCAGGAGCAGGAGCGGTACGCAACGCTCGTCGCCACTCTAGGTATCTGAGGAACCCCCCCCCGCTTCTCGTTAATCCTCCCTCCGCCAGGGCTCGCTCCGACGAACGCTGGAGCCATATAGATGCAGCAAATGCAATGACTTGGCCCGTCCTGACGCATACAGAAATGTTTGTATGTGTCCGGCAGTTAAGGTTTATGGTACAAGAACCTTCAGAAACAGTTCGGAATTCATTCGGGACTCTTTCGGTTAATTGCTTCGCCAGGGCGAGGGAATGACGGCTGTGGATCAGGGCGTGGCTTACCGCTTTGAGGGATTCGTCCTGGACACGGTACGCGGGACGCTGCTTGGCCCCGGTGAGGTGGAACTCTCCCTTCGCCCGAAGGCCTTCGGGCTACTCGTGCATTTGTTGGAGCGACCCGCCCGCCTGATGAGCCGGGTGGAGCTGCTGGACGCGCTCTGGCCGGGCATGGTGGTGACGGACGACAGCCTGACCCAGTGCATAAGCGAACTTCGGAAGGCCTTCGGAGAGAGCGCCACGGCGGTGCTCCGCACCGTCCCACGGCGGGGCTATATTCTCGCGGCCGAGGTGCGGAAGGAGCAATCAGCCGGCACCGGTTCCGCGGAGCCGGTGGTGCCCGCTTTGCGCTCGGCACCTTCATCAACCCATGACGTCGTCTTTGTGCACCCGGTCGAGGCTCTCGACGCGAGGTCCGTGGAACTGCACGTGGCCGACACAATGACTGTGGAGATCACCGCAGTTCTCGCCACCTTCGAACACCTGCGGGTTCTGAGAAGTGTGGAGGTCCCTGCGGCCAACGGCTATCACCTCCACGTGGCGGTGCGTTCGGCGGTGACGAAGTGGCGCAGCACGGTTCGGCTGGAGGACGCGGCGGGTGCCACCATTTGGGGCGACCGCCTGGAATGGCCGCACGAGGACGGGCCGGAGCCGCCGGAGGAGGCGCTGCTAAGCTTCGCGGCGGAGATCGACCGTCAGATCAACCGAGAAAGCCTGCGACGCGCCACCGTCAAGCAGCCTGCAGAGAGGACGGCCCGGGATTACTACTTGCTCGGCAAGGAACACCACCTGCGCAGCACCGAGGCGGACACCCAGATCTCGCGGGAGATGTTCGACCGCGCGATAGCCGCTGATCCGGACTATGCGGCCGCTCATGCTTGGCAGGCGTATGCAGTGCAGCGCGCCATTACCCATGGCTGGGGCCAACCCGGCGGGCAGGCGGCACGGGATCTGGCCTTGCAGCACGCGCGGCGCGCGGTGGAGCTGGCTCCGGATTCGCCGCTCTGCCTCGGCCGCCTCGCGTTCGTACTGCTCCTGCACCAGCGCTGGGAGGAAGCGGTGAGCGTCGCCAGGGCGGCGCTGCGCACCGACCGACCGGTCTACGTCGCGACGCGCGCGGACTGTGCCGACGTGCTGGCCACCTGCGGGCATGCGGAGGAGGCCGTGGGCATCCTGCGTCAGGGGCTGGCGCTCGATACCTACTCTCGGCCCGGGTTCCGCGCGGTCCTGGGGCGCGTGCTCGTGTTAGCGGGGCGTGTCGAGGAAGCGCTAGTCGAACTGCAGTGGTGCGCCGCCCGGCTACCCGACTACGCCCCTTGCTACCTTTCGCTTGTCGTCGCGCTCACAGAGCTTGGGCAGATAGACAAGGCGCGACTGGCGCTGCGGGATCTCGTCCGTCTGCAGGGTGAGGGGACACCCCGCAACCACACCGGCAGCTACTTCTTCCGCTACGATGCTGACTTCGAGCGGTTCCGGTCCGCCGTCGAGGCGGCCGGCTCCGTTGCCGTAGGTCGGCCGCTGGAGAGCAGCAACTCGCTCTGACCGGGGGCTGACGAGCAACTCGACGAGCGCGTGGACCGCCGCGAGCCTCGATCCAGCGCGCCTGTCAGCCGGGCGCGATGCTGCACCGCCCGCGCACTTCTCAAGGAGCCCTGACCAGTTCCTGAAGGAGCGGGGCCCGGGAAGGCGGGCTGCCCGCGCTGCGGCACATCTAAGTTTCGCTGATCCTTCGGCATGATTTCAGGACTTGCGGCGAAGGCTACCGGTACGAGGCAGCCCATGGCCAGCCCGTCGCTGGCAGGCCCAAAGCCCCTCGCCCTGAGAGAAGACCATGACCGCCGCGCCGCTCGCTCACCGCTCGCCCCAACCCACATTCCGTGGGTCACCGCCGGTCTCGAACCGCGTGCGGCTCCTCTCCTCTTGCTCCGCCGTGGCCGCGCTCGCGCTGGTCCTGGGTGGGCAGCCCGCCCACGCGCAGACGCAGACGACCTGCGGGGACATCTCCTACGGCGGCTGCTCCTTCTCCAACACGGCGCCCAACGGTCCAGCGCCCACCACCCCCGACTTCGACAAGCCGGGCCGCAACGGCAATCCTGGCACAGCCGGGACGTCTATCGACATCGACCTCAGCCAGGTCCCCGGCACCGGCGGTCTCTACTACGCCGCTGGAAGTACGCCGGGCGTGGCGCTGGCGACGCAAGCCGGCAGCGGCAGCGACGGAACCGATGCCAGCAACAACGCCGTCGCTCCGGTGCCGAACCTGAGCGCCGGCAGCGGCGGTGCTGCCGGGGCGGCGGGCAGCATCACCGTGACCATGCCGCAGGGCTCCAACGTCCAGGTCATCAGCGGCATCGACCAGTACGGCAATCCGGCGGCCGATGCCCCGGCTGTCCAGGTCTACTCCGGCGGCGGCAATGGCGGCGGCGGCGGCGTTCCCACCCAGGGCGGCCTGCCCGGCGTATCCCAGCCCGGCGCCAATGGTGGCGACATCACGATCAATGCCTATGCCAATCCGAACCAGGCGGAAACCAATTCCGGCCAGGTCGGCGCGATCCAATCCATCCAGACAGGCATCCTGGCCCAGTCGATCGCGGGGAACGGCGGCAGCGGCCACCCGCATGTGACCGACTATGCCAAGCAGGGCGTCGACGGCGCGACGACCGATGCGAATAACAGCGCGTTGCCCGGCTCCGGCGGCACAGTCACCGTCAATCTCGGTACCTCGATCACCGCGTACACTCAGTTCTTCGCCAATAGCCCTCCGACCGTTGGCCCGTCATCCGTCTCGCCCGGTGCCGGCGTACGGATCGTCAGCGCCGGCGGCAATGGCGGGAACGGCGGGACCGGCTCCAGCAAGACGGACGGCGGCAGCGGCGGCGATGGCGGTGCTGCGGGAGACGGCGGGGCCCTCAATGTCACGGTCACCAATCAGAGCAGCGTGAACGTCCAGCTCGGCAGGTACTTCACCCCGGCCATCTGGGTCCAATCCTTCGGCGGGATCGGCGGGCTCGGCGCTGATGAAAGCGGCTGGGCGTCGGGTGGCAACTCTGGCCGCGGCGGGAATGGCGGCATGATCACCATCGTCAACGACGGTTCTTTGACGACGGAGAGTGCTGATCACGCGCCGGGCATTCTGGCGCAATCCTTCGGCGGCACTGGCCAGAACGGCGGCACCGGCGGCGGCTGGGGTGCTACCGGCGGCGAAGGTGCCTCCGGTGGCAACGGCAGCGCCATCAGCGTCTCCGGGCGCGGGTCGATCAGCACCGGCAGCACGAATTCGCCGGGCATCCTCGCGCAGAGCATCGGCGGCGGCGGTGGCTCCGGTGGCAATGACCGCGGCTGGCTCGCGGTCGGCGGGGCCGGCGCGATCGGCGGCAACGGCGGCAACATCATCCTGAACTATGGTGGCACGATCCGCACCACGGCCGAGCTCTCCTCGGGCATGGCGGCGCAGAGCGTCGGCGGCGGGGGCGGGTCGGGCGGCGACGCCTCGGGCTCGGGCGCCTTCCTGAACCTGGTGGTCGGTGGCCAGGGAGCAGGGGGCGGGAACGGCGGCGCCATCCAGGCGACCAGCGCCGGAACCGTAAGCACGCAGGGTGCCCACTCCCCTGGCATGCTGCTCCAGAGCATCGGCGGCGGTGGCGGCTCAGGTGGCTCTGCCTACAGCCGCAGCACGGGCGTCGCCGGCAGCGCCTCCGTCGCGCTCGGCGGTACGGGCAGCGGCGGCGGCGATGGCGGTTCCATCGGCTTCGCGCCGGGTGCGAGCACCACCAACAGCGGAGCGATTGTCACGGCCGGCCATGACAGCTTCGGCATCGTGGCGCAGAGCATCGGCGCGGGTGGCGGCCTCGGCGGCGCCGCCGCCTCCAAGGCCACGGCATATTCCGTTCCTGACAACGGCGAAATTCCTACGGTCGCGCTCAGTGTCAGCCTTGCCGGAAGCGGCGGGGCCGGTGGCGCAGGCGGCCCCGTCACGTTGGACAACAGCGGCCTGCTCGCAACCCGCGGGTCCGGAGCGGCCGCGCTGGTGGCGCAGAGCATCGGCGGCGGCGGCGGTGCGGGCGGCGACTCCTCTGCCCATGCCAGTGCCCAGGGCAGCAGCACCTTCAACCTCACGGGAACGGTCAGCTTCGGCGGCAGCGGCGGCGGCGGCGGTTCCGGCAATACCGTGACGGTCGGCAACAACGGGCTGATCATCACCAGCGGCGAGTCCGCGGACGGCGTGCTGGCGCAGAGCATCGGCGGCGGCGGCGGCGCGGGCGGCACCGGGGATGGCCAGGGCAAGGCGACCGGCGACGACGCGTCCAATGTGAGCGTCACCCTCAACATGGGCGGCCAGGGGCAGGGCGGCGGCGACGGCCGCCAGGTGGTCGCCACCAACAACGGTGCCATCCTGACGCTGGGCGACGGCGCAGTGGGCATCATGGCCCAGGCGGTGGGCGGCGGTGGTGGCCGCGGCGGCGGCGCGGCGGGCACGTCCAGCGGCACCTACAGCGCCACGCTGAACGTCGGTGCCAACAGCGGGACTGGTGGCTCCACCTGGACCGGGCTGAACAGCGACTCTGTTCACGTGACCACGAAGCAGGGCAGCGCCATCGTCACCTTCGGCGCCTCGGCGCCCGGTGTCGTGGCGCAGAGCATTGCTGGTGGCGGCGGCCAGGGCGGCAAGGCGGCCAGCACCATCGGCCACCAGACCTCCTCCACCGACGGCGGCACGGGCACTGCGGCGACACTGGACAGCGCCTATGCTCGGATCGCCGCCGCCATGGCCAGCGGCGGCAGCTCCAGCCTCAACCAGTACAACTCGGTCCAGGCGCTCGCCGCGCTGGCGACCAGCCTCGTGACCGGCGCGCCGGCCTCGGCACCCCGCCTCGGTGACGCGGCCGATGACGGCGACGCGCTGGAGAACCTCGGCGGCAACACCGGCGAGAGCGACGACAGCAGCGACGCGACCTCCATTACCGTCAATGTCGGCGTCGGCGGCCGGGGCGGCAGCGGCGGGGCGGCCGGCAACGTGGCCGTGGACAATTACGGCCGCATCGGCACGGTCGGCCCCATGTCGGACGGCATCCTCGCGCAGGCCATCGGCGGTGGCGGCGGCAATGGCGGCGCGGCCCTCTCCTCGACCACCAGCGGCGACGTGCAGGGCGCGATCGGTGTCGGCGGCAATGGCGGCGGCGGCGGCAACGGCGCCAACGTCACGGTGAACAACTACGGCGGCATCACCACCATCGGCGGCCAGTCGCTCGGCATCGTGGCGCAGAGCATCGCGGGGGGCGGCGGCATCGCCGGAACCTCTGCCGCCAAGGTGAAGCCAGAGGACAACAGCGACAACTCGGTCCTCAGCGTGCCGATCTCCATCGGCGCCAATGGCGGCGGCGGCGGCACGGCGGGAACGGTCACCGTCACCAACAGCGGCAGCATCGAGACGCGCAGCCACGACGCGATCGGCATCCTGGCGCAGAGCATCCAGGGTGGCGGCGGGATGGTGCGGACCCGGTCCTCCGACAACGAGGACAACAACGGCGGCAAGGCGGTGGCCACCGGCGGCAGCTACGGGATCAATCTCACCATCGGTGGCGCCAGCGGCAATGCCAGGGATGGCGGCACCGCCGGCGCGGTCTCCGTCACCAGCACCGGCAGCATCGCGACGATGGGGCGGAACGCCTACGGCATCCTGGTGCAGAGCATCGGCGGCGGCGGCGGTCTGGTGCTCGGCGGCACGCCGAACAACAGCGCCAATCCCTTCGGCACAGGCATGATGACCGGCAACGCCAATTCGGTCTCTGTGACGGTGGGCACCGCCCCGACAGCCCAGGTGCCGACGCCGCCGCCGGCCAGCATCACCACCACCGGCACCGGCGGCGTCGCCGTGCTGGCGCAGAGCATCGGCGGCGGCGGCGGTCTGGCCGGCGACACCGGGCTGACGGCGCAGCGCGCGGGCTTCACGCCCACGTCCAACCACGACGGCAACGGCGGGCCGGTCTCCGTCATGGTGAACCCGGGCGCCACGCTCTCGACGGCGGCGGGCAACACGCCGGTGATCCTGGCCCAGAGCATCGGTGGCGGGGGCGGGCGTGTCACCACCAGCGGCTTCGGCGCCAATGACGGCTGGGCGGGCGGGACCGGCGCCGGCGGCACCGTGGCCGTCAACGTCAGCGGCCAGGTGCTGGCGGGCGGCGCGGCCTCGCCCGGCATCTTCGCCGAGAGTGTGGGGCAACCCGTCGCGCCGGCTCCGGGCTCCGGACGTCCAGGCAACCTGACCGGCGGCTCTGCCATCGCCGTCAACGTCCTCACCGGGGGGACTGTCCAGGGCGGGACCAACTTCAGCGCCAACGACGGGTACGGCGCGGGCATCTACGTCGTCGGCGGGCCGAGCGCCCAGGCCCCGGTGGACACCACGACCTCGAACCAGATCACCAACGGAGGAACCATCACCTCGCTGGGCAAGACCGGGGCGGGGGGCACGGCGGTGTACAGCACCGGGGGCTGGACCAATATCCACAACCAGTCCGGCGGCACGATCACCGGCAGCATCAGCCTCGGCAACGGCGGCGGTGGCGGCAACGTCCTCAACGACGCCGGTGCGACGATCAACCAGGGGCCAGTCAACAACTACGGCGCGGGGACACTGACCAACAACGGGACCGTGAACGTCGGCGGCACCGGCGCGATCGCCGCCACGGCAATGAGCGGCAACCTGGTTCAGGGTCCGACCGGCCGCTTGGTTCTGGACACGAACCACGGCACGGGCGCCTCGGACCGGATCGATGTTCAGGGCAGCGTCCGCTTGGGCGGCATGCTGGAGCTGCACCCGGCGGCGCTGGCCAACCGCGCAGTTACGGTGCTGACCGCGACCGAGGGCGTGACGCCCGATCCTTCCCTGACCTCGACCCGGACGCATCTCTTCGCCTTCGACGCCCGGCAGGCCGGCAACAGCCTGCTGGTCCAGCCCCGGGCCGAGTTCACGGGCCAGGCTGCCGGGCTCGGCGCCAACCAGCGGGCCGTTGCCGCTCACCTGCAGGAGCTGTGGAACGGCGGCGCCAACCTGAACGCCGGTTTCACGGCGCTTGCCGGGGTGCGCGACGGCGCTGGCTACGGGCAGGCGCTGAACAGCCTGTCCGGGCAGACGGTGGGGGCGATCTCGGCCTCCCGCTTCGCCAGCAGCCGCGACTTCAGCACCAACATGCTGAACGACTGCGCCACCTTCGAGGGCGCCGGCATCAGCCAGGACGAGGCGAGCTGCGGCTGGGCGCGCGCCTTCGGCAGCACGGCGACCCAGGACAGCACCGGCGGCGCGCTCGGCTACAAGGCGACGTCCTGGACGATGCAGACCGGCGGGCAGGTGCAGATCGCGCCGGGCTGGTTCGTCGGCGGCTCCATCGCCTACCAGAGCAGCGTGTTCCGGGGCGATGCGGGCTCCTCCAAGGTCAGCGGCGACAGCGCGCTGCTCGGCGCCCTGCTACGCTACCAGGCGGGCCCGTGGCAGGTCTCGGGCGCCGTCGATGCCGGATACGGCTGGTACGAGAGCCAGCGTTCCGTCACCGCCGGCAGCTTCCAGGGCACCGCGAGGGCCAAGCCGGATGCCTGGCATGTCGGCGCCCACGCGCGGCTGGCCTACCAGGTGCCCTTCGGGGGCGAGGCGGCGGGCTGGTATGTGCAGCCGCGGGTGGACCTGCACCTGAACCACGTCCGCAGCGGCGGCTACACGGAGAGCGGGGCCGCGCCCTTCAACCTCGCCGTTGCTTCCCAGGGTGCCACGACCTTCACCGCGGTGCCTGCCGTGGAGGTGGGTGGGCGTGTCCGGCTGGGCGAGGCGACGGTGCTCCGCCCCTTCGCCAGCGTCGGTGTCGAGCTGGGCGCGAACGGGGATTGGGCGGCAACGGCCCGCCTCGCCAGCCAGCCGGCAAGCCGAGGCTTCCGGGCTAGCACGCCCATCCCGGACGTGCTGGGCAAGTTCACCCTTGGTGCGGAGCTGCTCACCACGTCCAACTGGGACCTGCGCGTGCAGTACAGCGCCGCGGTCGGTGACGGCTACAACTCCCACGCCGGTCTCGCCCGCGCGGCCTACCGGTTCTGAGAAGAGGCCGCGGGAAGGGGGAGCGCCCTCTTCCCGCGGACGGGGCACCAAACGGAGGACCTCCCTCATGTCACCCATCTTAATTGTCGGTGCCGGGCCGGTCGGCCTGCCCATGGCGTCCGAGCTGGCGCGCTACGGCCTTCTCGTCCGGATCATCGACGGCAGCGCGCACCCGGCCGAGACCTCCCGGGCGATCGTCGTCTGGAGCCGCACGCTGGAACTGCTGGACCGGCTGGCTGCTCGGACGCTTTCCTGCGGATCGGGCACCGGGTGCATGCCGCGTCCATCCGCAGCCGCGCGGCCGTGCTGACCCGCACCGAGTTCTGTGACATCGCCAGGTTCTGTGACATCGCCAGCGCCTACAACTTCGCGCTGATGGTGCCGCAGAGCGAGACGGAGCGCCTTCTGGGCGCACAGCTCCGGTCGTTTGGCGCCACGGCGGAGCGCATGCAACACAATCCCCCGCAGGCAGAGGGATCTCGTCTGGAGGCCGGTCCACGGTTGGAAGTCAGCACGGTACGCCTCCTCGCTGCCCCGCTTTGCTTCTAACTTTCCTTCTCGATCTTCGCCGTCTCGATCACGCTGTCCCAGAGCTTGATCTCGCTTTCCAGGAACGGGTGGAACTGCGCTCGTGGTAGTGGCAAGGCCGTGAAGCCGGAGGTTGCATAAGCCTGCTGCACCTTGGGCAGCGCGAGGGCCTGCGCCACCTCTGCCTCGAACCTCGCCAGGATCGGTGCGGGAAGATTCGGCGGGGCAACCAGCCCGTACCAGTTGGTCACGCGGAACTCGCCCAGCCGGCTGTCGAGGGTCGGCGTCTGGGGGCTGCGCGCCCAAGCCTCACCGGAGGACACAGCCAGCAGGCGGAGTGCGCCTTGCTCGACCAATGGCCAGCCCGTCGCGTCGGCGAAGGCCACATCGACGATGCCGGCGGCAAGGTCGGTCAGCATCGGCGTGGTGCCTCGATAGGGCACATTCATCGTCCTCGTGCCGAGACGGATGTTCAGCAGCTCGAGCGACAGATGGGTGCTGGAGCCGATACCGGCGGAGGCGAAGCGTACCTCCTCGGGCTTTGCGCGCATCCAGGCGAGAAAGGCATCCAGATCCGCCACCGGCGAGCCCTTGCGCGCAACGAGCATCAACGGACTGGTCGTGAGGCGCGACACATGGGTGAGCGCCATCGGCTGATAGGGCGTCCGGCGCAGGAGCGGGCCGATGGTGATGTTGCCCGAGCTGGTGATGCCGAGCGTGTAGCCGTCTGGCGCCGCCTGATATACCTGCTCAATGCCGAGCGCGCCGGCGGCGCCAGCCCTGTTGTCCACCACGACGGGTTGGCCGAGTTCCGAGGCCATCGTGTCGGCCAGCACGCGGCCGACCAGATCAAGCCCGCCGCCGGGCGGGAAGGGAACAATGATCCTGACAGGGCGGTCCGGCACCCACCCGGCAGCGCGCGCGGCCCGGGCGAGGGCGGGTGCCGCGATCAGGCCAAGAGCCATGCGACGGCGCAGGCAGTAGGTCATTGCGGTACTCCTGCAGCGGGTGTCAGGCGGGGAGAGCCACCTGCCCGCGGCTCAGATGGGCGGGGCGCGGCAGGCCGAGGTGTTCGCGGAGGGTGGTGCCGGCATAGCCGGTCCGGAACAGGCCGCGGCGCTGAAGCTCCGGCACCACGAGGCTGGCGAAGGCGTCCAGGCCCGCGGGAAAGGTCGGCGGCATGACGTTGAAGCCGTCGGCCGCCTTACCCTCGAACCACTCCTCCATACGGTCGGCGACCTCGGTGGCGCTGCCCACGATCATGTGGTGGCCGCGTGAGACGGCGATGCGCTCGTACAGGCGCCGGATGCTGAGGTTCTCGCGCTTGGCGAGGTCCGCGATCACCTTTATGCGCGCCTTGCCAACGTCGGTATCCGGCAGGTCGGGCAGCGGGCCGTCCACGTCATAGCCGGAGAGGTCGAAGCCGCCGGTGAGGAAAGAGAGGAGCGAAAGGCCGACATCCGGATGCAGCAGCCTCTGCAACTCCGCCATGTGGTCCTCCGCTTCCGTGCGGGTGCGGCCGACGACAGGGAAGAAGCCGGGCATGACCTTCACCAGGTCGGCATCACGGCCGTGGGCAGCCACCCGCGCCTTCACGTCGGCGTAGAAGGCCTGTGCGTCCGGCAGGGCCTGGTTCACCGCGAAGATCACCTCGGCCGTGCGAGCCGCGAGGTCGCGCCCTGCGTCAGAGCCGCCGGCCTGGACCAGGACGGGATGGCCCTGCGGCGGGCGTCCTAGGTTCAGCGGGCCGCGGACCGAGAAATGCTCGCCCTTGTGATGGAGGACGTGCAGCTTCGAAGCATCGAAGTAGATGCCGCTCTCCTTGTCGCGGATGAAGGCGTCGTCCTCGAAGCTGTCCCAAAGGCCCTTGGTCACCTCCACGAACTCGGCAGCACGCTTGTAGCGGTCGGCATGGGCGGGGTGGCTTTCCCGGCCGAAGTTCCATGCCTCGAGCGAGTTGGAGGTGGTGACGATGTTCCAGCCGGCGCGCCCGTTGGAGAGGTAATCCAACGTCCCGAAAGAGCGGGCGATGTGGTAAGGTTCGGAGTAGGTGGTGGACCCGGTAGCCACGAGGCCGATGCGCCGCGTCACCATGGACAGCGCCGAGAGCAGGGCGACCGGCTCGAAGATGTTGGGCCTTGCCATGCGCCGCACGGCCAACCAGTCGTCCTGCTGGATGCAGTTGTTGTCGGCTAGGAAGACCATGTCGAAGCACGCGGCCTCGGCCTTGCGCGCCATGTCTGCCATGAATGATGGATTGAAGGTGGCGTCCGACTGCGCGCCTGGGCAGCGCCAACCGGCGACATGGTGGCCGCTGGCGAAGAGAAAGAGGCCGAGGCTGATCTGGCGCTTGGAAGGCAAGGGGCGCAATCCGATGGAAGGCCGGGCCGGAAAACCGGCGGCGGCGGATATCTGGCTCTCTCGAAGCCGGTCTAATGCCCGCATTACGTTTCCACGGTCACATATAGTGGAGAAGCGGCAATTTGCAAATTTCAGTGCTGTTTGGCCTCCTACGGTAACCGCCCTTCGAACAGGAAGTCTGTACCCGTGCTTGGATTGCATGCTCAGGACAGGGAGGTCACCCCAGAGCAGGATACAGTCGGCCATCCGAACCTATCTGGTGCCCCAGGGGCAGGAGCGGATCCCCGGCATCGAGGCGCTGGCCTCAGGTGGAACTCTGTTCCCGTCTTCTGCGCTTCATCCTTCGATGAGCCGCAGCTCCCATGGGCGCTGTGACCGGCTTTCACAGAGATGGATCAGGACACTGACTATGGACAAGGACCGTACCGACCAGAAGCGCGACGAGGAGACCGGGCACTGGGTTTCAGATCTGAAGCCCGGAGCAACTCACGAGGCCAAGGTCGACAAAGGGGTGGAGGACACCTTTCCCGCCTCCGATCCCGTTCACAAAGGCGGCGCCACAGGCTTTATCTCCCCTGATGGGACGGACACCGCGATTCACGGTCACACAGCCGTCCAGGCCAATCAGGCAGGAGGAGCCGCCCGCGCAGCTCTCCACCAGCATCCACTACCGGCCCTTCTGATCGCTGGAGCGGTCGGCTTCGTGTTCGGGTTGCTGACGACCGAGAGGCGATAAATCGGAGCGGTAGTGCAGTCCGGAACCGGCAAGAGGCTAAGGTAAGCGTTGCGGCCGCAGCGGGACTGCCGCGCTTACTTTAGAACTGGAACGGCAGACCGAATGACGTGCGACGTCCTTGTTCTCGACGATGATGAACTTGTGCTGGACGTGACGCTCCGGGCGCTGGAGGACGCAAGCTATATCGTGCAGATGGCTGAGAATGCAGCCGCCGCGTTGGAGTACCTCGAAGGCGCGGAGCCTTGCCAGGTTGTCCTTACCAACATCGACCTGGGCGAGCAGCTGAACGGGTTCGGGGTTACCAAGCGAACTCGCGAGCTCTGAAATATCCTGCTCGCCTTCCCGGCTGGATCGTTCTTCTGCCGCGCCGTGGCACGGCCAGGCTGGCGTGAGAGCCCTCACGTGCTCGTAGTTGACGTTGCGAGGGCAGGGATGCCGAACTTAGGTCGCCTGGACACTGGGGGTGAGCAGGAAGCGTGACGTCCACCACCATCGCGGTTATCGGCGCGGGCTTTAGCGGAACGTTACTCGCGCTCCACCTGCTTCGTCACTGCCCCAGTTCGACACAAGTCATCCTCACCGAGCGCGGTGGCCAGTTCGGCCGCGGCAGGGCCTATTAAACTGGTGGCGGCGCGCGTCATCAACTGTTCCGGGCCGAGCGCCGACTACGACCGAGGCAGCCATCCGCTCGCGCGTAACCTGCTCGCGCGCGGGATCGCTCGTCCCGATCCCTTTCGCCTAGGATTGGACGTAACGGGGAACTGCGCCCTGCGCGGCCGCGATGGAGGCATCTCACGCCGGGCTTTCGCGGTTGGGCCAATAACCAAGGGAGCGTTCTGGGAGATGACGGCCGTTCCCGACATACGGCGTCAATGCGAGACCTTGGCACGCCACCTCGGCGCTGGCGCGGCTGGCGGTGAAGCGCGGCCTGACGGGGATCGCGGCGGCCGGGCCGAACAACGACTTCTCCACCACCCTCGCCGCCAGCTTCCGCAGCGCACTGGAAACGGCGGGGGGCAAGCTGGCGAACGAGCCGTTCTTCTACAACACCAGCCAGCCGAGCTATCGCGCCGAGGTGGACCGGCTGCTCCGCGGCAACCCACAGGCGGTGTTCATCCCGGGCTACGTCACCGATTTCACCGCGATCTACCGCGGCATTTTCCGTGCTGGCTACCAGGGCAAGGTGCTCACCCTGTCCTTCGCCGTCGGGCCACAGTTCAAGCAGGCGGTCGGACACGCGGCGGAGGGCATCCTGCACGGCCTGCCCGTGCCGCCAGTCGGCAGTGGCGCCTACGACGCCTATCTTTGCTTCGTTGGCGCGATGCCAGACGGAGAGGTGCAGAAGCCCTACGGCTGTGCCGGCTTCGACCAGATCAACGTCCTCCTCCTCGCCATGGCCGCGGCCGGTACGGACGCGGCGGACGCCGTGAAGGCTGCCAATCCACGCGTGGCGAACGGCCCAGGCGAGCGAGTGACGAACCTGGAGGAGGGATTGGCCGCGCTGAAGGCCGGCAAGACCCTGTCCTACGACGGCGCCAGCTCATCCGTGGACTTCAAGCCGGATGGCAGCCTCGCGGCCCGCGACTTCGAGCTCTACGAGATCCGCGGCGGTCGCGACGTGGCGATCGAGCGCGTCAACAGCGCTGCCTGACGAACGGGGCGGGCAGGGCGTTAAGCACCTGCCCGTCCGGTAGCACCCGAGGACTTTCGCATGATCTCCCGCCGCGCCCTGTCTACCCTTCTTGCCCTGCCGACGCTGGCCGGCACGGCCCGGGCCCAGGGCGCCCGCCCGGCGCCCGAGGACCGGCTGACGATCGCTTTCGGCGATCCCGTCTCCTCCATCGATCCGCAGTTGAACAACTTCGGCGGCGACCGCTCCGTCAACCTGCACGCCTTCGACTTCCTGGTGGAGAACCACGACGGCACGCTGCGGCCCGGCCTCGCTCGCTCCTGGAAGCTGCTGAATCCCATCACCTGGGAGTTCGTTCTGCGCGACGACGTGCGCTGGCACGACGGTCGGCCCTTCACGGCGGAGGATGCGATCTTCTCCTTCCGCCGCGCGCCGGACGTGCCCGGTTCCTCCTCCTCCTTCGGCGGCTATCTGCGGGAGATCGCGGGGCTGGAGGCGCCGGACCCGCACCGGCTAATCGTCCGCACCCACGGCCCTGCCCCGCTCACGCCGCTGAACTTCGCCTCCGTCTCCATCGTCGCCCGCCACGCGACTGAGGGGGCGACGAGCACCGACTTCAACTCGGGCAAAGCAGCGGTCGGCACTGGCCCCTATCGCTTCGTCTCCTACACACCGGGGGATCGCATCGTTTTCCGCCGCAACGAGGAATACTGGGGCGGGCGTCCAGATTGGGCCGAGGTGACGATCCGGCTGATCCCCAACGCCGCCGCCCGCACCGCGGCGCTGCTCTCGGGCGACGTGGACGTGATCGAGCGCGTCTCGGTGGCCGACGTGGACAACATCCGCCGGCGACAGGACGTGGCGCTCTTCGCCCATCCCGGGCTGCGCGTGCTGCTGCTGATGCCCAACGCCTCGCCCGAGCCGAACGAGTTCGTGCGCGCGGCCGATGGCTCGGCCCTCACGCGGAACCCGTTGAGCGACGCGCGGGTGCGCCGAGCCCTCTCCCTCTCGCTCGACCGGCGTGCCCTCTCGGACCGGCTGCTGCAGGGCCAGGCGGTGCCGGCGGCGCAGTGGATGCCGGAAGGCTCCTTCGGCTACGAGCCCGCCCTTACCGTGCCGGCGGCGGATCCGGAGGCGGCGCGGCGCCTGCTGGCTGAGGCCGGCTTCCCGGACGGGTTCCGCCTGGCCGTGCACGTCCCGACGGACCGCTACGTCCGCGGCCCCGAAACGGCGCAGGCGGTGGCGCAGGCCTGGACCCGGATCGGGGTGCGGACGACGGTGGAGAACATGCCCTGGGCCACCTTCTCCGGCCGCGCCTCCGCCGGGCAATTCGCCATGTCTGTGCTCACTTGGGGCAACGGGACGGGCGAGGCCTCTTATGCCCTCGTCAACGTCATCGGCTCCTACGATCCCGCCAAGGGGCGGGGTGCCTCCAACTGGGGTCGCTATGCGAGCCCGGAGGCGGACCGGCTGCTGGAAGCGGCGGTCCAGGAGCTGGACGACGCGAAGCGCGAAGCCATACTGCGGGAGTCCGCCCGGCTGGTGATGGGGGAGGCGGGGATCATCCCCGTCTACCACTTCCGCAACCTCTGGGCGGCTCGGCGCGGCCTCACCGTCTCGCCCCTCGTCTCGGACCGCACGGCGGCGCAGATGGTGCGGCGGGAGGCGTGACGGTGCGCCTGACCGTGGAGCCGACGGACGCGCTGCTGGACGTGCCGCGCCGCATCCGGGTGGAGGGCGCCCCGCCCGGAGCCCCTGTGCACGTCTCCATCGCCACCGACTGGCCGGATGGCGGCCGCTGGGCCGGGGGCGCCACCTTCCTGGCCGATTCCGAAGGCGTGGTGGACACCACCCGTGACGCGCCGACGGAGGGCTATGCCGGCGTCTCGCCCATGGGGCTCGTCTGGTCGCAGCAGAAGGTGGCGGCCGCCTCTCCGGCCGATGCCACCGGACCGCTCGCGGCCAACCCCGTGCACGCGCGGCTGACCGCCGAGGCCGGGGAGTGGCGCGCCGAGGCGGCCATGACCGCGCGCTTCGCCGCGTCCGGTGTGACGCGGCGCGAGTTGCGGGAGGACGACCTCGTCGGCACGCTCTTCATGCCGGCGGGGGAGGGGCCGCATCCCGCCGTGGTCGTGCTCTACGGATCAGGGGGCGGCGTCAATGAGCCGAGGGCGGCGCTGCTGGCATCCCACGGCTTTGCCGCGTTGGCACTGGGCTACTTCGGCGCGCCGGGCTTGCCGCGCTACATCTCGAACACACCGTTGGAGATGTTCGCGCGCGGGATCGACTGGCTTCGCGCTGCGGCGTCGCCGCCGGGCGGCTTCCTCGCAGTATCCGGGCAGTCGCGCGGTGGGGAACTGGCGCTGCTGCTCGGTGCGACCTTCCCGGAACGGGTCTCGGCCGTGGTTGCCTATGTGCCGGGAGCGGTGGTGCACGGAGCGATGAGCGCGGCCGATCCGGCGCAGGGCGGGCGGGACGGCCATGCCTGGACGCTGGAAGGCCGGCCGGTCCCGCATGTCTGGGAGAACAACCGGATGGCCAGCTGGAGTCCCTACGACGATGGAGAGCCGCCGCGCCGCCACGCCCACGGTGTGAGGACGGCGCTGGAGGATGCCGAGGCGGTGGCGCGCGCCCGTATCCCCGTGGAGCGCATCCGCGGGCCGGTGCTGACGATCTCCGGCACGGATGACGGCTCCTGGCCGAGCACGCGCTACGCCGAGATGGTGGAGGAGGCGCTGACCGCCGCGAACCATCCCTGGCCGCACGCGCATCTCGCTTTCGAGGGTGCGGGGCACGCCATCAGCCATCCCTATCAGCCCACGACTCACATCACCTGGCCGCATCCGGTCAGCGGCATCGTTGCCACAGGGGGCGGAACGGCCGCTGCCAACGCCTATGCGAGCGAGGCAAGCTGGCACGCGACGCTGGCCTTCCTGAGGGATGCAGCGGCAAACCGGGGGTGACCCCCGCAATATCTCTTCCATGACTGTGAATATCGAAATCTACTGAACTTGTCGCGTGGATTAGGCGGGGGATCGCTGCCGGCAAGCTGATCGCGGCTTGCCCGCCCGCCAGCATCCGGAGGCGCCATCCAGGCCGTCCCTTTCGTCCGTCCTCCTTCCGCGCCGTGGCTTCGGCCTCCTGGCTTCTGGTCTGTTTATGGTTCCTCACAGCAGCCGCGCGCAGGGCGGACCACGCCGCGGCGGCACGTTGACCTTCGTGCTGACGAGCGAGCCCACCGCGCTCGTCGCCGCCACCACCGTTGTCACCCCGGCGCTGAGCGTGTCCGAAAAGGTGACGGAGGGCCTCTTGCAGTACGACTTCAATCTGACGCCGAAGTCCGTGCTCGCGACCGACTGGACCATCGCACCGGGCGGCCTGACCTACACCTTCAAGCTGCGGCCGGGCGTGAAGTGGCACGATGGCCGGGACTTCACCTCGGCGGACGTGGCCTTCTCACTGCTGCTCCTCAAGCGCATGCACCCCCAAGGGCGCAGCACCTTCGCGAACCTGGCTGAGGTGCAGACGCCGGACCCCCCGACTGCCGTGCTGCGGCTGGAGCGGCCCGCGCCCTACCTGATCCGCGCTGGCCGGCAGCGAGACACCTATTCTGCCGCGCCATGTCTATGAGGGCGCGGATCCCCTCTCCAGTCCGAATAACGCCGCGCCGATCGGCACCGGCCCCTTCCTGTTCAAGTTCGACCCTACCGTCGGGGTGCAGCGCATCTACTGGTCAAAGAACTTCATCAAAGGCGTGCCCTTCTCCAATGGCTCCGGCTACAGCAACCCGGAGGTGGACCGCCTGCTGGAGCAGGCGGCGATCGAGAACGATGCCAGCCGCCGCGTCAGGCTGTTCCGCGAGGTCCAGGGGATCGTCGGGCGCGACGTGCCGGTCATCAATCTTGCCTCGCCCGTCTTCCTGACGATCAGCAACAAGCGGGCGCACGGCCACTCCCTCACCGCCAACGGGGTGGAGGCCAGTCTAGCAGACGCGTACGTGGACGCATGATCGCCCTCGCTCGCATGGGCGCGACGCTGCGCCGGACCGCCCTTCAGGCGGTGCCGGCGACCCTCGGAATTGTTATGCTCCGCTTTCTTCTGCCTCAGCTTCTACCAGGCGACGCGGCGGACGTCCTCGCGGGCGAGTCCGGCTCGGCCAGCGCGGAGAGCTTGGCCGCGATCCGTGCCTGACCACGGCAACGTAGAGATGAGCGAAGCTGGCTGATAGCGGATGGCAGCTTTCCGGCGCGATGGTCTGGAAAGCTGCCATGGGGTGCTAGTCCGCGCCCGGCGTCTTTCGCCGGGATCACGCCGCTTGCGCGTCAGCGCGGGTTGATCATTTCAAAGACTGCCACGAAGCGGCCGGTGGCCTCGGCGGTTCGCTGCGCCAGCACGCGCTCGACCAGGATCTCAGCGGCGTTCGGATCGGCTGCAAGAAGGGCCATGCTTTCCTGAATGAAGCTTTCCAGCGGGAGTGCACGTGGGTTGTCGCGCTGGCCGGGCGTGAGGTCTGTAGCCACCAGAGGCGGTGCCAGCTCAATCACCTGCACAGCGGTGTTCCGAAGCTGGTGGCGCAGGGACATGCTGTAGGAGTGGATCGCGGCCTTGGTCGCCGAGTAGGTCGGCGTGTCCGCGCGCGGCACGAAGGCCAGGCCGGAGGAGACGTTCACCACCGCGGCCTTCGGCTGCGCCACAAGGTGCGGCAGCAGAGCGGACGTCAGGCGGATCGGGCCCAGAAGGTTGGTGGTGATCGTGGCCTCGGCAGTGGCGAGGGCGTCCGGGCCGGTGAGCACCTCCTCCACGCGCATGATGCCGGCGTTGTTGATGAGGACGTTCAGGGCGGGGTGTGCGGCCGCGATGTGCGCGGCGAAATCGCGGATCGCGGCGGCGTCGTCGATGTCGAGGGTGGCGAGGTGCATGCCGGGATGTGCCGTCGCGACGGCCTCCAAAGGCGTGCGGCGACGCCCGGCGATGATGACGGTGTTGCCCGCGGCGTGGAGGGCCTCGGCAAGGCCGCGGCCGATGCCCGTGCCGCCGCCGGTGATGAGGATGGTGTTGCCGGTGATGTCCACGACTGACTCCGGTTCGATGAGGTGGAAGTGGCCGCGTTTTGTCCCGGGCCAGACTGTTCGATAAGCTGGATTTCTCTTCCCGGCGCGTGAAGGAAAGCTCAACAATGAAGTCGCGGAACCTGGCCGAGTTGGAGGCCTTCGCGGCCATCGCCCGGGCGCGGAGCTTCCGGAAGGCGGCAGAGGAACGCGGCCTCTCCGTCTCGGCGCTCAGCCTCACCATGCGGAACCTCGAGGAGCGCATGGGCGTGCGGCTGCTTCACCGCACGACCCGCAGCGTTTCCCCGACTGAGGCCGGGCAGCGGCTGCTTGAGCGTCTTCAGCCCGCGCTGGACAACATTGCCGCAGCGGTGGACATGGTCAACGACTTCCGCGACCGTCCCACCGGGACAGTCCGCATCAACGCGCCGATCCCCGCGCTGGAGTTCCGCTTGGCGCCTCTCGCGCGGCCGTTCCTTGCGGCCAATCCGGACGTGTCGCTGGAGCTGATCAGCGACGCCGCGCGGGTGGACATCGTGGAGCACGGGTTCGATGCCGGCGTGCGCTTCGGCGAGGACCTGGCACGCGACATGGTCGCGGTCCCGCTGGGCGGGCCGATGCGCTACCTTGTGCTCGGGGCGCCGGACTACCTGCTTCGGTGCGGGACGCCCGGGCAGCCCGAGGACCTGTTGCGCCATGCCTGCATTCGGCACCGCTTTCCAGGCGGCAGCATCTTCCCCTGGGAGTTCGCGAGGGATGGTCGGGCGGTGACCATCACGCCGGAGGGGCCGCTGACGGTGAACGATCCGCACGTGGCGATGCGCGCCGGGCTGGACGGCGTGGGCCTGGTCCGGCTGCCAGAGGAGTATGCGCGGCCTGTCATCGCGTCCGGCGGGCTCGTGCCGGTGCTGGAGGAGTGGTGCCCGGTCTTGCCGAGTTGGTTCCTGTACTATCCCACCCGGCGCCAGATGTCCTCGGCCTTCAGGACCTTTCTGGGCTTCGTCGCGCGATCCAGGCCAGCCGCCCGCTGAAGGACGACGTCCGCTTCGGCGGAGCTGACAAGAGAGGTCATTCGGCCGAAACGGGCGCAGAGCCGACGGGCGAAGCTTGCCGGATGCGCAACTTCCGCCCTGGAGCGACCGAACCGGATAAGCCGCCGATCTGCCAATCTTTGAGCGCCGAGTTCGACCCGTCACCGAGCCTCGCAAAAGCCCGGATCGAACAAAGTGCTCAAGCCGCCGCAGCCTGGATCTGCTCCTGGAACCGATTGAGGAAGTCCTCCCGCCCAATCTCGCCAAGGTCGACAGCCTTGGCGTTGCCAGCGGCGACGAAAGTGACGTCGGTGATGCCCAGTACACCGAGGATGAGGCGCAGGTACTGGGTCGCGATATCCCGGTCGCGGATTGGCGATCCCTCGGTGTAGACGCCGCCGGAGGCGAGCAGGATCGTCGCCTTCTTGCCGGTGAGGAGACCCTCGCCGTTCACCCCCAGCGTGATCCCCTTGCGCACGATGTGGTCGATCCACGCCTTCAGGGCCGCCGGGACGTTGTAGTTGTAGACGGGGGTCGCGATGACGAGGTGGTCAGCGGATAAGAGCTCCCGGACGAGTTCGTCCGATAGCCGCAGCACTTCCTTCATCTCGGCCGAATGCATCTCGGGCGGCGTGAAGTAGGCCTGGAGCCAGGGCGCGTTCACGAACGGCAAGTCCGTCTCCATCAGGTCGCGGTCGACCACCCTTCCTTCAGGGTGGGCAGCCTGCCAACGATCGACGAAGCGACGGGTGAGATTGCGGGAGATCGAGTGGGTGCCGCGTGGGCTGGTCTCGACGACGAGGAGGGTGGTCATGGAGGAGGTCCTTGTTGGTGAGCGAGAACCTGATCATTCCGCCCCCTCCCCGGGAGTGATAAAGATCCGATGATGTTCATAAGCGAGGGCGATGGGTGATCGGTAACCTCACGCTGGACCAGCTTCGGGTACTGGTGGCGATCGCCGATGAGGGCAGCTTCTCGGCGGCGGGTCGCAAGCTCGCCCGCGCCCAATCAGCGATCAGCCAGACCGTTGCCACGCTGGAGGGCGTTCAAGGCGTATTGCTCTTCGATCGCTCCGGTCATCGGCCCCTGGTCACGGATGCGGGGCGTAGCCTGATCAGCCAGGCACGGGTCGTGCTCGCCGGTGCCGCCAGGTTCGAGGACATGGCGGCAGGCATGCGCGACGGTGTCGAGCCAGAGCTGGCGGTTGCCATCGACCCGCTGGCTCCCACCGCACCCTTCATCGATAGCCTGCGAGCACTTCGCGATAAGTTCCCGAACCTGCCGGTGAGCTTCTCGACGGAGGGGCTGGGCGGTGCCGAGCGGCGTCTACGCAGGGGCGAGGTGGCCCTCGCCCTGTGCATTCTGCTGTCGGGGGTGCCGGACGACCTCCTCGCGGTTCCTCTGCTTGCCGAAACGCTGATCTCCGTCGTGTCGCCCGATCACCCCCTGGGGAGACTCAATCGGCCCGTGACACGGGAAGATCTGTATGAGCACGTCCAGCTGGTGCTGTCCGACCCCTTCGCGCCTGGGGCGCCCAGCTACGGCATCATCGGGGTCAAGACATGGCGCTTTGTGGAGCTCGGCCGACGCCTCGACTTCCTGCTAGCCGGGCTAGGCTGGTGCCGGATGCCCGAGCACCTCGTCAGGCCATTCCTGGAGAACGGGCGGCTCCAGCATCTGATCATTCAGGACGACCCCGTGCCAGATCCCGGGGCGCTCACGATCTACGCGGCGCACAGGCGCGACCGTCCGCTCGGGCGAGCGGGTACGTGGCTGCTCGACGACTTGCAGGCCCGGCTGGGCTGAACGGTCGTCGCGCCGCCGATGGCAGAGCCGGTACGCCTCGGATCGAGCGATACGGCGACGGTGCCGTCAGATCAGCGAGAGTTCCCTCTCCACCCTGGTCGTCCACAGGGCACCGTCCGGGTGATCAAGTCCGCTTTCAGAAAAGCGGCAACATCAGGCAGATGGCTGAAATGGGCGCAAATCTGCCGAAGCGCTTGCGCACCGAGGGCAGGACGCCAGGGGGCGACATGGAGGATCGGTGGTGGGGCTCACGGGAGTGCAGTGTTAGCCTCGGCTGTCTGAACCAACCGCCCGGTGCCTTACCCTGAGCCAGACCACTGAACTCACGCGCGTCAAGGCGCGCATCCGCGCCCTTTCCGAGAAGACCGTCTCGAACGGCTGCACCGAGGCCGAGGCGCTGGCCGCGGCCGAGATGGTCGGCCGCCTGCTGGAGCGCTACGCGCTGAGCATGGCCGAGGTCGACCTCCGGGCCGAGCCCTGCGTGCAGGTGGAGGTGCCGCTGCCCGGCCGTCAGCGCCGGCCCATCGACGGCTGCGTGCCCGCCATCGCTCGCTTCTGTGACTGCAAGGTCTGGCTCGCCCGCGACGAAGACCGGCCCCGCTACGTCTTCTTCGGCTTCGAGCCGGACACCTCCATGGCCGTTTACCTCTTCGCGGTGATCGACCGCGGCATCGCCCAGGAGGTGCTGCGTTTTCGGGCACAGCGCCCCGCGCTGCGAGGGATCCCGCTGCGGCAGGCCTCCACCAGCTTTGCCCACGGTATGGCCAGCCGCCTCGCCGAGCGGCTGGAGGCGATGCACGCCGCCAGGCAGGCCGAGGTGGCGGCGCAGCGCTCGAGCGGCACGGCCCTCATCCTCGTCAAGCACAGCGTGGTGGAGGAGGCCTTCCGCACGGCCGCGGTGCGGCTTGTCGCCCAGCGTGGCGCCAGCATTCGCTTGAACGGCGCCTACCAGCACGGCTATGCCGCGGGCGAGCGGGTCAATCTCCAGCGCCCGGTGGGCGGCACGGCGCAGGACCGGCTGGAGGGATGAGCGAGCGCGATCGGCAGCGCGCGCGGGTCTATGCTTGGGAGGACCGGGTGGTGGCGCCCCACGCGCCGGACCCCATCCCCTTTTCGGTCGCCCAGGCCATGGTGGACGCCATCTGGGCCGAGATGGGCCTGCGCTGGCCACCCAAGGTGGAGCGGCTGCCGGCGCAGGCCAGCGTCCGGCAGGCGGATGCCACGAGGTTGCGCCTGCGGCTGCCCGAGGCGCTGCCGTCCTGGATCCTCCTGCACGAGCTGGCCCATGCCATGACCAGCACGGCCGAGGGCGACACGGACGGTCACGGACCGCGCTTCATGGGCCTCTACCTGCAACTCCTTGAGCGCTACCTGCGCCTACCCTCCGCGACCCTGCTGCCCTCCTTGCAAGAGGCAGGCATCAAGGTGGACCTCTCCGCACGACCGGTGTTCCTCGATGCCGCCTCACCTTGAGCGCCTGAACCCGGCCCAGCGCGCGGCCGCGACCACGCCGGCGCCGCTCCTGGTCCTGGCAGGGGCGAGCTCAGGCAAGACCGAGACGCTGATCCGGCGTGTGGCCGACCTCATCCTGCAGGGTGAGGCGCCCGAGCGCCTGCTCTGCATCACCTTCACCACGAGCGCCGCCGGCGAGATGCGCGACCGGCTCGCCGCCCTGCTCGGGCCGGCACGGACGCCGCGCTGGGTCGGCACCTTCCACGCCGTCATGGCGCGGCTCATGGTCGCGGACGCTGCCAGCATCCCTGGCCTGCCGCGAGGCTTTGCCATCCTCGGTCAGCGAGACGCCCGCGCCTTGCTGATGGGGGCCGCCGGCATGGTTGATATCGCGACGGGAAGCGTCTTCACGACACTATCGCCGCCAGCCGCTGAGGCTTCACGCTCCGCCGGCCTGCTGCCGGGTGCAGAACTGGCCGGCGCACGGATCCGGGCTGATGCGACGTGGTGCCTCGATCTCATGGCTGGGCGAGCCGGTCCAAGAGGTTGATCGGGAGTCCCACCGCGCGCTGATCGCGGCCTGCGGATTGAAGCTGCTGTTGCGGGCGCACGCGGCCATCTACGACCGGTACCTGCGCTACCAGATCGTCGCCGTGGTGTTCCGCGGAGAGGCGGCAGCGGCGGAGCACCGGCGCTTGCTGGACAGCGCCCTGGCACGTGACGGTGCCACCGGCGGCCAAGCACTGGCCGAGCACCTGCGCAACTGCGTCCAGCACGTGGTGGACACAGGCGCCCTGGCGCGGTTCGGCGGCGAGGCCTGGCGCGTTCCGGCAGAGGCTGCTCCGCGAGCGCCCGCTCGGCCCATCCGCGACGCGAAGTCACGTGCTACCGCCCGGTCGCGAACTCGGGCGTGGCCCGGTCGATCTCGACGGCGCCTCTCGGCACCACATCTGGGGGTGGTGGCACCATGATCTCCGCATCGGGATGCCGCAGCGCATCCCCACCCTGGGCCCGATCCCTGTGCGAAGGTCGCGTGAATCCTACCGGACCCCCTGCCGCGTATCAGCGTTAAAGCGGCAGGTCCTTTAGCCGGGCGATGGCCGTCATGACCCCGCGAAGCTCGGCCAGACCGCGCAAACGGCCGATCAACGGATAGCCGGGAAAGGTTGGCTTCCCGAGGTCGTCCGCTAGCTCATGCCCGTGATCCGGGCGGAAAGGGATGCGCCAGTCTGCCCGTCCTTCATCGCGGCGCCGCTTTCCTTCCGTGAGCAGCGCCTCCACTACCGCAACCATGTCCGTGTCACCGCCAAGATGGTCCGCCTCCATGAAGGAACCGTCCGGCTCCTTCGCGACGTTGCGAAGGTGGGCAAAGTGGATGCGCTCCGCAAAGCGCACGGCAATGCGCGGGAGGTCGCTTGCGGGATGCGCGCCAAGCGAGCCCGTGCAGAGCGTGAGCCCGTTGGAGGGGCTGTCGACCATGGCGAGGAGGTCAGCGATGTCCTCTTCCGTCGAGACGATGCGCGGCAGGCCGAAAAGCGGGCGTGGCGGGTCGTCGGGATGCATGCCCATGGTGATGCCGAGTTCTTCAGCCGTGGGGATGATCTCTTCAAGAAAGCGCCGCAGGTTCGCCTTCAGATCCGCTGGCGTCATCTCTCCGTAGGCGGCGAGGATCTGGCGAAGCCCCGCCACGTCGTAGCGCTCATAGGCGCCGGGCAGCCCCGCCATGATCGAGGCGAGCAGCGTCTCTTTCTGCTCCTCGCTGGCCTCCTCTACCCAGGTCTTCGCGCGAGCAAGCAGCGTTTCCGGTACGCCTTCGTCCGCGCCGGGGCGTTCCAGGATGAAGACGTCGAAGCCGACATACTCGTGCGCGTTGAAGCGCAGCGCCGTGCCGCCGCCAGGCAGCGGATGGCGAAGTTCCGTCCGTGTCCAGTCGAGCACCGGCATGAAGTTGTAGCAGATGTTCGTCACCCCGCAGGCCGCGAGGTTGCGCATGGACTGACGGTAGTTCTGAAAGAGCGGCGCGCAGTCGGCGTCGCCGCGCCGGATTTTCTCGTGCACCGGCAGGCTTTCGACCACGCGCCAGTGGAGGCCGAGCGAGGGGTTCTGCGCGAGAATGGCCTTGCGCCGCTCGATTTCCTCGATGCTCCAGACCTCGCCATAGGGAATGTGGTGCAAGGAGGTGACGATTCCGTGTGCGCCTGCCTGCCGGATATGGTCCAGCCGGACTGCATCGTCGGGGCCGAACCAGCGCCAGGTTTCTTCCATCGATGCGATCCTTCAGGAAAGGGCTTCAGCCCCCCGCAGCGACGCGGGCGACGGGCGTGAGCGGGCGGCGATAAGTGTCGGGTGCGGCGCGGAAGCCCGCCTGCGCGTTGATCGGCCGGCCTCATCCACGCCGCGCGGGCATGCGACAACCGCGCGAGCCCTGGCGGGGAATAACCCGGCGGCCAGGCGCTCCCGTGCTGTCGGGAGAAGGCGCTAGGGCAGCTTCTGCGAACGGTCCATGGGGCATTGGCACGTTGTCTGGCCACAAGGCGCATCGGATCGAGTGGCGATCCTGCTCAGCGAACCCGCGCATCGCCTATGCCAATGGCGGCGCGCGCAGGTACCTCACGATGACGCTGATGCCGGGCGGAACGGCCGCCGGGCTGCCGGTCGTCAGTCATGCCCGTGACGGCGAGGCGAAAATCGCCACGCAGCGGCACGTCGGGAGTGAAGTCTGGCGTTCCGTCCTGCAGCCCGGACCGTCAGCTCGCAGTGATGTTGTTCGCGCGTACCACCTCGCCCCAAAGGGCGTGGTCGCGGCGAACCATGGCGGCGAATTCCTCGGTGGTGCCGCTGCCGGGCTCGTCGCCCTGGCTGGTGATCCGCTCGCGCAGCGTCGCGTCCTGAAGGGCGGTGCTCTGTGCGGCGTAAATCTTGCGGATAACGTCGTCCGGCGTGCCACGCGGTGCGAAAAGGCCGATCCAGGCCGTGAAGGTGAAGTCGTTCAGCCCCTGCTCGGCGGAGGTCGCTACATCCGGGAAGGCGGGGGAGCGGTTCGCGCCGGTGACGAGGATGGCGCGCAGCTGCCCCGCCTTGACGAAGGGCGCCACGACGGAGGCGCCGTCGAACATTGCGCTGAAGCGGTTGGCAATGAAGTCCTGGATGGCGGGGCCGCTGCCGCGATAGGGTACGCTCTCCATCGCGGGGCTGCCGATGCGGCTGCGGAACAGCTCCATCGCGCAGTGGGAGAGGCTGCCGGCGGCCGGGGTGCCGTAGTTCACGCCATTGCGCTGAGCCTTCACCCAGGCGGCGAATTCCTCGACGTTCGTGGCAGGCACGGAGGGATGCACGCAGAGCACCATGGAACTCTGCAGCGACAGCCCGATCGGGACCATGTCAAGCGGGTTGATGGTCATGTTCGGGAAGGTGTGAGGATTGATGGCCATCGGGCTCGAATTGCCCGCGAGCAGCGTGTAGCCGTCCGGCCGGGCGCGCATCACCGCCTCCGTACCGAGATTGCCGCCGGCGCCGCCGCGGTTCTCAATCACCACGGTCTGGCCCAGGGCGGTGCCGAGGCCCGGCTGCACCATGCGGGCCGCGAAATCGGTCTGGCCGCCAGGCGGGAAGCCCACCACCAGCGTGATCGGGCGGCTCGGCCATGGCGCCTGCGCGCCAGCGGGCAGGGCGAGGCCGGAGCTGAGCCCGGCGCCCATCCCGGCACCGAGGACCAGACGACGGGACAGCGGGCGCACCGCAGGGCTGTTGCTGCACATTCCTTGGTTTCCTCAATCGCGCCGCAGGTTCTGCGCGCGTGCGCCGGCCATCGCTGGCAGTTCTGACGGGACGGTAATTTAGAGCGGTCCAACGAACAAGGGGCCGTGTTGGTCTGCCGGGTTGGAGACCTGCCAGAGCAGTAACAACCTGCCCCGCATGACGAGCTCGTCCAGTCCCTATCGCGGCTTCCGGTACCTGGACGAGATCATCCAGCCTCTTGATCGCGTCGCCGGCTGACAGGAAGGCGTCGCGCCAGCTGCTCAGGGTCGCCGCGGTCACACCCAGCGCCCGCGAGACCGTCGCCAGACTCTTCCCCCGAAGCAGCCGCAGCACCGCATCGTGCTTGCGCTGGCGTGACATCCAACCACCCCAGGCAGGATCGGCCGCGTCCATTGCCTCTGTCGTCATCATGCATCCCGTCGGTGCACACCGCTCCCTTACGGGATGTCTCGAGCAATGATGGAACGGAGGAGTCGCTTGGAAAAGCTCCGGCAACGTCGCACCCTAAGGCGTGGACCTGGGCAGTAGCGCCAACATCCAATCCACCGATGTCCTTGTGTCCCGTACGGGACGCCGTCTTCGATAAAGCGCTTGGCCAATCGTCCGACGCTGGCGGCCCGCCGCTACTCAAGCTGCTTGCGTGTTCCCGGACCTGTGCGGTCCTAGGATGGTCTCGCCCATGTCCGACGACGCTTCGGCAAGCCCCGCAGCCTGCCGGTTCAGCCGCTCCAAAAGGGCCGGTATCTCTGCCGCAGGAAGGGGCTTGCTGAAGAGGTAGCCCTGAGCCTCGTTGCATCCTTTCCGCTGGAGGGCACTGAACTGCTCGGCGGTTTCCACGCCCTCGGCGGTCGTGATCATGTCGAGCCCGGCGCAGAGATCGGTCATGGCCCTCACGATGGCGTTGCTCTGCCGCGAGAGATCCAGCCCGCGCGTGAAGCTGCGGTCGATCTTCACCTTGTCGAAGGGAAAGCGCTGGAGATAGCTCAGTGACGAGTAGCCAGTGCCGAAATCGTCCATCGCGACGCGGACGCCGAGCGCCTTCAGCCGGTGCAGCGTGGCCAGCGTCGCCTCGGTGTCCTGCAGCATTACCGCCTCGGTGATCTCCAGTTCCAGGCGGCCCGGTTCAAGGCCGGACTCGTTGAGTGCTGCCGCAACGGTATCCACCAAACGCCGACTGGCGAACTGGGCGGGAGAGAGGTTCACGGCCACCTTCGGTCCGCCGACCCAGGTCACCGCCTCCGCGCAGGCGCGGTTCAGCACCCACTCGCCCAGCGGCACGATCAGACCGATCTCCTCCGTCAGCGGGATGAAGGCGTCGGGCAGCACGAGCCCGCGCCCGGGGTGCCGCCAGCGGATCAGCGCCTCCAAGCCGAGGACCCGCCGGCTGACCACCTCCATGATTGGCTGGTAGTGCAGCTCGAACTCCCCGGCGACCAGGGCTCGCCGCAGGTCGAGCTCCACCGTCCGCCGCAACTGCATGCGGGCGTCCATCTCGGGCTCGAAGAAGCGCCAGCGCCCACGTCCCGCAGCCTTGGCGCCGTAAAGCGCCATGTCCGCAGCCTTGAGCAAGGCGTCGCGTTCCATCGCGTCCACCGGCGCCACCGCGATGCCGATGCTGGTCCCAACCACGACCTGGTGACCGTCGAGGCTGAAAGGCATGTCGATCACCTCGACCAGCCGGCGGGCGAGGGCGGTCGCGTCCCGCGGCTGGTCCACGCTCGGCTGGATAATGGCGAATTCGTCCCCTCCAAGCCGGGCCAGCGTGTCGGTATCGCGCAGCTCCGCCCTCAGCCTTGCCGTCACCTCGCGGAGAAGAAGGTCGCCCGCGGGATGGCCCAGCGTGTCGTTCACCTCCTTGAAGCGGTCGAGGTCGATGCAGAGCACTGCGAACCCCTCGCCACGCCGCGCCCGGGCGAGAGCTCCGTCCAGCCTCTCCCCGAACAGCACGCGGTTCGGAAGGTCCGTGAGAGGGTCGTGGCGCGCCAGATGCGCGATCCGCGCCTCCGTTTGGCGCTGCTCCGTGACGTCGATGACCACTCCCACCGAGCTGAGCGGCCGCCCCTCGCTGTCGTACTCGTAGCGGCCCCGTGCGTCGATGTGCCGCAACTCGCCCGTGTCCGGCAGGCGGATGCGGTACTGGAGGGCCACGCCGGGTAGCTGCCGCGCCTGGGCGTCCGCCACCTTCGCGATCAGGTCCGCGCGGTCCTCCTGCGCAACCGTCGCGAGCCAGGTTGCCTCGGTCACGGGCTCGTCCCCCGGTGGCAAGCCGAGCAAGGCGCGGGTCTCCGGGCCGCAGATCAAGGCGCGCGTGCTGAAGTCCCGCGTGAAGCAGCCGATGCGTCCGACCTCCATGCTCAGGCGCAGGAAGCTCTCGCTCGCGCGGAGCCGTTCCTCCGCCTCCTTGCGCTCCGTCACGTCGATCGCGACGCCGACCGAGCTCACCGGGCGTCCATCCGGCCCGAACTTGTAACTTGCCCGCATCTCGATGTGGCGCAGGCTGCCGTCGGTGGCGCGAAGCATCCGGTAGTCCGCGGCAATCTCCGGGGCGCCGCTGTCGATGGCGTCCGCGATCGCCGCGGTCAGCCTCTCCCGGTCCTCGGGAACGACCGTGGCCATCCAGACCTCAGTGGAGATAGGATCGTGCCCGACGGGCAGGCCGAACATCTCCCGCGTCTCATGGCTGCAGCGAAGCGCGCCCGTGGCGATGTCGCGGCTGAAGCTGCCGATGCGCCCGGCGCGCTGGCCGATCCGCAGCAAGGCCTCGCTCTCGCGCAGGCGCTCGGAAGCCTGCCTGGCCTCGGTCACGTCCTGCGTCACGCCGATGCAGCGCAGCGCCTGACCATCCTGATCGCGCGCCGAGACGCCGGCGCTCAGCCGTGCCCAGGTAATCTCGCCGTCGGGCCGGACATACCGGATCTCCCCATCCCAGCCGCTACTAGTCAGATGCGCCGGCCGGACCAGGTCCCTGAACCTCTCCCGATCCTCGGGATGCAGGATGTCGCCCGGCCCCAGCCCGCCGGTCAGCTCTGCCTCGCTACGGCCAACAAGGTCGCAGAACCGCTGGTTCACGCGTAAGTAGCGTCCGGTGGTGACGTCCAACTCGGTGATGCCCGCCGCTCCTGTGTGGAACACGGCACTGAAGGCTGCGTCGCGCTCGGCGATGGCAATCCGGGACTCGGCCGCCCCGCGCTCGGCCTCCAGCCTCCGAACCGCGGCCCGCTGACCCGCGAGCCGTCCGAAGAGGAGCACGCCGAGAATGATCAGCACTTCCACCAGGCCCACGGTGGCCACCAGCCGGCGCGCCTCGCTCCGCCAGGCGGCGAGCACCTCCTTCGCGGACCGGGTGGCCACGACCACGAGCGGATACTCGTCGAGCGCCTTGAGCCCGAAGACACGCTCGATCCCATCCAGCGTGCTGATACTGCGGAAGGAACCGAAGCTCGTCGCCGGAAGGACCCGCGTGAAGGTCTCGCTGGTGGCGAGCGACCCGCCGATGCGATCCTCCAGCCAGGGATGCCGCGCGAGCAGAACGGCGTCGCGGTGGGCAAGGGTGATGGAACTGCCCGCCCCGAGCGCGAGCTTGGCGAAGAAGCCCTCCAAGCGCCGCAGATCAATGGCGGCTCCGATCACGCCGAGGAACCTTCCATCCTCGGTGAGAAGGCGATGCGCCACGAAGACGGACCAGCGCCCATCGTTGTAGCTCCGCGCCGGGGAGCTCAGCACGGTATCAGGCCCCACGCCCGATCGAAGGGCCTCGAAGTAGTCGCGGCCCAGCACGTTGATGTCCGGCGCGGGGAAGGCGGCTGAGTTGGCGACGAGCTGGCCCTGGTGGTCGATGAGGAAGAAGCGCTCGATCCGCGGTGCTGCCGAAACGCTGCGGCGCAGCATGTCATAGGTTTCAGGCGTAGCGAGCCGGTCGTGGAACTCGCCCGGCGTGCTCACGCCCTGGGCATGCACCCATTCGGCGATGCCAAGCTCGAGCTGCTCGATCGAGCGAAACCCGTCCTCGAACCAGTTTCCCAGCACAAGGGCGAGGTTCTGCACCTCGCGCTCGGCGTCGCGCAGCGCCGCCTCGCGCCCGGACTTCAGATAGGCCACGGTCGCAAGCGCAATGGAGACCCCGAGCACCGCGCCAAGCAGGGCGCGCAGCACCCGCGGGCGCCGCTCCTCACGCAGGTCCTTGCCACCGAAAGGTCGCTTCAGAGGGGCGGGATGGCCGGCGCTGGACAAGAGGGTCGGCATACGGGGCTCCCGTCCCCGTCACCTGCCCGTCTGGACCGGGGGAGGCGCCAGCCAGCGGCGGCAGTCCCACTCGACCACCAAGCTCCTGATATTCCAGGCGAGGTGAACACAAGGTTAGCACGCGGCTTCCGCCGGCCGCGCGCCCTCAGCCCCGAGTGGATGGGGTGGCGAGGGCGGCCGGCAACGGCCCTCCTTCCGCCCGCCCGGCAAGAAAGGCGAAGTTCACCACGAACTGCTCCGGCGAGAGAAGATTGCGCCGCAGGCGCGACACGTCTTCAGCCGGGAACTCTGGCGCCGTCCCGCCGACCGCCTCGGCGAGCAGCTGGATCCGCGCCGCCTCCTCCAGCATCACGCAGAGAACCTTGCTCCTTTCAGGGCTCGGTTGAGGCGCCACGGCCTTGCCCAGCTCGGTCCCGGCGTCCTCCAAGGTCGCCGAGTTCATCACCAAGGCCCGGCGAGGTGAAGGTCACCCTGGCCGGACAGGCGCGCTGCCCGCCGGCGCTCCCCCATGATGCCACCGGGCGCGGTGGCACGCCTGATGCTGGAGAGCCGCAGCGCCGCGCGGACCGCTCCGCATCAACCACCCCGCCGCACAGGGAATGACGATGAACGACGCCAAGACCGAGCTCGGGCGCAAGATCCTCCGGATCAAGAAGGGCAGGGGCCTCAAATGGACCGATGTCGCCGCCCGCATCGGCATGAGCCCTGTCTGGACCTGTGCCCTCTGCATGGGCCAGATGAGCGCCGAGCCCCACCACGCCGAGCGCATCGCCGAGCTCTTCGGCCTCGACGAGGAGGAAACGGCGACCCTCTGCGAGATCCCCTATCGCGGCGCCCAGCCGATGCCGCCGACCGACCCGCTCATCTACCGCTTCTACGAGCTGATCCTTGTCTACGGCACCACCTGGAAGGAGATGATCCACGAGGAGTTCGGCGACGGCATCATGTCGGCCATCGACTACGACATGAAGCTCGAACGCCAGCCCGACCAGAAGGGAGACCGCGTGCGGATCACCATGTCCGGCAAGTTCCTTCCCTACAAGCGCTACTGAGGAGAGCGCCGGGAGGGAGTGCCTCCTCCCGGCCGTGCTGCCTGTCAGTGCAGCGGCGGAACCCTGTCCGGATCGATCTTGATATCGATCAGTACGGGCCCCTGGAGCCCGGGAAGCCGCGCGATCACCCCTTCGAGTTCCGCTTCGGACCGCACGGTGAAGCCCATGCCGCCCAGCGCCTGCGCCACCCCCGCGAACTCCGGCCAGCGGAAGGTCATGATTCCCGGATCGATCCCCTGGTCCGCGAGCTGGACGTATTCGGCGCCGTAGCTCCCGTCATTGCAGAGGACCACGATGATGTTGGAGCGGTCCCGTACCGCCGAGTTGAACTCGGACAGCCCGCCCAGCATGAAGCCTCCGTCGCCCGCCACGAGGATTACCGGCCTATCCCGCTTCGCCGCCGCGGCCCCAATCGCATAGGGCATGCCCATGCCGACCGCGCCGAAATGCGTTGTCTTCACGAAGGCGGCGGGGCCGGGAACATGCATGTGCTTCCAGGCCTCGGCCATGAACCGCCCCCCATCGGTGACGAGGATCCGGTCCGCCGGAAGCGCGGCGTCCAGCCGCTTCAGCGCCGTCGTGATATGGACTGTGCCCTCCGCCCCGCCGGGCTGCGCTGGTTGGGGCCGCTCCTCCGCCACGCGCGCCCCGCTCCTGAACCCCGAAGGCGAAACTTCCGCCTCGTCGAGCCAGTGCAGGATCGCGTCCGCCGTCAGTGCGGCATCCCCCACTACGGCCACGCCCGGCGAGAGGTGCCGGTCGATCGCGGCCGGCGAGAGATCCACCTGCACCACCCGCTTGCCCGAGAGCAGCTTGCCGTGGCCGGTGGTGAAGCGATTCAGCGAGGCGCCGAAGGCGACCACGCAATCGCTCTCGATGATGACCTCCACGGCGGCATCCGTGCTCAGGCTGCCGAAGATGCCGATGTCAAAGCGCTCGCCGGCGAAAAGATCCTTCGCCCGCAGCGTCGTCGCCAGGAAGGCGTCCATGCGCGCCGCGAGCCGCAGGAGCGCCGCCTTCGCCTCGGCGCCGATCGCCCCGTGCCCGGCCAGGACGATCGGCCGCTTGGCGGCGGCGATGATGCCCACCGCGTCGTCCAGGTCCGGGCTGGCGGGCACGACCGCCCGGTCCACCGGGATCCGGTGCACCTTGCGGCCATAAGCCACCTCCTGCCCGAGCAGGTCCTTCGGGATGTTCAGCACGATGGGCCGTCGCTCGACGATACTGCGGCGAAAGGCGCGCGCCACGTCGCCGAGGGCCGAAGCCGGCGAGAGCACCCCCACAAACCCCGCACCGCTGCACGCGGCGACCTCGCGGTGGTCGATCTCCTGCGGATGCGTCACGTCCCCAGACGGCGAATCGCCGCAGACGAGGACCATCGGCGTGGAGCCGCGCACACCTTCCGTGAGTGCCGTAAAGGCATTGGTGAGCCCCGGCCCGCGCGTGACGGTCGCGACCCCTACCTCCCCGCTCACGGCCGAGAAGCCGAGCGCCATGAGAACCGCCCCCGCTTCGTGCCCGGCGGCGACATAGGTGCCGGAATGCTCGCGGCAGAAGCTGTCGATGACCGGGAGATTCGTATCCCCCGCAACCCCGAAGAGGGTACGGACCCCATGATCCATCAGGGCCAGGGCCACGGCGGATGCGACCTTCATCTCTTCTCCCTCTTGCCACCACCTGTCCGTGTGAGCGCCCAGCCGGTGGACCGCCGCGGCACGAGGCGATAAGCACGGCCCAGGCAGGGGGCGGTCCCGGGCCTTTCCCAACCGAAGGCTGACCAGGCACAGGAATCCCACGGCCGATGCCCCGCAAGTCCGAGACGCAGTTCTCGCTCGAAACCGCGCTGACCTATCGGCTCCACCGCGTCCACAAGCTGACCGACCGCGAGAGCGAGGCGGCCTATCTCGCGGAGGTCGGCCTGCCGCTCGGCGAGGGCCGCTGCCTCGCGGCGATCGGCAGCTTCGCGCCCCTTTCCGTGCAGGACCTCGCCCGGCGCGCGAACCTCAACAAGGCCCAGGCGAGCCGCGCGGCCCAGTCGCTCGTCGAGCAGTCGCTCGTGCTCAAGCGCATCTCCACGGAGGATGCCCGGAGCGTCGTGCTCACCCTGACCCCTCACGGCGAGAGGCGCTGGGCGAGGGCGATGGCCATGATCGAGCGCCAGAACGGCATCATCTTCGGCGGTCTCAGCGCGGAGGAGCGGGCGTCGCTCGGCCGCCTGCTCGACCGGGTGATCGACGACGCGCTCGCACGGTCGGGCATGGCGGAGACCTCCTGAACGCGGCTGCTCACTCGGCCACGATGCCGGCCTTCGCCGCCACGTCGCCCCAGGTCCGCAGGTCGGCGGCAATGCGCGCGGACATCGCCGCCGCCGGCTCCAGCCTCGGCGCGAAGCCCACCGCAGCGAGCCGCGCCCTGTACGACTGATCCTCGAGCGCCATTCTCAGCGCGCCGTCGAGCCTTCCCACCACCTCGGCCGGCATGCCGGCCGGCCCCATCAGCCCGTGCCAGATAGTCACCTCGAAGCCCGGCAGGAATTCCGCAACAGCCGGAACATTCGGCGCCGTGTCCGACCGCGCGGGTTCCATCGTGGCCAGCGGCAGCAGTTGCCCGTTGGCCACGAACTCGATCACCGTGGAAGGCGTCGCGACGAGCACGGGAACGCGCCCCGCGAGCACGTCCGTGATCGCCTGCCCGGTGCCGCGATAGGGCACGTGCAGCAGCTCCATCCCGCTGCGCGCCTTCAGCAGCTCCATCGCAAAGTGGTGCGGCGTGCCGTTCCCAGGCGTCGCATAGGTCAGCGGATTGCCCCGCTCCCGTCCGCGCCGCAGCAACGCCTCCAGGCTTCCGATGCCGGAATCGCGCCCGGCCAGCAGTAGGATCGGCGTCGTGGCCAGCAGCGCCACCGGCTCCAGGTCCTTCTGCACGTCGAAGGGCAGGCGTCGGTAGAGATAGGGGTTCATCACGACAGTATTGGCGACGTGCAGCAGCGTGTAGCCGTCCGCCGGCGACTTGGCGACAAGATCGGTGCCGATATTCCCGCCCGCGCCGGAGCGGTTGTCGATCACCACCGGCTGCCCGAGCTGAGGCGCCAGATATTCGCCGATCAGCCGCGCCACGATGTCGTTGCCGCCACCGGGCGGGAAGGGCACCACGATCCGAACCGGCCTCGTGGGATAAGCACCCTGCGCGCGGGCGCCCTGCCGCAGGAGCGCGCCCCCGAGCAGCCCGAGCGCCGCCCGCCGGCCGAGCTGGGCAGCGTTAACCATGATGCACCTCCGCGGCAGGGGAGAGCAGGGCGGCCAGCCGCGGGAAAAGCCGCAGCGCATTTCCCCCGTCGATGGCATCGAGCGTCTCCGCGGGCAGTCCGAGTTCCGCGAGAGCCTCCACCGTCCCGGCCATCTGCCCTGCCGGGCCGAAAGGATAGTCGGTCCCAAACAGGATCTGGCTGTCGGGAACGAGCGCGCGCAGCGCCGCGAAATGCACGGCATCGGCCGAGAGCGCGCAATCGAAAAAGAGCGGCGCCATTGCCTGCGCGAAGCCCTCGGGAATGCGCTCGCGCAGCGCCGGGTTGTTGCGCGTCAGCCATTCCACCCGCCCGGCCAGATAGGGCATGGCCCCGCCGGCATGGGAGAGGATCCAGCGGATCGACGGGTAGTCGCGCGTGACGCCGGAGAAGATCAGCGATGCGATGGCGCGCGTCGTGTCGAATGGAAATTCGAGCGTGGAGGCGGAGAGCCCACCCGCGCTGACGAGCTGCGCCGGCGATGTCGGGTGCACGAAGACCACGGCCGCGCGCCGGTCCAGCTCCTCGTAGAGCGGCCGGAAAACCCCCTCGCCGAGGTAGCGCCCCTCGTAGTTCGACAGGAGGCACACGCCGTCCGCCCCCAACTCGTCGAAGCCGCGCACCGCCTCGGCGATGGCGGTGTCGATGGCCTGCATCGGCAGGCAGGTGAACATGCCGAAGCGGGAGGGCCGGTCGCGCACCATGCGCGCCGCGTAGTCATTGCACCAGCGGGCAAGCGCGGCCGCGCCGCGCGCGCTCAGCGTCGCGACGCCCGGCGCCGTGACCGAGGTGATGGCGGTCGAGATGCCCGCCTCGTCCATCAACCCGATCGCGCCCTCCAGGCTCCAGGCCGGCACGCGGCCGGAGGAACCCTGGGAACCAATCGGGCCCGGCCCCACGGTCTCCACATAGTGCGCGGGCAGGATATGGTGATGAACGTCGATGCGTGGACCAGTCACGGCGTTTCCCCGATGCTTGTTGCGGCACTCTCGATGATCGGCAGCACATCGTCCGCCGAACCCTGCCGGGCGATGAGCGCAAGGCTGACCATCGCGAGCAGCAAGGACGCCTTCCCTTCGCCGACGCGCCCCATAGCTTCGCAGAGCGCGGTGTAGGAGCGGTCCAGATCCTCGGCTTCCACGTCGGCGACCCTCAGGCCGCTTCGCTGGCGGTGAGGCGCAGCGGCGCGCCGAGGTGTCGGTCCAGCACCGCTGCCAGCACCGACGGGTCGGGGTTGGCCCAGCGCGCGAGAACGTAGCCGTCGGGCCGGATGAGCCAGGCCGCGCCCTCCGGTGCGCCATAGCGCTCCCGCGCCAACCCCTCGGCATCAACGGGGCAGCTGGGCCGCGGTACATTGCCGGCGGGCAGCAGCGTCAGCTCCGTCAGCCCTTTGTAGCGCGGCGATCCCACAAAGGGCGCATCGGCCGCGAAGCGCAGCAGCACGAAGTTCCGACCGAAGGCCTCGCTCAGATGCTGCCATCCCTCGGCCGAGGCGAGCGGTGCGTCGGGTGCCGGCAGGCCGGGCAGGGCGGATCGGCCCAGTCGCCCGGCGTCGTCATCGACCTCGCGCAGGGAGGAGTTCACATAGCCGACCGGTGCCGACTGCCGAGGGTTGATGAGGGAGCGCACCGTCTCGTCCCCCACCGACAAGCGCAGCACCGCGTCGCGCATCAGGCGGAAGGCAAAGTCCGGTGGCGCCATGAACTCGGTGCTCTTCGCGCCATAGGCGATGTTTTCGCGCGCGGCGTGAAGCCGCTCCTCCGTGTAGCTGCGCAGCAAGGCCTCCCCGGCGCGCCCGTCGAGCACGCGCGCGAGCTTCCAGGCGAGATTCCCGACATCATCGAGTCCGGAATTGAGCCCCCGCACGCCGAAGATCGGCACGAGATGCGCCGCATCCCCGGCGAAGAGCACGCGCCCCTGCCGGTAGTCGCCGAGGGTGAGGCATTTCGCGTTGTAGATGGAAATCCAGAGCGGCTTCCACGGCGCCGTCTCGCCGATCATCTCCAGGTGGCTCCTCACCCGCGGCAGCACCCTCTCAGGCCTGATCGCCTCCTCGGGATCCTCATCGTCCCGCAACTGGTAGTCGATGCGCCAGACATTGTCGGGCTGGCGGTGCATCAGGATGGTCGAACCGGGGTTGGAGGGAGGATCGAACCAGGCAAGCCGCTCCACCGGCCGGCTCGTCTCCTGCTCGATATCGACGATCACATAGCGGCCCTCGTACTGCACGCCTTCCAGCTTCACGCCGAGCAGGTCGCGAGTCGTGCTGCGGCCACCGTCGCAGGCGACCACCCAGCATGCGCGCAGGACGAAGGGCTCGCCCTCCGCCGGCTGCAACTCCACCTCCACATGGTCATCGTGCTGGCGCAGCCCGACCACGCGCGTGGACCAGTGCACGGTCGCGCCGCCCCGCAGCGCGGCCTCGTGCGCGTACCGTTCCACGTAATACTGCTGGATGTTGACCATGGGCGCGAAGCGATCGTCCGGTCCGGAGGGCATGCGGAAGTGCAGCACCTCCTTCGTCCGGTAGAAGCTGCGCCCCGAGGTCCAACCGAGGCCCTTCTCCACCACCGGTCGGTCGATGCCCGCCCAGCCCAGGATCTCCAGCGAGCGGCGCGAGATGCAGATCGCGCGACTGCCGGTGCAGTAGCCCTCGTCAGCCTCGCTCACCGTCGCCGCCACACCCTGCTCCCCGAGCAGCGCGGCGAGCGTCAGCCCCACCGGGCCACCGCCGACGATAAGGACGGGCAGGATCTGCGGCCGCTCGTTCATGCTCACGCTGTCCGAACTCCTGGTTCACCGGCGGGAGCCTGGGCATCGCCGCCGAAGAACCCGACAAAAGTTGCGCGCGCAACTATCCTAGGGTGCCCATGCGTTAGGGTGCAAGGGCCCTGAACACCGCGCCCCGCCCAAGCGGGCAGGGCAGGGGGCAAGAGAGATAAAAACAGTTGGGACGGCCCTCTTTCGAGAGCTGCCCCCGGAGAACTGACCCGCCGGAGGGGAGCGGATCAGTTGCTGCTGCGATGCCGCTGCACCAGACCCATGCCCGGCAGGCCGAGGCCGAACAGGGCAAAGGAAGCTGGCTTCGGCGCGAAAGTCGGCGGGGTGTTTCCGCCCGCGCAGATCTGGCGGCCGTCCGCAATGGCATCCATCGCCGTGTTCAGCGTGATGGAGGAGAAATTCTCATCGATGATGGTGAAGAAGCTCCGCCTGTCGCTGAGAAAGAAGCTGGCGCCAAAGGTGCCGCCCGGCACCGCGCTGCAGGTAACGCAAGTCGTGCCGGTAACCCGCCCCTGATCCTGAGGTCCGCTGGCCGACACCGCGCCTGCGCACCAATGTCACACCCCTCGTGAATGCCGGTAAATCGACCGCCCGGCCCCTAAAAATAATCTTGTGATAACCTCTGATCACGAGTTAGTGAGGTGCAGGGGATATCCCAGTACAAAGGGGGATGGGTGTCGATGAGGGGTGGAGATCGAGGCCTCGATGAGGTCAGGATCGTGGTGGAACGGGGGGGCTCCGGCGCGAACAAGTGGCGCTGGCGTCTGGCGAATGACGGCGGGCTTTCCGTCAGCTTCGGCACCGGCTTCCGGTGCGCCGAGGACGCCTATCAGGCAGCCCGGCGGAAAGAGTTGGAACTGCGCACCTGCAAGGAGCCCGAACGGAGGGTCGCCTCCTTCCGCCGCTGAGGAATGGGGATCGTCCATCCCGCCGATCCCTCGGCAGGGGTGGCCGGTCCTCAGCGCCCGCGCTCGACGATGGCGAAGGCGATCTCGACCCAAAGGGCGGCCTGCGCGTCCTCACCGCGCTCCATCAGCAGGTGCATTTGCCGGATGGAGTGCTCGACCGCGCCGAACTCGCCATAGAGACGGACCACCGCCTCCACGGTCCAGTCCCGGTCGACGCTCGCTTCCGTTCCAGCCATGCCAGGCCATCAACTCCAAGCCCGCTTCCGTTACGGTCGAGAAAGACTTTGGATGCGCGGCGGGATCGAAAAATTCGGATAAGTGTTGCACTCGACCATCGATGGGGTGGCGGGCAGGGCGTGGTGCCGCTGCGCCCCCGGCTCGGCGTGTAGAAGCTGCTCCGCCGCCAGGTTCGGCACGAGCAGGTCCATACTGCGCAGCGCCGCCACGGGAAATTCCGCTATCCCGTTCCCCCCGTGGCGGTCTCGTCGGGCTGGTTCATGGGCGGAAGAAGATCAGCCTCGGCGGGCCGGCTCAAGCTAGGTGCCCATCCTCCCGCGGCCCGCCCGCGCCGCCAGCGCGGCCACCGCCGGCGCGCCGGAACCCGCCGGCGCCAGCTCTACCCCCGCTGCGTCCTCCGCGTCCGTCGCCCGCAGGCGGCCGACCACGCGAAAGGCGACCAGCGCCGCCGCCGTGCCGAAGACCGCGGCCGCCGCCATCTGCCCGATCAGCACACCCCCCGGTCCGTAGGGAAGCCCGAGCGCGACGAAGGGGATCGTGCCTAATGTCGCCCGCCCCCAGTTGAAGGCGGTGGAAAGCAGCGGGTAGCCCAGGTTGTTGAAGGCCGCGTTCGCCACGAAGAGCCCGCCCGTGAACAGGAACCCGCCAGCCAGCAGGTTGCAGAACAGCCGGATGAGCGCCGCTGTCTCGCCGGCCGCCGAGAAGGCCGCGACGATGACGTCCTGGAGGGCCCATAGCGCCCCCCAGGCCGCCAGCACCGCGCCAAGCACCACCAGCATGCTGTCCCGCAGCGTGGCGCGCACCCGGTCCATCCGACCCGCGCCGAGGTTCTGCGCCATGATCGGCCCCACCGCGCCGCTCAGCGCATAGACGATGCCGAAGGCGACCGGCGAAAGGCGCTCGATCGTCGCCTGCCCCGCGATGGCCGCGGAGCCGAAGCCGGCAATGGCCTGCGTCACCCAGGCCGACCCCACGGGGGTGGCGAGGTTCGTCAACACCGCGGGCGCCGCCACGGTCATCAACCGCCGCGCGTCCGTCACCAGTGCCCCTGCCTCCAACCCTCCCACCAGCCCGTGCCGCCGCACCGCCCCGTGCCAGGCCAGCCACGCCAGCCCGAGGCGCGAGAGCACCGCTCCGATCGCCGCCCCCTCCAGCCCGAGGCCAAGGGCGAAGATCAGCAATGGATCCAGCACTGCCGTCGCCAATGCAGCGAAGAGGGTGACGTTCATCGCCCGCCGCGCGTCGCCAACCGAGCGCAGGAGGGCGGAAAGACCCATCCCCAGCCCGAGCAGCGGCACCGAGGGCGAGACAATAACAAGGTAGCGCGCCGCCAGCCGGTGAACCTCCCCCGTCGCGCCCAGCCAGCCGAGCACCGTATCGGCCGCCAGCGCCGTGGCCAGGCCGATCAGCACCATGACGGCCGTCATGACCGTCAGCCCCGAGGCCGCGATCCGCCGCGCCGACGCCATCTCCCCCGCGCCGATCGCCCGCGACACGACGGCGCCCAGCCCGATCGACAGCCCGATCCCCACCCCGATCTGGAAGAACCCGACGGCCCCGGCGAAGCCCACCGCCGCCGCGACCGGCTGCTCGCCAAGTCGCGAGAGATAGAAGAGCCCCAGCAGGTCCACCGCGAAGACCGCGATGAGCCCCACCGCCCCGGTGCTACCCATCACCAGCACGTGCCGGAGCGTGGATCCCCTGACGAAGCGCGCCTCGGCGGGCGCGCCGGAGGCGGCGGAAGGGGGCGTCTGGGGCGGCTGCATGCCCGTCCCTAGCACGCGCCGCCCGGCCGCGCGCCCGGCCGCCCGCGAGACCGCTTGTGCCTCGCCGCCGCCGGGTCCAGGCTTTCCGCCGACAAGGCGCGGCGAACGTGCAAACGAGGGTAGAGGGACGCTCCATGCAAACCAGCATCACCTTCCGCGTGGACGGGAAGGACCAGACCGTCACGGTCGATCCGGAGATGCCGCTACTCTACGCGCTCCGCGACGACCTCGGCCTGAACAACCCGAAGTTCGGCTGCGGCCTGGCGCAGTGCGGCGCCTGCACGGTGCATGTGGACGGCACGCCCACCCGCTCCTGCGTCACCCCCACCGCCGCCGTCGAGGGCAAGCAGGTGACGACGCTCGCCGGCCTCGGCACGCCCGAGCACCCGCACCCCATCCAGACCGCCTATATCGACGAGCAGGTGCCGCAATGCGGCTACTGCATCAACGGCTGGATGATGACTGCCGCCGCCTTCCTGCGGGACAACAAGGACCCGAGCGAGGACCAGATCCGCGAGGCCCTCACCGGCCTCAAATGCCGCTGCGGCACCCACATGGCCATCCTGCGCGCCGTCAAGCGCGCGGCGAGCCTCGCGTGAGGAGCCGCGCCATGACCATCCAGCTCTCCCGCCGCACCGCCCTCAGCGCCGCCATGGGCGCGCTCGTCGTCGCCGTTCGGGGCCCCGACGCGCTCGCGCAGGGCACGGCCGCGCAGGCGGCGCCCATTTCTCCCCTGCCGCCGCCCGGCCAACTCGCCTCCTACATCGCGGTCCACGCCGACGGCACCGCCACCGCCTTCTTTGGCAAGATCGACGGCGGCCAGGGCCTCGACGTTGCCGTCGCCCAGATCGTCGCCGAGGAACTCGACCTCCCCGCTGACCGCGTGAAGGTCGTCATGGGCGATACCGCGCGGACCGTGAACCAGGGCGGCGCCAGCAACGCCTCCGGCGTCTCACAGGGCGCGGTCCCCCTCCGCAACGCCGCCGCCGAGGCGCGGCTGCTACTGCTGGAGATGGCCGCCGCCCGCCTTGGCGTCCCGCCCGACGCCCTGCGCGTCAGCGACGGCACCATCTCGGTTGCCGCCCAGCCCGATCGCCGCGTGACCTATGGCGAGCTGATCGGCGACCGCCGCCTGGACGCCGAGGTGAAGTGGAACGGCCGCTACGGCAACGACCTCAACGTGGAGGGCCGCGCGCGGACCAAGCCCATCGCCGACTACAAGGTGGTCGGCACCGCCGCCCCGCGCCGCGATATCGCCGACAAGGCTTTCGCGCGCCACGATTACGTCACCGATATCCGCCTGCCCGGCATGCTGCACGCCCGCATGATCCGCCCGCCCGTCGCCGGCGCGAAGCCGACCGCTGTGGACGAATCCTCGGTGTCCGCCATCCCCAATGCCCGCGTGGTCTGGAAGGACGGCTTCCTCGCCGTCGCCGCGCCGCGCGAGTGGGACGCGATCCGCGCCGCCGAGGTGCTGAAGGTCGATTGGTCGGCCACACCGCCGCCCTTCCCGGAACAGGCGGCCATCTACGACCACATCCGCAACGCCCCCGTGACCAAGCGCGGCGTCCCCATGCAGCAGGGTGACGCCGCGGCCGCCATTGCCGGCGCCGCCCGCGTCATCTCCGCCGAGTACGAGTGGCCCTTCCACTCCCACAGCAGCATGGGGCCCGGCTGCGCCCTGGCCGATGTGCGCCCCGAGGGCGTGCGCGTCTGGACCGGCTCGCAGAAGCCCCATGCCGTGCGGGACGGCGTCGCGAAGTTCCTCGGCGTGCCGCCGGAGACCGTCCACACGGTCTGGGTCACCGGCCCCGGCTCCTACGGCCGCAACGACGCCGGCGACACGCCCTTCGACGCCGTCTTCCTCTCCCGCGAATTGGGCAAGCCCGTGCGCGTCCAGTACATGCGCCACGAGGGCCATGGCTGGGACACGAAGAGCCCCGCCTCCGTCCAGCGCGTCCGCGCCGGCCTCGACGAGCAGGGCCGCGTAACGGGGATCGAGTTCAGCTCGAAAGCCTTCTCCCGCACCAACATCGCGACCAGCGAGGCCGACCCGCGCGACAGCCTCGCCAGCCAGTCCATGGGCGGCGGCCTGAACCCGCAGGACACCTACCTCTTCCCCGGCGACTTCGTGCCGACAGAGCCCTACGCCTTCCCCGCGCGCACCATGGCCTGGGAGACCATCCCCCCGCTGCTGGACCGGGCCTCGCCCCTCCGCACCTCCCACCTGCGCGACCCACTCGGCCCGGAGCTGATTTTCGCGGCCGAGAGCTTCGTGGACGAACTGGCCGCCGCGACAGGCGCCGATCCCGTCGAGTTCCGCCTGCGCCACCTGCGCGAGGAGCGCGACATCGCCATCCTCCGCGCCATCACGGAGAAGGCCGGCTGGCAGCCCCGCCCCGCCGGACCTCGCAACACGACCGGCGAAATCGCCCGCGGCCGCGGCGTCTCCCTCGCCCGGCGCGACGGCACCGTCGTCGGCCTCGTCGCGGAAGTGGAGGTTAACCGCGGGACCGGCGCCATCCGCATCAAGCGCATGGTCGTCGGCCAGGACTGCGGGTTGATCATCAACCCCGACGGGCTGCGCCGCTGCGTCGAGAACGCCGTCATCTACGGCACCAGTCGCGCCCTGCACGAGGAGGTCACCTTCGACCGCAACAACGTGACGAGCGTGGACTGGAACACCTACCCCATCCTCGACATCACCGAGGCGCCGGAGGTGGTGGAGGTGGTCCTCATCAACCGCCCCGACATCCGCCCGACCGGGGCAGGGGAGCCCGCCGTGCGCACCGCCGGCGCCGCCATCGCCAACGCGGTATTCGACGCCACCGGCGCGCGCCTGCGCCGGGGCCCCTTCACGGCCGAGCGCGTGAAGGCCGCGCTGGCGGGAGCATGACGATGCGGACTCTCCTCGGCTTGGCGCCGCTTCTCCTCGCCACGGCGGCTGGGGCCCAGACCCCGGCCCGGCTGGCGGAGGGCGGCCCGCCCACCAGCATCATCACCCCCGGCCGCGAGACCCGGACGATGGGGCAGGGACCCGCCGCCACGCGCACGCCCGTCGCGACTCCGGCGGCTTCCCCCGCGACCTCAGGCGGGGAGCGCGCGCCGGGGCCGGGCATGGGCACCGCCCAGCGCCCCACCCCCGACCAGTCCCGCTGACGCCGCCTACTTGATCGGCGGCCGCGGCAGCACCGCCTCGCCCGGCTCCATCGTGAAGGTGTAGTCGAGCGAGTACCAGGGCCCCGCCACATCCGCCGCCGTCGGGTGCGGCTCCTCGTGGCGCACGTAATCCCCGATCAGCGCCCGGGTGACACCGAACTGCACGTCTGTCTCGAGATAGGGGTCGTCATCGACATAGACCTGCGAGGTCAGCGTCTTGAACCCCTCTTTGAAGACCAGCGCATGCACATGCGCGGGCCGGAAGGGATGCCGGTCCTGAATCGCCAGCAGCCGCCCGACCACGCCGTTCGTAGGGATCGGATAACCTGCGGGCTTGATCGACCGGAACCAGAACCGCCCCTCCGCATCCGTCGTGAACTTGCCGCGGAGGTTCATGTCCGCCTGGTCCGGATCCTGGTTCTCGTAGAGTCCGACGGGGGAGGAGTGCCAAACATCCACCTCCGCCCCCGCGATCGGCCGCCCCTCGGTATCCTGCACGAAGCCGGTCATGAACAGCGGCTCCCCCGGCGTCGGGGATCGCAGCAGCGTGCCGCCATTCTCCACCCGCGGCGAGTTCAATCGCCAGAACGGCCCGAGCAGTGACTGCGAGGTCTCGGTGTTCCCGTTGTCCCCGTTGTTCAGCAGGCAGACGAGCGAGGACACGCCAAGCGAGCCGCACATGAGCACCATCTCGTTGTGCGTTTCCGTCGTCAGCTGCCCGATCTCGTTCAGGATGGCGTTCGCCGCCCGGAACTCCGCCTCCGTCAACCGCACGTCACGCACGAAGCTGTGGAGATGGCGGATGAGGGAAACCATGATCTCCCGTATGCGCGGATCATGCGTGCGCTCCATCACCTCGAGCACCGCGGGCGTCACGTCCTCCTGGCGTTGCAGGATCATGGCTCGTCCTCCCTCCATCGTGCGGAGAACCCTGGCCGCCCCGCGCGGAACCGTCATCCTTGCCCCGCGAAACCCTGCCGGGAAGCCCTGGAGCATGAGAAGCCGGTGCGGGAATGTTACATGATCAAACCGAAGCGCTTAACCGCCCGGTAGGCGAATGGCCGTAAGCTCGATCGCACGAGGGGGGCTGCCGGCTGCAACCGGCACCCCCCCGCTACGCCGGAGTTCGCGCCGATGATCGGCTGGGTACCCTATGTGCTGAGCGCCTTTATCGAGGAGGTAGGCGGGCCCGGCGCCCGTAGGGAGGTCCTCCTCGCCGCCGGCTTCGACGCCGAGGAAAGCTTCCGCATCAACGCCGGCTATGCCGATGCCGCATGTCGCCGGCTGCTCGACGCCGCCTGCCTTCATTTCGGCATGTCCGAGGACGAGGCCTTCGAGGCTTTCGCCCCCTTCTTCCTACGACGCTCGCGCGAGATGTTCCCCGCCTTCTTCGCCCATCGCCCCTGCGTGCGCGCCTTCCTGCTGCACCAGCCGGAAGTCCACAACACCCTTGCCGCCGGCCTGGCTGCCGGGCAGCGGGACAGTGTCGCGCGCAAGTTCCGCGTCGAGCCGATGGAGGGCGGCCTCCGCGTCTTCTACCGCTCCGCGAACCGCCTCGCCGGCCTCTACGCGGCCGTCGCCCGCCGCCTTGGGGAGGAGCTGGGCCAGCCCACCAGCGTCCGCTTCGAGGCGGGCGGCCCGGGGGAGACGGAGTGCATCATGGCCATCGAGGTGCAGGATCTGAAGGCGCAGGTCGCCGCATGACCTCCGCCGGCGACGACGCGGCGGAGGTCCCTCTCCGCGCCGCGGTGGAGGCGATCTGCGAGCAGCTCTGCCAGGTGGCCGCGGGCGACCTCGACGTGCGCCTCGACGTCAGCAGCCGCGACCTCTCCGCCCAGAAGCTGGCCATGCTCGGCAACGGCGTGCTCCACGTAGCCCGCCGCGCGCTGGAACAGGCGGAGAGCAGCCGGCGGAACTCGCCGCCGCGCATGAGATGGCCCGGCTGGGCGCCTGGCGCGCCGACCTCACCGCTGGGGTCCGGAGCTGGACCTGGTCGCCCGAGCTGCACCGCGTCCTCGGCACCGACTCCGCCATGCGGCCGGCCGGGGAGGCGGAATACCTCGCCCTTGTCCATCCCTTCGACCGGCCGAAGGTCATGGCCGCCCATCGCCGTGCCCTGGCGGGCCTGACCGCGGCCTGCGAGTGGCGCGCGATGAGCCCGGACGGCCGGGAGCGGCGTATCTGGACGGAGTTGCGACCGCAGAACGAGGATGGAGGAGTGCGCGCGCTGCACGCCGTCTGCCAGGACGTGACTGAGCGCCACGCCGCCGAGGAGCGCATCCGCTACCTCGCCGAGCACGACGGGCTGACCGGCCTCGCCAACCGCGCGGTGCTGCGCGAGGGGCTGGGAAAGGCGTTGGCCCACGGGGGGCGCCGACGTGGTCCCTCCGCCCCGCTCGCCGTGCTCTGCATCGACATCGACGGGTTCAAGCTCGTCAACGACCTCCACGGCCATGCAGTGGCGGACGCGATCCTCGTCGAGTTCGCGCGGCGCATGCGTAGGCTGGTGCGCCGCAGCGACATCATCGCGCGGCTGGGTGGGGACGAGTTCGCCATCGTCCAGATGGCCGCCGACCAGCCCTCCGGGGCCGAGCAGCTCGCCGCCCGCCTCCAGGAGGCCATGGCAAAGCCTTTTGGGGGCGCCGGCGCCGAGGCGGCCAGCCTCAGTGCCTCGATCGGCGTGGCGCTCTCCGACATCGATGCGGCCGGCGCGGACACGCTGCTTGCCGCCGCCGGCACCGCCCTGCAACGGGCGCAGGATGCGGGCGGCAACAGCGTGGTCCTCTACCACCCCATCATGGAGCGAGAGGCACGGGAGAGCCGGGCGCTTGAGGCCGATCTCGCCCAGGCGGTCAGCCGCGGCGAGATGTCGCTTGCCTACCAGCCCCTCGTCGATGTCGCGACCGGTGGCGTGCTTGGCTTTGAGGCGCTCATGCGGTGGCGCCACCCGGAGCGCGGCATGGTGCCGCCGGACCGCTTCATCGGGCTGGCGGAGGCGAATGGCAGCATCGGCCCGCTTGGCGAATGGGCACTGGAACAGGCCTGTGCCTCTGCCGCCCGCTGGTCCTCGCCGCTCTTCGTCGCCGTCAACGTCTCGCCCGTCCAGGTGCAGCGGGGCGCGAGCTTCGCTTCCATGGTCGAGCGCGTGCTGGCGCGCACCGGCATGCCGCCCGCCCGACTGGAACTCGAGGTCACCGAAGGGGTACTGATCCGCGAGGCCGAGGCCGCGCTGGACGCGCTGCGCCGGGTCCGGGCTCTCGGCGTGCGGATCGCGCTGGATGATTTCGGTACCGGCTACTCCTCCCTCGCCACGCTCCAGGCCTTTCCCTTCGACAAGATCAAGGTGGACCGGCGCTTCGTCGCCGGCCTGGGCGGCGGCTCGGCGCAGGATACGACCATCGTCCGCGCCGTCCTCGGCCTTGCCCGGGGCCTTGGCGTGCCTGTGGTGGCCGAAGGGGTGGAAACGCCGGAGCAACTCGCGGCCCTGCGGGCGGAGCGTTGCGCGGAGGCCCAGGGTTGGTTCTTCGGCCGGCCGGAGCCGCTGCCGGCAGGATTGGTTACGCCCGGCGCCTGAGCGGCCATAAACGAGATTGGCCGGGAGGGTCCTCGCGGACTCCCCCGGCCAGCCGAAACCCTCGACTCAGCGCGCCTCGATGCCGCTGCGCGTCGCCACGATCTCCGAAGTCTCGCAGATGTTCACCCGCATCAGCTCGGCGGACTCGCCATTCGCCCAGACGACCTTGAAATCGTAGTTCCCGCCGCGGCCGCCCGGCGTGTAGTTCACGGCGCGCCCGCTCGACACCACGTTCTCGCCCAGCCGGTCGCGGCCCCAGTCGGAGCGGGAGGAGGGGCCGAAATAGAACTCGTTGACCGTGGCGCCGGAGTTGTTGCGCAGCGTGAAGCGCGTGTCGCAGCCCTGGGCCAGCGTGGGCCCGGAAGCGACCGCCAGCAGGGCGGCGGCGAGGACGAAGCGTCGAAGCATCCTAGGTTTCCTTATCGGTGATGCTGACGCGCAAGGCAGGGCCATCGGCGCCAGAGACACGATGATGGATCATGATGCTTAACATTACGTTCCGCTAGGGTAACATTGTTGCCTTGGGCGGGGATGGTTCGATCACCGGTCTGGGCCGGAGAGCATCGGGGCATCCGCACCTCCCCCGGTCCCTGCGTCACCTGGTTCGGCTCGGGATAGTCCCGCGGCAGGCCGATGCCGCCCCCGGCCGTCATCCACCGCGGCGTGCTCTCCTCCCAGGAGGACTGCTGGCTCGCAGGGCATTCACGCAGCCGGCGCCGAGCGGGTCCGAGCGGATCATCAGCCCGCGGTTCCACCCCGCGCGCTTCGCCGAGCTGCTGTTGCCCACCGGGAGCGGCGTGCGCCCTCGCGTCCGGAGGGCTCCTCGTCCGGCAGGAATGGCGTGAAAGAGTTCAGCGGCAGCGATGCGAGGTCAGCGGCGGAGGGCCTGTTCTGCCCCGTCGCCGCCTTCACGAAGCCGCCCGTTCAGCCCGTGCTCGCGGGCTGAAGGGGCCAGGTTGCGAGAAACAGCAGGTTGTCGCCGCGGCAGGTGTATCGATCAGCTCGGCGGCGCAGCGGCGGGCGCGGCCGCCGTCACGGACTTCATGTAGGCGATGACATCCGTGAGCTGCTGCTCGTTCCTCAGCCCCGCATAGGCCATGCTGCCCTGCGGCGCGACCGCCTTCGGGTTTGCGAGATACGCCCGGAGATTTTCCTCCGTCCAGACATACCCCTCGGAACCGAGCTGCTTCAGGTTGGCGGAGTAGCGAGTGTAGCTCTCGCGCGACGCGGCCCGGCGGCCAACCACGCCGTAGAGGTTCGGCCCCACCCCGTTACGGTCGGAGGCATCGACCATGTGGCAGGCACGGCACTGCCCGAAGACGCGCTGGCCCGCGGCCACATCCTGCGCCCGGGCAGCGCCACCCGGAAGGGCAAGAAGGCCGATCAGCAACGGCGCAGCCATCATGGTGGGACGAAACATGCGTGACGATCCTTTCTCTTTGGACAAGATGCGGGAGGAGAGATCGGCGCGGCCACATGCCCATCGGTTCCCGGAGGCGGGGCAACGCGCGCTGGTGAGCAAAGGTGGCCAGCCCTCCGATCCCGCAACCCGGGGCGGGCCTGAAAACTTGATGGTTTCAAAGCTCAGAGACATGCCGGAACCGGACGGAGAAGCGGGATGATGCAGCAAGGCGACTCGATGGCTCCGGCACGACGCGCCGGACGCTATCCTAAGGGATAGCACCCGGCCATGGTTGCGGCCGCGGGAGCGATTGGCGTCGGCCTCGCGGGCGCGCTCGCCACCAGGATCGGCCCCTGGTACCTCGCCCTCCGCAAACCCTCCTGGCAGCCGCCAGACTGGGTCTTCGCTCCGGCCTGGACGGCGATTTTCACTCTGACGACCATCGCCGGCATGCGTGCCTGGCGCGCGACGCCGTAACCCGCCGCGCGCCGCAAACTCGTTCTGGAGTTCACGGCCAATGGCGGCCTGAACATCGCCTGGAGCGTCCTCTTCTTCCGCATGCGTCGCCCCGACCTCGCCCTCGTGGAGGTCGTGCCGCTATGGCTCTCAATCCTCGGCTTCGTCTTCACCTGCGGGCGGCGCTCGATCGCCGAACCCGCGAGAGCCCGACGGGAGGCCGGGCGCTTCCGGCTCCCGACGGGTGAGGTCCGGAGAGAGCAGCGCCCTTCCCGAGGGGCCTTAAACCACCACCTTCCGGTAAAGATGCCACGTCGCGTGCCCCAGCACCGGCATCACCACCGCGAGCCCGACGAAGAGCGGGATAGAGCCCAGCAGCAGAAGTGCTGCCACCACCAGTCCCCAGAGCGCCATCGGCACGGGATTGGCGACCACCGCCCGCACGGAAGTCCGTATCGCGCCCACCGTCCCAACGTCGCGCTCCAGCAGCAGCGGAATGGACACCACGCTAACGGAGAGCGCGACAACAGCGAAGGCGAAGCCCGTGAGGTTGCCGACGAGCATCAGTCGCGTGCCCTCCGGCGTATGGAAGACCCGCTGCCAGAGCTCACCGAAGGAGGCCGGCTGGTCCGGCCCGATCGTCGTCTGGAAGATCCATTGTGCCGCCGCCAGCCAGGCCAGGAACAGCACCAGCAGCACGAGGCCCACGCCAATGATCGAGCCTATGCCGGCCGAGCGAAACACCGCGAGCGCGTCCGTCCAGTGCACGGTCGATCCGCGCTCGCGCCGTCGGCTCATCTCGTAGATGCCAAGCGCCGCGATCGGCCCGAGCAGCGCGAAACCCGCGGTCAGCGGCCAGATAAGCGAGAGCAGGTTTTCCCCCGCCGCCGTGAAGCCCAGCGCCAGCCCGACCACGGGATAGATGATGGCGAGGAAGAACAGCTGCGTGGGAACCTCGAGGAAATCTCGCCATCCCTGGGAGAGCGAGCTCCAGACATCCTCCGTGCCGATCCGCCGCACCGTTGGCTCGGTGTGGGCATGGAGGTGGGTGGTCGGTGTCGAGACCTGGACCATGGTCGAGCCATCTCCTCCGGCCGCGTCTCCGGCGGCCTTCTCGCGACGATCCGACATAGGCCCTTGGCGAGCCGTCATCGGAACCTGACGCTAGCGCAGCTGGATCGCGGATGCGGACTTGCGTAGCCTTGTCACGCAAGCGTGTTGCAACCCTCCTTTGCTGCACTGCAAAGATAGGAAGACCATGGAGAACGAGGGGCTGATCTTCGGCCTGCGCGAACTCTGGGCGCTTTGCCGGGGCAGGTACGCGGCGCGCCGGAAACAGCGCATCGCGGTCACCCCGCGAAACGCGCCGCTCCGCCAGGGCGTTGTCAACGGCAGAAACCCAATGGAACTGGAGGCCGCATGTCCGACGCGAATGAAGGCAAGGCATCGGGCGCGCCGCAAACAGGCGCGCTGAACCCGGGCGATGACGCCCCGCCCGGCACCCCCGGCACCGGCGAGAACGTCTGCCCGCAGTGCCAGGGTAGCGGCAAGCTGAGCGGCGCCGAGTGCCCCAACTGCGGCGGCAGCGGCATCGTCATCGAGGGCATCGCCGGCGGCTAGCCGCCGCAGAGAACTCCGTGCTGCGCGAGCGCCGCGATCTCCTCCGCGGAGATCCCGGCCTCGCCGAGCACCTCCGCATTATGCTCGCCCAGCCGCGGCGGCTGCCGGCGCAGCCCCGCGCGCGCGCGATCCTCGCCCATCTCCACCGGCAGCGCGGGCAGCAGTGCCTCCGTCGTCCCACCGCCGAGTGTGGACATGGCCGTCGCCAGCAACCCGCCGCCAGATAGCAGGTGCGGGTCGGTGAAAAGATCCGCAGGCTTCCCCACCGGCGCCCATGAGATCGCCGCCTCCTCGCAGCGCGCCACCACCTCGTCCCGCGTCAGCCGCCCCAGCTCCTCGCGCAGCCGCGGGATCAGCCAGGGCCGCGCCGCCACCCGGTCCGCGTTGCGCTGCAACCGCTCATCGGCTGCCAGCTCCTCCAGCCCGAAGGCCGCGCAGAAGCGTACCCATTGTGCGTCGCTCGTCACCCCCACGAAGACCTGCCCGCCATCGGACGCCGTGAAAGGCTCGTAGATCCCCCAGGCACCCTGCCGCGCGGGCATCGGCGGCACGGGCTTCCCCGTTACCACTGCGCCGGCCATGTGCGAGCCCACGAGGAAGGCCGCGGACTCGAACAGCGCGCTGCCCACGCGCTGCCCCTTGCCCGTCACGTCCCGCTCCCGCAGCGCCGCCAGCGCCGCCGTCACGCCGAAGACCGCGCCCATGATGTCAACGACCGAGGCGCCCGCCCGCAGCGGTTGCCCTGGCGGCCCCGTCATGTAGGCAAGCCCCGACTGGAACTGCACGACCTCGTCCAGCGCCGGCCGGTTCTCGTAGGGGCCCGCGAGGAACCCCTTTAGCGCGAGGTAGACCAGCCGCGGATTCAGCGCCGAGAGATCCCCCCAACCGCAGCCCAGCCGCTCCATCGTCCCCGGCCCGTAATTCTCCAGCACGAGGTCCGCCGAGGCCACCAGCCGGTGCACCGCCGCCCGCCCCTCCGCCTGCTTGAGATCGATGGCCAGCGAGCGCTTGTTGCGGTTGAAGGTCGCGAAGAACCCCGCCGCGAAACCGGGCAGCCGCCGCGTGTGGTCCCCGTCCGGCGCCGGCTCCACCTTCACCACCTCCGCGCCGAGATCGGCGAGGATGAGCCCCGCGCAGGGCCCCATGATGGTGTGAGAGAATTCGAGGACCCGCAGCCCCTCCAGCGGCCGCACGCTCATGCCGCCACCTTCGCGCGCAGCGCCCGCAGGCTGCCCCCGCGCAGCAGCGCGCTCGGCAACGGGTGCCCCACGATCCTCTCCGCCAGGTGCCCCGCCTCGATCAGCGCGTCGAGCTCGATGCCTGTCTCGATCCCCATCTCCTCGCAGAGCATTGCGAGCTCCTCGCTCGCGATGTTGCCGGGCGCGCCCGGATGCGCCGCGAAGGGGCAGCCGCCGAGCCCGCCCACCGTCGCGTCGAAACTCGCCACCCCCATTCGCAACGCGGCCAGCGCATTGGCCACCGCCATGCCGCGCGTGTCGTGGAGGTGCAGCGTCAGCGCCAGTTCCGGCCAGCGCGACCGCACCTCGCCCACCAGCCGCTCCACCTGCACCGGATTCGCCCAGCCCATCGTATCCGCCAGCGAGAGCCGCTCCAGCGTCACGCCCGCCTCCCGCGCGATCAAGAGCCCGTCCTCGATCGCCGTGAAGACCTGCGCCGGCGTCACCTCGCCCGAGAAATTGCAGCCGAAGGCTGCCATGATCCCCAGCCGCCGTACCGGCACGCCGGCCGCCAGATGCGCCGCCGTCTGCTTGCGCATCGCCTCGATATTGCCCTGCCGGTCGCGGTTGAGGTTGCGCCGGGAAAACGCCTCGGAGGCCGAGAGCGAGATCGAGCCCGTCACGCTCAGACGGTCGCGGAAGGCCAGCGCCCGCTCCAGCCCCGCCGCGTTGAACCACAGCGCCGTGTAGTCCACGCCCTCTCGCGGCGCGAAGCCGCCCACCACCGCCTCCGCATCCGCCCAGCCCGGCACGAGCTTCGGGCTGACGAAGGAGGCCACCTGGATGTGCCGCAGCCCCGTCGCCGCCAGCGCCTCGATCAGCGCGACCTTGTCGGCCGTCGCGATCGGCCCCTTCTCGATCTGGAAGCCCTCGCGCGGGCCCTCCTCGTTGATGGAAACGCGGCTCGGAAGGTCGGTCACGTCAGGGGTTCCCATTGCGAATGAAGGGGAGGGGCCGCAGGCTTGTGCACCCCTGCGGCGGGTCCGGGAAGCCCGGTGGAGGAGGAGCCAGCAATGCAGCCGAAGCCCATCCGCGCCCTCTCCCGCGGCCTCGCGGTCCTCTCGGCCCTCAACCGGCACGGCACGGCGACCGTCGTGACTCTCGCGCGCGAAACGGGCCTCTCCCGCGCCACGGTCTACCGCATCATGCAAACCCTCCTCGACGATGGCTACGTCGCCCGCGGCACCACCGAGGACCGCTTCATCCCCCGCCTGCGCGTGCGCGAGCTGGCCGAGGGCTTCGAGGACGAGCACTGGATCTCCGGCGTCGCCAAACCCGCCCTCGCCGCGCTCACCGCCCGCATCCTCTGGCCGAGCGACGTCGCGACGCTCGAGGGCACGCGCATGGTCATCCGCGATACCACCCACCGCATCGCGCCCCTATCGATCGACCACGGCATGGTCGGCCGCCGCCTGCCCATGCTCGCCAGCACCGTGGGCCATGCCTACCTCGCCTTCGCGCCGGAGCCCGAGCGGGACGCCCTCCTCGCCCTCCTCGCCGCCTCCAACGATCCCGCCGACGCCCCTGCGCGCGACCCCGCCCGCGTCGCCCGCCTCCTCGCCGCCACGCGCCGCCGCGGCTACGGCCTGCGCCAGGGCGGCCGCCCCTGGCCCCATACCGGCTCCATCGGCCTGCCCATCCGCCTCAACGGCCGGGTCCTCGGCTGCATCAACGTCATCTGGATGGCCCGCGTCGTCCGGCAGGAGGAAGGCATCCGCCAATGCCTGGAACCTCTGCAGGAAACCGCCGCACTCATCGAAGCTCGCCTTGCGGCCGGAGAGGGCTAGTTCACCAGGTGGACAGATCCGTCATCGTCCTCGCGGTGGGGGCCTAACCGCCCCTATAGCCTTCCCCATGGCCGCAGAGCCGCGGGGGAGGAAACAACGGATGCCGGTGGGACGACGGACCTTGCTCGCCACGGCCGTGGCCCTCGGCGCGGCCACCCGGCCGCGGTCTGCGCGGGCCCAGGCCGGCACTTTCCCCTCGCGCCCCGTCCGGGTGATCGTCGCTGCCTCCGCCGGCAGCGCACCGGACACCGCCATGCGCCTCCTTGCCGACCGCCTGGCGGCCCGCTGGCGCCAGCCCGTGGTGGTGGACAACCGCCCCGGCGCGGCGGGCAACATCGGTGCCCAGGCCGCGGCCCGGGCAGAGGCCGACGGCCACGTCCTCCTCTTCTCCCAGGCCTCGCCGCTCGTGCTGAACCAGCACCTGATGCGTGCCATGCCCTTCGACCCCGCGCGCGACCTCGCGCCCATCACCCTCGTGATGAACACCCCCTTCATCCTCGCGGCCCATGCCGGCCTCGGCCTGCGCTCCCTCGCCGACCTCGCGGCCCGCGGCCGCCAGCCCGGACGCGCCCTCACCCTTGCCACCAGCGGCGCGACGAGCCTGCCCCGCTTCGCCGGGGAGGAGATCGCGCGGGGCCTCGGCATCACCCTCGCCAACATCCCCTACAACGGCAGCCCCGCCGCGGTGGCAGATATCATCGCCGGCCGCACGGACCTCGTGATCGACGGCACGCCGCTCCTGGCCCCCCAGGTCCGCAGCGGCACGCTGGTGCCGCTGGCGATCACTGCGGCGGATCGTATGCCCGGCCTTGAGGTCATTCCTACCGTGGCCGAAACCGTCCCCGGCTTCGCCCGGGGCGGCTGGTTCGCCCTCCTCGCGCCCTCCGCCACCCCGCCGGGCGTGATCGAGCGCGTCGCATCCGATGCTACCGCCGTGCTGGCCGCCCCCGAGCTACGCGCCCGCCTCCTGAACGAACTCGGCGCCATCGTCTCCGCCGACGGCCCGGCCGCCCTGGCCTCGCTCCTGGCGGCCGAGCGCAACACCCTCGGCCGCCTCGTGCGGGAGCTGGAAGTCCCCATCGAATGAGGCCTCGCCCCATGCCCCACCCCGGCAAACCCCTCTCCGCGGTGGAGGAGGTCGATCTCGCCGCCATCCGCCGGCTCATCCAGGCCTGGGGCTTCGCCCGGGACAGCGGCGACTGGGACACCCTGGCCGATCTTTTCCACCCGGAGGGCCACATCGCCGTCTCCTGGTTCAACGGCCCCTATGCCGGCTTCGTCGAGACCTGCCGCGCCCGCCCGAGCGTCTCCTTCTCCAAGCACGCCATGGCCGGCACCCGCATCGCCCTGAACGGCCCCCACGCCGTTGCCGAGACCGACGTCCTCCTGTTCATGCGCGGCACGGTGGAGGGCGTGGAGGTCGTCGGCGAGACCATCATACGCTTCCTCGATCGCATCCAGCGCCGCGAGGACGGCATCTGGCGCGTGCTCGACCGCGTCGCCCTCTACGACCACGACAGCATGGCCCCGGCCATCCCCGGCGCGCAGCTTTCCATCCGCGCCGAGGAACTGGCGGACGACGCCCCCGGCCACCGCTTCATCGCCTGGCGCCTGCGCAAGGCCGGCCGCACCGTCCCTCACGACCTCCCCGGCCGCGGCAGCCCCGCCGAGGCTGCGTTGCGCGCCGAGGCCATGGCCTGGCTGGAGACCGCCGCATGACCGCGCCCCCGCCGGAAACGCCCGTCCACGACGTCGCCATCATCGGCTACGGCCCCGTCGGCGCCGCCCTCGCCAACCTGCTCGGCGCCATGGGCCTGACCACCCTCGTGCTCGAGCGAGAGGCCGCCGCCTACCACCTGCCCCGCGCCGTCCATTTCGACGACGAGGTAATGCGCATCTTCCAGTCGATGGGCCTCGCCGAGGCCATCCTGCCGCACACCCATGTCTCGCCCGGCATGCATTTCGTGGACGCGAGCGGCCGCCTCCTCCTCGACTGGTCCCGCCCCTCCTCGGTCGGCCCGCACGGCTGGAACATCTCCTACCGCTTCCACCAGCCCGACCTGGAGAAGGTGCTGCGGGAGGGCGCCGCCCGCTTCCCCTCCGTCGAGCTCCGCAACCGTGCCGAGGTCTTCGCCCTCGAGCCCGGCGAGGACTCGGTCCGCCTCCGCTTCGAGGACCTCTCCAACGGCCAGCCCGGCGAGGCCCGCGCCCGCTACGTCGTCGGCTGCGACGGCGCCCGCTCCCTCGTTCGCCGCTGGATCGGCGAGGCGATGGAGGATCTCGGCTTCCACGAGCGCTGGCTCGTCGTGGATGCCATCCTGACCCGCCCGCGCCCCGACCTCGGCGACCACTCCGTCCAGCACTGCGATCCCAGGCGCCCCGCGACCTACGTGCGCGGCACCGGCAACCGCCGCCGCTGGGAGATCGCGCTGCGCGACGAGGACGACCTCGCCGCCCTCTCGCGCCCCGAGGCCGCCTGGCAGTTCCTCGCCCGCTGGATCACGCCCGAGGATGCGACCATCGAGCGCTCCGCCATCTACACCTTCCACAGCACCGTCGCGCGCCGCTGGCGGAGGGGCCGCCTGCTGATCGCCGGCGACGCCGCGCACCAGACGCCGCCCTTCCTCGGCCAGGGGATGTGCGCAGGCATCCGGGATGCCGCCAACCTCGCCTGGAAGCTCGCCCGCGTCCTCCGTGGAGAGGCGTCCGACTCTCTCCTCGACACCTACGGCACCGAGCGCGCCCCGCATGCGAGGGGCTATATCCGCGAGGCCGTCCGCCTCGGCGGCCTCATCAACGCCAAGGCCATGGAATCCGTTCTCACCCCCGAGGCCCTGTCCGGCGGCACCGCGGACCGGCTGGTTCCCATCCGCCCCGCCCTCGGCCCCGGCCTCGCCGCCGGCTGGGCGCGGGACGCCGGCGTCCTGCCTCCCCAGCCCCGCCTCGCCAACCAATTATGGCTCGACGACCATGTCGGGCTACGCTTCGCCGCCGTGATGCGCCCGGGCTTCGCCGCAGGCCTCCCGCACGAACTCCTCGACCGCCTCTCGGCGGGGGGAGCCGTGCTGGTGGCCGAGGCAAGCCCGGGAGTCACGGCGATGCTGGACGGGCTGGATGCCCAGGCCGTCCTGCTCCGCCCCGACCGGCATGTGCTGGGCGCGGCGCGCAACACCGACGACATGCGGGCGCTCGCCGAGGCGCTCTGACCAAAAGGACCGACTGATGAAGCTTGTTTCGTTTGAAAATGCGGGTAAGCCCGGCTTCGGCGTGGTGCAGGGAGACGAGGTGGCCGACCTCACCGCCGCCTTCGCCGGCCGCGCTTCCGGCCTGCGCACCCTCATCGCCGCCGACCTGATCGGGGAGGTCGAGGCCGCAGCCAAGGGCGCGCCGAAGCTGCCCTTCGACAGCCTGAAGCTCCTCCCGGTCATCCCCGACCCCGACAAGATCATCTGCATCGGCCTCAACTACCTCGACCACGTTGCCGAGACTGGCCGTGCACAGACCGCCAACCCCGCCTTCTTCGCCCGCTTTCCCGCCAGCCAGGTCGGCCACGGCCAGCCGCTGATCCGCCCGCGCGTCTCCACCGACTTCGACTACGAGGGCGAGCTGGCCGTCGTGATCGGCAAGGGCGGCCGCCACATCAAGGCGGAGGACGCGCTGAAGCACATCGCCGGCTACTCCTGCTACAACGAGGGCAGCATCCGCGACTGGCAGCGCCACACGACGCAGTTCACGGCCGGCAAGACCTTCGCCGGCACCGGCGGCTTCGGCCCCTGGCTCGTCACCTCGGACGAGATCCCCGACCCCTCCAAGCTCACGCTGGAAACCCGCCTCAACGGCCAGGTGGTCCAGCACACGACGACCGACCTGCTGATCACCCCGATCCCGCAGATCATCGTCTACCTCTCGACGATCCTGCCCCTGCTGCCCGGCGACGTCATCGTCACGGGCACCCCGGGCGGCGTCGGCATGAAGCGCACGCCCCCCCTCTGGATGAAGCCCGGCGACGTCGCCGAGGTCGAGATCTCGGGCATCGGCGTGCTCCGCAACCCCGTGGTGGAAGAAGCCGTGTCATGACGATCCGGGCGCTGGGCTACATGGTCATCGGCTCCGACAAGTTGTCGGAGTGGGAGGGTTTCGCGACCGGCCTGCTGGGAATGCAGCGCGTCGACCGCGGCGCCGGCATGCGGGCCTTCCGCATGGATGACCGCGCCCAGCGCCTGCTCGTCTCGAAAGAGGCGGCACCGGCTACCATCGGCTGGGAAGTGGCCGACGCCGCCGCGCTCGACGCGCTGGCGGCGCGGCTGGAGGCCACGGGCACGAAGGTGTCCCGCGGCAGCCGCGCCCTGGCCGGCGAACGCCAGGTGGCCGACCTCATCCTCTTCCAGGACCCTCAGGGCACGCCGCTGGAGGTCTTCCACGGCGGCCTGCGCGCGGACATGGCTTTCACCCCCGGCCGCCCCATCTCCGGCTTCCTCACGGGACCGCTCGGCATGGGCCACGCCGTGCTGCACGTGGCCGACGCCGACGCGCTCATGCCCTTCTACCGCGACCTGCTCGGCTTCGGCGTCAGCGACTGGTCCCGCAAGCCCTACCCGCTCTACTTCTTCCACGTGAACGGCCGGCACCACTCCTTCGCCATGGTCGGTTCCGGCCAGACCGGCCTGCACCACTTCATGGTGGAGCTCGGTGCGCTCGACGACGTCGGCCAGGGCCACGACATCGCCCGCACCGCGGAAGGTCGGCTCGCCTACGGCCTCGGCCGCCACACGAACGACCACGTCACCTCCTTCTACGCCCGCACGCCGTCGGATTTCTTCGTCGAGTACGGCTGGGGCGGCCAGATCATCGACCCCGCCACCTGGCAGCCGCATGAGACCTTCGACGGACCCACCCTCTGGGGCCACGAGCGCTTCAACCTGCCCGAGGAAGACCGCGCGAGGATGCGCGCCATCGCCATGGACGCCGCCGCCCGCGGCGTGCGCGTGCCCAACCCACGCCCCGCGCCCTTCGCCACCGGATGCGCCTGGGCCGATGCGGTGATCCGCGCCGAGTAAGAGCGCCGCTCGAGGGAGGAAACGATGATCAACAGGCGGAGCCTGGCCGGAGCGCTGCTCGCGCTGCCGACGGTGCGCGCGGCGGAGGCGCAGGAGAACTACCCTGCGCGGCCGATCCAGGTGATCAACCCCTATGCCGCCGGCGGGGCGACCGACCTGATGGCCCGAGCCCTTGCGGCCGGCCTGTCGCAGCGCCTGGGCCAACCCGTCGTGGTCGTGAACCGCGACGGCGCGGCGGGCGCGGTCGGCACCCTCTCGGTCGCCCGCGCGGCGCCCGATGGCTATACCCTCGCCTTCGTGCCGGCGCTGGTGCTCTCCGTCCTGCCGGTGACGCAGCCGAATTCGGGGTTGCGTCCGGACGCACTCCGCCCCGTCTGTCAGATGTTCGCCAACGCGCAGGCCATCGCCGTGCGTGCGGACTCACCGCTCCGCAGCCTGGCCGACCTCGTGGCGGCCGCGAAGGCCGCGCCGGGCGCCGTGACCTACGGTTCGCTTGGCATCGCCTCCATCCCGCACCTCGCCATCCTGCAATGGGCGCGCGCCGCGGGCATCGAGATGACGCACGTGCCCTATCGCGGCGACGGCGCGGTGATGACGGACGCGCTGGCGGGCCGCATCGACTTCGCCGCCATCGTGCTCGGCTCCGCCTCGGGCCGCAGCGACATGCGGTTGCTCGCGGTGTTCGACACGGCGCGCAACCCTGCCTTCCCCGACGTGCCCACCGCGATGGAGGGGGGCTACGACGTGGCGCCCACCTCCTTCGGGGGATTGATGGCCCCCGCCGGCACGCCGCCCGAGCGCGTGGCCGTGCTGGAGGCCGCCTGCGCCGCCGTCGCGCCGGAGGAGCTGTACCGCGCCGCCGCGCGACGCGCCCTGCAGCCGGCCGCCTACCACAGCGACGCCTCCGCCTTTGCCGAGCGCCTTGCGCGCGATGTCGCGGAGAAGGCGGAGCTGCTGAAGGGCATCGACCTAAGCCCCTAACCCGCACGTGAAGCGGGGGCGTGAAGAATGAAGGCAGGACGGAAGGAAAACGGGATGATCGCACGTCGGGTATTGGCCGCGGCCGCGCTGGCCCTCACCGGTGCCGGGCCCGTACTGGCCCAGGAGGGAGTGCCGCGCAACATCACGCTGATCGTGCCCTTCTCCGCCGGCAGCGTGGTGGACATCATGGCGCGGCCCTTCGCGGAGGCGATGCGCGCCGCGCTCGGCGGCGGCGCGAGCGTGGTGGTGCTGAACCGGGATGGCGGGGGAGGGGCGGTCGGCGCCGCCGCGGCCGCCTCGGCCCGCCCGGACGGCGCGACCCTCTACTTCGGCCCGTCCGGCATGCTCACCACGCTGCCCTTCCTCGTGCCAAACCTCCCTTACGCCTGGGGCGCGCTCCAGCCGGTGTGCCAGACTTTCGAGAACATCTTTGTCCTGGGCGTCCCCGCGAACTCTCCCTATCGCTCCGTCGCCGAGCTGCTGGCGGACGGCCGCGCGCGGCCCGAGAGGATCTCCTGGGGCGATGCGGGCCCCGGCACGGTCGGCAACCTCGTCGCGCTGGAACTGTCGAAGCTCGCGGGGGCGCGGATGACGCATGTGCCCTACCGCAGCTCACCCCAGATGATCCTCGACACCCAGTCCGGCGCGCTCGCCTTCTCGATGCCGACCTATGCGACCATCCGCGGGACGGACATCCGCCCGCTCGCGGTGGTGGCGGATGAGCAGCAGCCCAGCCTGCCCGAGGTGCCCACGCTGAAGGAGCTTGGCTATCAGGTGGACTGGCGCGGTTTCGGCGGCATCATGGCCCCGAAGGGTACGCCCCCCGCGCTGGTGCAGCGGCTGGAGGCCGCCTGCCTCGACGCCGTGCGGAGCGAGGGCTACCGCGCCATGGCTGCCAACACCGGCCAGATCGCGCCGCCCCTGAACGCCGCAGCCTTCGGCGAGCGCCTGTCCGCCGAATACCGCAACGCCGCCTCCTTCCTGCGGGAGATGAACCTGGTACGGTAGGCTGGCCGCGCAGACTTGTGACCATGCCGGCTGCCCACGGAGGCGGGCGGCCCACGGCAATGCCTTGAACAGGGTGGCTCGGCAGTCTGGCTGCCGTCGGTGCGCGCCAGACCTGCCGTCGCCCGCCAGCGGATACGATCAGCCGGCGCCGCATCAGGGCGGGCGCGCACAGTTCCTGCACCACGCGCCCCCACCTTGGACTCAAGCCCGATCCATGCATGACAGCTCCCATGAGCCTCATCCTCGCCTGCGATCTCGGCGCGACCACCTTCCGCGCCGCCCTTCTGGACCCCGCCGGGCGGACGGTCGCTGAGGCGACCGCGGCGGCCGACCTGCCGGGTGGCGCCACCGCGACGGAGGTCGATCCCGATCACTGGTGGCGCCTGCTTCTCCAGGCCGTCGAGGCTCTCTCGCAGAGCGATGCCCATCTCGACCTTGTCCGCGGGGTCGCCCTCTGCGGCCTCACGCGAACGCAGATCTTCCTCGATAGGGAGGGCCGCGTGCTGCGGCCGGCGATCACCTTCCGCGACACGCGCGCGGTGGCAGAGGCCGATGACCTGCTCGCTCGCGTGCCGGCAGACTGGCCGGAACGTGCCCAGCTCAACGCCTTCCATCCCGCCGCACGCCTGGCATGGCTGGCGGCGCACGAACCCCGCGTGCTGGAGCAGTTGCACGCGGTCCTCGACCCCAAGGACTACCTCAACTTCCGCCTCACCGGGCGCATGGCCACGGACAGCGTGTCGGGCGCCCGGCTGCGGGCGACGCTCGCCCCGCAGCCGGGTGAGAGCAGTCTGGCAGGAATAATCGGCCTGCCACCGGCAATTGCCTCGACGCGCTTCCTCCTGCCTACAGAAGTGCTGGGCACCGTCCGGCCCGATCTGCCCGGGGCGCTCGCGGGGCTGGCGGGACAGCCGGTCTTCGCCGGTGCCAACGACACCTGGGCGGCCGTGGCAGGGCTCGGCGCGCTGCGCCCTGGCCTGGCCTACAACATCTCCGGCACGACGGAGGTGCTGGGCGCGTTGGGCACCGAGGCGGTCGAGGCGCCAGGACTGCTTTCGGTCGACTGGGGCCCTGGCCTGCAGCAGATCGGCGGCCCGAGCCAGTCTGGCGCGGACAGCGTCCCGTGGCTTCTCGGCCTCCTGGCCGAGGGCAGCGCAGGGCCGGCGGCCGATGGGCTGCAACGCCTGCTCGCGCTGCCGCGGGACTCCTCCCCGGCCCTGTTCCTCCCCTTCCTTCAAGGGGAAAGAGTGCCCTACTGGGATCCGAACCTGCGTGGGGCTTGGCTCGGCCTTAACCGACGGCACAAGGCGACGGACCTTGCCTGGGCGGTGCTGGAAGGCCTCGCCTTCCTCAACCGCACCGTTCTTGAGCGCGCGGAGGCCGCGCTTGGCCTCCCCGTGCGGGAGATCCGCCTCGGTGGCGGCGGCGCGGCCAGCGAGCCCTGGTGCCGCATCAAGGCCGACGTGGCCAACCGCCCCATCGTGGTCGGAGAGGCCGCGGAGCCCGGCCTGCTGGGATGCGCCATGCTGGCCTGGGCCGGGCTCGGCATGTTTCCCGACCTCGCCGCGGCGCAGCAGGCGCTCGCACGTCCGGCACGCCGCTACGAGCCCGACCCCGCGCGCCGCGACGCCTATGAACCCCTCTACGCCGCCTGGACCGCGACGGTGGCGGCGTTGCGGCCGGGCGCGGCGGAACTGGCCGCGCTCTGCTCCCCGTCCTGACGGCGGGAGCGGCCGGGGTGACGGGCCGCGCCGCCCGGTCCATCCTGCGGCCGACGCGCCGCAGGACCGTGGCGCGGGGGCGTGTGATCGTCACGGAGGGCGGGCTGTTGGCTGCGCGAGCAGGATTGTCCAGGCGCAGGTTTCCCCTGCGGCAAAGGCGGCGTTGCCGGGCCATCGTCACCCCATGACGGCTCTTCTCTCACGCTTCGGCACGGCGCTGGCCGGGTTCCTCGTCCTCCTCTTCTTCGGGGCTTTCGCCGAGAACTTCGCCAGTCCCGGCAACCTCTCCCTCATTCTCAAGGACACCGCCTTCCTCGCGGTGCTGGCCATCGGCTTCACCCTTGCCCTGGCAACGGCGGAGCTGGACCTTTCCATCGCCGACGTCGCGAGCCTGGCGGCCGTCGTGACGGGCGCGCTGATCCAGGGCGGCACGATGCCGGCACTCGCCGTGCTGGCGGGCCTTGCCACCGGGCTGGGCGCCGGGCTGGTCAACGGCTTCGCCGTGACAGTCCTCGGCGTTCCCTCGCTGATCGCAACCCTCGGCACGGCGGCCGTCGCGCGGGGCTTCGGCTTCATGATCACGCAGGGCGTTGCCTTCGTCGGGCGCTGGCCGCGGGAGTTCACGGGCCTCGCGCGCGGCTCGCTGCTCGGCGTGTCGAACATGATCTGGTGGATGGCGGCGATCGGCCTGCTCGCCTGGGTCCTCCTGAAGCGCACGCGCACCGGCCTGCACATGCTGGCGACAGGTGAGGCCGACGAGGCGGCGCGGCTGGCAGGCATCCGCACACGTCGGATGAAGCGCCTGGGCCTTGCGCTCGCGGGCCTGCTGGCAGGCGTCACGGCGGTGCTGCTCGCGGCCAGCCTTTCCTCTGCCGCCCCGAACATGGCCGGTGACCACTTCCTCTACGCCATCGCCGCGGTGCTGCTCGGCATGACGATGATCGAGCCGGGGCGGCCCAACATCCCTGGCACGCTCCTCGCCGCCTTCATGCTGAAGGCACTGGGCAACGGGCTGGTCCTGCTGGGCGCGCCCTACTACGCGCAGGATATCGCGCTCGGCGTCATCATCACGGGGTCGGTCGCGCTCTCCTCCACGGTGATGCGGCGGGCCGCCTTCACCAAGCGGCTGAACCTGCGCGCGGCCGCCTGACACAATCCTTCGTGCGATCAGGAGACAGAACGCGATGCTGAGACGGGATCTGCTGGGCGCCTCCGCCGCCATGATGGCCATGGCAGCGGGCCCGGCCGCGGCGCAGGCGCCGTTCGAGCTGGCGGTCATCGGCTTCCAGATGTCCTCCGAGACCCATGCGCGCGCCGCCAATGCGGCCGCCGCGGCGGCGCGGGCGAAGGGCTGGAACGTCACCCTGCTGAACTCCGAGGGCTCCCTGCCGAAGCACGCCGAGCAGTTCGACGCGCTGGTCCAGCGCAAGCCTGGCGGTATCGTCGTCTGCATGGGCAAGCCGACGGAGGCCGACGCGCAGTTCGCCGCGGCGGCCAAGGCGGGCATTCCGGTCATCACCATCATGTCCGGCTCCAGCCCCCACACGTTGTTTGACGTGGTGGTCAACGAGTACCAGGTCGGCGCCCAGGCCGCGCTCTGGCTGCTCGGCCGGATGAACTACCGCGGCGCGCTGCTCACCGTGCGGTTCGAGGGGAACGCCGCCACCCGTATCCGCGGCAAGGTGCTGGACGTGGTGCTGTCGGAGAACCAGGCGGTCACCGTCCTCGGGCGCCATGCCATGGCCCGTACCGCGAGCTGGCAGGAGGACGTGCGTGCCGGCATGCAGGCGCTGCTGCTGCGCAACCGGGGCCGGTACGGGGGAATCTGGGCCTCCTTCGACGGGCAGGCCTATGTGGTGGACGACCTGCTGCAGGCGCAGGGCGCGAAGAAGGGCGAGGTGTCCATCATCTCCGTCGACGGCGGCAAGGAGACCTACCGGCGGATCGCCGATCCTGAATCCACCCTGATGGCCACCGTGGCGATCCCCTTTGAGGAGATGGGCCAGCGCGCGACGGCCGCGATGGAGAGCATCGCTGTCCGCAAGCAGCCTGCGGCGAGCGTCACCGCCGGTCCCTACCTGCTGCTGGAGGCCGAGCTGGTCGACCAGTCCAACGTGGCCCGCTACCTCACGCCATGAGCGAGGCGCTCCTTTCCCTCCGCGGCGTTCGCAAGGCCTATGGCGCGGTGGAGGCCGTCCGCGGCGTCGATCTCGACATCGGGGCGGGAGAGGTGCTGGCGCTCTGCGGGGACAACGGGGCCGGCAAGTCCAGCCTCGTGAAGGTCATCGCCGGCGCGCAGGCGGCGAGCAGCGGCACGATGACGCTGCGGGGGAGGGAGGTCGCCTTCCACTCGCCCGAGGACGCGTTGCGCGGCGGGATCGCCACGATCTACCAGGACCTCGCACTCGCGCCCCGCATGTCCATCGCCGAGAACGTCTTTCTCGGGAGCGAACTTACGCGCGGGCCGCTGGGCCTGCCCTTCCCGCGCCTGCTGGACCGGCGGCGGATGATGACGGAGGCATTGGGCTACCTCCAGCGCCTCAACCCCGCGCTGACCGACATGGCGCGACCCGTCGAGGGGCTGTCCGGCGGGCAGCGGCAGGCTGTCGCCATCGCGCGCGCGCTGCGCTGGAAGGCGGAACTCGTGATCATGGACGAGCCCACGGCGGCGCTGGGCGTGCGCGAGACCGCGCAGGTGCTCGACCTGATCCGCCGACTGCGCGGCGAGGGCAGGGCGGTGCTGCTGGTCAGCCACAGCATGGCCGATGTCTGCGCGGTGGCGACGCGGGTTGCGATCATGAAGGCCGGGCATAAGGTCATCGACCGGACGGTCGCAGGACTCGATCCGGATATGCTCGCCCACATGATCATGACAGGGCAGGGGACGGAGGTAGCGCCGGCGGGCTGAGCGGCGCGTCAGGCCCGGCTTCACCGCCGCAGGCAGCGGCCCGGCGGCTCATTCCGCCGCGAAGGAAGGCGTCAAAGGACCGGAGCGCGTTGGCGCTCCGGTCCCCGGCACCTTGGCGACTGCAGGCTTCCACCCTGGCCGGCGCGGCGCCAACCCGGTGCGACGAGCACCTTCAGGCCACCGCCCCGAACCGATCGGGTCAGCTCCCCGATCAGCCCGCCTCGAACCGCACTGTCTCCGGCTCGGCGCTGCCCACCACCTGCCAGACCGTCACCGGCCCCGCGCTGTTGTTGCGGAACCAGTGCCGCCGCCCCGCCGGATTCATCACCAGATCCCGCGGCCCGAGTTCGATCTCCACGGAAGCACCGGCCTCGTCCTCCCAGCCCACGGTCAGGCTGCCTTCGAGCACGAGGAAGGCGTCCTCCACGTCCCGCGCGTACGGCTTCACGCCCACGCCCACGGGCACGCCGAGCAGCTCCTTGCGGCAGGTGTCGGATTCCACCCCGCCCGGCCCGACATAGACCTTCCGCGTGAAGCCCGCCGCGTCCCACAGCGTCGGCTGCTCGGAATGGCGGATGACGTAGCGCGCCATATGCTGCTGCAGCGGGTGCTCGCCCTTCGGGTCGAAGGGAACCGTCTTCCCCGGCGCCGCGCCGAAGCTCCGCGCCAGCTCCGGCGCCGTGTTTTTCGGGTGGTAGAGGTAGCGCGGCGGCAGCGGCTTGCCGACATCCACGCTGATGCTCATCAGCACGGGCTCGATCCCGTCGTTGCGGAAGCCATGGCCGATGTCGCGGGCGTTCAGGATCATGTCCTTCGGCCCAAGCCGCACCTCGACGACCTCGCCATCCTTCTCCCAGCCCACCGTCAGCACGCCGTCGATGATGAGGAAGCTCTCCTCGATCTCGTGCGCGTGGCAGGCCGCATACTTGCCCACCGGCTTGTAGATGAGGCTGACCGTGAAGTGCTCCGGCTTCAGCGTCGAGGTGTCGCCCACCTTCGGCGATCCGCCCGCACCGATGTAGCGCATCTGCGCCCGCTCCAGGTCTGCGAAGCCGCGGTTGCTGGGGAAGGCGTCCCAGTCGAACACCTTGTCCACGTGCCGCCCCACATGGGCGCGCAGATCGGCCTCAAGGCTCGAGGCAACAGGGGCGATGACGTTCATGCGGAGCCCTCCGGCTGATTCCGGCCCGGTGCCGGTGAAGCGTTCCCCTAGCAGCCCCGCGTTTTAGCAGCTACACACTGTTTTATGGGTAAACAAAATACCCCTTCCGAGGACCGCTACCTCGTCCCCGGCCTCGCGCGCGGGCTGGAGGTTCTGCGCGCCTTCACCCCCGAGCGCCGCCGCATGACGCTGACGGAAATGGGCGCGGCCGTCGGCGTCACCCGCTCCGCCATCTTCCGCATCGCCTACACGCTGGAGCAGTTGGGCTTCCTCGCCCATGACCCGCGCACCCGCACCTACACCCTCGGCCCGCAGGTCCTCCGCCTCGGCTACGGCTACCTTGCCTCGCGCGATCTCGTGGAGGTCGCCCTCCCGCAGCTCGAAGCGCTGCGCGACCGCAGCGGCTGGTCCGCCCATCTCGGCGTGCTGGAGGGGAGGGAGGTCGTCTACCTCGCCCGCCTCCCCACCCGCCGCTCCCTCTCCAGCGTGGTGCAGGTCGGCACACGCCTGCCTGCCCATGCCACCACCATGGGCCGCGTCCTTCTCGCAGCCTTGCCGCCCGACGACCTCCGCGCCCTCTACGCCGGCGCCGACCTCGCGCCGCACGGCCCGAACACGCCCACCAACCTCGCGGCCCTCCTCGCCCAGGCGGAGCGAGACCGCGCCGCCGGTTTTGCTGCCCACATCGCGGGCTTCGAGGCCGGCGTCGCCAGCGTCGCGGCCCCGCTGCGCGACGTCAGCGGCGCGACGGTCGCCGCCATCAACCTCTCCACCGTCGCCCTCCTCACCTCCGAGGAGGAACTTCGCGGCCCGCTCGCCGCCGAGGTCACCGCCGCCGCCGCCCGCATCTCCCTCGCGCTGGGTCATGCGGGCGGCACGGCGTCCTGATCCCCCGGGCGCGCCGCTTGCCTGCACCTCCGCCACATCCAAACCGCCAAAGGCCCACCCTCGTGACCTACCAGCCCACCCGCCGCGCCGCCCTCCTCCTCGGCCTCGCCGCCCTCGCTGCCCGCCCGGCCCTCGCTGAAAGCTGGCCCACGCGCCCCGTCACCATCGTCGCCCCCTTCACCCCCGGCGGCCCCGTGGACGTGCTTGCGCGCGTCATCGCGCAGGGCATTCAGTCCGCCAGCAGCCAGCCGGCCGTCGTGGACAACCGAACGGGCGCCCAGGGCAACATCGGCATCGACGCCGTCCGCCGCGCCGCCCCCGACGGCAACACGCTCCTGCTCGTCCCCGCCGGCAACCTGACGATCAACCCGACCCTGATGAGCAATCTTACCTTTGACGTGGAGCGCGACTTCGCCCCCGTCAGCATGCTCGCCACCGCCCCGAACGTGATCGTCTGCGCGCCGAACCTGCCGGTCCGCACGATCGCGGAGCTCGTCGCCTACGCGAAGTCGCGCCCCGAGGGCGTGACCTACGCCTCGCCCGGCGTCGGCAGCCAACTCCACCTCGCCGGCGAACTCCTCGCCCAGCGCGCCGGCATCTCGATGCTCCACGTCCCCTATCGCGGGTCCAGCCAGGCCCTCACCGACGTCGTCGCCGGCAACGTGCAGCTCCTCTTCACCAACCTGCCGGCGGCGCTGGCGGCCATTCGCGGCGGACAGGTCCGCGCCCTGGCGCTCACCACCGCCGTCCGCTCGCCCACCGCACCCGAGATCCCGACGCTCGAGGAACTCGGCCTCGCCGGCTTCGACATCACCTCCTGGTACGGCCTGCTCGCCCCGCGCGCGACGCCCGAGGCCACGCTGGCCGCGATCTACGCCGCCATCCGCGCTGTCCTCCACGCCCCCGCCACCACGGCCAGCCTCGAGGCCCAGGGCCTGACGATCACCGACGAAGGTTTGGCCGAGTTCGGCGCCCGCATCCGCCGCGAGACCGCCACCTGGGCCGAGGTCATCCGCAGCCGGAACATCCAATCAGGCCTCTGACCACCGGGAAGGGGCTGCTGCACTGCACAATGAAGCGGCAGCCCTGCCCAAGCTGCGCGCTCTTCACGACCCGTGCCCGGATTAGCGGCGTCTGAGCCCGTAAAAACCTTTTGACGGGAACGGCGAAGCATCCGATGCTCAAATTTATGAACATCTAGTTCATATTTGAACAGACCGAACGGATGGATGCCCCTGTGTCGCAGAGCGCCCTCCCTGCCGAGCTGGCAGTCATCCCCGCTGTGCGGCCGGCGCCGCCTGCCGTCCTCTCCTTCGAGGGCGTGACCAAGCGCTTCGCCACCCGCACCGCCACCCCCTTCACCGCCGTGCAGGACCTCAGCTTCACCATCGGCAAGGGCGAGTTCGTCTCGATCGTCGGCCCCTCCGGCTGCGGCAAGAGCACCGTCCTGAACATGACCGCCGGCCTTGACGCCCCGACCGAAGGCCGCGTCTCCCTCTCCGGCGAGGTCGTGACCGGCCCCAACAAGCATGTCGGCTTCATGCTCCAGAAGGACCTGCTCCTTCCCTGGCGCAGCATCGTCCGCAACGTCGAGTTCGGCCTCGAGGCCCGCGCCCTCAGCCGCGCCGAGCGCCGCGAGCGCGCGCTCCGCGAGCTCGCCCGCTGCCGCCTCTCGGACTTCGCGAACCACTACCCCTTCCAGCTCTCCGGCGGCATGCGCCAGCGCGCCGCCCTCGCGCGCACGCTGGCCATCGAGCCCGACGTCGTGCTGCTGGACGAGCCCTTCTCCGCCCTCGACGCGCAGACGAAGCTCCTTCTCCAGCGCTCCTTCGCCCGCACCATTCACGATTCCGGTGTCACCGCGCTGCTCATCACCCACGACCTCGCCGAGGCCGTCGCCATGTCCGACCGCATCCTCGTCATGAGCGAGCGCCCGGGCCGCATCGTCGAGGAGATCGACCTCGACCTCCCGCATCGCGACGACCCCATCGCCCGCCAGGCCCTCCCGCGCGCCCGCGAGGCGATGACGCACCTCTTCCAGTCGCTCCACCTCGCCGAGCGCGAGGAATAGCCACCGTGCACAACACCAACCGAGACAAAGGGGAAGGGGCCATGCCCTTGCTGACGAGACGCGCCACCGGGGCCGCCGCCCTGGGCCTGGCCACCGCCGCCCTAATCCGTCCAGCGCGCGCCGCGGAGAAGGTCACCTACCTCTTCCCCGCTCCCTCCTTCCTCCCAGCCTTCGTGCCTCACCACCTCGCCCAGCAGCGCGGCTTCTTCCGCGAGGAGGGCGTGGAAGTCGCCTACCAGCTCGGCCGCGGCGGCGCCGATGTCGCGAAGCAGGTCGCGCTCGGCAACGCCGAGATCGGCGGCGGCAGCGGCGACACCTCCATGATCGTGCGCGCCAACGGCCTGCCCGTTCGCGCCGTGGCGCTGCTCGGCGGCGGCTCGCTCTACCAGGTTGCCACTCGGCGCGACCGCAACATCAAGTCCCTCGCGGACCTGCGCGGCAAGAAGATCGGCGTCATCGCCTTCCAGGACACCGGCTACTACGCGCTCCTCGGCGCGCTGGCCGGCAGCGGCATCCAGAAGAGCGACGTGCAAATCCAGGCCGTCGGCGCCGCCGGCATGGTGCAGCTCATGGTCGCCGGCAGCCTCGACGGCATCACCGCCACCCCCGACTGGGCCGACAACATCGAGACCGCCGGCACCGCGCTCGACTACCACGAGCTGGCGCAGGTCTTCCCCTCCATGGCGCAGGCGGTGCTGACCTCCGACCGCATGGCGCATGACCGTCCCGCCGCCGTCCGCGGCGTGGTGCGCGGCATCATGCGCGGCGTGAAGGCCTGCATGGACGACCCCACCTCCGCCGCCCGCGACTTCTGCCGCGCCGTGCCCCAGCAGGCCGGGAAGGAGGTGGAGATCGAGCGCATCCTCCGCCGCTACGTCACCCAGGTTTATCCGCCGCGCCCGGGCACGGAGCTCGGTAAGTTCGATCCCCAGCGTCTCGCCCTCATCCAGAAGTCCTACATGGACAACGGCGTGATCCAGGAAGCCGTCCCGGTGGGGGATCTGTACAGCAATGAGTTCGTCTGAGACCGCCGCGCGGCCGAGCGTCACCCCGGCCGTCGCACCCCTGGGCACGGAAGCCCCGCGCCTTTCCCTCGCCGGCCCCCTCGCGCTGCCCGCGATGACGCTGCTCGTCGCCGTCGTCGTGCTGCTCGCCTGGCAGTACCTCCCGCCCGCGCTCGGCGTGCCGAAATACATCATCCCGACCGTCACCGACATGGCCGCCGAGATGGGCCGCATGTGGCGCCAGGAGGACCTGCTCGGCCACATCGTTTCCACCGCCACCATGGCGACGATCGGCTTCGTCGCCGGCGGCCTGCTCGGCGCCGCCTGCGGCTACGGCCTCGGCCTCTCCCGCCTGTGGGAGCGCGTGCTGTCGCCCTATATCCTCGCGCTGCAGATCGCGCCCAAGGTCGCCTTCGCGCCGCTCTTCATCATGTGGTTTGGCTACAATTCCTGGCCAAAGCTCGTCGTCACCGTGCTGGTCGTCTTCTTCCCCATCCTGGTGAACGTGCTGCAGTCGATGAAGACCACCGACCGCGACCTCGTGAACCTCGCCCGCGCCTACTCGATGACGCGCTCGCAGATCTTCTGGAAGGTCTACTTTCCCGCCTCCATGCCCAACCTCCTCGCGGGGCTGCGCATCGGCGCGACGCTCGCCGTCATCGGCGTCACGGTGGGCGAGCTGGTCGGCGGCGGCGTCGGCCTTGGCTATCTCATCACCTATGGCGAGGGGCAGGCGAACACCTCGATGGTCTTCAACGCCATCGTGCTCCTCACGGTGATCGGCATCGTCCTCTACTGGGCCGTCGCCGCCGCCGAGGCCCGCATCCTCCACTACGTCCCGCGGATTTCCCAGTGAGCGTACCGCAAACCCTCGCGGGCCGCACAATCGTTGTCACCGGCGCCGCGCGCGGCGTCGGCCAGGCCATCGCGCTCGCCTGCGCCCGCGCCGGCGCCCGCCTCGTGCTGGCGGACATCCTCGCCGACCGCCTCGCCGAAGCCGCCGCCGCCATGACCGCGCAGGGCCACGAGTTGCGCGCCCTCCCGCTCGACCTTGCCGACCCCGCCTCCATCGAGGCCTTCGCCGCCGACATCGCCGCCCACGAGGGCACGATCCACGGCCTCGTCAACAACGCGGCCATCGCGACCGGCATCGGCGGCCCCGAATTCGACGCCATCGAGATCGACACCTGGGACCGCGTGATGAGGGTGAACGTGCGCGGCACCTGGCTCGTCACCCGCGCGATGGTGCCGCTGATGACGGAAGGCCGCATCGTCAATCTCGCCTCGGACACCGCCCTCTGGGGCGCCCCCCGCCTGCTCGCCTACACGGCCAGCAAGGGCGCGATCATGTCCATGACCCGCTCGCTCTCGCGCGAACTCGGCCCGCGCGGCATCGGCATCTCCTGCATCGCCCCCGGCATCATGCGCTGCGAGGCGACGGACTACGTACCGCCCGAGCGCCATCGCCTCTACGAGACTGGCCGCGCCGTGCCCGGCCCTCAGGTGCCCGAGGACATCACCGACACCGTCCTCTTCCTCCTCACCCCCGGCGCCCTGGCCGTCACCGGCCAGACCATCCCGGTCGATGCGGGCTTCGTCTTCACATGACCACCACCGAGACCGTCGCCGGCATCACCCTCCACCGAAGCAAGGGAGAGGGCACGCTCCTCGTCCTCCTGCACGGCATCGGCAGCAACGCGGAGAGCTGGGCACCCCTCATGGCCGTCCTGCCGCCCGCGCTGGACGTCATCGCCTGGGACGCTCCCGGCTACGGCACCTCCGCGCCCGTTGCGCCGGAGTCTCCCACGCCGAGCGACTACGCCGCCGCTCTTCTGCGCGTGCTCGACGCGCTCGGCCACGCCCGCGTGCGCCTGATGGGCCATTCCCTCGGCAGCCTCTTCGCCGGCCGCTTTGCCGCCCTGCACCCGGATCGCGTGGAGCGTCTCGCGCTTCTCTCCCCCGCCCTCGGCTACGGCGTCACCGCCGGCCCGCTCCCCGCCAACGTCCAATCCCGCATCGACGACCTCACCGCCCTCGGCCCCCAGGACTTCGCCGCCCGCCGCGCCGCCCGCCTCGTCTTCGATGCGGAGAACCGCCCAAAAGTGGTGGAGGGCGTTCGCCGCTCCATGGCCGCCGTGAACCCGCCCGGCTACGCCCAGGCCGTCCACGCCCTCGGCGCCGGCGACCTCCTGGCCGACGCGCCGCGCCTTACCATGCCCACTCTCGTCGCCACGGGCCTGGAGGACGTCGTCACCCCGCCCGACAACGCCCGTCGCCTGCACGCGGCGCTGCCCAACCCGCTCCGCCTCGCCGAGCTCCCGGCCGCCGGCCACGCCATGCCGCAGGAGTTCCCGCGCGAGATGGCCGCCATCCTCGCGGAGACCCTCCTTGCCTGACGCCGCCGAGGCGGAGGAATCCGCCTACCTCTCCCCCCCTGTGCAGCGCGCCGCCCGCCTCCTCCGCCACATCGCGGAGGGCGACACGGTCACGAACATGGCCGCGACCGCCCGCGCCCTCGGCATCAACCGCACCACCCTGCTCCGCCTGCTGACCACGCTCGAAGCCGAGCGCTTCATCGAACCGATCGGCCCCAACGCCGGCTGGCGCATCGGCCTCGGCCTCATCGGCATGGCCGCCCAGGCCTTCTTCTCGCAGGACCTCGTGCAAACAGCGGTGCCCTGCATCGCGCGCCTCGCCGACACGACCGACCTCTCCGCCCATCTCGGCGTGCTCGACGGCGTGGACATCGTCTACGTCCTCCGCCGCACACCCGAGCACGGCCGCTACGTCAGCAACATCCGCGTCGGCAGCCGCCTGCCCGCGCACGCCGCCGTCATGGGCCGCATCATCCTCGCCCACATGCCGGAAGAGGCCGTGCGCCGCCTCTTCGCCGGCGCGCCGTTGCAACCGAGCACGCCGCACACCCCCGTCACGATGGACCAGCTCACCGAGCGCCTGGCCGCCGACCGCGCCGCCGGCCTCGCCTGGAGCGACGGCTTCTTCGAGGCCGGCATCTCCTCCGTCGCCGCCGCCATCTTCGACAGCGCCGGCATCCCCATCGCCGCCTTGAACGTCAGCGGCCAGACCACGTCCTTCGACGGCCCCGCCCGCCGCGAGCGCATCGGCCGCGCCGTCGCGGAAACAGCGGAGGAAATCTCGCGCCGCCTCGGCTGGGCCGGCCCGGCGCGCCAGCAGAACCCCACGAGATTAGAGGTGGTCGCATGACCCAAAAGATCGGTCCCGACTTCATGCGCGGCATCGCCATGCGCGCCCCCGGTGTCACCGCCACCCGCGGCTTCTACGAGAACAGCTGGGGCCTCCGCACCGTCGCCGAGGGCAATGACGGCACCTTCTATCTCCGCGGCACCGGCTCCGAGTTCTGGATCTACGCCATGCGCGAGGACCGGGACTTCGGCATCGACTACATCAACTTCGGCATGAACAGCCGCGCCCGCGTGGACGCCCTCCACACCCAGCTCAGCGCCGCCGGCATATCCACCACCGCCCCTGCCGAGCTCTCCACCCCTGGCGGCGGCTACGGCTTCACCGCCCTCGACCCCGAGGGCCGCCGCCTCCGCTTCTCCGCCGACGTCGCCCGCCACGCCGACACCGACGACGAGCGCGCCCTGCCGCGCAAGGTCTCCCACGTCGTGCTCAACACCCCCGCGATGGACGCGACCTCCGCCTGGTACCAGGAACACCTCAACTTCCGCATCACCGACTACTCCGCGGACATGATGGTCTTCCTCCGCTGCGCGACGGACGAAGCCTTCAGCGACCACCACTGCCTCGCCCTCAACCGCGCGCAATACCCTTCGGCAAACCACGTCGCCTTCGAGATGCCCTCGATCGACAGCTTCATGCGCGGCATCGGCCGCATGAAGCAGACGGGGCAGGCCCCCTCCTGGGGTCCCGGCCGCCACGGCCCGGGCAACAACCCCTTCGCCTATTTCGTCTCCCCCTCCGGCTTCGTCATCGAGTTCACCTCCGAGGTCCACAAGGTCGAGGAAGCCACCCACGCCCCCGAGGTCTGGCCCCGCGACGTGCCGGAGAAGATGGACACCTGGATGACCGCGGGTCCGCCCACGCCGGCCATGCGCACCGTCATGGCCGGCCGCCCGGATGCCGGCTGGCAGTCGGCGGGCTGATCCGATGAACCTCGGCTACGCGGGCCGCATCGCCGTCGTCACAGGCGGCACCTCCGGCATCGGCCTCGAAACCGCCCGCCTCCTGCTGGCGGAAGGCGCCCGCGTCGCCATTTGCGGCCGCGATCCCGCGCGCCTAGAGGCCGCCCGGGCCGAACTCGGCGGCGACGACAACCTCCTCGCCCAGAACTGCGACGTGCTGAACCGCGAGCAGGTCACCGCCTTCGCCCAGGCCGTCGCCGATTGGGGCGGCGGCGCAGTCGACCTGCTCGTGAACAACGCCGGCCAGGGCCGCGTCTCCACCTTCGCCGAGACCACCGATGACGCCTGGCACGAGGAACTCGAACTGAAGTTCTTCTCCCAGATCACCCCCCTCCGCGCCTTCCGCCCCCTGCTGGACCGCGCGAAATCCCCCGCCATCGTCGGCGTGAACTCGCTCCTCGCGCTGCAGCCCGAATCCCACATGGTCTGCACCTCTGCCGCCCGAGCCGGCGTGCAGAGCCTGCTGAAATCCCTCGCGACCGAGTTCGCGCCCCATATCCGCGTGAACTCCATCCTTCTCGGCCTCGTCGATTCCGGCCAGTGGCAGCGCCGCTTCGCCGCGCGCGAGAACAAGGCCCAAACCCGCGAGGAATGGTACGGCGACCTCGCGCGCAAGAAGGGCATCCCGCTCGGCCGCCTCGGCCGCCCCGAGGAACCCGCCCGCGCCATCCTTTTCCTCGGCTCGCCCGCCGCGAGCTACGTCACCGGCGCCAGCCTGGAGGTTTCCGGCGGCGTGTCGCGGCACATCTGACGGACCCGGTCATGGACAACCTCACCCCCGCCGCCGCCCGCACCACCACCGAGGAACCGGTGGGCGACCTCATCGCCCGCGCGCTGGCCGATATCGGCGTCACCACGGTCTTCGGCGTCATCTCCATCCACAACATGCCGATCCTCGATGCCATCGCGCGCCAGGGCCGCATCCGCTTCGTCCCCGCTCGTGGCGAGGCCGGCGCCATGAACATGGCCGACGCCCACGCGCGCGTCTCGCGCTCCCTCGGTGTCGTCGTCACCTCCACCGGCACCGGCGCGGGCAACGCCGCCGGATCGCAGGTGGAAGCCCTGACCGCCGGCTCCCCCGTCCTGCACATCACGGCAACGGTGGACCGCGCCTTCATGGACCGCGACCGCGCGGCCATCCACGACGTGCCCCGCCAGCCCGACATGCTGCGCGCCATCAGCAAGGCCTATCTCCGCGCCTGGGAACCCTCGGGCGCCGTGGACACGCTCCTCGCCGCCGCCCGTGCCGCGCTTACCGCCCCCTCCGGCCCCGTCACGCTCGAAATCCCCGTGGACGTGCAGCGCGTGAAGGTGCCCGGCCGCGCGCTCCCCTCCAGCCTCCACATCGCCCCTGCCCAGCCGGACCCCGCCCAGCTCGACGCCCTCGCCGAGCTCGTCCTCCGCGCCGAACGCCCCATGCTCTGGCTCGGCGGCGGCGCCCGCCACGCCTCGGCGGCCGCGACCGAACTCGTCAACCGCGGGTTCGCCGCCGTCACCAGCACCCAGGGCCGCGCGACCGTCCCCGAAGACCATCCGCGCTCGTTGGGCGCCTTCAACATGACCCCGCAGGCGCAGTCACTCTACGACCGCGCGGACCTCATGATCGCGGTCGGCACCCGCTTCCGCGGCAACGAGACCCGCAACAACGCCATGCCCCTGCCGCACCCCCTCGTGCAGGTGGACGCCGACCCCACCCAGGCCGGCCGCAACTACCCCGTGGATATGTTCATCACGGGCGACGCCCGCCTCGTCCTCGAAGGCCTCCTCGCCCGCCTTCCGGCACAACTCGCGACCGACGCCAACTTCCTCCACGACATCTCCATCGCCCGCGCCGCCTCCGAAGGCGTGCTGCGCGGCGCCCTCGGCCCCTACCAGGTCGTCGCCGATGCCCTGCTCGCCCGCGTCCCCGCCGGCCGCCACCCCTTCGTGCGCGACGTCACCCTCTCCAACTCCACCTTCGGCAACCGCTACGTCCAGGTCGCCGCCTCGCATCTCGGAGTCCACGCCCTCGGCGGCGGCATCGGCCAGGGCATCGCCATGGCTATCGGCGCAGCCCTCGCCGGCGAACCTGCCAAGACCGTCGCTCTCGTCGGCGACGGCGGCGCCATGCTGATGATCGGGGAGCTCGCGACCGCTGCCGACATCGGCGCCAACATGGTCGTCATCCTCATGAACGACGGCGGCTACGGCGTCATCCGCAACATTCAGGACGCGCAGTACGACGGCCGCCGCCACTACGCCGACCTGCTCACCCCCGACTTCGCCCTTCTCTGCGCCTCTATCCGTCTGCCGCACGAGAAGGTCTCGGCCATCGAGCACTTCGAAGCCGCCCTCGACCGCGCCCTCGCCACCAAGGGCCCCTGCGTGCTCGAAGTGGACATGACGAGCATCGGCCCCTTTGCCGAGAGCTTCGCCGGCCCGCCCGCCGGCGCCGCGGGAAGCGTGCGCTGATGCCGCCCCGCGGGCAAAGGGGCAGGGGAGGGGCCGCATGAACGCCATCCTCTCCACCGGCGCGCAGGCGGGCGCCACCACCTTCACCGCCCTCCTCCGCCGCATGACCTACGAGGCCCCCGGCGTCCTCTCCCTCGACTTCGAGGCCGAGGACGGGCGCGAGTTGCCGCCTTTCGAGCCCGGCTCGCACATCGACCTCCACCTCCCCGACGGCACGACCCGCCAGTACTCGCTCTGCGGCGACCCGGCGGAGCGCGGCCACTACCGCATCGCCGTCCGCGACGTGAAGGGCGGCCGCGCCTCCCGCTTCATCCACCGCGGGGAACTCCGCCCCGGCGTCACCGTCACCCTCGGCATCCCCCGCAACAACTTCGCCTTCGAGGCCGCGCCCAACCTCCTCTTCGTCGCCGGCGGCATCGGCATCACGCCCCTGCTGCCCATGATGCGCGCGGCCACCGCCGCCGGCAGCACCTGGTCCCTCCTCCTCTGCGCCCCCCGCACCGCCGACGCGCCCTTCCTGCGCGAGGCCCGCGCCCTCGCCGCCAGCAACGGCCGCGGCGAGGTCTCTGTCCACGCGAGCACGGAAGGCACGCGCCTCGACGTCGCCGCCCACCTCCGCGACGCCCGCCCCGACACGCTCCTCTACTGCTGCGGCCCCGAGCCCCTGATGCTCGCGGTCGAGCAGGCCACCACCGGCTGGCCCGAGGGCACCGTCCGTTTCGAGTGGTTCACCGCCCGCGCCCGCCCCGAGGGCGAGACCGCTGACACCTTCGAGGTCGAGTGCGCCCAGCGCGGCCTCACCCTCACCGTACCGCCCGACCGCTCAATCCTGCAGGTGCTGAACGACGCCGGGCTCGACGTTCCCCACTCCTGCGAGCAGGGCATCTGCGGCACCTGCGAGGTCGCGGTCCTGGAAGGCGAGGTGGACCATCGCGACAGCATCCTCTCCGCCGCCGAGCGCGCCTCGAACAGCACGATGATGTGCTGCGTCTCCCGCTCCAAATCCCCCCGCCTGGTGCTCGACCTGTGACCACAGCCGACGAACCGAAGATCATGCTCACGATCTTCCTCAAGCACGACCAGTCGCAGAACATCGACAGCATCCAGGGCACGCTCGCCGAGCGCGCCTGGTGGGAGCGCTTCCCGCCCGAGGGCTGCGAGATCGTCTCCTGGACCGTCGCCATGGGCCTCGGCCAGATCGTGACGCTCCGCCTGCCGCCGGCCCTGCTGAACCGCGTCAACATCGAGATCGAGCGCTCCGCCTGGGGCGTTTTCTCGACCGAATTTTTCCCCACCTACGATTTCGTGCCGGTGCGCGAGCGCCTGACGCGCGAGTGGAAAGCGAAGAGAGAGGAGAAGGCCCCGTGAGCAATACGGTGAGCAACACCTACGCGTTCCCCTATCTCGAGGCGCGCCAGACCCTCACGCGCCCCGTCACCGATTGGGAATCCGACCTCGCCGACACGATCGAGGCCGCCTTCGCGAAGGGCAACTACGAGCTCGAAGACCTCGTCGCCGCCCTCAACCGTTCCCGCGTCCGCCCGCCCACCGGCGGCACCTGGACCGCCGAGGGCTTCACCGCCCTCATCCACGAGCTGGGAGCCTGACGCCGATGAGCACAACCCTCACCCGCCCGGCGGCGATCACGGAAGCCGAGATCCGCGACTACCTCTCGACCGGCGTCCGCAACCGCTGGTGGCCCGTCCTCCCCTCCCGCTTCATCCAGACCAACGGCAAGCCCGTCGGCCTCACCCGCCTCGGCGAGAAGATCGTCCTCTGGCGCGACCACACCGGCACGATCCGCGTGCAGGCCGACCGCTGCCCGCACCGCGCCGTCCCCCTCTCCCGCGGCCTGAACGAGGGCGACCGCCTCCGCTGCAACTACCACGGCGTCGAGATCGGCACGGACGGCACCGTCCTCTCCGTCCCCGGACAGCCCGGCTGCCCGCTGGAGGGCAAGAAGGCCGTGAAGACCTACCCCTCCCAGGAGATCGCCGGCGCCGTCTTCGTCTGGTTCGGCGACGCCCTGCACGAGGAGCCCGAGCCGTTCACGCCGCCGCCCCAGCTCGCCGGCGGCGAGTACGAGGCCATCCTCTGCTACGCCGACTGGGAGATGTTCTGGCGCTACCTCTACGACAACAACATGGACCCGATGCACGGGACCTTCCTGCACGCCAATTCCCACACGATGTACCAGGGCGACACCCAGGCCCACTTCGTCACCCGCGACACCGAGAAGGGCTTCTTCTTCGAGAAGGAGGGCCAGCGCGACGTCAACTTCGACTGGTCCGAGCTGGTGGACGACAACGCCCTCTACGTCCGCCTCGAAATTCCCTATCCGCCCTCCGGCGGCCCGGGCGGCAACTTCGGCATCATCTCCTTCGGCTGCCCCATCGACGAGAACTGGACCGCCTGCTTCTTCTGGCGCGTCCGCAAGGTGCAGGGCTGGCAGCGCGACGTCTGGCGCTTCCTCTACCGCACGCGCATGGAGCCCCGTCACTGGCACGTGCTGGAGCAGGACCGCGAGATCCTCCAGGGCCAGCGCCCCGGCTTGGAAAAATTCGAAATGCTCTACCAGCACGACGCCGGCCTCATCCGCCTGCGCCGCCACCTCGTCCAGGTCGCGCGCAAGCAACTCACCGAACTGCGCGCCGCCGGCAAGGCGTAGCGCGCATGGCCTACCGCAAGGTCACGTCCCCCGAGGTGCCGGAACCCCCGGGGGAGATCTTCTCCCAGTGCCTCGTCGCCGGGAACACCGTCCACATCTCCGGCCAGCACGCGGGCGCCCCAGGCGGCGGCGTGCTGGGCGACGGCAGCGTGGCGGACCAGGCCCGCCACAGTTTCCGCCGCGTCATCGCCCTCGTCGAAGCCGCCGGAGGCACCGCCGCCGACATCGCCAAGCTCACCATCTACCTGACCCGCATCGAGGACCGCCCCGCCATCGGCCCCGTCCGGCGCGAGTTCTTCTCAGACCCCATGCCCTGCTCCACCCTCGTCGGCATCTCCGCCCTCGCCGCGCCCGACCTCCTGATCGAGGTGGACGCCGTCGCCATCCTCGGCGCGGGCGCCTGATGGACGGCCTCGCCCCCACCCCGCCGCGGCGCAACCCCGGCATGGACGCCGACCTCCGCCGCATCGTGGCCGTCGAGGCCCACCGCCGCCGCACCGGCCGCTGCCCCGTCCTCGTCCACGCCCTCGGCACCGGCGAGACCTTCCGCATCGAACCGCGCGACAACGGCTTCCTCGACCTCGCCACCAGCCTCCGCGTCCACTCGACCCCCGAGGGCATCGAACTCGACGGCACCACCGTCGCCCTCCGCCTGACCGGCGACGTGGCCTTCGAGGGCCAGGACCTGGCCTCCGGCGAACGCTTCACCGGCCACGCCGGGGGAGGGGCCTCCGTCACCCTCTACGACGCCCGCCGCACCGGCTACTTCCAATACGCCGTCTCGGATCAGGACCAGCCGCCGGACCTGCTGCGGGCCTGAGCGGCCGGGCCAGAGAGGGCTCTGCCCTCTCCGGACCTCACCCGCCAGGAGCCCGAGGCCCCTGGACCCTCATCTGTCAGATCCTTCCTGCCCATGCAGTCGCCTCGGGTCCAAGACCCGAGGCGCACCGTCCACCAAGTATTCCCAACGGGTAGAAAAAGATGAGTGGGGGTCTGGGGGAGAGAATTCATTCCCTCCCCCAGAGTCACCAGCACCGGCCCACCCCGTCTAATTCCTTGACGCCACGCCCCCACCCCGCTAATGCGCCCGCTCCCGGGACCAGTCCCGCCCGCCGGTCGGCCGCCCCCTGAGGGTGCCGGCTCCGTCGCTCCGCGAGTGTTCGCGCAGCGGCGCGATCGGTCATGGGTTGGCCCCAGCCGAGTAACAGGATTGACCCCGCCCGCATGTTCGAGGCGCTCTCCACCCGCCTGAACGGCGTCTTCGACAAGCTCCGCCGCCGCGGTGCCCTGTCCGAGGCCGACGTCACCGAGGCCCTGCGCGAGGTCCGCGTCGCCCTCCTGGAGGCCGACGTTGCCCTCCCGGTCGCGCGCGACCTCATCGCGAAGGTGCGGGAGCGGGCGGTGGGCGTGGAGGTGATCCGCAGCGTCTCGCCCGCACAGCAGGTCATCAAGATCGTCAACGACGCGCTGGTGGAAGCGCTCGGCGGTGGCGAGGGCATGGAGGCTCCCGGCCTCGACCTGAACGCCCCGGCGCCGGTGCCGATCCTGATGGTCGGCCTCCAGGGCTCGGGCAAGACCACCACCTCCGGCAAGATCGCGTTGCGCCTGCGCACGCGGGACAAGAAGAAGGTCCTTCTGGCCTCGCTGGACGTGGCCCGCCCCGCCGCCCAGCTCCAGCTCCAGACGCTGGCGACGCAAGCCGGCGTGATGAGCCTGCCCATCGTCCCCGGCCAGTCCCCGCTCGAGATCGCGGCGCGCGCCATGGACATGGCCCGGCGCGAGCTCTTCGACGTCGTCATCCTCGACACCGCCGGCCGCCTCTCCATCGACGACGCGCTGATGGAGGAAGTCGCCGCCGTGAAGGCCGCGACGAAGCCCCACCAGACGCTGCTCGTCGTGGACGCCATGACCGGCCAGGACGCGGTGAACACCGCGCGGAACTTCCAGGACCGCGTGGGCGTCAACGGCATCGTCATGACCCGCGTGGACGGCGACGCCCGCGGCGGCGCGGCCCTCTCCATGCGCGCCGTCACCGGCGCCCCCATCCGCCTCCTCGGCGCCGGCGAGAAGCTGGACGCGCTGGAGGACTTCCACCCCGACCGCATCGCGTCGCGCATCCTCGGCATGGGCGACATCGTCTCCCTCGTCGAGCGCGCCGCCGAGACCATTGACCGCGACGAGGCCGAGAAGCTCGCCGCGAAGATGCGGAAGGGCACCTTCGACCTCGAGGACTTCGCCAACCAGCTCAAGCAGGTCGGCAAGATGGGGAACCTTTCGGGGATCCTCGGCATGCTGCCCGGCATGGGCGCCATGAAGTCGCAGATCGCGAACGCGAAGATCGACGACAAGATGGTCGGCCGTCAGGCCGCCATCATCTCGTCGATGACCGCCAAGGAGAAGCGCAACCCCGACATCATCAAGGCCTCCCGCAAGAAGCGCATCGCGTCGGGCGCCGGGGTGACGGTGCAGGACGTGAACCGCCTGCTCAAGCAGTTCGACGACATGTCCGCGATGATGAAGCGGATGAACAAGCTCGGCCAGAAAGGGATGATGCGCGGCGGTCTCGGCGCGCTCCTGCCTGGCATGGGGGGCGGCAAGCGCCCCTTCTGATCAACCGACAGATACAAGCCAAGGATACGACATATGGGCCTTAAGATCCGCCTCGCCCGCGCCGGTGCCAAGAAGCGCCCCTACTACCACATCGTGGTGGCCGACAGCCGCTCCCCCCGCGACGGCCGCTTCATCGAGCGTCTCGGCTCCTACAACCCGATGCTGCCCTCCGACCACGCTGAGCGCGTGCGCCTGTTTGACGAGCGCCTGAAGCACTGGCTGAGCAACGGCGCCGTCGCGACCGACCGCGTGGCGAAGTTCCTCGGCAAGGCCGGCCTCGCGCCGATGCCCGCCTTCAAGGAGCAGCCGAAGCAGTCCGCCCCGAAGAAGCGCGCCCAGGAGCGTGCCGCCGCGGCCGCTTCCGCCAGCGCGGCCTGAGGCTGACCGCACCGAGCCATGCCCGCGTCGCGCATCCTTGTCGGCGAGTTCGGCCGCCCGCACGGGGTGAGGGGGCTGATCCATGTCCGCTCCTACACCGCCGAGCCGGCCGCGATCGCCGGCTATGGCCCGCTCTCGGATGAGGGCGGGGCGCGACGCTTCGTGCTGAAATGGCTCGCGGACGGGCTGGTGCAGGTGGAGGGCATCGCCGACCGCGACGCCGCCGCCAAGCTCACCGGCACGCGCCTTTACGTGGACCGCGCCGTGCTGCCGGCGGTGGAGGAGGACGAGTTCTACCTCTCCGACCTCATCGGCCTGCGCGCCGAGACGGAGGCGGGCGAACCTCTCGGCACCGTCCTCGCGGTGGAGGATTTCGGCGCTGGCAGCGTCATCACGATCCGCGACGCGAACGGGCGCGACACGCCGCTCCCCTTCACGCGCGCCGTGGTGCCGGTGGTGGAGATCGCCGCCGGCCGCGTCGTCGTCGTCCCCCCGGCGGAGACGGTCGTCCCTCCCCAGCCCGGCGAGGACGAGGTGCAGCAGGGCGAGACCCCGCGCCCGCGCCGCCCCTCCATGCGCCGCCGCAGCGGCGGGCGGGACGCGGCATGACCTGGCGCGCAACCGTCCTCACCCTCTTCCCCGGCATGTTCCCGGGCCCGCTGGGCACCTCGCTCGCCGGGCGCGGGATGGAGCGCGGGCTGTGGTCGCTGGAGGCGCGCGACATCCGCGCCTCCGCCACCGACCGCCACCGCACGGTGGACGACACCCCCTTCGGGGGCGGCGCCGGCATGGTGCTGCGCCCGGACGTGGTGGACGCCGCCTGCGCCGCCGCCATGTCAGAGGGCGACACCCGCCCGCTCGTCTTCCTCACCCCGCGCGGCACCCCGCTGCGCCAACCGCTTGTGCGCGAGCTCGCATCCGGCCCCGGCGCGGTCCTCCTCTGCGGCCGCTACGAGGGCGTGGACCAGCGCGTGGTGGAAGCCCGCGGCATGATCGAGGTCTCCGTCGGCGACTACGTCCTCTCGGGCGGGGAACTCGGGGCCATGGTCCTGCTCGATGCCTGCGTGCGCCTCATCCCCGGCGTCATGGGCGCCGCCGAGAGCGCGGAGGAGGAGAGCTTCTCCGATAATCTCCTCGAATACCCCCACTACACCCGCCCCGCCGAATGGCGCGGCCTGCGCGTGCCGGAGGTCCTCCTCTCCGGCCATCACGCGGAGGTTGCCCGCTGGCGGCGCGCCCAGTCGGAGGCCGTGACCCGCGAGCGGCGTCCGGACCTCCTCTCAACAGAACAACGGCAAGGCCCGGCCCCCCGGGCGCCATTGCATTCGGCGGCCTCGCCCGCCTAAACGCAGATCAGAAGGGACCACGACGATGAACCTGCTCCAGCAGTTCGAACACGACCAGATGACGCGCCTCTCCGGCGCCCGCGCGACGCCCGAGTTCCAGGCCGGCGACACGCTGCGCGTGATGGTCAAGGTGCAGGAAGGCGAGCGCATCCGCACCCAGGCCTATGAGGGCGTCTGCATCGCCCGCTCCAACCGCGGCCTGAACAGCAACTTCACCGTCCGCAAGCTCTCCTACGGCGAGGGCGTGGAGCGCGTCTTCCCGCTCTACTCCCCCAACGTGGCCGAGATCGTGGTGGTCCGCCGCGGCAAGGTCCGCCGCGCGAAGCTCTACTATCTGCGCGGCCGCACCGGTAAGTCCGCCCGCATCCAGGAGCGCGCGGCCCCCCGCAAGGCCGCCGAGGAAGCCCAGCAGGCATAACCAGGCGGCATGAAGCGGCCAGCGGCCCGCACCTTACATAGGGCGGGCCGCTTTCCGTTAGAGTTGGAGGAGAGAGTGAAGATGTCGGCCACGAAGCCACGCACCTTGTTCGACAAGATCTGGGAGGCCCACGTCGTGGAAACCCTCCCTGACGGCACCGCCCTCCTCTACATCGACCGCCACCTCGTTCACGAGGTCACCAGCCCCCAGGCCTTCGAGGGCCTGCGCGAGGCCGGCCGCCGCGTCCACCGGCTGGACGGCACCTTCGCCGTCACCGACCACAACGTGCCGACCGACGCCACCCGCTTCACCGGCATCCAGGAGCCCGAGAGCGCGCTCCAGGTCGCGACGCTGGAGAAGAACGTCGCCGAGTTCGGCGTCACCTACATCCCGCTGAACGACAAGCGCCAGGGCATCGTCCACATCATCGGGCCGGAGCTGGGCCTGTCGCTGCCGGGCATGACCATCGTCTGCGGCGACAGCCACACCTCCACCCACGGCGCCATGGGCGCGCTCGCCTTCGGCATCGGCACCTCCGAGGTCGAGCACGTGCTCGCCACGCAGACCCTGCTGCAGAAGCCCGCGAAGAACATGCGGGTGACGGTGAACGGGGTGCTCGGCTTCGGCTGCACCGCCAAGGACATCGTCCTCGCCATCATCGGCAAGATCGGCACCGCCGGCGGCACCGGCCACGTCATCGAGTTCGCCGGCGAGGCCATCCGTGCCCTCGACATGGCCGGCCGCATGACCGTCTGCAACATGTCGATCGAGGCCGGCGCCCGCGCCGGCATGATCGCGCCCGATCAGACCACCTTCGACTACGTCCGCGAGCGCCCCATGGCGCCCAAGGGCGAGGCGCTGGATCGCGCCATCGCCTGGTGGAGCACGCTCCCCTCCGACGAGGGCGCGCATTTCGACAAGGAAGTCGTGCTCGACGCCGCCGAGATTACCCCGATGGTCAGCTGGGGCACCTCGCCCGAGGACGTGCTGCCCATCACCGGCACCGTGCCCGACCCCGAATCCGCCGCCGACGAGGACCGGCGCGCCCAGCTCCGCCGCATGGTGGAGTACATGGGTCTCACCCCGGGCCAGCGCCTGCAGGACCTGAAGGTGGACGCCGTCTTCGTCGGCTCCTGCACCAATGCCCGCATCGAGGACATCCGCGCTGCCGCCAATGTCGTCCGCGGCCGCCGCGTGGCCGAGGGCGTGCGCGCCATGGTCGTCCCCGGCTCCGGTCTCGTGAAGGAGCAGGCCGAGCGCGAGGGCCTGGACGCCATTCTGCGCGAGGCGGGCTTCGAGTGGCGCGAGGCCGGCTGCTCCATGTGCCTCGGCATGAACCCCGACCGCCTCCAGCCCGGCCAGCGCTGCGCCTCTACCTCGAACCGCAACTTCGAGGGGCGCCAGGGCAAGGGCGGCCGGACGCATCTCCTCTCCCCCGCCATGGCCGCCGCGGCCGCCGTCACGGGCCACCTGACCGACGTGCGCGAGCTGATGCCGCAGGCGATGGGAGACGCCGCATGACCCCCTTCACCACGCTCACGGGCATCGCGGCCCCGCTGCCGATGGCGAATGTCGATACCGACAAGATCATCCCTGCGCGCTTCCTGAAAACGATTGAGCGCAAGGGCCTTGGCCGCGCCGCCTTCGCCGACATGCGCTTCAACGACGACGGCACCGAGAAGCCCGAATTCGTCCTCAACAAGGAGCCCTACCGCCAGGCCGAGATCCTCGTCGCGCACGAGAACTTCGGCTGCGGTTCCTCGCGCGAGCACGCCCCCTGGGCGCTGCTCGACTTCGGCATCCGCTGCGTCATCGCGCCTGATTTCGCCGATATCTTCTTCAACAACTCCTTCAAAAACGGCGTGCTGCCGATCCGCCTCCCGCGCGAGATCTGCGACCAGCTGATGGAGGACGCGCGCCTCGGCGCCAACGCGCGCATCACCGTGGACCTGCCCCGCCAGGTCGTCATCCGCCCGAACGGGGAGGAGATCCCCTTCGAGGTGGACGCGCTCCGCAAGCACCGCCTGCTCAACGGCCTCGACGACATCGGCGAGACGATGCAGCGCGCCTCCGTGATCGAGGGCTTCGAGAACAAGCAGCGCGCCGCGCAGCCCTGGCTCTACGGCTGATCTGAGAAACTACGGGAAGGAACAGGGCATGCCCGCGAATAAGAAGCTGCTGGTCCTCCCGGGAGACGGCATCGGCCCCGAGGTGGTGCGCGAGGTCCGCCGCGTCATCGACTGGCTCGACCGCCGCCGCCAGGTCACCTTCGACGTGGAGGAAGGCCTCGTCGGCGGCGCCGCCATCGACGCCCTCGGCCATCCCTGCCCGGACCGCACGATGGAGCAGGCGCTCGGCGCCGACGCCATCCTCTTCGGCTCCGTCGGCGGCCCGAAGTGGGACAGCCTGCCCTTCGAGGGCCGCCCCGAGCTCGGCATCCTCCGCCTGCGCAAGGAACTCGGCCTCTTCGCCAATCTCCGCCCCGCCATCGTCTGGTCGCCGCTCGCCCAGGCCTCCTCGCTGAAGGCCGACCTCGTCGATGGCCTCGACCTGATGATCGTGCGCGAGAGCACCGGCGGCATCTATTTCGGTGAGCCCCGCGGCATCGAGACCTTGCCCGACGGCACACGCCGCGGTTTCGACACCGAGACCTATTCCGAGGAGGAGATCGTCCGCGTCGCCCGCGTCGCCTTCGAGCTGGCCGCCAAGCGCAGCGGCCGCCTCACCAGCGTCGAGAAGGCGAACGTCATGCAGTCCGGCCGCTTCTGGCGCGAGATCGTGACGCGCACCGCCGCCGAGTTTCCCTCCGTCCAGCTCTCGCACATGTACGCCGACAATTGCGCGATGCAGCTCGCCTCCCGCCCGAAGCAGTTCGACGTCATCCTCGCCAGCAACCTCTTCGGCGATCTTCTCTCCGATCTCGCGGCGGCGGTCACCGGCAGCCTCGGCATGCTTCCCTCCGCAACGCTCGGGGCTCCCGATTCCAGTGGCCGCCGCCACGCGCTCTACGAGCCCATCCACGGCTCCGCGCCGGATATCGCGGGCAAGGGCATCGCCAATCCCTGCGCGCAGATTCTCTCCTTCGCCATGCTGCTGCGCTGGTCCTTCGGCATGGAGGAGGACGCGCGCCTCATCGAGAACGCGGTGGAAAAGGTGCTCTCCGGCGGCCTGCGCACGGCCGACATCATGGTGCCCGGCGCCGCCCGCGTCGGCACTTCCATCATGGGCGAAGCGGTTGTGCGCGAACTCGACAAGATGGCGGCGTGAAGGGGGTTGCGCCCCAACCGCCTTGCTTGTATCTCCCGCGCCAAGGACGGGGCACGACAAACCCGGCCGGTACTAGCGTAACAGACTAACGACTTGGCACGCGCCCGTAGCTCAGCTGGATAGAGCACCAGACTACGAATCTGGGGGTCAGGAGTTCGAATCTCTTCGGGCGCGCCATCGTTCCCCGGGCCGGTTGACAGGCCCAGCACCCCATGTTGCGCTGACACACTGAGCCGCCACGCCCCGCATCGGTCGTGAAGAGGCGCGCATGATCACGCCGCCCGCGGCACCCGGAACAGTCACCGTCTTCGAGGATACGGAGATCGTCGTCCGCGCCATCCCCGGCGCGCCCGGCCACCCCACCCTCGTCACCTTCGGCGACTACACCCGCCGCCCCGACCAGCCGGGCTTCTGGGGCGCGAGCGTCGCAACCGCCCTCGGCTGGCCCGCCATCGGCTTCGTCGCGCGCCGCCCCAACTGGTATCCCGCCGCCTCCGTCCTCGCCGCCGCCCCCATCATCCGCGCCCGTCTCGGTGGTGAGGAGGCTATCGGCTACGGCTACTCCATGGGCGGCTACGGCGCGCTGAAATACGGGCGCATCCTGGGCCTCTCCGCCGCCCTGGCCATCTCGCCCCAGGCCTCCATCGCGCCCGCCGACGTGCCGGAGGACAGGCGCTGGCACGTCCTGCACGACCCTGTCCTGCACGCCGGCATGCGCGTCACCGCCGCGGACCTCGCCCCCCGCGCCTGGATGGTTACCGACCCCCGCGCGCCCGGCGACGGGCCGGCCGCGTCCCTCCTCGCCGCGGAGGGTGTCCGCCTCGTCCCGGCCTTCGGCCTCTTCCACGGCACCATGGCCCTGCTGGCAGGGCGCGCGCCCCTGGCCGAGGCCCTGGCCAGCCTCCGCGCCGACGATCCCGCCCGCCTGCGCCGTCTCATCCGTGCCCGTCGCCGTAACCTTGCCGCTTGGCACGCCGGCACCGGCGCGGTCCTCCTCGGTCGCGGCCGGGAGACGGCCGGCACGGCCCTCCTGGACCGTGCCCGGCAGCGCGGCCTCACCCCTTACGCCGAGGCCGAGGCCCTCGGCTTCGCCCTCCACGGCGGCGCCGAGCCGGTCCTCGCGCGCCTCCTGGCCGTCGCAGGCCTCTCCGCGGAGGGCCATGCCGCCCGCTCATTCGCCCTGGCCGGCGCCGGCCGCCCGGATCTCGCGCTGCGCGCGGCCCAGGCCGGCCTCGCCGTCTTCCCGGAGGACCCCGCGCTGCTCACCCAGCTCGGCCACCTTCTCCTGGCAGAGGGGCGCGCTGCCGAGGCCCACCCCGCGCTCGCCCGCGCCCATGGGTTACACCCTGGCGATGGCTGGATCCTCGTCGGCCTCTCCGGCGCCCTGCTGGGCCTTGGTGACGCCGCCGGCGCCGAGCGGGCGGCGCGCCAGGCCCTGGCTCTGCCCCAGGCCGGCGCCTTCCCACACTTTGCCCTCGGCAATGCCCTGCGGGCCCTGGGCCGTCCGGAAGAGGCTGAGGTGGCCTATGCCGCGGCCCTCTCCCTCGGCCTCGAGAGCGCCCGCCCGCTGCGGGATTCGGCCCATCAGGCCGCCTCGCGGTTCTCCGCGCGCGCCGCCGCCCTGTTCCGCCGTGCGCAAGCCTGGTCCGCTCTCCGGCAGGATGGGGCAGGGGGCCGGTAGCCCCTCGCCGCGCCGCCCAGCCGGGGATCTCAGCCCGGGAAGTGCATGAAGTTCGCCGCCGCGCTCGCCCGCGCGAGAAGAGCGCGCATTGCCGGGTTCTCGTCCCCGTGCTCCTCAATGAGGGCTTCCATGGGGCAGAAATACTCGTGCGCCTGGGGCATCTGGCTCCTTGCGAAGCCGTCATACTGCCTCGACTTCAATCCGTAGAGCACCCGCACGTCGCGTACCGGCAGTACCAGCGCCTCCTGCGGCTCCTCCCGCAGCAGCCTGATCAGCCGCCACCGCGGTGTCGGATCATTCGGCTGGCTCGGTGCCAGAAGCCATGGCACCGGACAGACCGCGAGGAGGGACGTGGTGGATGGCGCGAAGCGGGAACGCTTGTCGAGCAGGTTCTGCAAGCTCGAGCAGGCCTCGATGCAGAGGATGTCCGCGTAGGGGTCGGTCCGGTCCGGCGAGAAGTGCAGCCAGAGCCCGTCCGGCAGCGTGCGCAGGCGGTTTGTGCCCGGCAGCTTGAGGAAGGGCTGGTTCGTCGTCCTCGCCTCGCCCGGGCGCGCGCGCAGCCAGGTGCCCGGCTGCTTGGGGGTGACCGGCGCCCCCGGCGGCCGCTGAGGCCATAAGCGAAGACGGCGGCGAACCATCTCATCGGCTGAGAGGTTGGCGGGCATGCTGGCGCGGAATGCAATGGTCACGAGTGTTCTGCCCTCGGTCTGCAACTAGATATAGAAATGCTGAACACGGGTTCGTGAGCAAGAGAACAATTCAAAAACATTGAAGAAGACAGACGAATTTACTGAATTAATGGCCGATCACAAGTTTCGAGACCGGTTAGAACACTGACGATTTCTTGGGCAATTCTGAGTCTCTTCATTTCCTTGAAGCGTGTTCTTCTTACAGATTATTAGTAAAGCCTTCTAAGCAAGAAAAAACCCGCCCCTTTCGGGACGGGTTCTTACGACGACCGCAAGCGGTGAAGGGGTCAGCCGCGCTGGTTGACCGGCTGGTAGTCCCGGGTCGTCGCGCCCGTATAGACCTGCCGCGGCCGCCCGATCCGCTGCGCCGGATCCTCGATCATCTCCTTCCACTGGCTCACCCAGCCCACCGTGCGCGCCACGGCGAAAAGCACGGTGAACATCGAGGTGGGGATGCCCATCGCCTTCAGAATGATGCCCGAATAGAAATCGACGTTCGGATAGAGCTTGCGCGAGACGAAGTAATCGTCGTGCAGCGCGATGCGCTCCATCTCCATTGCCATGTCCAGCAGCGGCTCGTCCTTGATGCCGAGTTCCGCCAGAACCTCGTGGCAGGTCTCCTTCATGATCTTCGCGCGCGGATCGAAGTTCTTATAGACCCGGTGCCCGAAGCCCATCAGCTTTACATGGCTGTTCTTGTCCTTCACCTTGCTGATGAAGTCCGGGATATTCTCGGGGCTGCCGATCTCGCCAAGCATCTTCAGCACCGCCTCGTTGGCGCCGCCATGCGCGGGGCCCCAGAGCGCCGCGATGCCGGCGGCGATGCAGGCATAGGGGTTGGCTCCCGTCGAGCCCGCCAGCCGCACCGTGGAGGTGGAGGCGTTCTGCTCGTGGTCCGCGTGCAGCACCAGGATGCGGTCCATGGCGCGGGAGAGGATCGGGTTGACCTTGTACTCCTCCGCCGGAACCGCATTCAGCATGTAGAGGAAGTTCTCAGCGTAGTTCAGGTCGTTCCGCGGGTACACGAAGGGCTGGCCGATCGAGTACTTGTAGGCCATCGCCGCGATCGTCGGCACCTTCGCGATGAGGCGGAAGGCCGCGATCTCGCGCTGGCGCGCGTCGTTGATGTCGAGGCTGTCGTGATAGAAGGCCGAGAGCGCGCCCACCACGCCGCAGAGGATCGCCATCGGGTGCGCGTCGCGGCGGAAGCCCTGGAAGAAGTGCCGGATCTGCTCATGCACCATCGTGTGCGTGGTGATGTTGTGCTTGAACTCGGCTAGCTCGCCGTCCTTGGGCAGCTCACCGTTCAGCAGGAGGTAGCAGACCTCGACGAAGTCGGAGTTCTCGGCCAGCTGCTCGATGGGATAGCCGCGGTAGAGCAGCACCCCTTGGTCGCCGTCGATGTAGGTGATCTTGCTCTCGCAGGCCGCGGTCATGCCGAAGCCCGGGTCGAAGGTGAAGATGCCGAGATCGGCATAGAGCTTGCGGATGTCCGCCACAGCCGGCCCGACGGTCGCCTGGACCAGCGGAGCCGTGCTGGACCGATTCGTACCGTCGAGCGTGAGGGTGACGGAACCCTTGGTAGAGGGGTCGCTCATGCGTTGATCCTCGGCAGCCGGTGAGCCCGGCCGTGTTGATGGGAGAGCGGCATCTGGGGCGCAAGATCTGCGTTCCTGCCGGTCGCCCGGATGGTGCGGCGCAAGATAGGCCTGCTTGCGCGCTTGTCCATCCACCGGCCCCGGCGGCCGCCCGCATCGCGGTCCGGTCAACCCAGGACGAATCGGTGCCCGGTTTCCAGGGCGTTGCTCCGCGCAGCCCGCGAACGCTGCCGCAACGACCCGGCGGCATCACGCAGCTTTGTCAGGTAGCCATTTCCGGCAGGTCACGCGGCTGCAGGAAACGCAGCAGCCGCGCCCCGTCCGGCGACAGCCCCGCCCAGGGCCCCTCGATCGCGAACTCCGCGAGGGAAGCCGTCGGGAAGGCCTCGGCCAGCGCCGGCGGCGGCCCACCCGATTCGGCGCCCCCCGCCAGGGCCAGCGCGAAATCATGCAGCCCCGGATTGTGCGCGATCACCAGCAGGCTTCCCACCGCCTCCGGCACCTCCCGCACCACTTCCATCAGCCGCGTCCAGGGCGCGAGGTAGAGGTCGTCCATCGGCTCCACCCGTGGCGGCCCCTCGAACGTCCCCAGGGTCTCCAGCGTCTGCAAGGTGCGGCGGGAGGAGGAGACAAGCACCAGCTCCGGCCGCAGCGAGAGGCCCCGTATCGCCCCCGCCATCGCGGAGGCCGCACGCCGCCCGCGCGCGTTCAGGGGACGCGCATGGTCCGACAGGGCCGGATCATCCCAGGCCGATTTCGCGTGCCGCAGCAGGAGCAACTGGTGCATGGCCGCAACCTGCCACAGGCGCCGCCGCCTGTCGCGGGGGAGGGGACCGTAACCCCCTCAGCGCCGCGGCGGCAGGTTCATCAGCCGCCCCGGATCGCGCGCTGGCGGCCCGGCAGGCGGCGCGGGCCTCGGCGCGTTCTGCATCTCCTCCCGCGCCGCCTGCCCGGGCGTCACCGCGCCCTCCGTCACCCCGGTGCTCAGCCGCTGGAAGGCCACCTGCGCCACGCCCACCTGCACCCCGTGCCACGACACCGCCGCGCGGGAGAGCGCGAGGTCCTCGGCCGTCCGCACGAACCACTGGTCGAAGGCGAGCCGCCGCCGGCTGCCCGAGAGGTTCCTCATGTCCAGCTCGTGCTCCAGGTGGAAGGCGTTCCCCGCCACCCGTCCCCGCACCGGCCCGGTCGCGTCCGTCGCCTCGCCCAGCCAGGCCGCGCCCGCGGCATCCGCGGGGTCGCGCCGCAGCTTCCAGAAGCGCCGGTCCTCAAACCCGTCCTCGTAGCGGAACACCTCGTCGAAGGTCAGCGTGGTCCCGTCCCAGGCGCCCACCAACCGCGCAGTGAACCAGCTCTCGATCCCGCCCAGCCGCGTCACGAAAAGCCCGCTGCTCCTGAGCCGCCCCGCGAAGAACTCCTCCGGCCGGAAGGGCGGCCCCTTGCCCCCGAAGGCCTCGGGCGACGTGCCGCAGCCGGAAAGCGAGGCGGCCGCCAGGGCGGGCAGGGCGAGGAGAAGGCGGCGTCTGTTCTGCATCGTCATCGGAACATCCCCTACCCGCGCGCCCTTGGCCAGGGCACGCGACCGCCGCCCATTCAGCCCGATGATCGCCGCGATGCCGCGCCCGGCATGGCGGCACCGCCCGCCGCCCGCCATCTCCTCCCCAACCCCGCGGCACCCCCGCCGCTCCCCGAAAGAGCACCCCGTGATCGACATCCGCCCCTTCGAAACCCTCGGCCACGCCGACCACGGCTGGCTGAACGCCCGCCACCACTTCGCCTTCGGCGGCTACCGCAACGCCGCCCGCAGCAGCTGGGGCAAGCTCCGCGTCTGGAACGACGACGAGATCGCCCCCGGCACCGGCTTCGACCCGCACCCCCATCGCGACATGGAGATCATCACCTATGTCCGCGAAGGCGCGATCACCCATAAGGACAACCTCGGCAACGAGGGCCGCACCGAGGCCGGCGACGTCCAGATCATGTCCGCCGGCACCGGCATCGTGCACGCCGAGTACAACCTCGAGCCCGTGACCACCCGCATCTTCCAGATCTGGATCATGCCCGACCGCAGCGGCGAGGCCCCGCGCTGGGGCGCCAAGTCCTTCCCCAAGGCGGATGCGGGGGCGGGCGCCGACGGCCGCTTCACACTCCTCGCCTCCGGCCGCCCCGCCGATGCCGGCACCGACGCCCTGCGCCTGAACGCCGATGGCGCGGTGCTCGCCACCACCCTCGCCAAGGGCCAGACCGCCACCCTCCCACTCGGCGCGGGCCGCGGCCTCTACCTCGTCCCCGCCCGCGGCCGGGTCACGGTGAACGGCCTCCCCGTCGGCGAGCGCAGCGGCGCCGCCATCCGCAACGAGACCGAGCTGCGCATCACCGCCGAGGAGGAGGCCGAGCTGGTCCTCGTCGAGGTCGCCGCCTAAACCGATAGGGGAGGGGGGCTGGCACGTGCCTTGCTGCATCGGCGCGCAAAACGCACCGCTTCCGGTGCGCGGAGTTCCCGATGCGCCGCCGTTCCGCCCTCCTCGCCATCCCCGGCCTCCTCACGGCGGCCGGCGCCCTCGCCCAGCCCGCGAACGGCGCCTGGCCCAGCCGCCCCGTCCGGATCGTCGTCACCTTCCCGCCCGGCGGCGCCTCGGACATCGTTGCCCGCGTCATGGCGGACGTCCTCTCCCAGCGAATGAACGCCCGCTTCGTGGTGGACAACCGCCCGGGAGCCGGCGGCACGGTCGGCGCCGCCCATGTCGCGACCCAGCCGGCCGACGGCTACACGCTGATGCTGTCGAACACCGCGCCCATCGTCACCTCGCCGCCCCTCTACGCAAGGCCCGGCTACGACCCCGTCACCTCCTTCAGCCACGTCGCCTTCCTCGGCACCACGCCCGCGGTCATCACCGCCAACAAGACCCTCGTGCCCGCCACCGACTTCGCCGGCCTTATCGCCTGGATCAAGGCACAGCCCCAGCCCGTCGCCTACGGCACCTCCGGTATCGGCTCCGTCCCGCATATCCTCGGCGTGCTGCTCGAACGCGAGGCCGGCATCCGCCTCAACCACATCCCCTATCGCGGCAGCGCGCCCATGCAGGCCGAACTCCTCGGCGGCTCGCTCCCCCTCGGCTTCGACGTGCTTCCCGACACCGCCGAGAACATCAAGGCCGACCGCCTGCGCGCCTATGCCGTCACCGCCGCCGCCCGCCAGCCCCTCGCGCCAGAGGTGCCGACCATGGCGGAAGTCGGCCACCCGAACATCAGGATCGACAACTGGCTCGGCCTCAGCGCCCCCGCCGGCCTGCCCGCCCCCATCGCGGAGCGCCTGCGCACCGAAACCTTCGCCGCCCTCGCCACCCCCGAGATGCGCCGCCGCCTGGACGAGCGCGGCATCACCGGCGAGCCCCTCGGCCCGCAGGAATTCACCTCCATGGTCACGCAGCAGGTTCGCGACATCGGCGGCGCCGTGGCCGCCCTCGGGATCCGGCAGGACTAGGCCCGCTCAGAACCCCAGCAGCGCCAGCACGGCCCGGATCGCGGCCTCGATCTCCTCGTCCGGCAGCATGTCCACGCCGGGCACGATGTCGAGGCTCAGCGCCCGCTTGAGGCTATAGGCCGCGGCAGCCCCAGCGATGCACAGGCACCCCACAAGGAGGAACAGCAACCCCATCCCGAGCACGTGCAGCACCGCTGCCCCGCGCCCCCGCGCGGCCGGCACGCCGCACGCCGTCGACAGGCCACCGCGCAGCGGCAGCGCAACGCCACGCTGGATGGCCGGGCCGGAGAGTTGAACCGCATGTGACATGATCGAAAGTCGTAACGCGCGAAAGGTTAAAGGTTCCCTTCCGCGCGCCACTTCAGCCCCGCCCGCGCAGCGGCGGCGGCACCACCTCCGGCGGGATCGGGCAGGCATAAGCCGCCGCGCCCCGCCGCTTCACCAGCTCCGCCTTGGCCCGCGCCAGCAACTCGGGGTCGCGGAACCCGTCCAGCGCCGTCGCCGCCATCACCTTCGCCGCCTGGGTCATCCCCTTATGCGCGTGCGCCGACTTCCCCTGCGCCACCGCCTGCCAGGTATGGAAGGGTGTCCCCACCGCCCAGCAGGCGCCCCAGGCCTGCACCGTCGGCACGATCTGCGACACGTCGCCCACATCGGTGGACCCCGCCTGCGTCAGCGGCGTGCCGTCGAAGGGCAGCACCCCGTCATGCAGCCCGGCCTCCGCCAACGCCGGCTCCGCCCCGAAGCTCGCCACCTCGGACGCGATGTCCTCCGCGCTCAGCGAGCCCCGGATCTCCCCCGCGAAAGCCCGGTCCGCCTCGTCGTACTCCGCGGCCCCCAGCGCCTGGAAGTTCCCGTGCAGCACCGTCTCCAGCGTCCGGTTCTGCAGCAGCTCCGAGCAGGCCTTGTCGATCTCGAAGGACCAGGAGGTCCCCGTCATGATCGAGGCCCCCTCCGCGCAGGCTTTCACCCGCTCGAACAGCGCCGCCGCCTCCGCCACCTTCGGCGCGCGGATCAGGTAGAGAACCTCCGCCTCCGCCTGCACCACATTGGGCGAGACACCCCCGGAATTGGTGATGGCGTAGTGCACCCGGGCCTCCTGCGGCATGTGCTCGCGCAGGTAGTTCACCCCCACATTCATCAGCTCCACCGCATCCAGCGCCGAGCGCCCGAGATGCGGCGACCCCGCCGCATGCGCCGCTTTTCCCTTGAAGCGGAAATAAACCTGGTAATTCGCGAGGTTCCGCGAGGACATCACCGCGTTGAAGGCCCCCGGATGCCAGGTCACAGCGGCATCGAGGTCGTCGAAGACCCCCTCCCGCGCCATGAAGGTCTTCCCCGAGCCGCCCTCCTCACCCGGACAGCCGTAATACCGCACGCGCCCGGGCATCCCCGCCTCGCGCAGCGCATCCCGCGCCGAAACCGCCGCCAGCATGGCGCCGGCGCCCAGCAGGTTGTGCCCGCAGCCGTGACCGTTGCCGCCGGCCTCCACTGCCCGCTTCTCCGCCACCCCCGCTTCCTGCGAGAGCCCCGCCAGCGCGTCGAACTCGCCGAGGAACCCGATCACCGGCCCCCCTTCGCCGGACTCCGCCACGAAAGCCGTCGGGATCCCCGCCACATTCCGCGTGACGCGGAACCCCTCCGCCTCCAGTTGCGCGATCTGCTCCTCCACCGAGCGGTGCTCGGCGAAACGCAGCTCCGGCATCCCCCAGATCCGGTCCGAAAGCGCCGCGTAATCCGGCGCCTTCGCCTCCACGAGGCCGGAGAGGTGGTCGAGCGCGATGGGGTCGTTCTTCATCCCCCCATTTTACGCGCCCGCCACCCTCAGGTCACCTCGATCACCAGCTTCCCGAAGTTCTTCCCGGCCAGCAGCCCCATGAACGCTTCCGGCGCCCGCTCCAGGCCCTGCACCACGTCCTCGCGATAGCGCAGCGACCCGTCCCGCACCCATTCGCCGCCAATCCGCCGCCAATCGGCAAAGGCCCGCGGATGGTCGCTCACGATGAAGCCCCGCAAGGAGAGCCGCTTCCGCACCACCTGCATCAGGTTCGGTCCCGGTGCCGGCTGCGCGTCGTTGTACTCCGCCACCATCCCGCAGAAGGCCACCCGGGCGAAATCATTCAGCAGCGGAAAGACGGCCTTCTGCACGGCCCCGCCGACATTCTCGAAATAGGCGTCGATCCCCTCTGGGCAGGCGGCCTTCAACCGCTCCGGGAAGTCCCCCGCCCGATGATCCACGCATTCCGGAAAGCCGAGGCCGTCCCGCACGAAGGCGCATTTCTCTTCGCCCCCCGCGATCCCCACCACCCGCGCCCCCATCCGCGCCGCGATCTGCCCCGCCACGCTCCCGACCGCGCCCGAGGCCGCCGAAACCACGAAGGTCTCCCCCGGCCGCGGCCGTGCCAGCTCGGTCGTCCCCACCCAGGCCGTCGTTCCCGGCATCCCCAGCACGCCGAGTGCCGTCGTCCTCGGCGCGCCATCCGCCTCCAGCTTCCTCAGCCCCGCCGCCGGCACCGCCGAGAAGCGCTGCCACCCGAAGCCCCCCAGCACCCAATCTCCCGCCGAGAACCGGCCCGTCGGGTCCTCCACCACCTGGGAGACGCACCCCCCCTCCATCACCGCCCCGATCTCCACCGGCGCCGAGTAGGACTTCGCCGCGCTCATCCGCCCGCGCATGTAGGGGTCGAGCGAGAGGAACCGGTTCCGCAGCAAGGCTTCCCCCGGGCGCGGAGATGGGGGAGGGGCCTCCGACAGCTCGAAGTGCTCCGGCCCCACCTGCCCCTCCGGCCGCGCACGAAGAAGGACACGAAGGTTGCTCTCGGCCATCGGGCTTTCCCTTGCTCGTTCTCCGCACAGGATCGGCTCCGCACGGAACCGGCCCGGGGCGTAACGCTCCGGGATGTGCGCGTTCCACAACTGGCGCCCCGCCCCGCCCGGCGCTAGAGCCGCTGCCGACGAGGCCGCCTTCGGCCGCGATCACCGAGGACGCCCTACGGAATGCCCCCTCTGCGATGCGGCTGATCGGCCTCGCTGGCTGGAGTGGCGCCGGAAAGACCACCCTCCTCGCCGCCCTCATTCCCTGGCTGCGGGGCAGGGGCCTCACCGTCTCCACCATCAAGCACGCCCACCACGCCTTCGACGTGGACCAGCCCGGCAAGGACAGCCACACCCACCGCTTGGCCGGCGCCGAGCAGGTTCTCGTCGCCTCCGCCAACCGCTGGGCGCTGATGACGGAACTCCGCGGCGCCCCCGAGCCCCCGCTCACCGAACTCCTGACCCACCTCGCCCCCGTCGATCTCGTGATCGTGGAGGGTTTCAAGCGCGATCCCCTCCCCAAGATCGAGGTCCATCGCGCCGCCAATGCCAAGCCCTGGCTGCACCCGGAGGACCCCGCCATCCGCGCCGTCGCCGCCGACATCGCGCCTCCTGGCCACCTGCCGCACGCGGCCCTCGGCGACATCCCCGCGATTGGCGCCCTCACGCTGGAGCACGCCGCCCCATGGCCGGGCTGACACCACCCGACCCCGCCGGCGACTGCTTCGCGCATGAGGGCGGCCTCCTCTCTGTCGAGGCCGCCGCCGCCCTCGTCACCGCTCGCATCGTCCCCCTGCACGGGACCGAGGAACTCCCCCTCCGCGCCGCCCGCGGCCGCATCCTCGCCGAACCCCTCCTCGCCGCGTCGGACCTGCCGCCCTTCGCCAACAGCGCCGTGGACGGCTACGCCTTCCGTCGCGCCGACCTGCCGCCGGACGCCATCCTGCCCGTCGCCGCCCGCATCGCCGCCGGCCAGGCCCCCGAACCGCTGCCCCCCGGCACCGCCGCCCGCATCCTCACCGGCGCGCCCATCCCCCCCGGCGCCGACGCCGTCGCCATGCAGGAGAGCACCCGCCCCGCAGGCCTCGCCGTCCCCGCCAACGTCGCCATCACCCTCCCGCGCGATCTTCCGGAGGGCGCCAACATCCGCCCCGCCGGCGAGGACATCGCGGCCGGCGAGCTCGCCCTTCCCGCCGGCCACCGGCTCGACGCCGCCGCCATCGGCCTCGCCGCCGCCCTCGGCCGCCCGCGACTGCGCGTCACCCGCCGCCCCGTCATCGGCGTCTTCAGCACCGGCGACGAGCTGGTGGAGCCCGGCCAGCCCCTTCGCCCCGCCGCCACCCACGACAGCAACCGCCACACCCTCATCGCCCTGCTCGACGCCCTTCCGGCCGAGGCTCAGGACCTTGGCATCCTCCCCGACCGCGCCCTCGCCACCGCCGAGGCCCTGCACGAGGCCGCCGCCCGCCACGACCTCCTCCTCACCTCAGGCGGCGTCTCCGCCGGGGAGGAAGACCATGTCCGCCGCGCCATCGAGGCCAACGGCGCCCTTCATTTCTGGAAACTCGCGGTAAAACCCGGCAAGCCCGCCGCCATGGGCATGATCGCCGGAACCCCCGTCGTCGGCCTGCCCGGCAACCCCGTGGCCGCGGTGGTCGCCTTCCTCCACCTCGCCCGCCCCCTCGTCCTGCGCCTGGCAGGCGCCGCCCCCACGCCCCTCCCGCGCCTGACCGCCCCCGCCGCCTTCGCCCACCGCAAGAAGCCCGGCCGCCGCGAATACCTCCGCGTCACGCTCACGGGCGGCGCCGCCCACCGCTACCCCCGCGACGGCGCCGGCCTCCTCTCCTCCCTCGCCCGCACCGAGGCCTTCGCCGAACTGCCGGAAGACGCCACCACCATCGACCCGGGCGATCCCGTGACGGTCATCCCTTACGCTGGGCTGTTCTGAGCGGCCGCCAGAGAGGGCTCCGCCCTCTCCGGCACCTCTCCTGCCAAGGGCCTGAGGCCCCTGGACCTCCATCTACCGCCTCTCCTGAACGCGCAGTCGCCTCGGGTCCACGACCCGAGGCGCACCGGCCGCAGGACCCCTCCGACAGACAGAAAAGATGAGCGGGGGCCCGGGAGGGAGAATTCATTCTCTCCCCCGGAGGCACCCGCTCACCCCAAAGCCGCTTCCAACACCGCCAAATCCTCCGGCGCGTTGGCATTGAGGAACGGATCCCCCGCCCACTCCACCACCGACAGCCCGCACCCCTGCGCCCAGCGCAGCACCTTCCCTTCGCCCCCGAGCACCGCCTCCCGCAGCGCCCCGCGCAGCCCCGCGGGCCAGAGCGCGACGGGCGGATGCACCCGCCCCGCGGAGGCCGCGCAGGCCACCGGCCCCGCCGCCTCCCGCAGCCGCGAAACAAGGTCAGGTGGGATCAGCGGCGTATCCCCGGGCACCGTCACCACCCAACCGAGCCCCAGCCGCGCCGCGTGCTCCATCCCCGCCAGCACACCGGCCAGCGGCCCCGGATACCCCGGCATATCGTCCGCAGTTATCGCCACCCCCGGCGCCACGGCCGCGAAGCGCGACGGATCGCCGTTCGCATTCACCGCAACCGCCTCAACCTGCGGCCCCAGTCGCTCCAGCAGATGCGCCAGCATCGGCCGCCCGCGCAGCGGCAGCAGCGTCTTGTCGCCGCCGCCCATCCGCCGCGCCAGCCCACCGGCCAGCACGATGCCAAGCACGCCGCCGGGCGTGACACCGAGCACGCCGGGCGCGGCGCTACCCCCGCCCACGCAGCGCCAGCGGCCGCAGCAAGAAGGCCGTACCCCATCCCCAGGCCGCCCCGATCAGCGGCAGCACCCAGTCCGGCGTCCCCCGCGGCAGGTGCTGCGGCACGAGATAGACCGCCACCACCCCGAGCACGGCGCCGAGGATCAGGTCCGGTATCGGCAGCAGCCGCAGCAACAGCGCGACGAGGAAGCCCCCCGCCGCGCCCGTGAGGAGGAACCATCCGATCAGGGGCAGCCCATGGGGCCCGCCCGCCTGCACATAGGCCGCGAGGGGCATCACCTTCGCGACCTTGTTGAGCAGGAACAGCGTCGGATCCCGGAACACGACCACCGAGAGCGCGCCGCAGGGAATGCCGTAGAAGATCGCCCGCCGAAGGCTCTCCCTCACGACCCCGCCCGCTCGGCCACGCACTCGCGCAGCGCCTCGCCCAGCCGGTCCATCCCCTCGTTCACCAGCTCGTCGGAGGTCGTCAGCGGGCAGAGGAAGCGGATGACATTCCCCCGCACGCCACAGGAGAGCAGCACCAGCCCCTTTTCCGCCGCGCGCGCCACCAGCGCCCGCGTCAGGTCCGGATCGGGCTTATCGGCATCGCCGTCCGCCACCAGCTCCATCGCCACCATCGCGCCCACCGCGCGGATGTCGCCGATCACGCCGCGCAGCGAATTGCCCGTCTGCAGCTCCTTAATCCGCCGCACCAGCAGGTCGCCGATCTCATCCGCCCGCTGGCAGAGGTTCTCCTCCTCGATCACGTCCAGCACCGCGTTCCCCGCCGCGCAGCCGAGCGGCGAGCCGCCGTAGGTGCCGCCCAGCCCGCCCGGATGCGGGCTGTCCATGATCGACGCCGTGCCCGACACCGCGGAAAGCGGGAACCCGCCCGCCAGCGACTTCGCCATCGTCACCAGGTCCGCCTTCACCCCCGTGTGCTCGAGGGCGAACATCTTCCCCGTGCGCGCGAAGCCCGTCTGCACCTCGTCCGCGATCAGCAGGATGCCGTGCTTGTCGCAGATGGCGCGCAGCCCTTGCATCAGCTCCGGCTGCGCCTGGTAGAACCCTCCCTCGCCCTGCACCGGCTCGATGATGATGGCCGCGATCCGCGCGGGATCGATATCCGACTTGAACAGCGTCTCGATGGCCTCCAGCGAGGCCGCCACCTCCTTGCCGTGATAGGCGATGGGGAAGGGCAGGTGATAAATATCGGCCGGCATCGGCCCGAACCCCACCTTGTAGGGCACCACCTTCCCCGTCAGCGCCATTCCCAGCAGCGTCCGCCCGTGGAAGGCGCCCGAGAAGGCGATCACCCCCGGCCGCCCCGTATGGGCGCGCGCGATCTTCACCGCGTTCTCCACCGCCTCGGCGCCGGTGGTCAGGAACACCGTCTTTGCGGGCCCGCGCACCGGCGCGATGGCGTTCAGCCGCTCCGCGAGCCGGACGTAGCTCTCATAGGGCGTCACCTGGATGCAGGTATGGGAGAAGTTCTCCAGCTGCGCCTGCACCGCCGCCTTCACCTTGGGGTGCAGGTGCCCGGTGTTGAGCACCGCAATCCCGCCGCCGAAGTCGATGTAGCGTTTGCCCTCGACATCCGTGATCTCGGAGCCCGAGGCCTTGGCCGCGAACACCGGCAGAGCGGTCGCCAGCCCCCGCGGCACCGCCGCCTCCTTCCGCGCCTGGAGGGTCGCGTTGCGCAGCCCCTCCTCGATCGGCGCGGTGGTTTCGCCGGTGATCGTGGTGCCCATGCCGAAAGCTCCCCTGAGAAAGGTTCGCGCTGCCGAAACGCGCGCTGCCAAGCCCCGAAATTGCGCCCAGCCGCGCCCGGCGGCAAGGCACGCGCCGCTCCGTCCCACCCGCGTGAACACGCCCCACCCTTGCGAGCCCGGCCCGCCGCGCGCAACTTGCGCCGCCGTCAAAGGGGGAGTCCGCGTTTCGTGAATGGTGCCCACAGTCTCGTCCACACGCTGCTGAAGTCCGGCGTGGACACCTGCTTCGCCAATCCCGGCACCAGCGAGATGCATTTCGTCGCTGCCCTGGACCAGATCCCCGGGATGCGCTGCGTCCTCGGCCTGCACGAGAACGTCGTCACCGGCATGGCCGACGGTTACTTCCGCATCGCCGGCAAGCCCGCCTGCACCCTGCTCCACTGCGGCCCCGGCCTCGCGAACGGCCTCGCCAACCTCCACAATGCCCGCCGCGCCCGCTCCGGCATCGTCAACATCGTCGGCGACCAGGCCACCTACCACCGCCCCTTCGACGCTCCGCTGACGGCGGACACCGAGGGCTGGGCGCGACCCGTCTCCGCCTGGGTCCGCACCACCACCGCCAGCGAGGATGTCGGCCGCGACGCCGCGGTGGCCGTCCAGGCCGCCCGCACCGCGCCGGGCGGCATCGCCACCCTCATCCTCCCCTCCGACGCCTCCTGGGACGAGGGCGGCATCCCCGCCGACCCCCTGCCGGTCCCGGCGCCCACCGCGCCCGATCCGCACGCCGTCCGCCAGGCCGCCCGCATCCTGCGGGAGGGCCGCAACGTCCTCCTCCTCCTCGGCGGCCCCGCCGTCCACGAGGAGGCGCAGCACCAGGCGAACCGCATCCTCCAGGCCACTGGCGCCAAGGCCCTGGCCGAGCAGTCCAACGCCCGCGTCGCCCGCGGCCGCGGCCGCCTACAGCTTGAGCGCGTGCCCTACGTCACCGACATCGCCATCAAGGCGCTGGAAGGCTTCGAGCACATCATCCTCGTGAACGCGAAGGCCCCGGTCGGCTTCTTCGCCTATCCCGGCAAGCCCTCCCGCCACTACTCGCCCACGGCCGAGGTCCACGTCCTCACCCGTTTCGAGGGCGACGCGCTCGCCGCCCTCACGGCACTGGCCGACGAGCTCGGCGCCCCCGAGGCCGCCATCCCCGACCCCGGCCCGCGCCCCGAGCCCGGCCGCGGCGCCCCCACGCCCGAGGGCCTCGCCCGCACTATCGCCGCCCTCATCCCCGAGGGCGCCATCGTCGCCGACGAAAGCGTCTCCTTCGGCCGCGGCTTCTACGCCGAGACCCACGCCGCCCCGCCGCATGACTGGATCCACCTTACCGGCGGCGCCATCGGCGACGGCATGCCCATCGCGACCGGCGCCGCCATCGCCGGCGCCGGCCGCCGCGTGGTCAACATCCAGGCCGACGGCTCCGCCATGTACACGGTCCAGTCCCTCTGGACCCAGGCACGCGAGAAACTGCCGGTCACCACGATCATTCTATCGAACCGCAAGTATCAGATCCTGATCGGCGAGTACGCGGGCGTCGGCGCCAATCCCGGCCCCACCGCCATGAACATGCTCGACCTTGGCAATCCCGACCTCGACTGGGTGCGGATCGCGGGCGGCATGGGCGTGGAAGCCGCCCAGGCCACCACCCTCGAAGCCGTCGCAGACCTCCTCTCCCAGAGCACGTCGCGCAACGGCCCCTTCCTCATCGAACTCGTCATCTAGACGGAGGCAACGCCATGTCCGCCTACCCCAAGGTCCAGCTCCACATCGACGGCGAGTGGCGCGACGCCCGCTCCGGCAAGACCCTCGAGATCATCAACCCCGCCACCGAGGAGGTCATCGGCACCGTCGCCCACGCCGAGATCCCCGACCTCGACGAGGCGCTGGCCGCCGCCGAGCGCGGCTTCGCGGTGTGGCGCAAGGTCTCGCCCTATGAGCGCAGCAAGCTCATGCGCAAGGCCGCCGACCTCCTCCGCAGCCGCGCCGACGCCATCGCCGCCATGATGACGGCCGAGCAGGGCAAGCCGCTCCCCGAGGCGAAGATGGAAGTCCTCGCCGGCGCCGACATCATCGACTGGTTCGCCGAAGAGGGCCGCCGCGCCTATGGCCGCGTCATCCCCGCCCGCGCGGAGGGCGTCTACCAGCTCTCGCTGCGCGAGCCCGTCGGCCCCGTCGCCGCCTTCACGCCCTGGAACTTCCCGATCAACCAGGTCGTCCGCAAGCTCTCCGCGGCGCTGACCACCGGCTGCTCCATCATCGTCAAGGCGCCCGAGGAAACCCCGGCCTCGCCCGCCGAACTTATCCGCGCCTTCATCGACGTCGGCGTGCCGAACGGCGTCGTCCAGCTCGTCTACGGCGTGCCCTCCGAGATCAGCGCCTACCTCATCCCGCACCCGGTCATCCGCAAGATCACCTTCACCGGCTCCACCCCGGTCGGGAAGATGCTCGCGGGCCTCGCCGGCCAGCACATGAAGCGCGCCACGATGGAACTCGGCGGCCACGCTCCCGCCATCGTCTTCGACGACGCCGACGTGCAGAAGGCCGCGAAGACCCTCGCGGCGGCGAAGTTCCGCAACGCCGGCCAGGTCTGCGTCTCCCCCACGCGCTTCCTCATCCAGGAGCGCTCCTTCGACGAATTCCTCGAGACCTTCACCACCGCCGCCAAGGCCATCAAGGTCGGCCCCGGCACCGAGGCCGGCGTCGCGATGGGCCCGCTTGCCAACGAGCGCCGCATCCCCGCCATCGAGGCCCTCGTCCAGGACGCCGTGCAGCGCGGCGCGAAGCTCCAGACCGGCGGCAAGCGCATCGGCAACAAGGGCTACTTCTACGAGCCCACCGTCATCTCCGAACTGCCCCTCGACTCCCGCGCGATGAACGAGGAGCCCTTCGGCCCGCTCGCCCTCGTTAACCGCTTCTCCGACCTCGACGAGGTGGTGGGCGAAGCCAACCGCCTTCCCTTCGGCCTCGCCTCCTACGCCTTCACCGGCTCGGCCGGCACCGCGCAGGCCCTCGGCGCGCGCGTCGAGACCGGCATGATGACCATCAACCACCTCGGCCTCGCGCTCCCCGAAGTCCCCTTCGGCGGCGTGAAGGACAGCGGCTACGGCTCCGAGGGCGGTTCCGAAGCCATCGAGGCCTACCTGGTGACGAAGTTCGTCACCCAGACCGGCATCTGAACGGGAAAAGGGAGGGGGCCGCGATGACCGACCGCACGCTGGACGCCCTGCTGGCGGACCTCGTCATTGCCAACCGCATCCTCGCGCATGAGGGCGTGCTCGACGACTTCGGGCACGTCTCCGCGCGCGACCCGCACGACCCCTCCCGCTTCTGGCTCAGCGCCTCCCGCAGCCCCGAGCTCGTCTCCCGCGCCGACCTCATCCGCTTCGACCTCGACGCGAAGCCCGAGGACCTGGGCGGGCGACGCCCCTATCTCGAGACCATCGTCCACGCCCGCCTCTACGCCGCGCGTCCGGACGTGCAGGCGATCGTCCACCACCACGCCCGCACGGTGCTGCCCTTCACGATCACGAAGCGCCCGCTCCGCCCCGTCTTCCACCTCGCCGCCGTACTGGGTGAATCGGTCCCTGTCTGGGACAGCGTCCCCGAATTCGGCGACACCGCCATGATCATCGGCGACAGCGCCGTCGCCGACAGCCACGCCCGCGCCATGGGAAGTGGGAACAGCGTGCTGCTGCGCGGCCACGGCGCCACGAATGCGGAAGTCAGCCTCGCCGCCGTCACCTTCGTCGCCATCACGCTTCGCGACAACGCCGAGGTCCAGGCCGCCGCCGAGGCCATGGGCGATGTCCAGTACCTCTCCCCCGGCGAGATCGCGCTGACGGCGAAGATGCAAATGGGCGAGCGCCCGCTCTCCCGCTCCTGGGAGTACCGCCGCGCCCGCGCCGGCTTCGGCGGCATTTAACCGTCCGTCAGGCGCGCGGCGGCGCGATCCTCTCCAGCAGCGCCATGAACGCCGCCTCCGCTGCCTCCGCATCCGGCCCGCAATAGGCGCTCTCCGCCGGATCCAGCTTGCCCGGCTCCAGCAGCCCACCTTCCCACCTTCCCTCGGTATCCTCCTCGCTGCGCAGGATGAAGCCGAGCACCGCGATCTGGTCGCCGTTCCGGTAGGAGATGTAGGGGTTGCGCTTCACCAGCTTGGACCGCGCGCGCCCGCCGATCTTCGGGCTCCCGTCCTTGGCCAGCAGGGCGTGCGGCGACCTCGTGTTCGCCTTCTCCGGCGAGAGATCGAACCGCGCCAGCGCCCGCCCGGCCGCCGCCACGATCCGCTCGCCCGCCGCTGCCGCCAGCGCTGCGGAGGGCGAGGCCTCCCGCACCGCGCCCCGCGCGCGCACCGCCGGCCCGCGCCGGTCCAGCTCGGCCTGCGCGGCGCTTCGCATCGCTTCCGCGGCGGTCACGCGCTGCGCGGTGGCTTTGGGTGCCGCACCGACGCGGGCCGCGTTGTCCAGCATGGTTCGAAGCTCGGCCGCGCTCTTGTTCGACAGGTCCAAGGTGATGATCCCGATCAGGTCATGTTCGTAAGAAGGATTGTCCCGCGTGGGACGTTCCGGCGAACCATCCTATCACCAGCTCGATACGAGCCCGAATCCCGCAATCCCGTCCTCGTCAGGAGCCTCCACGCGACCGGCGAGGGGGAAACGGCTCTCCCGCAGGGACGCGCGGACCACGACGGAGCCGCGCGGTGCCGCAGCGCAGCGCCACTCACCGCGCCAACGGATCGGGCCGCATCTGCACCCGGAACACGCGCGGCCGCTCGCCCCGTCCCGTCTCGCTGTGGAAGGGCGCGCGCGTGCCGGTCGTCGTCCAGACGCCGCGTCCCCGCCAGCCCGTATTCGGATCGTCGATCCGCCCGTCCACGTTCTTCGTGAAGAAGCCGGCCGGGTAGGGCACGCGCAACTGGTGCAACTGCCCATCGACCAGCACGGTCAGCGACTCACTCCCGTTGGTGCTGGCGATCGGCACGTCATTCCCCAGCCCGAGCGTGTTGAACCGGTCCACCCAGACATAATAGGCGTGGTCCGCGCTCCCGTTCGGGTCCACTCCCGCAAATTGCGGCCCTGGGAAGCGGTAGAGCGTCCAGCCCTCCTCGCACTGCCGCCCCGTCACGGCATTCGGCCCCGTCAGCGGCGCCCGGCACTTCGAGCGGTCGAAGCTCGCCAGGTGCCCGCTCGCCAGCGTCGTCCAGACGACGCCCTTGCTGTCCACGTCGATCCCGCGCGGACTGAAGCTGCCCGGCGGCGGCTGGAAGATCTCCGCCAGCCCCGTATGGGTCGGATCATCGCCCGGGATGAAGCGGATGAGGTATCCCGGCTGGTCCATGCGCGAGAACCCGCTGTCCATGGACTGCCCCCAGATCGATCCATCGGTCGGGCTCGGCTGCACCCCGTAGAAGCCGGCGATGATCCGCTTCTGCTTCGCCGGATCGAGCGGCGCCCCGGCCTCCACATACTCGCCCCGCCGCCCCCAGCCCGGCACATCGACGACCAGTGGCGCCCAGCCCTGGGACGTCCGGGCATCCCGCGTCTCGAGGTAACGCCGCGTGTTCAGCCACCCCACCGCCCCGCCGGCCGGCCCGCCCCAGCTCGTCCAGAGCGTGTCGTCCGCGTCGTAGCCGAAGTAGAGGTGATGGGTGCCGAAGCAGGTGTCGATGAGGTCGAACCGCCCGGTCCCGGGGTCATAGACCGAAAGATGCCGGCCCGCCGCCGCGAGCGGCGCCACCCTCGCGGAAGGGTGGTCGCCCCCCGCCTTGCACCAGTCCGGCTGCGCCTCCGCCGGCCGGATGCGCGCCGCGAACCACACCAGGCCGCGCTGGTCGATGATCAGGTTGTGGTTGCTGGTACGCCCGTCCCAGATCGGCTCGTCGCCCCAGAAGGGCGATGTCCCCAAGGGCTCGTGCGCGGCCCCCGGCGTGGCCGGATCGGCGACGGGATGCCTGATCTTCCAGACGCGGTGCGTATTGGGGTCGAGCACCGGCACGTCGTCGGTCGATTCCTCCGGCGAGCCGTAGATGAGCCCGTTCGGGAGGAGCGTCGGGTTGCGCTTATCCGTCGAGATCGCGTCGTGCAGGTAGGTCGTCGGCTCCGCCCAGTCCCAGAGCGTCACCACCATGTTCCGCGCGAGCCCCTCCGGCCGCCGCGGCTGATCGGGAGGCAACTCCCCCCGCGCGATCCTGTCGGTCCACTCCGCGAAGTGCGAGATGCCCCGCTCCGGCCCCAGCCGCCCGATCGAGACGGCCATGCCGCTCATCGCCTGCCCGGATTGGATCCGCCGGTACCACATCTCCGTCGAGTTCGGGAACTCGCCCAACTCCCGGCGGGGATGCCGGATGTTCTGGCTGCCCAGCGCGTGGCAGGACTGGCAGGACTGCTTGATCACGTCGACCCAGGCATCCTGGCTCCGCATGAAGTCGGGAACCCCGTTGCCGCCCGCCGCGTCCCCGGTGCCCGGGAACTCGCCCGACGAGGGGATCCGCAGCATCGAGTACCAGTACATCCCCGGGTAATACTCGGCCGCCGCGGCGGGCGTGGGCGCGGGCGTCGCGGTCAGGTTCAGCGCCTGGCCGGGCGTCCCGTCCACGCGCGGGCTGTCCACCAGCCCGTAGCCGCGCACCCAGACCTTGTAGGCCCCGCCCGGCAGGTCCGGAATGAGGTAGCGGCCCTGGTCGTCCGTCACGACGATCTTGGCGTATTTCGTCGGCAGGTCCGTGGTTTCCGCGATCACCCACACGCCCGCCTCCGGCCCGTTCGGCCCCATCACCACGCCGCCGATCTCGCCCGTGCGCGTGTCCGTCCCGATCGCGGCGGGCGGCGCCGGCTGGGCCCAGGCCCCCGTTGCCGTTGATGCGAGCAGCGCGGCGAGCAGCGCCACCTTGCGGTTCACCTTGGACATGCCCCGACCTCCCGTGCTGCCCTCGTGCCGGGGCGGCATCACCGGGAAGGCTAGCAGCTTCCCGCGCCGGCTTTCCATCGACGCATGACAGGAAGTGCATGCCGCGCCCATCCGGCGGCAATGCGGCAAAGGGGCGCTAGGCCCCCCAGTCCAACCCGGGCTCGTACCGCACCCCCACGAAGCACAGCCCCTCCGCCGGCGCCGTCTGCCCCGCCTTCCGCCGGTCGCGTCCTTCCAGCACCTGCCGGGGCCAGGAAACCGGCCGCTGCCCCCAGCCCACCTTCGCCAGCGTGCCCACAAGGTTCCGCACCTGGTGATGCAGGAAGGACCGCGCCTCTACCCGCACAACCACCTCCTCCCCCTCGCGGGAGACATCCAGCCGGTCAAGCGTCCGCATCGCGTGCTTCGCCTGGCATGTCGCCGCGCGAAAGGCCGAGAAGTCGTGGTGCCCGAGCAGCCCCTGCGCCGCCTCGTGCATCGCCGCCGTGTCCAGCGGTGCCGGCACGTGCCAGACCCGCCCCTCCTCCAGCGCCGGCCGCGCCCGCCTGTTAAGGATGCGGTAGCGATAGCGCCGGTGCACCGCCGAGAATCGCGCGCTCCACTCCGGCCCAGGCCGCGCGACCGCCAGCACGGAAACCCGGTGCGGCCGTGTCCGCGCGTTCAGCGCCTCCCGCACCCGCTCCCCCGGCAGGTCGGCGGAAAGGTCGATCTGGGCGACCTGCCCCTCCGCATGCACCCCGGAATCCGTTCGCCCCGCGGCGCCAACCTCCGGCACCATGCCGCCGTTCAGGAAGGCCCCTGCCTCTTCCAGCACGCCCTGGACCGAAACCCCCTCCGCCTGCCGCTGCCAGCCGACGAAGCCCGCCCCGTCATACTCCACCAGCAGGGCGTAGCGCGGCATCCTAACCGAGCACCGTGCCGGCCGGCACCGCGTGCCCGCGCAGGAAGGCCCCGGCCTCCATCGCCGCCCGCCCCGCCTTCTGCACCCGCAGCAGCCGCAGCGCCGTCCCGCCGCCGCAGGCGACAAGCAGCCCGTCATCCAGCACGGTACCCGGCGCCGCCTCCTGCCCCGCTGACGGCTCCGCCGCAAGAACCCGCAGAACCTCTCCCCCCAGCGCCGTGAAGGCTCCCGGCCAGGGCGTCATCCCCCGCACTCGCCGGTCCAGCGCCACCGCTGTCTCCGACCAGTCGAGCCGCCCGTCCTCCTTCCCGAGCTTCGGCGCGTAGGTCGCGCCCTCCTCGGGCTGCGGCACCGAAGGCGGATCATCCGCCAGAGCGCGCAGCACCAGCCGCGCGCCCATTTCCGAAAGCCGGTCGTGAACCTCCGCGGTCGTCTCCCGCGGCCCGATCGGCGTCGCCTCGCGCAGCAGCATCGGGCCCGTGTCCAGCCCCTCGTCCATCCGCATGATGGTGATGCCCGTCTCCGCATCCCCCGCCAGCACGGCCGCGTGGATCGGCGCCGCCCCCCGCCAGCGCGGCAGCAGGCTCGCATGGATATTGATGCACCCGCGCCGCGGCGCATCGAGCATCGGCTTCGGCAGGATCAGCCCATAGGCCACCACCACCGCCGCATCGAGCCCGAGCGCCGCGAAGGCCTCGTGCTCCGCGACGTCCCGCCGCACCCGCGCCGGCGTCCGCACCGGCAGGCCCATCTCGATCGCCGCCTGATGCACGGGGCAGGGCGTCTCCCGCTGCCCCCGCCCGGCCGGCCGCGGCGGCTGGGCATAAACGCAGGCCACCTCATGCCCCGCCGCCACCAGCGCCCTCAGCGCCGGCACGGAAAAGGCCGGGCTCCCCATGAAGGCCAGCCGCAGGGGGAGGGTCACATCGCCTCCCGCGACTTCAGCTTCTGCTCCTTGAGGAACTTCTTGATCAGCATGTTCCGCTTCAGCGGGCTGAGGTGGTCGGTGAACATCACCCCATCCAGGTGGTCGATCTCGTGCTGCAGGCAGGTGGCCAGCAGGTCATCCGCCTCCACCTCCTGGCGGGAGCCGTCCAGCGCCCGGTAGCGCACCTTCACCCGCGCCGGCCGCTCCACATCCGCGTACTGCCCGGGTAGGGAAAGGCACCCCTCCTCCCGTATTGCCCGCTCCGTGCTCGCCGCCACGATCTCGGGGTTCACCAGCACCATGGGCGCCGGCGTCTCCTCCTTGGCCACGTCCAGCACCACCAGCCGCAGGCCTTCGCCCACCTGCGGCGCGGCCAGCCCGATCCCCGGCGCCTTGTACATGGTCGAGAGCATCCGCGCCGCGAGCTCCGTCACCCGCGCGCCGTCCGCCTCGGCCACCGGCCGGGCCTTGGCGCGCAGGATGGGTGCGGGGTGAAACAGGATGGGAAGGATCGGGGCGTCGGTCATGGCTGTGTTCATGTCTGCGGGGGGCATGTAGGGCAGAACCCGCCCCGGCGGAATGCCGCCCCCGGCCGAACCGCCTCCCGGCAAGGCAGGCCCTGCCACCCGACCTGACCTGTCCGCCTTGTAACCCCCGCTCTTGCAACGCCCGCCCGACCTGACAATATCCTACCCGTGGCCGGTGCCTCCTCAAGGGCCGAGCCGCGTGGCCTCGCTTCCCCAAGGATGCCGCAACATGTCGCGTTCGCCGGTCTTCGGATCGCCGCTCTTCCTCGGCTTCGACCACCTCGAGCAGATGCTCGACCGCGTGCAGAAGTCCTCGGACGGCTATCCCCCTTACAACATTGAGCAGATCGCGGCCGACCGCCTGCGAATCACCCTCGCCGTCGCGGGCTTCGCCATGGACGACCTCCAGATCACCCAGGAGGACAACCAACTGGTGATCCGCGGCCGCCAGAAGGAGGACGCGGAGGACCGCATCTTCCTCCATCGCGGGATCGCCGGCCGCCAGTTCCAGCGGGCCTTCGTCATCGCCGAGGGCATCGAGATCGAGGGCGCCTGGCTAGACAACGGCCTCCTCCATGTCGAACTGCGCCGCCCCCAGCCCGAGGTCCGGGTCCGGACCATCCAGATCAACGGCAAGACCCGCCCCCTCGTGGACGGCCAGGCCTAGATCCTTTCCCGTCCGAAACGCTCTGCCGAACCGGGGGGCAAGTCGGACGTTATAGGCCCGCAGGCCATCCCGGCTGCGGGCGAGGAGAACATCATGCAGCCCAACACCGAAATCAGCCTTCGCGACCTGACCCCCCTCGACTGGGCCCGCTTCGGCGCTCAGGAGATGGCCTATATCCGCCCGGTGACCGTCAATGGCACCCAGGCGGTGGCCATCCACGCGGCCGACGGCACCCCCATCGGCGCCGCCCCGAACGAGGCCCTGGCCATCGCCGCAATCCTCCAGCACGAGATGGCGCCCGTCCTCGTCCACTGAGCGCCGGGCCGGGATCCTGAAAAGGGAAGGGGAGGCCACCCGGCCTCCCCTCCTTCCGCGCGTCAGGCCGCCCGTTCACGCGGTCTGGGGATCGATCCACCCCACATGCCCGTCGGCCCGGCGATAGACCACGTTCAGCACCCCCGTGCCCCGGTTCCGGAACATCAGCACCGTCTCCTGGGAGAGATCGAGCCGCATCACCGCCTCCGGCACCGTCAGCCGGCTGATCTCGGTCGGCGCCTCCGCCACCACGGCCCCGTTCGCGTAACCGTCCGCCGTCACCGCCTCGCCATCGGCCGGCACCGCCTCGGGGGCCTCCTCGTCGGGCTCCTCGCGCAGCACCACCGCGCGCGCCAGCTCCGTCAGCGGATCGCGCTCCTCGGCCAGGCTCCGCGCGTGCTCGTTCACCCGGCGCCGATAGCGCCGCAGCCGCTTGCCGATGTGGGCCGCCGCATCCGCGAAGGCCCGGTGGGCGTCCACGCCCTCTCCCTCGGCCCGCATGTTCAGGCCGCGGCCGGCCCGGAGGTTGATGTCGCAGGCGAAGAAGGCGCGGTCCTTGCGGAAGGTCACATGGGCGTCGATGGCGTGGTCGAAGTACTTTCGGGTGACCGCCTCCAGCCCGTCCGTCACATGGGTCTTGAGTGCCTCGCCGGTCTCGACGCCCTTGCCGGCGACAGTGATCTGCATGGATCGGCTCCCTTGATCAACTTGTAACATAAGTGACGTGAGACGGGTCGGGGCCGGTTTAAAGAGGACCGATCAGAGAACGAGCGCCGATTTCTCCCTCTTGCGCTGCACCGAGGAGGGGATCTTCAGCGCGTCCCGGTATTTCGCGACCGTGCGCCGCGCGATGTCCACGCCCTCCGCCCGCAGCCGCTCCACGATGGCGTCGTCCGACAGCACGTCCTCCGCCGTCTCGGCATTCACCATGTCGCGGATGCGGTGCCGGATGGCCTCCGCCGAGAAGCTCTCGCCGCCATGCGTCCCAGCGATCGCCGTGGTGAAGAAGTACTTCAGCTCGAGCGTGCCACGCGGCGTCGCGATGTACTTGTTGGCGGTGACGCGGGAAACGGTGCTCTCGTGCATCCCCAACTCGTCCGCGACATCCCGCAGGATCAGCGGCCGCAGATGCCCGACGCCGTAGCGGAAGAACCCCTCCTGCCGCCGAACGATCTCGGCCGCCACGCGCAGGATGGTGTTCGCCCGCTGCTCGAGGCTCCGCACCAGCCAGTTCGCGGCCTGCAGCTTCTCGGCGATGAAGGCCTTGTCCTCCTTCGACTTCGTGGCCGTCGAGGCCGTCGCGTGGAAGCCCCGGTTCACCAGCACCCGCGGCAGCGTCTCCGGGTTCAGCTCCAGCGTCCAGGTCCCGTCGGGCATTCGCCGCATCAGCACGTCCGGCACCACCATCGGCGCCACCTCGCCGTCGCCCGTCACGCCCGGCTTCGGGTTCAGCCGCCGAATCTCGGAGACCATCTCCGAGAGATCCTCGGCATCCACGCCGCAGACGCGCAACAGCCCCGCCATGTCCCGCCGGGCCAGCATCTCGAGGTTGTCCAGCAGCGCCTGCATCGCCGGGTCCAGTCGGTTCAGCTCCGCGAGCTGCACCGTCAGGCACTCCTTCAGGCTACCGCAGAACAGCCCCGTCGGCTCGAAGCGCTGCATCCGCGCCCGCACGCCGGCGACGATCGCCTCCTCGCAGCCCAGCGCCCCCGCGATCGCCTCGTCGGTCACGGCCAGCCGCCCGGCAGGGTCCAGCAGCGCGATCATCTGCCCCGCGATCAGCCGCTCCCGCGCATCGGTGAAGGTCAGCCGCGCCTGCTCGGCCAACAGCTCGCGCAAGGAGCGCGGCCGCTCCCCCGCGATCTCCTCCAGGCTCCGCCCGTCATTGTCCCAGGAATCCGCCCGCGCCCCGCCGGAAGTCGGGTAGAGCGCGTCCCCGCTCTCGTAACCGCCCGACCAGTCCGCCTCGATCGGGCTGCTCGCCTCGTCCGGCATGGTGGGGGAGGAAGCGGCCTCGAAGGAATCCTGCTCCGCCGGCGCGGCCACGGCGGGCGCGCTGCCCTCCTCCCGCTCCAGCATCGGGTTGCGCTCGAGTTCCTCCTCGACGAAGGCGGAAACCTCCACATTGCTCGACTGGAGCAGCTTGATGGCCTGCCGCAGCTGCGGCGTCATCACCAGCTGCTGCGTCTGCCGGAAGTCGAGCCGCGGCCCTAACCCTACCATGAGGGGCCCGCCACCCGCGCCATCAGCACGATGCGCGCACCATCAGCGGCCACGCCCTGCCGAAGGAATGGCCCGCCCGGTCACAGGCTGAACCGCTCGCCGAGGTAGACGCGCCGCACGCCCTCATGCGCCACGATCTCGCTCGGCCGCCCCTCCATCAGCACCTGGCCGTCGTGCAGGATGTAGGCGCGGTCGATGATCGCCAGCGTCTCCCGCACGTTGTGCTCGGTGATCAGCACCCCGATCCCGCGGTCCTTCAGGTGCCGCACGAGATCGCGGATCTCGCCCACCGCGATCGGGTCGATGCCCGCCAGCGGCTCGTCGAGAAGGATGTAGGCCGGGTGCGTCGCCAGCGCGCGCGCGATCTCGCAGCGCCGCCGCTCCCCGCCCGAGAGCGCCAGCGCCGGCGCCCGCCTGAGATGCGCGATCCCGAACTCCGCCAGCAGGCTGTCCAGCATCCCGTCCCGCCGCTCGCGGTCCGGCTCCACCACCTCCAGCGCGGCGCGGATGTTGTCCTCCACGGAAAGCCCACGGAAAATCGAGGCCTCCTGCGGCAGGTAGCCGAGCCCCAGCCGCGCGCGCCGGTACATCGGCAGCATCGTCACGTCGTGCCCATCGAGGAAGACCTGCCCCTCGTCCGGCCGCACGAGCCCCGTCATCATGTAGAAGGTGGTCGTCTTCCCCGCGCCGTTCGGCCCGAGCAGCCCCACCGCCTCCCCGCGCTTGAGGCTGAGCGAGACGCCCCGCACCACCGGCCGCTTCTTGTAGCGCTTGCCCAGCGCCCGCGCGACGAGCCCGGACTCGCCCGGCACCACCTTGAAGCCCTCGCTCACCGCGTTCGCCCCTGGGCAGGTGCCGGCGCAGGCGTCGCGGGCCGCGCTGCCCCGGCCGGCGGCGCCACCTCCTGCCCGGAATTCGGCAGCACCAGTCCCTGCACCCGCTGCCCCGGCGCGGAGACGAGGCGCGAGATCCCCGTACGAAGATTCACGATCGCCTCCTGTCCCTGCAACTGGTTCTGCCCGCGCGTGATCCGCACGTTGCCCAGCACCCGCGCCATGCCCGTCACCGGGCTGTAGACCCCGCGATCCCCGCGCACGACCTCGGTCTCGGTCCGGATCTCGACGTTGCCGAAGACCTCCACCCGGTCGAGCTTCGATCCCTCGCCCGGCACCGGCCGCGGGGCCGCGGGCGCTGCCGCCGGGGCACCGGGGCGGGCAGGGGGCGTGGGGGCCGCCGGCCGCGCCGCCACCGCCTGCACCGGCGGCGCGTTCTCCAGGAAGTAGCCCACCAGCGTGTCCGCCATGATCTGGCGGTTGTCGCTCGTGGTCACCCGCGCGGCACCCCGCGCCACCGCCATCCGCCGCTGGGACCAGTATTCGAGGCTGTCCCGCGCCACGATCGTGTCGCTCTGCGTCGTCAGCTTCAGGTCCCGCCCGGTCATCACCATCACGGCCTGATCGATGTCATAGACGGCGCGGTCGCCCTGCGCCCGGTCGGTCTGGGTGGAGATCACGACGTCCCCCTCCGCCTCCAGCCGCCAGATCTCCCCGCCCGACATCGGGCTCTCGCCCCCGGCCGTATCCGCCGGCGCCTCGGCCCCCGGCGCCTGCGCCCGCGGGCGGTAGCGCGCGATCAGCCGGGCGGCGTCCACCGTCACCCCGTCCCGCACGGCCTTCGCCTTGCCGCGGGCGATCACCACCTGCTCGCCCTGCCGCCACTCGATCCCGTCGGTGGCGGTGATTTCCACCGGCCCGCCGCCCGAACCCGAAAGATCGATCGGCTGCGCCCGGGCCGCCCCGAAAGGGGAGGGCGCCAGCACCGCCACCAGCGCGGCCAGGCCCAGCCCCGCCGCCCGCATCCCGTGCCCGGCGCTCATCGCGTGCCCTCCAGCACCGCGCGCGCATTGCCCGTGAAGACCACCACCGCGCCGCGGTCGCGCAGCCGGAACCCGTCGCCCGTGATGGTGCCGAAGCTTCCCTGGGCCGCCACGTGGGTGTCGCCCTCCGCGTGGCCCTCCTTCACGTCCACCCGCGCCTGCTGGGTCTCGATCAAGGTTCCATCATCCTGCCAGATCGTCACGTCGCCCCAGAGGTCGAGGATGTTCTCCTCCCGGTCCAAACGCCCGGTCTTGCTGTCCAGCAGCACCCAGCCGCCGTTCGTCAAGGTCATGTCACCGCGAGGTGCCTCGAGGTCCACCACGTTACTGCTGCCCGGTTGCGAAGCGATGAAGGCCGTCACGTTGAAGGGCCGTCCCTGGTCGTCGATGCCCTGGTAGCGCGGGTCCACCACCCGCACCGCCTCCGGCGTCGTTCGGCTGAGCCGGCGGAAGGAGAGCCGCGCGTTCTCGCTCGTGCGCTCGAATTCCGGCCAGAGCACGATCGCGCTCAGCAGCGCCAGCGCCGCCGCCGGCAGAAGCAGCTTGAGGAAGCGCACCGTGAACCGCCGCCGCAGCATGGCGCCGCGCGTATAGCCACGCCTCGCGCGGGAGGGCACAGGCCGGGGCCGCATCTCCGCCGCCAGCGTCACGCTCGCGGAGGCGTCTGCAGGGGCCGCGGGATCCCCCGCGCGCGCGGCCGCACCGCCCGCCGCGGACAGCGCGTGAACCGTGCCCGGCCCCGCTCCGCCGCTCGCCGCGGGCGCGTCGGTCGCCGGGTTGCTGGAGGGTGCCTGGACCGTCACCCCCCCTGTATGGAGCGCCGGGGAGGGCCGGTCAACGCGCATCCGCAACACATTCCTTCAAGAATCATGCCACCCGAGCCGGGGCCTCTCGCGCCAGGAAATGCCATGAATCAGTGCGCGAAGATGTCGGGCTCCACATATCCAAGCAGGTCCAGCGCCGCGCGCGCGGGCAGGAACCGGAAGCACTCCTCCGCCAGGCCTAGTCGCCCCTCCCGCCGCAGCAGCGCCTCCAGCTTCGCCCAGAGAGCATGCAGGTGCAGCACGTCCGAGGCCGCGTAGGCCAGCTGCTCCTGGCTCAGCGCCGGGGCGCCCCAGTCGCTCGTCTGCTGCTGCTTGGAGATCTCCACCCCCAGCAACTCCCGGCAAAGCTCCCGCAGCCCGTGCCGGTCGGTAAAGGTCCGCACGAGCTTGGCCGCCACCTTCGTGCAGAGGACCGGCGCCACCTCGACGCCCAGCTCCTTCCGCAGGATGGCGACATCGAAGCGCGCGAAGTGGAACAGCTTCACCACGGCCGCATCCGCCAGCAGCGCCGCGAGGTTCGGGCAGTCGAGAAATCCCTGCCGCCGCGCCGGCCCGCCCAGCCCCTCCGGCCGCAGCTGCACAAGATGCGCCGAACCATCCCCAGCCGAGAGCTGCACGAGGCAGAGCCGGTCGCGATGCGGGTTCAGCCCCATCGTCTCGGTGTCCACGGCCACCACCGGCCCGAGGTCCAGCCCCGCCGGCAGATCGTCCTGATAGAGATGGATCCTGGCGTTCGGCATGAAGAGCACACTTCCCATCGCGGCCGCTCCGTCCGCGGCGCCCCCTGGCCAGGGCCGGGATGCTTCACCCCGCCGCGCCACATCACTTCATTATCGGGGAGGGTAGGGGGCCTCCCGTCGGGGGAGGCTATGGTGCCCAGGAAAGGACTCGAACCTTCACAACCTTGCGGTCACAGGTACCTGAAACCTGCGCGTCTACCAATTCCGCCACCTGGGCAAGGAGGCTAGCGCCCTCGTATCGGGGAAGGCGTGGGCGGCTTCTATGAGGGGCCGCCCACGCCGTCAAGCCGCCCCGGCACGGAATCCGCCGCTTCCGCTACCCCCCTTCACGCGGCGCTCCTTCCGCGCGATTTGCGACACGCCCGCCCCGCCCTAATCTCAGGGCGCGGGGAGTTTTACCCCCGGGGCGGGAATGAGGAGAGAGCGGATGGCGCGGCGCGTGGCAGTGGTATTCGGCGGAACCGGCTTCATCGGCGCCCACGTGGTCCAGCGCCTCGCGCGCCGCGACTACGTCGTCCGCGTCGTCACCCGCGCCCCCGAGGCGGCGCGCACCCTCATGACCCAGGGCATGGTCGGCCAGATCGTCCCCGTTACGGCCGGCGCCATGGACGCCGCCGCCCTCCATCGCGCGGTCGAGGGCGCGGAGGTCGTCGTCAATCTCATCGGCATCCTCTCCGAGCGCCGAGCGGGCGACTTCGCTCGCCTCCACGGCACGCTCCCCGGCCGCATCGCCGGGGCCGCCGCCGCGGCCGGTGTCACCCACCTCGTCCAGGTCTCCGCCATCGGCGCCGATCCGTCCTCCCCCAGCCTCTACGCCCGCAGCAAGGCGGAAGGGGAGGCCGCCGTCCTCGCCGCCTTCCCGCGCGCCACCATCCTCCGCCCCTCGGTCGTCTTCGGCCCCGAGGACTCCTTCTTCAACCGCTTCGCCGGCCTCGCCCGCATCCTCCCGGTCCTGCCCCTCGTCGGCGGCAACACCCGCTTCCAGCCTGTCTATGTCGGCGACGTCGCCGACGCCGTCATGGCCACCATCGACCAGCCGGCCGCCGCCGGCCGCACCTACGAGCTCGCCGGCCCCCGCGCCGCCACCTTCCGCTCCCTGCTGCAGGACATGCTCCACCTCATCGGCCGCCGCCGTCCGATCGTTGAGATGCCGGTGGGCCTCGCCTCGTTCCAGGCGAAGCTCACCTCATGGCTCCCCAACCCGCCGCTGACCGAGGACCAGATCCTCCTCCTCAAGCACGACAACGTCCCCTCCGGTACCCTCCCGGGGCTCGCCGAACTCGGGATCACGCCCACTTCGATGGAGGCGATCCTGCCGAGCTACCTCACCCGCTTCCGGGAGGGCGGCGGCCGTCGCGCGGTGATCCCGGGTTGAAAGGTCCGTATCGGACCTAATATTCGGCATTATAACGAAACGATCGGCGCGACCACGATGGCCTGCCGGAGAAGCAGGTCAGGTCTGCTGACCTGTCGGCGATTTTGAACTCGCATGAGCCCTGCGAGTATGGCAAACCGCCCCTGAAACGGGCCACCGCCCGTCCCCTCGCCATGCGGAGCCCCCGCCCGCAGGCCCCGTCGAGACGGTTTAAAAAGCAAGGACCGCGCCATGGCCGAGCGCATGCTCCAGTTCGTCCGCCTGTCCCAGCAGACGCCCGAAAAGCGCGAGCCGACGATCCGCCGCGAGGATTTCGACGAGATCTACGCCCGCTTCGACCCGGCCCGCGCCTCGGAGCAGGCCAGCCGCTGCTCTCAGTGCGGCGTCCCCTTCTGCTCCGTCCACTGCCCGCTCCAGCAGAACATCCCGGACTGGCTGAAGCTCACGGCCGAGGGCCGGCTGGAGGAGGCCTACGAGGTCAACTCGGCCACCAACACCTTCCCCGAGATCTGCGGCCGCGTCTGCCCGCAGGACCGCCTCTGTGAGGGCAACTGCGTCATCGAGAAGGGCTTCGAGAGCGTCACGATCGGCGCCGTCGAGCGCTACATCAACGACACCGCCTGGGAGAAGGGCTGGGTCAAGCCGCCCACCCCCGTGCGCGAACTCGCCCACTCCGTCGCCATCATCGGCGCCGGCCCCGCCGGCCTGGCCGCGGCCGAGAAGCTCCGCACCATGGGCTGGCAGGTGCACGTCTACGACCGCTACGACCGCGCCGGCGGCCTGATGATCTACGGCATCCCGAACTTCAAGCTCGAGAAGGACGTCGTCACCCGCCGCACCGCCCAGTTCGAGCAGGGCGGCATCACCTTCCACCTGAACGCCGAGATCGGCCGCGACGTCACGCTGGAAGACCTTCGCACGAAGCACGACGCCGTCCTCATCGCGACGGGCGTCTACAAGGCCCGCGACATCGCCGTCCCCGGCGCGCACCTGGAAGGCGTGGTCCCCGCCATGTCCTTCCTCACGGCGTCCAACCGCAAGGGCCTCGGCGACGACGTGCCCGAGTTCGACAGCGGCGCCCTCAACGCCCACGGCAAGCGCGTGGTGGTGATCGGCGGCGGCGACACCGCCATGGACTGCCTCCGCACCTCCATCCGCCAGGGCGCGGCCTCCGTCACCTGCCTCTACCGCCGCGACAAGGCCAACATGCCCGGCTCCATGCGCGAGGTTCACAACGCCGAGGAGGAGGGCGTCCGCTTCGCCTGGCTCTCCGCGCCCGACGCCTTCGAGGGCGACACCCACGTCACCGGCGTCCGTGTCACCAAGATGCATCTCGGCCTCCCCGACGCCACCGGCCGCCAGCAGGTCGAGCCCATCCCCGGCAGCGAATTCACCGAGCCCGCCGACCTCGTCATCAAGGCCCTCGGCTTCGACCCCGAGAACCTGCCCAAGATGTTCGACGAGCCCGGCCTCGCCGTCTCCCGCTGGGGCACGCTCACGGTGGACCGCCGCAGCATGATGACGAGCCTTCCCGGCGTCTTCGCCGCCGGCGACATCGTCCGCGGCGCCTCCCTCGTCGTCTGGGCCATCCGCGACGGCCGCGACGCCGCCGACCGCATCGCCGAATACGTCAGGACCCGCGACGCCGTCCCCCAGGCCGCCGAGTGAGCGGAGAGAGCACCATGTCCGACTACGTCTCCCAGCACCTCGCCAACACCGCGCTCCTCCGCGACGAAGCGCATATCGACACCACCGAGCACGACGCCTGCGGCGTCGGCCTCGTGGCCGCCCTCGACGGCGTCGCCCGCCGCGAGGTCGTCCAGGCCGGCATCGACGCGCTGAAGGCCGTCTGGCACCGCGGCGCCGTGGACGCCGACGGCAAGACCGGCGACGGCGCCGGCATCCACGTGGAAATCCCCCAGGACTTCTTCGCCGAGGCCGTCGCCAACGGCGGCGACCGCCTGCGCCCCGGCCGCATCGGCGTCGGCATGGTCTTCATGCCCAAGACCGACCTCGGCGCGCAGGAGCGCTGCCGCTCGATCGTGGAAACGGAAATCCTCGTCGCGGGCTACGGCATCTACGGCTGGCGCCAGGTGCCGATCGACGTCACCTGCATCGGCGAGAAAGCCAACGCCACCCGCCCCGAGATCGAGCAGATCCTCATCTACGACCCGGAGCAGCGGGACGAGGCAACCTTCGAGCGCGACCTCTACGTCATCCGCCGCCGGATCGAGAAGCAGGCCATCGCCGCGCAGATCCCGGACCTCTACCTCTGCACGCTCTCCTGCCGCTCGATCATCTACAAGGGCATGTTCCTGGCCGAGAGCCTCTCGGTCTTCTACCCCGACCTGCTCGACCCGCGTTTCATCAGCCGCTTCGCCATCTACCACCAGCGCTACAGCACCAACACCTTCCCCACCTGGCGCCTGGCCCAGCCCTTCCGCACCCTCGCCCATAACGGCGAGATCAACACGGTGCACGGCAACGTCAACTGGATGAAGAGCCACGAGACGCGCCTTTCCCACGCGCTGCTCGACCCCTTCATGGAGGACATCAAGCCCGTCGTTCAGGCCGGCAACTCCGACACCGCGTCGCTCGACAACGTCTTCGAACTCCTAGTCCGCGCCGGCCGCGACGCGCCCATGGCCAAGGCGATGCTCATCCCCGAGAGCATCGGCTCCAACGCCACCATGCCCAAGGCGCACCAGGAACTCTTCCTCTACTGCAATGCCGTGATGGAGCCCTGGGACGGCCCTGCCGCCATCGCCGCCACCGACGGCCGCTGGGTCGTCGCCGGCCTCGACCGCAACGGCCTTCGCCCCATGCGCTACACCATCACCGCGGACCGCATGCTCGTCGTCGGCAGCGAGACCGGCATGGTCCGCTTCCCCGAGGAAAGCATCATCGCCCGCGGCCGCCTCGGCCCCGGACAGTGCATCGGCGTGGACCTGCACGAGGCCCGCTTCTACGACGACGGCCAGCTCAAGGACACGATGGCCGCCCGCAAGCCCTGGGGCGACTGGACGCGCCGCACCAACCGCATCGACGGCATCGTCAAGGCCGACGCCCACGAGGCCGCGACGTTGGAGGGTGAATCCCTCCGCCGTCGCCAGCTCTCCACGGGCTACACGCTGGAAGACCTCGAAGCCATCCTGCACCCCATGGTGGAGGAAGGCGCCGAGGCCATCGGCAGCATGGGCGACGACACCCCCATCGCCGTCCTCTCCCGCCAGTATCGCGGGTTGCACCACTACTTCCGCCAGGCCTTCGCGCAGGTGACGAACCCGCCGATCGACAGCCTGCGCGAAACCCGCGTGATGACGATCAAGACCCGCCTGGGCAATCTCGGGAACATCCTCGACGAGGACCCGACCCAGTGCGACATGCTCATGCTGGACAGCCCCGTGCTCTCCAACGCCGAGTTCGCGGCCATGCGCGGCTACATGGGCCACAACGCCTGGGAGGTTGACGCGACCTTCCCCGTGGCCGAGGGCGAGCCCGGCCTGCGCCGCGCCATCGAGCGCATCCGCCGCGACGCCGAGGAGGGCGTCCGCTCCGGCCGCGCCCACGTCATCCTCTCCGACGAGGCGCAGAGCGCCGAGCGCGCCGCCATCCCGATGATCCTCGCGGTCGGCGCGGTCCACACCCACCTCGTGCGCCACAGCCTCCGCACCTTCACCAGCCTCAACATCCGCAGCGCGGAATGCATGGACGTGCACTACTTCGCCGTCCTCATCGGCGCCGGCGCCACCACGGTGAACGCCTACCTCGCGCAGGAAAGCATCGCCGACCGCCACCGCCGCGGCCTCTTCCCCGGCCTCAGCCTCGAGGAATGCGTCGCCAAGTACCGCAAGGCCATCGACAAGGGCCTGCTGAAGACGATGTCCAAGATCGGCATCGGCGTGCTCTCCTCCTACCGCGGCGGCATGAACTTCGAGGCCATCGGCCTCTCCCGCGCGCTCGTCGCGGAGTTCTTCCCGGGCACCCAGTCCCGCATCTCCGGCATCGGCCTCTCGGGCATCGCCCGCCGCGTGCTCGACATGCACACGGCCGCCTGGGACGCCTCCACGCCCGTCCTCCCCGTCGGCGGCCTCTACAAGCTCCGCCGCCGCGGCGAGGCCCATGCCTTCGAGGGCAGCCTCATCCACCTTCTCCAGAAGGCGGTGAACGCGGACAGCTACGAGACCTACAAGCGCTACAGCCACGCCGTGCGCCAGCTCCCGCCCGTCGCCCTGCGCGACCTGCTGGACTTCCGCACCCCCGCCGCGCGCGCCCTCCCGCTGGAGGAGGTCGAGAGCATCACCGAGATCCGCAAGCGCCTCCTCGCGCCCGGAATCTCCCTCGGCGCCCTCGGGCCCGAGGCGCACGAAACCCTCTCCATCGCCATGAACCGCATCGGCGCCCGCTCCGACAGCGGGGAGGGCGGCGAGGACCCCGCGCGCGCGAAGCCCCGCGCGAACGGCGACAACGCGAACTCCGCCATCAAGCAGATCGCCTCCGGCCGCTTCGGCGTCACGGCGGAGTACCTGAACAACTGCCGCGAGATCGAGATCAAGGTCGCGCAGGGCGCCAAGCCCGGCGAGGGCGGCCAGCTTCCCGGCTTCAAGGTGACGGAGCTCATCGGCAAGCTCCGCCACTCCACCCCCGGCGTGACGCTGATCTCGCCGCCGCCCCACCACGACATCTACTCGATCGAGGACCTCGCCCAGCTCATCTACGACCTCAAGCAGATCAACCCCGAGGCCACCGTCTGCGTGAAGCTCGTGTCGCGCAGCGGAATCGGCACCATCGCGGCCGGCGTGGCGAAGGCGAAGGCCGACGCCATCCTCGTCTCCGGCCATTCCGGCGGCACCGGCGCCTCCCCGGTCACCTCGATCAAGTACGCAGGCCTTCCCTGGGAAATGGGCCTCTCCGAGACCCACCAGGTCCTGCTTCTCAACCGCCTCCGCCACCGCGTGAAGCTCCGCACCGATGGTGGCATCAAGACGGGCCGCGACGTCGTGGTCGCCGCCATGCTCGGCGCCGAGGAATTCGGCATCGGCACGGCGTCGCTCGTGGCCATGGGCTGCATCATGGTCCGCCAGTGCCACTCCAACACCTGCCCCGTCGGCGTCTGCACGCAGGACGAGGCCCTGCGGGCGAAGTTCGAGGGCAGCCCGGAAAAGGTCATCTCCCTCTTCTCCTTCGTCGCGGAGGAGGTGCGCGAGATCCTCGCCTCCCTCGGCTTCCGCAAGCTCGAGGACGTCATCGGCCGCACCGATCTTCTGAAGCAGGTCTCCCGCGGCGCCGAGGACCTCGACGACCTCGACCTCAACCCGCTGCTCGTCCAGGCCGATGCCGGCGGCCACCCCTCCTACTGCACGCTGGAGGGCCGCAACGAGGTGCCGGAGACGCTGGACGCCGACATGATCCGCGACGCCGCCGCCCTCTTCTCCCGCGGCGAGAAGATGCAGCTCCAGTACAACATCCAGAACACGCACCGCGCCATCGGCACCAAGACCAGCTCGATGATCGTGCGCCAGTTCGGGATGAAGGGCCTGCAGCCCGGCCACCTCACGGTCCGCCTCCGCGGCTCCGCCGGCCAGTCCCTCGGCGCCTTCGGCGTCCGCGGCCTGAAGCTGGAAGTCCTCGGTGACGCCAACGACTACGTCGGCAAGGGTCTCTCCGGCGCCACCATCACCGTCCGCCCCGGCCCCAGCGCTAACTTCGTCTGGGAGGAGAACACCATCGTCGGCAACACCGTCCTCTACGGTGCGACCGCGGGCGAGCTCTTCGCGGCAGGGCAGGGGGGCGAGCGCTTCGCCGTCCGCAACTCCGGCGCAGACTGCGTGGTCGAGGGCATCGGCGCCAATGGCTGCGAGTACATGACGGGCGGCAAGGTCGTCATCCTCGGTGCGGTCGGCGACAACTTCGGCGCCGGCTTCACCGGCGGCCAGGCCTTCGTCTGGGACGCGGACGGCACCTTCGAGCGCCGCCTGAACCGCGACACCCTCCTCTGGGCCCGCCTCGGCTCCGCCCATTGGGAAGGCGTGCTCCGCGACCTCATCGCCCGCCACGCGCAGGAGACCGGCTCCCGCCTCGCCGCCCGCCTCCTCAACGATTGGGCGAGCGAGCGTGACCGCTTCTGGCACATCGTCCCGAAGGACTACGCCAAGCTCCTGCCCCAGCCGATGAGCGACCAGCTCATGGCTGCGGAATAAAAACGAACGGGGCCGGCGCGCGTTCGCCGGCCCCAGCGATCCTTGGCTTCGCCTGACCCATAAAACCCGTCACTACAAAGCTTTGGCGGCCGTCTTTAAGTTGCGCTCCCATCTTGCCGGCCGCTACCCGCGGTGGCAAACACCCGCCCTGTGCGCATCCTCTATCACCTCCCGCTCTCCCCCGCCTGCCGCAAGGTCCGCCTCGCCCTGCAGGAGAAGCGCATCCCCTTCGAGCTGCGCGCCGAGCGCATCTGGGAGCGTCGCGACGAGTTCCTGATGATGAACCCCGCCGGCACCGTCCCCGTGCTGGAAGAGGAAAACGGCCTCGTCCTCGCGGACAGCAACGCCATCTGCGAGTACCTCGACGAAGCCTACCCCGACATGCCCCTGCTCGGCCGCACCCACGCGGAACGCGCCGAGATCCGCCGCCTCGTCGCCTGGTTCGACGGCAAGTTCGACCGCGAGGTCACCCGCAACCTCTATTTCGAGAAGCAGCTCAAGCGCATGCTCGGCCTCGGCAACCCCGACGCCGGCGCGCTGCGCGCGGGCTACGCCAACCTCAAGCCCCATATCGAGTACATCGGCTGGCTGGCCGAGAGCCGCGCCTGGCTCGCCGGAGGCCAGATCTCGCTCGCCGACCTCGCCGCCGCCGCCCACCTCTCCTGCCTCGACTATATCGGCGACGTGGACTGGTCGATGAACGACGCGGTGAAGGATTGGTACGCCCGCGTGAAGTCCCGCCCCGCCTTCCGCCCCATCCTCGCCGACCGCGTGAGCGGCCTCACTCCCCCGAACCACTACGCGGACCTCGACTTCTAGAACGACCCCCCTGGCGCCGGAACCGAGCATTCTTCATTGTATTAGAGACCCGGAATAATCGTCCGGACGAAACTACTCGGGTTTCGCATGATCCAGATCCTGGCCTGCCTCACCGGGCAGCACGACCACGGCATCGTCCTTGGCGCGGCCCTCCTCTGCGTGGTGGCGGCCCTCGCCTGCACCCTCTCTGTTCGCGGCACGGGGCGCCTCCGTCCCGTCCTCTCCGCCCTGCTCATCGCCATCGGCGCCTGGTCCACCCATTTCGTCGCCCTCCTGGCCTATGACCCCGGTATTCCGATGGGCTACGACCTATCGCTCACCCTTCTCTCGGCGGCGCTTGCCCTGGTGGGCGCCCTCGCGGGTTTCGCCATCTGGTTCGCCGGCCAGGCCAGGCCCCTCCACCGCGCCGCCGGCGGCGCGCTGCTCGGCGCGGGGCTGGCGGGAATGCACGACCTCGGCATGCTCGCCGTGCGCGTGCCGGGCCACCTCGTCGTCGCCCCCGGCCACCTCCTCGCCTCTCTCGCCGTCGCCACGCTCCTCGGCGCCGCTGCGCTGCACGTCCTGCGGCTGAACGCCGTCCTGCCGCGGGCGCTCGCCGCCGCCGCCCTGCTCACGGCTACCGTCCTTTCGCTGCACTTCACGGCCATGGGCGGGGTCACGGCCTGGCCGGACCCCGCGGTGCCCGTGCCCCGCTCGGCCCTCCCGCGGGACGGCCTGTTGATTCTCATCGTCACCCTCACCGCCGTGACCATCTCGGCCATCCTCCTCGTCCTCGCGATCGAGGCCCGGATCGGCCTTGCCGCCCAGGCCGCCGAGGCTGGCCGGCTCCGCGGCCTCGCCGATGCCGCCTTCGATGCCTTGGCCCTGCTCGACGCGGAGGGCAGGGTCATGGAGGCCAGCAGCCAGCTCGCCGCCCTCACCGGCACGGGGCGCGAGGCCCTGATCGGCCGCCCCTTTGCCACCCTGCTCGAGGAGGGCGCGACGGACACCGGCCCCGCGCGCCTCGTCGGTGGCCTGCCCGTGGAGCTGCGCCGCCGCACCATCGAGACCGCCTCCGGGACGCGCGTCGTCGTCGCCCTCCGCGACCTGCGCGAGCGGCTCGACTCCCAGAGCCGGCTCGAGCGGCTCGCCCACCACGATACGCTGACCGGCCTCGCCAACCGTGCCCTCCTCCGCAGCCGGATCGAGGAGGAGATCGCCCGCACCGGGCGCGGCGCCGCGCGCTTCGCCGTGCTCTGCCTCGACCTCGACCGCTTCAAACCCGTGAACGACCTCTACGGCCACGCGGCCGGGGACCAGCTCCTCCAGCAGGTGGCCGAGCGCCTTACCGCGTCGCTGCGCGGGTCCGACCTCTGCGCGCGCATCGGAGGCGACGAGTTCGTCATCCTCCAGACCATGACCGACGCGCCCGAGCCCGCTCAGGCCCTCGCGCAGCGCCTTGTCTCGGCCCTGGTCGAGCCCTTCCATCTCACCATCGCCGAGGTCACCGTTTCCGCCTCGATCGGCATCGCCCTCTTCCCCGACGACGCCACCGCACCCGAGGAGCTTCTCCGCGCCGCCGACCTCGCCCTCTACCGCGCGAAGGAGAACGGCCGGAGTGGCTTCGCCTTCTTCCACGTGGCCATGGACCAGGAGATCCGCCACCGCCACGCGCTGGAGCGCGACCTGCGTCAGGCCGTCGCCAATGGCGAGATGTCGCTCGCCTGGCAGCCCCAGGCCGCCGCCGACACCGGCGAGGTCACGGGCTTCGAGGCCCTGCTGCGCTGGCACAGCCCCACCCGCGGCTCGGTGAGCCCCGCCACCTTCATCCCTCTCGCCGAGGCCTCGGGCGCCATCCTGCCGATCGGCGCCTGGGTCCTGCAAACCGCCATCCGGGAGGCCGCGAGCTGGACCAGGCCGCTCCGCGTCGCCGTCAACGTCTCCGCGCTGCAGATCCAGCAGGGCGACTTCCCCGATCTGCTCCGCACCCTCCTGGAGGAGACGCGCCTCGACCCCCGGCGGCTCGAGCTGGAGGTGACCGAGAGCCTCCTCATCACCGACACCGACCGCGCCTTGGCCACGGTGCGGGAGTTGAAGTCCATCGGCGTCCAGCTCTCGCTGGACGATTTCGGCACCGGCTACTCCTCGCTCAGCATGCTCCGCAACTTCCCCTTCGACCGCGTGAAGATGGACCGCAGCTTCGTCAGCGCGCTGACCGACGACAACAGCGCCGCCGCCGTCGTCCAGGGCATCCTCGGCCTCAGCCGCGGCATGGGTCTTCCCGTCGTGGCGGAGGGCGTGGAGACCGAGGCCCAGATGAGCGTCCTCCAGGCCGCCCGCTGCGACGAGGTGCAGGGCTACCTGGTCGGCAAGCCCCGCTCCATCGGCGACTACCAGGCCCTCGTGCACCCCGGCCGGGAGATCATCGCCGCCTAGCGCCGCGCCGGCCCCGCCGCGTTCAGGGCAAGGTTCTGCTCCGCCAGATCCGCCGCCGCGCTGTCCGGGCTGTTCACCACCACGCTCTCCCAATCCGCCCGCGCCCCGGCCTCGTCGCCCCCCAGCTGCCGCAGGATCCCCCGCTCCAGCAGCGCTTCGGGGCTCCCCGGCTCGATCGCCAGCGCCCGCTCGATATCGCGCATCGCCTCCTGCGGCCGCTCGAGCAGCCGCAGCGCCGCCGCCCTGAACACCAGCGCTTCCACCCGCTGCCCGTCCAGCGCCACCGCCCGGTCGGCATCGGCCAGCGCGTCCGCGAAGCGGTGCAGCGTCCCCGCCGCGATCGCCCGGTCCACCAGCAATTCCGGATCGTTCGGCGTCGACGCCAGCGCGAGCGTGAAGGCCCCATGCGCCCGCACCGGCTGCCCCGCCATCATCCAGGCCTGCCCCGCCTGCCCGAACACGGCCGCCCGCGCCGCTGCCCCCGCCCGCCCGGCCTTGCCCAGCGCCTCCAGCCGCCCTGCCGCCCGCTCCGCCTCTCCCAACCCCAGCAGCGCCAGCGCCGAGCAGTGCCGCGCCCCATCGCCGCCGCCCTGCGCCTCCCAGGCCTCGGCGAAGGCCAGCGCGCCCTGCGCGTCGTCCCGCAGCTTGCCCAGGCATTCCTCGTAATCGGGGCTGTCCGCCATGCGCGGCGGCTCCGGTGGCAGCGGCAACACCTCCTCCGCCGCCTCCGGTACCGGGGCAGGGGGCGCCTCCGGGGGCCGGGCCCACCAGAGCCCCCCCGCCAGCACCAGCGCCAGGGCGACCGTGCCCGCCAGCGCCTTGCCCATCCCGTTCCGCATGGCCGGCAATCTAGCCGCCCCGCGCGGAAGCCGCCATGGATAGGGGATGCAGCGCCACCTCCTCGTCTTCGGCCTCGGTTTCAGCGGCGCCGCCATCGCGCGCGACGCCGCGGCCGCCGGCTGGACTGTCACCGCCACCGCCCGCGATCCTGCCCGCGCCGAGCCATCCGCGGGCGTCGAAGTGATCCCCTTCGACAGCGCCGCCCCCGCCCTTCGCGCTGCCACCCACCTCGTCATCACCGCGCCCCCCGGCGAGAACGGCGACCCCGTCCTCGCCACCCACCGCGAGGCGCTGGAAGCCGCCCCCCTCCGCTGGATCGGCTATCTCTCCACCACTGGCGTCTATGGCGACCGCGGCGGCGCGTGGGTGGATGAAACGACCGAGCCCGCCCCCGCCCAGCCCCGCTCCCGCCGCCGCCGCCAGGCCGAGCTGCAATGGGAGGCCTTCGCCCCCCGCGCCGCCGTGGACCTCTTCCGCTGCGCCGGCATCTACGGCCCCGGCCGCTCCGTGCTGGACGACCTCCGTGCCGGCACCGCCCGCCGTACCCTCAGGCCCGGTCACGCCTTCGGCCGCATCCACCGCGACGACATTGCCCGCGCCGTCCTGGTGGCCGCGACCAACCCGCCACCCTCCGGCACCCGCGTCCTCCACCTCGCCGACGACGAGCCCGCGGAGAGCGCCGCCGTCACCGAGGGCGCCGCCCGCCTCCTCGGCATCGAGCCGCCCCCCGCCATCCCCTTCGAGACGGCGCGCGCCACCATGTCCCCCATGGCGCTCTCCTTCTGGTCCGAGAACCGCCGTATCTCCAATGCCCACACCAAGGCCTCCCTCGGCATCGCCTGGCGCTACCCCACCTGGCGGGAGGGCCTCGCCGCCATCCTCGCCGAGGGCGGCTGAGGCCCTCCCCGCAACCCCGCCTTCCGAGGGGCGTTCGCCCGGAGCAACAAGGAAGGGAAGCCCAGCGCATGCGCCTCGACGGTCCTGAGAGCGACAATGTCGAGGATCGCCGCGGCCAGGGCGGTGGATTCGGCGGCGGCGGGTTCGGCGGCTTCGGCGGAGGCGGCCGCCGTGGCGGCGGCATCGCCGTCGGCGGCATCGGCGGCGTGGTCCTCCTCGTCGTCGCCCTCCTCCTCGGCGTGGACCCCTCCACCATCCTCGGCGGCGGCGACCCGGGCCCCGCGCCCGCCCCCCAGGAACGCCGCTACGACCCCGGCCAGGACCGCCAGTTCGCACCGGGCCGCCAGGCCGGGAACGAGCGCCAACCGGCCGAACGCGGCAGTGAGGACTCCGGCCGCCGCTTCGTCGGGCAGGTCCTCGGCGAAACCGAGCGCGTCTGGGGCCAGCAGTTCCAGCAGCTCGGCCGTCGCTACGAGGAGCCCGTCCTCGTCCTCTTCTCCGGCGCCACCCATTCCGGCTGCGGCGCCGCCCAGGCCCAGACCGGACCCTTCTACTGCCCCGAGGACCGCCGCGTTTACATCGACCTCGACTTCATGGCGAAGCTTCAGCGCCAGCTCGGCGCCACCGGCGACTTCGCCGCCGCCTATATCGTGGCCCACGAGGTCGGCCACCACGTCCAGAACCTGCTGGGCATCCTCCCCCGCGTGCAGCAGGCCCAGGCCCGCGCGGACGGCGTGGAGCGCAACCAGCTTCAGGTCCGCGTGGAACTCCAGGCCGACTGCTTCGCCGGCGTCTGGGCCAACCAGGCCAACCGCCGCGACAGGATCCTCGAGGAAGGCGACATCGAGCAGGGCATCAACGCCGCCGCCGCCGTCGGCGACGACCGCGTGACCGGCGGCCGCATCGCCCCGGAAAGCTTCACCCACGGCAGCTCCCAGCAGCGCGCCCGCTGGTTCCGCCGCGGCCTCGAGAGCGGCGACATCCGCCAGTGCGACACCTTCCAGGGTTGAGGCTGGCACGACCGGCCGTGCCGCAGGCCGGTGCGGTCGCCTCAACCCGACAGGGCCGGCATCGTACTCCTCGCGATCCGGCCCTGAGTTGCCAGGCCTGAAGCCGCCCTGCTGCCCTCGCGTCCAGGCACGAGGGAAGGGAAGTGACAATCTTCAGTGTTTGCGGGTATCGCTGCGCCTCCTTTGGCAAGGGCCCCGGCCCGGCGCCAGGCAGCAGGAAGCTCGAAGTTGATTTTCTCCCGTCGTGTCGAGTCCGCTGGCGTTGGACTGCTGGTGTTGGGGACCTTTATCTTTCTTTCGTTTTCCTATTTCGGCCAGAATGTCCATGTCCTGAGCGACGAGTTCATCTACAGCATTGACGCTCAACATCAGCCATTAAGTGCCGCCGCTTATCCAGTCTGGGCCTATCTAAAGCTTTTCAGCATCGTGCGGCATGCGGGGGCGGATTTCTACGCGGCGGGAAGATTGCTGAATGCGTTGATTTTCTCGCTTGCCATCCCGCTGATTTACGCAACCGCGAACTACTATGTTTCGGGCAGATGGGCGCTGTTGATCTCGGCGCTCGCGGTCCTCGGACCAATCAACTCCTACGTGGCTTATTTCATGCCCGAGGTCACGTATTTCACGGCATTCTGGCTTCTGAGCTGGTTCGTTCTGACCCGCCAGACATGGGCAGCCGTGCCCTATGGAATCGTTGTTGGATTGCTCTGCTGCTTGATGAACCTCATCAAGCCGCACGGGATGTTCGTGCTGATCGCGATCCTGCTGGTGCAGGCAGCCTGTGCCTTGTTTGCCCGGACGCGGGAAGCATTATACCGGGCCTTCGTCGTTGGCCTTTTCGCGGCAGCGAGTTTTACGCTCGCTCGGCTGGCGATCGGCTACCTCGTTGCCGGCGCGGCAGGGCTGTCTTTTACCGGGAAATATTCTCAGTGGACCAGCAATGATTGGTCCGAAGAGAATTATTCCTCCGCGTTGCGCCTGGCTTGGGTACTGCTGAAGATCCATAGCGTCGCCATTGCAGCTTGGGCTGGACCAGCAATCGTCGCTGTCCTCTGTCTCCTGCGGAAAGGCGTCGATCCGTCCCGGCGTCTGCTCGCGTTATACGCTCTCGCGGTCTGCGGTTTGATGCTGGCGATCTGCATCGTCTTTTCCGTTCGGATCGTGGATGGAATGCCGGTCATCGATGCGTTCCGGGTCCACATGCGATATTATAATCTTTTCTTCCCGCTCTTTTTCATCGCGGCTGCAGGATTGGCAACGCCCGAAGATCGCAGGATGAGCCTGTTCACGGTTTTCATTGGGATCGCTGTCGCGGTATGCGCGGCGGCGGCCGCTCTGCCCAGCATCGGCCGGCTACCGTTCCTTCCGGTGGACGCACCGGAGCTGCGCGGGCTCGTCGTCGCCGGCCCGTACTGGCTGCCTGCCATAGGCGGCCTGTCCGCCGCTTGCTGTCTCGTTCTCGCCTTCCGTCCTCAGCTTGGATCCAGGCTGTATCTCGCTGCGGTCTTGCCGTTGGCGGTCGCTCTGGCGACGACGGGCATCCATCGGGATCTGAATACCCGGATGACAGATCTGCCGGTCGACCGCGCCGGCAAGATCACCCGCTCGCTGCTCGGAACGGAGGCGGCCAGTTTGAGCATCGTCGGCGGGCTGTGGCAGCGTTGGAATGCACGCTTCACGGTCAACACGATCGGTACGGGCGACCACCACCTGCCAGCCGGCGCACCAATACCGATCGATCTTGTTTCACAGCAGACCCGCTGGTTGCTCGTCCTCGATGACCGTCCGGTTCCATCTGGCTGGGATCTCGTCATAGGCCAGTCGCCGGATTGGTATCTCGCTCGCCGTCAATGAACCGGCGAGCTCTCGGTCAGCGCCCGTTCCCGCGCTGCTGCGTCCCCCGAGCCTCCACACCGCAAACGGCAACCCACCGGTTGCCGTCCGCCAGGATGGAAGCCCTCCCCGGAGGCCTCACGCAAGCTCAGCTATTCGCCTCAATCATCGCGCGAACCTTCGGGTAAACCTCGTTCGCCCAGCGCTTGCCCGCGAACACCCCGTAATGCCCCACCCCCGTCTGCAGGTGGTACTGCCGCTTGGCCAGTGGGATGTTCGGGCAGAGGTCCAGCGCCGCCATTGTCTGCCCGATGGCGCAGATGTCGTCCCGCTCGCCCTCCACCGCCAGCAGCGCCGTCTTGCGGATCACCTCCGGCCGCACCGCCCGCCCGCGATAGGTCAGTTCGCCCCGCGGCAGGTCGTGGTCCTGGAAGATCCGCTTCACCGTCTGGATGAAATACTCCGCCGGCAGGTCCATCACGGCGAAATACTCGTCGTAGAAGCGCCGGTGCGCTGCCTGCGCCTCGGTGTTCCCCGCCACGATGTTCGCGAACTGGTTCCGGTGAGCCCGCACATGCCGCTGCAGGTTCATCGACATGAAGGCCTGCAACTGCACCGCCCCCGGATAAACCTCCCGTCCGGCGCCCGCATAGCGCATCGGCACCTTGTCGATGAGGTTCCGCTCGAACCACTCGATCGGCTTGGACTGCGCCAGCTCGTTCACCTTCGTCGGGCTGATCCGCGTGTCCACGGGCCCGGCCATCAACGTCATCGTGGCCGGTGTTGCCCGGTTCCGGTCCTCGGACATGATGGAGACCGCGGCCAGCGTCGCCGGCACCGGCTGGCAGACCGCCACCACATGGCTCCCGGGTCCCAGCACCTCCAGAAACCGGATGACATGCGCCGTGAAGTCGTCGAAGCCGAATTCCCCGGCCGAGAGCGGCACGTCCCGCGCATTCGCCCAGTCCGTGATGTAGACGTCATGGTCCGGCAGCAGAACCTCGACCGTCCCGCGCAGCAGGGTGGAGAAGTGCCCGGACATCGGCGCCACCACCAGCACCCTCGGCTGCTGGACGGAGGTGTCCTTCGCGAAGCGCAGCAGCGTGCCGAAGGGCGTCTCCAGCACCGGCTCCTCGGTCACCTCCACCTCGCGATTGCCCACGCACACGGTGGTGAAGTCGTAGCCCGGCCGCGTGTGCGTCGTCCTCGCATTCGCCACGAGGTCGAGCGCCGCGCTCGTCCGCCGGATGAAGGGGGCCGCCAGCGGCATCGCCGCCGCCACCGGCTCCAATTCCTTGAGGACCCGCCCGGCGCTCTCCGCGAACATCCGGAACGGGAGTTGGAAGTCCTGCTGCGCCTGCCAGAGCTGGTAGATCATCGAGGACATGTCTGGTCGGTAGGTCGCATGTCGGGGGAACGGCCCACCCAGGTCGGAGGTTTGATCACAGGTGATAATGTGAGGATCTTCGCCCGTCGAGGTCAACGCCTTGTGAAAACGAACCGGCTCTGTTTCATTGCATTCTGTCCATCTATGCCCGCGTCCTTCCCGGACCCTGGCACCCGCGCCCGGTCCCCTGGAAACCACCTCACGAGCACGACAGGTGGCGGTGTTCCGTCTTAACCTTCCCCACCAGGCCGCCCGGCGCATCGCCAGCCGCCGCCGAGGGACGAGAGATGGAACAGGCCAAGCTCCTCATCAGTAGCCGCAACTACTCCTCCTGGTCGCTGCGCGGCTTCCTTCTCTGCCGCCTCGCCGGCCTCGACTTCACCGTCGAACCCGTCGACGTGAACGACCCCGCGGCCCGCGCCGAGCTCCTCCTCCGCGCATCCTCCATCCGCATCCCCTGCCTCCTGCACGAGGGGCTGCGGATCTGGGACACCACGGCCATCGCCGAATACCTGAACGAGGCCTTCCCCGAAGCCCGCATGTTCCCGGCCGACCGCGCGGCCCGCGCCCGCTGCCGATCCATCTCCGGCGAGATGCACTCCGGCTTCCAGGCCCTGCGCGCCTCTCTCCCCATGAACCTCCGCGCCCACCGCCCGGGCTTCCGCGTCTGGGCCGGCCCGCAGGCCGATATCGACCGCATCCTCTACATCTGGCGGGAATGCTTCGAGACCTGGCGCGGCCCCTGGCTCTTCGGCAGCCGCCCCTCTGTCGCAGACGCCATGTACGCCCCCGTCGTCACCCGCTTCCTCACCTACGACGTGCCCCTCGCTGGCCCCTGCGCCAGCTACGCCACCCGCATCATGGAATGGGCCCCCATGGCCGAATGGATGGCCGCCGCTATCGATGAGCCCGACCCCGCCATCAGCGAACTCGAGGTCGAGGCTGAGTTCTGAGCCAGAAAGGGCGCTGCCCTCTCCGGACCCCCGGGCGAACGCGCCGCGTTCGTCCCGCACCCGCCAGGAGCCTGAGGCCCCTGGCCCCCTCCTGGCTACGCGAAGCCTTCCTGAACGCGCAGTCGCCCCGGGGCACTGACCCGAGGCGCACCGCCCAAAAGACACAGAAAAACAGGAGCGGGGCCGTGGGGGGAATTCATCCCCCCGTAATCACCAACGCCACCCCTCCCGGGACCCCGCCTTAATCCAGCTTGGCCCCTGCCGCCCGCACCACATCCCGCCACTTCGCGTTCTCCGCCGCGATGTAGCGGTCGAAGGCCACCGGCCCCAACGGCTTCGGCGCGCTGCCGATCTCGCGCAGCCGCTCCGCCGTCGCGGGCTCGGCCACCGCCCCGAGGATCGCGTCCGCCAGCCGCTCCTGCACCGGCGCAGGGATGCGCGCCGGCGCCTGGAAGCCAAACCAGGCCACTGCCTCGAAGTCCGGCACTCCCGCCTGCGACACCGTCGGCACCTCCGGCAGCGAGAACCAGCGCTCGGCCGAGGTCACCGCCAGTGCCCGCATCCGCCCCTCCTTGAGGTGCGGCAGGTAGCCCGGAAGGTTGTCGATCGCGACCTCCACCCGCCCGCCCAGCACGTCCGGGATCACGCCCGAGGTGCCGCGATAGGGGATATGCGTCAGGTTCACCCCCGCCTTCGTCTTCAGGTACTCCCCGCAGAGATGCCCGGAGGTCCCGTTCCCCGGCGTCCCGTAGTTCAGTTCCCCCGGCCGCGCCTTCGCCGCTGCCAGCAGGTCGGCCAGCGTGCGGAAGGGCGAATCGGCGGCCACCACGATCCCGTTCGCCACCTCGTTCACCAGGGCGAGGCTCGCCAGGTCGCGGGTCGGGTCGTAGGGCAGCTTCGTGTAGAGGAACTGGTTGATGCTCGCCGTGCCGATGGTGCAGCACAGGATGGTGTGCCCGTCCGGCTCCGCCTTCGCCACCACGTCGCTGCCGAGGTTCCCGCCCGCCCCCGGCCGGTTGTCCACCACCACCGGGAAGCGGGAAGGCTCCCCCGGCTGGCCCAGCAGCGCCGGCATCCGCTCCGCCACCACGCGCGCCGTCAGGTCCGTCGCGCCCCCCGCAGGGAAGGGCACGATGATCCGGATGGGCCGATTCGGGAAAACCGGCTGCGCCCGCACCAGGGCAGGCGCCGCCAGGACTGGCAGGGCCAGCAGCGCCGCCCGCCGGGAAACATGAAGATCGATCACTCGCGCCATCCTGCTCACTCCACTGTTGCGCCGGACTTGCGCACCACCTCGCCCCACTTCGCCGTCTCGGCCCGCACGAAGGCGGTGAAGGCCGCCGGCGTCGTCCCGCCATCCGGCGTCAGGTCCGGCATCATCCCGCCCAGGTCCGCCATGCGCGCCTTCGTCGCCGGCTCCTTGACGATGGCGTCGATCGCCGCCCCCAGCCGCTCCACGATCGGCCGCGGCGTGCGGGCAGGGGCCTGGATGCCGAACCAGGCCGTCGCCTCAACGCCCGGCAACCCCTCCTCGGCGGTCGTCGGGCAGTCCGGCAGGGCAGGGGTCCGCGTCGCCGTCGTCACCGCCAGCGCCCGCAGCCGCCCCTCCCGCAGGTGCCCGATGGCGGAGGGCAGGTTGTCCACCGCCACCTCCACCCGCCCCGCGATCACCTCGGCCAGCATCGGCCCGGCGCCGCGGAAGGGCACATGCGTCATCTGGACGCCCGCCTCCATCTTCAGCAGCTCCCCCGTCACATGCAGCGAGGTGCCGGCGCCGGAGGAGCCGATGTTCAGCCGCCCCGGATTCGCCTTCGCATAGGTCACCAGCTCCCGCAGGCTCCGCACGGGCAGGGAATTGGTCACGAAGATGACGTTGGGCACCCGGACGACCAGCCCCACCTCCGCCAGGTCCTCGGGCCTGTAGGTCATGCGGCTGCCATAGAGCGTGTAGTTGATGGCACCGGAGGAGATCGCCTGCATCAGCAGCGTGTAGCCGTCCGGCTCCGCCTTCGCGACGAAGTCCGCGCCCACGTTGCCGCCCGCCCCCGCCCGGTTCTCCACCGTGAAGGGCTGGTTGAAATGCGCCTGCAGCCGTTCGGCCAGGATGCGCGCGGCCACGTCCGTCGTGCCCGCGGGCGTGAAGGGCACCACCACCCGCACCGGCCGCACCGGCCATTCCCCGCCCGCCCCCTGGGCCAGGGCACGGGCTGGAACCCCCGCGAGGCCCGGCGCGGCAAGCAGCGGCGCGGAGAGCAGGGCGCGGCGTGAAACCCTCATGGACAACCTCCTCGGACAGCCGCGCGCCAGGGTCTGGTGCCCCCTTTTCCGCGTCGCGGCGATGAGGGAACAGGTGCCCAACCGCCGCTCCACTTGCAAGCCTCCCCCAAGGGTGTTCGGCCGGGGGCTTGCGCCGCCATCCATTCCGCGCCCCGCTCTGCCCGCGCAGGGACATGAAGCCGCCACCGCCCTCCCGCGTTGCGGGAGGGGAACTGGCCGGCGAACGGGTGCGGCGGCCATCTCCCCGCCCGCCCGTGTCCAGGCGCGCGAGGACCGAGCGTAAGGAAGCTGAACCGCATGGGATTTCTCCAGACCTATGCCCGCGTGCTGGGCCTGCTGGCCCCGGACAAGTGGGTGGCCATCGGCCTCGCCCTGGCCTCGCTCGCCCTGGCCGGCCTGCAATTCCTCGAGCCCGTCCTCTTCGGGCGCGTGGTGGACGTGCTCACCAGCGCGGACCGCCTGCCGCAGGACGTGGTCTGGCGCCAGGCGATCTCCCTCCTCGTGGTCTGGGGCGCCGTCGGCGTCACGGGAATCGCGGCCAACGTCGCCGTCAGCCTGCTGGCCGACCGCATGGCCCACCGCAACCGCCTCTCGGTCATGCACCGCTACTTCCAGCACGTCCTCGCCATGCCGCTCTCCTTCCACGGGGACACCGCCTCGGGCCGGCTGATGAAGATCATGCTCGTCGGCACCGACCACCTCTTCGCCATCTGGCTCTCCTTCTTCCGGGAGCACCTGACGACCTTCATCACCACCATCATCCTCCTGCCGCTGACCTTCTTCATGAACTGGCGGCTCGCGATCGTGCTGCTGGTGCTCGTGATCGTCTTCTGCGCCGTCGCCGCCTTCGTCGTCAGCCGCACCCAGGAGGCCCAGGAGCGCGTCGAGGACTACCAGAGCCAGCTCGCCGGCAACGCCCAGGACGCCCTCTCCAACGTCGTCGTCGTCCAGTCCTTCACCCGCCTGAACGCCGAGGCCCGCCTCTTCGGCGACATCGTCCGCCAGGTGCTCGACCACCAGTTCCCCGTGCTGAACTGGTGGGCGGTCGTCTCCGTCCTCACCCGCTCGGCCAGCACCCTCAGCGTCATCACCATCTTCATCCTCGGCACCTGGCTGCACATGCGCGGCCAGGCGACCGTCGGCGAGATCGTCGCCTTCATGGGCTTCGCCACCATGCTCATCGGCCGCCTCGAAGGCGCGGTCGGCTTCGTCTCCACCCTGCTGCGCCAGGTGCCCGGCCTGCGCGAGGTCTTCGGCGTGCTCGACGCCCGCAGCACCGTGCCCGAGAAGCCCAACGCCCTCGACCTGCCGCGCGTCCAGGGCCAGGTCGTCTTCGACCACGTCGCCTTCGGCTACCCCGGCGGCGGCCTCATCCTGAACGACGTCTCCTTCGAGGCGCCGCCCGGCAAGACCGTCGCGCTCGTCGGCCAGACCGGCGCCGGCAAGTCCACCGCCATGTCCCTCCTCCAGCGCCTCTGGGACCCCGTGAACGGCCACGTGACGATCGACGGGACCGACCTCCGCGACATCACCCTCGAAAGCCTCCGCCGCAACGTCGGCGTCGTCTTCCAGGACGCGATGCTCTTCAACCGCACCATCAAGGAGAACCTCCTCATCGGCCGCCCCGACGCGACCGAGGAGCAGATCGAGCACGCGTGCCGCATGGCCGAGGCGCACGACTTCATCATCCGCCAGCCCCAGGGCTACGACACCCGCGTCGGCGAGCGCGGCATCAGCCTCTCCGGCGGCCAGAAGCAGCGCCTCTCCATCGCCCGCGCCCTGCTGAAGGACCCCCCGATCCTCATCCTCGACGAGGCCACCAGCGCCCTCGACGCCGCGACCGAGGCACGCGTCCAGCGCGCGCTCAAGGCCCTCATGGCCGGCCGCACCACCTTCATCATCGCCCACCGCCTCTCGACCATCCGCGACGCCGACGAGATCCTCGTCTTCGAGCACGGCAAGATCGTGGAGCGCGGCACCTTCGAGGAACTCGTCAACCTCGGCGGCCGCTTCGCCGAACTCGTCCGCACCCAGCTCTCGGGCGCCGAGCAGAAGAGCGCGGACGCCAAGGCCGCCGACCAGAAGCAATCCGCCGTCGCTGCCTGAAACCGGGCGAATCACCGGCTAAAGTGACGGCGGATCACCCCCTGAGACACGGCTGAACCACAGGCCGGAACCAAAGATTACCATTTCTTCACGGCCTCGCGAGCGCCCTCTTTGGCGCTTGCGGTGGCCCCCCTCGGACCTGCCACGATCCTCCCGGAAGCCACCAAGGGAGGCCGCCATGACCATCGCGAAAATCCTGCGCAACAAGGGCAGCGACGTGATCGGCGTCGGACCGTCCGAGGAACTCGGCGCCGTCGCCCGCACCCTCGTCCGCCACCGCCTCGGCGCCGTCCTCGTGCGCGACGAGGCGGGGACCGTCCTCGGCATCGTCTCCGAGCGCGACATCGTCCGCGCCCTCGCCGAAGAGGACGGCGTGCTCGACGGCCAGACCGCCGGAGACGTGATGACACGGAAGCTCTTCACCGTCTCCCCGGATACTCCCATCACCCGCGCCCTCGAGATGATCACCGACCGGCGCGTCCGCCACCTGCCGGTGATGGAGAACGGCAAGCTCTGCGGCATCGTCTCCATCGGTGACCTCGTGAAGGCCCGGATCGAGGAAGCGGTGACCGAGGCCGCCGCCCTCCGCGACTACGTCACCGCCAGCTAGGCGGGCAGGGCAGGGCAGGGGGCTGGCCCCCGGCGCCCCTTGGTGGCAAGGGGCGGGGCGGCGCCGTGCCTCCGGCGCGCCCCATCCCCGCGAGCCCGCCCCATGTCCCACGCCGCCACCCCCGCCACGCGCCCCGAGCACGTCCTCACCCTTTCCTGCCCGAACCGCCCGGGCATCGTCGCCGCCGTCGCCACCTGCATCTTCGAGCACGGCGGCAACATCCGCAGCGCCCAGCAATACGACGACGTCGAGAGCCGCCGATTCTTCGCCCGCATCACCCTCGACCACCCCGAGGGCAACCTCGACGTCCCCGCCCTCCGCGCGGGCCTCGCCGAGGTCGCCGAGCGCTTCTCGATGAACTGGACGCTCCGCAACCCCGAGGAACGCAAGCGCGTCGCCGTCCTCGTCTCGAAGTTCGACCACTGCCTGGCCGACATCCTCTATCGCTGGCGCCTCGGCGAGCTGCCGATGGAGATGGCCGCGATCATCTCCAACCACCCGCGCGAGACCTACCAGCACCTCGACTTCGGCGGCGTCCCCTTCCACCACCTGCCCGTTACCAAGGCGACCAAGATGGAGCAGGAAGCCGAGATCTGGCGCGTCATCCGCGACACCGGCGCCGACCTCGTCGTCCTCGCCCGCTACATGCAGGTTCTCTCGGACGGCCTCGCCGCCAAGCTCGTCGGCCGCTGCATCAACATCCACCACTCCTTCCTGCCGGGCTTCAAGGGCGCGCGCCCCTACCACCAGGCCCACTCCCGCGGCGTGAAGCTCATCGGCGCCACCGCCCACTTCGTGACGGCCGACCTCGACGAGGGCCCGATCATCGAGCAGGACGTGGAGCGCATCTCCCACAACGACACGCCCGACGATCTCGTCCGCCAGGGCCGCGACATCGAGCGCCGCGTCCTCTCCCGCGCGCTGCTCTGGCAACTCGAGGACCGCGTGCTGCTGAACGGCTCGCGCACGGTGGTCTTCCGGAACTGACCCTCAGCCGCGCTGCCTGTCCCCGGCGCCTTCAGCCTCGAGCCACCGCGCACGGGACAGCCGCGCGGCAAGGAAGCCGCCGAGCGCCTCGACCTTCGCCGGCCGGTTCCGCGCGGTGGGCGTGACGAAGTAAAGGCCGCCCGGCGCGATCTGCCACTCCGGCAGGATGATCTCGAGCCGGCCTTCGGTCACGGGCCCGGCCGCGATGAACTCCGGCAGTTCCGCGATGCCGATCCCCGCCAACAAGGTCGGGAGAAGCGCGTCCACGTTGGTCACGCGCAAGCGGCCCGAAGGCCTGACGGCCACCGCCTCGCCCGCCGGGCCGGTGAAGCGCCATTCCTCGCCGCGCGCGTGATAGGCGTAGCCGAGCAGGTGGTGGGCGGCCAGCTCGCCTGGATGCTGCGGCCGGCCGTAGCGGGCAATATAGGCCGGCGAGGCAACGATGTGCCGCGCCATTGGGCAGAGTCGCCGCGCGACGAGCGAGGACTCCTCCAGCACCGCGATCCGCAACGCGGCGTCGAAGCCCTCCCCGATCAGGTCAACGACAGCATCGCTCAGATGCAGGTCCACCGAGATGTCCGGGTAGAGGCCGAAGAACTCAGGCATCAGCGGCGCGACCCAGCGCAGCCCGAATGACATCGGCACCGCCAGCCGCACCGTCCCACGCGGCCGGCTCGCCAGCTCCCGGGCCGCGCTCTCCGCCTCCTCGGCCTCGTACAGCACCCTCGCGGCCCGCTCGGCCACCCCGCGCCCGAGATCCGTGAGCGCGAGCCGGCGCGACGTCCGGTTGAACATCCGCCCGCCAAGCCGCTCCTCCAGGCGCGCGATGGCGCGCGAGACCGTCGGCACGGAGACGCCGAGCACCCGGGCCGCCCCGGCGAGGGACCTCTCCTCCGCCACCTTCGCCACCATGGCCAGCGCCTCGAAATCCGGCAGCCCCGACATCGACATTCCTGCAAGGATGGATTTCAGCCCTTTCTATTTTGTCGGGACGGCCCTGACGACATCTTCCGGCCATCAACCAGCACGGAGTTGCAGACATGGCCCGCAAGCTCGAAGGCAAGGTCGCCGTCGTCACTGGTGGAACCAGCGGTATCGGCCTCGCCACCGCCCGGCTCTTCGCCGCCGAGGGCGCCCGTGTCTTCGTCACCGGCCGCCGCCAGGCCGAGCTCGACGCCGCCGTCACCGCAATCGGCCCCGCCGCCACCGGCATCCAGGCGGATTCCACCCGCCCCGCCGACCTCAACCGCCTCTACGAGAGGGTGAAGGCCGAGGCAGGGCGGATCGACGTTCTCTTCGCCAATGCCGGAGGCGGCACGATGCTGCCGCTCGGCGCCATCACGGAGGAGCAGTACGAGGATACCTTCGGCCGCAACGTGAAGGCCGTGGTCTTCACCGTGCAGAAGGCGCTGCCGCTGCTGGTGGACGGCGCCTCCGTCATCCTGACCGGCTCGACGGCCGGCACCATGGGCACGCCCGCCTTCAGCCTCTACAGCGCCTCCAAGGCCGCGGTGCGCAACCTCGCCCGGAGCTGGACACTCGACCTGAAGGCGCGCGGCATCCGCGTGAACGTCATCAGCCCCGGCCCGGTCCGCACGACCGGCCTCGTGGAGTTGGCCGGCCAGGACGCCGCGCAGCAGAAGAACCTGCTCGACGGGCTCGCCAGCCAGGTGCCGCTCGGCCGCGTCGGGGAGCCGGACGAGATCGCCCGGGCCGTTCTCTTCCTCGCCTCCGACGACAGCAGCTTCGTTGCCGGTGCCGAACTCTTCGCCGATGGCGGGCTCGCCCAGGTCTGACCCGCCGGCAGACCCCTCCAATAGGCGGGGCCGGGACGCGCCGCGCGTTCCGGCCCAGGAGCACCAGCAATGCCCGACCCCATCGCATCCCTCCTCACCCGCAACCTGCACGAGGTCTTCGAGGAGGCCGATCCCGCCCGCCGCCGCGCCGGCATCGCGGCCCTCTTCACCGAGGACGCCGTCTTCGCCGACTCCGACGGGAGCAGGACCGGCCACGACGCACTCGACCGCTTCGTGGAGGAACTGCTGGCGCGCTCCCCCGGCTGGGTCTTCCAGGCCACCGGCCCGGCGCAAGGCGCGCAGGACGCGGGCCGCCTCGCCTGGGGCTTCGGCCCGCCCAGCGAGCCGCCCCGCGTCACCGGCCTGGACGTTATCCTCGTGCGCGGGGGAAAGATCGCGTCGCTCTACACCTTCCTGGACCCCCCGGCGCCCTGACCCCGGCGGGCGGCGAGGCAGGGGCGCAAGGCGCTCGCCCAGCGGCGTGTCGCCACCGCGCGCACCCCAGCCCCGCCCCGCCGGCGCTTGACCTCGGCCGGGCCGCCTGCCACCTCTCCCGCCCCTTATCTCCCAGGAAGGCCGCCAAGCCCCCATGCCCGCGATCACGCTGCCCGATGGTTCCGTTCGATCCTTCGACGGTCCCGTCACGGGCACCACCGTGGCCGCGTCCATCGGCCCGGGCCTCGCCAAGGCCGCCCTCGCCATGGAGGTGGACGGCGCGCTGCGCGACCTCTCCCGCCCCATCGAGCACGACGCCCGCCTGCGCTTCATCACGCGCAAGGACCCCGAGGCGCTCGGCCTCATCCGCCACGACACCGCCCACGTGCTGGCCGAGGCGGTGCAGGAACTCTTCCCCGGCACCCAGGTCACCATCGGCCCGGCGATCGAGAACGGCTTCTACTACGACTTCGCCCGCAACCAGCCCTTCACCCCCGAGGACTTCCCGGCGATTGAGGCGAAGATGCGGGAGATCATCGCCCGCAACGCTCCCTTCACGCGCGAGGAATGGCCGCGCGAGGAAGCCATCGCCTTCTTCGAGAACAAGGGCGAGCGCTTCAAGGCCGAGCTGATCCAGGACCTCCCCGAGAGCGAGGTCATCAGCATCTACCGCCAGGGCGACTGGCTCGATCTCTGCCGCGGCCCGCACATGCGCGGCACGGGCGACATCGGCACCGCCTTCAAGCTCCAGAAGGTGGCCGGCGCCTACTGGCGCGGCGACCACCGCAACCCCGTCCTCTCGCGCATCTACGGCACCGCCTGGCGCGACGCGAAGGAGCTCGAAGCCCACCTCACCATGCTGGAGGAGGCCGAGAAGCGCGACCACCGCCGCATCGGCAAGGAGATGGACCTCTTCCATCTCCAGGAGGAGGCGACGGGCAGCATCTTCTGGCACCCTAAGGGCTGGCGCCTCTACCGCACGGTCGAGGACTACATGCGCCGCCGCCTCGACGCCGCCGGCTACGATGAGGTGAAGACCCCCCAGCTCCTCGACCGCAAGCTCTGGATCGAGTCCGGCCACTGGGAGAAGTTCCGCGAGAGCATGTTCATCGCGACGGTGGAGGACGAGTCCGAGAAGGACCGCGTCCTCGCGCTGAAGCCCATGAACTGCCCCTGCCACGTGCAGATCTTCAACCAGGGCATCCGCAGCTACCGCCAGCTCCCCCTCCGCATGGCCGAGTTCGGCGCCTGCCACCGCTACGAGCCCAGCGGCGCGCTGCACGGCATCATGCGCGTGCGCGCCTTCACCCAGGACGACGCGCACATCTTCTGCACGGAGAACCAGATCGCGGATGAGACGGTGCGCTTCGTCGCCCTCCTCTCCTCCATCTACCGCGACTTCGGCTTCAACTCCTTCCGCGTGAAGTTCAGCGACCGCCCCGCCACCCGCGCCGGCGACGACGCCACCTGGGACCGCGCGGAGGGCGCGCTGCGCGAGGCCTGCGCCACCGCCGGCGTCGAGTACGAGCTGAACCCGGGGGAGGGCGCCTTCTACGGCCCGAAGCTCGAATTCGTCCTTCGCGACGCCATCGGCCGCGACTGGCAGTGCGGCACGCTTCAGGTCGATTTCGTCCTCCCCGAGCGCCTGGACGCCGAATACGTGGGTGAGGACGGCGCCAAGCACCGCCCCGTCATGCTTCACCGCGCCATCCTCGGCTCCTTCGAGCGCTTCCTCGGCATCCTCATCGAGGAGCACGCCGGCCGCTTCCCGCTCTGGCTCGCTCCCGTGCAGGTCGTCGTCGCCACCATCGTGGACGACGCCGCCCCCTATGCCGAGGAAGTCGCCGCCGCCATGCGCGCCGCCGGCCTGAACGTCGCGACCGACACCCGCAACGAGAAGATCAACCGCAAGGTCGCCGAGCACATCGAGGCCCGCGTCCCCGTCCTCGCGGTGGTCGGCCGGCGAGAGGCCGAGGAGCGGGTCATCGTCCTCCGCCGCCTCCCGGGGCGGGAGCAGGAGACCCTCTCCCTCCCCGACGCCATTGCCCGCCTCCTGGCCGAGTCCGCCGCTCCGGACCTCCGCCAGGCCCCCGCCGCCGAGGCCGCTGCCGCCTGACCCCGGCCCGGATTCGGCCAACCCGCCGAATCCGGCTTGACCCCACCACGCGAAGGTTGCAGACGCACCCGCCGCGCACCATAAATCCACCCTTCCACCATCAGAGGAGACGACCCTGGCCCGAGGCCCATTGCCCAACACCCTCCCGACCCGCGACGGACCGCGGGTAAACGAGGAGATCCGCGCGCCCCAGGTCCGCCTGATCGACCAGGACGGTGAGATGCAGGGCGTGATGACGGCGCGCGAGGCCCTGGCCCGCGCCTACGACGTCGGAATGGACCTGCTCGAGATCAGCCCGAACGCCGATCCGCCAGTCTGCAAGATCACCGATTTCGGCAAGTTCAAGTACGAGCAGCAGAAGAAGGCTAACGAGGCGCGCAAGCGCCAGAAGGTCGTCGAGATCAAGGAAATCAAGGTTCGTCCGAACATCGACGACCACGATTACGAAGTGAAGATGCGCCAGATGAAGGGCTTCATCGAGGAAGGGGACAAGGTGAAGGTCACCCTCCGCTTCCGCGGCCGCGAGATGGCGCACCAGGATCTCGGCGTGAAGGTGCTCGAGCGCATCCGCACCGAGATGGCCGAGGCGACGAAGGTGGAGTCCATGCCCCGGCTGGAAAACCGCCAGATGATCATGGTGCTGGCGCCGAAGTAACAGGCCGGATGCCATCCCGGCCCTGAAGCCGGCGATTCCCGGAAGCCGCCCGGCGGCCTCCGGCGGATCGCCGGCCTCCCTGCGCGGGGCCCTCGATCCCGGACGCGCGGCGGCGAGACGCCGCGCTCCCGGTCCCGGCGCTACCGGCCCGCGACGAGCGATGCCGTCCCGAGCGCCTGCAGTCGCGCGTCCGCCGCCCTGTTGACGGTCAGCAGCATGAAGCGATCCGGCACTCCCGCCCGCCCTGCTTCGGCGCGGATCCGGAAGCCGACCTGCTGCGCCGATCGGCCGTTCTGCACCGCCTCCCGATCGATTTCCCTCTCCACGAGAATGCCGGGCCTCCGCGCAGCCTCGGCGACCCCGATGAAGAGGGACCGGGTCGCCTCGGGGTCCGCCTTCCGCGCATAGACATGGCAGGTAATGCCATCGCCGCCGAACGCCATCGCCACGTCCATCCCCGGCCACAGGAAGACCCAGGTCGAGTAACCCGCGGGGACGCCGATCGCCGCCGCGAATTCCGCCCGGGCAGGGGTGAAGCGGCTATTCCGCGCCCAGTCCGCCAGCCTCGTCCCCGAACCAAGATTGGCCAGACAGCCCCTCACGAGCGTGTCCACCACGACGCTGGGCGCGGAGGCGGGCGCCGGCCCCGCCCCGCCCGCCTCCCGCGGCGGTTCCGTCCCCGCGCAGCCTTGCAGGGCCAGCAGAAGGCACAGGAGCGCCGCAACGCCGGCCGGTGCCCGCGCCAGCGCCAGCGCCCCGGCAAAAGACCGTCCCCTCATCGTCCCCCCGATCCAGGATCCCCCGTTCCCTGCCCGCCTCCTCAGAAGGCCGGCGACGCCGTCTCCTTGTTCGCCAGGGCCACCAGCGCCGCCGCCAGCACCCGCGCCCCCGCCGCCAGCTGCGAGGGCGAGGAATACTCCGCCGGATTATGGCTCACCCCGTTGCGGCTCGGCACGAACAGCATCCCCGCCGGGCAGATCGGCACCAGGAACTGCGCGTCGTGGAAAGCCCCGCTCGGCATCCGCTGGCTCGAAAGTCCCTGCGCCGTCGCCGCGTCCTCCACCGCATCCACCACCACCGCGTCGAACTCCACGGGCAGCGCGTGGAAGCGCTCCGTCACCACCACGTCGCAGGCCTTCACGGCGCTGCGGATCGTCGGCTCGATCGCGTCCCCGTTGGTGATCAGCAGCTCCTTGTCGGGATGGCGGAAATCGATCGTGAAGCGCACCCGGTCCGCCACGGTGTTCGATGTGTTCGGGAACACCTCGATCTGCCCTACCGTGAAGCGCAGCACATCCGTCGGGTCCGTCATCAGCGCATTCAGCGCGGTCACCGCCCGGATCATGTCCTGCACGGCATCGCGCCGCGTCGAAACCGGCGAGGTCCCCGCATGCGCCGTCTCGCCCGTGATCTCCACGATGAACCAGCGGCTGCCCTGGATGCCGGTCACCACGCCGATATCTTTGCCCTCCGTCTCCAGCAGCGGCCCCTGCTCGATATGGGCCTCCAGATAGGCGAAGGGCTTGCCCCCCAGCGGCCGCATCGAAAGATCGGCCTCCGCCTTGCGGTGCTCGTCCAATGCCTGCCGGAAGCTCACCCCCTCCAGGTCGCGCACCTCGTCCCAGGCGTTGGACGGCTTGAACTTCGACCAGGCCATGCTGCCCATGCAGCCCGGCGCGAAACGCCCGCCCTCCTCGTTCGTCCAGGCCACCACCTCGATCGGCCGCTTCGTCGCAACACCGGCCTCGCGGATCGCCTGCACGGCTTCCAGCCCCGCCACCACGCCCCAGATGCCGTCGAAACGCCCGCCATTCGGCTGGCTGTCCATGTGGCTGCCCGTCAGCACCGGCGCCGCCTCGGGGTCCGTTCCCTCGTGGCGGAAGAACAGGTTGCCGATCTCATCGACCGTCACCGCCAGGCCGAGCCCCTCGGCCCAGCCGATCATCAGCCGCCGCGCCTCGCGGTCCAGCGGCGAAAGGCAGGGCCGGTTCACCCCCGGCGAGCCGTCCATGCCCGTGATGGCGCCCAACTTCGCCAGCTCCATCAGCCGGTCCCATTGCCGGGCCTCGCTCACGGCCGCGATCAGGTTGGGGGCGGTGCTGGCGCTCATGGCATGGTCCTGCTGGTTCGGGCTGCGCCCATTTGCCGTGCCGGGGCCGGCGAGATCAACCCGCCCCCATTTCGCGCCCGCGTGAAACCCGGCACGCCGCGTGCTAGGCAGGACGTGCTAAGCAGAACCCGAACGACTTCCCCCTCCGATCCCCGGACGTCACCCCGCATGCCCGACGACATGACCCCGCCTGGGGCCGCCACTCGCCCGCACCCCGGCCTCGACGCCCTTGCGGCCGAGGCTCGCCGCCAGCTCGAACTCCTCTCCTACCCCCGCCACGCCTGGGTGCCGGAGAAAGGGGAGGGGGTGCTCGACGTCGCCATCATCGGCGCCGGCCAGACCGGCCTCGTCACCGCCTTCGGCCTCCTGCGGGAACGGGTCCAGCGCGTCCGCATCTTCGACGCCGCGCCCGCCGGCGGGGCAGGGGTCTGGACCACCTTCGCGCGCATGCGGACCCTCCGCACGCCCAAGCACGTCACCGGCCCCGACCTCGGCATCCCCGCCCTCACGCCCCAGTCCTTCTTCACCGCCCGCGACGGCGCGGCGGCCTGGGAAGCGCTGAACAAGATCGGCCGGGTGGACTGGCAGCGCTACCTCGACTGGCTGGAAGCCACCCTCCAGCTCCCCGTCACCCACGAGCACAAGCTCCTCCGCATCGGCCGCACCGGCGCGACGGAACCCCTCGAACTCGTCTTCGCCACCGCGGGGGGCGAGATCACCATCCGCGCCCGCAAGCTCGTCCTCGCCACCGGCATGGACGGCATGGGCGGCTGGTCCATCCCCGCCCCCTTCGACAGGCTCCCCGCCTCCCGCGTCTCCCACACCTCCGGCCACGTCGACTTCGAAGCCCTCCGCGGCAAGCGCATCATCGTCATCGGCGCCGGCGCCTCAGCCTTCGACAACCTCGCCACCGCCCTCGAAGCCGGCGCCACGAAGGCCACCATGCTCGTCCGCCGCGCGAAGATGCCCCGCGTGAACCCCTTCCGCTGGATGGAGCAGGCCGGCTTCCTCGGCCAGCTCTACGCCATGCCCGACGCCACCCGCTGGCGCTTCATGCGGCACATCTTCGCCCTCAACCAGCCGCCGCCCCAGGAATCCTGGAACCGCGTCGCCTCCGATCCGCGCTACGACCTCCACATGGCCAGCCCGGTCCTCGCCGTGCGCGAGGAAGGCGGCGAGGTCGTCGTCACCACTCCCCGCGGCGAGCACCGCGCCGACCACGTCATCGTCGGCACCGGCACCGCCTTCGACCTCTCCCTCCGCCCTGAGCTCGCCCCCTTCGCCGAGAGCATCCTTCTCTGGCGCGACGTCTACACCCCGCCCGAGGGCCAGGAATTCCCCGCCCTCGGCGCCTGCCCCTACCTGCGCGACGACTTCTCCATGCGCGAGAAGACCCCCGGCGCCGCCCCCTTCCTCGCCAACATCCACATGATCAACTACGGCTCCACCGCCTCCTTGGGCCTCTCGGGCGCCACCATCAGCGGCATGAAATACGGCACCCCCCGCCTCGTGGACGGCATCTGCCGCCGCCTCTGGCTCGAGGACGCCGAGCACCACCTCGACAGCCTCCTCACCTACGCGGAGGCCGAGCTGACGAGCGAAATCCCCCAGGAAAACCTCGTCGCCGACGTCAGCGGGCTCGCCGCCGAATGAAGCCCTCCGCCGTCTCCACCCACGTCCTCGACACCGCCAACGGCATCCCCGCCGAGGGAATGGCCTACGAGTTCTGGCGCATGGAGCCCGAGCCCGTCCTCCTCCGCGCCGGCATCACCGACGGGGACGGCCGCACCGATGCCCCCCTCCTGCCGCCCGAGGAATTCCGCCCCGGCCGCTACGAGCTGCGCTTCGATGTCGGCGCCTATTTCGCCGCCCGCGGCAGCGACCCCGGCTATCTCGACATCGTCGCCATCAACGTCGGCCTCAAGGCAGGGCAGGGGCACTACCACGTCCCTCTCCTCTGCTCCCCCTGGTCGTACTCCACCTATCGGGGCAGCTAGGCCGCCACCTGATGGGCGAGCGGCCGGCAGGCCCATACCGGAGGCGGCCGCCAGCAGGGCGCGGGAAGACAGCACGCCCCGCGCCGCGCGCCATTCCGACAAACGCCCCCCTGGCCGCGGAGAGGTCAGGGCACGTATCCTGTCCCGAATCGCTGTTGCGCAGAGGAACCCGGCCATGAAACCCACCGCCCCGACCTCCGCCCCGTCACGCCGCGCGCTCCTCGGTGGCACCGCTTCCCTCCTGGGGCTTTCCGCCTGCGAGGCCCCCATGCGCGCGGGCCACGACCTGCGCCCCGCGCCCGTCATGGCCGAGCCCGCGCTCTCCAGCCCCGTCGCCCGCTGGCTGGACGTCACGGACCGCCTCTGCGGCGACCCCAACGCCGCCTGGCCCCGCGCCGATTCCATCGCCCTCGCCGCCCGCGCCATGCATGACGGCCTCAACGCCGCCCGCCCGCGCTACGCCCGCTGGACTCCCCGTGCCGGCTCCGAGCCGGAGGGCACCGGCGCTTCTCCCGACGTCACCCTCGCGGCCGCGGCCTACACGGTCATCGCGGCGCGCAGCGCGCCCACCGCCCAGGGCGAGGCCCGCGCCATGCTCGACGCCACCCTGGCCGCCGAGCCCTCCGACACCGCCCGCACCGCCGGCCTCGCCCTCGGCACCGCCATCGGCACCGCCACCCTCGCCGGTGCCGGCCCCACGCCGCCCGCGAAGGAAACCTTCCCCGTCTTCTCCGAGATGGGCCGCTGGCGCCCCGCCCCGCCGGCCGGGCGGAACAGCTACTACGACCTCTCCCGCCCGCTCCTCTTCCCCAGCCGGGACTCCCTGCTCGGCCCGCCGCCGCCCGACATCAACTCCCCCGCCTACCTCGAGGCCCTCGCGGAAACCCGTCGCCTCGGCAACACCACCTCCACCGACCGCACCGAGGAACAGGCCGACATCGCCCGCTTCTGGGTGCCGCAACTCCTGCCGCGCAACCTCATGGTCGTCCTCCTCCGCCGACTGGCCGAGCGCCCGCCGGCGGGCGGCGTCTGGGACATCGCGCGGATGGTCTCCATCCTCGCCACCGCGCACGCCGACACGGACGTCTTCGTCTACGGCTACAAGGCCCACTTCGCCTTCTGGCGCCCCGTCACCGCCATCAACCTCGGCAGCCCCGGCGTCCGCGCCGACCCGCTCTGGCAGCCCCTGCTCGTGACGCCCTACCACCCCGAATACCCCTCGGGGCACAGCGCCGACGTCGCCACCGGCGCCTACGTCATCACCGGCCTGCTGGGCGAGTTCCCCTTCACCCACCAGGCCCTGGAGCGCCAGGGCCGCCCCACCCGCGCCTTCCCCAGCTTCGCCGCCGCCCTCGCCGAGTGCTCGAACAGCCGCATCTGGTGCGGCGCCCATTTCCGCCCCGCCTGCAACGAGGGCGAGCGCATCGGCCGCGCCATCGCCACCCAGGCCCTCACCCAGGTGCAGCGCATCGCCTGACCGGGCACGCCACGGAAGAGGGCTGCCCGCCCCCGGCCATCCGCGGCACGACCTTCGGCAGATCCGGGAAGAGGAGGGATCCTTCCTCCTCTTCCCGGCGTCACCCGCGAATCCGCATCAAACGAGGGCCAGCCCGCTCTCGTAAGGCGAGGGATCATCCAGACCCGGCGGCGCCGCCACCCCCGCATCCCGCCGGATCAGCGCCTCGTCGTCCTCCGACACCTTGTTCACCCGCTTGCTCACCGGCCAGCAGGCCAGCCATTCCGGCGGGCAAGGCCTGAGCATCCCCAGCAGCCGCTCCGCCGGCGCCTCCTCCTCCCCCAGCCAGGCCGCCCAGTCCTCCCGGGGCAGGATCACGGGCATCCGGTGGTGCAGCGGCGCCTGCTTCGGATTCGCCTCCGTCGTGATGATCGAATAGGTCCGGAGCCAGTTCCCCTCCGGATCCTGCCATCCCTCCCACAGCCCCGCGAAGCTCATCGGCTCCCCGCTCGTCAGCGCGACGGCAAAGGGCTGCTTCGGGTCCTTCGACCGCGTCTTCGCCTCCGCCTCCTTCGGCGTCAGCCACTCGTAGAACCCGTCCGCCGGCACGATGCAGCGCCGCCGCCGGAAGGCCTCCCGGAAGGACGGCTTCTCCGCCACCCCATCGGACCGCGCATTGATCAGCCGTGCCCCGTCGCGCGCATCCTTCGCCCAGCGCGGCACCAGCCCCCAGCGCAGAAGGTCCAGCCGCCGCTCCCCCGTCTCGGGATTTCGCCGCAGCACCACCCCGTCCTGGGTCGGCGCCATGTTCCATCGCGCCGCCGCGTTCGGCGTCGGGCTCCCGTCCGGCGTGTCGTAGTAGCGCGCCAGCCGTGCCGGATCGCGCTGAAGAAAATACCGACCGCACATGGGCGCTCCCATTCCGTCCAGCGATACCGCACACATCCGGTTACAGAAACCGGCCCAGGCGGCATCCCGTTGATCCCACGTCGAAACCAGACGGAGGAGAGCTCACATGGCGATCGATAAGGACCGGGTCGAGGGCGCGCTGAAGCAGGCTGGCGGCGCCATCAAGGAGAACGTCGGCGCCGCGGTCGGCGACAAGAAGATGGAAGCCGAGGGTGCCGCCAAGCGCACCGAGGGCAAGGTCCAGAACGCCGCCGGCGGCGCGAAGGACGCGATCCGGGACGCCGTGAACAAGCCCTGATCGGGGCTATCCGTGACAGGGAAGGGCGGGCCACCGAGAGGAGGCCCGCCCTTCTTTTTTGCACCCGGAGGAATCGGGCGGCACAGGCCTACCCATGGCTCCGGGCGCCAACAGGACCGGTCCGCACCAGATTGAACCGGATCGCGCTCGCCAGCCTCACCCCTCCCGGAGCAGCCTGCGCGGCATGAGCAGGTCCGGCAACGAGCAGCGCGCGGTCGTGCGGGGCCCCTTCGAGGCGCCCCACCCCGTCGCCCGCCTGCTGGAAAGCCGAATCACCGCCCGGCCCCCTTCCTCACCCCCGTCGGAGGGCGAACTCGCCGCGCGCCACCGCGCCCTCTACGACCAGGTTCCGGGCTTCGAGTGCGAACCGGGCTGCACCGCCTGCTGCGGCGCCATCGCGATGACGGGCTGGGAATGGTCGCGGGTGGCCGAGAAACGCCACGCCGCCGCCGGCTGTCTCACCTGCCCCTATGCCGCGGCGGCCAGCTGCGCCATCCATGCCGACCGGCCCCTCCTCTGCCGCCTCTTCGGCGCGGTGGACCACCCGCACCTGACCTGCCCCAAGGGCAGGGGGCCGGCGCGCAAGCTCTCGCCCGAGCAGGCGAGGGGCCTGATGGACGCGCACCAGCAACTGATGCTCGACTGCGCCGCAACGGACCGCGCCGCCGACACCGCCTGAGCCGCCCCTCCCATCCGTGCGGCCGCCGCCGCGGAAATCATCCGGGGCGGGCTTCTGGTCGCTCACCCTCCGCGCCCTGCAGCCTCGCGCCGGCCAGCCCCTCCTGCTGCAGGAAGGCGTAAGCAAGCATCGACATCAGCGCGTGCCGGTGCAGCCCGACCCAGGAGCGCCCCTCGAAGTCGTCGAGCCCAAGCTCCTCCCCCAGCAGCCGAAGCGCCCGTTCGGCAACCCAGCGCCCCTTCACGGTGCCGGCGAGCGTCCTCAGGCTGCTGCCGGCCGGAAGGTTGGACGCGTAGTGCCTCGCCTCTCCCCCATCGCGCCTCTCCCCGATGATCCAGACCTGCCCGCCCGGCAGGTCGCGCACCGGACCCTCCCCTGGCCCCGCCCTCTCCTCCACCAAGCGCGCCCGCAAGGCGGCGAAGGAGGCAGCCACCTCGACGGGAAGCCATTCTTCGGCGCGGCGCTGCCAGGTCAGCTGCCACCACGGGGCCTCCGCCAGCATGCTCTCGATCGGGCGCGGACCCTCCTCCCCCCTGCCGCCCGCCATCACCGGCCGCGACCGGGGCGCGGCCGAGACCGGAAGGGCCGTGATCCCCCCCGGTACCGCCACCGCCCAGCGGAGCCGGCGCGCCCTCATCCCCTCGCGGAACTCCGCGCTCGCGCCGTAATCCGCATCCACGAGGACACAGCCGAAGCGCGCACCGGCCGAGGACACGCGGTCGAGTTCCGCCAGCGCGATCTCCGCCTTGCTGCGAGGCACACGGAGGTTTTCCGGCACGCGGGCTCTCTCCATGCGCTCGCTGTCGCCCGTCCAGCTCTCCGGCAGGAAAAGCCGAAGTCCGACGGGCATGGGCACCACCCCCCGCACGAGCGTCAGGGAGACGAGGACCTGACAGTTGAGGATCCTTCCCGCAGCCCCGACCGGTTGCGGCGCAACCCCGACGGACCGGGTCCCCTTCTTCGGAAGCACCACCTCGCCGATCACCAGCAGCGAGTTCGGGCCACCGGCCTGCCGCCCCGCCTCGGCCGCAAGGGCCGCTTCCAGGGCCCCGGTGTCCCAGCTTCCGGAGGAGATGAAGTGGTGCATGGCGTCGTGGCTCGGCTGGCCGAGCCGCGCGGCCATCCGATGCACGTTCTTGCCGCCCTCCCGCTCGATAAGCCCCGTCACGTAGAGCCGGCACATCTCGCGGCGCGCGGGATGGATCAACCTGGCGAGGAACGGCTCCAGCCAGTCTTCGAGCCCCGGTCTCAAGCCGACGGGTGGTCAGCCGCCAACCGGCTGGCCCTCGGGCAGGGGAGCCGTAACCGCCGCCCACCATCCCCTTCGGGAGGTAAGGCCGCGCAACGCCTCATCAACGGGAGGGGCGAAGAGTGGAAGAACCATGCGCCACCGCGCAGGCCATCGCCGATACCGCAAACCCGTCCCGCGCGTGCGGGCAGGAGCCTTTCCTGGGTGAGCATCGCGAAGCCTCACTCCAACCCCGCCGCGACATCGGGCATGTCCCCGCGCCGCCGCGCCCCGCCTGTATAGGCGATGAGATCCGTCTCCCGCGGCGGAGATGCATCCGGAGTAGGGCGCAGATTGGTTCGGGCCCGCGCGACGACGCTCGCACCGGCCGCTTCAGAGGCGCCAGAGATCGACGCCCGCCGGCACGAGCGAACGATCGAGGCAGCCCTTCACGTCCAGCACCGCGCCGCCCTCGTTCACCAGGCAGCGGCGCACGAGATCCCAGCCCGAGTTGACGAAGGCCCGGTGCGCGACGGCAAGCACGACCGCGCCCCCCGGGCGGATGTCGCGCATGTCGGTCGGCTGGATTCCCGTCGCCGCAAGGACATCGTCCGGGTCCGCCAGCGGATCGACGAGCTGCAGCTCAAGCCCGTGGCCCTGCACCTCGCGCGCGAGATCGAGCGCGCGCGAGTTGCGCAGGTCGGGCACGTTCTCCTTGAAGGTCAGGCCAAGCACGGTCACGCGGCGGGACTCGGTCTCGCGCCGCATGAGCATCCGCACGCATCGCTTGGCCACCAGACCGGCCATGCCGTCGTTCACGCGGCGCCCCGTGACGATGATCTCCGGATGATGCCCCGCCCGCTCCGCGCAATGCGCGAGGTAGTAGGGATCCACCCCGATGCAGTGCCCCCCGACGAGCCCCGGCTCGAAGTTGAGGAAGTTCCACTTCGTCGAGGCGGCGGCCAGCACGTCCCGCGTATCGATGCCGATCCGGTCGAAGATGCAGGCGACCTCGTTGACGAAGGCGATGTTGAGGTCGCGCTGGGCGTTCTCGATCACCTTGGCCGCCTCCGCCACCCGGATCGAGGGCGCCCGGTGGATGCCCGCCCGCGTGATCCTTCCGTAGAGCGCCGCAACCTCGTCGAGCGCGGAAGGCGTCTGGGCCGAAACCACCTTCATCATGGTCGCCAGCCGGTGCTCGGGATCGCCCGGATTGATCCGCTCCGGACTATAGGCGATGGCGAAGTCGGTGCCGCCGCGCAGGCCGGAGCAGCGCTCCAGCACGGGAAGGCACTCCTCCTCGGTCGCGCCGGGATAGACGGTGGACTCATAGACAACCAGTGCGCCCGGACGAAGCGCGCGCCCCACCGTCTCCGAGGCGCGGAGCAGGGCGCGCAGATCCGGCTGCCGCGTGGCGGTGATCGGCGTCGGAACCGTGACGATGAAGATATCGGCGCCGCCCAGGGCCGCCGGATCGCCGGTGCATTCCAGGCGGGCCGCCCGAAGCTCCTCGGGCGGCACCTCCTGGGTGCGGTCGTATCCTTCCAACAGCTCGCCGATGCGCCGCGGGTCGGTATCGAAGCCGATGACGCGCATCCCCGCGCGGGCAAAGGCAACAGCGACCGGCAGGCCGACATAGCCGAGGCCGATGACCGCGAGGGCTCGCCCTGACAAGGTTCAGGACACCACGGGGGCGGCGGTGCCACGCCCCTCGGGGGATGGTATCCTCCCGGAATGCCCTGCCTGCATCGGGAGCGGCTCCTGTTTTGCGGCGCACAGGTTGCACCGGCGCGGAGCCGAGGGCGAAGCCAAGCCGGTCCAGTTTGGCATCGAGTTCCACGTCACGCCGGACCCGTTTCCCAGCCTGGTGCGGCGGCACCCCATCCCGGGGCCGACTTCCCATACACCCCGAAATCAGCTATCACGTTTTCGTGAGATCACCGGAATTTGCGGTTCCGTAACTGGCAAAGTCCGGTTCCGGCCGTGCCAAAGTATAACGGCCTGCGGATCAAATCGCCGCCCCGAGCCCAATAGAACAGTCTGCGAAGCCCCTGGTATTGCGGGCGTTCGTCCGCCGATCCGGCAAGTCAAGAGGGAAAAATCCGCGCGGAGAAGGCGCTTTTGTAACCCGCGCGGCCACGGATATTTTGGCAAATCATCCGATCACGATTCCGTGTTCAATCTATCTAGACTCGGCTGCTTCGATACTGCGAAGGAAGTCGGGGAGAAAAAGGTCCCTCACCGCGAGAGGCTTCTCGGTCAGCAGAAAGGGTTTGAACGGATGGCATTCCAGACAGCGCACGGCTTCGCGTCGATGAACGGCGGAACTTCGGGCGGCAGCGGCGGCACCACCGTCCGGGTGAGCACCGGCTCGCAGCTGCAGGACGCGATCGACGCGGTGAAGCCCGGCTCCGCGCCGGTCACGATCGTCGTCGCCGGCACCATCACCCCGCAGAACAGCCGCGGCGAGGAGATCACCGTCGATGGCCGCAGCAACCTCTCGATCGTCGGGGATTCCGGCGAGCTGAACGGCATCGGCCTGCACATCAAGGGCGGCTCGTCCAACCTGATCGTCCAGAACCTCAAGATCCATGATGTCGTGACCGGCGGAAAGGACGCCATCAGCATCGAGGGGCCGTCCAAGAACATCTGGATCGACTCCAACGAGCTTTACAGCTCGATGAACGTCTCGAAGGACTTTTACGACGGGCTGCTGGATATCAAGCGCGGCGCCGAATATATCACCGTTTCGAACAACTACTTCCACGACCATCACAAGGTTTCCCTGGTCGGGTACTCAGACGCCGACGAGGGCGGCCGTTTCGTTACGTATGATCACAACCGGTTCGAGAATGTGGGCTCGCGTCTTCCGAGTGTCCGCGACGGTTATGTCCATATCTACGAGAACTTTTATAACAACGTTGAAACCTCCGGTATCAATCTCCGCATGGGCGCGGTCGGGCTGATCGAGAACAACGTTTTCGCCAATTCCGACGATCCGATCGTCAGCCGCGACAGCGCGGAGGCCGGCTTCTGGGATCTGCGCGGCAACCTCTTCGACAATGTCACCTGGTCCAAGCCGGGCGCCGGCGAGGCCAACGGAACCAACAACGACGCGGACACGGCCCATTACGACGTGCCCTACGCGTACAACACGGTCGGGGCGGATAAGGTCCAGGGCTACGTGCTCTCCCATGCCGGCACCGGCCATGCGCTCGTCGTCACCGATCCCCAGCCGGCACCCCAGCCGTCGCAGCCCGCGCCCGTGAAGCCTGCCCCCACCGACCCCGTTCTGGTCCCGGCCCCGGATAACGGCGGCACGCCCACCGGTACGCCCACCGGCACCGCTACCGGCGGCGACGACCTGCTCGTCGGCACCACGGGCGACGACCGGGTCGACGGACGCGGCGGCGCGGACCGCCTCGACGGCGGGGACGGCAACGACATCCTCGCGGGCGGAACGAACAGCGATACCCTGGTCGGCGGCGTGGGCGATGACCGCCTCTCCGGTGACGCGGGCAACGACACCCTGTCCGGCGGCATCGGCAACGATAGCCTCGAAGGGGGCAGCGGCAAGGACACGCTGAACGGCGATGCCGGCGCGGACCGCCTGACCGGCGGCGACGCCGACGACCTGCTCTTCGGCGGAGACGGCGCGGACACGCTCCTCGGCAGCGTGGGGAACGACCGCCTCACCGGTGGCGCCGGAGCCGATTCCCTGACGGGCGGAGAGGGCAAGGACGTCTTCGTCTATCTCGCCGCCTCTGACAGCACTCTCGGCGCGCACGACGTGATCCTGGACTTCGCCGCCGGCGACCACATCGATCTCTCCGCGATCGACGCGAACTCGCTGAAGGCCGGCAACGAGGCCTTCACCTGGGTGAGCGGGAGCTCCTTCTCCCGCCACGCCGGCGAGCTGCTCCTGACGGAGCAGGGCGGGAACTCCATCCTTTCAGCCGACCTGAATGGGGATGGCGCCGCGGACTTCCAGGTCAACGTGGCGGGGCCGCACCTGCTCACCCACGCCGACATCGTGCTGTAACGACGCCGGCACTGCCCCATCCGATGCACCGCAAAGGATGGGGCAGGCCGTGCTCATGTCGCGCTGGCTTACGTTGCGCTGGGCGCCGGGGAGGCCTCCCGCGCGCCGCTCCTGGCCCCGAACTGGGCCGGCATCACGGGCGGGACCGCCTGCCTTGCGGCAACCGCCGCAAGGGCGCCGTAGAACCGCAGATCCTCGTCGAGCATGGTCTGCACCAGCTCCATCGCCCGGTCGGTCAGGGCAAGGCAGACCCGCCGCCTGTCCTTCTCGTGCAGGTAGCGCCGCACCAGGCCCGCGCGTTCCAGCTGTGCCAGCTTCCGTAGGGCGGTGCTCTGCGGCGCGCCCGAGCAGACGCAGATGGCGGAAACGGACACGTGCCCTCCTTCCGCCTTCACGACCGCAAGGTCGAGCAGCATGTCCCAGGCCGGCCATTCGAGGAACGAGCCGGTGGGATCCCGCCGCCGCCGGGCACGGAGCTGGATAAGCCGCTTCAGGTCGTTCGCGCCCGGTGTGGCACAGAAACCCGGAAGTACTCCCGCCTCCGGAGTGGCCTCGCTCGCGCTTGCCGGTGAAATATCCTGCAAGAGTGACACAAGATGCGTGATCGACTCCTGCAACTTGCCAAAGAGCGCCTCGTCCGGCCGCGCCTGCACCGCTGATCCGTCCATGTGTTCTCCTCAACAAGCAGGTGAAACAGCGAGCACCACTTCACAGGCGCCGCCAGGTGTTGATCCCGAACGCCACGATGTTTCAGACGCGGATCAAGATGGCTCTTGATGGAACCCTTTTGATCTCGGTCTATTTTTCGTGGCTGGCTGCCCACTCGTCTCTCGTGCTGCCACAAAATACGATAACAAATGATAAGGGATTCCATCCTGTCGTCTCGGGGTCGGTGTTTCGCTCCGAAATTAAGCGAAACACAGGAATCACCTTTCTGTTATTTCGGATTCGCCGTCCTTATCAATCCCGCCCGGCGACAGGGTCGCCACACATAAGGCGACGGCCGGAACGGTCTTCGTCCGCGGCACTGCAAGTCAAAATGAATTCCATATTGAATGGCATCGATCAGCGGCCCCTCCCGGCCGCCCCCTCCAATCCGTTGTTTCGTTTTCTCCCGTACCCGCGGGTGGCCTGCTGGTTTCCAGAATGCGCCGCAAAATGGTTGCGCTTTCAATGGCGGTCGATGGAACCGCCTCGTTAGCTTCCGCCCATGAGGTCGGCCGGACGATACCGCCGGCTCGGATGTGGGAGCGCGAGATGCTGATTGACCACCTGTCCAGGCCAGCGATGAAGGAGAGTTCGGACCGCCAGGGCATCACCACGCGCACGAGCGTGACGACCATCGGAACCTGCCGCATCGCGGATCCCATCGCGGCGTCCGAGCCGCATCTGCCGATCCGGCGCGACACCACCAACGTCTATGGCTTCGTGCACACCTCGAAGGAGATCCTTCAGCAGCTCGACGTGCTGGAAGGCCGCGAGATCCCGCAGGAACTGGTCCGCTTCCTCGCCTCGGGCACCTACGAGACGCCGGTCGCCCGCGATCCCGCCGATCTCTACATCGTCGAGATCTCCTCGGCGAAGGAGATCCACTTCCAGGGCCATCTGCTGCAGATCAACTGCCTGGACCGCGTCTTCAACGACCGGCGCGAGCTGCTCGAAGCCTTCTTCCGGCACAAATACGAGGCGGAGCGCCCCGCCCGGGCCGAAGCGCTCAACCTCCTCCCCGACTTCCACCTGGCCGATCCGGTGGAGCGCAGCTTCCTGCTCGAAGGCCATGTCCACATCACGAAGCGTGAGGAGCTGGAGGCCGATCTCCTCACCATCGCGGCGCGGCTGCCGGCACCGACCATGTTCGTCTGCCACATCGACGTCGCCGATGGGGGCGGGCGCATGATCGAGAGCCGGTCGCGCCTCTGCAACTGGGTCCGGGAGATCGCCGCCGAGCACGGCCTCGCGCTCTTCGACCCCGCGCCGCAGGTGGTCGCCTATGGCCGTTCCCGCGCCCTGGCGAATGAGGGCCGCGACATCAACCACTACACCACCGAGTTCAAGCCGCTGATCGGCAAGATGCTCTACGAAGCCGCCATGCAGCCGCTGATGCGTACCGGCGGCAATGAACCGGCACCCGTGGCGCCCCCCGCCGCGAAGCCCGAGGTAGCCTACGCGGACTCCATCCGCCTGGAGCGGCCCGCGCCGCGCCCGGCCGCCCCACCCGCCGGCCCGTCCGCCGGCCCGTCCCCTGCGGCGTCTCCCGTGCCGCCCCCGCGCGAGGCCACCACGCCGGCGCCCGCCCTGCCCACCAACGAGGTGCGCTCGGTGGCGCGCGAGGCGAAGGCCCGCATCGCCCGCGGCGACATGGACGAGGCGGAGGTGCTGCTGCGCGGCGCCGTGATGGATCACCCGGGCGCGGCGGAGCTCTTCGGCCTCCTCGGTGCCGTCGCCTACCATCGCGGCGACAACACGGCCGCGCTCGCCGACCTCCAGCGCGCCCTGCACCTCGACCATCGCTGCGTCGAGCCCCGCCTGCTTCTCGTGAAGATCGCCCAGCGGCTGAACCGGCTGGAGGAAGCTTGCGTCCACGCCCTCGAACTCGTGGAGCTGGTGCCGGGGGACCACAAGGCGCTCACCGTCGCCGCGAAGGCGCTCCTCAAGGCCAAGCGCTTCCACGACGCGGCCTCCGTCTGGCGCCGGATCTCCATGCTCCGGCCGGAGCTCTCGGGCCCGCTGGCGGAGATCGCGCGCTGCGAACTGAAGGGCCGCAACCTGGAGGAGGCGGTCAAGGCCGCCGATGCCGCCCTCGGGCGCGATCCCACCGACGTGCTGGCGCTCACCCTGAAGGCCGAGGCACTCCAGCGCCTGAAGCGGATGGATGCCCTCGCCGCCGTGGCGCAGCAGCTCGTGCCGTTCGATCCCTCGGCCGCGATGGCGCTGGTTCCCGCGCTGACGGCCACCGCGCATCACGAGCACGCGGCCGCCGTGATCGCCGCGGTTCGCCGGCAGGGCCACAGCAACGCCTCCGATCCCATCATGCAGGCTGGCCTCATCCGGTCCCTGACCCAGCGCGCGCGGGCCGCCACCGAGCGCGGCGAGACATCGGGCGCCGCTGCCGCCTGGAACGCCATCCGGCTCATCGACCCCGAGAACCGCAAGGCGGTCTCGGGCCTGCGCAAGCTGGTCGCGCCCATCCGCAGCCTCGTGCGCGAGCGCACCCTGGCCGGCGATTTCCCCGGCGCCATCGCCGCCTGCATGGACGGCCTGGCGATCGACCCCGCGGAGGTCCGCCTCATCCGGGAACACGCCAAGCTGCGCGAGCGGCAGGGCGACTGGGCCGAGGCCATGGCGGCGTGGGAAGCGCTGGCCGACAGCGAGGACGGGCGGCCCGAGCTGATCCTCCGTGCCGCGCGGGCCGCCATCAAGGCAGGCGCCATCCTCGACGCGCTGCGGCTCTATGGCGGCCTCCCGGAAGCGGAGCGGCACAAGGTCGCGAGCACGATCGCCTCGCTCAACCGCAAGCTCGTCTCCGCCATGCGCCAGGACTTCACGGCGGGCGACCTGGACAACGCGGTCCTCAAGGCGAAGCTCGTCCTCAGCATCGACGGCCGCAACCTGCCGGCCACCCGGCTGCTCGCGCGCGCGGTGTCCGGCTACCGCAAGCTGTACAAGGTCGCGCTGGCGGAGGGGGACATCGCGGAGCAGGAACGCTTCTCCCGCCGCATCCTCGACATCGATCCGAACCGCACGGACGCGCTCCGTGCCCTGTCGCGCCTGCACGCCGCGGCCAAACGCTCGCGCGAGGCGATCGAGCTGCTGGAACGCCTCACCCAGCTCGAACCGGACGAGCCCCGCAACTGGCACAAGCTCGCCAGCGTCTGCCGCCAGGCACGCCGCTACGACCTCGGCGTGACCGCGGCGCTCAAGGCGGTCGAGCTGGAGCCGGCGAACGCCAAGGGGCTTGAGCGGCTGAGCGACATGCTCAACCGCCAGGCGCTGGCCGCCTGACGCGGGGAAGGGGGATGGGATTCCTCGCTGGTTACGCCGGCGCGGCACCGCCCGCGGCCGCGCCCATGACGGCCGCGAACGAGGTCAGGCGGCGGCTGGCGCACCGCAATGCCGGCAAGGCCCAGTGGTTGCTCGAGGAGCGGGCGCGCGGCCATTCCCTTCTTCTGGCCGGAGACACGCGAACCGGCGCGCGCCACAGCCTCGCCTTCGAGGGCCGGCTGACGAACAGGGAGGAACTTCTCGCCGACCTGCGCGCAGCCGGCGTCGAGCCGGAGGGCACGCGCGACGCGGACGCGGTCCTCGCGGGCTGGGAGACCTGGGACGAGGGGCTGCTGCCCCGCCTCGAAGGCGCCTTCGCCCTCGCGGTTCTCGATGCCGGCACCGGCACCCTGACCCTCGCGCGGGACCGCTTCGGCCAGTCCCCCCTCCTCGTGGCCACCATCGGCGGCGCGGACGGCGCGGTCGCCTTCGCCTCCGAATTGCAGGCCCTGCTCGCCTGGCCCGGGCTCCGGCCCGAGCCGAACCTCGCGGCCCTCTCGGCCATCATCGCCTTCGGGTACTCGCCGCTGGGATGCAGCCCGCTGATGCGCGTGCGCCGCCTCCCGCCAGGTCACCTGATGGTGGTCGGCGCGGACGGCTCGGTGCGGGAGCGGCGCTGGTGGAGCATGCCCGCCACCGGTTCCGAGCCGGCGCGCCCGGCGCGAAGCCTCACGCCCCTCATCATGGCCGCCCTGAAGGAGCAGGGCCTGGACGAGGACGCCGTCACGCCGCGCAGCGGCGAAGGAACCCCCCTGCTGCTCGCCTGCCTGCCCGGCGTGCGGGAGAGCACCGCGGAACTCCCTCCGCCGGACCCGGAACTCATCCAGCGCCTCGTCCTGCACCAGGGCGAACCCATCGCGCCGGACGTCATCCTCCCGGCGCTCGCCGCGGGGGCGGAGGGCGGACTGCTGCTCGCCCCCACGGGCGCGGCCGAGCTGCTGCTCGCCCATCGCCGCTACCGCCTCTTCCACCGCGACCTGGCGAAGCTGCGGGAGGGTTCGGGCACGAAGCCCGCCGACGGGGGCTTCCACGAAGCCCCGCTCTCCGCCCGGGACCTCTGGCACGCCGCCAGCGGCGGGATGCCCGAGGGCGACCGGATGGGCCTGCTCGGCCCGGCACTCCTGCACACGCTCGTCCTCGCCGCCCCGGACCTCTACGGAACGTCCCTCTGCGAGGCCAACCCGGCCTTCCTGATGGCCGAGGCCGCGCGCCTCGACCTCACCATGAGGGTGCCCTCGCGCGAGCTTCCGGCCCTCGACATCGCGGCCAGCCTGACCGGCGCCACCCTCGTCTGCCCCTTCCTGGACAGCCGCCTCTCCGGCCTCCTGCTCGGCCTGCCCGATGCAGCGCGGCGCTGGCTGGTCCAGGGGCGGAGCCCCGTCGAAGCGGACCTCTCCGCCTGGAACCCGATGGCACCCGCCCTGCGCGAGTTCACCGAGGAGACCCTGCTCGGCTCCGCATCCCGCAACCGCCACCTCTTCAGCCAGGGCCGGGTGCCCGCGCTGCTCCGCCGCCACAAGGCCCGCCCGGACCTCGACCCGGCGGTCCTGTGGGCCATGCTCGGCGTGGAACTCTGGTGCCAGGCCTTCCTCGACGGCAACGCCTGGAAGGCGGCCGCCAAGCCCGCCCAGGACGAGATCGCCCCCGCCGCCGTGCGCGAGGCCGCATGAGCACCACCGCGCCCGACCTGGCCACCCGGCTGCGCGACGGGCGCGCCTGCCTGCGCTCCGGCCACAGCGAAGCGGCGGTGGCCCTGCTGCAGGGCGTCGTGGACGCCGCGCCCGAGGCACCGGAAGCGAAGGCGCTGCTCGCCACCGCCCTGGAAGCCAGCGGCAACAAGCACCGCGCGCGCATGCTCTGGCTCGAGATCGGCCGCCAGGCCGGCTCCGGCGGGGATGGACGCCACCTCTGGCGCCTCGGCCGCTACGCCGCGGAGCGCGGAGACCACGCGGAAGCGGAGCGCATGCTCTCCGCCTATCTCGCGGTCTCGCCGGGCGATCTCGCCGCCGCCGAGCTGCTGCTGGAAGCGCGCCTCAGCCTCGCGGAAGGCCCGGTCTCGCGCCGCGCGGTGCTCGAGCAACACGCCGCCGACTGGCCGGAAACCGCCTTCTCCCTGACCCTCGTCGCCACCGAGGCCCAGCGCGCCGGCAACACGGCCGCCGCGCGCGCCACCCTCGACCGTGCCGAGGCGATGTGGAGCAGCTCCATCGCCGCCGCGGTGCGGATCGCCGAAGCCCGCGACGCCCTCGGCCAGCCGGCCGCCGCCATCGCCATGCTGGAACGCGCCATCGCGGTCCACCCGGGCGTCGCGGCACTCTGGCGCACGCGGCTCCGCGTCGCGCAATCGGCCGGCGAGGACAAGGCGGCGCTGCTCGGCATCGCCGCCAGGATCGTCGCGCTGGAGCCGGACAAGGCGGGGCCGCGCGTCGGCCAGGCGCGCCTGATGGCCGGCTTCAAGGACTGGGCGGGCGCCGCTGAGGCGTGGCGCCACGCCCTGACGCTCGACCGCACGGTGGTCGAGCACTGGCGCGGCCTGATGGTGGCCCTCGCCAACCTCGAGCGGAACGCGGCGCTCGAAAAGCTCCTCGAGGAAGCGCGCGTCTATTTCCGGGGCAGGGGGGTCGAGGGGCTGGTCGACCTCGCCGTGCTCGAATCGACCTGCGGCTGGCACGACCGCGCCGCCGCCCTCGCCGCGGGGGTGATGGCCCATCCGCAGACGCGCGGCCGGGCGCGCGAGACCGCCGCCGCCGCGCTCCTCAAGGGCGGCCACTACCAGCGCGCCTGGGGCTACCTCTCCGCCGCCGTGGAGGAGGGCAATGCCGCGCCCGAAACCCTGCGCATGGCGGTGCGCTGCGCCGCGGCTCTCCGCCTCCCGGCCCCCGGTGCCGGCGTCGCGGAGTTCCCGGACACGCTGTTCGAGCGCGCGCTGCTCCATCCGCCCGAGCGGCCCCTCATCTCCCCCACCCCGACCTACATGCTGGTGACCTCGTCCCTCAGCGCCGGCGGCGCGGAAAGGCAGGTGGCGCTCTCCGCCGCAGGCGTCGCGCGGCACCTCGCCGCACGCGGGCTCGGGCGCGGGGTCCTCGTCGGGCTGGACCTGAACCCCGAGAGGGGCCGCTCCACGATGCGCCCGGTCGCCGAGGTTCCGGAGCTGACGATCGAGGACCTCGCGAAGGTGTCGGCGCCAGCGCTGTTCCGCGACATTGCCGCCGCCGAGCCCGCGGCGCGGGCGGCCCTGGAACTCATCGCCGCGCTGCCCGCCGGCATCTCGCGCGACGTCATCAAGCTCTACGACTGCTTCCGCCGCTTCCGCCCGGAACTCGTCCATCTCTGGCAGGACGGCGTCATCACCTCCGGATCGGTGGCGGCGGTCCTGGCCGGCGTGCCGCGCATCGTCGCCTCCACGCGCAACGTCGTCGCCACCGAAACCGACCGGCGCCGCTACCGGCGCTACCTTTCCACGATGTACCTCTCCCTGGCCCGCTGCCCCGGGGCGCATTTCACGGCGAACTCCGGCGCCGGTGCCCAGGACTACGAGCGCTGGCTGGGCATGGCGCCGGGACGGATCCAGGTGATCCGCAACGGCCTCGAACTCCCGGCGGTGCGCGCCCGCGCACCGGCCGCGGCACGGCAGGCCGTCCGCGCGGAACTCGGCCTCGGGCCCGACGATCTCCTCATGGGCGGCACCTTCCGCCTCGCGCCCGCCAAGCGCCCGCATCTCTGGCTCGCCGTCGCGGAACTCGTCGCGGCCCGCGTGCCGCGCAGCCACTTCGTCATCGTGGGCGACGGCGCGCTGCGGGCCGAGCTGGAGGCCCTCATCGCGGAGCGTGGCCTGAGCGGCCGCATGACACTCGCCGGGCGGCGCAGCCCGGTGGAGCCCTGGATCGGCGCGATGGACGTAATGCTCCTCGCGAGCGAGGTCGAAGGCCTGCCCAACGTTCTTCTCGAGGCGCAGGCCCTCGGCGTCCCCGTCGTGACGACGAATGCGGGCGGCTCCGCCGAGGCGGTGCTGGACGGGATCACCGGCGTGCTCGTCCCCACGGACGATGCCGGGCCCCTCGCGGACGCCGTCGCGCGGGTCCTGCGGGACGAACCGATGCGCGCCCGCGCGCGCGTCGGCGCCCCAGCCTTCATCGAGCAGCGTTTCGGCATCGCCAGAATGTTGTCCGACACCCTCGATGCCTATGGCGTAAGCCAACAACCACAGGGGTTCAAACCATGAAGATCGCAATCGTGGGCGCCGGCTATGTCGGCCTCGTCACGGGAGCATGCCTGGCGGATTTCGGGCACAACGTCCGATGCGTCGATATGGACCCCGCCAAGATCGCGGCCTTACAGGCCTCGCGCATCCCGATCTTCGAACCGGGCCTGGAGGAGCTGGTGGCCAGGAACATGGCCGAAGGCCGCCTCGCCTTCGACACCAGCATGGCATGGGCCATCGCCGGCGCGGAGGTGGTGTTCATCGCCGTCGGCACGCCGTCCCGCCGGGGCGACGGCCACGCGGACCTGAGCTACGTCTACCGCGCCGCGCAGGACGTCGCCTCGGAGCTCACCGGCTACGCCGTGATCGTCCTGAAGTCGACGGTTCCCGTGGGCACCGGCGACCAGGTGGAGCGCATCATCCAGGACCAGCGCACCGGCATGCCCTTCGCGGTGGTGTCGAACCCTGAATTCCTGCGTGAAGGCGCCGCGATCGAGGACTTCAAGCGCCCCGACCGCATCGTCATCGGCACCGAGGACGAGTTCGCGCGCGAGGTCATGATGGAGGTCTACCGCCCCCTCTGCCTCAACCAGGCCCCGATCCTGTTCACGGGCCGGCGCACCTCGGAACTCACCAAATACGCCGCGAACGCCTTCCTCGCGACCAAGATCACCTTCATCAACGAGATCGCCGACCTCTGCGAGCGCGTCGGCGGCAACGTGCAGGACGTGGCGCGCGGCATCGGCCTCGACCGCCGCATCGGCAACAAGTTCCTGCACGCCGGCCCCGGCTTCGGCGGCTCCTGCTTCCCCAAGGACCTGAGCGCGCTGATCAAGACCGCCCAGGACTACGGCTCGAACTGCCGCATCGCCGAGGCGGTGGCCAGCGTGAACGACCAGCGCAAGCGCGCGATGGGCCGCAAGATCGTGCAGGCCTGCGGCGGCAGCGTGCGCGGCAAGACCATCGCCCTGCTCGGCCTGACCTTCAAGCCGAACACGGACGACATGCGCGACGCGCCCTCCATCGCCATCGTCACCGCCCTGCAGGATGCCGGCGCCCGGATAAAGGCCTACGATCCCGCCGGACGCGAGCAGGCGGAGGCCGTCCTCCAGGACGTCGAGTATGCCGAAGGCCCCTATGAGGCAGCCCAGGGCGCCGATGCCGTCGTGATGGTAACGGAGTGGGACATGTTCCGGGCCCTCGACCTCGACCGGCTGCGGGTGAGCATGAGGTCGCCCATCCTCGTGGACCTTCGGAACATCTACACGCCCGGAGAAGCCGGCGCGCGCGGCTTCCTCTACACCGGGCTCGGCTGCCCCTCCGAGGTGACCGCGCCCAGCCTGCCGCAGGAATCGCTGCTGGCCCTGCCATGATCCGCCCGCGCTCCGCGCTGGCGCTGCTCCTCCTCCTGTCACCGCAGGCGGGGGCGCAGCCGGCCGGAGCGCGGGACTTCCTCGATCGCGCCGAGGCGCGCGCGGCCACGCTGCCGGCCCCGGCCACATGCCGGCAGCCGGTGGCCGACGCCGCCGGGATCGTCCGCGAGAACCCGCTTCCATCGCGGGTCCCGGGCGAGGCCCGCGGCACCACGGGCGGGCTCGGCCACCGCCTCCTCCTCGTGCGCGACACCGCGGAGGGCGACGCATCGACGGCCGGCACCATCCGCTGGGCGGTCGAGAAGGCCCGCCAGGAAGGCGGCGGCTGGATCGCCTTCGCGCCGGAACTCGCCGGGAGAACGATAAACCTCAGCCGGGGCATCCGCCTCCCCTCGAACACCACCGTCGACGGCGGGTGCGAGGGCGTCGTCCTGCACGCCCCCGCCTACCAGACAAGCCTCCTCGTGCAGAACGTCCAGAACGTCCTCGTCGCCGGGATCCGCTTCACCAAGTCCGACTACTCGGAGCCCGATACGAGGATCGCGGATGCCATAGGCCTGCGCGGCCGCTTCGACCGGGTCGCCCTGCTCAACAACCACTTCTCCCGCTGCGGCGACGGATGCATCGACGTCGTGAGAAGCGAGGTGACCACCGACCCCGGCAGGGTCTCCATCGCCTTCAACCGCATCGAATCGCACAACAAGGTCATGCTGTTCGGCGTGCTGACATGCACCGCCAGGCAATGGATACCCGAGTGCGCCCAGCCGCTCGACCACCTGGCCGGCAGAATGCGGCCCATGATCCGCGTGAGCCTCGTCGCCAACGTGTTCCTCCTCACCGGCCAGCGCCACCCGAAGGCCGATGCCGGAGCCTTCGTGCACTCTGTGAACAACCTCACGGTCCTCGCCCCCACCACATACTCGGACGGACGCAGCGGCGCTGCCTACGGCGCCGCGGCCGCGAGCGGAGGCCTGATCGCCAGCGAGGGCGACATCCTCGTCAACCCAACCGCCCAAGCCCGCCTCGGCCTCGGCCCCGTCTCCGCGATGAGAAGGGCAGGGGACGCCTCGACGGAGGCCGATGGCGCCGTCGCCGCGACCGCCACCAGCCTGGTGGGGCGCCTGCGCGTCGTCCAGCACGCCCCCGCCCTTGCTCTCGCCGAATTGGCGGCGGAGGGAACCCCGATCCCCGTCGTCGATCCCACCCAGGACCCAACCCAACTCGCCGCGTGCCTGCTGCGCTTCGCCGGCCCGCAAGGCGCGGCATCGCCCTGGCCCGGCATCTGCGCCGCGCGCTAGGGACCAAGTTCGATCCCAATCTGGATCAAACACTGCGTGATTGCAGGGGGGACGAGCCATAACCTCGCCCCATGAAGAGCAGCGATCGACACGGCGGTTCGGTCTCCGTCCCCCAGCGGCAACGGCAACCGGGCTTCATGGAGGCACTTGCCCGCCGCGCACAGATGTCGGGCGCGCTCCTGCTGCGGGAGGCGAAGACACAGTCCGGCCGAAGCCGCATCGGCTACCTGTGGGCCCTTATCGAGCCGCTGTCGCACGTCGCCGTCATGTGCGTCGTGTACTGGGCCATCAACCGCCGGGCGCCCGTCGGCCCGAGCGTCGTGCTCTTCTTCATCACGGGCGTCCTGCCCTTCTTCCTCTTCCACAAGGTCGCGCTGCAGGTCGGCGGCGCGGTGCGCGGAAGCCAGAAGGTCCTGCGCATGCCCTTCGTCTCGCCACTCGACATGATCGTGGCGCGCGCCGTGCTGGCGGGGCTGACCTGGGTCGTGGTCATCTCCATCCTCGTCGTCCTCCTGCTGGCAATGGAGGTGATGGAACCCCCGGTCTCGCCGGAAACGGCGGTGCTTGCCGCGCTCCTGACCTTCGCGCTGGGGCTGGGCGTCGGGCTCGTCAACGCCACGGCCATGTCGCTCTGGAGTTCCTGGGTTCACATCTACGGCGTGCTGACCCGCCCGCTCTACATCTTCTCCGGGATCTTCTTCTCGGTCGACCGCATCCCGAGCAACCTCCAGTACTGGCTGTCCTGGAACCCCGTGCTCCACGCGGTGCAGTGGTTCCGCACCGGCTTCCGTTCCGACTACAGCACCCCCGTCCTCGACCGGACCTATCTCATCAGCTGGGTGCTGGCTTCCCTGCTGCTGGGCCTCAGCATGCTCCGCGCGGCCCGTCCGCGGCTGGCCTACACATGATAGAACTCCGCAACGTCTCGAAGGCCTACGGCCACGGGTCGAACCGCCATGTCGTGTGCGACGCCCTCTCCGCCGTCTTCGACGGCAGCGCCGCCGTCGGGATCCTCGGCGCGAACGGCAGCGGGAAGTCGAGCCTGCTCCGGATGATCGGCGGCATGGAACTGCCCGACCGGGGACAGATCATAAGGTCGTGCCGGGTATCCTTCCCGCTCGGATACAGCGGCGGCTTCCACCCGACCCTCTCCGCACGGGAGAACGTGCAGTTCATCGCCCGGCTCTACGGCGCGGATCCGGTCGAGATCACCCGCTTCGTGCGGGACTTCGCCGAGATTGGCTCCCATTTCGACCGGCCCCTGCTGACCTACTCGAACACGATGCGCGCCCGCGTGACCTTCGCGATGTCCATCGCCATCGAGTTCGACGTCTACCTCATCGACGAGGTCAGCTCCGTGGGCGACGTCGGATTCAAGCGCAAATGCCTTGCCGCCCTGGCCGAAAGGCGGCGGCACGCCGGACTGATCATGGCCTCGCAGAGCGCCGCCAACGTGCGCCGCTTCTGCGACACCGTCGTGATCCTCGATTGCGGGCAGCTTCACGCCTTCCATTCGGCCGATGAAGCCGCCGACGCCTACCAGAACCGGATTGCGGTGACCGATGCCTGATCTCCATATCCGCGAGCCCGAAGCGAAGCAGCCGGGCCTGCCAGCCGCCCCACCCGGTCGTCCGGACAGGCCGGTCCTGGCCGGCCTCACCCTCCCGCACTTCCCCGTCGAGCAGCGAAGAAGCCACGGCGTGCTCTGGTCCTTCCTGCTGGTCGTCGTGCTGCCGACGCTGCTGGCCTCCGTCTACTTCAATTGGATCGTCACGCCGCAATACGTCACGAAGGCGGTGGTGGCGCTCCGCATCGGCGACTCCCAGCGAGGCGATGGGGGCGGGCCCTCGTCGCTGGTCGCCGCCCTCGGCCCCTCGACCTCGGCCGCGCCGGTGACGCAGTCATACGGGATCGTGGACTACATCCACTCCGTCCCGGCCATGGAGGACGTCCAGAAGGCCGGTCTCGATGTCCGCTCCATCCTGACGAGCACCAAGGCAGACCCGATCGTCCGCCTCCGCCCCGACTCCTCGACCGAGGCCCTGTTCGATGCCTGGCGGTCACACGTCAAGGCGCAGTTCGAGCTGTCGCGCGGCGTCCTCACCATCAGCACGCGCGCCTTCACGGCCACGGAATCCCTCGCCCTCGCGGAGGCCGTGCTGGCGAGCAGCGAGCGGCTCGCCAACGACATGTCGCAACGCGTCATCGCGGACTCGATGCGCCTTGCCGAGCAGCAGGTCGAAACCGCGCGCGGGCGCTTCAACGCGGCGCTGTCCGAGATGCAGAGCTTCCGCACGACCTCCGGCGTGCTCGACCCGAGCAAGGCCTCGGCCTCCGGCACGGCGATCGAGCTGCAACTGCGCCAGGATCTCGCGGTGGCGGACGCGCAGGCCGAAGCCCTCCGCGCGGGGTCCGGCCCGGGCAGCCCGATGTACGCCGCCGCGGCGGCGCGCGCCCGCGCCCTGCGCGCGCAACTGGCCGATGCGGGCAGCCAGTCCAGCCGAAGCGCCGGCGACCGGAGCAGCAGCTCCTGGGCCGAGATCCTCTCGCAGAACGAGGCGCTCACCGCGGCGCTCCGGATCGCCGAGCAGTACTTCACCCAGGCCCTGGGGCTGGCCCAGGCCGCCCGGATGGAGGCGGCACGCCAGCGGAGCTACGTCGTGACCTATGTCCGGCCGGTGCTCGCAAGCGAGGCGAGCTACCCCAACGCCACCCTCTCGATCCTCCTGGTGGCCGGCAGCGCCCTGATCGCCTGGGCGATGGCCACCCTGCTCTACCACGCAATCCTCGATCGGACGTGAAAGCCATGCACCTCAACCCAGTGCGCTTCTTCGTGACGGGAACGGCGGGGTTCATCGGGTTCCACCTCGCCCGGCGTCTCCTGCAGGACGGACACTTCGTGGCCGGCTTCGACGGCATGACCGACTACTACGACGTGTCGCTCAAGCAGCGCCGCCACGCGCTGCTGCACGAGTTCCCGCGCTTCACCTCCTGCGAGGCGATGCTGGAGGACGAGGCCGCCCTGAACGAGATGCTCGACGCCGCGAACCCGGACGTCATGATCCACCTCGCCGCCCAGGCCGGCGTGCGCTACAGCCTCGAGAACCCGCGCGCCTACATCAACGCGAACCTCGTCGGCACCTTCAACGTGCTGGAGGGGGCAAGGCAGCGCGGCGTCGGCCACCTGCTGATGGCCTCCACCTCCTCCGTCTACGGCGCGAACACGGAGCTGCCCTTCGCCGAGCACCACCGCACGGCCCATCCCCTGACGCTCTACGCCGCGACGAAGGAGGCGACGGAGGGAATGGCCCATTCCTACTCGCACCTCTGGGGCATCCCGACGACGGTCTTCCGCTTCTTCACGGTCTATGGCCCCTGGGGACGCCCCGACATGGCCCTGTTCAAATTCACCGACGCCGCGATCGCGGGAAAGCCGCTGGACGTCTTCAACTACGGCCGCATGCAGCGCGACTTCACCTATGTGGACGACCTTGTCGAAGCCGTTGTCCGCCTCACCGAACTGCCTCCACGGGTGGAGACGGATACGCCGGCCTGCCAGAGCAAGTCCGCGCCCTTCCGCATCGTCAACATCGGCAACAACCAGCCCGTGGAGCTGATCGACCTCATCGAGGCGGTCGAGGAAGCCACCGGATGCGACACGGTGCGGAACTACCTGCCGATGCAGGCAGGCGATGTTCCCCGGACATGGGCCGACACCTCGGCCCTGGCGGAACTGACGGGCTTCGTCCCCAACACGCCCGTCCGGAAGGGAGTGGCCGCCTTCGTCGACTGGTACCGCGACCATTACGGCGTCTGACGCGCCATGGACGGCAACGATAGCTCCCTGCTTGATCTCGACTATGCGGGGGCCGATGAGGCCGATCCGGTGAGCGCCGCGGTCGCCCGCGGCATCGGAACGCAGCCTGCTCCATCGAGCACCGTCAGCATGGCGGAATCCTGGGTGTCCCGGCCCGACGCATCGGCGGTGCTGGACGACGTCCTCCGGCTGATAGCGCGCTACCCGACGACGGAGCGGCTGCAGGTCCTGGCGCTCCGCCTGCTGGAGCGGCTGCGGGAGCGGCAGGACACGATCGGCTCATGGCGGGCGCTGCTGCAACGCTTCCCGCGCAATCACGACGCGATGCTGGTGACGCTGCGCTGGATCCTGAGGAACGACGGCCCCGGGCCCGCCGCCGTCGAACTCGCACGGCACTTCCCGGAACCGCCCACGCTGCCCGCGGACACCCTCCTCCTCGCTCGCGCCCTGGAGGAAATCGGGGAAGCCCGCCTCGCGGATGCCGCCTTCGACCGCCTCGTCCGCTCGCACCCGGCATACGAGATGGGCTGGCTGATACGGGCGCAGGTCGAGGAACGACGCGGGCACCCCTGGGCCGCCCGCGACGTCATCGACCAGGGCGCGCAACGGCTCGGACCAAGGCCGCGCCTCCTGGCCGCCTCGGCGCGCATCGCATCCGACCTGGCCGTGCTGGACGGCGTCGTGCGGCACGAGGGGAACGGCCACGCCGGCAGCGCCGTCCTCGCCTCCCTCATCCAGCGCGCCGCGCAGGGCCGGACGGCACCTCCTCCCTTCCAGGACTCGGTGGGCGACGTGGTGATGGTCGGCGCGTCCCTCGGCGCGGGCGGCGCGGAACGCCAGATGGTCACCTCCGCCGTCGGCCTGCACGGGGCACACCTGGAGCGGAGACGGATCGGCGGGCACAACCTGGGCCAGGTCCGCGTGATCTGCCGTTCCACCGAAGCCCGGCCGGGCGGCGCCTTCTTCCTGCCCGTCCTGGAGCGGCACGGCGTCGGGCTGTGGTCCTACGCCGTCATGCCCGAGCACCATCTCTCCGGGGAGCTGACGGAACTTCTCCGCTTCCTCTCCCCCCGCGTGGCCGAGGCAACGGCACGGCTGACGCGCGGGCTCCAGGCGATGGCGCCGTCCGTTGTCCACCTCTGGCAGGACGGAACCATCCTTGCCTGCTCGCTGGCCGCCCTCCTCGCCGGCGTCCCGCGCATCGTGCTGTCCGTGCGAACCGCGCCGCCACCGGACCGGCCGGGGCGGGACAGCCCCGAATACGCATCGCTCTACCCGCTGCTCGCATCCATTCCCGGCGTGACCTGGACCTCCAACTCGCGCTTCGCGGCGGCCCGCTACGCGGGGTACATCGGCATGGACCCTGACAGCATCCGGGTGGTGCCGAACGGCATCGCGCCGCTCTCCCCGAAGGGAAGCTCCGCGGCACGGGCGCTGATGGCCGCCTTCGACGCGGCCTGCGGTCCCGGCCTGACCGTCGGGGCCGTCATGCGCTTCGACGAGAACAAGCGGCCCCTGGAATTCATCGATTTCGCGGCCACCCTCCTCGCCAGGCGCCCCGACGCAAGATTCATCCTCATCGGCGACGGCCCGCTGCGCGGCCAGGCCGAGGAGAAGGCAGCGCGCCTCGGCGGCCGCGTCCTGTTCACCGGGCGATCCACCGAGGTCGGCTACTGGCTCTCCCAGATGGATTGCCTCGTGCTCCTCTCGCGCTTCGAGGGAATGCCCAACGTCGTGCTCGAGGCCCAGCTCGCCGGCGTCCCCGCCGTCGCAACACCAGCGGGCGGCACGCCGGAAGCGATCCTTCACGGCAAGACAGGCTTCCTCCTGGAGAGCGCCGAGACGGTGCGGTCCGAGGAGATCGCCGAACGGGTGCTCCAGGTGATGGAGGCGGGCGGCCGCGCCGGCCCGATGTCGCGGGCGGCGAAGCGTTTCGTCACGGACCATTTCTCGGTCGATCGGATGCTGGAAGGAACGGTGGAAAGCTATGCGCGGTAGAAGATTCGTCAGGCTGTTGTTCTGCTTCGTGCTCATCATGCCACTGGCAGCCTGCGGACTCACCGCGCGGAACGGACCGAGCTATTCGGCCATTCTTTCAGCCCCGCCCAATGAGCGGATCTACGACGTCATCGAGATCTCGGCATCCACGATCCGCCCCTACGCCCTCGCCGCACGCTCCCGCATCGACGTCACCGGTGCGAGCACGCGGCCGGACCAGTTCGGCATCGCGCCCGGGGACGTCCTCAACATCGTGATCTTCGAGCGCAGCGACGGCGGCCTCTTCGCGCCCGCCTCCACCGGCGGCAGCAACTTCCCCGGGGTCCGGGTGGACGAGGGCGGGGCGGTCACGCTTCCCTATGCCGGGCGCGTCCAGGTCGCCCGATTATCCCTCGCCCAGGCCGCGGCACGCATCACCGGAGCCCTGACGGGCACGGCCGTCGACCCGCGCGTGCATGTCCAGCTCGCCAGCAGCACCCATCACTCCGTGCTGGTGTCGGGCGAGGTGCGGACACCCGGGCGCGTGACGCTGCTGGACGGCCCGCTCACGGTTCTCGACGCGGTGGCGCGTGCCGGCGGCCCCACGCAGCCCGCCCAGGCGCTGGATGCCGTCATCTACAACCAGCAGGCACCGCCCCGCCGCCTGCCCTACCTCGAACTCCTGTCGCAGCCCTCCCTTCGCCTCTCGGCCGGCGATCAGGTGATCCTGGAACCCAACGAGAAGCGCCTGCTGGTCATGGGCTCCGTGCTGCGGCCAGGGCTGCAGACGATGACCTTCTCCCGCATGAGCATGCTGGACGCGCTGGGATCGGCCGGCGGGTTGAACGATCGCACGGCGGATCCGGCCGGCGTCTTCGTCTTCCGCCCCACCGGCGGGACGGCGGCGCAGCCTGCCGTGTTCCACCTCGATATGTCACGCGGCGAATCCATGCTGCTGGCGCATAGCTTCGCCGTGCAACCGAACGATATCCTCTACGTCACGAACGCACCCATCTGGGAGGCGCAGAAGGTCGTCGCCCCCTTCATCAGCGTCCTCTCCCTGTCGACCTCCGCCGCCACCATCGGTGGGCTCTAGCACCCGGCGCCGCCTCCCGCCGCTTCCGATCCAGCCCGGACCGGAAGCGGCGGAGGCGCGACAGGCACCGCCCGATCTCATCCCTTTTGAGCGGCGTTTCTGGAGCGGATTGCGATGTCCGGCCGGCTCCCAAACTGCGACGATGCGGGAATGATCGATCGCAACGGCCGTGCAGCGGGCATGCCCAGCAGCTGGAACATCCCGGCCGTCGCGCGAATGCCTGTTCATCATCAGGGGAGCTGGCGAGAGGCGAAGATGCTGGTCGGGAGCACCCACGGCTGATGCCGGGTCGGGCTGAACACAGCCTGCGGGCCCTTTCGCAAGCGTCTTCCGCCCCGAAGGCGGAAGCCGCGGAGCGATGCTTCTCGCCGCAGCCACACCGGGCGCCAGGGATACGGAAATGAGCACCATCTACGTTTCAGCCACCGCGGCGAACGGCATTCCCGCAGGCAACGACACGACCGGCGATGGCTCGCGGGAGCGTCCCTGGGCAACGATCGACAAGGCAAACGCCGTCGCGGCGAACGGAGACACCGTCCTCCTGAACGACGGCGTCTACTCCCCGGCCAAGACGCTGGTCATCTCGAACTCCGTCACCTGGCTTCCCGTCACCGACTACGGCGCCACCATCCGCGGCGTGTCGGGCCAGTCCCGGGTGATCGGGATCTCCGAGGACAACGGCGGCACGGTCACCTTCGGCAAGATCATCATCGACGGGATCAACGCGAACGCCGCCCTCATCACGGTCAACGACCAGGCAACAGCCTATACCCTCCACCTGGACGGCACGAAGCTGGTCAATCCCGTCAGCTACGGCATCCAGGGGGTCAGCACCGGCACTCACGCGCACCTCGACCTGGAGAACGTGCAGTTCTCCGGCTCCACCGCCCTCTCGATGATCAACGTGCAGGCCCTGATAGAGGGCTCTGTCTCCATCACCGGCGGAACGGTGAACCTTCCGGGCGTCGCGCGCTCCGGCTTCGGCGGCATCGCCACCATCAACGCCGACGGCAACGACGTCCCGGTCGTGATCTCGGGCGTGACGGCCAACCTGAACGCGGCGGGGGCCAGCGGGATCTACTACGGCATCCGCCTGACCGACGTGGCGCATCCGCTGATCGAGCACAACGACATCACGCAGACCGGCACCACGAGCGACCAGATCGGCACGACGATCCTCGTCACCGTCGATCCGGACACCCCCTACGACGCCTCGAACGGGGTGATCCGGTACAACACGCTCCGCAACTTCATCGACGGAGACGCGAGCAAGCTCATCCTCGTCGGCGCCGACTCAGACCCGGGCGCCATCGCGCGGAACCACGTCAACAACTACCAGATCTACGGGAATACCGGCATCGGCGATACCGGTTCGGAAGGGTCGAAGCTGCACGGCATTCTCGTCGGCTGGCAGAACGGCGCCCAGGTCTACGACAACAGCATGGACTACACGGATCTCGCCTATGTCCTGAAGGGCATGTCGGGCGAGACCCTCGTCTTCGACAACACCGATACGCACACCTCCGGCAAGAGCCTCTATCAGAAGGGCGGAACCGGCGTTCAGTTCCTCTACAACACAAGCTACCAGGACGGCGGCTACAACCCCGACATCATCAATATCGGCGACCTGTCCGACAGCGCCTACAACGCCAGCAACGCCACGATCATCGGCAACACGGTGGCCTTCACCGGCACCCCCGACTCCTTCCTCGCCGTCAGCCCGGGCTCGAGCACGACGAGCATCGCCGGCAACGAGTATTACGCCGCGGCCGGGAACGCCAGCTCGGCCTGGCTCTACAAGGGCACGAGCTACAAGACCATCGATGCCTGGAAGGCGGCCGCGGAGAGCAGCGCGACCTACGGCCCCGGGGCGACGATCGGCCAGGGCGCCATCCTCGGCGCCGTCAGCGTGTCCGGCCAGGAGCTGAAGCTGATCGGCATGGTGAACGGGGTCCAGACCTACTACATCGACTTCGTCACCGGCACGGCCTCCCAGGCCACCTTCGCCATCGGCAACCTCGGCGCCGAGGGCGCCGCCACCATCTCGGGCCTGGTAGATGCCGACCTCACCGGCAACGGCAGCGCCAGCCTCAGCGGAACGGGCCTCGTCGACCGGAGCTACGGCCCGCTCGCGGGCGGCGACGTCCTGACCTTCAGCGTATCCTACGACGGGCTCAGCGCACTCGGCGGCATGGCGCTCCACGTCTACGGCAACTACACCAACACCCGCCCGATCGATATCATCTTCGGCGGCGCCATCCCGGTCGCGCCGAGCACCGGCAACGACACCATCAGCGCCACCGACCAGGACAACACCATCTACGCGCTCGCCGGCAACGATACCGTCAATGGCGCGGAGGGGGACGACACCGTCTGGGCCGGCGCGGGCGACGACAGGATCATCGGCGGCGCCGGCGACGACTGGATCTCCGGCGAGGGCGGGACCGACACCGCCGTCTTCTCCGCCGCACGCGAGGACGTCACGGTCTCCCGCGGCGCCGACGGGTCGATCGTCGTCACCTCGTCCGAAGGCACGGACACGCTCATCGACGTCGAGTTCTTCACCTTTGCCGGCACGACCTTCACGCCGGCCGAGCTCACCGCCAGCCGCCTGGCGCTCTCCGGCCCGCTGACCCAGGCGGAAGGAAACAGCGGCAGCACCGCCTTTGCCTACACGGTCACCCGCACGGGCGACCTCAGCGGCACCAGCACCGCCCAGTGGTCCGTCACCGGCAGCGGCAGCAACGCCGCCAATGCCGCGGACTTCGGCGGCACCCTGCCCAGCGGCACCGTGTCCTTCGCCGCCGGCGAGGCGAGCAAGACCATCACGGTCAGCGTCGCCGGCGACGCCCTGGCCGAGACCGACGAGACCTTCACCCTCACGCTGGCCTCGCCCTCGTCCGGAACCACCATCACCACGGCCACGGCCACGGGCACCATCCAGAACGACG
>NZ_JONP01000009.1 GCF_000711725.1 Roseomonas aerilata DSM 19363 | reverse complement strand
CTCGCCCTCTTCGGCATGGGCCTCCTCGGCATGGGCCTCGTCCGCAACCGCAAGCGCGGCTGAACGGGACGCTCCTGAAGGCCCGCGGGTCGGTTCTTCCGGTCCAGGGTAAGGCAGGTCAGGCCGGGCGCAGGCGCGCCCGGCCTGTTGCCCGTTGGCGGCCCCTGAACCCGGCGCCACGCCCTTCGCGGGTGCGGCGCGTTACCCTCTTCACCCTGTTGAAAGGATCAGTGCGTGGCGACCTATCTCCTAACCGGGGGCTGCGGCTTCATTGGCTCCCACCTCTCGGAGGCGCTGCTCGCCCGCGGCGACAAGGTGCGCGTGCTGGATGACCTCTCGACGGGCAAGCGCGAGAACCTCCCGCAAGGCGTGACCCTCATCGAGGCGGACGTGGCCGACGCCGCCGCCGTGCGCGCGGCGATGGAGGGCGTGGACGGGTGCTTCCACCTCGCCGCTATCGCCTCGGTCGAGCGCGGCGTGCGGGAGTTGCTGGCGACCCACCGCGTGAATCTTTCGGGCACGCTTGCGGTCTTCGACGCCGCCTCCCCTCGCCGCCTGCCGGTGGTCTATGCCTCCTCCGCCGCGGCCTATGGCGATGCCGGCCCGCTGCCTCTCGATGAGGCGACCTATCCGCGCCCGCTCTCGGCTTATGGCGCGGACAAGCTCGGCTGCGAGCAGCACGCGCGCGCCGCGGGCCAGGTGCATCGCCTGCCGACCTGCGGGCTGCGCTTCTTCAACGTCTTCGGCCCCCGGCAGGATCCAGCCTCGCCCTATTCCGGCGTGATCTCGATCTTCTGCAACCGCCTCTCCCGCGGGGAGCCGGTGGACCTCTACGGCGACGGCGAGCAGACCCGCGACTTCATCTTCGTCGCCGACGTCGTGGCGGCGCTGCTGGCCGCAATGGACAAGGCATCCCCGGAGGCGCCCGTGCTCAACGTCTGCACGGGCCGCCCCACCTCCGTCCGTGCCCTGGCGGAGACCATCGGCTCGATCCTCGGCATGGGGCCGGAGCTGCGCAACAAGCCGCCGCGGCTTGGCGAGATCCGCCACTCCCTCGGCAACCGTGCGCGGGCGGTGGAGACGCTTGGACTGGGCGAGCCGGTCGCGCTACGAGACGGGCTTGCGGCGACGCTCGAGTGGATGCGGACCGGCACGGTCCCGCCGCCCTATTTGAGCAGCCAGGCAACGAGCCAGGCGATGGCAGCCCAGAGCAGGACGGAAGCGCCGACGATGATGAGCGTGGCAAGTGGCCAGCCGAGCCGATCGACGGACATCGCCTCCCGGCCGACGATGTCGGCGGCGGACGGGACGCCTGGCACATCCTCCTCGGCGGCGACCGTTTTAGGCTTGGCTCCGTAGTGGACCTCCACCTGCGCTCTCCTTTTGGTGCCACGGCGATCGGCTCCGGCGGAACCGATCCTCAGAAGCATTCGCGGCAGTGCGCCCATCTAGGGTGGCTTGAACCCCTCTCGTCAATATTTCGCGAGCATGAACTCCGGAAAGGTCGGCCGGAAACCGTTTCGTTGTCGCCCCGTTACCACAGTTCGATCCATGAGGGGGTTTTCTGATGTGCGGGATCGTTGGCCTGTTCAGCCCGGGCTCGCGGGCTGTGCCCGCGGGCGCCGACCTGCGGCGCATGGCCGATGCCCTGCGCCACCGCGGCCCCGACGGCGCCGGCTACCATGAGGAGCCGGGGCTCGGCCTCGGCCACCGGCGCCTGGCCATCGTGGACCTCAGCGGCGGCGCGCAACCGATGGCCACCGCTGATGGCGGAGTGGTGATCTCCTTCAACGGGGAAATCTACAACCACCTCGCCCTGCGGCGGGAACTGGAGGCGGCCGGGCACCGCTTCCGCACCCACTCCGACACCGAGGCCATCCTGCATGCCTGGACGCAGTGGGGCGTCGGCTGCCTGGACCGCCTCGCCGGGATGTTCGCCTTCGCCCTCTGGGACCGTGCGCAGGGCACGCTGCTGCTCGCGCGCGACCAGCTCGGTGAGAAGCCGCTCTACTACCTGCAGCGCCCTTCCGGCGGGATGGCCTTCGCCTCGGAACTCGGCGCGCTGCTCACGCTGCCGGACGTGCGCCGGCGCCTCGACCCGACGGCGGTGGAGGACTTCCTCGCGCTCGGCTACGTGCCGGACCCGCACTCCATCTATCGTGACATCCTGAAGCTGCCACCCGGGCACTTCCTGCTGCTGAACCTCGACGCCCCGCCCTCGGCCCCGCTTCCTGCGCCCCGGGCATACTGGCGCGCGCCGACCTCGGTGCGGGCCGCGCCCGAGGAGGCCGCGGCCGGCCTCGGGGAGCGGCTGCGCGGCAGCGTGCGCGACCGGCTGATGTCCGACGTGCCGCTGGGCGCCTTCCTCTCCGGTGGCGTGGATTCCGGCACCATCGTCGCGCTGGCTGCGGAGGTCTCCTCGACCCCGCTCGCCACCTTCACCATGGGCTTCCCCGGCGCCAACGACGAGCGCCCGCGCGCGGCGCAGATCGCCGAGGCCCACGGCACCCGCCACCACGCCGAGACCGGCAGCGCCGACTACATCGAGGCGGCGCGGCGGCAGGCGGCCATCTTTGGCGAGCCCTTCGGCGACCACTCGGCCGTGCCGACGCTGGCCGTCTGCGCCATGGCCCGTCGCCACGTCACCGTCGCTCTCTCAGGCGATGGCGGTGACGAGGTCTTCGCGGGGTACCGGCGCTACCGCTTCCACACCCTGGCCGAGGCGGTGCGGAAGCTGCTGCCGGCCTCGCTTCGGCGCAGTGCGGTGGCGGGCCTCGCCCGTGCCTACCCGACCCTTGCCGGCGCCCCGCGCTGGCTGCGGGCGAAGAGCACGCTGACGGAGCTGAGCCTCGACAGCGCGATGGGGTACTATCGCACCGTTTGCAAGCTGCAGGATGAGCGGCGGCGTGGTCTGCTCTCGTCCTCGATGCGGAGCGCCCTTTCAGGCCATGATCCTTCCGAGCGTTTCGCGACCCTCATGGCCGAGTGCGACCCGGACGAGCCGCTGCTCCAGGCGCAATATGCGGATATCCACACCTACCTGCCCGGCGACATCCTGACGAAGGTGGACCGCACGAGCATGGCGGTCTCGCTCGAGGTGCGCCCGCCCCTTCTCGATCCCGGCGTGGTGGATTTCGGCCTCGGCCTTCCCGCCGGGATGAAGCTGCGCGGCGGCGTCGGCAAGCAGCTTCTGCGGGAGGTGGCGGGCTCGCTCCTGCCGCCGGCGGTGCTCTCGGCGCCGAAGCAGGGCTTCGCGGACCGCATCGGGGACCAGTTCCGCTCGCGGGCGCCGGAGGTCCGTGCCCGCCTCGGCGGCGAGGCGATGATGGATTCAGGCCTTTTTGACCGGGCGCAGCTCATCCGCCTCGTGGACGAGCACGCGGAGGGCCGCGCCGACCACTCCCAGGCCCTGTGGCAGCTTCTTGTCTTCGAGGGCTTCCTGGTCTCCGAGACGCCCGACCTGGACGGCATCCTGCCCGAGAGGGACGTGGTTGGGGCATGAACGGGGCGGCGCCCGGCCATGGCGGGAGCATTCTCGCCCGCACGGCGCGCGGCGCGGGCTGGGTCATCGCCTGGCGCGCGGCGACGCGGCTGCTTGGGCTTTGCAGCACGCTCATCCTCGTGCGGTTGCTGGCGCCCGCTGACTTCGGCCTCGTCTCCCTCGCGGCCGCGGTCGCGGCGACGCTCGACACGGCGCTGTCCTTCGGCGTGGAGGACCAGATCGTGCGCGCCCATTCGCCGGGGCGCGACCTCTACGACACAGCCTTTACGCTCAACCTCCTGCGCGCGGGCCTGCTTGCCCTGATCGTCGCGCTGGCGGCAGCGCCCGCCGCAGGGTTCGTCCATGATCCGCGGCTGGAAGGCGTGCTCCTCGCCCTCGCGGCCTCGGCGATGATCTCGGGGCTGGAGAACGTGGGCACAGCCGATTTCCGCCGGAACCTCGACTTCGCGAAGGAATTCCGCCTGATGCTGATGCCGCGTCTGCTCGGCATCGCCGTCACCATCGGCAGCGCCTTCGTGCTGCACAGCCACTGGGCGCTGGTGGCGGGCATTCTCGTGAATCGCACGGGCGTGATCGGCATGGGCTACGCGATGCACCCGTTCCGGCCACGCCTTTCACTCTCCGCCTGGCGGCAGCTGGCGGGTGTCTCATTCTGGAGCTGGGCGCTGGGTCTCGTCACGCTGCTGCGCGACCGTTCGGACAGCCTCGTGGTCGGGCGCAGCCTCGGCACCACGGGGAATGGGTTCTACGCCGTCGGCATCGAGGTCGCGGCATTGCCGGCCACCGAGATGGTGGACCCGCTCTGCCGCGCCTGCATGCCCGGCTTCGCCGAGGCTGCCCGCAGCGACGAGGGCGCGGCCGAGTCCTATCTCCGCATCATCGCAACGATGGCGCTGCTCACCCTGCCGGCGGGCATCGGCGTTTCGCTGATGGCGGGACCGGTGGTGGCGCTCGCCTTCGGACGGGAATGGCTCGCCGCGGTGCCGGTGGTGGCCATTGTGGGCGCGGCCTACTCGATCGTTCTCTTCGGCAATGTCAGCGGCGCGCTGCTGAACGCCCAGGCCTGGCTGAGCGGAATCTTTCGCCTCACCCTCGGCGCCGGGATCCTGCGCGCGCTGTTGCTCGTGCTCCTCGTGCCCCGCTTTGGCCTGACAGGCGCCGCGGTGGCGCTGAGCGTGTCGGTGGTGGCGGAGCAGTCGGTGCTGATCCTCTGCGCGATGCACCGGCTCGGCCTGCGGGCGGCGGATTTCCTCGCCGCTTCCTGGCGCCCGGCGATTGCCTGCGCGGCGATGGCGGCGGTGCTCTGGGCCGGCGGCTGGGGCTGGGCGGCAGCGCCCGAGAGCGCGTCGGCCGCCATACGGGAACTCGCCATCGGCGTGCCGCTCGGGGCGGCGGTCTATGCGGCCGTCCTGATGGGGCTGTGGTTCGCCTGCGGGGCGCCGCGCTCGGCGGAGGCGGACCTGCTAGGCTTTATCGGCCGCACCGGCCGCGCCGCACTCGGGCGAATCGCGATCGGGCTGCCGGCGGGGCGGGCTTCTTAATGGATACCGTGCCGCAGCGCGACCGGGGGGGCGTCGCCACCGCCGAGCAGGACCTGGCGCCCTGGAGCATCGCCGTCTTCGCGCGCAACGAGGCTTCATCGCTCGGGCGCTGCTTCGAGGCACTGGCCGCCGCCACTGCGGGGCTGCGCGCCGAGGTTTCGGTCGTGCTGAACGGCACGACGGACGGCTCGGACAGCGCGGCGCCGGCGCTCATGCAGGCCCTGGGCCTTCAGGGCCGCGTGTGGTCGATCCCGCACGCCGACAAGTCGAACGCCATCAACCAGTACCTGCGCCGCCTGCGCCCGCCGGCCGGGCTGCACGTCTTTGTGGATGCCTATGCGGCCGTGGCGCCCGACGCGCTGCGCCGGCTGGCCGCGCGTCTGGCGGCGGAACCGCTCGCCATGGCCGCCGCCGCCGTGCCGAGTGCCGGGCGCAGCGCGGCAGCGCTGAAGGCAGATATGCTGCGCTACCCCGGCCTGCACGGCTCCCTCTTCGCGCTGCGCGACGGATTCGTGCAGCGGCTCGTCGCCTCCGGGCTGCGGCTGCCGGTCGGGCTCTACCGGGGGGACGGACTGCTCGGATCCTTCGTCATGCACGACCTCGACGCGGCGGGCAGCCCCTGGCGCTCGCCCCTCGTCGCGGTGGTGCCGGAGGCTACCTGGACGCTCCGGCCGCTCCGGCCCTGGCACCCCGCGGACCTTCGGCGGCACTGGCGGCGGCTGGTTCAGCAGGGGCGCGGCCGGCTGGAGCGCGGCGCCATCCGCCACACGATCTATCCTGGCCCGGGCGGCCCCGGTGGCTTCGCGGCCCTGCCGGAGAATGCGGACCGCATGATCCTCGACTGGCTGTCCTCCACGCCGGACGCCGCACCGGACCCGCGGCGTGATCCCTTCGCCGCCCTGGCCCTGCGGCGCCTGCGTCGCGCGGTGCCGCCCGCCCCGGCCGCGCTCGAGCCGCGGCTCGTCGCAACGGTCGGGCAGGCTGGGGCGCCCGTGCCGGATGCCGCCACGGCGGTGCGGCCATGAGCGGCCGGACCGGATTATGGCGGGGGCTCGCTCCTCCCGCCCAGGGCCGCGCGAGCGCGGGCCACCAGCCCGGGCAGCGAGCGCGGGCGCAGGGCCTCCGCCCAGGCGAGCGTCACCGCATCCGTGGCGAGGCTCCGCTTGTAGCGGTCGTCACCGCCGAGGAAGTCGTAGGTGTCGTCGCCAGCCGCCAGCGCCCGCTCGATCGCGAGATGGTGGCAGGTGAGGCCCGGCTTCGCCTGCGGGTCGGGCAGCGCATAGTCGAAGCCGCTCTGATAGGCGCAGACATGCCCGCCGCGGCGGAAGTTGTAGAGGTAGCCGATCGTCCGCTCCCCGGCGGTGGCGCGCAGCAGGTCCACCTCCCCCCGCGGCACGCCGCGCGCAACCAGCGCCCGGTGGAAGCGGAGCATGAAGGGATCGGCGAAGGCGCCCCGCTGTCCGCGGGCCCGCCAGGCGGCGCCGTGGAGGTCCACCAGGGCGTCGAGCCAGGTCAGGGCCTCCGGAACCGTCTCCGCCCTCTCCAGGACGAGCGGCCCGGCCGCGGCGTAGCGGCGGGACGAGCGGCGGAGCTGCTGGCGGGTATTGGCGCTGAGGACCGAGAGGTAGCCACCCTCCGTGCGGCGGAGCGAGTCGAGGCGGATGAGGGGCGCGCGGCGCTCCTGCACCCGCGCCAGGACCGCACCCGATTCCTCCGCGGCGAGGAGGAGGGAAGGTTCCACCCCGCTCAGCCGCAGGCCCGCGACGCCGGGCGCGGCCAGGGCGGCCCGGATCATCGCGGCCTGTGTCGCCGCGCCCTCGCCCCTGGCAAGCAGGGGACCGTTGTGCTCCACGAAGGGCGCGTCGAGCACCCCATCCCCGGCCTCCGTCAGGGAGAGGCGGCGAAGAAGGGGACGGCCGTGGCGATTGAGCAGCGCGAGGCCGACGAGGCGCCCGCCCCGCTCCGCCCGCAGCAGGAAGGGGTCGGGGAAGCGCTCCTCCGCGAGGCAGCCCACCCAAGTCCAGCTGCGGAAGAAGGGGGCGGCCGCGCGCGACTCGAGCTGCCGCCAGAAGGATTCCACCCCCGCGAGGTCACCGGCCGGGGCCAGCGTGACCTCAAGCACCGAATGCGTTCCCGTCCCGTCCATGGTTGCCAGCGGACCACGGCGGCGCCCCGGCGAAAAGACGTTGCGCGGAGAAATCGTCGATGAGCCGTGTGCTCCATGTCCTGAAGTACTACCGCCCCGCCTTCACCGGCGAGGGCGTCTTCCTCGAGCGCTCCTCCGCCGTGATGCAGGAGGTGGCGCCCGACGTCGGGCATGACCTGCTGGTGACCCATACCCCGCGGCCGGAGGACCCGCACCAGGCCGCGGCCTGCTCCACGCTCGACCGGGTGGTCCACCTCGTCCGCGGCGAGCCCGGCACGATCCGGCGGGAGGTCGCCCTCGTCTGGTGGTTCCTGCGCAACCTCCGGCGCTACGACACCGTGCATTTCCGTACCCATGCGGACTGGTACTTCCTCAGCTACGCCATCGCGCGCCTTGCCGGCCGCCGACTCGTGCTCTCGGCCACGCTGGACGACAGCCTGCCGGTCCTGACCGGCCAGTACCGCCCCTCCCTCCGCGGGATCGCCGCGCGCGGCTTCCGGCTCTTCGACGCCTATGTCTCGATCAGCCCCAAGCTGATGAACGAGACCCTCTCCTCGGGCGCCGACCCGGCGCGCTGCTTCCTCGTGCCCTGCGGCGTCACGGTGCCCGAGCAGCCGCCCGGCACCGGGGTGCGCCTGCGCGAAAGCCTGGGTCTCTCGCCCGACGACCTCGTGCTGCTCTTCGTCGGCGGCCTCTGCCGGCGCAAGGATCCGATCTTCCTGATCGAGAACCTGCCTGCGGTGCTGGCGAGCGCGCCGCAGTCGAAGCTCGTGCTGCTCGGCCCGCCGCTCGAGCCCGACTACGTGGAGATGCTGCACGAGCGGGTCCGCGCCCTTGGCCTGGAAGGGCGCGTGATCTTCGCGGGGGAGCAGACCAACCCGCACCCCTATTTCGCCGCCGCCGACATCCTTGTCTTCGCCTCCCAGATGGAGGGCTTCGGCACCGTGGTGCCAGAGGCCATGGCGCATGGCCGCGCAGTGGTGGTGCGCCGCCTGCCCGGCGTGAACGACGACTTCGTGCTCGAGGGGGAGACCGGCAGCCTCTTCGACACGGCCGAGGAGTATGTGGCGGCGGTCCGCCCGCTCGCGACGGATCCCGCGTTGCGCGGGCGGATCGGCGCGGCCGGGCGGGCGCTGGTGCGCCGGCGCTTCGGAATGCGCACGGTGGCGCGGCGCTACCTCGACATCTACGGCGTTGGCGATGCGGCCACGCCGGAGGGGCGCGCCCGGACCATCCCGGCCCGCGCCATCGACCCGGAGGTTCCGGAGAAGGAGACGGGGCTCGGCGCCACCGGCTCCGTGCTCGACACCCGCTTCCACCTGCCCATTCCCTCGCCCGCCGGGGACCAGCCGCGGCTGGTGACGATGGTGGACGCGGAGGAAGCCTTCGACTGGTCGCGCCCCTTCTCGCGCGATTCCTCCGATGTCAGCTCCATGGGCGAGCAGTACCGCGCGCACCGCGTCTTCGAGCGCCACGGCGTGTCGCCGCTCTATCTCGCGGACTACCCGGTCGCGAACCAGGACGCGGGGCGCGGTCCGCTCCGCGAGTTCCTGCGGGACGGCGCCTGCGAGGTCGGCGCGCAGATGCACCCCTGGGTTACCCCGCCCTTCGAGGAACTGGTCTGCGACCACAACTCCTATGCCGGGAACCTGCCGCCCGCGCTGGAACTGGAGAAGGCCCGTCGGCTGACCGACATTCTGGAGAAGGCCTTCGGCGACCGGCCGCTGATTTACCGCACCGGCCGCTTCGGCGTGGGGCCGCGCACGGCGGACGTGCTGCGCCACCTCGGCTACCTCGCGGATACGAGCGTGACGCCGGGCTGGCAGCCGGACCGGCGCGGCCGCTGGGGCTATTGGGACGTCTCGCCCCGCCCCTACTGGTGCGACCGGGACCGGACGCTGATGGAGATCCCCGTCACCGGCGCCCTCGTCGGCCGGCTGGCGCGGCGACACGGCGCGCGGCTGGGCCCGCTGGCCTTCAGCCGCGCGGCGGGCCGGTTCGGCATGACCGGGGCGCTGGCACATCTCGGCCTGCTCGAGCGTATCCGCCTGACGCCCGAGGGCATGACGCTGGAGGAGGGCAAGCGGCTCGTGCGCGCCCTGCTGGCGGATGGGCACCGCACCTTCGTCCTCACCTACCACTCCCCCTCGCTCGCGCCCGGGAACACGCCCTATGTGCGGAGCACGGAGGACCGGGACCGCTTCCTCGACTGGCTGGACGGCTTCTACAGCTTCTTCCGGGAGGAGGTCGGAGGCCGCCCCGCCTCCTGGCGCGAGATCCGCGGCATCTCGCCCGCCCGCTCCCTCGCCGCCATGGCCAACCGCGGAACGGGCGCGCGGAGCGGCGCCGAGCCGGCGCTGGAACCGCCCTACCCCGCATGACCGCCGCACCCACGATGCGCGGAACAACGGCCCCGCCATGACAGCGCAGGCCGTGCTGACGGCTCTCCTGCTGCCGCCCCTGCTGCTCGTGCTGCTTGGGATGGCCGGAGCGGGCTTCGCCTCCCGCGGGGTTCGGGGCGGGCTGGCGCTCGCCCTGGTCGCGGGGGGCGCACAGTTCCTCTTCGCGACGCCCTTCGTGGCGGGGACGCTGCTCGCCTCGCTGGACCCCGCGCCGGCGGCGCCGCCGGCGGGCGCGCCCGGGGCCATCGTCGTGCTCGGTGGCGACGCGGCGCGGAGCGGAGCGGGCGGCGATGTCGGCCCGCTGACGCTCGAGCGGCTGCGCGCCGGAGCCGCCTTGCAGCGGCGGACCGGCCTGCCGCTGCTCGTCACGGGCGGGCCCAACTCCCCGGGGCTGGAGCCGCTCGCCCATTCCATGGCGCGCAGCCTGCGGGACGATTTCGGCATCCGCACGCGCTGGATGGAGCCGGCGGCCGGGGACACGCGTGACAATGCCGTGCTGAGCGCCGCCCTCCTGCGGCCGGAAGGCATTGGCACCGTCTTCCTGGTGACGCATGGCTGGCACATGGGGCGTGCGGTCGCGGCCTTCCGGCGCGCGGGCCTCGCGACCATCCCCGCCCCCGTGCGGCTCGACCGCGCGCCGGACGGGCGGCCGAGCGACTGGGTGCCGCGCCCCGACCACCTCGCCGAGAGCTGGTTCGCCATGCGGGAATGGGCGGGAAGGCTTGTCTATGCTCTTCGCGATTGAGGGCACGGGGATGCCGGCCGCGCCGCCTCCTTTTCCTGCGTGCAACGGACCGCCGGGACGCGCGGCTGCGCCGGCGCTACACGCGCTTGCGCCCGGCGAGGCGATGCCCGCCTGGTGCGACCGCCACCTGCCGCCCTCCCGGCGGGACGCGCTGGGCGGAAGAGCCTGGTACGACACGACCCTCGCTTCCGGCATGCCGGAGGGGGCGGAACCGCTGCTCGCCCTCTGCGCGGAGGAGACGGTGCTGATGCCGCTGATGCGCCTCGGCGGCGGGCGGCTGCAGAGCATGACCACGCCCTACAGCCTCTCCTGGCGCCCGCTGACGGCCGGAAGGATCGATGACGGGACGATGCGGGCGGCGGGGCGGGACCTCGGCCGGCTGCTGCGCGGCGGGCGGCCGGCCCTGCTCGACTGCCTCGCGCAGGAGGAGACGGGGCTGGAAGCCTTCATCGGCGGGCTGCGCGCGGCCGGCCTCGTGCCGCTGCGCTTCGCGCATTTCGGCAACTGGCACGAGGCCGTGGCGCCGGAGGATGGCTGGGACGGCTACCTCTCGGACCGCGCCTCGGCCTTGCAGTCCACCATCCGCCGCAAGACGCCGCGCTGCCTGAAGCGCGCCCGCTTCGAGTGGATCGTGGACCCCGGCCCGCGGCTGGAGGCGGGCATCGCCGCCTACGAGGCCGTGCGCGCGCGGAGCTGGAAGCCCTTCGAACCCTCGCCCGCCTTCGACGGCGCCCTCATGCGCGCCATGGCGGTGGAGGGCACGCTGCGGCTCGGCGTGCTGCGCCTGCGGGACGGGGACGTACCGGTCGCGGCGCAGTACTGGGCGGTTTCAGGCGGGCGCGCGGTGGTGCTGAAGCTCGCGCATGACGAGGCGCAGCGCGACCTCTCGCCGGGCACGGTGCTGACCGCGCTGATGATGGCGGATATCCTGGACGGGGACGGCACGGTGCACGAGGTCGATTTCGGCCGCGGCGACGATCCTTACAAGCGGCTCTGGGCCGGGCAGCGGCGGCAGCGGCTTGGGCTTCTGGTCGCCGATCCCCGGCACCCGGCGGGGGTGGCGGCTATCGGGCGCCACGCGGCGGGCTTGTTGCGGCGGACGGCGAGGCAATGGTGGGAGGCGCGGCCCTGGGGCCGGCGAGGCGAGGCATGAGAATTCTGTACAGCCACCGGATCGGCTCCCGGGACGGGCAGGGCGTGCATCTGGAGGAGATGGTCGCGGCCATGCGCGCCGAGGGGCACGAGGTGCGTCTCGTCGGCCCCTCCTTCTACGGCCAGGGCGGATGGGGCGGGGAGAGCCGCGCGGTGGGCCTCGCGCGCCGCCTGCTGCCGGGATGGGCGGCCGAGGGGGCGGAACTGGCTTATAACCTGCCCGCCTACCGCGCCCTCGCGCGCGCCGCCGCGGAGTTCCGGCCTGACGTGATCTACGAGCGGGCGAACCTCTTCTTCCTCGCCGGCGCCATGCTCGCGCGCCGGCTGCGCCTGCCCTATCTGCTGGAGGTGAACGCGCCGCTGGCCGACGAGCGCGCGCGGCACGGCAACCTCCGCCTCTCCCGCCTCGCCGCCGCCGCCGAGCGCCACACCTGGCGCGCCGCCGACCGCGTTCTGCCCGTGACCGAGGTGCTGGCCGACCGCATCGCGCGCGAGGGGGTACCGCGGGAGCGCATCACCGTGATTCCCAACGGGATCCAGCTCGCGCACTACCCTGAGCCGGAGCCGCGTCCGGAGGGCGGTCCGCTCACCCTCGGCTTCGTCGGCTTCGTGCGGGAGTGGCACGGGATGGACCGGGTGGTGGCCGCCATGGCCGCCTGGAAGGGCGAGCAGCAGCTCCGCCTTCGCGTGGTCGGCGACGGACCCGCGCGGCCGGGGCTGGAGGCGCAGGCCGCCTCGCTCGGCATCGCCGACCGCGTTTCGTTTGACGGGGTGGTGGACCACGAGGTCATCCCCGGCCTCGTCGCGGGCTTCGACATCGCGCTCCAACCGGCGGCGGTGGCCTATGCCTCGCCGCTGAAGGTCTTCGAGTACATGGCGGCCGGGCGCGCGATCGTGGCCCCTGACCAGCCGAACCTGCGGGAGGTGCTGGAGCACGAGCGCACCGCGCTGCTCTTCGACCCCGCGGACGAGGGCGCGATGTGGGGGGCGATCGCCCGCCTCGCCGCCGATCCCGCGCTCCGCGCGCGGCTCGGCGCCGCCGCGCGAGCGGAGGTGCTGCGGCGGGACCTCACCTGGACGGGCAACGCGCGCCGCGTCGTCTCGCTGGCCGAGGACCTGCGCCGACGCGGCACAGGCAGCGCGGGTCGCTTCGCTCCGGTCTCGGCCGCATGAGCGCTGCCGTGACCCTGCCGCAGGAGACGGCGGCGCGCCCAGTGCCCCTGCGACAGCCGCTGCTGCTGCATGTCTTCCCGACCTTCGCCGTGGGCGGGGCGCAGGTGCGCTTCTGCGCCATCGCCAACCGCTTCGGGCCGCGCTGGCGCCACGCCGTCGTCTCGCTGGACGGACGGGCGGACAGCACGGCGCGCCTCACCGCCGACGTGCCGCTGGAGATCGTTCCCTCCCCCTCCGCCAAGGGGTCGGGGCTGCGCGGCGCGGCGCGGATCGGCGCCCTGCTGCGGGAGATGCGGCCCGATGCGCTCGTGACGAGCAACTGGGGCAGCATGGACTGGGTGATGGCGCGCCTCCTCGCCCCCGGCATCCCGCACATCCACACGGAGGACGGCTTCGGGCCGGAGGAGAGCGCGGGGCAGATCCCCCGCCGGGTGCTCGCGCGCCGGCTGCTGCTGCGGCGGAGCACGGTGGTGCTGCCCTCCGAGACGCTGCTGCGCTCCGCCACGGGGATCTGGCGCCTCCCGACCCGGCGCCTGCACCATATTCCCAACGGGCTGGACCTGCGGCGCTTCCGGCCGGACGGTCCCGCCATCCTTCCGCCCGTCCCCGGAGAGGGACCGCTGATAGGGACGGTGGCGGCGCTGCGAGCGGAGAAGAACATCGCGCTTCTCCTCCGCGCCGCCGCGCTCCTGCTGCGGGAGGGCACGTCGCTCCGGCTCGCCGTGATCGGCGAGGGCGAGGAACGCCCGGCGCTGGAGGCACTGGCGCGGGAACTGGGCATCGGCGGCTCGGTGCTCTTCACGGGCGCGATCCCCGATCCGGCGGCGGCTTATCGGGCGCTGGACGTCTTCGCACTGTCATCCACGACGGAGCAGATGCCCTTCTCCATCCTCGAGGCCATGGCCACGGGTCTGCCGATCGCCTCCACGGATGTGGGAGATGTGCGGACGATGCTCGCACCGCCGAACCGGGCGCATCTTTCGCCCGCGAGGGGAACGGAGGCGGAGCTTGCGGCGGCGCTGCGCCCCCTGCTCGGCGATGCGGCGCTGCGGGAGCGGCTGGGCGCAGCCAACCGGGCGCGGGCCGAGGATTGCTACGACGAGGAGACGATGTTCCAGGCCTATGCAAGCCTGCTGGACCCGGGCGGGTAGCTTCTCCGGCCGCACCGCACCGGTACTTCGCGTCACACCAACAGAGTTGGTTGGCAGGGCGGTCGCGGCCGCCCTGCCTTTTGCGGATCAGCTCAAGCGGTCAGGCCGTCGGGCTTGCTCCGCGCCGCCGCCGCACGAGGCCGAGGCCAAGCATCCCGAGCCCATAAAGGGCGAACGAGGCAGGCTCGGGCACCGGGGTCGGGTCATTCCCCGGCAGAACGGAGCCAAATCCGTCGAGATATGCGTAACCCACATGTCCCGTCGGCTCGCAATCCGCCGCCAGGACGGACAGCGTGAAGTTGTGGCCGAGCAGCGAGGCATCGATGTTGATCTGCTCGATCTGCCAGCTGGCAGTATAAAACAGATCCCCGATGCTGCTGAACCTCGCATCGACACCGCCGCCGGTGGCGCCGGCGTCGTAGGTGCGTGTCACCAGGTCGGTTCCCGTGGTGTCGTCGCGCAGGGTAATCCGCAGCAGAGCGGATTCAGGCGCCGTGTGTCCGCCGTTTTCGAGCACCGCTTTCCACGCGAAGAAGATCGTCGGGTCGGTGTAGCCAACGACGCTTTGGCTGATGGCCGAGGCGTAGCCGCCCGAACTGGTGTTCTCCACCCGATAGGCATAGTTCCCGCTGTAGACCGTCGAGCCGAGTGCGGCCCCGACGTTGGGATCCACATAGCTTGAATTGATCACGGCTGAGCGGACGCCAGCGTCCTGGTTCAGGCTTCCACCGGGCAGCACGGCTGATGGAGTAAGAGAGGGATTGGAGGTGTTCCCGCGATAGCCGCCGCCGGTGATCCACCCAGAAGTGTTGCCGTCCTCGAACGAGCCGTTAACGAAGCCAGCCGCAGATGCGCCGGTAGCGGAAAGCGCCAGCGCCGAGAGCCCTAACAGGACATGTCTCATCTTTGGCAAGTGCATCCTCCTTATCTTGAGCGTGCGCGAAGTGGCGCACACGGCAGGAGAATTGCGAGTTGCATGCCACACGAAATATTTTTTCGAATCAATGATTTGATAAACCGATACGATGGTCTAACAAACTGCTGTAAACGGGTGCGACACGAACATACGAACAATACGTTACGATTCAGATACTTATGATACATTCCTGGGAAATTTAGCCTTCTCTGCTTTACGGGAGTTTCTCAATGTTTCCGTGTGTATCATAAGCAGTGCAAGCACCACGTGTGCTTCGCATAGACTGGAGTCATAGAATGCAACCCTCACGGGCGTAAAAAACTGCGACAGGCTATCATCTGAAGCCGGACAACCTTCCGCGTGGGGATCTGGCAAAATCGCCACGACCGAGCCCTGGCGTGTCGGCCACGAGACGGTAAACATCGGTTTGCTCCAGTCAGCCCGCCACGATGGGCGCCCTCCCTAGGCTCAGAACAGCAGGCGCGCCTTGAACAGCTTCCGCTTCCTCCACGCCGCCGACCTGCATCTCGACAGCCCGCTGCGCGGCCTCGGCGCCGACGCGCCGGCCGCCCGCATCCGCCGCGCGACGCGGGAGGCGCTGGACAACCTCGTGGACCTCGCCATCGCGGAGGAGGTGAACTTCGTGGTGGTCGCAGGCGACCTCTATGACGGCGACTGGCCGGACTTCCGCACGGGGCAGACCCTCGTGGCGGCCTTCGGGCGGCTGACCCGCGCTGGCATCCGCGTGGTGGCAATCCGCGGCAACCACGATGCGGAAAGCGTGCTGACGCGCAGCCTGCGCCTGCCGGACGGCGCCACCCTCCTGCGCGCGGACCGGCCGGACACGCTTGACTGGCCGGACCTCGCCGTTGTCCTCCACGGGCAGAGCTTCGAGACGCGGGAGGTGCAGAGCAACCTCGCCCAGGCCTATCCCGTGCCTGTGGCGAACCGCTTCAACATCGGCCTGCTGCACACGGCGGCGACGGGACGGCCGGGACACGCCTCCTATGCCCCCTGCACGGTCGAGCAGTTGGCGGCGCACGGCTACGACTACTGGGCGCTCGGCCACATCCACGCGCGGGAGGAGGTGCTGCGGGAGCCCTGGATCGTCTATCCCGGCAACCTCCAGGGGCGGCACGTGAACGAGCCCGGCAGCAAGGGGGCGAGTCTCGTCACCGTCCGGCACGGCCACGTCGTGGCGCTCGAGCACCGGCCGCTCGACGTGGTGCGCTGGGGCGCGCTGGTGGTGGACTGCGAGGGCGCGGCCGACGAGGAGGCGGTGCTGGAGCGCTGCCGACGCGCGATCGGCGCCGCCGTGGATGCGGGCGAGGGGCGGTTTCTCGCCCTGCGGATCCGGCTGGAGGGCCCCTGCCCCGCCCATACCGCCCTTGCCCGCGACCCGGCCTCGCTGCGCCAGAAGGTGATCGCGGCAGGGCTCGAGGTGGCGGAGGCCGGCAGCTTCTGGCTGCAGGAGGTGCGGACAGCGACGCGCGCCATGCTCGACCTCGACGCCCTCCGCGCCAGGGAGGACGCGGTCGGGCGCCTTGTCGGCGCGATCGAGGCGCTGGCAGCCGACCCCTCGGCGGCCGCGGCGCCGGTAGCCGCGGCGCAGGCCTATGCGAGCCACATGCTCGGCCGCGGCGCGGTGCGGCTGAGCCAGGCGCTGGGCCCGGATCACCCGGCGGTGCTGGCGGCCGAGGGAAGGCTGCCGCCGGAGCTTCTCCAGCGGGCGCGCGACCTGCTGCTCGCCCGGCTGGCCCAGGGCTGAGGCGCGCGGCATGCGCCTGACGAGCCTGACGCTCACCCGCTACGGCAGCTTCGCCGGCACGCGCCTCGACTTCGATCCGGCGCCCGGCCGGATCAACCTCGTGCTGGCGCCGAATGGGGCGGGCAAGTCCGTGCTCCGCCACGCCTTCGGGGAACTGCTGTTCGGCATCGGCGGGCAGACGCCGATGAGCTTCCGGCACGGCTACGGGGGGATGCAGCTCTCCGCCGCAGGGATCGGGCCGGACGGCGCGCCCTTTGCCTTCAACCGCCGCAAGGGGCTGAAGAACACGCTGACCGGGGCGGATGACGCGCCGCTCGACGCGGGCTGGATGGAGCGGCTGCTCGGCCGGGCGGATGCGAAGCTGCTCGCCCAGCTCTTCGCCCTCGACACGGAGCGGCTGCGCCAGGGCGGACGGGACCTTCTTAGTTCCGGCGGCGCGCTGGCCGATGCGCTGCTCGCGGCGGCGGGCGGGGTGCGGGAGGCCTCGGCGCTCCGGCGCAACCTGGAGGAGGAGCGCGATCGTCTCGCGCCCACCCGCAAGACGGCGCAGCGACCCTTCTACATCGCGCTCGAGCGTTGGTCCGAGAGCCGGCGGCAACTCAACGGCAGCCTCGTGCGGCCGCAGCAATGGGAGGAGCGCGAGCGCGCCTTGCGCGAGGCCGTGTCACGACGGGATGGGGCCAACCGTCAGGCCACCGAGGCGGCGTCGCAACTTCGCCGGCTTGAGCGCGTGCGCCGCGTCCGCCCCATGCTCGCACGCCACGAGACCGCGCGCCTGTGGCTGGCTGGAAATACCGGAGCGCCGCGCTTGCCGGCAGCGCTCGGTGAGCGACTGCCCGAGGCGCGCGGCACCGTCGCGCGGGCGGCGCACGCGCTGGAAGCGGGGCGCACTTTCCTCGCGCGGCTCGACGCCGATCTGGCGGCGATCGTGACCGATGACGGCCTGATCGCACAGGGGCCGGCGCTGGAAGCGCTGGCGGCGGCGGCCGCGCTGGCCACGCAGGCGCGGGAGGAGCTGCCGGAGGCCGAGGCCGCCCTCGTGACGCTGCGCGCGCGGGTGTCGGCGCTGGCCGGAACGCTCGGCGGCGGCGACGCGGATCCCTCGGTGCTGGTCCCCTCCCCCGCCCTCGCCACGGCGCTGCGGCGGCTGGCAGTGGAGCGGGCCGCCGCCGCCAGCGCCTCGGCCAGCCTGCCGCGCCGTCTGGCGGAGGGCAGCGCAAGGGTGGAGGAGGCCGAACGGGCGCTCGCCGCGTTGCCGCCCGCCGAGGATGCCGAGCGGATCGACGCGCTGCTCCGTGACATCCGGCGGGACGGCGATCCCGCCGCGCGGATTGCCACCGCGCGACGCGGGCTGGCAGAGGCGGAGGCGCGGCTCGGCGCCGCCCTCGCGCGCCTTCCCGCTGCGCTGGATGCCAGCCGGTCTGTTTCCTTGCCAGCGCTTGAGCGGCTCTGGGCCGCTCTGGAGGCGGCGGAGACTGCACTCGACCGACACGCGGAGGCGGTTAGCCGCGCGGACGCGGCGCTGGTCGCCGCGCGTGAGGAACGGGCCGTGCTGGAGGCGGCCGGCGTGCCGCCCACCCGCGCGGCCCTGGCTGAGGCCCGTGCGCACCGGGAGGCCGGCTGGGACCTCGTCTTCCGCCGCCTTCTCGGCCAGGGCCGGGAGGAGGAGGAACGCGCCTATGGTGGCGGCCGACCGCTCCCGCTGGCCTATGCGGAGGCCGTGGCCGGGGCCGACCGGCTGGCCGATGCCAGGCTCACCGATGCCGAACGGGCGGCGCGCGCGGAGGCACTGCTGCGGGAGGTGGCCGAGGGAGAAGCGGACCTCGCGGTCGTCGAGGCCGCCCGCGCGGCTGCCCGGTCGGCGCACCAGGCGGCCGGCGCGGCCTGGGCCGAGGCGGTCCGGCCGCTCGGCCTCGATGCCGGCGCCACGCTCGCAGAGGCGCAGCGGGCGCTCGCGGCGCGGGATGAGGCGATCCTGCTTCGGGAAGCCGTTGCGGCCGCCGCGGCAGTCCTCGCGGAGGCGGAGGAGCGGTCCGGGACAGAAGCGGCACGGCTGGCGGCGATGCTTGGCGCACCGCCGTCCCTCGGCCTCGCCACCCTTCTCGACCGGGCGGAGGAGGCGGTCCGGCGGCTGCGTGCGGCCGAAGGCGAGCGCCAGCGCGCCCAGGCCGCCGCCGCCGCGGCCCGGGATGAGCTCCGCCGTATGGCTGGGGAGCGCGCCGCGGCGTCCGAGGCCGAGGCGCGGTGGCGGGAGGAATGGGAGGCCGCGCTTGGTCGCCTCGGCGAGGCGCCGGGCTTGTCGCAGGAGGCAGTCGCCGATCGGCTCGCCCTGCGCGAGGAGTTGGGCGAGGCGCTGCGCGAGGCCGTGCGGATCGAGGCCGAAGCCGCGACCTGGCGTGCGGCGCTGGACCGTTTCGAGGGCGGTTACGCCGAGCTTTGCGCGACGCTCGGCCTACAGTCCGAACAGGATGCGGCCGCCGGGCTGCGCGAGCTGGACCGGCGACACCGGGCCGAGGCGGCGCGCGCCGAGACCCGCACGGCCCTGCTCGGCCAGCGGGAGACTCACGCGATGGCGTTGCGGAGCCAGGAGGCGGCGCTGGGTATGGCGGAGGCCGCGCTGCGCGAGGCGATCGCCGCGGTGGGTGCCACGACGGCGGAGGAGGCCGAGCGCCGCGTCGTCCTCGGCGCCGAGCGCGCGCGGCAGGAGGCGCTGCTGGCCGCGGCCGAGGCCGAGTTGATCGAGGCCGGCGACGGCTTGCCGCTCGATGCGCTCCGCGCCGAGGTGGCAGCCGTGCCGCCCGAGGGGCTCGACACCGCGCTGGAGGAGGCGCAGGCGGCCCAGTACCGCCACGCGGAGGAGGCCCAGGCGGCAGTGGCCGCGGCGACGGCGCTGGACCTGGAGATGCGGCAGCTCGCCGGCGATGACGTGGCGGTGCGCGCCGCCGCCGAGGAGGCCGCGGCCGCGAGCCTTCTCGGCCAAACGCTGGACGACGCGCTGCTGATGCAGGTCGCGGCCGGCCTGCTCGACGCTGCACTGGACGTGGTGCAGCAAGGCACGGACGACGTGCTGCTGCGCCGGATCGGCACGGCTTTCTCGGTGCTTACCAACGGCGACTACACCGGCGTGCAATCCCAGGAGGACGAGCGCGGCACGGCAAGGCTGACGCTGCGTTCCCGCGATTTCCCGGAGGAAGCGACGCCCGTCGAGGGCCTGTCGGAAGGCACCCGGGACGCGCTCTTCCTCGCGCTGCGGATGGTGGCGATCGAGGATCACGCGGCGAGCGGCACGGTGCTGCCGTTCCTGGGCGACGACATCCTGCAGAGCTTCGACGACCGACGCGCGGCGGCCGCCTTCCGCGCGCTTCTCGCACTCAGTCAAACGGCCCAGGTCGTCCTCCTGAGCCACCACGAGCACCTTCTGCCGGTGCTGCGGGCCGCGCTGCCGGAGGGCGCCTGCCACGTGCAACGCCTGGAGGCCGCGCCCACCTGAGCGCTGGCGTGCGGAGGGCTATTCGGGCTTCACGCCCGTCGCCTCGATCACGCGCGCGTATTTCGCCACCTCCCGCCCCACGAAGCCCGTGAATTCGGCGGGCGTGGTCTCCTGCACGTCGGAACCCTCCTGCACGAGGCGGCCGCGCATCTGCGGGTCGCGCAGGATGGTGTTCACCTCCGTGTTCAGCCGCTCGATGGCGGCCGGCGGCGTGCCGGCGGGCGCGAAGAGGCCGCCCCAGAGGCTGAAGTCGAAATCGGGGATGCCGCCCTCCGCCACCGTCGGCGTTTCCGGCGAGCCCGGGGTGCGGCGGGCGGTGGAGACGGCGAGGAGGCGGAGCTTGCCCTCCCGGACATGCGGGATCGCGGCCGGCATCCCCGAGAAGAAGAAGTCCACATGGCCGCCGAGCAGGTCCGTCAGCGCCGGGCCCGCACCCCGATAGGGCACGTGGACCATGCGCGTGCCCGTTCGCAGCGCCAGCGTCTCGGCCGCGAAGTGCCCGGGCGTGCCGGTGCCGGAGGAGGCGAAGGTCATCTGTCCCGGCCGTTCCCGCGCGGCCGCGACGAGATCGGCGACGGAGGCATAGGGCGTGGACGCGTTCACGACGAGCGCCAGCGCCGCGTTCCCGATCAGCGCGACGGGCGCGAGGTCCCGCGCCGGGTCGTAGGGAAGGTTGGGCACGAAGCTCTTGGCGATGGCGATCTCCGGCGCCTGGCCGAGCAGCAGCGTGTAGCCATCGGGCGCCGCACGGGCGACCGCCTGGGTGCCGATTGCGCCGGCCGCGCCCGAGCGGTTCTCCACGACGACGTTCACCCCGAGCGGCCCGCGCAGCCGCTCCGCCACGAGGCGCGCGAAGAGGTCGCCCGTGCCGCCGGCGGCGTAGGCGACGACGATCTGGATCGTGCGGTTCGGCCAGGCGGGCTGCGCGAGGGCGCCGGCCGGCAGGGCGGCGAGGCCTGCGGCGCGCAGCGCGTCGCGCCGGTTCAGGGGTGGGCGCATCATGCCGCTCTCTCCTTCTGCATCACCCATCGCGCGAGTTCGTCGTGCCGCGCGAACCAGACCCCCTCGTGGCCGCGAATGTGCTCGATGATCTTCGCGAGCACGGCGGCCATCGGCGGGCGCCCGCCGAAATGCGCGTGGACGGTGAGGTTCAGGATCTCCGGCCTCCCGGTCGCGTAAAGGAAGTCGAAGGTGTCGCGGTAGACGTCGAGGAAGTCTCGCGGGCTGCCGCGCATCACGCGGTTGTCGGTGAAGTCGCTGTGCATGAGCGCGACGATCCCGCCATGCGGCGTGTCTACGATGTAGGGCAGGTCGGTGTCGTTGTAGTCGCCGTGCCAGATCATCCCGGCCTCGGCCAGGAAGCCGGCGGTATGGGCGGTCGGCGTCATGCGCGGGCTGGCCCAGCCGGCGCAGGGCTCGCCGGTGGCCTCGGCGATGATGCCGGCGCAGCGGTGGATGAGCGAGCGTTCCTCCTCGGGGTCGAGATAGGGGAGGAAGACGTTCTGCGTGTAGGAGTGGCCGGCGATCTCGTGGCCGCCCGCGTGCAGCGCGCGCACGGCCTCCGGGTAGCGCTCGACGGCGCGGGCGTTGGTGGCGACCGTCGCCTTGATCCCCGCGCGATCCAGCATCTCGCCGAGGCGCCAGATGCCGGTGCGCCCGCCATACTCGGCCCAGGAAATGCCCTGGCGATCGGTCACGCCCTCGCGCAGCGCGCTCGCCATGGGGGAATAGGGCGGGGCCATGCCCTCGGGCCAGGTTTCGAACATGATGGTGACCATCACGGCCACCCGGGCGCCCTCTGGCCAGGCATCGATCATTCGCTCGTTTCCTCCGGGGCTCGGCGCCCCTTGCCGGCCTTGCCTGGCCGGTCATGCTGGGATGATGCGGCCGGTGTCGCGGGACGGCAACGGCCAGCTCGCCGGCGGGGCCGGAGGCGAATGTCCTGCCACCGAGAGCCGCCTACTGGCGTTCTATCGGACAGAACGTTGAGGAGAACGCGGCGTGCGACTGGTGGCGGAACCGGAAGGGCTGCTTGCGGCTCGTCTCGTGGAACTTGTGGCGGAGAGTGACGGCGCAATTCACATCGCCCGCAGCGAGGCACGGGCCGCCCGCCTCGCCGCCGCAGCCCGGGCGCTGGACCCCTCTCTCCGCGTCGTCCTGCTGCCAGCCTGGGACTGCCTGCCCTATGACCGGGCCTCCCCCTCCCGCGCGGTGATGGGCCAGCGGATGGCGGCGGTCCACGCCCTCTCCGCACGGGCGGGCGGCCGCATGCTGGTGGTCGCGAGCGTCGATGCCGCGGCCCAGCGCCTGTCGCCGCCCGAGGCCTGGGCCGCGCTCTCCCTGCGGGTCGGCGAGGCGCTCGACCCCGCGCTCGCCGAGGCCTTCCTCGAACGCCTCGGCTACGTCTTCGACGAGCGCGTGGACGAGCCGGGCGAGGCGGCGCTGCACGGCGCAGTGCTCGATGTCTATCCTGCCGGCGAGGGCGCCCAGCCCTGCCGGATCGAGCACGAGGAGGGGCGCGTCACCTCGATCCGCCACTACGACCCCATTACCCAGCGCAGCCAGGTGGAGGCCGAGGCGGTGACGCTCGGCCCCGCCTCCGAGGTGGTGCTGCCCGAGGGATCGGAGGAGCGCCACGGCCAGGGGTTGGAGCACGCGCTGGCCGATTTCTGCCCGCGGCTGGTGACGCTTTTCGAGCTGCTGCCCGAGGTGCCCGTCCTGCTCGACCCCGAGGTGGAGGAGCTGCGCCCCCAGCGCGCGGCGGAGGTGGCGGACGCCTTCCGCTCCCGCCTGGCCCTCCTGCCGCCTGGCGAGGAGACGCGGCCGGTCTCGGAACCAGCCCGGCTCTACCTCGACGAGGCCGCCTGGGCCGCGGCCCTCTCCGGGCGGAAGGTGCTGCCGCTGGAGCCGCCGCCAGAGGAACCGGAGGGCGCCGCGCCGCGCTTCATCGGCACCCGCGACCCCGAGGAGGCCTTCCTCGACTTCCTGGAGGAGCGGCGGGAAGCGGGGCAGCGCGTGGCGCTGGCCGGGCGCGGCACGCGGGGCACCCGCGCCCTTCTCCGCCTCGCCCAGCAGCGGCTTGACCTGCGGGCGGAGCCGCTGGCGGGCTGGACGGCCCTGCGGGACGCGCCGCCCGGCACCTTCGGCGTGCTGGACGGGCTGCTGGAAGCGGGCTTCGAGGCCGACGGCGTCGTGGTGGTCACGCCCGGCGACGTGCGGCCGCCCGTCGCCCATGGCAGCGAGGCGGAGCGGCAGCGGATCCTCGCCCTTGCCGATCCCGGCCTTCAGCCGGGCGACGCGGTGATCCACCTCGACCATGGCCTCGGTGCGCTGCGCGGGGTGGAGGCCGTGACGGTTGGAGAAACGACGCTCGACTGCCTTCGCCTCGACTATGCGGGCGGCGCGACGCAGCTCGTGCCGCTGGACGAGATGGACCGCATCTGGCGCTACGGCGCGGAGGCCGAGGGCGTGACGCTGGACCGGCTTGGCGGCGAGAGCTGGCCGAAGCGGCGGGCCGAAGTGGAGGCGCAGGTGGCCGCGAGCGCGGAGGCGCTGGTCAGCATGGCGCGTGAGGCCGAGGCACGCACCGCGCCGGTGCTCCGGCGGCGCGGCGGCGCCTATGACCGCTTCGTCGCCCGCTTTCCCTTCGCGCTCACCACCGATCAGGCGGAGGCGATCGACGCCGTGCTGGCCGACCTCGCCTCCGGGCGCCCGATGGACCGGCTTGTCTGCGGCGATGTCGGCTTTGGGAAGACGGAAGTGGCCCTTCGCGCGGCGGCTGTCGCGGCGCTGGCGGGGGTGCAGGTGGCGGTGCTGGCGCCGACCACGGTCCTCGTCCGCCAGCACCTGAACACCTTCCGCCGCCGCTTCTCGGGGTTGAAGACGGGCGGGCGCGCGATCCGCATCGAGCAGCTCTCGCGCCTGTCCTCCGCGGCAGACGCGAAGGCGGTGAAGGAGAGGCTGGCGGAAGGCGAGATCAACATTGTCATCGGCACCCAGGCCCTGGCCGCCAAGGGCGTGCGCTTCAAGAATCTCGGCCTCGTTGTCATCGACGAGGAGCAACGCTTCGGCACCCGGCAAAAGGCGACCGTGCGCCGGCTGGCAGCGGAGACGCATGTCATGGCCATGACGGCGACACCCATCCCGCGCACGCTTCAATCGGCGCTCGTCGGGCTGCAGGCGCTCAGCGTGATCGCGACGCCGCCGGGGCGCCGCCAGCCGATCCGCACCGTGCACATGCCGCTCGATGACGCGGTGCTGCAATCGGCCCTCGCGCGCGAGAAGCGGCGCGGGGGGCAGAGCTTCGTCGTCCTCTCGCGGATCGAGGACCTGCCGGGCATGCGCGAGAGGATCGCCGGGCTGCTGCCGGAACTGGAGATGATCGAGGCGCATGGCGAGCTGCCGGTGGAGGAGGTGGACACCGCGCTGGTCCGCTTCGCCGACGGCGAGGGCGACGTGCTGCTCTCGACCAACATCGTGGAGACCGGGCTCGACGTGCCGCGGGCGAACACGATGATCGTGCACCGCGCGGATCGCTTCGGCCTCGGCCAGCTTCACCAGCTTCGCGGCCGGGTGGGGCGCGGGCGGGTGCGGGGCACGATCATCCTCATGACCGACCCCGAGGAGCCCCCCTCCCCGCTTACCGAGAAGCGGCTGCGCGCGCTGGAGGCCTTCGACCGCGTGGGCGCCGGCTTCGCCATCAGCGCGCAGGACATGGACCTGCGCGGCGCGGGCGACCTGCTGGGGGAGAGCCAGGCCGGGCACCTCAAGCTCATCGGCCTCGACCTCTATCAGCACCTGCTCGACCGCGCCCTGCACGCGGCGCGCAGAGAGGCGGTGGAGGAGGACTGGACGCCAGCCCTCTCGATCGCCGTCTCCGCTTGGATCCCGAAGGACTACGTGGAAGAGGAGGCGGGGCGCGTGGAACTGCACGCCCGGCTGGCGGCGATCCTGCGGCGAGGCGACGCGGCCGCGCTGGGGGATTTCGCGGAGGAGGTGGCGGACCGCTTCGGGGCCCCGCCCGAGCCCGTGGAGAACCTTCTCACCCTCGCCCGCCTCCGCCTGCGCTGCCGCGGGTACGGCATATCGAAGCTGGAGGTGGGGCCGAGTGCCGCGGCGGCGAGCTTTCGCGCCGAGCCGCCCGCCGCGCGCGCGCCGCTGGAGAGGCGGGGCGAGCGGATCGTCCTGCCCCGCCGCGCCGAAGGCGAGGAGGGATTGCTGGCGACGGCGGAAGCGCTGCTCGACCGGCTGCGCCAGCGCGGCCCGGCGCGGGGCGACCGGGCGGCCGCGTGAGCCGCGTCAGAGAAAGGTCTCGACGAGGCTCGCCCCGACCTCGCGGAGACGCTCCCCGAGGCCGCGCGCGCGCCAGGCTTCGAGGGTGATCTCGCGGGAGGCGGCGACGTCGTGCCGGAACAGCGCCTCCATGCGCTCCCCGAACTCAGGCCCGAGGATGATGGCGTCGATCTCGTTGTTCCAGACGGTGCTGCGCCAGTCGAGGTTGGAGGAGCCCACGGCCGACCAGGCGCCGTCCACGACGGCCGTCTTGGCGTGCAGCACGCGGCCTTGCCGCTCGTGGATCCGCACGCCGGCCTTCAGCAGGTCTCCGTATTTCGCGCGGCCGGCGGCGACCGCGGCGCTGCTGTCGCTCTGGCCGGGCACGACGATCTGCACGTCCACCCCGCGCCGGGCCGCCGCCGCAAGCGCGCCTGCGAGGTCCGGCGTGGGCACGAAGAAGCCGGTGGTGAGATGGATCGAGCGGTCCGCCAGCTCGATCGCGGAGAGCAGCGTGCGGTAGATCAGCGGTTGGTCGTTGTCGGGCGCGCCGTTGATGGCCTGAACGGTCACGTTGCCCACCGGCGTCCGCGGCGTCGGCGGAGGGTCGGCGATGGGCGGGCCGTTCTGCTGGCGCCATGTTTCCATGAAGTAGCGGGCGAACTGCCCGACCACCGGGCCCTCGATCCGGACATCCGTGTCGCGCCAGGCCTGCTCCTCGGAATCGGCGCCCTCGGGCCGGGGGGCATTTTGATAGACCCGGCTGATGTTCACGCCGCCGGTGATTGCCAGCCGCCCGTCCACCAGCAGGAGCTTGCGGTGGTCCCGCTTGTTCAGCGCGACCGGCACGCGCTCGTTAGGCCGGAGCGGGTTGAACTCCAGCACGCGGACACCGCCCGCGCGCAGCCGGTCGAAGAGGGCCTTCGAAGTCTCGGCCGCGCCCCAGGCGTCGTAGACGAGGTTCACCTCGACGCCGCGTGCCCGGGCTGCCAGCAGCATGTCGGCAAACCGTCCGCCGGCTTCCTCGTCGAATTCGTAGCTCTCCATGTCGATGCGGGTGCGGGCGCCACGGATGGCCTCGGCGAGGGCGCCGAACGTCGCGGGGCCGTCCACCAGCAGTTCCACGCGGTTGCCGTCGAGGAAGGGCAGGCCGGAGAAGCGCTCCCCCTGGCGCCGGATGAGGTCGATGCTCCCGCCCGGCCCGGCTGACGCGCGCGCGGCCAGAAGGTCGCGGCTCACGCCCGGCGTCGGCGCGGAGGCGCAGCCGCCCAGGAGACCCGGTCCGAGCAGCGCGAGGATGGGGAGGAAGCGTCTCATGCGCCGCTGATGGGGTCGGCCTGCGGCGGAATTCGGGCCGATGCGCCGGTATGGGGCGCCTCACGGAAAGATGTGCCACCGTCACGATTCGGGGCACCAGGGAGGGTCAGCGGACTGGCCGCCTCAGCAGGCCGGAGGAAGGTTCCGGCGGACGCCCGGCGCACCGGCTCGGCTGGCCAGGAGCCCTTCGAGGGTGCTGCGCAGGTGGCGGAAGCCGTCGGGCTTCTCGAGAAGCGCCTCCGGCTGAACACCGAGGCTCAGCAAGGTCCGGTTCTGCTCCTCCGTCATGTAGCCGCTAAGGACGACGATCGGCATGCCGGGCCAGGTGGCGACGATTTTGCGCACGAGCCCGACACCGTCGAGATTAGGCATCCGCACATCGGTGACGACGGCATCGAAGGGTTGCGACTCCAGCTCGGCCGCGGCAACCGCGCCGTCCGGAGCACAGGTAACGCGGTAGCCACTCTCGCTAAGGTCCAGATCTATCAGCAGTGCGACGGCCTCTTCGTCTTCTGCGACCAGAACACGTGGAGGCCCCTCTCGGGCCGGCTCATCGGGCATCTGTTCTCACCTGGTGCTAACCCTGTTTGAACGCGGAATACGAGCTTAACGCAAGATGAACGCAACCTGTGGTGGCAACTGTGCTGAAAACTTTGGGAGAATCGGCGTGCTTCCTTCCCTGCTCCCCGGGCTCGCGGCGCCTCGGCCGCGACAAACGTAACCCAGATGTTTCCCGGAATGAAGTGATCGGCCTATCGTTCGATCATTGATGGTGAAGACGGCTTATCGCGACCCGGAACGAGGCTTGTCATTGCGCTCCATCGGTCCGGCGTGATCGCTTGCTTACGCCGGGCCCGGTGGCTCGGATGATGCGCTCCTCGCACGGGAGGTGGACCGCCGGGCGAAGAACGTGCTGACCGTCGTGCAGGCCGCGCTGCGCCTCCCGCCGCGGGAGGACGCGGCCAGCTATGCCCGGGACGTGGAGGGGCGGGTGCTGGCGCTCGCGAGCGCCCATACGATGCTGGCGGATGCGAGCTGGCGCGGGGCGTCGCTGCACGGCGTGGTGCGGGCGGAGCTGGCCGGCTTCCTCTCCGATGCGCCCCCTTCCCGCGAGGAGGGGCGGGCGCCCCGCGCGGTGCTGGATGGGCCGGACCTCCTGCTGAACCCGATCTCGGTCCAGCCGCTGGCCATGACGGTGCACGAGCTCGCCACGGACGCTACGAAGCACGGCGCCCTCTCCGTGCCCGGCGGTGAGGTGCGGCTGAGCTGGTCGCACGACCGAGCGGCCGGCCTGCTGCGGATGCGGTGGGAGGAAAGGGGCGGGCCGCCCCCTGCCCCGCCCGCACGTCGCAGCTTCGGATCGCGCGTGATCGAGGCGACGATACGCGAGCAGCTCGGCGGCCGGATGGAGCGGCGCTGGACCGCCGACGGGCTGGTCTACGAGGCAGCGATCACGGCAGCGCGGGTGTTGGCGGACGACAATGCCCCGGCGCCACCCTGAACCGGGGCAAGCGGGGCAAGGCCTCAGCCCGGCACCTCCAGCGCGTGGATGCTGAACAGGCCTGCGGGGTCGGTCCAGACCTTGAGCGCGCGGTAGCCGGCGCTCTCGCCGAGCCGGATGAAGGCCTCAATCCCGTATTTGTAAGAGTTCTCCGTGTGGATCGACTCCCCTGCGGCGAGGCGGAAGCTCGCCTCGCCGAGCGGGACCACCTGGGCGCGACGGCTGACGAGATGCATCTCCATGCGGCTCTCTGCGGCGTTCCAGCGCGCCTCGTGCCGGAAGGCCGAGAGGTCGAAGCCGGCGCCCAGTTCCCGGTTGATGCGGCGGAGAAGATTGAGGTTGAAGGCTGCCGTCACGCCCGCCGCGTCGTCATAGGCTGCCAGCAGCACCGCGGGATCCTTCGGCAGATCCGCCCCGACGATCATCAGCGATCCCGGCCCGAGCAGGCGCGCGGTGACTCGGAGGAAGGCCGTCGCCTCTTCGGGCGTGAAGTTGCCGATGGTGGAGCCGGGAAAGAACCCGACCCGGCGCCGCGGGGCCATGCCAGGGGGCACCGGAAGCGCGAAAGGCGCCGTGTAGTCGGCGCAGACGGGAAGGATGGGCAGTTCCGGGAAGTCCTGCGCGAGGCCCCGCGCGGCTGCAGCGAGGTGCTCGCGCGAGATGTCCACGGGCACGTAAAGTGCGGGATCCCGCAGCGCGGCGAGCAGCAGCCGGATCTTTACCCCGGCGCCCGATCCGAATTCCACCAGCGCCGCGCCCGACCCGGCCAACGCCGCGATCTCGCCGGCCCGCGCCCGGAGAAGGGCGAGTTCCGTTCGGGTGGGGTAGTATTCCGGCAGCTCGCAGATGCGGTCGAAAAGGCGGGAGCCCTCGACGTCGTAGAGGAACTTGCACGGCAGGGTCTTGGGGGAAGCGGAGAGGCCGGCGACCACGGCTTGGCGGAACTCCGCCAGGCCGGGCGAGAGGTCCGTCAGCTCGTGCAGCGGCTGGGCGAGGTTCATGCATCCTCCGCGAGGCGAAAGCCCGAGAACTGCCAGCGTGCCTGGGGCGGGAAGAAGTTGCGGTAGCTGGGCCGGTCATGCCCCTCCGCCGTGGCGCAGGAGCGCCCGCGGAGAACCATCTGGTTGATCATGAACTTGCCGTTGTACTCGCCGAGCGCCCCCGGCTGGGGGCGGTAGCCCGGGTAGGGCGAGTAGGGGCTGGCCGTCCATTCCCACACATCCTGTCGGATGCCCGTCAGGAGCGGCCGCGGGTGCGGCCGAGCGCCGCCAGCGGGCTGTCCGGTCCCGGCATGGCGCTGCGCCGCGACTTCCCACTCGAACTCCGTCGGCAGGCGCTTGCCGGCCCATTCGGCATAGGCCGCCGCCTCGTAGAAGGAGACATGGGCCACGGGCTCGTCGTCGTGCACCGGCATCAGACCGTGCAGCGTCATGACGTGCCACTCCCCGTCGAGGCGCTGCCAGTAGCCCGGCGCCTCCCACCCGGCGGACTGGGCGAGGGCCCAGCCTTCCGAAAGCCAGAGCGCGGGCTTTCGGTAGCCGCCATCCTCCATGAAGGCGCGGAACTCGCCGTTGCTGACGGGGCGGTCGGCCAGCGCGTGGTCGCGCAGCAGCACCTCGTGGCGTGGCCCCTCGTTGTCGAAAGCGAAGTCGAGGGCAGCACCTGAAGGCTCGTAGCCCACCGTGTGAATGCCACCCTCCGCGAGCCACCAGCCCATGGGTGTGGCGGACGCGGATGGCGGGGCGGGTGGCGGCAGATAAGCGGGGTGCAGCGGCGAGAGGGAGAAGGCGTGCTTGATGTCGGTCAGCAGCAATTCCTGGTGCTGCTGCTCGTGATGCAGGCCCATGACGGCGAGCGCCGCCACCGCCTCGTCCCCCGCCGCGAGCAGCCGCTCCATCGCGGCGTCCACATGGGCGCGGTAGGCGGCGACTTCTGCGACGCCCGGCCGGCTCAGCATCCCGCGGGAGGGGCGCGGGTGCCGCGGGCCGACGGCCTCGTAGTAGGAGTTGAAGACGTAGCCGAAGGCGGGATCGAAAATTGCGTAACCCGCCAGGTGCGGGGCCAGGACGAAAGTCTCGAAGAACCAGGTCGTATGCGCGCGGTGCCATTTCGCCGGGCTGGCATCCGGCATGGACTGGACCGTCTGGTCCTCGGGCGAGAGGGGCGCCGCGAGCTCCTCCGTTTCCCGCCGCACGCGCCTGAAGAGGTCCAGCACGGCGCCTGCGTCAGGGGGAGAGAGGGAGGGGGCGCCGTGTTTCGTCGGGTGGGGCGCTGGGTTGTGGTCAGGCATCGCGGCGTTCCATCGCACTAAGATGGGAGGCGGGAAGTTGGAAGCGAGGCCCCGCGCGGCGGTGCCGGCGGGCGGCACGGACTGGTGACCGCCGGGGCCGCCGCGGTTTCAGTGGCCGACCCCATCACGGGCGGACCTCCACCGGCTGCTCCAGCGGTTCCGGCCGGACGACGTAGCTGTCGCCGGCGGTTGCCGGTGCACCGGCCTCCTGGGCGGCAAGGCGCTCGAGGTCCCGCCGGCGGACCTCGCGCTCGGCCGCCGCCGCATCGACCTCGGGCACACCGAGGCTGACCAGTGCCTGCCTGCCGAGCGCGAGAGCCGATTCGACGGTCTCCCGCACCTCGACCACTCCTAGGCGGCGCAGGCGGAGGGCGTGGCGGCGATCGTAGGAGCGGACGACGCAGGGCGTTTCCGGAAAGACCTCCCGTACGAGCGCGACCACGCGGTCCGTGGTTTCGGGCAGGTCGGTGCAGACTGCAATGAGCTGCACGCGCCCGGCGCCAGCGGCGCGCAGCACGTCGAGGCGCGTGCCGTCTCCGTAATGCACACGGGCGCCGAAGCGGCCGGCCGCCTCGATCTGCTCGACGTCGGAATCGATGATCGTGAGTGCGATGCCGCGCCGGATGAGCACCTGCGCGACGAGCTGCCCCACGCGCCCGAAGCCGATCACGAGCACCGCGCCGCGCGCATCCGAGAAATCCTCCTCCGGCGCCTCTCCCTTCACGTTCCGGATGAAGAGGGGCGCGAGCCTGACGACCAGCGGGGTCAAGGCCATCGAGAGGGTGACGAGCGCGACCAGCAGGCTCGCGTGCTCGGGTGTCATCACGCCCGCCGCGGCCGCGGTCGAGTAGAGGACGAAGCCGAACTCCCCGCCCTGGGCGAGCAGCAGGCCGGTTCGCACGGCGGTCGCGTGCGAGTGGCCGAAGAAGCGCGTGACGGCGTAGATGGCAGCCGTCTTCGACACCGTGAGGGCGGTAGCCGCGGCCAGGAGCGCGACGATGTTCGCCCGGACCACGTCGAGGTCGACGCTCATCCCGACCGAGAGGAAGAAAAGCCCTAGCAGCAGTCCGCGGAAGGGTTCGATATCGGCCTCCAGCTCGTGCCGGTAGGTCGACTCCGCGAGGAGGAGGCCGGCGAGGAAGGCGCCAGTCGCCATCGAGAGGCCCACCGCCGCCATGAGGCCAGCCGCGCCGAGCACGACCAGCAGGACCGCCGCGGTCATGATCTCCTGCGCGCCGCTGCGCGCGAGAAGCCCGAAGAGCGGGTTGAGCAGGAAGCGGCCCGTGAGCACCACGGCCGCGACCGCTGCCAGCATCTCGCCCGCCGCAAGCCAGAGAGGGCCGTCGTCCGCCCGCGGCAGAGGCGATAGGAAGGCGACGAGGGCGAGCAGAGGGACGATGGCCAGGTCCTGCATCAGCAGGACGGCGAAGGCGGTGCGGCCATGGCCCGTTTCGACCTCCCGCCGTTCCTGCAGCAACTGCATGACGAGGGCGGTCGAGGAGAGCGCGAGGCCGAGCCCGGCCACGACCGAGGCCGGCAGGCCGCGGCCAGCGACGAAATACGCGTAGAGCGCGATCAGCGCCCCGGAGAGAAGGATCTGCGCCGTTCCAAGCCCAAGAATGTCGCGCCGCATCTCCCAGAGACGTGACAGCTTCATCTCCAGCCCGATGACGAAAAGCAGGAGGACGATGCCGAGTTCGGCGATGCCGGAGACCCGCCCAGGCTCCGAGAAAAGGCCGAGCACTGAGGGGCCGACCACGACCCCGGCACCGATGTAGCCGAGGACCGCGCCCAGCCCCGCGCGCTTGGCGAGCGGAACCGCGACGACGGCGGCGGCGAGAAGGACGATGGGCTCGAGGAGAACAGCTGCCTCGGAGTGTTCGGACATCGGATCTCCGTCGGCGGGGCTTCGTCGCGCGCATAGGTGGAGCAGGGCGGCCGGATTGGCAATCTAGGCGCCGACGGGCGCAGGCACGCTCCTTGCTTACTCCTGCCTGTGAATTGCGGAACGGTGCGGATCGCCCCGCGCCCTGACCGGAGGATGATCCATGCACCGCCGAACCCTGCTTGCCTCCGCCTCCGCGACACTGGCCGCCCCCGCGCTGCGCCCCGCTGCGGCCCAGACGACGGCCAGCCGCGCCGAGACCTTGCTCCTGGTGCAGGAATACGGCCCCAACAGCCTCGACATGCAGGGCCTCGGCTCCTCGCAGCCGGTGAACGGCGTCGCGCTTAACTGCTACGACCGGCTGGTGCGCTACAAGCGCGTGCCGCTGCCCGGGGAGGGGAACGGCAGCACCTTCGACATCACCTCGCTGGAGCCCGAGCTGGCCGAGAGCTGGCAGGAGGCGAGCGACGGCATGAGCTGCACCTTCCGCCTGCGGGAGGCGCGGTTCCACTCGGGCCGACCCGTCACGGCGAAGGACGTGAAGTGGTCGCTCGACCGCGCTGTCTCGATCGGCGGCTTCGCGACGACGCAGATGAACGCGGGCAGCCTGGAGAAGCCCGAGCAGTTCGTGGCGGTGGACGACCGCACCTTCCGGATCGACTACATCCGGAAGGACAAGCTCACGCTGCCGAATCTCGGCGTGACCATTCCCTTCGTGATCGACAGCGAGTTGGCGATCCGGAACTCGGGCGGCGACCCCTGGGCGAAGGAGTGGCTGAAGAACAATGTCGCCGGCTCCGGCGCCTTCAAGGTGGAGACCTGGCGGCCGGGCACCGAGACCATCTATGTCCGCAACGACGACTGGAAGTCGGGGCCACTGCCTTCGCTTCGCCGGGTCATCGCGCGCGACATCCCCTCCCCCTCGACGCGGCGCGCGCTGATCGAGCGCGGGGATGCCGACATCTCCTACGGTCTGCCGCCGAAGGACTTCAAGGACTTGGCCGAGGCGCGCCGCGTGAAGGTGGTGGGCGTGCCCGTACCGAACGCCATCTGGTACGTGGCGCTGAACGCGGCGACAGGCGCCTTCACGGACGTGCGGCTGCGCCAGGCTGTCGCCTGGGCGCTGCCTTACGAGGCGATCATGCAGGCATCCCTGTTCGGACGCGGGGTGCCGATGTGGGGCGCGACGGGCGGGCCCACCACGGCCTGGCCGCAGCCCTTCCCCTACAACACCAATGTCGCGAAGGCGCGCGAGCTGGTGCAGCAGGCCGCGCCGGGCGGGGTGACCACCACGCTGCTCTTCGACGCGGGATCGGGCACCATCGCCGAGCCGATGGCGGTGCTGATCAAAGAATCCCTGGCGCCCATCGGCATCAACGTGGAGCTGAACAAGATCCCCGGCGCCAATTTCCGCGGCGAGCTGAACAAGAAGACGGCGCCCATGGTTATCAACCGCTTCGGTGGCTGGCTGGACTGGCCCGACTACTTCTTCTTCTGGAACTATCACGGCAGCAACTCGGTCTTCAACATCGCCTCCTACCAGAACCCGGCGATGGACAAGCTGATCGACGCCGCGCGTTTCGCAGGCGACGCGGACAGCTACGCGAGCGCCGTGCGCGGCTTCATCGGCATGGCAGAGCAGGAGGTGCCGATGATCCCGATCGCGCAGCCGCTGCACGACGTGGCCATGCAGCGCTCCATCAGCGGCTACCAATTCTGGCCCTCCCGCGAGCCCGACTTCCGCTTCCTGACCAAGGGCTGAGGCCCGTGCTGCGCGTCATCCTTTCGCGGCTCGGCACGGCGGTGCCGAGCCTCATCGGGGTGGTGGTCGTCACCTTCCTGCTGACGCGCGTGCTGCCGGGCGACACCGCCACGTATTTCGCCGGGCCCGTCGCCTCCGCCGAGGCCATCGCACAGATCAAGGCGCAGCTGGGGCTTGATCAGCCGCTGCCGGTGCAGTTCGGGCGCTATGTCTCGGACCTGGCACGTGGCAATCTCGGTAGCTCGCTCGGCACCGGGCAGCCGGTGCTGCACGAGATCGCGACGCGCCTGCCGGCCTCCGCGGAGCTGACGCTGTGCGGGCTGCTGCTTGCCGTGCTGGTTGCGCTGCCGCTCGGCATCCTCGCCGCGTTGCGCCAGGGATCCTGGGTGGACCATCTCTGCCGCGTGCTGACGACGGCCGGGGTTTCGCTGCCGGTCTTCTTCACGGGGCTGCTCGCGGTCTACGTGTTCTACTTCATCCTCGGCTGGGCGCCCTCCCCGCTTGGGCGGCTGGATGCCTTCGCCAGCCCGCCGCCGGCCGTGACGAACTTCTTCCTCATCGACAGCCTGCTCGCCGGCGACAGCGAGACCTTCCTCGCCGCCCTCTCGCAGCTCGCGTTGCCGGCGCTGACCCTCGCGCTGTTCGCGCTCGCGCCGCTCGCGCGCATCACGCGCGCCTCGATGCTCGCGGCGCTGGACTCCGACTTCATCCGCACCGCGCGGGCCAGCGGGCTCGCCGGGCGGACGGTCGTGATCACCTATGCCTTCCGCAACGCCATGCTGCCGGTCGTGACGACGCTGGGAATGGTCTTCTCCTTCCTGCTCGGCGCAAACGTGCTCGTGGAGAAGGTCTTCGCTTGGCCTGGCATCGGCTCCTACGCGGTGGAGGCGCTCATCGCCTCCGATTACGCGCCGGTGCAGGGCTTCGTGCTGACGATGGCGATCCTCTACATCGCGCTGAACCTCGCGATCGACCTCCTCTACGGCCTGATCGACCCGCGGGCGAAGGAAGGGTGATGTCTGAGCTTCCCGTGACCGCCGAGACCGCGGCCCTGGCGAAGCCATCCGCCGCCGGCAACCTGTTCCGCCATGCGCGCTACGTGCTGGCGGGCAATCCTGTCACCGCCTTCTCCTTCCTGCTGCTCCTCTTCCTGATCGCCTGCGCGGCCCTCGGCCCCTCGCTCGTTCCCTATGACCCACAGGCGAGCAACTCGCTGCGCACGCTCCAGCCGCCTTCCGCGCAGCACCTTTTCGGCACGGACCAACTCGGGCGGGACATCCTCAGCCGGGTGGTTGTGGCCTGCCGGCTGGACCTGGGCATCGCCTTCTTCTCCGTCGCCCTCGTCTTCGCCGTGGGTGGCCTGGCGGGTGTCGCCGCCGGCTTCTTCGGCGGCTGGACGGACCGGATCGTCGGGCGGCTGGCGGACACGATCATGGCCTTCCCGCTCTTCGTCCTCGCGATGGGCGTGGTGGCCGCACTCGGCAATACCGTGACGAACATCGTCATCGCGACGGCCGTGGTGAACTTCCCCCTCTATGCCCGCATCGCGCGGGGAGAGGCGCTGGTGCGGCGCGACGCCGGCTACGTGCAGGCCGCGCGCCTGACGGGCAACGGCGAGCTTCGCATCCTGCTCTCCACCATCCTGCCGAACATCCTGCCGATCATGGCGGTGCAGATGTCGCTGACCATGGGCTATGCCATCCTCAATGCGGCCGGCCTCTCCTTCATCGGACTAGGCGTTCGCCCGCCCACGCCCGAATGGGGCATCATGGTCGCGGAGGGGGCGAGCTTCATCGTCTCCGGCGAATGGTGGGTGGCGCTCTTTCCCGGCCTCGCGCTCATGCTGGCCGTGTTCTGCTTCAACCTTCTCGGCGACGGGTTGCGCGACATCGTCGACCCGCAGAGGCGCACATGAGCGCCCCTCCCCTTCTCGACGTACGGGAGCTGACGGTGGAATTCGCCACCCGCCGCGGCACGGTGCGCGCGGTGGAGCGGGTGGACCTTTCCATCGCCAAGGGCGAAACCCTGGCGGTGGTCGGAGAGTCCGGCTCGGGCAAGTCCGTCACCTCCTACGCGGTGATACGCATCCTGGATCGCGCGGGGCGTATCGCGGGCGGCAGCGTCACCTTCTCCGGCATGGCGCTGCAGAGCCTGCCTGAGACCGAGATGCGTGACCTGCGCGGGCGGGAGATCTCGATGATCTTCCAGAACCCGCGCGCAGCCCTCAATCCCATCCGCCAGGTCGGACGCCAGATCGAGGATGTGCTGCTCCAGCACGGGCAGGCCACGCGGACAGATGCAAAGGCGCGCGCCATCGCGGTGCTGGACGCCGTGCGCATCGCGCATCCCCAGGAGCGCTACCATGCTTACCCCTTCCAGCTCTCGGGCGGGATGTGCCAGCGTATCGTCATCGCCCTTGCCCTGGCCTGCCGCCCGCAGCTTCTGATCGCCGACGAGCCGACGACAGGTCTCGACGTCACCACGCAGAAATCAGTGATGGAGCTGGTGACGGATCTGACGCGGGAACGCGGCATGTCCACGCTGCTCATCACGCACGACCTCGGCTTGGCCGCCGCCTATTGCGACCGTGTGGTGGTGATGGAGAAGGGGCGCGTGGTGGAGACGGCGGGTTCCGCCGAGATCTTCCGCGCCCCCTCCCACCCCTATACGCGACGGCTGATGCGCGCGACGCCCCGCCCCGGCGCCGGGTTGCGCGACCTGCTGCCGGAGGGCGCGGCGCCCTTCCCCGCCGCGCCTGCCGCCGGGGCGCCCCTGCTGAAGGTCGAGGGATTGGTGAAGGAGTACCGGCGCGAGGGCCGTGCCGGGCTGCTGGCCCGCCTTGCCGGCCGCGCCGCCTCGGAGGAGCCCTTCCGCGCGGTGGACGGCATCGGCTTCGAGGTGCGGCGTGGCGAGAGCGTCGGGCTGGTCGGTGAATCAGGCTGCGGCAAGTCCACGACCTCGATGCTGGTGATGCGCCTGCTCGATCCGACGGCGGGGCGCATCACCTTTGATGGCCGGGATATCGGCGCCATGCCCGCACGGCGCTTCGCCGCCTCGCCGCTGCGCCGGCGCATCCAGATGGTGTTCCAGGACCCGACGGACAGCCTCAACCCGCGCCACAGCGCGGCGCGCGCGATCTCCGACCCGATCCGGCGCCTCGGCACGCTTCGCGGCGCGGCGCTCGCGGCGCGGGTGGAGGAACTGGCCACCCTCGTCGGCCTGCCGCTCCCACTGCTCGACCGTTTTCCGCACCAGCTCTCGGGCGGGCAGAAGGCGCGCGTGGGTATTGCGCGGGCGATCGCGCTCGATCCCGACCTCGTGGTGCTCGACGAGCCGACAGCCGCGCTTGACGTCTCCGTGCAGGCGGTGGTGCTGAACCTGCTGCACGAGCTGAAGCTGCGGCTGGGGATGAGCTATCTTTTCGTCAGCCACGACCTCAACGTCGTGCGGCTGCTCTGCGACCGCGTGATCGTCATGCGGGCCGGCCGCATCGTGGAGGAAGGGCCGGTCGAGACGGTGCTGGAGAACCCGGCCGCCGACTACACGCGTGAGCTTCTCGCCGCCATTCCCCACCCACCTGCCTGAGGAACGCCCTTGCCCACCGATCCCTCCCCTGCTCTGCCGGATGACGCGACGCTGCTCGCCTTTATCGACGCGGCCACGGGCTTGAACGGCATCCCCCTCGATCCCGCCTGGCGCGGCGAGGTGCTGGCGAACCTGCGGGCGATCGGCAACAGCGCGCGGCTCGTCCTCTCCTTCCCGCTGGAGGACGAGGCGGAGCCCGCGTCGGTGTTTACGGCATGAGCGAGGTGACGGGGCCGGGCGCGACGGCCACTTCCATCGCGGCCGCCGTCTCGGCGGGTGAGGTAACGGCGCGTGCGGTGACGGAGGCGGCGCTGTCGCGCATCGTGGCGCTGAACCCGCGGCTGAACGCCTTCACCGACGTGCTGGCGGAGCGCGCGCTGGCCACCGCGGCGCAGGTGGACGCGCGGCGCGCGGCGGGCGAGGCATCGGGCCCGCTCGCGGGCGTGCCCTTCGCGGTCAAGAACCTCTTCGACATCGAGGGACTGCCCACGCGCGCCGGCTCCCTCATCAACCGAGGGCGCGCCCCGGCCGCGCGGGACGGGGCGCTCGTGCGGCGGATGGAGGCCGCGGGAGCCGTGTTCCTCGGCGGGCTGAACATGGGCGAGTACGCCTATGACTTCACCGGCGAGAACGCGCATGACGGCGCCTCGCGCAACCCGCATGATCCCTCCCGCATGACAGGCGGCTCCTCCGGCGGCTCGGGCGGCGCGGTGGCGGCGGGGATGGTGCCGCTGGCCCTGGGCTCCGACACGAACGGCTCCATTCGCGTGCCCTCGGCCTTCTGCGGGTTGTTCGGGCTGAAGCCGACCTACGGGCGGCTCAGCCGCGCCGGCAGCTTTCCCTTCGTCGGTTCCTTCGACCATCTCGGGCCGCTCGGCCGCTCCGTCGCCGATCTCGCGCTCTCCTACGACGCCATGCAGGGCGCCGACGCCGACGATCCCGCCCAGGCGCCGCGTTCGCCCGAGCCGGTGTCGGGCGCGATCGAGGACGGCGCGGGTGGCTTGCGCATCGCTGTCCTCGGCGGGCATTTCGCGCGCAACGGCGATCCCGATTGCTTCGCGGCGCTGGCACATGTGGCTGCCGCGCTCGGGGCAGAGGCCCCCGTCGAGCTGCCCGAGGCCGCGCGGGCCCGCGCCGCCGCCTACGTTATCACGGCGGCCGAGGGCGCGGCGCTGCACCTCGACCGGCTGCGGGAGCGGCCAGGGGACTTCGATCCCGCAACGCGCGACCGCCTGATCGCGGGCGCCGCGATCCCGGCCGCCTGGGTCCACCGCGCGCAGCGTTTCCGCCGCTGGTACCGCGAGAGGGTGCTGGCGCTGTTTGACAACGTCGACATCCTTCTTGCCCCCTCCACGCCCTGCCGGGCACCGGCCATCGGACAGGCGACGATCGTGATGGACGGCGCGACGTTGCCGCTGCGACCGAATATCGGCGTCTTCACGCAGCCGATCTCCTTCATCGGCCTGCCCGTCTGCGCCGTGCCGGTCTGGCTCGACGGCGGGCTGCCGCTCGGCGTGCAGGTGATCGCGGCCCCGTGGCGGGAGGACCTCGCCCTGCGCGTCGCGCGCGCGCTGGAACGGGCCGGCGCGGTCGGGTGCCGCGTGGCGGCGGGCTGAGGCGAGAAGGCAGCCGCTTCGGCACAGGTATTGCTTACCCCGCCGCAGCAATGGAGAGCCGTCCATGCCGCAGGTGATCGAGGCCGAGCCAGCCCCCCTGAGCATCGATCCTGCGCGGACCGCCCTGCTCATCATCGACATGCAGCGCGATTTCCTCGAACCCGGCGGCTTCGGGGAGAGCCTTGGCAACGATGTCTCCCGCCTTGCTGCCGCCATCGGGCCCTGCCGCACGGTGCTCGATGCCGCCCGGGCCGCCGGGCTGCTCGTGCTGCACACGCGGGAGGGGCACAGGCCCGACCTGTCCGACGCGCCCCCGGCCAAGATCGCCCGCGGTGACCCCTCGGTGCGTATCGGCGCCCCCGGTCCCATGGGACGTATCCTCGTCCGGGGCGAGCCGGGGCATGACATCGTACCGGAACTCGCACCAGCGTCGGGCGAGCCGGTGATCGACAAGCCCGGCAAGGGTGCCTTCTACGCGACCGACCTCGACACGATGCTGCGCAATCGCGGCGTGGAGACGCTGCTTGTCGCCGGCGTCACCACGGAGGTCTGCATCCACACCACCGTGCGGGAGGCGAACGACCGCGGTTACCGCTGCGTCGTCCTCGCCGATTGCTGCGCCTCCTACTTCCCCGAGTTCCATGCCGCAGGCCTCGCGATGATCAAGGCCCAGGGCGGGATCTTCGGCTGGGTCTCGACATCGGCGGCCGCCATCTCGGCGCTCGGGTAGAAGGGGACGAGGTCATGTCAGCGAGCACGGGCGCGTTCCGGCCGAAGCTTTGGACGCCAGGGGACTGGAACGCGTTGTTCGGCTTCGGCACGAACATCCTGGTGAACATCCTCACGCTCAGCGTGCTGCTGCGCTTCGTGCTGAAAATGCCGGATGCGATCACGTTCGGGCGTATCCTGCCGGCGGTAGGCCTGATGCTCTTCCTCTCCACCGCCTATTACGCCTGGCTCGGCTACCAGCTCGCGCGGCGCACGGGGCGGGCGGATGTCTGCGCCCTGCCCTCCGGCATCAGCGTGCCGCACATGTTCATCGTCGTGCTGGTGATCATGCTGCCGATCTCCCTCCAGACCGGCAATCCCGTGCGCGGCTGGGAGGCGGGGCTCGCCTGGGTCTTCGTGCAGAGCTTCATCCTGATGATCGGCGGCTTCATCGCGCCCCTCATCCGGCGCGTGACGCCGCGCGCCGCGCTGCTCGGCACGTTGGCCGGTGTTTCCGTCACCTTCATCGCCATGCGGCCGGCGCTGGAGGTGTTTATGACGCCTGTGATCGGCCTCGTCTGCTTCGGTGTGATCCTGGTCGCCTTCTTCGGCGGCTTCCGCTACCCGCGCGGCATCCCGGCGGGGCTGGTCGCCATCGCGGTCGGCGTGTTCGTGGCTTGGGGGAGCGTGCTGATCGGCATGCCCGTGGGCGGGGTGGACGGTTCGCGGTTGCTGGCGGCGCTCGGCAACATCGGCTTCTCGATTCCCGTGCCGGCGCTCGGCCATGTCTTCGGCGGCTTCGAGTTCCTCGGCGTCATCCTCGTCACCGCCATCCCCTTCGGCATCTACGACCTCGTGGAAGCCATGGACAATGTCGAGAGCGCTGAGGCGGCGGGCGACCACTATCCCACCACGCGCGTGCTGACCGCGGATGGCGTCATCAGCCTCATCGGCTGCCTCATGGGTAACCCGTTCATCAATGCGGTCTATATCGGCCATCCCGGCTGGAAGGCCATGGGTGGGCGGGTCGGGTACTCGCTCGTCACTGGCATCGCGGTGCTGGTGCTCACCTGGCTCGGCATCGCATCCGTGCTGCTGGACCTCATCCCCACCGTCGCGATCTCGCCCATCCTGCTCTACATCGCGATGCTGATCGGCGCGCAGGCCTTCCAGGAGACGCCGCGAAGCCACGCGCCGGCGGTGGTGCTCGCCCTTGCGCCGCATCTCGCGGCCTGGGCAAAGAACCTCGTGGACGGGGCGCTGGGCGCCGCGGGCACGAACGCGGCGGCCGTCGGCATGGACAAGTTGGCGGGGCTGGGCGTGCTCTACCCGGGTCTGGCGGTGCTCGGCGGCGGGGCGATCCTCGCGGGGCTGGTCCTCGGCGCGATCGCCGTCTGCGTGATCGAGAAGGAATATTCCAAGGCTGCCGCCTTCGCCGCAGCCGGCGCCGTCCTCACCTTCTTCGGCTTCATGCATGGCGAGGCCGTGGGGATCGGGCACAGCCCCGGCGTCACCCTCGCCTACTTGCTGGTGGCGGGCTTCCTCTATGCCTGCGGGCGCTCGCCGGTCCTGGCGCCCTCCCCCAGGGCGGCCGCGCCCGCCGATTGAGGGCCCTGGCGAGGTCATGCAACGGGGGCGCGAAAGCCACGTGACCTCGCGCCCGCTCCTGCCTAGGCTAGCTCCACAAAGAAGGGGAGGCAGCCTTGGCACAGGCGATAAAGGACTACACGACAAGCGAGACCGACTACCTGCCCCACGTCATCCACCGCTGCATCGAGAAGGCGAATCGCGATGGGGTGGCGCACCGCTTCCGCCTGAACGGCGCGGAGGTCATCGTGCGCCCTGGGGTAACGTCCGAGGCGGTGCACGCGGAAGTGCAGCGCCAGTGGCAGTTGGGGCGGTCCCCCGCACCCTGAGACTCGGCCTTTCATCCGCCGGCCGCGAACTGACGCGGATTTGAGCCGCGGCTCGGTGCCCGGACATAAACTTTCGGCGGAATCCGGTGCCCGGCACCGGCAGCGGGTGCTTGACGCGGCGGCCCGGACAGGTCGCAATCCCGCGCCGCCCGGTGCGGCACAAGGGGGTTGGTCCGATGGTGAATGTCCCGCTCTGGTCGCGGCCGGCCGTCCTGGCCATGGTGCCGGTGCTCATCGCCCCCCTGGCGGGATGCGGCGTCTCGATCCAGCCGAACTCGCGCATCGCGTCGATGGAGAGCTCCCTTCAGGCTTCCCAGGCGCGCGGCTCCGCACTGCAGCAGCGGGTGGGAGAACTCGAATCGACCCTTGCCGCCGAGCGGCGTGCCGCCGGCGACCTGGCCGCGCTCGAAGGAAGGCTGGCGCAGGCGCAGCGCGCGCTCGCCACCTCACAGCGCTCGCGCGCCGCGGCCGAGCAGCAGGCCCGCGCGCTGCGGGAGCGACTTTCAACCGAGGAGCGCCGCCTTGCCGGGCTGCAGAACGACGCCGGGCAGCTCCATCAGGTGACGGAGGAGCGGCGCGGCACCATTGCTGAAGCCGAGCGCAACCTCGCCGGCTTGCAGGAACAGGTTTCCGCGGCCGAGCGCCGCCTCGCGGGGCTGCGCGAGCAATCCACCGCGCAGGACGGACGGCTGGCCGCGCTAAACGAGCGGACGACGGCGGAGGAGCGCCGTCTCTCCGGACTGCGCGAGGCCGCCGCCGCTGAGGAGCGCCGCCTGGGCGATCTGCGCCAGCAGGGCGTGGCGGAGAACGGGCGCCTCGCCGCGCTGCGGACCTCGATCGAGGAGGCGCAGCGATCCCTCACGGAGCGGCAGCGCGCGAGCACCGAAACCGAGGGGCGCCTCGCCAGACTCCGCAACGACACCTCCGCCGCAGAGCGCGACCTCGCTGCGCGCCGCGCCTCCATCGCCGAGGCCGATACGCGGCTCGCGCGCACGAACCAGGCCGCAGACGAGGCTGCCGGCCGGGTCCGCACGCTGGAGACGCGCTCGGCGGGGCTTACGGACTCCACAGGCGTTGCGGAGCGACGCCTGAACGACCTTCGCACCGCCCTGGCCAGCGCAGAGGGCAGCGTGAACGAGCGCCAGTCCGCCGTGACCCAGGCGCAGGCCGAGCTGACGCGCATCTCTGCCGCGCGGGACGAGGCGGCGAACACGCTGCGTGGCTTGGAGGCGCGCAGCGCCGAGCTTCGCACGCAGGTCGCCGCGGCCGAGCGCCACCTCGCTGAGCTACGCGAGGGCACGACCGCCGAGGAGCGCCGCCTGCAGGCCGCGCGTTCCCAGGCCGACGCGGTGACGGCGGAGCTGGCCACCCGGCAGGCGGCCCTGCGGGAGGCAGAGGGGCGTCTGGCCGGCGTGAACCGCGCCGCGGACGAGGCGGGCGGCCGCATGCGCAGCATGGAGGCGCAGGTGCAGCAGATCTCCGTCACCGCCGATGGCGCGCGCCAGGAGCAGTCCCAGCTTCGCGACCAAGCGCAGAGCCTGCGGAACGAGGTGCGGAGCCTTGAGCAGCGCCGGCAGGAACTGACCGGGCAGGTCGCCGAGGCGCAGGCCCGGCTGGAGCAGCAGCGGCGGGAGCTGTCGGAGCTGGGCGGGCAGCTCGCGCGGGAGCGTCAGGCAGCACCGCAGCGCGCGGTGCCCACGAACGGCACCGGCCCGGAGGCGAGCCCCGGCGGCCAGTCCGCCAGCCCCTGAGCGGCGGCGTCAGCCCCAACCTTCCCCGGCCCCGCGGGTTCCTGACCCGGCGGAACGGGAAGGTTCTCATGGACACGAACACAGCGGGATCACCGGACGCGGCCTGGGTCGCGGCCCGGCAGGCGGAGTTCCGTGTCGCCCTGGCCGGCTTCGATGCGGCGAAGCCGATCCTCATCCTCGGCCACCACGACGCGGACGGGCTCTCCTCCACCGCCATCCTCGTACGCGCCCTCGCTCGCACCGGCCGTGCGACAGAGGTGCGGGTGCTCGGGCGGGGCGAGAATGTCTGGTCCCCGGAGATGGCGGCGGAGCTTCGTGGGCGCGGGATGGGCGGGCTCATCATCGCCGACCTCGGCACCCGGGTGGAACCGCCGCGGCCCGGCGTGCCGACAGTGTTGATCGACCACCATGTCCCGACCGGCGTGCCGGAGGAGGCGGTGCTTATCAGCGGGCACGGCCTGCACCCCACGCCGACCACCTCGCTTCTCGCCTGGTGGTGCGCGGCGGGGATCACGGAGGCGGACGACCTTCTCTGGCTCGCGGGCGTCGGCATCATCGGCGACATGGAGGAGGGTGCAGGCTTCGCGGAGCTGGCGGCGGCTCGGGAGCGCTGGGGGATTACCGCCCTGAGAAACGCCGTCTCCCTCGTCAACGCGCCGCGGCGGGCGAGCGCGGGCGATGCGGGCCCTGCCCTCGCGCTGCTGATGAAGGCAGGCGGCCCCAAGGAGGTGCTGTCGGGCGAGCACCCCGAGACGGCCGCGCTGCTGGCCGCCAGGGCCGAGGTGCAGGAGGCACTGGCGGAGGGCCGGCGCGCGGCGCCGCGCATCCAGGGGCAGGTGGCGATCATCCCGCTGCACTCGGCCTGCCAGATCCACCCGCTGATCGCCCAGCAGTGGAAGGGACGGCTGAAGGGAAAGGTCGTGATCGCCGCCAATACGGGCTACCGGCCGGGCTGGGTACATTTCGCCGCGCGCGCCGGGTCGGGCACGGATCTCATTCGCTTCTTCGCCGATCACCGGCCGGAGGGGGCTGACCCCGTGCAGTACGGCAACGGGCATCCCCAGGCCTCCGGCGGAGCGCTGGAGGCGGCGGCTTGGAACCGCTTTGTCACAGGGCTGGGTTTTGACGCCGCGTTACAGGTGCCGCCCTTCCCCTCCGCGCCGATGGAGGGATAGTCGAGTCAGGCCGGCGAGCGGGACCACGCCCGCGAAAGAGGCCGGCAGAACGCAAGAAAACACTTCAACAATGCGTGATCTAACGATAACGTCCCCGTGAGAGGAGGCGGGGGGCCTCCCGGGACAAGGGTAAGGTCATGCTGGACTTCAACGAAGCCGCCGCCGCGCGTTTCGCCGCCGTCGCGCCGGCCGCCCGGCCGGGCTTCATGTTCGCGACGGGCATCGAGAACAGCGCTCCCACCATCGACGGGGGCCGCATCCGCCGCGACCAGCTGGCCGAGTGCGGCCACTACGACCGCTGGCGCGAGGACTTCGCCCTCGTCCGGGAGACGGGCTGCGGCTATCTCCGCTACGGCCCGCAGCTGCACCGCTGCTTCGTAGCGCCCGGCCGCTACGATTTCAGCTTTGCCGAGGAAGCCTTTGACGCGCTTCGCCTGCAGGGCACGGTGCCGATCGTCGATCTCTGCCATTTCGGCGTGCCGGACTGGATCGGCGATTTCCAGAATATCGACTTCCCGGAACTCTTCGCCGACTACGCCGGTGCCTTCGCTCGGCGCTTTCCGTGGGTGCAGCTCTACACCCCCGTGAACGAGATGTTCATCACGGCAGTCTTCTCCGCCAAGTACGGGTGGTGGAACGAGCAGGCGAAGGACGATCGCTCCTACGTTACGGCCATCAAGAACGTCGTGCGCGCCAACGTGCTCGCCATGCACAAGATCCTGGAGGTGCGGCCGGACGCGCTCTTCGTGCAGTCCGAATCGACCGAGCACTTCCACCCCGAATGCCCCGCGGCCCTCGCCCACGCTGATTTCCGCAACGGCGAACGTTTCCTGACGCTCGACCTCAACTACGGCCAGCGCGTGTGCAGCGCGATGTACGAGTTCCTGCTCGACAACGGCATGACGCGCGACGAGTACCGCTTCTTCATGACGCAGGACCTGCGCCGCCACTGCATCATGGGCAACGACTGGTACGCCACGAACGAGCATCTCATTACCGGCGAGGGCAGCAGCCGCTGGGCCGGGGAGGTCTTCGGCTACGGGCCCGTCACGCGCCTCTACCACGACCGCTACCGCCTGCCGGTGATGCACACCGAGACAAATTGCGACGAGGGGCCGAATGGCGACGAGGCCGAGCGCTGGCTGTGGAAGCAGTGGGCCGGCGTCATGCGGCTGCGGCAGGACGGCGTGCCGATCCTCGGCTTCACCTGGTACTCGCTGACGGACCAGGTGGACTGGGACGTGGCGCTCCGCCAGCAGCGCGGCAAGGTGAACCCACGCGGCCTCTACGACCTCGATCGCAAGCCGCGGGCCGCCGGGCGCGCCTACCAGAAGCTCATCCGCGGCTGGTCCGAGGTGCTGTCGCGCCAGGGCTCCTGCCTGCATCCGATCCTCGCCGGGCAGGGCTGAAGGCGCATCCTCCCCTGCTCCGCGCCGGGTTCGACCGGCGCGGCGGGCTGGCGCCTATGGCGGCGTTGATGCCGTGCTTCACCTCGGCCGCGAGGGCGAAGCAGGATTCGCGGCCCGCCGGGTGAACGACGGGCGCGCCGCCACGTTCTGCCGGTTCAGCAAGGAGAGCGCCATGACCAAGGTATCCGAGCAGCGGTTGTTCGACGCCCTTGCGACCATCACCCGTGCCTTCGGCGAGGGCGGCTTTCCGCCGGTGGATGCCGCCGGCCCGGGGGCAGCAGATGGCGTCGCCGACGCCTCCCCCGCCATCGAGGCGCTGAGCGACGACACGCGGGAAGTGCTGGGCGAGGCGGCGCTGGCCGTGGCCTACGGCGCCTTCGCCTCCCGTGGGGGAGATGGCGGGGCGATCCACACCCTCGTCGCGGCCATGGGGCTCATGGCGCATCTCTCGGGCGAGGAGCCGGATCCGCCGGCCGAGATCCTATCCATCGCGGCGGAGGATGCGCGGGTGGAGGCCGAGATCGACCGCGCCGGGGAGGCCATCGACACCGAGTTCGGGCGCGACGCCCCCGCCGAGGCGCTGGTCGCGGCGCTGGAGGCACGGATTCTCGGCACCGCGATCACCCTGGCTGGCTGCACCCTGCCGGACAGCACGGCGGGCCAGTCCGAGGTGCGTCTGCGCGCGGCCCGCTGGCTCGCCCGGCTTTCGGCGGGGCTGATGGCGATGAACGTCGCCCAGGTGGGCAATGCGGCCGCCGCGGTGCCGGAGCCCTCGGCACCGGCCTAGGCGCCGGCCTGCAACCGCTGCCATCTTCCGACAGTTCTGTCACACGGAACAACACACCGGGAAGACAGGGCATGTGGAGAGAGCGGGAGGGCGCGGCGACATACCTGCAGGAGACGGGGGCATCCCATGCGGGTGGCGTGGTGCTGGCAGGCCTCCTCGCGGGCATGGCTGGCGTCGCCGCCATGACCCTGGCGGAGAAGCTTGAACAGGCCGTCACGGGGCGGCCCAACTCCTACGTGCCCGCCCACACGCTGGAACGTCTTCTCGGTCTCCCTCGGCGGCCCGACCGGGAACGGCTGGGGCTGAACTGGGCCATGCACTGGGGCCAGGGGATCCTGCTGGGCGTCGCGCGGGCGCTCATGTCGCGCTCCGGCTTCCGTGGACCGGTCGGGTCCTTCCTCTTCCTCAACCTGCGCCTGCTGAACGACCAGACGCTGGAGAACGCGACGGGCGTCGGCGCGCCGCCCTGGACCTGGCCGGTGGAGGAACAGGTCGTCGACCTGCTTCACAAGGGGATCTACGCCTTCGCGGCCGGAGCAGTGGCCGACCGGCTGGTGCTGCGCGGGCGGCACCCCTCGGGAAACTGGCGGCGCGGGGCGCCGGCCGATACGCAGAACTAAACGCCAACACGCGTGGCGGCGCCGCGGGAAGCCCGCCGCGCCGCCACACTGCTCGGTTCAGTCCGTCAGTGCTTGTCGGTAGCGTCGCGCAGAGCGTCCTTGGCACCGCCCATCGCGTTCTCGCCGGTGCCTTTCGCCTTGTCGACCTTGCCCTCGGCCTGTGTCTTCGTGTCGCCCGTGGCGGAGCCGACGGCGTCCTTGATAGCGCCCTTGGCCTTGTCTACCGCGCCGGAAATCCGATCCTTGTCCATCGTCACTCTCCTACTGCCCGGAGTCGCGTGGGCAGGAGAGAAACGCGGCCCGGCGAGGGGTGGTTGCCCTCTACGGCAGGTCAGGCCCAGTGGCGCTGGTAGAAAGGCTTGCCCCCCGTGCTCATCAGCGCGTGGTCGGTCGCGAAGAGGTCGGCGTAGTGCAGCAGCCAGGCCTCGGTGGTCGAGCCGTGGAAGGGCGCGTTCGTCGCGTGGGTCGCGACGGTGTTGACCACCTTCGACGGGAAGCCGAGGTCGCGCAGCATCATCGCCCCGGGCACGCCATGCGGCAGCTCGGCCGCCAGGGCGGATGCGCGTACGGTCCCCTCCTCCCGCACCATCAGCAGCGGCTTGTCGATGTCGTGCAGGACGAGGATCGGGATCATCACCTCGGGGTCCGTCTCCCGCCCCCAGTCGCGGGCGGCGCGGCGGGAGAGATCGATCCCCGCTCGCGTTACCTCGTTCACGTGGTCCATGAGGCGGTAGGAGGGGGCGATGAGGGAGTAAGGCATCTCCTCCAGTATCTCGAAAGGGCTGGAGACCCAGGCTGAGACCCAGGCGGTGATGATCGCCTCGCGCATCTCGGGCGATACGCTGTCCAGCCCGTCCAGCCAGCCGGCGACGCGCTGGCGGCGCACCGGGTCGCCCCGCTCGATCGTGAATCCGGCCATGCGCCACCCTCCCCCGTCGTCGGGGCCGATTGTCGACAAGTTCGGGCGCCCGGCCTAGACCGGGCCGATGACAATGCCGTCCCTCGCCCTCATGCGCTCGAAGCTCTTCGTGCCGGGCAGCCGGCCGGAATTGTTCGGGAAGGCGGTGGCCACGGCGGCGGATGCGCTCTCCCTCGACCTTGAGGACGCGGTGGCGCCGGGGCGGAAGGAGGAGGCGCGGGGCGCTGTCGCGACCTTCCTGCGGTCCCTGCGGCCGCGCGCGGTCGGAGCGCCGGCGAAGGTCATGATCGTGCGCGTGAACGGCCTCGCGACGCCGCTCTTCGAGGCCGATCTTCGAGCCATTATCGGGCCCGGCCTTGATGTCGTGAACCTGCCCATGGCGGAGTCGGCCGCCGACATCCACGCCGCCGCCGCTGCGTTGGAAGCCGCCGAGGCGGTGGCGGGGATCACTGGAAAGGTCGGCCTGCTCGCCAATATCGAGACGCCACGCGGCCTGCACGCGGCGGCGGAGATCGCGGCGGCCCATCCGCGCGTTGTCGGTCTGCAGATCGGCTACGGCGACCTCTTCGAGCCCGCGCGGATTGCGCGGGACAGCGAGGCGGCGCTCGACCATGTGCGACTTGTGGTGCGCTTCGCGGCCGCTGCGGCAGGCATCCCGTGCTTCGACGGCTCCCTCGCGGCCGTGGACGCGCCGGAGCGCTGCAAGGCCGAGGCGGAGGCCGCGCGGCGTCTCGGCTTCGCCGGGAAGTCCTGCATCCACCCGAGCCAGGTGCCGATCGTGAACGCCGCCTTCGCCCCCTCCGCCGCCGAGATCGCCCGGGCACGGCGCGTGCTGAAGGCTGCGCGGGAGCGGATCGCCGGCGGCACCGGCGCCTTCCTGGTGGAGGGCCAGATGGTGGACGCCCCCTTCATCGAGAGCGCGCGGGCGCTGGTGGCGTTGGCCGAGCGGCTGGGCACGGCGGAAGCATGAGCCCCACGCCCCTGCACCGCCGCGACTTCGACCCCACCGCGCGCGGCGCGCTGGACGGCGTCCGCGTGATCGACCTCTCGCGGCTCGTCGCGGGCAACCTGCTGACAAAGGTCCTCGCCGACCACGGGGCGGAGGTGGTGAAGGTGGAGCCGCCCGAGGGCGATTCGCTCCGCGCCTGGAAGGTTCAGGGCATCGAGACCTCCTGGAAGACCTGGTGCCGCAACAAGCGGAGCCTCTGCCTCGACCTCCGTCACACCGAGGCGCAGGCGCTCGTCCGGCGGTTGGCCGAAGGCGCGAGCATGCTCGTCGAGAGCTTCCGGCCGGGCGTGCTGGAGGCGATGGGGCTGGAGCCGGCAGCGCTGCTGGAAGCCAACCCGTCACTTGTGATCGTGCGCGTCTCCGGCTGGGGGCAGACGGGACCCTTCCGCCACAAGCCGGGCTTCGGGACGCTGGTGGAGGGCTACTCCGGCTTCGCTGCCATCAACGGCTTCGCGGACCGCGAGCCGGTGCTGCCGCCAATGTTTATGGGCGATGCCTATGCTGGCCTCTACGGTTCCGCTGCCGCGCTGATCGCCCTCCGGCACGCGGAGGCGACTGGCCAGGGTCAGGTGATCGACCTCTCCCTTTTCGACCCGATGCTGGCGGTGCTGGAGCCGCAGACGGCTAACTACGCCGTCACCGGGAAGCTGAAGCAGCGGACGGGCAGCCGTTCCACCAACACCGCGCCGCGCAACGCCTATCGCACGAAGGACGGGGGCTGGGTCTGCCTCTCCTCCTCCACCCAGGGGATGACGGAGAAGCTGTTCCGCTCGATCGGGCGGCCCGAGCTGATAGAGGATCCACGCTTCCGCACCAACCCCGACCGCCTCCGCAACTGGGAGGTGCTAGACGGCATCGTCGCCGGCTTCGTCGCGGAGCGGACCACGGCGGAGAACCTGGCGCATTTCGACGCGGCCGGGGTCACCATCGGGCCCATCAAGGATGCGGCCGGCCTGCTGGACGACGCCTTCGTGGCCGAGCGCCAGTCGTTGGTTGAGGTGCCGGACGAGAGCATGCCCGGCGGCTGGCTGCCCATGCACGGGGAGGTGCCGCGCCTCTCGGCGACGCCGGGCATCCTGGCCCGTCCGGCGCCGCGATTGGGCGAGCACAACGAGGAAATCCTCGCCCCGCTGGTCGGCGCCGAGGAGTTAGCTCGGCTGCGGACGGCCGGCGTCGTGCGCGGCTAGGGTCCGGGCTTGCGCGCCGCGGCAGACCGTGCACCCCATCCGCCCGAGCAGGAGTTTTCGAAATGAAGGCGCAGAGCGTTCTCGAGACCATTGGCGGCACGCCGCATATCCGGCTCGGCCGGCTCTTCCCCTCGGCCGAGGTCTGGATCAAGTCCGAGCGCGCGAATCCCGGCGGCTCGATCAAGGACCGGATCGGTATTGCGATGATCGAGGCCGCGGAGGCGAACGGCACCCTCCGCCCCGGCGGCACCATCATCGAGCCGACCTCCGGCAACACGGGCGTGGGCCTGGCCATGGCGGCGGCGGTGAAGGGCTATACCCTCATCCTCGTCATGCCCGAGAGCATGTCGGTCGAGCGACGCCGGCTGATGCAGGCCTATGGCGCCACCTTCGACCTGACGCCGCGCGAGAAGGGCATGAAGGGCGCCATCGCCCGCGCGGAGGAGCTGGTGGCGGCAACCCCCGGCGCCTGGATGCCGCAGCAGTTCGAGAACCCCGCGAACATCGACATTCACGTCCGCACCACCGCGCGGGAGATCCTGGCCGACTTCCCGGAGGGCATCGACGTGCTGATCACCAGCGTCGGCACGGGCGGGCACATCACCGCCTGCGCCCAGGTGCTGAAGGGGGAGTGGCCGGGGCTGAAGGTCTTCGCGGTGGAGCCCGCGGCCTCCCCGGTGATCTCGGGCGGGGCGCCCGCGCCGCACCCTATCCAGGGGATCGGCGCGGGCTTCGTGCCGGCTAACCTGCACGTCGCGCTGCTCGACGGCGTGATCCAGGTCTCCGCCGACGACGCGAAGGAATACGCCCGCCGCTCGGCACGCGAGGAGGGGCTGCTGGTCGGCATCTCCTCCGGCGCGACGCTCGCGGCCATCGCGCAGAAGCTGCCGGAACTGCCACAGGGCGCGCGCGTGCTCGGCTTCAACTACGACACGGGGGAGCGCTACCTTTCGGTGCCCGACTTCCTGCCGGCCTGATCGCTCCACGCCTTCGACGGAACGACGCTCCCCAGCCTCAGCCCCCGTGCGCGGACCCGCAAGACGCCGTCCGCGCCCGGTGGGTGCTTGCCGCCGGCCGCCAGCTCGGGTGATCTCCCCCGCCACGCGAATGCCCTGCCGAGGACAAGGACTACCGATGAGCCGCCTCTTCGAACCCCTGCAGCTCGGCGGCCTCCGTCTGGCGAACCGCATCGTCATCGCGCCCATGTGCCAGTACTCGGCGGAGGACGGCGCGGCAGGCGACTGGCACATGATCCATCTTGGCCATCTCGCGCTCTCCGGTGCCGGCCTCATGATTCTTGAGGCCACGGCCGTCTCGCCGGAGGGCCGCATCTCGCCGGCCGATCTCGGCCTCTACTCCGACACGGACGAGGAGGCGCTGGGGCGGGTGCTGCGGGCCTTGCGCGCCCATTCGCCCATGCCTGTCGCGGTGCAGCTCAGCCATGCCGGCCGGAAGGCCTCCAGCCGCGCGCCCTGGGAAGGCGGTGCCCAGATCCCACCGGATGCGCCCGGCGGCTGGAAAACCGAGGCGCCCTCCGCCCTGCCTCACTCCCCGGGGGAGGAGGTGCCGGTCGCGCTCGATCGCGCGGGCCTGGACCGCGTGCGCGACGATTTCGTTCGTGCGGCCGAGCGCGCGGCAAGGCTCGGGCTGGAGGCGATCGAGATCCACGGGGCGCATGGCTACCTGCTGCACCAGTTCCTCTCCCCCCTCGCGAACGAGCGGACGGACGAGTACGGCGGCAGCCTCGAGAACCGGATGCGCTTCCCGATCGAGGTCTTCGAGGCCGTGCGCGCCGCCTTCCCGGCGGAGCGGCCGGTCTGGATGCGCATCTCCGCCACCGACTGGGTGCCGGGCGGCTGGGACATCGAGGGCACCATCGCCCTTTCCCAGGCCTTGAAGGCGCGGGGATGCGCCGCGATCCACGTCACCACGGGCGGCGTCTCGCCGCGGCAGGCGATAGCGCTGGGGCCGGGCTACCAGGTGCCCTTCGCACGGCAGGTGAAGGAGGCGGCGGGATTACCGACGATGGCTGTCGGGCTGATCACCGAGCCCGAGCAGGCCGAGGAGATCATCGCGCGCGGCGACGCCGACGCGGTCTCGCTCGCCCGCGCGATGCTCTACGATCCCCGCTGGCCCTGGCATGCGGCGGCGCGGCTTGGCGCCACGGTCAGCGCCCCGAAGCAGTACTGGCGGTCCCAGCCTCGCGAGTACAAGGAACTGTTCGACAGCGCGCGCCACGGACAGCGCTGATCGACAGCCTGCAAGGGGCTGTAGCAAGCCCGCCACCTTCTGCGACCCTGCGCCCGCGAGGCGCGGAGTGGAAACGGCGCCCCGCATGCGCCGCGTTCTTTCCCGCCTGACCGCCATGCGACGCGGCGATCAAGCCGCCGTCCACGAGCCCGTCAGATCACTTGCCCGTGCAGGAAACCGAGCGCCGGCAGGGGCCGCCAACTTCGCGGCAGGTCCGCGCGACGGATGGGCGAGACGGAATAGTTTGGCAGTGGCATGCTGGAGCTGCGGAGGAAGGTGGCGTAAGCCCGGACCTGCTGCTCCCGCCAATTGCGGTCCGCATCAGCGGCGGCACGGCTGGGATAGATTTCCGCTACCCTGGTCTTGCGTCCAACGGCGGCTACGACTGCCCAGAGCTTGTCGTCCCGCGCGCGGCTCAAGCTGACCACCCGATCGGGAAGATTCCCCTGGACTGGCTGGTTCATGCACGGCCTTTCGTTCCGGTGCCGCGGTGTCGGCGGTCGGTTGTCGCGTCCATGTCATATAATCTGTGCCTCGCCGATCCGTGGTGCAAGGCGGAGCGCGACTAAACGGGCCTGTTCACCGGCGCCGGCCGAGCGCGTCCCCGCTCGGGCACACGCTACGCCCGCCAGCCTTCGTCAGGCCGGCGCCGGATGTCATCCGGCCATCACACAACCTCCCTGCCCAGTGTCACGGTCCCGCGCCAAAGGCCCGCCATAGCTTACTGGAGAGACCACGATGGCCACCTTTCGCCTGAGCCGCCGCGCCGCGCTTGCGGGTGCCGGCACGTTGCTGGCCGCCCCGCGCCTCTCCCTCGGCCAGGGCACCGCGCCCGCCGTCATGCCCGGAACCTCCGCCCGGCCGCAGGCGAATTGGGGCGCCGCAACGGGTGACGTCTCGGCCGACCGCGCGCTCATCTGGAGCCGGGCGGACCGGCCGGCGCGCATGCTGGTCGAGTGGGCCACCACCGAAGGCTTCCGCGACGCCAAGAGGCTCAACGGCCCGCATGTGACGGAGGCGACGGACTTCACGGGCAAGCTCGACCTTTCAGGCCTGCCGCCTGACCAGGAGATCTTCTACCGTGTCCGCTTCCAGGACCTCTCCGACCCCCGCGCCGCCTCCGAACCCGTGGTCGGCCGCTTCCGCACGGTGCCGGTCTCGCGCCGCGACGTGAAGTTCCTCTGGTCCGGCGACACGGTCGGCCAGGGCTGGGGCATCGACGAGAGCCGTGGCGGCATGGTCACCTACGAGTCCATGCGCAAGACCGGCGCGGACTTCTTCATCCATTGCGGCGACACGATCTATGCCGACAGCGTCATCCCCGCGCAGATCCGTTACCCGGATGGCACGGTGTCGAACCAGATCACCACGCCCGAGAAGAGCAAGGTGGCGGAGACGCTGGCGGAGTTCCGCGGCGCGCATCGCTACAACCTCCTCGACCGCAACGTCCGCGCCTTCCACTCGGAGGTCGCGCAGATGTGGATGTGGGATGACCACGAGGTGACCAACAATTGGTCGGACTCGAAGGATCTCTCGGGGAACGCCGCCTACCGCGAGAAGCACATCGGGCAGCTCCGCGCGAATGCCACGCGCGCGTTCCTCGACTACGCGCCGCTCCGCATCAACACGGACGAGCCGGAGCGCGTGTACCGCAAGGTCTCCTACGGCCCGCATCTCGACCTCTTCATGCTCGACATGCGCTCCTACCGCGGGCCGAACAGCCCCAACCGGCAGGAGGTGGCGGGACCGGAGACGGATTTCCTCGGCGCCGCCCAGCTTCGCTGGCTGCGCGACGGCCTGGCCTCCTCCCGCGCGACCTGGAAGGTCATCGCGGCTGACATGCCGATCGGGCTGCAGGTGCCGGACGGCAAGGACGCGGGAGGGCGGGCGCTGTTCGAGGCGATCGCCAACGGCCACGGCCCCGCACTCGGCCGGGAGCTCGAGATCGCGAGCCTTCTCTCGGCAATCAAGGCGAATGACGTGCGCAACGTCGTCTGGCTGACCGCCGATGTGCACTACACGGCGGCCCACCACTACCACCCGGACCGCGCGCAGTTCCGCGACTTCAAGCCCTTCTACGAGTTCGTCAGCGGCCCGCTCTGGGCTGGCGGCTTCGGCCCGAACGCGCTGGACGACACCTTCGGGCCGGAAGTGGTCTGGCAGAAGGCGCCCGGCACCAACAACGCCGCGCCGGGCGAGGGCACGCAGTTCTTCGGCGAGGTGCAGATCGCCGGTGAGGACGGCGCGATGACGGTGCTGCTGAAGGACCTGACGGGCGCTACCCTCTGGCAGCGCCGTCTGGTGCCGGAGCCCGTCTGAGTCTCTGCCCGAAACGGAGTGCCGGCGGCCTGCCGGCATTCCGTCGCGGTCAGGCGTCGTCCAGGGCCAGCTCCTGTTGCACGAGGCTCGCCCAATAAGCGGAGCCGAGCGCCAGGGCCTCGTCGTTGAAGTCGTAGAGCGGCGTGTGGACGTTGTGGAAGCTGCCGTCCGGGTTACTGCCATTGCCGATCCGCATGAAGGCGCCGGGCTTCTCGGCCAGCATGAAGGCGAAGTCCTCGCCGCCCGTGCTCATGGGTATGTCGCCAACCTTCCCCTGCCCTACCAGGGCGGCGGCCGCGGCAACGGCGACGGGCACCTTCTCCGCCGCGTTCACCGTCGGTGGGCAGAGCGGCTCGTAGACAGCCTCGGCAGTGCAACCATGGGCGCTGGCCAGGCTCTCGGCCAGCTCGGCGAGGCGGCGGCGGATGGTGGCCTGGGCGTCGGGTCGGAAGAAGCGGGCGGTGCCGCGGACCACCACCTCCGACGGCATGACGTTGGGCGAGTTGAAGGCGCCGCCCGAGACATGGCCGACGCTGACCGCTGCCGGCTCCGTCGGGTGCAGGTTACGCGGCAGGATGGTGTGCACGGCCAGCAGGAAATGGCCGAGCGCGACCGTCACGTCCGTGGCGAGGTGGGGCGCCGCGCCGCCATGGCCGCCGGTGCCGCGGAAGGTGACGCCCCAGAAATCCGCGCCGGCCAGGATCGGGCCGGGGCGCGTGGCGAACTCGCCCACGGGGATGCCGGGCGAGTTGTGCAGCCCGTAGACAGCATCGACGGGGAAGCGGTCGAAGAGCCCGTCCTCAATCATCGCCTTCGCGCCCGTCGCCGCCTCCTCGGCGGGCTGGAAGATGAACTGGACGGTGCCCGCGAAGTCGCGGTGATCGGAAAGGTATCTTGCCGCGCCCAGCAGCATGGCCGTGTGCCCGTCATGGCCGCAAGCGTGCATCTTCCCGGGAACCCGTGAACGATGGGCGAAGCTGTTCGCCTCCTCGATGAACAGCGCGTCCATGTCCGCGCGCAGGCCGATGGCGCGCTGGCCCGGCCGGCTGCCCTTGAGCGTACCGACCACGCCGGTCACACCAACCTTCTCCGTGACCTCCAGTCCCCATTCCCGCAGCTTCTCAGCCACCAGCGCCGCCGTGCGCACCTCCTCGAAGCGCGTCTCGGGGTGCATGTGGATGTCGCGGCGGATGGCGATCAGCTCGTCGGCATAGCCCTGGATTTCGGTCAGGATGGCGTCGCGCGGCATGGGCCTCTGGTTTCTAAAATTCGTCTTGCAGGTGCGAAAGGCTGCTTGTGCTGTCCCGGCCGGTCAAGGCGTGGGCGCGCTTCCGTGGGCCTCGCCGCGGCGCGGATGATCAAGAACGCGGCATCCCTGGTGCTTCCCACGCTTGCCGCAGCGCCGCCCGGGTCCATCATCGGGTAACCCGCCGCTTGAACGGACCCGCGACGCTTGCAACACCCCCTCCCCCGCCGTCGCGGCCTCCTCCTGGCCTCGCTCGCCCTGCCGGCGCTGCAGGGCTGCGCCCCTCCCCTGACGCCGATGCCCGCGGGTCAAGCGGCGCCCGAGGCGGCTGCCCTGCTCGGCCGCAGCGCCGAGGCGCATGGATCCCGGGCACTCGCGGGGCTCGCGGACATCAGCGTGAGCTATTCCGGCGAGTGGCCGGGGCTGATTGATCGGCTCCAGCCCGTCCTGGTGGACAAGGGATTCCGCGGAAGCTCCGAGGAGCGGGTGCTGCTCCGGCCAGGATTGGTGGGGCAGGAGCATCGCGGTCCGATGGGCCGGAAGAACGTCATCCGTAAGGAGTCGTCGGCCGCGCAAGGTGAGGTCCGCGTCTGGTTCAACGGCGAGGAGGCGGTGGACACGGAACGCCGCGCCGCCGCGGCGCTGGTGGTCGACGGCTATGGCCTTTTCCTCCTGGGCCCGATGAGCCTCGCCCACCTCCGCGCTGCCGGCCGTCCCGTGGGGCTCGCCCTCGCCGGAACCGAGCGGGTGGACCTCGACGGGGTGGGCCACGACTGTGACGTGCTCCGCGTCCGCGTCTCGCCCGGCCTCGGCTTCTCAGAGGCGGACGACCTCGCCCTCTTCATCGACCGAGGCGAGGGGCTGATGCGGCGGGTGCGCTTCTCCCTCAACGGGCTCGAGAGCACCCGCGGCGCGGTCGCGGAGGTGGACCTTTTTGATTTCATTACGGCCGGCGGCCTCCGCCTGCCCACCCGCTTCCACGAGCGGCTGATCCGCCCGCTTCCACTGCCGGTACACGATTGGCGGCTCACCGGCCTCGATCTCAACCGCGGGATGGTAGCGGAGGAGATCGCTGGCCCTGCCTTCCTCGGCCGGGCGGCGCGGCCGGCGGCACCGCTGGGGCGGCCCTGAACCGGCCACGGCAGCCCTTGGCTTCGCTGCAACGAAGTGGTCCATAATCCCGGCCGTGCGCCCAGCCGGCTGGATCACCCGCGGGCGGCGCCAAGAACAGCACGCTATCCGGGGGAAAGCTCGTCCATGCCCAATACCAGGCGCCGCCTGCTCGCGGCCTCCGCCGCCCTGCCGCTCGTCGCCCTGCGGACGCGCCCCGCGGCGGCGGCCGACTTCAACCTCAAGCTCGCCACCAACCTGCCCGCAACGCACCCCATGAACCTGCGGATCGGGCACGCCATGGAGCGCATCAAGGCCGGCACGGGCGGGCGCGTGGAGATGCAGCTCTTCCCGAACAGCCAGCTCGGCTCCGATACGGACATGCTGAGCCAGGTGCGCTCGGGGGCGCTCGAGTTCTTCACCCTCTCGGGCCTGATCCTCGCGACCCTCGTGCCGCTGGCCGCGCTGAACGGCGTCGGCTTCGCCTTCAAGGACTACGACCAGGTCTGGGCCGCGATGGACGGGCCGGTGGGCGCGCTGATCCGCGCCGAGATCGAGAAGCGCGGCCTGATCGCCTTCGAGAACATCTTCGACAACGGCTACCGCCAGGTCACGACGAGCACGAAGCCGGTCCGCGCGCCCGAGGACCTGCGCGGCATGAAGCTGCGCGTGCCTGTCAGCCCGCTCTGGACCTCCATGTTCCGCGCCTTCGATTCCGCACCCGCTTCGATCAACTTCAACGAGGTCTATTCGGCGTTGCAGACGAAGATCGTGGACGGGCAGGAGAACCCGCTGGCGGTGATCGATACCGCCAAGCTCTACGAGGTCCAGAAGTTCTGCTCCGTCACGAACCACATGTGGGACGGCTTCTGGCTGCTGGCGAACCGCCGCGCCTTCGAGCGCCTGCCGCGCGACGTGCAGGCCGTCATCTCGCGGGAGATGAGCCGCGCCGCGAAGGAGGAGCGCGCGGATATCGCCGCCCTGAACAGCGCGCTCACGGGCAAGCTGGGCGGGAGTGGCCTCACCTTCAACGACGTCGACCCGGCCCCCTTCCGCGAGGCGCTCCGCAAGGCCGGCTTCTACGCGGAGTGGCGCGGCAAGTTCGGTGACCAGGCCTGGTCCGTGCTGGAAGGCGCCGTCGGGAGCCTCTCGTGAGCGTGGCGGTCGGCTCGGAGGGCACAGTGGCGGAGAGGCGCGAGGCCGGGGTCGCAGCGCTCGCCGAGCGCCTCCTGCGCCACCTTGTCGAGGTTCCGGCGGCCCTCATCGTGCTCGCGGAGATCGGCATCCTCTTCGCGGGCGTCGTCGCGCGCTTCGCCCTGCACCGGCCCATCGTCTGGTCCGACGAACTGGCCTCGATCCTCTTCCTCTGGCTGGCCATGCTAGGCTCGGTGATCGCGCTCCAGCGCGGTCAGCACATGCGGCTGACCGCGCTGGTCACGGCCCTGCCGCCTCGTGCGCAGGTGCTGCTGGAGGTGTTGGCGGTCGGCGCCAGCGCGCTCTTCCTCGCGGCGATCCTGCCGCAAGCCGCCGAATACGCGGAGGACGAGTGGTTCATTGAGACCCCGGCGCTCGGCTGGTCCAACATGATCCGCGCGGGCGCCATACCCGTCGGCTGCGCGCTCATGCTGGCGACCTGCGCCGTCCGGCTCCTGCGCCATCGCGCGGTTGACCTCCTGATCGTCGCGGCGGGGCTGGGCGCGATCGCTGGGCTGTTCTGGCTGCTCGGGCCGGCCATCAAGGGCATGGGGCACTGGAACCTCATGGTCTTCTTCGTCGGCCTCCTGATGCTTGGCGTTCTCTCCGGCGTGCCGATCGGCTTCTCCTTCGGCCTCGCGACCCTCGCCTATCTTTCGACAACCACCAGCGTGCCGCTGACGGTGATCGTCAGCCGCATGGATGAGGGGATGAGCTCCCTCATCCTCCTGGCCGTGCCGCTCTTCGTCTTCCTCGGCGTGCTGATCGAGATGACGGGCATGGCGAAGGCGATGGTGGATTTCCTCGCCTCGCTGCTCGGCCATGTCCGGGGTGGCCTGTCCTACGTGCTGCTCGGGGCGATGTATCTCGTCTCCGGCATCTCCGGCGCCAAGGCCGCGGACATGGCGGCGGTGGCGCCGGTGCTCTTCCCCGAGATGCGGCGGCGCGGATCGAATGAGGGCGAGATGGTCTCGTTGCTTTCCGCCTCGGGCGCGATGAGCGAGACGATCCCACCCTCGCTCGTCCTGATCACCATCGGCTCCGTCACCGGCGTTTCCATCGCCGCGCTCTTCACCGGCGGTCTGTTGCCCGGCTTCGTGCTCGCGCTGGCGCTGGCCGTCATCGCCTGGCGGCGCTCGCGGGATGAGGACATGTCGGGCGTGCAGCGTCCCTCGGCGGGCGTGATCCTCAAGGCCTTGCTGGTCGCGCTGCCGGCACTCGTCCTGCCCTTCCTCATCCGCGCGGCGGTGGTGGAGGGCGTGGCGACAGCGACCGAGGTATCGACCATCGGGATCGGCTACGCCGTCGTCGCCGGGCTGGTTTTCTACCGCAGCTTCGACTGGCGACGGATCTACCCGATGCTGGTCGAGACAGCGGCGCTTTCGGGCGCGATCCTGCTCATCATCGGCACAGCGACCGGGATGGCCTGGGCGCTGACGCAGTCGGGCTTCTCGCGCGATCTGGCGGCGGCCATGCAGGCGATGCCCGGCGGCCGCTGGGGCTTCCTGCTGGTCTCGATTTTCGCCTTCATCGTGCTGGGCAGCATCCTCGAGGGGATTCCCGCCATCGTCCTCTTCGGGCCGCTGCTCTTTCCCATCGCGCGGCAGCTCGGTGTGGACGAGGTGCATTACGCGATCGTCGTCATCCTCGCGATGGGCCTCGGCCTTTTCGCGCCGCCCTTCGGCGTCGGCTACTATGCCGCCTGTGCGATCGGGCGGGTGAGCCCGGACGCAGCCATGCGGAGGATCTGGCCGTATATGGGCGCGCTGCTTGTCGGGCTGCTCGTGGTGGCGGCGGTGCCCTGGATCTCCACCGGCTTCCTCGGGCGTTGAGCGGGCGACACCGGGATACGAGGCCCGCACATCCTCCCGGTGGTCGTCGAGCATGGCCTGGGCCTGGGCCTACTCGAAGGCCGCGCCGCGCAGATCCGCGAGCCGGTCACAAACCTGCTGATGGTCCGCGCCGACCCTCGATGGCGGCGTGACCTGCTTCTGGCGGGCGATCTGCATCATCTCCTGATTGGCACGGCCATGATCCTCGATCATCCGCGCTGCCAAGCGCTTCACCGCCGGCGATCAGCGGGACAGAAAGTGCTGCTCCCAAGAATGCCCGCTTCATCGGATGCCTCCTCCGAAAGCGGTCATCGGCGCGACGTTGCGCCAGCCCCGGACCGACCGCGCCCTGGCGGGCCATGGCAGGCAAAGGCGGCGAGAGGGGCTGCGCTCCCCTCCCGCCACATCCCTGGCCGGGCCGTCCCGCCCGTGCCCGCTCATCCGCAGCGGGCGCGCGGGACTCAGGCCGCCTGGCCGCCGGCGGGCACGGCCGCCTGCGGCGGCGGCGCCGCGCCGCTCGCGACCTTCAGGCACTGCGTCACCGCATCGTGCAGCGAGGCCGTGAAGTAGTCGGCCCCGACCGCCTTTGCCTGGGCCTTATCCGTCAGCACCGCCTCCCCTTCCGGCCAGAGGCCGACCAGCAGCGGCACGCCTGGCAGCCTCTGTCGCAGACGGCGCAGAAGGTAGCGGAGATGCGCGGGGCTGCCGGAGATATCGAGGTAGGAGATGCAGACCATCGCCACTCCCGTGGTGTCGAGATGCCCGACCTGCTCGCGGGAACTCGCCTCGTGCGGCACGACCCGCGCGCCAACGCCGTGCTTCGAGAGGAGCTGCGCCAGCATGGCCGAGGCCGCCTCATCCAGCGGGCCGCGCCCCGCGAGGCAGAGGACAGGCCGCTCCCCGGCCCAGGCGCCCGGCCGCTCCGCCAGAGGCGGAAGAGGCACCGAGGGTGCGGTCTCGCGCGGCGGCTCAATCGTACCCTTCTCCGCGGCTGCGGCGGCGGCCTTCGGCGAAGGATCCTCATCGGGGACCGAGGCAAGGTCGCCGACCAGGCCTGAGGCGGCGTTACGTAGCCGCTCCAAACGGTCCGGTGGCAGCACACCGCGCTCCACGTCGTTCGCCGCGAGCCGGAGCCCCTGCAGCGCCACCTCGTCGTAATAGGCGGTGAGAGAACGGTCCTTCAGCAGGGTCTCCGCCTGGGAAAGCGCCTCGTCCGTGTCTCCTGCCAGCATGCGCTGGTAGAAATTCTCTACCGGTGTGAGCGCTGGCCGGTCGCCGAGCATGACGTCGAGGAAGGCGAGCCGCTCGACATGCCGCCCGAGGACGACGAGGCAGAGCGTGAGCGGGGTGGCGAGGATCAGTCCGATGGGGCCCCAGAGCCAGGTCCAGAAGATCGCGGCGACAATGACCGAAACCGGCGAGAGGCCGGTGCTGTGCCCGTAGACCAGCGGCTCCACCACCTGCCCCATCACCGGCTCGGCGATCGCGAAAAGGGCGGCGGTCCAGAGCACGGTGGCCCAGCCGGGCTCAGTGCCGGCGGCGAGCACGAGCGGCAGGGCGGCCGCGAGGATCGAGCCCACATAGGGCACGAAGCGGAAGAGCGCGGCAAGGATGCCCCAGACAATCGGGCTCGGCACGCCGATGACGTAGAGGCCGATGGTGATGATCACGCCGAAGGCGCCGTTGAGCATCAGCTGCGCGAGGAAGTACTTGCTCAGCCGCCGCCCCGCGTCGTCCAGCGCCTCCGTCGTCCGGTGAAGGTCGCTCGACCCGAAAAGCCGTATCAGCCGGTCCCGAAGGTCCGCCTGCTGCATGAGGACGAAGACGGCCACGATGAAGACGATGAGCGTCGTCTCCAGCGGGCCGAGGACCGGCGAAAGGAACTTCCGCGCCAGCTCGATCGTGGAGGAGCCGCCCTGCTGGATCTCCACTGGGATCGGCCGGCGGTCTCCACTGCTTTCGGAACCCGGGAGACCAGGAAGCGCCGGACGTTCCACCGGCGGCATAGGCGCCGCAGGCGCTGCGCCGTCCGGCGCCCCGGCGGGGGTGGACTGGTTGTTCAAGCGGCGCGAAAGCTCGTTGATCCGGCCAAAGGCGGCGCCCTGCACCGATTCCACCTTCTGCTGAATGGCAGTCTGGTAGCTCGGCGCATTGCTCGCGAGCCCCGCGATCTGTACGCCGATGATGCTACCGACGAGCGAGAGCACCCCGAGCGCCAGCACCACTGACAGCAGTGCGGCGGCGACATGCGGAAGCCCGACGCGCCGGAGCAGCGCCACCAGCGGCGCCAGCACGAAGGAGAGGAGGATTGCCAACGTAATGGGGATCAGCACCTCCCGCGCGAGATAGAGCGCGGAGACGATCACGACCCCCACGACCACGTTGACGAGGTGCGCGAGCTCGGGCGATGGCGGCGGCTGAACTTGGACCGGCGGCCGCGGCTCCGGCGAGATGGTGGTACTCATGGGCTCAACCCTGTTCCGTCTTTTCCAGGACAGCAACGCAGCGGCCCGCGTAACGTCGCGCCCGCCGATCGGGCACCCGGCGATCAGGCCTAAACGGGCTCAGCCCAGGCGGGCGTGATAGTGGTCCCAGGTCTTCCGGAAGAGGCTCATGGACCAGAGCCGCTCGCGGATCCGGGCCCGCTGGACGTCGTCGAACACGAAGGGCGTGCCGATGCCCAACGCCGCGACCTGGCGCGAGGCGTTCTCCTCGAGATAGGCGGCCAGGGCGAAGCAGGTGACGAGATCCTCCGCCACGACGGTCGCGCCATGCGCCTTCAGCAGGATCGCGGGCCCGGCACCGAGGGCTGCCGCCAGCGCCGCGCCCGCCTCCCGCGTGTTGATGGACATCGGATCGTCGTAGACGGGGATATCACCGAGCAGCGCGCCCTGGGCGAAGACAGGCCTGTAGGGCGCACCCACGCTGGTGAGCAGCGTCGACCAGCGCGGGTGCAGGTGGATCACCGCGCCCGCATCGGGGCGCCGCCGATAGATCTCGGTGTGGATATGAAACTCGAGTGGCGGCCGCCCCGTCCCTGCGAGCCGCTGTCCCTCCGGGTCGATCTCCACCAGATCGGCGGCGGTGAGACGTCTCTTCGGCGCCACGGCGTCGTTGATGAGGATGCGTCCAGCGCGGCGCACGCTCGCATGGCCACTATGGTCGATCATCTCCGCGCCTTCGAGCATGCGCAACGCATCCACGAGAAGTGCCTTGTCGAGCGCATCGAATCCTGATGCCATCTGATGAATCATCCGTCCGCGTCTCCTGTTCTTGTTCGCCTGCCACCTGTGCCGTGCGCTGCATGCCACGCTAGGATCCGGCGGAGCGCCCGAAGCTAGCCGTCACCGGCAGGCCATTCACGCCGATAGAAACACAAGAGGAGGAAACAGCCTTGCGACGTACCCTGCTGAGACTATCCGTGGCCCTGCTGGGCGTCCATCTGGCCACAGGCGGCGCAGAAGCCGCCGGCACCGACTGGCCGCAGCGTCCTGTGCGTATCGTGGCGCCCTTCGCGCCCGGCGGTAGCGCCGATACGCTCGGCCGCATCATCGCTCGCGACCTGACGGACGCGCTGGGCCAGCCCTTCGTCGTCGACAATCGTCCCGGCGCAGGGGGACTGATCGGCGCGGCGCAGGTCGCGAGGGCGCCGGCCGACGGCTACACGCTCGTCATCTCCGGCATCGCTTCCCACGTGATCGCGCCCGCCACGAACACCGGCGGTGCGGAGTTCGACGGGCTGCGCGACTTCACGCACATTGCCTATCTCGGTGGTCCGCCCGTTGCCTTCGTCGTCGGCCCGCAGGCCACGAACCGCAGCCTTGCGGATGTCCTCGCCGCGGCAAAGGGCAACTCGACCGTCTCCTATGCCACGCCCGGCGCCGGCACGCATGGCGCGCTGATCGGCGACATGTTCACGCGGCTGACGGGCGCGAACATGGAGCCCATTCCCTACCGCGGCGGCGGCAACAGCATGACCGACCTGCTCGGCGGCTCCGTCGAGGCGGCCTTCATTGCCATCACCTCCGCCGCCGAGCCGCTCCGCGAACGTCGCCTCCACGGAATCGCCGTGAGCTCCGCCGAACGCCTACCCGCCTTCCCGAACCTGCCGACCTTCCGGGAACTCGGCTACCCAACGCTGACGGCAACGACCTGGTTCGGTCTCGCGGGTCCGGCGAACCTGCCTGAGCCCATCGTGGGGCGACTGAACGCGGAGGTGCGGCGCATCCTTGCCAAGCCGGAGATCCGCGCCCGCCTGGACGCGGACGGCATCGTCTCCCCTGCCCTCACCGCACCCGAGTTCAAGCGCTTCGTCGAGGAGGAGGTGGCCCGCTGGACGCCGCTCGCCCGCGCGTCGGTCAGATAGGATCCCGCGGCGCCTGAGGATCCCTCCTCAGGCGCCGACGAGCAACGGCCGCATCCCCGCGGCGGCGTCGCGGAGCGCGGCCTTGCAGTTGCCCATCAATTCCTCGACCGTCGTCCGGCTCGCCTGGGTTGAGACGTGCAGCGCCGCGACCACCCGGCCGGCCGCGTTATGGACGGGCACCGCGAGCGAGCGGAGGTCGATTTCCATCTCCTGATCGACCAGGCAGTATCCTTCACGCCGCACCACGTCGAGCGCGCGCCGCAGCTCCCCCTCGTCATGGATCGTAAAGGGCGTCAGCGGAAGCAACTCCGCGCTGCGGAAAAACAGGTCCAGCTCCGCTTCCGGAAGGTGGCCGAGCAACACCCGGCCCATCGAGGTGCAATAGGCCGGCAGATGGGTGCCCACGTCCCGGTTCAGAGAGCCAAGGCGCCGACGCGCGGAGCGGGCGACGTAGATCACTTCAGTCCCATAGAGAACCGAGACCGAGCAGGATTGCCCAAGTTCCTCGCTCGTCCGCTCTAGGAATGGCTGCGCGACGCGTGGCAGCAGCGAGGAGGAGAGATAGGCCTGCGCGAGGGTTAGCACCTGGGGCGAGAGGCGGAAGAAATGACCCGAGGACTGCACGTAGCCGAGGGCCTGGAGCGTGAGCAGGCAGCGCCTGACCGTCGCCCGGGAAAGCCCCACCCGCTTCGAAAGATCCGAGAGGGTGAGATCCTGGTCCTCCGCGGTGAAGGCGCGCATGACCGACAGCCCGCGCGCCAGGGCGGTCACGAAATCACGGCCTTCCGTCGCACCCGGCTCGGCCTCGTCCATCAGGGGTGCTGCCATGGCTCAGGCCCGCAATGCCTCGAGCATGGCCTCGACATAGCCCTCGTCGCTGACAACGCTCAGCATGGAGACATAGGGGCGCAACTGCCCGAGTGTCGTGGAAACAGCCTCCGGCGACCGCGCGGCAGCATCGTGCAGGATCAGGCCGCAAGTCTTCGTGCCCGTCGAACGGCAGGCATCGCCGACCACCGACGCGAGTTGCGCGTCCTGGCCAGAGGTCGCGATCATCACGGCCTGGTTCGATGCCTCGACCTCCTGCACGAAGCCCTGCGCGCGGCCGACCACGTCGCGGAACCATCGCTGCACGTCGCCAGCGGCGATCCGCGCCTCGCTTTCGAAGAAAGAGGGCGCGAAGAAGACAGCGCCGTTCCATGAACGCGCGGACAGCGCCTCCACCACGTCGAGGCTCGCTTGGTCGAGCGCGACGACGAGGGTGGCGCGCGGCGCGGCGTTGGGCGCACGAACCCGGAACGCCGATTCTGCCGCCGTCGTCGCACGCGCGCTCTCGCTGATCATCACACGGAAGCCTGCGCCACACCGGGGCGCGCCTTCAGCGCCTCGCTCGCGGCATCCTTGAAGGCTTGGTCGGGCGGCAGCACGACCGCGGCGGAACGGACCTGCTGTTCCTCCGGCCGCGAGCCCGGCGGGGCCACACCCTTGTCTCGCAGCGCACGCGCAGCCTTCATCAGGCGAAAGCGGGCCATGATGATGCCATTGTCGGTGGAGGTGAGGTTCTCCCGCGTGCGGTCTACGACCGGTCCCATGCTTTCTTGCAGAGAGGCGTCCTGCATGGCGATGCCGGAAACGCCGCTGTAGGTGATGCCTGCCTTCTGCGCCGCGCGGTCCATGAGGTAGTCGTTGTCCTTGTTCGCGGCCGGGCGGTAGGTGCCGGGAACATAGGTGACGTGAATGCCGTGTCCCTCGCGCATCGCCTGCACCTCGCGCTCCGTCAGATCGCGCACGGGGTGGTAGTCGAAGCTCCAGGCCCAGCAGTTCTCGTCGTCGATCGGGATCCAGAAGTGGCCGTGGATCGGGTGGTCGCCGCGCGGCGGCACCATGGTGAAGCAAGGCATCACCCAGGGCGTGATGCGCCAGTAGTAGTGTCCGTCCTCCGCGTTGCGGCGCGCGCCGATGTAAAGGCCGCTCGGGTGCTCCACCACCTCGAAGACGGGGGCGCTGTCGTTCAGGTTGTACTGGTTGCCCTTGGCGCCCTTGAACAGCGGGTCGGAGCTGAGCGCGCCCCGGTGCAGGAAGGAGACATGCGCGGAATCGATCCCGCCCTCCATCGCCTGCAGCCAGTTGCACTCCTGCAGCCGCTTCGAGGAGAAGGTCTGCTCGGGCCGGACGGTGATGAACTCCCATTCGGGCAGCGGCGGCTGCAGATCCGGGGGGCCCATATAGGTCCAGAGGATGTGCCCGCGCTCCACCAGCGGATAGGAGGTCAGCTTGATCTTCTGGCGGAAGCCGCTCGACTCAGGCTCGGACGGCACCTCCGTGCACTGCCCCGTCACGTCGTACTTCCAGCCGTGATAGGGGCAGCGCAGCCCGCAATCCTCGTTCCGCCCGAACCAGAGCGACACGCCGCGATGGGCGCAGAACTCATCGACGAGGCCGAGCTTGCCCTCGCTGTCGCGGAAGGCGAGCAGGCGCTCGCCCAGCAGCTTGATGCGCACCGGCGCGCCGCCGGGCTCGGCAACTTCCTCGGCCAGCAGCGCCGGGATCCAATAGCGGCGGAACATGTCGCCCATCGGCGTTCCCGGCCCGGTCTGGGTCAGAAGCTCGTTCTGTTCCTTCCTCAGCATGACATTTCGCTCCCAGGGATGTTCTTAAAGGGAACCCGCCATCAGGCGACGGGCCGAAGCTCCTGCTTCAGGTTGCGGACGAGGTCGTTCAACTTGGTGGCAGGATCGGCAAGCGTTGCCGCCGGCACGGCCGCGTCGAGTGCGATCAGCTCCTTCACGAAGCGCAGGTCGCGCGCTGCGTTGATGCCGATGCCAGAGACCGGCCGGTCCCCATCCATCTGCACCAGCAGCGCCGTGCCCGCCGGGAGGGAGCCGCGGGTGACCCAGGGCAGGTCGGCTGAGACCATCCCGCAGATCTGCATGTTCAGCCCGTGCTGGTCGCTCCAGAACCAGGGCACCTCGGAATAGGGCACAGGGTTCCCGACCATGTTCCGCGCAACGGCGATCGCGGCGTTCTGGGCGTTCTGCCAGGATTCCAGCCGGACCGGGCGGCCGTAGCGGGCGTCGAAGCGATTGGCCACATCGCCCGCCGCCCAGATGAACGGATCCTCCGTGCGCCCAAAGGCGTCGACCACGATGCCGTTCTCGACGGAGAGCCCCGCATCGCGCGCGAGCTCCACATTCGGGATGATGCCGATACCGACCACCACCGCGTCAGCGTCCAGCCGCTCGCCATCGCTCAGCACGACCACCGGCCGACCGCCGGCATCCTCGATCGCCGTCACCTGGGTCCGGAAGCGGATGTCGGCACCGTGGCGCGCGTGGAGATCGGCGTAGAAGGATCCGACCTCCGCCGGCACGCAGCGCGCCATCACCGCCGCCGTCGCCTCGATCACCGTGACGCGCGCGCCCTGCTTCAACGCGGCGGAGGCGGCCTCCAGCCCGATGAAGCCGGCGCCGACCACCACGAGATGCGCGCCGGGCTGCAGGAATGGCCGCAGCGCGCGTGTGTCGGCGAGCGCGCGGATAGGGTGGCAGCGCGGATGGTCCGCCCCCGGCACGGGAAGGGGCCGCGGCCGACCACCGGTCGCCAGCAGCAGCGCACCGTAGGGCAGCACCGAGCCATCCTCGAGGCGCAGGCTGCGGGCGGCGCGGTCGATCGCCGCAACGCGAACGCCCAGCCGCAGCACGACGCCCTCGGCCTCGTACCACTCGCGCGGCCGCACCCAGGCGACCTCGTCGGAGCCGAGCAGCATCTCCTTCGAGAGCGAGGGCCGCTCGTAGGGTGGATCGACTTCCTCGCCCACCAGGGTCAGCGGGCCGGTGAAGCCCGCCGTGCGCATCGCTTCCACGGCCCTGCCGCCAGCCTGGCCGGCACCGACGACGACAACGCCCTTTTCCGTCAGATCGTCCATCGCTCAGGCCACCGTTTCCGCGCGGGCGCGCATCGCGGCACCGGAGAGCCGCAGCAGCGCCTCCACCACCGCCTCGGGGCTCGCCTTGTTGCTTCCGGCGATCTCCAGCGCGCTTCCATGCGCGACGGAAGAGAAGAGCACGGGCGTGCCGATCGTCATGCCCGCCGTGCGGTTCGTCGCGAGCAGCTTGGCGGCTAGGTGGCCCTGGTCGTGCACCATCACCACGAAGGCGTCGTAGCCCGGCTTGTGGAACATCGTATCGGCGCCGAACGGGCCCTCACAGAGGATGCCGCGCGCGCGGGCCTCCTCCATCGCGGGCTCGATGATCTCCGCCTCCTCGTTGCCGAACATCCCGTGCTCGCTCGCATGCGGGTTCAGGCCCGACACGGCAATGCGGGGCGCGGCGACGCCGAGCTTGACCAGCACCGCGCGCGTCGCCTCCAGCACCCGCAGCACCCGCTCCCTCGTGATGAGGTCGATCGCCTGCCGCAAACCGACATGCAATGTCGTGTGCACGATCCGCTTGGTGTCGAAGCAGAGCATGAGGAAGGCGTCCTCCTCCGGCGTGCCGGTGCAGCGCGCGACGAAGGTCGGGTAGCCATCGAAGTCGATGCCCGCTGCCTTGATGGCGAATTCCGTCTGCGGGCAGGCGGCAACGGCCTCCACCGCGCCCTCCATGGCCGCGCGGATGGCCACGGAAGCAGCCTCGACGGCGGCGCGCCCATGAGCGGCGCGCACCTCGCCGGGGGCCAGCGGCTCCTCCCCAAAGCCGTCGAGGTCGAGCAGGACCACGCCTTCCGCTTCCGGCATCTCCCTTGCCGAGCGAACGACCTGGACCGGCGCAGCGATGCCGCAGGCGCGGGCGTGGAAGTCCAGCGCCCGGCGGTCGCCCACCAGCAGCAGGTGGCAGGCGGCGCGCACGCGCGGGTCGAGCGCAGCCTTCAGCGCGATCTCAGGCCCGATCCCCGCAGGGTCGCCCAGCGCCAGGGCGATGCGCGGAAGCGGTGCTCCGGCGGGCGGCCTACCGATCGCGTTCATGCCGCCTTCCGCCCCTCGACCGGGTTGATGCAGACCTTCCCGTCCACCACCCTCGCTTCCCAGGTGCGGAGCGCCTCGGTGCAGGGTGCGGCAGTGGGCGCGCCCGTGCGGATATCGAATTTTCCCTGGTGGAAGGGGCACTCGATCTCACACCCCTCCACGAAGCCCTCCGCGAGGGAGCCGGGACCGTGGGTGCAGAGATCCTGCGTCACGTAGAAGGCGCCTTCCACGAGGAACACGGCATAGGCCTCGCCGCCAAGCTCGGCCCGGACGGGCGTGTCCTCCTCCACGGCCGAGGCGTCGCACAACGCTTGCAGCCCATCCTCCAGCGACATCTTTCCTCCCGCCGAACCCTTGCGCCCGACCAGCCTTTGTTCGTTGTGCGAACACAAACTGCTGTTTGCGAACGGTCTTGCTCGTTCTGACGGGGCCCTGTCAAGCAACGTGAAGAGGCGGGCGCTTTCGGCAGCCGGAGGCGCGGCGGAGCAGCCCGACGTCGAGCAAGCGCCATGGTGACCTGCCGCGCAGCCTCAGCCGCGGCCCGGTCAGTCCTGCTGCGAGAGGGTCGAGGCCAGAACACCGCCGCCGCCATAGACGGGCGCCCGCCGCAGCCTCCAGAAAACCTTGCCGAGGCCGCCCCAGGCTTGCCCCCAGTGCATTTCGGCGCGGCGCCGCTGGCCGGCGAGGCCAGTAACCAGGGCAGCGGGCAGGTGCAGGGCCGCCTGCGCCGCTCCCACGCCGCGCCAGATCCCCCGGCGCAGCGGCCCGCCCGCATTGGCCACGCGGATCTGCCCCGCCCGGAACCGCCGCTGCATCAGCGCGGCCCGGTTGAGCCGGGCGAGCGAGACGTGCTCGTGGCCGACGGCCACGGGCTCGTAGACGAATCGGTGCCCCTCCTCGGCGAGTTCACGGATCAGCGCCGCATCCTCCCCTCCCAGCAGGCCGAGCGCGGGGTCGAAGGGCGGCCGCCGCGCGGCGAGGATGGCGCGAGGCATGAGCGAGAGGCAGGTGCCGAGATGGGCGCGCGCGGCCGTCACGTCCCGCTGCCCACTGCCGAGATCCCTTGAATAAGGGCTTAGAAAGTGATGCGCCTCCTCCGCGCAAGGCGCCTCTGGCACTGCCAGGTAGCGCCCGAAGGCTGCAGAGGCGCCAGTCTCCCGTAGAGCGGTCAGCAGGGCGGCGAGCGCCTGCTCTTCGACGATGTTGTCGTCATCAACGAAGGCGATGAACTCACCCGTTGCCTCCTCCACCCCCCGGTTACGCGCGTGGGAGATGCCTGGGCGTGGTTCAGCCAGGTAGCGGACCGGAACAGGTCCCTCCGGCAAGCCCGTCACCACCTGGCGCGCGGAACCGTCGGGGCAATTGTCCACCACGAGGATCTCGCCGCCCGCTCGCTGCCAGAAGGTCTGGCGCAGCAGCGCCTCGAGGCAGCCACGCAGCAGGACCGGCCGGCGGAAGGTGGGAACGACGACGCTGACGGAAGTTGCTTGCATCTCGGCACTCCCCTCCTTCGGCAAGCTTTGACACGGGAGCGCTGTCTTACCCCAAGCGCACGATCCCGCCTCTCCCGCAGCGCAGGCCGGACGATGTATCAGTGGAAGACCTTACCAGATCCTCCTCGCCACGCCGCGCAGACCGATGGGCCTCCCTTACGGCCGGATGCGCCGCCGCAGGGCGCTCCAAGCGGAGCAGCGCGATCTGGCTCAGGAGGCCGCGAACAGGAGGAGCAGGCGCGGAATCAACACGCCGCTCCCTTGATCGGGCCGATCCAGGTGCTGCCGACGTCCATGCTCCTGGCCAACCACGCTTGACCCACCTGACAAGGCCCTGCGCCACCCGTCGGATACGGCGAAAGCCGCCCAGGCTTTCGCCCGGACGGCTTTCCCTCTGGTCAGGAACGCGCCTCAGCCCTGGCGCGTGCCACCAGCGGAGGGCGCCTGCACGGCGACGAAGGCCCGCTGCCCATCGCGGATCACCTGCAGCGCGACGGCGCCGCCGTTGCTTCGCAGCGCCTCGCGGATCGCGCCGACCGCCGCCTCCGGATCGCGCACCGTCTTGCCGCCGACGGCCGTGATCACGTCGCCCTGACGCAGACCGGCCTCGGCGGCCGCGCTGTCGGGAACGACATTCGCGATCACCGCGCCCTGCGTGCCCTCCGGCAGGTCGAGGCCCGCCCGCTGCGCCTCGGCCACGCTCGCCAGGGCGACGCCAAGCCGCGGCCCCCCCTCGGTGGCCGCACCCTCTCCGGCGGAGGCGGCGTTCGTGTCGCGCAGTTCGGCGACGCGCACCGGCAGCCGAACCTCCTGCCCCTCACGGCGCGCGGTCAGGGTGGTCTCCGCGCCCCTGCGGGTCTCGGCGACGGCGCGGGCCAGGTCGCGCGGGCTGCGGATGGGCGTCTCGCCCAGCGCGGTCACCACGTCCCCGGGGCGGAGGCCGGCGCGGGCCGCCGGGCTGTCATTCTCCACCTGGGCCACCAGCGCACCCTCGGGCCGCGGCAGGTGCAGGGCGCGCGCCATGGTGGCATCCACCGGCTGGGTCGCCGCGCCGAGGAAGCCGCGCTCCACCCGCCCGTGCTCCTTCAGTTGCGCCACCACCTTGTTGACGAGGTTGGAAGGGATGGCGAAGCCGATGCCGATCGACCCGCCGGAGGGGCTGAAGATCGCCGTGTTCACGCCGATCACCGAGCCATCGAGCGCGAAGAGCGGGCCGCCCGAGTTGCCGCGGTTGATCGGCGCGTCGATCTGCAGGAAGTCGTCATATGGCCCGCTGTGGATGTCGCGCCCGCGCGCCGAGACGATGCCCGCCGTGACCGTGCCGCCAAGGCCGTAGGGATTGCCGACGGCGACCACCCAGTCGCCGGGCCGCGCCGTGTCAGAATTGCCGAGGTTGAGGAAGGGCAGCGGCGCGCCGGCATCGACGCGCAGCAGGGCGAGGTCCGTGCGCGGGTCGCGCCCGACGATGCGGGCCGGCAGCTCGCGCCCGTCATCCAGCGTCACCTTCACCTGCGTCGCGCCGTCCACCACGTGGTTGTTCGTCACGATGTCGCCGGCGGCATCCACGATGAAGCCGGAGCCAAGCGCCTGCACCTGGCGCCCGCCGCGCTGCGCGCCGCCCTGGCCGGGCGTCGGCCCGCGCTTCGCGTCGCCGTCCTGGTCGCCGAAATAGCGACGGAACATGCGGTCCTGCTGGGAACCGTTTGGAAAGGGCGAATCCGTCGCGTCGGCCTGGACGCGCTCGGTGGCGGTAATGGTCACGACAGCCGGCCGCACGCGGGCAACGAGGTCGCCGAAGCCGGGCAGCGCAACCTGCGGCGCGGCGACGGCGGGCGCGTCGGGCTGGGTGGTCGTGGTCTGGGACTGGGCTTGATTCTGGGTCTGGGCGAAGGCGGGCACCGGCAGCCAGCCGGCGGCGCCGGAAAGGGCAGTTCCCGCCAGCAGCATGGCCGCGAGGGCAGCGCCGCGGCGGCGGTTCGAGGGATTGGACATGGCGATCATCTCCTGGAGGGCGGCGGGGTGGTCCGCCCTGCTCCCGACAATGTCGGTGCGCCGGCGTGGAGGATCGCCGACAGGATCATGAAGAAGGTTTCAGACTTCGTCGCCGGGCAACGTGAGAACGGCAGAAAGTCCCCTCCCCCCCGGCCCCTCACCGAGGGTGAGCGCGCCACCGTGCAGACCCGCCACGGCCGAGACGAGCGATAGCCCCAGCCCCGTGCCCGGCGTGCCGCGGCTGCGGTCCAGCCGGTAGAAGCGCCGCACCACCTTATCCCGCTCCTCTGGCGGGATGCCCGGTCCCTCGTCCGAGACCTCCAGCACCGCGCCCGGCCGCAGCGAGACACGGACGCGTCCGGCCCCGTGCGCGAGCGTGTTGTCGAGAAGATTTGCCAGCGCCTGCCGCAGCAGTGGCGCGCTGCCCTGGATGAACACGCGCGGCGCGACTTCCACCTCCAGTTCCCGTCCCGCCTCCTCGGCCGAGGGCGCATAGGCCTCGGCCACGGCAAGGACGAGCGCCGAGAGATCGACGCGCGCGAAGCCCTCCCGGCCCGCGCCCGCCTCGGTGCGGGCGATGCGAAGAAGCGCGGTGAAGGTCGCGAGGATGCCGTCCAGTTCCTCCACCGCCCCTTCCAGCGCCTCCGCATCCGCCGCCGGATCGCGCGCGCGGGCCAGCGCTGCCTCCAACCGCTGCCGCAAGCGCGAGAGCGGTGAGCGGAGGTCGTGCGCCACGTCGTCCGTCACCTGCCGCACCTCGGCCACCAGCGTCTCGATGCGCTCCAGCATCGCGTTGATCGTCGCCGCCAGGCGATCGAACTCGTCGCCGCGCCCGCTCTCCGGCAAGCGGCGGGTGAGGTCGCCCGCCATCACCGCGCGCGCCGCGCCGCTGATCGCGGCCAGCCGGCGCTCGAGACCCTGCCCGAAAAGGAAGCCGAGAAGCAGCGCGACGAGCGCCGCGACGCCGCCCGCGACCGGCGGCGCCCAGGCCAGGGCATAGGCTGCCCGGTCCACAGAGGAGAGGTCCGCCGCGACGATGAGGTTCGCGCCGCCTGGCAGCACAGCGCCGAGCACCCGCAGCGGCACCTCCCCACCGCCGCGCCGCCAGGTAGCGAAACCCTGCAGCGCCGTGGGTGCAGAGGGCAGCCGACCCGCGATCGGTCGTCCGTCCGCGGTCTGCAGCAGCACCAGCAGGGGCCCCCGGCGGCGGGAGGTGCTCTCGGCTACCTCCGCGAGGCCGCGCAGGCCGAAGGTTTCGTAATCTCGCAGCAGCCCCTCCGCCTCGGCGGCGAGGACGAGGTCGAGTTGCTGGCGCAGCGCCCCCTGCGCGCGCAGCCACCCCCATCCAGCGCCGAGGAAGGAGGTGATCAGCACCACCACCGCGACCGCGAGTGCAACGCGCGGCGCGAAGCTGCGCGGGCGGATCACGCGGCCGGCCGGCCGGGCTCCGCCGGCGAGAGGACATAGCCCGCACCCCGCACCGTGCGGATCATCGGCGCCTCGCCGCCCGCCTCCAGCTTCCGGCGCAAGCGGCTGACATGCACGTCGACCACGTTCGTCGTCGGGTCGAAGGAGAAGTCCCAGACCTTCTCCAGCAGCATCGTGCGCGTCAACACCTCCCCGGGATGGCGCATCATGTATTCGAGGAGCCGGAACTCCGTCGGCAGCAGCTCGATCGCGCGCGCGCCGCGCGAGGCGGTGCGGCGAAGAAGATCCATGCGCAGGTCGCCAACCGCCAGCTCATGCATCTCCGCCTGCTGCGCCGGCCGGCGGGCGAGGGCGCGGATGCGCGCGCGTAGTTCCGAAAAGGCGAAGGGCTTGGCGAGGTAGTCGTCCGCCCCCGCCTCCAGCCCCTCCACGCGACGGTCCACCTCGCCGAGCGCCGTCAGCACGAGAACCGGCGTCGTGATAGCGGAGGCACGCAGCGCGCGCAGGATGGAGAGCCCATCCGGCCCCGGCAGCATGCGGTCCGTCACGATCACGTCGAAAGGCTCGTTCAGCGCAAGAAAGAGCCCGTCCTTGCCGTTGCTGGCGACATCGACGACGTGCCCCTCCTCACTTAGTCCGCGCGAGACATAGGCGGAGGTCGCCGCGTCGTCCTCGATGAGAAGGATCCGCATGCCCTGCCCCTCAGCGCGCCGCGCTCATCCGGCCGAGGAGGTGGTCCCCGACCCTCAACGCGTTGGCGATGATGGTCAACGTGGGGTTCACCGCGCCGATCGAGGGGAAGAAGCTCGCATCCACCACATAGAGGTTGTCCAACCCGTGTGCCCGGCAATCGAGGTCGAGCACCGAGGTCGTGGGATCCGTCCCGAACCGCATCGTACCCGCCTGGTGCGCCGTGCCGCCGATGGGAATCTTCCTCCCGAGATAGAGGCTGCGCGGGATGAGGTGGGGATGCACGTCCATCACATCGAGCATTCCCTCCAGCTTCGCCTTCAGTCGCTGGTGCGCCTCCATGTTGGTCTCCTCGACCGCGAGCGTCACGCGGCCGTCGCGCCCGAGGGTGATCCGATTCTCCGGCCGCGGCAGGTCCTCGGACATAAGCCAGAAATCGACGGAGTGCCGCGCCAGCTCGTCGAAGGGCATGTCCGGCAGCCAGGAGAGGAATTCCGGCAGCACCTCCGCCCGCACCTGCTCGCCGTGCGACTTGCCGAGCATCTGGATGCCGCCGAGCGGATAGTCCCAGTCATCCGCGCCGAAGTAGAAGTCGTTCAGCGCCATCGTCTTCTGGAACACCGTGTCGTTCGGCCGGCGCGAAACCGCCATGAAGGCGGAATTGTTGTGCCGCATGTAGTTCCGCCCGACGAGATCGGAACCATTCGCGAGCCCGCGCGGGTGCGCGTCGCTCGCCGAGCGCAGCATGAGCAGCGCGGAGGATAGCGCACCGCAGGCGGAGACGACGATGTCCGCGCGGTACACCTCCTTTTCGCCGCCGCGTGTCACGTGCACGGCGGTGACGCTGCGCCCGGCCGCGTCTGTTTCCAGCCGATCGACATAGGCGCCCGTCAGCAGGGTCACGTTCGGGTGGCGCAGCGCGGGGTCGATGCAAATGATCTGCGCGTCGGCCTTGCCGTTGGTCAGACAGGGGAAACCGTCAAAGGCGTCGCAGCGGATGCATGCGCTGTGCGGCAACACGCGTCCCTCCGCCTCGTCGAGAAGGATGGCGAGCGGCTGCGGGAAGGGCCTGCGCCCCTCTCGCAGGAGAGCGTCGCAGAGTTCCTGGATGCGCGGCTCGTGCGAGACCGGCGGGTAAGGATAAGGCCCGCTCGCCGGCGGCTCCGTCGGATCCGCGCCGCGCAGGCCGTGCACGTGGAACAGCCGCTCCGCCTCGGTGTAGTAGGGTTCGAAGGCGTCGTAGCCGAGCGGCCAGGCGGGCGACACGCCGTCTGCATGCACGATCTCGCCAAAATCCTCCGCGCGCAGGCGGAAGAGCGCGCCGCCATAGACTTTCGTGTTCCCACCGACGAAGTAGTGCAATCCTGGATGGAAGCTGCTTCCGTCCGCCCCGTGCCAGGTTTCCGTCGCCTGATACTTGCCGTCCACGAAGACGGCGCCCGGATTCCAGTTGTCGCGTTCGCGCCGGAGGTACTCGCCGCGCTCGATGATGAGGATCCGCTTCCCGCTGGGCGCCAGCCGCAACGCGAGGCTTCCCCCGCCCGCACCTGATCCGATGACGATGACGTCGTAGCGCGCGTCGCTCATACCGGTAACCTCTCACACCCAGGCGGGGAAGGTTGCCTGGAACCTGGTTCTGGCGAGCCGCCGGCCAGGCGAAGTGCTGGCCTGCGCCGCCGGGAAACCGCCCACATGGTCAAAACGGCTTTCGAAACGGTCAAAACACCCCTAGACTGCTCACGATTTCGTGAGCTATCGAATTCCCGGTGGCATTCTTGGCCAAAAAACCCCTTCATAACAAAGGGGATTAGGGGGTACTTGAAGTGGATACACAGCTGGACTGCGCGCCGGACCGCCTTCGGTCCACGTGGCGCGCCGGGGAAACGCACGACCTCGCGCGGCTGCCGGAGGGGTGGGTCTGCGGCCGGAACTGCGACATCGGCGGCACCATGGAAGTCCCGGTCACCGTCGACTATGTGCTCATGCATCCGCGCCACGGCGTCGCGCTGATCGACCTGAGGGAGCCGGGGCACAACGCCGAAGGCGTGCTGCGCCAGCGCCTCGAGGAGACCGGGTTCCACCGGATCTTCACCGGCTACCTCCCCGTGATCCACGGCACGCTGCTGCCGTCCGAGTTGCCTGTTGCGGTCGAGCTCGTCGGCGCGGCCTTCGCCGAGCTTCCGCCGCTCACGATCGGCGCCGGCAAGGCCTGGGTGAAGACGCTCGAGCGCAGCATCGTGCCGGGCGACCGCGTGTGGACCGACAACCTCGACGGCGCGCCGCGCGGCTGGCGCGACGAGGCGCTGGCCATGCCCCGCCCGCCCGAGGCCGCCATCGTGTCCGCAGCCACCGAGACGACGCCGCACTGGTCCGCCACCGTCTTGCAGGTCGCGCGCGATCTGACGGCGGAAGCCCGGCGCGCGCTGCAGACCACCGTGCTGCCCCTTCTCCGCAGCGGTGCGAGAGAGGCGGCGGTGCGGCTCGCGCAGGGTGCCGTCGCGGCCTGGGGGCTCGTCGCCGCGTTTCCGCCCCGCGTCCGCTGGGCCGCAGCCGGCTCCTCCGCCCTCGCGCTGGTCGCCCTCCTGGCGCTTCCGAGCCCGGCGCCCACACCTGTGCCTGCGGCACCGCCGGTCACCGCAGCCGTCGCGGCACCCGAGCCCGCGCCCGCCGCACCGCCCGTGGTGCAAGCGGCGAGCGTCGCCCCCAACGAGGTCGGGATCGCCGACCAGGTGGGGCTGGCCGAGCTGACCCCGGCCGCGGCTGCCCTGGCAGCGCCGATGGTCGCGGCCGGCGCCCGGCCGGCGCCCCGCTCCGTCTCCTTCTCGCAGCCGCGCCAGCCTTCCGCGGCGGAGCAGCGCCGCGAGGCCTTGCGCGCGCGCCGCGCCGCCAGGGTGCGCGCCGAGGCGCGCGCCCAGTCGGCCTCGCGGCGCGACGCGCGCTGAAGGGCCGCGGCCGTCGCCGGTCCGTCCGGCGCGGCCGCCGCCAGGAGATGGCGGCCGATCGTCCGGGCCGTCTACGTCACCCCTGCGCGGGCGGGATCTCGGTGATCTCCACGCGGTCTGGATAGAAGGCGAGGTGCCCAGCAATGGCCGCTACCGCGGGAAAGGGCGCCTCGTAGCTCCAGACGGCGTTCTCCGCCCGCCGCTCCCCGGCGCGGAGCGTGTAGTAGGAGGCGCCGCCCTTGTAGGGGCAGTGCGTCACCCGCGGCGTGCGCTCGAACAGCGACATCTCGGCATCCTGCCGCGGCAGGTAATGCACCGGCGGCAGTGAGGCCTCCCGCAGGGTCAGCGCGCGCGTGCTATCGGCCAGCACCGTCCCTCCCATCGTCACACGCACGCGGTTCTGGTTGGGCTCGATGCTGATTGGATGATCGGGACCTGGAATCTTCACGATGCGGCTCCTCTTCTGGCGGCACCCGCGCGAGGCGGCCGGCCTGCGCCTGCCCAGGTAACGCCCGGCCCCGGATTTTTACAGCCGCCGCCACCGCGATGGACAGAGCGGCCTGCAAGCCTGTAGCGCTCTCTTGCGCAGGAGGCTCGCCCCCGCGAGCACCGCCTGGAGGAACAAGATCCATGTCCGACTTCACGCTGTGGGGCTTCGACGGCTCCACCTACGTGCGCACGGTGAAAATGGTTCTCGCCGAGAAGGGCGCGACCGGCTACCGCCAGGAACCGGTGAACGTGCTGAGCGGGGAGCCGAGGCAGCCCGAGCACCTGGCCCGCCACCCCTTCGGCAAGGTCCCCGTCCTCGACCACGACGGGATGCGCATCCTCGAGACCTCGGCGATCACGCGCTACCTGAACGACGTGCTTCCGGGCCCTTCGCTCGTGCCCGCCACGCCGAAGGACCGGGCACGGATGGACATGATCGTCGGTCTGGTCGATTCCTACGGATACGGCGCGCTCATCGCCGGCGTGGCGGCCTACCACCTCTTCCCCGACTTCGTCGGCGGCAGGAATGAGGCGATGCGCGCATCCGGGCTGGAGAACGGGCGCAAGCTCATGGACTTCGCCATGACGACACGCGGCGATTCGCCTTTCATCGCGGGGGAGCTGAGCCTCGCCGACCTCTACCTCGCACCTATCCTGTTCTACGTCTCGCTGACGCCGGACCGCGACGCGATCTTCGGGGCCGAGGGGCTTGCGGATTGGTGGAGCCGCGTGGAGGCTCTGCCGAGCTACCGTTCCACGCAGCCGGCGCTCGGCTAGGGAGCGGCCCCGTAAGGTTTATTTTGGCACCGGCAGTCCGGCTCGATAGGCTCGCGCCGTCGAACCGGACGCGGAAGAGAACGTCATGACACCCTTCACGGGAACGCGCCGCGGCGCGCTCGGGCTCCTTCTCGGCCTTGCCGCCCTGCCGGCCCTCGCCGCCGACTACCCCGCGCCGCGCCCGGCGGTCTGGACCGCCCGGGACTTCCGCTTCCACACTGGCGAGACGATGCCCGAGCTGCGGCTCCACTACACCACCATCGGCAATCCGTCGGGCACGCCGGTGCTGGTGCTGCACGGCACCGCGGGCTCCGCGCGCAGCCTGCTGACGCCGGGCTTCGCCGGCGTGCTCTTCGGCCCCGGCCAGCCGCTCGACGCCTCCCGCTACTTCATCATCCTGCCGGACGCGCTCGGCGCCGGCGAATCGGCCAAGCCTTCGGACGGGCTGCGCGCCGCCTTCCCCCGCTACAACTACGCCGACATGGTCCAGGCACAGTACCGGCTGGTGACGGAGGGGCTGGGGATCGGCCATCTCCGCCTCGTGCTCGGCAACTCCATGGGCGGCATGCATGCCTGGCTCTGGGGCGTCACCTACCCGGACTTCATGGATGCCATCGTCCCCATGGCCTCCCAGCCGACGGAGATGTCCAGCCGCAACTGGATGCTGCGTCGCCTGATGGTCGAGACGATCCGCCGGGATCCCGCCTACAGGGGCGGCGACTACGCGGAGCAGCCGCCGTCGCTGCGCAGCGTGAACGTCTTCTACTCCACGGCGACGAACGGCGGCACGCTGAACTACCAGGCGACCGTTCCCACGCGTGAGGCCGCGGACAAGCTGGTCGAGGCACGGCTCGCGGCCCCTGCCCCGAAGGACGCGAACGACTTCGTCTACCAGTGGGATTCCTCGCGCGACTACAACCCGGCGCCGCTGCTCGGCCGCATCCGCGCCCGTGTCCTTGCCATCAACGCGGCCGACGACGAGCGGAACCCGCCCGAGACCGGCGTCATGCAGGCCGCCATGGCCCGCATCCCGAATGCGCGCCTACTCCTCATTCCCGCGAGCGAGGAAACCGCGGGCCACGGCACCACGGGCAACGCGCGGTTCTGGAGCGAGGAGCTGCGCGCCTTCCTGCAGATCCTGGACTAGGCGTCACGCCTCTCAGTAGGAGCGGGGCAGGCCGAGCACCTTCTCTGCGATGAAGCACATGATGAGCTGCGTGCTGACCGGGGCGATCCGCATCAGCATCGCCTCCCGCATGTAGCGCTCCACGTGGTACTCCTTGGCGTAGCCGAAGCCGCCATGGCTGAGCACCGCGGTCTCGCAGGCGCGAAAGCCAGCCTCTCCCGCGAGATACTTCGCGGCATTCGCCTCCGCCCCGCAGGAGAGGCCGCTGTCGTAGCGCCAGGCCGCCTGCATCACCATCAGCCGCGCCGCCTCTAGCTCCATCCAGCACTTGGCCAGGGGATGCTGCACGCCCTGATTCTGGCCGATCGGCCGGTCGAAGACGATCCGCTCCTTCGCGTAGGCCGATGCGCGGCGGATGGCGGCGTGCCCCAGGCCCACGGCGGCGGCCGCGATAAGCACGCGCTCCGGGTTCATCCCATGCAGGATCTGGCGGAAGCCCTGCCCTTCCTCCCCGATGAGGTCGTCCGCCGGCACCGGCAGGTCGTCGATGAACAGCTCGTTCGAATCGACGGCCTTGCGGCCCATCTTCTCGATCTCGCGCACCTCGACGTAGCGGCGGTCAAGGTCGGTATAAAACAGGCTTAATCCATCCGTCGGCCGCTTCACCTGTTCCAGCGGCGTCGTGCGGGCGAGGAGAAGGATCTTCTCCGTCACCTGCGCGGTCGAAATCCAGACCTTGCGGCCATTGACGACGTAGCGGTCGCCCTCCTTCCGGGCGAAGGTCTTCAGCTTCGTGGTGTCCAGCCCGGTATTCGGCTCCGTCACCCCGAAGCAGGCCTTCTCCCGCCCGGCGACCAGCGGCGGCAGGATGCGGCGCTTCTGTTCCTCCGTGCCGAAGACGACCACGGGGTTCAGCCCGAAGATGTTCATGTGGATGGCCGAGACGCCGCTCATCCCCGCACCGGACTCACTGATTGCCTGCACCATCAGCGCAGCCTCCGCGATGCCCAGGCCGGCGCCGCCGTATTCCGTGGGGATGCAGATGCCGAGCCAGCCCGCCTCGGCAATGGCCGCGTGGAAATCGAGGGGGAACTCGCCGCTCCGGTCCCGGCGCAGCCAGTAGTCGGCGTCAAAGCGGGCGCAGACGCGCGCCACCCCCTCTGGGATGGCCTCCTGCTCCGGCGAGAGGGCGAAATCCATGCCGATGGTGCTCCTGCTTTCCTGCCGCCTCAGCCGCCGGGCACGTCGCGCAGGAGCGGCACGAAACCCTGGATGACGCGCGGCATTTCCACGGCCGGCATCGGCAGCCGCTCCGGCGGAAGGGTTAGGCTGTCGAGGAACCGCCCGGCTCGCGTGTACAGGGAGAGTTCCAGCGCTTCGCCGATCACCTCCGGCCGGCAGACGACTTCCTCCCCCGCCTCCCGGCGCGCCATCTCCACGAAGTCGCGGATCTCCTCGATGCCCGAGGTGTCGAAGCCGGCCTCGCCGAGGAAATCATCGATCTCCTCCACCACGTCGGACGGCGCGATAAGGGCGAGCGGCACGCAGCCCTCCACCGCCTCCGACACGGCCATGCGCCAGCGGTCGAAGCCGACGCGGAACTCCGCCTCCTCAGGCGTCTCCTCCACGGGCTCGTCCGCCGCGTCCTCGTTGGCCGGCTGGGCAGCCGTCGGAAGGCCGTTCTCGGCCAGATCCTCCCAGGTCGGCAGGCCCCAGTCGAACTGCACGCCTAGCAGCACGCCGAAGCCCCGTTGCGTCAGCTCCGCGGGATCGGCCGGCGGCAGCGCGGCCGGCTCGCCACCCGCGACCATCTCGGCTAGCCCCTCACGCAGCATGACGGGCTCGAGCGCCTCGAAGAGGGTGGCCGAGCGCCATTCCGGCAGAAAGCGCAGCTCCAGCGCCTCCCCCAGCACGCCAGAGGCGAGCAGGCTCCCGGCCAGCGCCCCGGCATCCGGCAGATCATCCGGCGGCAGCGCGACCGGCAGCGCCACCAGAGTTGCCCAGCCGGAGGGGCCGATATCGGCGGCCTCTGCCACCTGCAGCAGCTCCAGCTCCAGGTCCTCCGCGGCTTCCTCGCCGTAGCGCTCGGCCAGCTTGCGGGCGGCGAGGCCGAGCACGCCCCCGCGCCCCTCCAGGATCAGCGTCTCGGCCACGCGCCGGAAGGCCCGGTCGTCCTCCCCGGCGAAGGCGCGCACCAGCCGGTCGGCCGGGGAGAGCGATGACTTCGCCGGGGCCGCCGGCCTCAAATTCCGGGCGTCAAGGCCGAGCAATTCGAGCGCCGCCGCCCCGCGGAGCAGGTTCCCACGGTTGCGCCAGGCAAGCCGGTTCGCCGGCGTGTCGGGCCGCTCGTCCATCCAGCGCCGGAACAGGGCGCGGTCCGCCGGCTGCACGAAGACCTCCACCCCAGCCTCTGTCAGCGCCACGGCCACGGCACGGTTCACCGCAGCGGCGAGCGCGAGGTCGCTCTCACCCGGGCGTAAGGTGTCGAGCGTCTCCACATCCGGGAAATGCGTGAGCAGCACGGAGGAAAGCGAGGGAGCGAGGTCGCGCGCCAGCGCTTCGGCACGCGCCACCGCCTCGCGCTGCCCCGCGTCGAGGGCGGCGGCCTCGGGGCGCCCGCTCATGCCGCCGCGTCCCAGGCGGGGTTCACCAGCGGCCCCGGCGCGGCAAGGTGCCGCCGCGCCTCCGCGTATTCCGCACGCAGCCGCGCCACCAGCTCGGCCGCGGGCTGCACCGAGCGCACGGCGCCGATCCCCTGCCCCGAGCCCCAGATGTCCTTCCACCGCTTCGTGCGCTCGCCGCCGAAATCCATCCTCGCCGGGTCATGGGCGGAGAGGTTGTCCGGATCGAGCCCCGCGCGCCGGAGGGAGGGGCGGAGATAATTGCCGTGAACCCCGGTGATGAGGTCCGTGTAGACGATGTCCGAGGCGCCGTGGTCCACGATCATCCGCTTGTGCCCCTCCTCGGCCCGCGCCTCGGCCGTCGCGATGAAGGCGCTGCCGACATAGGCGAAGTCCGCCCCCATCGCCTCCGCCGCCAGGACGGAGCGGCCATGCGCGATGGCGCCGGAAAGCGCCACCGGCCCGTCGAACCAGGTTCGTGTCTCGGAGACGAGCGCGAAGGGCGAAAGGCTGCCCGCATGCCCGCCTGCCCCGGCCGCCACAAGCACGAGCCCGTCCGCCCCTTTCTCCACCGCCTTGCGCGCGAAGGTCTGGTTGATGACGTCGTGCATGACATGGCCGCCATAGGCGTGGACCGCAGCGTTCACCTCCGGCCGCGCGCCGAGGGAGGTGATGACGATCGGCACCCGGTGCCGCTCCACCACCGCGAGGTCGTGCTCCAGCCGGTCGTTGGAGCGGTGGACGATGAGGTTGATGGCGAAGGGCGCTGAGGGGCGCTCCGGATAGGCCTGGTCATGCGCCGCCAGTCGTTCCTCGATTTCGGAAAGCCATTCGTCGAGCTGGGAGGCCGGGCGGGCGTTCAGCGAGGGCATGGAGCCGACGATCCCGGCCGTGCACTGCGCGACCACGAGGTCCGGCACCGAGATGATGAAGAGCGGCGCGGCGATGACGGGGAGCGAGAGCCGCCCCCTCAGGCGCTCGCGAAGCGTGGCGGCCGGGCTGGACAAGGCCGGGCTGGGCGCAGCCGGGCGCTCGATCGTGGCACCTGTTTCCATGGCGATCCCTCCTCCCGGCATCCCCGGGGGACGCCGCGCAACCGCCAGCATAGGCCGCGCGGCACCGTCCGTCCCCTCCCCGGCCGCGCTTCAGCCGGTGGCGCCTGCCGTCACGTAGCCGGTCATGTCGTGCGCGAGATGACCCCGCCGCAGCGGCACGCAATCCGGCGGGAAGTCCTGCCGGAACCGCGCGCCCCGGTCCGCCGCAAGGTCGAGGAAGCGGCCGAGATGCGCCATGGCCCCGGTCGGTAGGTCGTGCAGGACGAGCAGCGTCCAGGGCTGGCTCGCGCACTGCTCAAGCGCCCTCTCGCACCATTCCTCCGGCTCCGCCCAGTCCCGCGGCACGGCGTTCCACAGCACGCAGGTGAAGCCGTCGTCCAGCAGCGTTTCGAGGGCCTCCGGGTTGAGCAACCGGCGGTCGAGGTTGCCGCCGCCGCCGAAGGGCCGGAACAGCCGGTCGGGGTGGGCCAGCGGCTCGATCAACTCCTGCGTTCGCCGGATCTCCGCCGCCGCGGCGCCGGGCTCTGTAATCTCGCCGAGTGGGGTGGCGTGGTTCCAGGTGTGGTTGCCGATGTGGTGCCCTTCCGCGTGCGCCCGGCGCGCCAGCTCCATGCCGCCAGGCTCGGCCACCTTGCGACCGAGGACGAAGAACGTTGCCAGCAACCCGCGCGCCCGCAGCGTATCCAGCACCAGCGGCGTCACCTCGGGCTCAGGGCCGTTGTCGAAGCTCAGGGTCAGGTCGAACACGTCATGCCGTCCTCGCTCGGGTGCCGCGGGGGGCCGTGATACACCCGCTTTGCCCGGCCGTCCCCCTGCCCCTGGCGGTCCGGCCGTACCCCGCGCGGGTTTGTCCCCCGCAGGGCGCGAAACGGTCTAGCCTTTGGCCCATCACAGGGGGAGTCGCCCATGCCCGTCTCCGGCACCGTTGTCGTCTTTGCCGTCATCCTCGTCCTCGCTGTGGTCACCGCGGCGAAGGGGATCCGCACCGTGCCGCAGGGGGAGGTCTGGACGGTCGAGCGCTTCGGCCGCTTCACGCACCTTCTCCAACCCGGGCTGAACTTCATCATCCCCTACGTGGACGCCGTCGGCCGGCGGATGAACGTGCAGGAGGTGGTGCTCGACATCCCCGAGCAGGTGGTGATCACGCGCGACAACGCCTCCGTCGCCGTTGATGGCATCGTCTACTACCGCGTGATGGACGCGGCGAAAGCGGCCTATCAGGTGCAGGACCTGCAACAGGCGCTCACCGCCCTCTCCATGACCAATATCCGCTCCGTGATCGGCGAGATGGACCTGGACCAGACGCTCTCCTCCCGAGAGCGGATCAACTCCGCCCTCCTCGTCACCCTCGACGGCGCGACGGAGCCCTGGGGCGTGAAGGTGAACCGCGTGGAGATCCGCAAGATCGAGCCGCCGGAGAACCTCATCCGCGCCATGAACCTGCAGATGACCGCCGAGCGGGAGCGGCGCGCGACGGTCGTGCAGGCGGAGGGCGCCAAGGCCGCGCTCGTCCTGCAGGCCGAGGGCCGGCGCGAGGCTGCCTTCCGCGACGCCGAGGCCCGCGAGCGCTCCGCCCAGGCCGAGGCGGCCGCGACCCGCATGGTGGCCGAGGCCGCCAGCGGCGCCGGCGGGGATGCGCTGCGCTACTTCGTCGCGCAGGGTTATGTCGCCGCCTTCCAGGCCATCGCGGCCAGTCCCTCCTCTCGCCTCGTCATCGTGCCGATGGAGGCTTCCGGCCTTGCGGGCGGGGTTGCGGCGGCGCTGGAATTGCTGCGGGACGGCTCCGGCGGCGGCATGTCCCCCGGCCCGGCGCGCCCTGGCCCCGCCCCGCCCAGGCCACCGGGCTTCGCGCCCCCGCCGCCCGCAGGCGGAAGCACCTCGCGCACTGTGCCGCCGACGGGAGCGAGCCCTTGGACAGCTGGCTGATCTGGCTCCTCTCCGGCCTCGTCCTGCTGGGGGCGGAGCTGGTGCTGCCCGGCATCTTCCTTCTCTGGGCGGGGCTGGCGGCAATCGGCACGGGGCTGGTTGGACTGGTGGCGGATCCCGGCTTCCCGGCCTCGGTTGTCATCTTCCTTATCCTGATGGCGGCCGGCGTCGCGCTCGGCCTGCGACACCGTCCCCGCGGGCGGACAGGCCTGAACACTCCTGAGGCCGGGCTGGCCGGGCGGGAGGGCCGCGTGCTCTCCGCCGACCCGGCTGGCCTGCGCGTGCGGATCGGGGACAGCGACTGGGCGGCACGGCCCGCTGCCGGCACGCATCCCACCGCGGGCGCCCTCGTGCGCGTGGAGGGCGTGGACGGAACGGTGCTGGTGGTGCGCGCCCTGGACTAACCCCGCCAACGCCGGCCCCGCCCACCCGTTCTCCCAGCCGGAACCAACTGGGAGAGCCGGGATGCTGGGCTTCGGCAAGGCAGCGCGGCCGGAGGCGGTGGCCTTCGACATCATCGGAACCGTCTTCCCGCTGCACCCGCTGCGGCCGACCATCGAGGAGTTGGGCCTTCCGTCCGCCGGGCTGGAGGGCTGGTTCGCTGCCGCCCTGCGCGACGCTTTCGCCCTCTCCGCCACCGGAGATTTTCGCCCCTTCACGGAGGTGCTGTCGGGCGCCCTGGAGGAGGTGCTGGGCGAACAGGGCCTCTCCCCTGCCCCCGAGACCAAGGCCCTGCTGATGGAGCGCATGAAGAGCCTGCCCGCGCGCTACGACGCGCGGGAGGCCTTCGGCACCGTCTCCCGGGCCGGGATGCGCATCATCGCCCTCAGCAACGGGGCGGCCGCCTCTACCCGGGCCCTGCTGGAGGGCGCGGGGCTCGCGGACCTCGTCGAGGAGATCGTCTCCGTCGAGGAGGTAAAGCTCTTCAAGCCCCGACGCGAGGTGTATGCCCGCGCCGCCGAGCGCGCCGGGCTGGATCCCGGCCGGCTGGCCCTGGTGGCCGTGCATCCCTGGGACATCCAGGGCGCCAAGGCCGCCGGGCTGACCGCTGCCTATGTCTCGGGCGAGCGGCCCTTTCCCCCGACCATGCGGACGCCCGACATCACGGCGTCCTCCCTCGCCGAGGCTGCGGCGGCCCTGGCGGCACTGTAGCGCGACGCCCGTTGTTCGCCTGAACGGAACGGCCCGCAACTGCCGCACCCCTCCGGTGGTTCGGTAGGCGCGCCGCCCGGCAGCCTGGCCGTCGCGCCGCCGGCAGACCAGCCCCAGGAGCGCCCATGGACATCCGCCTGACGGTGAACGGCACGGAGCACGCGCTCTCTGTGGACGTCCGAACTACGCTTCTCGACGCGCTGCGGGAGAGGCTGGAGCTGACCGGCACGAAGAAGGGCTGCGACCTCGGGCAGTGCGGCGCCTGCACGGTGCTGATGGACGGCCGCCGCGTCCTCGCCTGCTTCACCCTCGCCGTGGCGGCCGAGGGCGCGGCGATCACGACCATCGAGGGGCTGGCAGGCGACGACGAGCCTCTGCACCCGATGCAGCAGGCCTTCCTCGAGAATGACGCCTACCAGTGCGGCTACTGCACGCCCGGCCAGATCATGTCGGCCATCGCCTGCGTGCAGGAGGGCTACGCGGAAACCGACGAGCAGATCCGGGAATACATGAGCGGCAATCTCTGCCGCTGCGCCGCCTATCCGAAGATCGTCGCCGCCATCCGCCAAGCCCGGCCGCTGCTGGAGAACCGCTGAGATGCGCCCGTTCGACTACGAGCCTGCAGGCGGCACCGAGGCGGCGCTGGCCGCCAGCGCGCGCCACGCGGCACCCGATGCGCCACCGCCGCAATACCTGGCCGGCGGCACGAACCTGCTCGACCTGATGAAGATCGGTGTCATGCACCCGCCCGCGCTCATCAACATCGGAGCGCTGCGGGGCGCCCATGGCGGGATCGAAGCCGACGCCTCCGGACTTCGCCTCGGCGCCCTGGCCCATATGGCGGAGGCCGCGGAGCACCCGGCGATCCTCAGCGACTACCCGGCCATCGCACAGTCGCTCCAGCAGGCCGCCAACCAGCAGCTGCGGAATATGGCGACGCTGGCCGGCAACGTGCTTCAACGCACACGCTGCAACTACTTCCGCGACCCGAGCTGGGATGCCTGCAACAAGCGCCGCCCCGGCAGCGGCTGCGCGGCCAAGGAGGGGGTGAACCGCCTGCTCGCGGTGCTCGGCGTCAGCGAGGCCTGCATCGCGAGCTATCCCGGCGACTTCGCCAATGTCCTCGCGGCCTTCGGCGCCGAGGTCGGGCTGGCCTCGCCCGAGGGTGGCTCCCGCCGCATTCCCTTCGAGGACCTACACCGCCTGCCCGGCGACACGCCACAGATCGAGACGAACCTGCGCCCGGGCGAGCTGATCACCGATTTCCACGTGCCTGCCGGCCCCTGGACGGGCCGCTCCCTCTACCTGAAGGTCCGTGACCGCGCCTCCTTCGCCTTCGCCGTTGCCTCCGCCGTTGTGGCGCTGGACCTCGCGGGCGGCACGGTGCGCGAGGCCCGCATCGGCCTGGGCGGCCTCGCCGCGAAGCCGTGGCGCTCGCACGAAGCCGAGGCCGCGCTGCGGGGTCGGCGGCTGGACGAGTCCACCGCGCAGGAAGCCGCCGAGGCCGCCTTCGCCGGCGCCGTCACCCACGGGGAGAACGACTTCAAGCCGGAGCTCGGCCGCCGAACCCTCGTGCGCGCCCTGCTCGAAGCCGCCGAGATGGAGGTCTGACCATGCCCGACGGCACCCAGACGATGATCGGCCAGCCCGCCCTCCGCATCGACGGCCGCGCGAAGCTTACGGGACGCGCCCGCTACGCTTCCGACGAAGTCGTGCCCAATCCAGCCCACGCCTTCCTTGTCACCAGCTCCATTGCCCGAGGCCGCATCCGCGGCTTTCATCTGGATCAGGCCCGCGCCGTGCCCGGCGTGCTGGACATCCTTACCCACGAGAACGTCGGCGGCGAGGCCGAGAAGCCGAAGCCCATGGCGGGCGGCGACACCACCTCCACGCTCGAATCCGACCGTGTCTGGCACGACGGCCAGATCATCGCCGTGGTGGTCGCCGACAGCTTCGAGGCAGCTCGCGAGGCCGCTCACAAGGTGCGCGTCGACTACGAGGCCGAGCGCCCCTCCGCCACCTTCGGCAGCCCTGGGGCCGAGGAGGAGGTCCGCAAGGCCGGCGAGCACAAGGACTACCACGTCGGCGACGCCGAGGCCGCCTTCGCCGCCGCGCCGTTCAAGGTCGATGCCCGCTACGGCACGCCGACACAGCACCACAACCCGATCGAGCTCTTCACCACCACTTGCGTCTGGAACGGGTCGAAACTGACGGTCTATGAGCCCAGCCAGTTCGTCTACGGCCTGCGCGGCAACCTTGCGCAGCAGCTCCACATCGAGCCGGGCGATATCCACGTCATCTCGCGCTATGTCGGCGGCGCATTCGGCTCCCGCGGCGGCATCACGGCGCGCACGGCCTGGATCGCAATCGCCGCGCGGCGCCTCGGCCGGCCCGTGCGGCTGGTGCCCACGCGTGACCAAGGCTTCACCATCGTCACCTACCGCGCCGAGACGCGACACCACATCCAGCTCGGCGCCACGTCCGACGGCCGGCTGACGGCCCTGCGCCACGAGGGGTGGGAGGTCACCTCCCGCCCCTCGCAGTACAATGTTTCTGGCACGGAGACGACGGCGCGGGTCTATGCCTGCCCGAACATCCTGACGAAGGTGAACATCGTCCACGCCGACCGGAACACGCCGGGCTTCATGCGCGCCCCGCCCGAGACGCCCTACATGTTCCCGCTGGAAGTCGCGATGGACGAACTGGCGGTGGCACTCGGGATGGACCCCGTGGAGCTGCGCCGCGTCAACGACACGATGAGGGACCCGGCCACGGGTCTCGAGTACAGCTCCCGCTCCCTCATGGAGTGCTACGATCAGGCGGGCGCCCGCTTCGGTTGGAAGTCGCGCGACCCCGCGCCGCGCAGCATGCGCGACGGCGACTGGCTGGTCGGCTGGGGCTGCGCGAGCGCCGCCTACCCCGCCAATATCGGCCCCGCCGCCGTGCGCGTGACGCTGACACCAGAAGGCCGTGCGCGCGTGCAGATCGCGGCGCACGACATCGGCACCGGCGCCTACACCGTCCTCGCAATTACCGCGGCGGAGCGACTTGGCCTGCCGATCGAGCACGTCACGGTCGAACTCGGCGGCTCCGAACTGCCGGCCGCGGGGCTGGCGGCGGGATCGAGCCACACGGCCGGCATCTGCAACGCCGTCGCCAAGGCGTGCGAGGAGATCCGCCAGAAGCTGGCCCTCGCCGCCGTCGTCACGAATGACGGCGCTCTCAGCGGCCAGGATGCCTCGGCACTCGTGCTGCGGGAAGGCGCACTGCGGAGCCCTGCCGGCGCGAAGGAGGACCTGCGGGCGGCCCTCTCGCGCGTCACCGGCGGCGTGCTGGAGGTCTATGCGGAGAACATCCCCCAGGGCCTGCCGAGGGAGTCCATCGGCAAGGCCTATGCCGGCCAGATGTCCATGTCCCGCGGCCATAGCCGCCAGGACGCCACCACCTACACCTTCGGCGCCCAGTTCGTGGAGGTACGCGTGCATTCCCGCACGGGCGAGGTGCGCGTGCCGCGCGCCGTCGGCGCCTTCGCGGCGGGTACGATCGTCAACCCGCTCACCGCACACAGCCAGTGCATCGGCGGCATGATCTGGGGTATCGGCGCCGCGCTGCACGAGGCAACGGAGATCGACCCGAACGCGGCCCGCTACGTCAACGACAATCTCTCCGAATACCTCATCCCCGTGAACGCGGATGTGCCGCAGGTGGAGGCTATCCTCGTGCCGGAGAGGGACGACCGCGTGAACCCGCTGGGCATCAAGGGCTTGGGCGAGATCGGCATCGTCGGCATGAACGCGGCGGTGTGCAACGCGGTGTGGCACGCGACGGGCCGGCGCATCCGCGAACTGCCGATCCGCATCGAGGACCTGCTCTAGCCAAGCGAGGGAGGTGCCGGCTCCCGATCAAGGCGCCAGCGCGAACTCCGGCCGCCCCGGCGCGTTGAATAGGGCTCGGCAAGCAGGAGGCCAGCATGACCGCACGACCGCCCGAAGGTCCGAAGGCCGATTTCGACAGCAAGACCGCCACCGGGGGTCATATCCCCCGGCCCCCGTCCCGTGAGGCCCTGGACAAGATCAGCGAGGAGCAGGGCATGATCACCGACGAGTGGAGTGGCGAGCCCGGCGACGGCAGCCCCGGCAACGGCCCGCCGCCTTCCAAGGACTAGCGCTCGCGCGGGCTTGAAGCCGGCCGCCCTCCGTTTCATATCGCCGCCAGTTCCCTTCCCCTTCCTGGAGGTTGCTTGTGAGCGAGACGGTGGAGCGCCACGAATTCGGCGCCGAGGTCGGGCGCCTGCTGGACCTGGTGGTCCATGCCCTCTACTCCGACCGCGAGATCTTCCTGCGCGAGCTGGTGGCCAACGCGGCCGACGCCGTGGACCGCCGCCGCTTCGAGGCCTTGACGGGCGGCGTGCCCGCCGTGCCCGAGGGCGGCGCCGTGCGCGTGGTGCCGGACAAGGAGGGGCGCACCCTCACCATCTCCGACCCCGGTGTCGGCATGACCAAGGCCGAGCTGGCGACCAATCTCGGTACCATCGCCCGCTCCGGCACTCGCGCCTTCACCCAGTCCCTGGCGGAAGCTCCGGCCGGCGATCGGCCGAGCCTCATTGGCCAGTTCGGCGTCGGCTTCTACTCGGCATTCATGGTGGCGGACCGGGTCGAGGTCACCTCCCGCAAGGCCGGGGCCGAGGAGGCCTGGACCTGGGCCTCCGAGGGCCGCGGCGACTTCACCCTCTCCCCCGCCACGCGCGCGGAGCCGGGCACCGACATCGTCCTGCACCTGAAGGAGGACGCGGCCGACTACCTCGAGCCCTTCCGGCTGAAGGCGGTGATCCGCAAGTGGGCCGACCACATCACCATCCCCATCACCGTGGCGCGGGAGGGGAAGGACGAGCCCGCCAATGAGGGCACCGCCCTCTGGCGCAAGCCGAAGTCCGAGATCACGGCCGAGAGCTATACCGAGTTCTACCGCCACCTCGGCCACGTCTTTGACGAGCCCTGGGCGACGCTGCACTGGACGGCCGAGGGCACGGTGGACTTCACCGCCCTCCTCTTCATCCCCGGCATGAAGCCTTTCGAGGCCGTGGAGGGCGAGCGCGAGAGCCGCGTGCGCCTGCATGTCCGCCGCATGTTCATCACCGACGAGGCCGGGCTGCTGCCGAATTGGCTGCGCTTCGTCCACGGCGTGGTTGATACCGAGGACCTGCCGCTGAACGTCTCTCGCGAGATGCTGCAGGCCACCCCCATCCTCGCCCGCATCCGCCGCGCCGTGACCAACCGCGTCATCTCCGAGTTGAAGGCGCGCGCGAAGGAGGCGGAGGACTACGCGAAGTTCTGGGAGAACTTCGGCCCCGTGCTGAAGGAAGGCCTCTTCGACAGCCCCGAGCACAGCAAGGATATCGCCCAGCTCCTGCGCTTCCGTTCCTCCGCCGTGGAGGGCTGGACATCGCTCGCCGATTACGTGTCCCGCATGAAGGAGGGGCAGGAGGCGATCTACGTCCTCGCCGGCGACGCACCAGAGGCTCTGGCCAATTCCCCGCAACTCGAGGGCTTCCGCGCCCGCGGCGTCGAAGTGCTGCTGCTGTCAGACCAGATCGACGCCTTCTGGCCGGAGCGTCTGGACCGCTTCGAAGAGAAGCCGATCCGTAGCGTCACCCAGGGCGCGGTGGACCTCTCGAAGGTCGCGGCGCCGGAGGGCGCGCTTGAGGAGGCCGCCGATGTCTCCCGCCTCCTCCCACTGCTGAAGGACGCGCTGAAGGACCAGGTCTCCGAGGTACGTGCGACCGAGCGCCTGGTTGGCAGCCCCGTCGTCCTCGCGGCCGCGGAGGGCGGGCCGGACCTGCAGATGCAGCGCCTGCTCAACCGCGCCGGTCGCGGCTTGGGCGCTGGCCTGCCGGTGCTCGAGATCAACCCGCGCCACAGCCTGGTCCGTGCCCTCGCGGCCAAAGCCACAGGCGAGGCCTCCCTGGCGGATGCGGCGGGCCTGCTGCTGGACCTTGCCCGCGTGCAGGACGGCGACGCACCGCGCGACCCCGGCGCTTTCGCACGGCGCGTCGCAGATGCCTTCGCGGCCAGCCTCGGCTGAGCCCAACCAGGGGACCGCGGGGCGCCGCGGTCCCAACGGCCTGAAAGACGGATCAGTGGACGACGAAGACGAGGCCGCCCCGCCGCCGGGCTTGCCCCGCGGCAAGTTCTACATGACGCCCGCCGGAGAAACCGCGTTGCGTGCCGAGTACGAGGCCTGCAAGGCCGAGCGGCACCGCGTCGTGGAGATCGTCTCCTGGGCCGCCGGCAACGGCGACCGCAGCGAGAACGCCGATTATAAGGAGGGCAAGCGCCGCTTGCGCGAAATCGACCGGCGCCTGCGCTACCTCGGCCATCGCCTCCAGTCCGCCGAGATCGTCGATCCCGCCGCCCAGAAGCAGCGCGACCGCGTCTTCTTCGGCGCGACCGTCACCTACCTGAACGAGCGGGACGAGGAAGGCCGCGTCACCATCGTCGGCGAGGACGAGGCGAACATGGCCGCCGGCAAGATCAGCATCGCCTCCCCGATGGCGCTCGCCCTGCTGAGCGCGCGCGTGGGCGACGAGGTGACGGTCCGCACGCCCGCCGGTCCCTCCTCCGTCGAGATCACCGCCATCGCCTATCCCGGCTGATCCGCCTCCCAGCCGATCGCGCGCCGCAGGAAAGCGGCGCCGAGGGCCGCGAAGCCCGCCACCTCCGCATTGTCCTTGCCGTAGCCGTGCCCGCCCGCCGCCGGCTCGTGGAACAGTGCCGGATAGCCCATGGCCTGCAACTTCGCCGCCATCTTGCGGGCGTGGCCGGGATGCACGCGGTCGTCGCGCCGCGTGGTGGCCAGCAGGATCGGCGGATAGGGCCGCTCGGGCTCCGCCACGTGATAGGCGGACATGTGCTGGAGGAACGCCCAGTCCTCGGGCTTGTCGGGGTCGCCGTACTCCGCAATCCAGCTCGCGCCGGCCAGCAGCTTGCTGTAGCGGCGCATGTCGATGAGCGGGATCGTGCAGAACAGCGCACCGAAGCGCTCGGGATAGCGGGTCAGCATGTTGGCGATCAGCAGCCCGCCGTTGGAGCCGCCCTCCGCCGCGATCCGCCCGGGCCGTGTCACGCCGCGTCGCACGAGATCGGCGGCCACGGCGGCGAAGTCGTCATGCGACAGCCGCTTGCCTTCTCGGCGCCCGGCCTCGTGCCAGCGCGTGCCGAACTCCCCGCCGCCGCGGATATTCGCGACCACCGTGGTGCCGCCCCGCTCCAGCCAGAGCTTGCCCTGCATCCCCTGGTAGTTCGGCAGGCGGGAAATGCGGAAGCCGCCATAGCCGGAGAGATGCACCGGCGCCTCGCCCGTCTCTCCCACCGGCCCCGTCTGCACATAGGGGATGCGCTCCCCATCCACGGAAATCGCCTCGTGCCGCGTCACCACGCAGCCAGTCGCGTCATAGGTCGCGGAGGAGCGGCGGAGCAGCAGCGGCGCCGAGAGCGCGGTGTCCGTCAGCAGCAGGCTCGGGGGGGTCACCGGATCCTCGAACTGCGCGAGCAGGCTGCCGTCCGATTCCTCGGCCTCGCTGTCGAGCGGCCAGAGATGCGCGACGCCGGCTTCCGGCAGGCCCGGCAGCCCGGCGCTCCGCCATTCCTCACCGGGCGTGAAGACGATGAAGACCGGCCGCAGCTCGTCCAGCACCGAGGCGACGAGGCGCCCGTCGCACCAGAAGAAACCCTGCAAAGCCCGCCGCTCGCCGGGGGTGAAGAGCACGCGGAAGTCACGCGCGCCCGCCATGAACGCATCGAACCGGATGCCGAGCAGCGTGTCGGGCGCGTGGGTCGTGCCGCCCACCGTCCAGGCGCTGCGCGGCCGCACCGCCAGCCAGCCGCGCTGCCAACGGAAGTCGGCGTCCGCCGGCAGGTCGATCGCGGGCCCCGCGCCGCTTCGGTCGCCGAGATGAACGGTGGTGTCGTAGAAGCCGATCTGGTCGATGAAGACCAGCCGTCCCGGCACCTCCCGGTCCACGCCGCCCCAGGCACCCATATGATCGGGATCGCACTCGAAAAGCACCGGCGCCGCCAGCGGATCGGTGCCTCGCAGCCAGAGCCGCACCGTGCGCGCGTAGCCCGAGCGCGTCGCCATCCCCTCCCCCAGCGCGGATGAGACGAGCAGCGTGTCCCGGTCGATCCAGTCGGCGCTGCTCTTGGCCTCCGGCAGCACGAAACCATCCTCGACGAAGCGGCGATCCGCGAGGCTGAACTCGCGCAGCACCACCGCATCCCCGCCGCCGCGCGAGAGGCGGAGGATGGCGAGGTCATGGCTCCCCGGCAGGGTGGCGGCGCCGCTCCAGACCCAGTCCTCCCCCTCCTCCCGCGCGAGGGCGTCGAGGTCGAGCAGCACGTCCCAGTCGGGCTCAGGGTCGCGGTAGGATTCGAGCGACGCCCGCCGCCAAAGTCCGCGCGGATGCCCAGCGTCCTGCCAGAAGTTGTAGAGCCATTCGCCGCGCCGCGTGACGAAGGGCAGCTTGTCCGGCCGGTCGAGCACGCGCCGCACCGCCTCCCGTTCCGCCTCGAAGCGAGCATCCGCCAGCCGTGCGAGCGTCGTCGCGTTCTGTCCGTCCACCCAGGCGAGCGCCCGCTCCCCCTCAACTTCCTCCAGCCAGAGCCACGGATCGTCGTCCGGCGTGGCGAGAGTGGGGCGGGGATCGACGGGGCTGGTCATATGGAGCTCTCTATGAACCGCGGGGCGGCCTAATCCGTGGTGATGCCCACCGCCCGCACAACCTCGCCCCAGCGGCGGATCTCGTTCGCCACGTAGGTGGAGGCCTCCTCCAGGCTCCCGCCCATCGCGTCGAAGCCCACCGCCTCCAGCCGGCTCCGCGTCCCGGGGTCGACCAGCGCCTGCGCCACGTCGGCATTCGCCTTGGCGACGATGGCGGCGGGCGTGGCGGCGGGGAAGAACAGGGCGGTCCAGGTCACGTCGTCCACGCCGGTGAAGCCCTGCTCCTCCAGCGTCGGCACCTCGGGAAGCGCGGCGGAGCGGTGCGCGCCGGTCACGGCCAGCCCGCGCACGCTCCCCTGCCGCACCATCTCCATCGCCGCCGGCAGCGCCACGCTGGCCAGCTCCAACTGCCCGCCGAGCACGGCCGTCAGTGCCGGGCCGGCGCCGGTGAAGGGGATGTGCTGCGCGTCCACCTTCGCCAGCAGCCGGAATAGCCGCTCCGCCGAAAGATGCGGGGTGGTGCCGACGCCCGCGCTGCCGAAGTTCAGCGGCTGCCGGCGCGCGTAGGCGATCAGCTCCCCGATATCCTTCGCCGGGAAGTCCGGCCGCACCGCCAGTAGGTTCGGCGTGGAGGCCATGAGCGCCGCCGGTACCAGCTCCTCCGGCCGATAGCCGGTGCTGCGGGAAAGGCTCGGGTTCACCGCGAAGGCGCTGGTGGTGACGAGCGCGGTGTAGCCGTCCGGCCGTGCCCGGGCGACGAGTTGCGCGCCGATATTGCCACCCGCCCCCGCGCGGTTCTCGATCACGGCTGCCTGTCCCCAGATCTGGGTCAGCCGGTCGCCCACGATGCGCCCGACGAGATCCGCAGGCCCCGCGGGCGCGAAGGCGACGGCCATCCGCACCGGCCGGTCCGGCCAGGCACCCGCCGGGGCCTGGGCCGAGGCCGCGAGCGGGAAGAGCGCCGCCCCGCCGAGCAACCCGCGCCGGCCGAGCACGCCGCTAGCCCGCGACATGAGGCGTGGCCGTCAGCGCGCCGCGGTTCGCCATCAGGTGCTCCGCCGCCTCCAGCCGCGTGCCCGTCCAGACATCGCTCGCGGCCTTTACCTGCCGCATGATCTCGTCGAAGACCCAGGCCCCGGCCGGGCGGCCGTAGACATGCGTGTGGATCGTCACGTCGAGCATCACCGGCCGCGTCTCGCGCTCGCGCATCGCGGCGAAGGCGTCCTGGAACTGCTCCAGCATGGCGCGCGCGTTGTTGCCGTAGCGGATGGCACTCGGCAGGTCGTTCACGTCCATGATGAGCGGGATGGCGACGATCTCCGCGCCGCCCTCCCGCGCGAGGTAGGGCAGGTCGTCGTCGTTGCAGTCGCCGTGGTGCAGGTAGCCGGCCTCGGCCAGCAGGCCGACATGGATCGGGCTGCCCGTGCCGCGCGGGCTGATCCAGCCGCGCGGCGCTTCGCCCGTGATGTCCGCGATCAGCCCGGTGGTTCGGCGGATGTTCTCCCGCTGCCCGGCCTCGTCGAGGTAAACGGGGATGACGTCCATCCCGTAGGAATGCGCCACCACCTCATGCCCGCCGCGATGGATGGCGCGCACCGTGTCGGGCCATTTCTCCGCCAGCACGCCGTTCGTCATCACGCTCGTCTTCACGCCGTTCCGCGCGGCCACTTCCAGCGCGCGCCAGATGCCGCGCGTCGCGCCATAGAGGCCCCAGCTCGCGGCGTTTGCGTCAAAGAAGCCGGGCTTCAGCGGATTGCCCATCGGGCCGATGCCAGGCACCTGCCCCTCGGACCAGCCCTCATAGGCGATGTTGAAGACGATCCCGACCCGCGCGCCCCCTGGCCAGCGGAAGGCATCGCCCGCGCGGAGGACGGAAGCGGTCTGTTCGGTCAAGTGAGGCTCTCCAGCGATGCCGCCGGGCGAGGGTCGGAAGCGCCCTCCCCGCCGGCCGTGCGAACGGCAGGGAGGCACCGAGGCGCGTCGCGCATCCTCGCCCCTCCCCGTCCCAACGCTCAGCGGCGCGGGCTCTTTTCCGTTCAGTTCTTTAGCGAGGCTAGGCCGCAGCGGCAGGCGAGGCAAGCAGACCACCCGCGCCCGGCGGCCCCTCACATTCTGGCGGGGTGCCTTTCCCTTGTCTCGCGCCCCGCGCGCCGCCCGGCTAAGTGCCACGCGACTCCGGGCCACCCCCAGGCCCGGCGCACCGCCACCCCCCTCTGAGGCGCGACACCATGGCAAACAACCAGCGCAACGGCGCCCCCCCGGGCCGGGGAGGCCCGGCTCCCGCGACGGCGGCGAAGCCGGCCGCCGGTTCCGCCCCCAGGCCGGGCATCCTCGGCCTCTCCTGGACCGTCATCGGCACGCTCGGCGTGCTGCTCCTCCTGCTCGTCATCGGCTGGTCCATGGCGATCTCGCGCGGGAACCGGCTGGAGAGCGCGGAGGCAGCACGGCGCGGCCAGGCCGCCCGCCTCGCGGACCTCGACGGCACCCTGGCACGCGAGCGGCAGGCGAATGGCGACCTCGCCTCGCTCAACCAGCGCGCCGAAGCCGTCCGTGCCGCGACCGCCCAGGCCGAGGCCCGCGGCCGTGAACTCGCCACCGGCACGCAGGCCGCCCAGGCCCGCCTCGCCGAGCTGTCCCAGCAGGGCAGCGCCGCGGAGGCGCGGGTGAACGAGCTGACCGCCGCTTCCCGCGCGACCGAGAGCCAGGTGAACGACCTCCGCCAGCAGGCCCAGGCCGCGGCCGCCGCGCTTGATCAGGCGCGCGCCCAGGTGACCGAGGCCGAGACCGCCCTGGCTCAGCGCCGGTCGGAACTCGCCTCCCTCAGCAGCCAGCAGCAGGCCGCAGCAGGGGCGTTGCGTGAGGCCCAGGCGCGGACCGCCGAGCTGAGCGCCGCCGCCGAGGCCGCCCAGGCCCGCGTCGCCGCTCTCGTCGCCGAAACCGGGCAGGCGCAGGAGGCACTGACCACCCGCCAGTCCGCCATTGCCGGTGCCGACGGGCGCGCCCAGCAGCTGCGCGAGGCGATCACCGCCGCCGAAGCTGCCCTCGCCGCCCGCCAGGGCGAACTGGCCGGCGCCGAGACGCGGCTGGCCGAGCTGAACCGCAACACCCAGGCCGCCGCCGAGGCGCTCCGCGTGGCCCAGGCCCGCGTGGCCGAGGCAACCGCCGCCGCGACCGCCGCCGAAGGCCGCCTGGGCGAGCTGCGCCAAGCCGCGGAGGCGATCGCGCCCGCCGAGGCGCGGCTGGCGGAGCTGAACGGCAACCTCGCCAATGCGCAGCAGGCCGCTGCCGCAGCCCAGCAGGCGGCCGCCGCCTCCCAGCAGCAGGCCGCCGCCATGGAGGAGCGCGCGACCGCGCTCCGCACCCAGGTCAGCGAGGCAGAAGCCGCGCTGGCTGGCCGCCAGCAGGCCCTGGCCGAGGCCGACCGCCGCCTCGGCGAGCTCCGGCAGGCCGCGACGGCCAGCGAAAACGACCTCGCCGCCCGCCGCAAGGAGGTGGAGGAGAGCACCGCCCGCAACGCCGAACTGGCCCGCAACATCGAGGAAGCCACGGCACGCCTGCGCGCGCTGGAGGGCCGCTCGACGGCGCTTCAGGCGGATATCACCACCTCCGGCTCCGGCCTGGAGCGCCTGCGGGCCGAGGTGGCGGCGCTGATCGAGCAGGCGACCCAGCGTCGGCAGGAAATCTCCACCCTCGAGGAGAACGCCGCGCGGTTGCGCGCCGCGCCGGCACCTGAGCCTGCGCCTGCGGATCCGGCCCCGCAGCCCGCCCCGGCCTCGCCGGGCTAAAGGCCAGCGGCCGGGTCGCGGCTTGCCCGCGCCCGGCCGCTGCGACAGGAATGGGGACGAAACGGCCCGAGGTGAAGCCATGGACGTCATCCTGCCCCGTGCGGCCGCCATCGGGGCCATGCTGAAGGCCCGCCGGGAGACGGTCGCCGTCGCAGAATCCTCCAGCGGCGGGCTCGTCTCCGCCGCGTTGCTCGCCGTGCCCGGCGCCAGCGCATACTTCCTGGGCGGCGCGGTGGTTTACACGGCCGAGGCCCGGGCTGCGCTCCTTGGCATCACGCCGGAGCGGATGGCGGGCATGCGCTCCTCCTCCGAGCCCTATGCCCAACTCCTCGCCCGCACCCTGCGGGAACGCTTCGGAACAAGTTGGGGCATCGCGGAAACCGGCGCCGCTGGGCCCTCCGGCAACCGCTACGGTGACGCTGCAGGCCACAGCTGCCTCGCCATCTCGGGGCCGATCGAGCTTGTGCGGACGATCGAGACAGGATCGGCCGTCCGGGCAAGGAACATGCGCGACTTCGCCAGCGCTCTGCTCGATTTGATGGCGGAGGCACTCGAGGCGGGGTCAGCCTCTTCCTGAACGTCTGATGGCAGGAGAGGAAAAGAATACGCCCGCTCCCCGAACCCTCACCATCATCTTTTTCGATCTGTTTGGAATCACTAAGCCGCCAGTGCGCCTCGGGTCCATGACCCGAGGCGCCGGCATGTTCAGGAAGGCCCCGCGAAAGCCAGACGGGAATCCAGCGGCCTCAAACCCTTGATGGATCCGAGGCACTGCCTCGGAGATGCGGAGAGGGCAGAGCCCTCTCCACGGCCGCAGCGAACCGACCGCCTCAGAGCGGCCCGCTGCGCGTCGTCGAGCCAGCGCCGGAGTTGGGCGTGGCCGCGGGAAAGGCGGTCGGATCAGTCGCCCCGCTCGCCGGGGCAACGGGCTTGGCCTGCCCCGTTCCCTGCGTCGGCGAAGCCTGATGCTCCGCTGCCTCTTCGCTGCCCAACCCCCTTCGGGCTTCCTCGGTCACGCCGCGCACGGTTTCCTTCGCCGCATCGGCGAGGCGGGACGTAGCGGTGCCGACCACGTCGCCGACCGTATCGGCCGTGAGACCATCCTTGTTCAGCTTGTCCTTCGAGATGGCATAGGTATCCGCCACCACTGACTGGGCCCGGTTGAGCTGCTGCCCGGCCATCTCCGCCGCGCGCTCCATCCCGCTCTGGGCTGCGGCACCCGCGCGTTCGGTCAGCTCGTCGCTGGTACGGCCCATCAGCTCGTCCTCGGTCCGCGTGCGCGGGAGGATGGCGCCGAGCGCGGCGCCGAGGGCGAGGCCCAGCGCGCCCAGCAGCAGCGGCTGCTCCTCGGCAATCCGGCTCCAGCCGCTCGCGGCGGAGGAGGCGAGCGACCCTGCGCGGGCGGAGCCCGCATCGGCGGCCCGCCCGACACCCTCGCGCGCCTGGTGGAGCAGGTGGTCCGCCGTTCCGGCGGCGCCCGAAGCCGCACCGGAGGTCGCATCGGCGACGCCCCCCGCAAGGCGCGAGGTCGCACTGGCCGCGCTCGATGCGGTGTCCGAGATCGCCTCCGCCGCGCTGGAGGCAACACCGGTGATCGCATCCACCGCGCGGGAGGCCGCGCCGCGCGCGCGCTCCGCCGCATCGCCGATCGCCCCGGCGCCAGAGCCGAGCGCGTCGCGCGCCCCTTCGCCCATGCCGGAGACCCTCGCGCGGGCGCTGCCCATCATCCCGCTACTGGAGGCCGACGTGCCGTGCATCGTGGTGGCGGGCGCGACCGGCGCCGGCAGGGCGAGCATCGCGTCGCGCCCCGGCGAGGCCTTGCGGTCGCCTGAGAGCATCAGCCAGGCGATGCCCGCGCCGATCATCGCGACCGGCAGCGGATTGTCGCGCACGGAGGTGCCGAAGTTGCGCATGAAATCCGCGCCGCCCGAACCGCGTGCGTATTCCATGACCTGATCGACCATCTGGCCCGGCGACATGCGGTCGCGCAGCGCCTCGATCGTCTCGGTCACGCGCGCGCGGGTCTGCTCGACCTCGCCCTCGATCTCGCTGGCCGACTTGTTTCCGGGATCCGTGCTCTGGTCCATCTTCGTCGCGCTCACCGCACCGTCTCCTTCGCCGCCTGCGCATCGCGCGAGAGCTGGTTCACCGTCCGCTCGGGGGTCAGGTTCCCCGCCTTCAGCGCCTTCAGCCCGCTCTGCAGCATGATGTAGCCGATCAGCGCCACCACCACCGCGACGATCAGCCCAGCCAGCGGGGCCGAGAGGCCGAGGGTGACGAGGAAGGCGACCACGGCCTCCAGCAGGATCACGAGCGCGGCCAGCAGCAGCACGCCGCCGACCGCGATGCCGCCCGCCGCCGCGCCGGCCTTGCTTACCTTCTCGCCCATCTCGGCCCGCGCGAGCTGGACCTCCTTGCGGACGAGGGTGGTCGTCTGCTGGACAAGGTCCCCCAGCAGGTCAGGGACGGAGCGGTTCATGTCGGACATCACGCGGACCTCCCCGCCGGGCCACCAGGAAGCGTGGGGGCTGCGGCAACCTCGACATCCGTGGGCATCGAGCCCGGGGCGGCGTCGCCCGCACGGTGCGCGACCGCACCGCCGAGGCTGGCGGCGGCCATGGTCGCGGGGTGGCTGCGATGCGGCGCGGTGACGGCCGCGCCGACCTCCGGCACCCAGCCCGGCGCGCCCGAGGCGGTCGTGCGGTCGAGGGCGGCCGGCTTGGCAAGGTCGGCGCCCTGCCGCGGCGTGCTGCCGGCACCCGCCTGCGGCGACAGGCCGCGCGCGACGCCGCTGCGGGAATCGGAGGAAGCAGACACGCCCTCCGCCGAGCTCTTGGCGAAACGGGAGATGGCGAAACCCGCCACCAGGGCCGCACCGAAGAAGGCGCCTGGCTGCCGGCGTGCGAAGTCGCCCACCTCGTTCACCAACTCGCCCACGCTGCGGTCGCGTAGCGCGGCGGAAACGCCTTCGACCGACTCCGCCGCGGCACGAACATGCCGCGCAATCTCGGGAGAGGTGCCCTCGAGGTCGTCGGCGACGTGGCGCACGGCGTCGGCCAGTCCACGCGCGCGCTCCGCCCCGGCGGCCTTGCCCTGCTCCGCAAGGTCTTCGACCCGCTCGCGCGCCGCATCCGCGACCTCGGCACCCTGCGCCTTCGCCTCATCGATCACGGAGCCGGCCTGCTCGCCGATCCGCCCCTTCGCCTCAGAGGCCTGCGAACCGATGCTGGAGGCCGCGGCGCGCAGATCCTCCCGTGCGTCGGCGAGGGAAGGCTGGCCGCCGGCCGGGCGGCTTCCCGATGGATTGTCTCTCGACAAGTCGCTCATGCGCCAACTCTCCCCATGATCCGCCAGGACGCGCCCAGATCGCTCCGCACCGCCCGGATTGGGGCGGCAACGGAACCGGGGCGGCGCAAAGGATGCGCGGCGCCCCGCCAACTGCGCTCTCAAAACCACGGAGGGGAGGAATGGTTCCATCGGCCGCAACGACGCGGCCGGCACGTTGTGGCGGGAGGGGCCGCCCAGCCTCAGCCGCGGGCAGGCAGCCCGCGCAGCGCGCGCCAGAGGCGCCGTGTGCCCGCCACCTGCTGACGCCACCAGCCGCCCTGGACCAACTCGCGCGGCGCCTCGGGATCGCCGGTGCGGGGGAAGACATCCCGGCGGAAGTCGCCGGTGCGGAAAATCATGTCCCAAAGAGGGAAGAGCACCGCGAAGTTCCGCCCCTCCTGCCCCGCCGAAAGCACCCCATGGTGCAGGCGGTGGAAGCGCGGGGAGACGAGCAGCCGCTCTCCGAGCCTGCCGAAGGAGAGGCGGACATTCGCGTGGGACAGGCTCTCCGCCACGCGCAGGATGAGGACGATGAGCGGAAACTGACCGGGCGGCACGCCGATCAGCAGCGCCAGCCCGCCGAACCAGAGCGCCGCGATCATGTCGTCGATCACGTGGTTCCGGTCGTCCGTCCAGAAGGTCATCTTCTCCTGGGCGTGGTGGATGGAGTGCAGCGCCCACCACCAGGGGATGCTGTGCTGCAGCCGGTGCCGCCAGTACTCGCCGAAGTCGAGGATGAGGATATAGACGAGGAAGGCCGCCAGCGGCCGGCTCTCCAGCCCCGGCACCAGCGTCTCGAGGTTGGGCGCCACCCAGCCGAGATCGGCGATCCAGCCCGCCACCTGCGCCTGCACGCCCGCGAGGATGACGAAGGCCATCAGCGGCAGCACGCCGAGGCGCGAGAGGAGCGTGTAGGCGATGTCGGTCGTCACCACGCGCCGGTCCTCCCAGCGCTCCACCGGCCGCCAGGCTTCGAGCGGCCGGCAGACGGCATAGACCACCAGCACCTGCACGAAGCCGAAGACGAAGAAGTCCATCCAGGAGAAGGCGTCCTCCGCCCACTCCATCATGCCGAGCTGGTAGAGCGCCGGCTGGACGGCGACCTGGAAGAGCCAGCTCGTGAAGGAATCGTAGAGGCGGACGGCGGCGTCGAACATCAGCGGCGGCCCTCGGCCGGAAGCGTGGCGAAGCAGAAGCCGCGCTCCTGGAGCCCGGCGATCAGCGGCTCGAGGATTCCGGCGAAGGGTTCCCGCCGGCTGCGGACCCCCCAGTGCATGATCAGGACCTCCCCGTCGCGGATGCGCGCAAGGTTGTTGGCCAGCAGCGCCCGGTTCGGGTGGGCACCCGCGTCCAGCTCGTCGCCGAGGAACCCGTTGGCCGTCCAGCCCTGGTGGGTGAGGCCGCATTGCCTCGCCATGGCGACGGCACCCGGCGTGGTGCGCCCACCCGGCGCGCGCCAGAGCGGCAGCACGGTCGCGTTCGGCACCATGGCCTTCAGCGCCTGGATCGGCCGCTCCAGCTCGGCGCATAGAGCTGCCTGGTCCAGCAGCTCGGACCCCTCCCCCGCGCGCGAGGCGTAGCGCGTGCGCCCCGGCCCGGCATCGCCCGAGAAGTACCAGTGCCGCCAGGTATGGCTGGCGAAGACATGCCCCTCCGCCGCCCGCGCCCGCCAGAAGGGCGCCCAGGCCGGGGAAAGGGTGCGCTCGCCTCGCGCCGTCGGCTCGTCGGCCACGAAGAGGGTCGCGCGCACGTTGCGGCGGCGGAGGATGGCCGCGATCTCCTCAGCCTCGCGCGACCAGCCGGTGTCGATCGTCAGGTAGAGCGTGCCGCGGCAGGTCTGGGCGGCGGCCGGCAGGGCCACCAGCGCCGCCATCCCCGCCAGCAACAGCCACCGCAGGCTAGCGCGCGGCTGTCGCATCGGTGCGCGGGTGCAGGTTGCGCGCCTGAAAGAGGATGCCGTGCGGCGAACGCCCGACCGGCGAGGTCGAGACCTCCCCCGTCTCGGGGTCCAGCAGGCCGATCTGCCGCGTCCAGCGCAACGTGGTCCAGAGCCGCCCGCGCTCGTCGAAGGAGATGCAGTCCGGCCCACCCGGCACGTCGTAGACGCGCATGATGTCGAGGGTGACGGGGTCGAGCGCGGTGATGCGGCTGTCCACCCGGCTGGTCACGTAGACCGGCCCGCCGCCGGGGGATGGAAAAAGGGCATGGGCCCCGCGGCCGACCTTGATCTGGCGCTCCACGCGACGCCCCTCGGGGTCCACCACCGCGACGAAATCCGCGCCCATGACGCCGACCAGCAGCTTGCCGTTGTGCCAGATGATCCCCGCCGGCTCGCGCCCGACCTGCATCGTCCAGGCGATCTGCCGCGTCTCGAGATCGATCGCCGCGATCGCGCGGCTGCCCTGCACGGTCACATAGGCCATCTTGCTGTCGGGCCGGTAGGCGATGTGGCTGGGCATGTCGCCCGGCTTCACGCGGCCGAGCAGGTTGAGGCTCGCGGTGCCCGCCTCCCAGGCATAGATGTCCACCTGGTCACGGCGAAGGCCGGTGACGACCAGCATCTTCCCGTCCGGGCTGAACTCGAGGTTATAGGGGTTGGCGATCCGCTCTCGCTTGCGCAGCTCGCCCGTCGCGGGGTCGATGAACAGGATTTCGTTCCCGCCGGAATCGCCGACGAGCAGCACGTCGCGCGCGGGGGAGAGCGCAAGGTGGTGCGGCTCGCGCAGCACCGGGATCTGCCTCAGCTCCGCCCGGGTCGCCACGTCCAGCACCTGGATGCCCGGGTCCATGGAGTTGACGACGAAGAGCACCTCCGCCTTGGCCCCCTGGAGGCTCCAACCGAGAAGAAGGGGCAGCGCGAGAAGGGTGCTGCGCATGGACGGTTGGCTCCGGGCCGGATGCGTTGAGATGAGCGCCCAGGGGAATAGAATCGCACCCGACGACGCGCCACCCCGTTTAGCACGGGGCAGCGCTTCGGACACGGCATTCGGCGCCTTTATCCGCCGCGGCGCTACTCGACGGCCACGCCGTCCTCGTCCCGCGGGTGGAAGCTGAGGGAGGCGCCGTTCATGCAGTAGCGCTCCCCGGTCGGGCGCGGGCCATCGGGGAAGACGTGGCCGAGATGCCCGCCGCAGGTGGCGCAATGCACCTCGGTCCGCGTCATGAAGTGGGAACGGTCGGTCGTGGTGCGGACCGCACCCTCGATCGGCTTCCAGAAGGAGGGCCAGCCGCTGCCGCTCTCGTACTTCGTGTCGCTCGTGAAGAGCGGCGACTGGCAGCCGGCGCAGTGGAACACGCCGTCCCGCTTCTCGACGTTCAGCGGGCTGGTGCCGGCGCGCTCCGTGCCGTGGTGGCGCAGCACACGATAGGCTTCGGGAGAGAGGCTCTCCCGCCACTCGGCGTCACTGCGCTGGATCGGGTAGCTCTCGTCGCTCATGCCGCGCGCTCCTTCAGGCGATGGGCGAAGCCCTTGCGGAACTTGGCCACCTTCGGCGCCACGACGGCGCGGCAGTAGCCCGACCACGGGTTGCGGTTGAAGTAGTCCTGGTGCTCCGCCTCGGCTGTCCAGAAGGCCGGCGCGGGGGCAAGCTCGGTGACGATGGGCCCGTCATAAAGGCCCTCCCGCTCCACCTCGGCCATCACCTCCTTCGCGGTCGCCTCCTGCTGGGCTCCGTCGAAGAAGATCACGCTGCGGTACTGCGGGCCCACATCGGCGCCCTGGCGGTCCTTGGTGGTCGGGTCGTGGATCGTGAAGAACACCCGGAGGATATCCGCGTAGGAGACCACGGCGGGGTCGAAGACCACGCGCACAACCTCCGCGTGGCCCGTCCGCTTGCCGCAGACCTGCTCGTAGGAGGGGTTGTCCACATGGCCGCCGGCATAGCCGGACAGCACCTCGGAGACGCCCTGCAGGTTGCGGTACACGGCGTCGAGGCACCAGAAGCAGCCGCCGCCGAGGAGGGCGACCTCGGAGCCGGCGGGTAGGGAAACAGGGTTCTCGGTCATGCGCGAAATATGGTGATCTCGGCCCCGTTCACCAAGGCGGGGCCGGGCCACCCCCTTTGCCCTCCGGCGCGCATCGGTCCAGTTTGCGCGGCCATGACCTTCCCCGCCCCCCACCCGGCCTCCTTTCCCGAGGCCGCGCCCGAACCCCTCGGTTTCGACCCCGCGAAGCTCGCCGACGCCGTCGCCTTCGCCAGAGGCCACGAGACGCCCTTCCCGCGCGACCTCCTCGCCCATCTGGAGGGCGGCCATTTCGAGCCGGCGCCCGACAACGAGGTGCTCGGCCCCGTCCAGTCCCGCGGCGCGCCCAACGGGCTGATCCTGCGCGACGGCTTGGTGGCGGCGCGCTGGGGCGACACCCGCCAGGCCGACATGACCTTCTCGGTCGCCAAGTCCTGCCTCTCCGTCCTCGCGGGCATCGCCCACGGCGACGGGCTGATCCCCGACCTCGACGCCCGCGTGTCGGAGAGCGTGGACGACCCCGCCTTCGACGGGCCCCGCAACGGCGCCATCACCTGGCGGATGCTGCTGCAGCAGACGAGCGAGTGGGAGGGTACCCTTTTCGGCAAGGCGGACCAGATCGACCGCGGCCGCGACCTCGCGAGCGAGGGGAAGAAGCCGAAGGGCTGGCCGCGTCCCCTCGCCGCCCCCGGGCAACACTGGGAATACAACGACGTCCGCGTGAATGTCCTCTCCCTCGCGCTTCTCCGCACCTTCGGCCGTGCGCTGCCGGAGATCTGGCTGGAACGGGTGATGGAGCCGATCGGCGCCTCCCCGGACTGGCGCTGGGAGGGATACCGCACCTCCACCGTCGATATCGGCGGCGAGCCGGTCGTCTCCGTGCCAGGCGGCGGGCACTGGGGCGGCGGCATCGTCACCCATGCGGAGGACCAGGCGCGGCTCGGCCTGCTGATGCTGAACGACGGCCTCTGGAACGGCCGCCGCATCCTGCCGGAGGGCTGGGTCGCCGCCTCCGGCGAGCCGGTGGCGCTGCACCCCGATTACGGGCTGCTCTGGTGGCTCAACCGGACCGGCCGCTTCTCCAACGCCGACCGCGCCAGCCTCTTCGCCGTCGGCGCGGGTGGGAACACGATCTGGATCGAGCCCGCCACCCGCCTTGTCGCCGTCTTCCGCTGGCTCCACCCCGAGGCGCTGGCGGGAATGATCGCCCGCGTCTCCGCCGCCCGCACGAAGTAGTCCCATGCACGCCGAGATCCACGCCGAGACCCTTACCCTCGACACCCATGTCGACATCCCCTGGCCGGAGATGATCGATCCGCGCGGGACGACCCGACGGAACGTCGATTTTGAGCGGATGAAGGCCGGCGGGCTGAAGGCGGTGGTCTTCATCGCCTATACGCCCCAGGGCCCGCGCACGCCGGAGGACCACGCCGAGGCCGGTGCCCGCGCCGAGGCCATGCTCCGCCACATCCGCGACACCGCCCATGGCGAGGGCCGCCGCATCGTCACGCGCGTGGCGGAGCTGGAGGCCGCGCACGCCCTCGGGGCCACCGCCGTGCTGCTGGCGGTCGAGAACGGCAATGCCATGGGCCACGATCTCTCCCGCCTCGCGCTCTGGCGCGGGCTCGGGGCGATCTACCTCACGCTCACGCATGACGGGCACAACGACCTCGCCGACGCCGCCCGCCCGCGCCACGGACGGCCGGAGCCGGCGACGCTGCACGGCGGCCTCTCCCCTCTCGGCCGCCAGGCGGTGGAGGAGATGAACCGGCTGGGGATGCTCGTGGACGTCTCCCACGCCTCCCGCGATTCGATGATGCAGGCGGTGGAGTGCTCGCGCGCGCCCATCGTCGCCACCCATGCCTGCTGCGCCGCGCTTCGCGCCCATCCTCGGAACCTCGACGACGGGCAGCTCGACGCGCTCCGGGATTCAGGCGGGCTGATCCAGATCACGGCCGTGCCCGCCTTCCTCCGCGACCCCGGCCCGGATGGGCGCTTCAGTGCGAGCGTGGAGGACATCGCCGACCACGTGGACCACGCCGTGCAACGGATCGGCCTCGACCATGTCGGCCTTTCCTCCGACTTCGACGGCGGCGGCGGGGTCAAGGGCTGGATGCACGCGGGCGAGACGGGCGGCCTGACCGAGGCGTTGCACCGCCGCGGCTACGACCGTCACGCGATCGGCGCCCTCTGGGCCGGCAACTTCCTCCGCGTCTGGCGCCGTGCGGAAGAGGTCGCGGCGGAGGGGTTCTGACGCCTCAGCCCAGCGCGGGCTGCGAGGCGGGCACGATCCGCGCCAGCTCCGCCTGCAGCGCTTCCTGCGTGAGGGGCTTAGGCAGGTAGCCCGTCATGCCGGCGGCCCGGCAGGCGGCGATGTCAGTCTCCATCACGCCGGCCGTCAGCGCCACCACGGCCACCGTCCCGCCCTCCTCCGGAGGCAGGGCGCGCAGGCGGCGCGTGGCCTCCAGCCCATCCATCCCGGGCATCGCGAGGTCCATGAGCACGATGTCGAAGGGCTCGCCCTCCCGGGCGGCGCGGGCCACCGCCGCCAGCGCCCCCTCCCCGCCCTCGGCCAGTTCCGCACGGTGCCCGGCCCGCTCCAGCAGGGCGCCGGCGACCAGCCGGTTCGTCTGCACGTCGTCCACCACCAGCACCCGCAGTGAACGCGGCGCGGGCGCGGCGGCTTCGGCAGCGGGCGCAAGCTCGGGAACCTCGCCGGCTTCGAGCGGCAGCTCCACCCAGAAGCAGGCGCCGGTCTTGCCCTGGGCAGCCGCCTCCGGGTTGTCCTCCACCCCGATCCGGCCGCTCATCGCCCTGACAATCCCCTGGGCGATCGCGAGGCCCAGGCCGAAGCCCTCGCGGCGCGGCGTTCCGGTCGGGTGCTCGAGGCGGACGAAATCGTCGAAGACCTTCGCGCGCTGGCTGGCGGGGACCCCGGGTCCTTGGTCCAGGACCTCGAGGCGAAGCCGCGGGGGTCCCGCGCTCTCCGCCGTGCGCCAACTCCGCAACCGGACGAGCCCCCCTTCGGGCGAGAACTTCACGGCATTGGAGAGAAGGTTCAGCACGAGCTGGCGGACCCGCATCGGGTCTAGCAGGACCGCTTCGGGCAGCGAGGCGTCGTGCTCGGTGGCCACGGCGGTTCCTGCGGCGGAAGCGCCAGGGCGGATCAGCGCCGCGCAGGCCTCCAGCAGCGGCACGAGGACGACCGGCATGCACCGAAGGGGCATTCGCCCGGCCTCGACATGGGCGAGGTCCAGCACGTCGTTCGCGACATCCAGCAGGTGGCGTCCCGCGGCCTCGAGCATGGCGGCGCGATCGCGGTGGGCCGGCGGCAGCGCCGGGTCGCTCGCCAGCGCCTGGGCCATGCCGAGCACCCCGTTCAGCGGCGTGCGCAGCTCGTGGCTCATCCGCGCGAGGAAGCGCGACTTCGCCGCCCCTGCCGCCGCGGCCTCGTCGCGCGCCGCCGCGAGATCGGCGGCCGCGCGCTTCTGCTGCGTGATGTCCGTCCGGATGCCGACCGACCCGCTGCCCGGCACGCGCCGCTCCGTCACCAGGATCCATCGCCCGTCCGGCAGCAGCCGCTCGACGGGAGCGGTGTTCCAGGCGCGGCGGTAGTGCTGCATCGCCTCGGCCACGAAGCCCGCCTTATCGGGGCCGGCCTGCGGGTACTGGCCGTGATGAGCGCCGTAGAGCATGATCTCGGTCATCGTGGCGCCGGGGCGGATGGCCGGGGCGCTCTCGCGGTAGAAGTCGCGGTAGCGCTGGTTGCAGACGATCAGCCGGTCCTCCTCGTCCCACATGACGAAGCCGTCCGACATGGCCTCGATCGAGGATTCCAGCAGCTCCCGCCCGCGGGCGCGTTCGGCCTCCGCCCGGTCCCGCTCCCGGAGCATCGCGAGCAGCAGCCCCGTGATCACGACGATGAGGGCCGCAAGGCCTCCGGCCGCGAGCAGGATGCGTCCCTCGTTCTCCTGCCATCCGGCCAGCGCCGGGCCCGTATCCTGCACCGCCACGACATTGATGGCGGGATAGAGGGTGCGACGCAGGCCAATGACGCGGCCGGGCTCCACGCCCTCGGCCAGGGCGCGGGCCAGCGCGCGGCCGATCCGGGCCTCGTCGTGCGGGGCGCTGGCCAGCAGCACGCGGTCGTCGGCGCGCACGAGCAGGATGCGCTGACCTTCCAACTCGCCCCAGGCCCCGCGGCCCGCGAGACCGGCGGCAACGACGGAGACCGGCAGCTCCGCCACGGCCAGCAGCGGCGGCAGGCCCGGCAGTGCGACCCGGCGCGAGAGAAACAGCGCCCATTCCCCGGTCGCCGGGTTGGGGACGGGGCCGGCGATGTTCAGCCGCCCCCCGGCGCCCGCCGCCGTGTTCCCCGGGGGCAGCAGCGCCGCGTGCGGCAAGGGTGGAGGCCGCCTACGGGAGACCGGCAGCGCCGAGGCGAGCGGCGCGCCCCCCTCCGCCGGCAGCAGCGTGAGGTCACGCAGCCCGGCGCTGCTCTCCACCAGCCCCATCAGCACGCGCGATAGGGTGCCGGCGCGCAGGGCGGCTTCGGGCTCCGTCCCGCCACCACTGCCGACGCCTGGGCCGGGCAGGGCGGCGGCGAGCAGGTTCGGCAGCCCCGCGAGCGCGCTGTCCGCCGCGAGGAAGCCGCGATTGACGGCGGTTGCCGCGCCTTCGGCCGCGGCATTCGCCGCGGCCCGCGCATCGGCGAGCGCGGTGGCGCGCCCGCGCTGGACGATCTGCCAGGTTGTTTCAGCCTCGATTCCGAGCAGCGCGAGCGCGGCCAGGAGGATCGCCCCGCCGCTCGACGGTAGTCGGAGAGGCCAGGCCCGGCGCGGCCTGCCACTCGCCGCCGCGGCCACTCCTTCGGGACGGGAGCCTGACACGGGTGCCGCCACCGTCAGCGCCCCGCCGGCGCCGCAATGCCCAGGGCGTTGCCGACCTGCGCGTTCCAGGTCTCAGCGCAGCCTGGGCCGCAGCGATCGGCCCAGCGGGGCATGATGACCTCCTTGACCAGGCGGCGCCGGATGGCGTCGTCCTCGGGCGTGACGGGAACGAGGGTCATGCGGCCCCTGGCGCGCGGGCCGGAGGGCGAGGCCATCAGCTCGGCGGGGCAGTCGGGGCGGCCGGTGTTGCAGGACAGGCCAAGCCCGGTCTCGGCGTCGGCCGCCTCCCAGATCCTCGCCTCGAGGGCGGAAAGCTCGCTCCGCAGCACCTCCCGCACGGCTGGGGGCAGGGCCGCCCAGGCCGCCCGGTTCGCCCCGAAGATCGAGACGCCCCAGCCGAGCGCCATGGCATGGACGTGGGTCGTGACCTCGTTGAGGCCGATCTGCCAGCCGGACAGGGTGCCGGTGATGGCGCATTCCACGACGCCCATCCGCACTGAGGAGACAGTCTCGGCGAAGGTGGTCAGGACCGGGACGCCGCCAAGGCCGGTGACCCATTCGGAGATCGCCGCCGAGGGCGTGCGGACGCGCCGCCCGCGCAGGTCCATCATCCCCGCGAGCGGCCGGTTACAGAAGAGGACCTGCGCTGGGTAGACATAGACGCCCAGAAGCTCCGTCTCGTGCCTTTCTCGCAATGTCTCTTCCAGCCAGGACCTCTTGGCCGCGATGATGCGCTGCAGCGTCTCCATGTCCGGGGCGATCCCGGGCAGATCCACCGAGGCCAGCTCCGGCTCCTCGGCCGCGACGACCGGGAGGAGCGCGGTACCGAAGGGGGTGACGCCCAGGCGGAGCAGGCGCAGCGCCTCGGGGCCGCGGATGCCGCTGCGGTCAACGGGGGCAATGTCGGCCGTGACGCGGCCGCCCGTCACCTCGGGCAGGCGCCGGGTCCAGAAGGGCTCCTGCAACCGCGTGTACTGGCTCACGCCGTCCAGCCCGCCCACGACCTGCAGTCGGATCGGCGCGTCCGCCGACGGCCCCGCGATGGCGGCAGGAGGCGTCTGGGCGAGGAGGGACGGAGGAATTGCGAGGAGAAGCGCGGCCGGAAGAAGCGCCCGCGCGAGCAGCGAGGGGGCCGGCCGGCGCGGCATGAGGCCGCGCCAGGCCGTCCGCATCGCATCCCAGGGCAAGCGCATGTTGACCGCTCCCTCGCCGGGCTCCCCACAGCCCTCGACACCCGGCGATCACGAAGAGAGGAGTACAGTCACCGGGGAGCACGAACAACCCTGGCGCGCGCCTGTCGTCCCTTCCGCAACATTATCTCGCCTCGCGTGTCACTCCAGCCGGATGCCCGCGGCCTGGACGAGCTGCCCGAGCCGGTCCGCGTCGCGCCGGACGAGCGCCGCCGCCTCGGCCGCCGTCCCACCGCCGGGGATGTACCCGCTCTCCACGAGCCGCCGGTTGATCGAGGGATCGGCGATCGTGCGCCCGAGCGCCCCCTCCCAGCGGCGCACCACCTCCGCCGGCAGCCCTGCCGGGCCGAGGACCATGTACCAGACGGACATGTCGTAGCCGGCGATACCCGCTTCCTGCACGGTCGGGACATCCGGCAGGGAGGTTGCGCGCTCGGGTAGCGTTGTCGCGAGCGCCCGCATCCGCCCGGCGCGGATATGCGGCAGGTAGGTGGCGAGAGTGTCGATGTTGACGTCCACATCCCCGGCCAGCAGCGCGGTGACGGACTGGCCCGTGCCGCGGTAGGGCACATGGGTCATCCGCAGCCCCATGCGCTGCGCGAGCAGCTCGCTCGCCAGGTGCTGCTGGCTGCCGACGCCGGACGTGCCGTAGTTCAGCCCGTCCGGCTTCTCGCGGGCGAGGGAAGCGAGGTCCGGGACGGCCCGCGCCGGGCTCTCGGCCCGCACGACCACCACGAGCGGCAGGGTGCCGACGAGCATGATCGGCGTGAAGTCGCGCAGCTGGTCGTAGGGCGGCGGCCGCATCATCGGCGCGACGGTGCACTGGGTGCTCACCGTGCCGGTCACCAGCGTGTAGCCATCCGGCCGTGCGCGCGCCGCGGCGGCCGCCGCGAGGGTGCCGCTCGCGCCCGGGCGGTTCTCCACGGTGACGGGCTGGCCGAGCTCCTCCTGCAGGCGCGGACTGAGCATCCGGGCGACGATGTCCGTCCCCCCGCCGGGCGCGAAGCCGACGAGCATGGTGATCGGCCGTGTCGGATAGGTCTCCTGCGCTGCCGCCGCGAAGGGAAGCGCGGACAGGCCGCCGATGAGGGTGCGCCGCTGGACCATTCTTTTCCTCCCAACTGTTTGGGGCAGCAGAACAGGCCGAGGCGTGCCCGTCCAGCGCCGTCAGTCATCCATGGCCGTGGCGGGGCCGGTTTTCCGATTGTGACCGGCGGCCGGACGCCGTGCTCATCATAGGTTGTGGAGGCGGCCGGCGCTCTCCGCATGCTCAGGCGATGCGAAAGAAGATCAGGCCCCACAGGGTCCACGACGAACCGCGGCGCGACCTGCACATAGCGGTCGAGCGGCGGCGTTTCCCGCCCCTGCCCTGGCTCTGGACCATCCGCAGCGGCGAAGAAGCCCTGGCCGTCTCCGACAGCGGCTTCGCTGGGGCCGAGGAGGCCTGGGAGGCCGCGCGGCGGGAGCTTCTTCGCTGGAACGCGGCGCGGCCGGGCTTGCCACTGGTGCGCCCCCGCCGGGCCTGAAGCGCGCCGCGCCCCCGCCCACACGCGCGTGGGCAGCGCTTGCTCCGTCAACAGGTCACGAGAGAGGGCGGCATGGTAAAGCCGGACAGTATCTCCTGCGAGGAGGCCTTCCTCCGCGCGCGGGCGCAGAAAACGAGGATCGCCCTTCAGCGCGCGATGATCCTCAGCCTTTCCGAACTGGGAATGACCGAATTGCTGCCGCCGGCCCGCCGCCTCCTCGCGCGCCTCCAGGTGACGGACCGGCTGATCGTCGAGCAGCTGCGCCACGCGGTTGAGGCGAGGCGCGCCGCGTCGCCGTCGGTCGAGGGGTAGGGGCGCAGCCGGCCATCCTGTCGGCGGGAGGTGCCTCCACGCGGACCCGGCTTGCCGGGAGGAAAGGTCTACGGGCGGCTAGAAAAAGAGAACAGCTGCCGTGCAGCGCAACATGACCACACCCTTGTCACACCTTTGCCCGATTATCCGGGGATAGGCACCCTGCTTCGGGCAAGGCGGCACCTCGCCGCCACGCCAGGGATGAACCCCATCCCTACCGCCCGGTGAAGGGGTTGCTGCTCTTGCTGTGTTCGTCACTTCCGCTGAACGCGCCTGCCGAGGCCCCTCAGCAGTCACTGATCCTGATGCTGGACGGTACGGCAAACCGGCCCCATGACGGGCACGGCGCGCCGCGTCGCCGATCGGTAGCGCGGCGGGCGGCGGACATTGCGGCGGCGATCGCGCTGCTGGCCATCACCTTCCCGCTGATGGCGCTCGCTGCCCTGGCCGTCCGGATCGAGAGCCCCGGGCCGGTCTTCCTGCGCGAGGCGCATCTCGGCGAGGGCGGTCGCGTGTTCACCCTGCTGACCTTCCGCTGCGTGCGCTGGAGCAGCGCCCTTGAGCAACCGGTGCCGACGCAGGTCGGCCGCTTGCTCCAGCGGCCGCGGATTGACCAGCTTCCGGTGCTGTTCAACCTCCTGCGGGGCGAGATGACGCTCATTGGTCCCCCTCCGGCCCGGCTGAGCGGGAGCGGGCCGCGCGCTGTGGTGCCCGCCGCCACGCCGGGGCTGAGCGGCTGGGCCTCGCTGTCCTAGCGCCCGCCGGCACCAGTCAGGGCAGGAGCCAGAACAGGATCTTCCCGAGCAGCCACCAGAGGACGCCCGAGGTGAGCAGGACGAGCACGGCCGCAACCGGCCAGGGCAGGCGGTTGCGGCGCCGTCGCAGGGGATCCGCGTCGAGCGGCATCATGGCGCCGCACGCGGTGCATGCCAGGCTGCGGACCCGCTGCGGTCGGGGCTGGCGGTCACGGCGTCTCCAGCTTCCGCTTCGCCCGGCGCAGCAGCCAGCCCCAGACGCCCGGGGCCTTGCCGATTGCGTCCCGCAGCGCGCGCAGCTCCGCCTCGGCGCGCGATTTCGCGACGGTAGCCTCCACCGCCTGCCCGCGCGCGACCTGCCGGCCCTCCTCCAGCTCCGCGAGGCGGCGCGCGAGGAAAGCGTCGGTTCCCCTCTCCTCCACCTCCCGTAACCGGGCGCGGGCCTCCTCCAGCTCGCGCCGGAGCTGGACGAGCTCGGCCTTCGGGTCCGAGCGGTGACGCGATGCCCGCGCGGGCTTGGGAGGACGGCGCCTCATGAATTTCGCTCCTGCAGACGCGGACCGGTCGCGCCGCGCCCCATTCCTGCCAGCGTGGCGGGGCGGCCGCGCGGCGGAGAGGCGGCCGGTTTTGGCCGCCGCCCCTAACTCGCAGGGCGCGCAGCGGGAGTCACCCCGTGAAGCCCACTTCACGGGCGGGACACGGGGAAGTTGTGTCGCCGGTGCCGCTCAGCCGGACAGCTCCGCCCGCACAGCGCTCGGAACCGCGGCCCGCCTCTGGCAGAGAGCCCCTGCGGATGCACGCGGACACGGCGACACCTCCCGGCAGCCGGTTCAAGCCATCCAGCACTCATTACTTTCCCCGGGTTGCCCTGAATTCAACGCAGCGCGGGGCAGCTTGCCGCACCAAAATCAGGGGCGCGCAAGATCCGTGCCTTCGCCGGAGACCAGTGTTTTCGGGGCTTCCGCGAGCAGTTCCGTCTTCCGCGGGCGGGGAATGTAAAACTCTCCGACCCGCCGGCACTCAGCGGGCGGCGGCGTCGTACATCATGCGGACCATGCCGTCGGTCGCGCAGTTGGAGGGATCCGAACGAAGCTCGGCTTCCGCGAGGCGCCTGAATTCCGCGCGCTCGGCCGCCGTAACGCGCAGACCCTGCTCCTGGGCGGTGACCGTGGCGTCGATCTTCGTCGTGGGCGCGGCGTTGGTCCAGCCGCAGACCCGCGGCGCCATCTGCATCTGGTAGAACATGCCCATCGCCTCCTTCTGCGCCTGCGCGGCATGGCCGGCGAGCAGGACGGGCGTGAGGCAGGCGGCGAGCACGAGCTTCTTCATGGCGGACATTCCCCTGGAGCCGCGAGGATCGAGGCCGTCCGGTGCCTATACGGGGGCGCCCATGAACGATGCGTGTAGCAGGCCGGTTCTTCGCCGATGCGCACGGGGTTCCGGCAGGCGGGGCCCTTACTGCAGGGCGCCCCATCGCGGCACGGCGGGCTCCGCGGCCGCCCACTTCCAGCCCTCGCCTTGCCGGCAGGCGGTGGTGACGAACCACCCACCCTCCGACACGCTGAACAGCGCCTCCCGGCAGGTCGAGAGAGGGCTGGTCATCTCACGCAGCAGGCGCACCTCGCCCTCGTCGTTGCCGAAGGGGATGTCGTGCCGGATGCGCCAGGGCCGCACCTCGCCGGGCGCGAGGCTTCCGATGACCTCGGCGACCGCGTCCTGCTCGCCCCTCGCCCGCGCACGCACGGCCCAATCGAGGCCCGCCTGGACACCGGCTCGCGTGCCGACGGCGATGGCGAAGCCGGCCGCCGGATTGCTCGTGACCGTGCCGGCGGCAATGCCGGCCGCGGCCCCCGTCAGGTCCGCCGCCAGGCCGCAGCCGGCGAGCGGCATCAGCAGGAGCAGCGCGAGGCCGCGCCTCATTGCAGGCTGCCCCAGCGCTCCGTCGCCGGTTCGGCGGAGGCCCAGCGCCAGGCTGCCCCGTCCCGGCAGACATAGGCGGTGTAGAAGCCGCGCCGCGGCGCCTCCTCGGGCCGGGTCGTCGCATCGACGGAGAAGATGATCTCCTTGCAGTGGATCGGCCCCGCCTCGATCACGCGCACGACCGTCACCTGGCCGCGCTCGTCCGGCTCGATCGGCACGTCATGGGTGACGGACCAGGCCGCCACCCCGCCGACCGGGAGCGGACCGGCGGCACCGGCCACGCTGTCCTGCGCGGCGGCATGGGCGCGGCGCTGGGCATAGTGCAGCCCCGCCCGCGCCCCGGCCTGCACGCCGAGACCGATTCCCGTCGTGGCGGTGGCTCCGGCGCCGACGGCATTCGCGAGGCCGGCACCGGTAAGCCCCGCCACGGCCGCGCTGCCCTCGGTCAGCAGCTCGGAACAGGCGGGCAGCGCCAGGCCGGCCAGGAGGAGCGGCGCGAGGGCCGGACGGAAGCGGGGCGTTCGGCGCTGCGGCATCGTTTCTCCCAACCGAGGACATGCAGCCCGGTCAGGCCCATCATGCCGCAGCTCCGGGGCACGCCCCAGCCCTGCCACAGGTTCAAACGGTGCCGATACTATTGCGCCGACGCTCGAAAGGCTTGCGGGCTTGCTTCAGCTCGGAGAGAGACCTGCGTCCGGACGTCGCCCGCGCGTGGCCGTTGCGAGACAGAAGGGATAGAATTCGTGGCGAAGATGGAAGCCTGGCTTCCAAGTGAGGATGGTGGGCGCAGTAGGGCTCGAACCTACGACCCGCTGATTAAGAGTCAGCTGCTCTACCAACTGAGCTATGCGCCCACACCACCGTCCCAGGCCTTCCGGCTTCGGGGCTCCGGAGCGGCGCGTTCCGCATCGCCCGGGCGGCGCCTTCTACCCCATCCGCCCGGCAGGTCAACCCTTAAAGCAGCCCCTTTTCCGAGGAGGAGGCGAACTCCGCGTCGCGATGGACATAGGCACTGCCGAGCAACCCGAAGCCGAGCATGACCGTGATCATCGCCGAGCCGCCATGGCTGATCAGCGGCAGCGGCACACCGCCGACGGGGATACTGCCCGTGACCATCGCGATGTTGACGAAGACGTAGAGGAAGAAATTCACCCCAAGGCCGAGCGCAAGCAGCCGGCCGAACTGGTGCTGGCAGCGCAGCGCCGTCAGCATCGCAAAGGCGATCACGAGCGCCAGCAGTCCGAGGGTGCCGAGGGCGCCGACGAGGCCGAATTCCTCGGCGATCATCGTGAAGATGAAGTCGGTCTGTTTCTCCGGCAGGAAGTTGAGATGGCCCTGCGTGCCCTGCATGAACCCCTTCCCCCACATCCCGCCGGAACCGAGGGCGATCTTGCTCTGGATGATGTTGTAGCCCGCGCCCAACGGATCGCTCTCGGGGTCGAGGAAGGTGGTGATGCGCGCGCGCTGGTAGTCGTGCAGCCGCTCATAGGCGATCGGCGCCGCGAAGGCCGCGCCGGCGAGGAGGATGGCGAACTTCCACCACCGCACCCCCGCCGCCCAGAACATGGCCGCGCCGATCATCCCCGTGATCAGCGCCGTGCCGAGGTTGGGCTGCTTCAGGATGAGCGCCATCGGCACCGCCACGGCGAAGGCGGGCGGCAGGAGGAAGAGGGGGTTGCCCATCCGCTCCCAGGGGGCGCGGCGGAACCAGGAAGCGAGGGCGAGGACGAGGGCGATCTTCATCAGCTCGGAGGGCTGGAGCTGGAGCGGGCCGAGCTCGATCCAGCGCTGCGCCCCCTTGCCCACATTGCCGTGCAGCAGCACCAGCACGAGCAGCCCGGCCGTCACCGCATAGGCAGGCCAGGCAAGGCGCGCGATGACCCGGATGTCCACGAGGCAAAGCGAGAGCATCAGGACAAGGCCGAAGCCGAAGCGGAGCGCGTGGCGGGAGGCGTAGGCCTCCGCCGAGCCGCCACCCGCCGAAAGCAGCGCGACATAGCCCACCCCGGCCAGCGCGCAGAGGAGGAGGACGAAGAGCCAGGGAATGGCCGGGAACTTCTCGAGGATGCCGAAGTCGGGCCCGCGCATGAGGAGGCGCCGCTCGTAGGTCCCGTGCTCGCGGATCATGGGCGGGGGCCTCCCTGGGCCTGTGCCACCCGCCCGCCGGGCGCGCCCTCCCGGCGGAAGCGGGTGATGGTGTCGGCCATGATATCGCGCGCGATCGGGGCCGCGGCGCCGGAGCCACTGGTGCCGTGCTCCACCACCACGCAGACGGCGTAGCGCGGGGCCTCATGCGGCGCGAAGCCGACGAACAGCGCGTGCGGGCGCCATTCGCGGGGCAGGGATTCCACCCGGAAGCCCCGCTCCCGTGCCTCGCGGGAGACGCGGCGGACCTGGGTAGTGCCGGTCTTGCCCGCCATCTGCCCGAGGCCCGGCGGCAGCCGGCCGATGCGCGCGGTGCCGCCATCCTCGTTCACCACCGCCCACATGGCCTCGCGCACGAGGCGCAGATCGCGTTCGGGAATGCCGAGAGAAGGCCAATTCTCGGGATCGGCGCCCCGCGCGGGCCTGCCGCCGATGGTGCGCGTGAGATGCGGCTGCAGCGCCCGCCCGCTCGCCAGCCGCGCCGTCATGACCGCGAGAGACAGCGGCGTGAGCTGGTAGAAGCCCTGGCCGATGCCGTGCACGACGGTATCCCCGAGGTTCCAGGGCTTGCCCTGCGCCTGGCGCCAGGCGCGGGTAGGAACCAGGCCGCGGCGGGTGCCTGGCAGCTCGATCTCGAGATCCACGCCGAGGCCAAGACGGTTCGCCATGGCCGCGATCCGGTCGATGCCGGTCCGCTTCGCCATCTCGTAGAAGTAGACGTCGCAGGAGGCCTTGATGCCGCCCCTCATGTCCAGGCTGCCGTGGCCGTAGCGCGCGTGGCAGTGGAAGCGCGTGTCGCCGAGGTCGTAGTAGCCGGGGCAGGTCACGCGGTCGGTCGGGGTGCAGGCCCTCGCCTCCAGCGCGGCGAGGGCCACCACCATCTTGAAGGTGGAGCCGGGCGCGTAGAGGCCGTTGGTGGTCTTGTTGATCAGCGGGGTCTGCCGCCGGCTCGTCCAGTCCCGCCACTGGGCGGTGGAGACACCCGCGTTGAAGATGTTCGGGTCGAAGGAGGGCTGGGTGGCCATCGCCAGCACCTCGCCGTTGCGGCAGTCGAGCACGACCGCGCTCGTGCCCTCCTGGCAGCGGGCGCGGACGGTGCGCTGGAGTTCCGCATCGACGCTGATGCCGATGTCCTGACCGGGCTGGCCCTCCCGCCGGTCGAGTTCCCGGATCACGCGGCCGACCGCGTTCACCTCCAGCCGGATGGAGCCCGCCTGGCCTCGCAGCACCCTGTCGTGGAACCGCTCGACGCCTGCACGGCCGACGCGGATGCCCGGCAGCTCCAGCAGCGGGTCCTCGCCCATGTCCGCTTCGGCCGGCGGGGCGACGTAGCCCACCACATGGGCCATGTGCTCGCGCTCGGGGTATTCCCTGATGGTGCCGACATCGACGGAAATGCCCGGCAGGTCCGGCGCGTTCAGCTCGATCCGCGCCATCTCCTCCCAGGTGAGGAATTCCCGCACGGTCACGGGGATGAAGCGGCGGCGGCGGCGCACCTCGCGTTCGATCCGGCCGCGCTCCGCCTCGCTCAGTGGCACGATGCGGCCGAAGGTCTCGAGCACCGCAGGTACGTCGCGCGCCTCCTCCGCCACGATCAGGGCGCGCCAGTTAAGCTGTCCGCCGGCGACCACCCTTCCCTCCCGGTCCAGCACGCGGCCACGCGGCGGGGCGACGAGGCGGGCGGAGATGCGGTTCTCCTCGGCCAGCGTCGCGTAGCGCTCCCCCTCCTCCACCTGCAGCTTGCGAAGGCGCCAGCCGAGAAAGCCGAGGGCGCCGAACTGGATGCCGCCGACCACCAGGGCGCGCCGGATGAAGACGCCCCGGCGCACCTCCTCCTCCTTGCGGGCCTGGCTCACGCAGCCACCCTCATGCCAGGCTCTCGGCCCGCTGCAGGCCGCGGCGCAGGAGTGACATCAGGGATGCGAGGAGCGGGTAGAGGCCGGCGGTGAGCCCGAGCTGCACGGCCGCGGACCGCGGGGACGGCAGCGCCCAGCCGAGCACGGCCTGGAGCAGGTAGCCGAGCCCGACCGCAAGCACCGCGACGCCGAGATAGGCAATCCAGACAAGGAGGAGGGAGCGCGGCACGAGCGCCGGCCGCGCCCGGAGCGCCCCGGCATGGACCAGCAGCAGCGAGAGCACCCCGATGCCGAGTGGCGCGAAGCCGAGCAGGTCCTGCAGCAACCCCAGCACGAAGGCAGCGGCGGCGGGCATGTAGCCGGGACGGAAAAGGCTCCAGTAGAAAACACCCGCGAGAGCGACGGCCGGGACGAGGGAGGGCAGCCCCACCGGCGCCGCCGCGAGCACCATCGCGGCCGCCGTGGTCACGCCGGGCATCGCGGCGCGGGCGATGGCGTCGAGCTGCGCCAGGAGGCCGGGCGCCTCGGCGGGACGTCCCTTGATGGCCATGCCGCCGCTAATGCCCCCTCCGGGCAGGGTCGGGGCGGGCCACGGCCTCGGGCGGCAGGATACCGGCGAGGCCGAACTCGAAGATCCGTAGCAGGTCCAGCCGGTCGAGCTGCGCGAAGAGCTCCACCTCCGGCCAGCCGTTCTCGCCAATCCGCACGACGCCGACGGGCAGGCCGGCCGGGAAGGTCGCGGCCTCGGCCGAGGTGACCACGCGCTCCCCCTCCTGCGGCTGCATGCCCGAGGGCCAGTGCTGCAGCCGAGGGCGGGCGCCGTTGGTGCCGACCATCATCGCCCGCGCCCGGGATCCCTCGAGAACGACGGGGATCCGGCTGTTCATGTCGGTGACGAGCAGGATGCGGGCGGAACGCGCGCCGACCTCCGTCACCCGCCCCGCCAAGCCGCGCTCGTCCAGCGCCACCTGTCCCTTCTCCACCTGAAGGAAGGGGCCGGTCGCGATGAGCACGGCGCGGGCATAGGTGCCGCCGGCATCCGCGACGACGCGGGCGGTGCGGAACTTCGGCGCCGGGTCCGGCACGAAGAGGAGCTGGCGGCGCAGCATGGCGTTCTCCGCCTCCAGCGCGAGGGCGGCGGCCTGCCACTGGTGCAGGCGCTCGTTCTCCTCCCGCAGGCGCGCGGCCTCGCGGCGGAGGTCGAGCAGGGCCTCGGCCTCGAGAACCACGGAGCGGACCGCCAGGACTGGCCGGGAGGAGACGGCGTAGATGGGCGCCAGAAGGTCGGCCACGGCCATCCGGCCCCTCTCCACGAGGGCGGTATCGGCCTTGCCGAGAAGCATGGTGCCGAAGGCGGCGGCGATAAGCGCGGGAACGGAGAGGCGGGCGATGGCCTGGCGCAGCGGGACGCTCAGCCGGATCATCCTCGTTCCCCTCGACGTCAGTTCATCCAGGCCGGGATGAAGACGCCGCAAGCCGTTGCAGCTGCGAGATCAGGGCGTTACGGCCCCGCCCCCAGATCGGTGATGCATTAGTACATTGAGGACAGGACGTGGCGAAGCCGCTTCATGTCCTCCAGGGCCCGCCCCGTTCCGAGGGCCACGCAGGAGAGCGCCTCCTCCGCCACGATCACCGGCAGGCCGGTCTGCTCCCGCAGCGCGGCGTCCATCCCGTGCAGCAGGGCGCCGCCGCCGGTCAGGACGATGCCCTTGTCCACGATGTCGGCCGCGAGCTCGGGAGGCGTGTTCTCGAGCGCGACCTTCACCGCCTCCACGATCTGGGAGACGGGCTCGGCGAGGCATTCGGAGATCTGGCGGCGAGAGACATAGACCTCGCGCGGGACGCCGTTCATGAGGTCGCGGCCCTTCACCTCGCAGATCGGGCCCTCTTCCCCGTCCTCCGGGGCGATGGCGGCGCCGACCTCCATCTTGATCCGCTCGGCCGTGCTCTCTCCGATGAGGAGGTTGAACCCGCGGCGGACGTAGGAAATGATCGCCTCGTCCAGCTTGTCGCCGCCGACGCGCACGCTGCGGGCATAGACGATGCCGCCGAGGGAGATGATGGCCACCTCCGTCGTGCCGCCGCCGATATCCACGACCATGGAGCCAGAGGGCTCCGTCACCGGCAGCCCGGCGCCGATCGCGGCGGCCATCGGCTCCTCGATCAACAGCACCTTCCGCGCACCGGCCGACTCGGCGCTCTCCTGGATGGCGCGGCGCTCGACGGCGGTGGAGCCGGAGGGAACGCAGACGATGATCAGCGGCGAGGCGAAGGAGCGGCGGTTGTGCACCTTGCGGATGAAATGCTTGATCATCTCCTCCGCCACCTCGAAATCGGCAATCACGCCATCCCTTAGGGGCCGGATGGCCGAGATGTTCCCGGGCGTGCGGCCAAGCATCATCTTCGCCTCCTCCCCCACCGCGAGGACCTGCTTGCGGCCGCGGAGATCGGCGATGGCCACGACGGAGGGTTCGTTCAGGACGATGCCCCGGCCCTTCACGTAGACGAGCGTGTTGGCCGTACCGAGGTCGATGGCCATGTCGGCGGAGAGGAAGCCGAACAGGCTTGAGAGCATGGGCGTCGGGCCTCGGCATGAACGGGACGAGCCCGGCGCGCCGGGCGTGGCGGTGACTAGCGGCACGGGGGCGCGCGCTCAAGTGCGAACCGCCAGCTGGGGCGGGAAGATGACGTTACGGAAACCGTACGCTCGGGCAGACGTTCCTAAGCCAGCGATCAACAACGCAAGGAACAAGCCCATGAGGAAGACCAGCCTCGCCCTTCTCGCCCTCGCCGGGCTGAGCCTCGGTGCCTGCGGCTACAGCACCGGCGACCGTGCGGTGTCGGGTGGCCTGCTTGGGGCCGGCGCCGGCGGCGTCATCGGCTCGCTCTCCGGCAACGCGGGCACCGGCGCGCTGATCGGCGGCGCGGCCGGTGCGGCGGGCGGTGCGCTGACCAGCGGCAACAACGTGAATCTCGGGCGCCCCGTCTGGCGCTGAGCCAGCCAGGACTCCCTGACGTAAGTCGAGCGGGGCGCCTCTTCGGGGGCGCCCCGTTTCTTTTCCTTCCGGCCCCTGCAAACGATTGGGCTTGCACAGAGAAGGAACGAGGTTTTCCATCGGCCTGGCGATGCCTCACACGCAGCGCGCCAGGGGTGGGAAACGAAGAGATGGCCATATTCACCTGCGAACCAGCGGGGCACGCGCCGGCATGCGGCTGCGGAACCGGGCGGCGCGGGCTGCTGCGCGGGGCGGCGGCACTGGGCGCGGCCTTGGGCTCGGGCCTCGCCTGGTCGGCCCTCTTGCCGACACCCGCCTTGGCGCAGGCCGCCGCGTCCAAGCCCCGCCGCATCGACGTCCATCACCACCTGACCCCGCCCCTCTACAAGGACGTGGCGCTGAGCCGCGTGGAGATGTCGCCGCCGGCCCGCGACTGGACGCCCGAGAAAACGGTGGCCGACATGGACGCCGCCGGGATCGACGTGGCCATGCTCTCGGTCAGCACGCCAGGCCTTGGCTTCGCGGAAGGCGAGGAGCGGCGGCGCCTGGCGCGCGTGTGCAACGAGTACGCGGCGGAGATGGCCCAGCGCCACCCCGGCCGCTTCGGCTCCTTCGCCGCCGTGCCACTGCCCGACGTGGACGGCGCGCTGGCGGAGGCGGTCTATGCCCTCGACACGCTGAAGGCGGACGGGCTGCTGCTTTTCACCAGCTACGGCAACACCTGGCTGGGCGACGAGAAGCTTCACCCCCTCTATGAGGAGTTGAACCGCCGCAAGGCGATCGTCGCCACGCACCCGCTCTCCCCGCAATGCTGCACGAACGTGGTGCCGCAGATCGCGGACACGGTGGTGGAGTTCGGGACGGACACGAGCCGCACCATCGCGAGCCTCATGTTCTCCGGCACGGCCGCGAAATATCCGGATATCCGCTTCATCTTCTCGCACGCGGGCGGCACGTTACCCTTCCTGATCGAGCGGCTGGACTTCCAGGCGCGCCCGCCGGCGCAATCGGCAAAGCTCTACGGCGGCGCGGTGCGGCCGGCGCTCGGGCATTTCCTTTACGACACGGCGCAGGCCGCGAACCCCGTCGCGCTCGGCGCCCTGCGGCAACTCGTTCCGACGAGCCAGATCGTGCTCGGTACCGACTTTCCCTACCGCACGAGTCCGGAGCAGGTTCAGGGGCTGGCCGGCTGCGGACTGGACCCGGCCACGCTGCGCGCCATCGAGTGCGGCAATGCCGAGGCTCTGATCCCCCGCCTGAAGGTCTGAGGCGCGGGCGGCCGCGCCGGAGGGCGCGGCCGTAACCGGTTCAGGCCGCCGGCGCCGCCATCTCCGCGGGCGCCGTGCGCTCGCGCTTCACCAGCAGCTTGTTCAGCGCGTGGACATAGGCGCGGGCGGAGGCGACGATCGTATCGGTATCCGCCCCCTGCCCGTCCACGAGCTTGCCCTTCTCCTCGAAGCGCACGGTGACGCGCGCCTGGGCGTCGGTGCCGCCCGTGACGGACTGGACGGCATAGAGCTTCAGCGCGACCTCGTGCGGATAGGCCGAGCGGATGGCGTTGAAGGTGGCGTCCACCGCGCCGTCACCCACCGCCGTGCCCTCGATCTCCTCGCCGTCGATCTCGAGCTTCAGCGTGGCCATGGGGCGGGTGTTCAGGCCGGAGGTGACGGTCAGCGCCGTCAGCTTCACGCGGTCGTTCTGGCGCACCACCTCGTCATCGACCAGGGCCGAGACGTCCTCGTCGTAGACGACCTTCTTGCGGTCCGCGAGGTCCTTGAAGCGGCGGAAGGCGTCGTTCAGCGCGTTGTCGCCGAGCTCGTAGCCCAGTGCCTTCAGCTTGTCGCGGAAGGCAGCGCGGCCGGAATGCTTGCCGAGCACGAGGGAGTTGGTGGTCCAGCCCACGCTCTCCGGCGTCATGATTTCGTAAGTGGAGGCGTCCTTCAGCACGCCGTCCTGATGGATGCCCGACTCATGCGCGAAGGCGTTGCGGCCGACGATGGCCTTGTTCGGCTGCACGTCGAAGCCGGTGATGGTCGCCAGCAGGCGGGAGGTGCGCAGAATGTTCGGCGTGTTGATGCCGGTGCGCCGCGCGATCGCGTTGCCGCGCGTGCGCAGCGCCATCGCGACCTCCTCGAGAGAGGCATTGCCCGCGCGCTCGCCGATCCCGTTGATTGTGCACTCCACCTGCCGCGCACCGGCCTGGATGGCGGCCAGCGTGTTGGCGACCGCGAGGCCGAGGTCATCGTGGTTGTGGGTGGAGAAGATCACGCCATCCGCCCCCGGCACGCGCTCGCGCAGCATGGAGAAGATGCGCGTCATGTCCTCGGGCAGGGCGTAGCCGACCGTGTCCGGCACGTTGATGGTGGTGGCGCCGGCCTTGATGGCGGCTTCCACGCAGCGGCAGAGGAAGTCCGGATCGGTGCGGCTGCCGTCCTCGGCGGACCACTCCACGTCATCCGTGTGGTTGCGGGCCAGCGTGACGCTGCGCACCACGGCGGCCAGCACCTCCTCGTTGGACATGCGCAGCTTGACGCGCATGTGCAGTTCGCTGGTGGAGATGAAGGTGTGGATGCGACCGCGGGCGGCGGGCTTGATGGCCTCGGCGGCACGCAGGATATCGCCGTCGGCCGAGCGCGACAGGCCGCAGATCACCGGGCCGTCCTTGGCGAAGCGGGTGGCGATGGAGTGGACGCTGTCGAAGTCGCCGGGGCTTGCGATGGGGAAGCCGGCCTCCAGCACGTCGGCGCCGAGTTCCGCCAGGCTTTCCGCCATCCGCAGCTTCTCCTCCAGGTTCATGGAGAAGCCGGGGGACTGCTCGCCGTCGCGCAGCGTGGTGTCGAAGATGATGACGCGGTCGTCGGCGATGTTGCCGAAGCTGGGGTGGTTCGCGGTCATGGGCCGCTCCTCTGATCTCTCGATGGAATGACATGCGGGCGCGTCGCCCGGGGTTCCCCCTGAGCGATGCGGGCCTTCAGCCGCGCGTCACGCCCAGGGGCGAGGAAGTCGAAGGAGAAGCGGAAGGAGGGCGAGGGCCGGACGCGCGGCAGCAACGGCCAGAAGGCCGGTGCGGGTAGGCGCGAAACGGGCGTGGGTCGCCTGCATGAGGGAGATGGTAACTTCCGGGGGCGACCGAAGCAAGCTTGAAAGGGTGCCCCCTCCCCGTGAAGGAAGGGGGCCGAAGCCTCAGTTCTTCGTCTGGTCGACGAGCTGGTTCTTCTTGATCCAGGGCATCATGGCGCGCAGGCGCTCGCCCACCTGCTCGATCGGGTGCTCGGCGAGGCGGCGGCGGGTGGCCTTGAAGGAGGCCTGATTGACCTTGTTCTCCAGCATCCAGTCACGGGCGAACTTGCCGCTCTGGATGTCGTCCAGCACGCGCTTCATCTCCGCCTTCGTCTCGCTCGTCACGATGCGCGGGCCGGTGACGTACTCGCCGTACTCTGCGGTGTTGGAGATGGAGTAGTTCATGTTGGCGATGCCGCCCTCGTAGATGAGGTCGACGATCAGCTTCACCTCGTGCAGGCACTCGAAATAGGCCATCTCGGGGGCGTAGCCGGCCTCGGTCAGCGTCTCGAAGCCCGCCTTGATCAGCTCCACGAGGCCGCCGCAGAGAACCGCCTGCTCGCCGAAGAGGTCCGTCTCGCACTCCTCCTTGAAGGTCGTCTCGATGACGCCCGAGCGGCCGCCGCCGATGGCGGAGGCGTAGGAGAGCGCGATCTCGAGCGCGTTGCCGGAGGGGTTCTGGTGAACGGCCACGAGGCAGGGCACGCCGCCGCCCTTCTGGTACTCGCCGCGCACGGTGTGGCCGGGGCCTTTCGGGGCGATCATGAACACGTCGATGTCGGGGCGCGGGTCGAGCAGGTTGAAGTGCACGTTCAGGCCGTGCGCGAAGGCCAGCGCCGCGCCTTCCTTCAGGTTCGCGTGCAGGTGCTCGCGGTAGAGGTCGCCCTGGCCCTCGTCGGGGGTCAGAACCATGACGACGTCGGCCCACTTCGCCGCATCGGCCGGGGACATGACGGTGAAGCCCGCGGCCTCGGCCTTCTTCGCGGAGGCGCCGGGGCGGAGGCCGATGACGACGTCCTTCACGCCGGAGTCACGCATGTTCATCGCGTGGGCATGGCCCTGGCTGCCGAACCCGATGACCGCGACCTTGCGGGCCTTGATCAGGTTCACGTCCGCGTCGCGGTCGTAGTAAACGCGCATAGTCACTCCTTGTGGTCGGATATCGTCAGGCCGCGAGGCTGCGCGGACCCCGCGCGATGGCGACGGCGCCCGTGCGGGACACCTCCGCCAAGCCAAGCGGCCGCATCAGCGCCACGAAGGCGTCGATCTTTTCGGCCGTGCCGGTCATCTCGAAGGTGGCGCTCTCGTGGCTCGCATCGACCACGCGGGCGCGGAAGGCGTCGCCCAGGCGCAGCGCCTCCATGCGGGCATCGCCCCGGCCGATCACCTTGATCAGCGCCAGCTCCCGCGTCAGGTGCGGCCCCTCCAGCGAGAGGTCGGACACTGTGTGAACAGGCACCAGCCGGTCAAGCTGCGCCTTGATCTGCTCGATGATCATGTCCGTGCCGGTGGTAACGACGGTGATGCGCGACAGGCGGCGCTCCGCATCGACCGGCGCGACCGTCAGGCTCTCGATGTTGTAGCCACGGCCGGAAAACAGGCCGATGACGCGCGCGAGCACGCCGGCCTCGTTCTCCACCAGCACGGCGATGGTCGCCGTGCGCTGTGTCGTGTCGGACATGCTCAGACCAGCACCTTGCCCTCGTCGGTGACGCCGGCGACGCCGCCCGTCTGGCCCGCACCGAGGATCATCTCGTTATGCGCGGCGCCCGAGGGGATCATCGGGAAGACGTTTTCCTTCTGGTCTACGCAGATGTCGGCGATCACCGGGCCAGGATGCGCCAGCATCTCGCGGATCACGTCGTCAAGCTGGCTAGCATCCGTCGCGCGCAGCCCACGGGCGTGGAAGCTCTCGGCCAGCTTCACGAAGTCGGGCAGCGAGGCGGAATAGCTCTCGGAATAGCGCGATCCGTGCAGCAGCTCCTGCCACTGGCGCACCATGCCCATGTACTCGTTGTTGAGGATGAAGACCTTCACCGGCAGGCGGTACTGCGCAAGCGTCCCCATCTCCTGAATGTTCATCAGGATGCTCGCCTCGCCCGCGATGTCGATCACCAGCGCGTCGGGGTTCGCGATCTGCACGCCGGCAGCGGCGGGCAGGCCGTAGCCCATGGTGCCCAGCCCGCCCGAGGTCATCCAGCGGTTCGGCTTCTCGAAGCCGAAATACTGGGCGGCCCACATCTGGTGCTGGCCGACCTCGGTGGTGATGAAGGTGTCGCGCCCGCTCTCGCGCGTGATCTCATAAAGGCGCTTCACCGCGTGCTGGGGCTTGATGATCGAGCCCGACTGCTCGTAGCGCAGGCAGTCGCGGGCGCGCCAGCTATCGATCTCGCGCCACCAGGCGGCGACAGCCTCACGGTCCTGCTCGGCGCCGTCGGCCTCCCAGGCCTCGATGAGCGCGCTCAGCACGGCACCGGCGTCGCCCACGATGGGCACGTCCACCTTGACGTTCTTGTTGATGTTGGAGGGATCGATGTCCGCGTGGATCTTCTTCGATCCCGGGGAGAAGGCGTTCAGCCGCCCCGTCACGCGGTCGTCGAAGCGGGCGCCGATGTTGAACATGACGTCGCAGCCATGCATCGCGAGGTTCGCCTCGAGGGTGCCGTGCATGCCGAGCATGCCGATGAAGCGCGGGTCGCTGGCGGGAAACACACCGAGCCCCATCAGCGTGTTCGTGCAGGGCATGTTGGCCATGCGCACGAACTTCGTCAGCAACTCGCTCGCCTCAGGCCCCGCGTTGATGATGCCGCCGCCGGCATAGACCACGGGGCGGCGCGCGCCCTTGAGCAGCGCGACCGCCTTCGCGATCGCCGCGCCGTCCGGCCGCGTCTGCGGGCGATAGGAACGGTGCTCCTCGCGGGGTGCGCCCTCGTAGGTGCCCTTCGCCAGAAGGATGTCCTTCGGCAGGTCGATCACCACCGGGCCCGGGCGGCCCGAGCGCGCCACGTAGAAGGCGTCGTGCACGGTGCGGGAGAGGTCGCCGATCCGCTTCACGAGGTAGTTGTGCTTCGTGGCCGGGCGCGTGATGCCCGTCGTGTCCGCCTCCTGGAAGGCGTCGTTGCCGATGAGGTGCGTGGGCACTTGGCCGGTCAGGCAGACCAGCGGCACGGAATCCATCAGCGCGTCCAGCAGCCCCGTCACTGCATTGGTGGCGCCGGGGCCGGAGGTGACGAGCACGCAGCCCACCTTGCCCGTGGAGCGCGCGTAGCCCTCGGCCGCGTGCACCGCCGCCTGCTCGTGGCGGACGAGGACGTGGCGGATGGCGTTCTGCTGGAACAGCGCGTCGTAGATCGGCAATACCGCGCCGCCGGGGTAGCCGAAGATAACCTCGACGCCCTGCTCCTTCAGCGCGCGAAGGACGATCTCGGCTCCCGTGAGGGTGCTCTGGTCGGTCTGGGCAGGAAGGGTAGCGGACATGGCGGCTCCTCCGGCGAAGTCTCGCGGGAGGGGTGATCTACGGGCCATGCCGCAGCGCGTCAATGCGGCAATTTCAAGAATGATAAGATTTCGTCTATTCGACTTTCTGAAAATTGCGCCTGATGGCTGATCCGCGCATTGATGATATGCGCTGGGCACGGGGCAAGCTCGTGGTGGCGAAACCAGGTGGCCTGCCGCTTCGTGTATTGCCCGATGGCGAGGCAGGCCCGCCGTCCGGCCTCCGCCACGGTGATCCGGCCTGCCAGCATGGCGGAGATTTCCGGCACACCATGCGCGCGCATGGCCGGAAGGACCGGATCAAGACCCAGGGCGAGCAGCGACTGAATCTCCTCCACCGCGCCATCCTGCATCATGGCCTCCCAGCGCGCAGCGATGGCGGCGCGCAGGATCTCGCGCGGCGGGTCCAGTCGGATGGCGCGGAAGGCGTAGGGCGCAGGGCCGGTGGAGGGCGCCTCGGCCTGCCATTCGGCGATGCCCCGCCCTGTCGCGCGCCACACCTCCCAGGCGCGGGCGAGGCGCTGGCTATCCCCTGGCCGCAGACGGACCGCGCTGCGCGGATCCTCGGCGAGCAGGCGCGCGTGCAGGGCGGGCGCGCCTTCCTGCTCCAGCAGCACCCGCGCCTCCTCCCGCACAGCGGCCGGAATGGGGGGGATGGCGGAGAGGCCCTTCGTCAGCGCGCTGAAATAGAGGCCCGTGCCGCCGCAAAGGATCGGCACCCGGCCTTCCTCCCGCGCCCGCGCCATGGCGGCCACGGCTTCCTCGCGCCACCAGGCGACCGAGGCGGCCGAGGCCGCCGGGTGCACGCCGTAGAGCGCGTGCGGCACGGCCTCCTCCTCCTCGGGCGCGGGCCGGGCGGTCAGGACGCGCAGTTCCCGGTAGACCTGCATCGAGTCGGCATTGATCACCACACCGCCGAGCCGCCGCGCAAGGCGGAGCGCCAGGGCCGACTTGCCCGACGCGGTGGGGCCGGCGATCAGAAGGGCCGGAGGATCCTCGGCGTTCATTTGCTCAGATCGGGCTCCGCGGGCATGAACCGCCCCCATGTCGCACGTCCTCACCCTCGTCGCACCCCCGGGGCAGCTCCCGCCTGCCCTACCTGCCCGCGCGCGGGAGGCCATCGCCGCCCTCGGGGCCGATCCCGGCACACCGGACTGGCTCGCCGAGACGGAAGCGGCCGACCTGCCCTTCACCGGCCTCAACCCCGAGCAGGCGGTGGCCGCCGTCCGCGCCGCGATCGGCGACGCTCCCGTGGACGCCATCGCCCAGCCCGTCGAGGGCCGGCGCAAGGGGCTGCTGGTGGCGGACATGGACAGCACGATCGTCACCTCCGAGACGCTCGACGAACTGGCCGCCTATGCCGGGCTCAAGGACCGCGTGGCGGAGATCACGCGCCGGAGCATGAACGGCGAGATCGACTTCGCGACCGCCCTGCGGGAACGCGTGGCCATGCTGAAGGGCCTTCGCCTTGAGGCGCTGGAGGCGACCTGGCAGGGCACGCACCTCATGCCCGGCGCCCGCGCGCTGGTGCGCACGATGGTCGCGAACGGCGCCCACTGCGCCCTCGCCTCCGGCGGCTTCACCTTCTTCACAGGCCGCGTCGCCGCTCTCTGCGGCTTCTCGAGCCACCACGCGAACGTGCTGCTCGACGACGGCGCGGCCCTGACCGGCGCGGTGGCCGAGCCGGTTTTCGACCGGGATGCGAAGCTCGCCACGCTCACCGCGCTGGCGGCGGAGAAGGGGCTGCCCCTGTTGGCGACGCTCGCGGTGGGGGACGGCGCGAACGACCTTGCGATGATCGGCGCAGCCGGGCTGGGCGTCGCCTATCGGGCGAAGCCGGTGGTGGCCGCCGCCGCGCGGGCGCGCGTGGACCACAACGACCTGCGCGCCCTGCTCTATGCCCAGGGCTACCGGGCAGCGGAGATCGCGGCCGACTGATCCAGGCCGAAGGCCTCGCGCAGCCCGAGGCGTCCGGCGGGCGTGACCGTCAGCGCCCGCGAGCCCGCCACGCGCCGCATCCAGCCGAGTTCGAGGCACCGCCGGCAGAGCGCCGCACCGAGCGCGCCGGCGAGGTGCGGCCGCCGCTCGCTCCAGTCGAGGCAGGGACGACAGAAGGAGCGCCCTCCAGCGGCCGGCACGTCCACGCCCAACTCGGCGAGGAAGGCCTCGCCCGGCGCGGTCAGCACGGCGCCGTCCGCCGCCAGGTCCAGTTGGCCGCGCGCGACCATCGCATCCGTCATGCCGACCGCCACCCGCCCGGCGAGGTGGTCGTAGCAGGTCCGGGCCTCGCGCAGCGCCGCGTCGCGCGGGCCGGTGCGGGGCGGGCGGCGCGCGCCCGAGAGGGCCATCAGCCCTTCCAGCACCCGTGCAACCTCCGGCGAGGCGAGGCGGTGATAGCGGTGCCGCCCCTGCCGCTCCACGACCAGCAATCCCGCCCCCACCAGCCGCGCGAGATGGCCGCTGGCGGTGGTGGGCGCGATGCCCGCAACGCCGGCCAGTTCTCCCGCCGTGAGGGCGCGCCCGTCCATGAGGGCCGAGAGCATCCCCACCCGCGCGGGATCCCCGAGGGCGGCGGCCGTCTCGGCCAGGGCGGCGGTGCTGACCATGGAGCGTCTCCGAGGACTCCTCGCCGCGATACCGCGCGGCGAGGCGGCCATGCTACGGCCAGGGCCGAAGCATTCGAGACCAGGAGCAGCCCAACCTTGCCGGGCACCACCGGGAGGACGCCATGGATGCCGCGCTGATCGCCGCCACCTTCATCATCGCCGGATTCGTGAAGGGGGTGATCGGACTGGGCCTACCCACCATCGCGATGGGCCTGCTCGGTTCCCTCATGCCCCCCTCCCAGGCCGCGGCGCTGCTCGTGATCCCCTCCATCGTGACAAATCTTTGGCAGATGGCTGGCGGGCCCGGCCTCGGGCCGCTGCTGCGGCGGCTCTGGCCGATGCTGGCTGGGATCGTCGCCGGAAGCTGGCTCGGCGCCGGGCTGCTGACTGGGGCGAATACCGGCGCGGCCATGGCGGGGCTCGGCCTTGCCCTCCTGGCCTATGCCGCGGTCGGGCTGCTGCCCTGGAAGCTGCCGCGCGTGCCGCCGCGGCGCGAGGGCTGGGCAGGGGCGCTGGTCGGCGCCGCCACCGGGCTCGTCACCGCGGCCACCGGTGTCTTCGTCATTCCGGCCGTCCCCTTCCTCGGCGCGCTCGGCCTCTCGCGGGACGAGCTGGTGCAGGCGCTGGGCCTTTCCTTCACCGTCTCCACCCTCGCCCTTGCCCTGTCGCTCGGGGCGGAGGGGGTGTTCAGCGCGCAGCTCGCCTGGGGGTCGGCGGCCGCCGTGCTCCCGGCCCTGGCGGGGATGGGGCTGGGCAACGCGCTCCGGCGGCGAGTCAGCGCCGAGGTGTTCCGGCGCTGGTTCTTCCTCGGCCTTCTGGCGCTCGGCGCGCAGCTCCTCGCCCGCGGCCTAGGCTAGAGGGAGCGCAGGGCGGCGCAGACGCGCTCCACCTGGGCGTCGGTGATCTCGGGGAAGACGGGCAGGCTCATTACCTCCGCCGCCGCCCGGGCGGTCTCGCCGCAGCCGGACGGGCCAAGGGCAGTGCGGCCCTTGTAGGCGGCCTGCTCGTGCACCGGCACGGGGTAGTGGATGGCGGTAGCCACCCCCTGCACCCGCAGGCGCTCCATCACCGCCTCGCGGTTCGGCACGCGCAGCACGTACTGGTGGAACACGTGCTCCACGCCCGGGGCGCGGTAGGGGGCCGCGAAGGGGCCGTCGGCCAGGGCGGCGTCATAGGCGGAGGCGACCTCGCGGCGACGGGCGTTGCCGGCGTCCAGCAGCGGCAGGCGCACGCGGAGGATCGCGGCCTGCATCTCGTCCAGCCGGCTGTTCACGCCGGGCTCGTCCGAGATGTAGCGGCGGCGCCAGCCGTACTGGCGGATGGCGCCCATGCGCGCAGCCAGCGCGGCGTCGGGCGTCGCGGTGATGCCGGCATCGCCCAGCGCGCCGAGGTTCTTCGTGGGATAAAGGCTGAACGCCGCGGCGTCGCCGATGGTGCCGAGCATCCGGCCATGGAGCCGCCCGCCATGGGCCTGGGCGACGTCCTCCACCACCGCGATTCCCGCGGCCTGGCAGGGGCCCATGATCGCTTCCATGTCGCAGGCATGGCCGTAGATGTGCACGGGGATTACGGCACGGACCGGCGGCAGGCCGGGCGGCGGGTTGCGCAGGACCTCCAGCAGCTCGGCCGCGTCGATGCAGAAGGTGCGGGGGTCGATGTCGATCAGCAGCGGTGTCGCGCCGACCATCTCGATCGCGGCAACCGTCGCGACCGCGGTGTGGGAGACGGTGGCGACCGTGCAGCCCGGCCCGATGCCAAGGCCGCGGAGGATGAGGGCGATCGCGTCCGTGCCGTTCGCGCAGCCGACCGCCGTCATGCCGGGCCCTCCGGCCGAGAGCCAGGCGCCGAATTCCCGCTCAAAGGCCGCGCCCTCCTGGCCGAGGATGTACCAGCCGCTGGCCAGCACCCGCGCCACGGCGGCGTCGATCGCCTCCTTATGCGCTCGGTAGGCGGCGCCGAGATCGGCCTGGGGGACGGTGATATCCTGTGCGTTCATCGGGGCAGGCCTCAGATCTCGTCGGCGAGGTAGGCGGCAAGGCGGGGGCGGAACCAGTCGACCGTGCGGCGCAGCCCCTCGGCCAGCGCGACGCGCGGGGCCCAACCGGTCAACGCCCGGAAGGCGCGGTCGTCGGCGTGGTAGGAGCCGATGTCGATGGCCGCGCGCTCGGCCGGAAAGGTCTTGAGGAGGTAGCTCCCCTCCCCGGCCGCCGCCACCATCGCGTCGCCCAGGGACTGGAGGCTCACCGGGGCATCCCCGCCGAGATTGAAGGGCCGGCCCGCCGCGCCGCCGGGCGTCTCAAGCGCCAGGGCTGCGGCGAGGAAGGCCGCCACCACATCATCGACATAGGAGAAGTCGCGGAGCTGCTCGCCGCCCCAGACCTCGAAAGGCTGCCCCTCTAGCACGCGCCGCACCCAGATGCCGAGGAAGGTCTGGCGGGCGTCCACCACGCGCATCCGGGGCCCGTAGCAATTCGTCAGCCGCAGTGCCGTCACAGGGCGCCCGTGCACCCGGTTCTCCAGCAGCCAGTACTGCTCGGCCGCGAATTTCGACACGCCGTTGGCGTCGGGCGGCACGATCGGGTGGTCCTCGGCCACGGGCAGGCTGCGCGGGCGGCCGTAGAACTGGCGAGTGGAGGCGTGCACCACCCGCGCCAGCGGCGCCGCCTCGCGCAGCGCCGCGATCAGCCGGAGCTGGGCATGGCCGTTGATTGCGAGGTCCGTGAAGGGATCGGCCTGGCTGCCGGCATGGCTCGTCTGCCCCGCCATGTTGAAGAGGACATCGATGCCCTCGGCCAGGGGGTGCAAGTCCATGTCGCGCAGGTCGCCCTCGACCAGTCGCGCGCCGCTGCCCTCGAGGTTGCGCCGGCGGGCGCCGGTGCCGGGCATCAGCGCGTCGAGCGCCACGACCTCCGCCCCCGCCTCGCCCAGCGCCTGGCAGAGCGCCGAGCCGAGGAAACCCGCCCCGCCCGTCACCAGAACGCGCCTGCCCTGCCAAACCCCGTTCATCGCCGCCCCTTGAACCGCGCCGTCTTCCCGGCATCGCCCATCCTGGCCAGCGGCCGGGGCGGAAGAGGGACCGAAATGCGGCGGCCGCCGGGCAGTGTCCAGGGGGTGTCTCGCTGGGGCGGCGGGCTCATGCGCCCCCCTCGCCCTTGCCACCCTCGCCGACGGAGAGGCGGCTGCGGGTGATCTCGAAGAAGCCAAAGAGAAGGAGGATCTGGCCCGCGAGCACCTCCACCGCCGCCAGCAGCCGCGCCCCGTCATCAGTCGGCCAGATATCGCCGTAGCCGACCGTGGAGATGGTCACGATGCTGAAGTGCAGGGCGTCGCGGAAATTCAGCCGTATCGGGCCCGCGGGGCCGGAGAACAGGGCAATCTGCGAGTGGCCGTCCGCGATGCGGAACAGGCAGGCGAAGACGATGGTAATGAGGGAGAACAGAGCGGCATAGGCCGCGATCGGCACCACCAGCGCCACCACCCGCCCGCTGATCGCGTCCATCAACTGCGCCATGTCCACCATCAGGCGGACGAGTTCCCGCACGGTGCCGGCGGCCAGCGCGCCAATCAGGCCGGCGCCGCCCAGCATCACGATCCCCTGCCACAACGGCGCCAGCCGGTTGAACGGGAAGGAGAGGCTCGCCGTCGCGATGATGGCGAGCAGGAGGATGATCCGCCCGATGCGCCGCAGGTGCCGCTCGTCCGGCGTCTCGCCCTCCTCGACGATGCGGCGGAGCGAGGCCTCGCTCGCCAGCACGGCCAGGAGGAAGCTCGCCATGGGAAGGAGGAAGGCGAGGCCCACCAGCGCGTCCGGCGCCTCCGGGAAGGCGGTGCGCGCGATGACCGCGAAGAGCGCGGCATAGGTCGCGAAACCGATCGCCGCCCCGAGCGCGAAGTCGAGCCCCTTCGGGAAGACGCGGAACAGCACCGCGAAGCCGAAGCCGGCGGTGGCCAGCACGACGAGGGGGAACCAGATCCCGTCGTCCCCCACCCCCAGCGCCACGAGGCCGCCAAGGCCCATGGTCGCCAGGAAGGGCCGCAACCAGGCGCGCTGGCCGGTCAGGTTCATCCGGCGGGGGCCAAGGCGATGCCGGTGATCTCAACCCGCCAGGACGGGTTCACCAGGGGCGCCTGGATCGTCATCCGCGCGGGCTTCGCGCCCGGGTCGAGCCAGGCATCCCAGGCCCGGTTCATCGCGGGCGCGTCCTTGATGTCCGCCAGGATGATCTGCACCTGGAGCAGCGCGCGCTTGTCCGTGCCCGCCTCGGCCAGCAAGGCGTCGATCTGGCGGAGGATGTCGGCGGTCTGTCCCTCGGCGTCGAGGGTGGCGTCGTCGGCCACCTGCCCGGCCAGGAAGACGAAGCCGCCCGCCACCGTCGCGCCGCTCAGGCGCTCCTCCTCCGCCAGACGCCGGATTGCCATCATGTTCTGTCCTCGCTGCCGCTTATAATAGCGGGGCCGTTGTGCCGCCCGGGCGGGCCTGCCAGCAAGGGGCTGCGGTAGGGGATCGGCGGGGCACCCTCGCGGAGCGAGGAGCCTGCTCCCGGCGCGGGCGCGCCGTGCAGGCGCCGCCGGTCCGCGGCACGTTCAGCTCAGCGGCGGCTCGCCCTCGCCGCCGGCGTGGCGGAAGCCGACACGCATGCCGTTGGCGGGCGCCCGGTCGAGCTGCGGGTGCAGGTGGTAGCGCGCGCCGACCGCCTCGGCCGCCGCGGCGATATCGTCCTTCTCACCCTCCGTGCAGGTGATCGTCACCGTGCCGCGCGTCTCCGCAGCCTGGCGCAGCCGGTCGTCCCATTTCGAGGCCATGTCCATCTCCTTCGTCGCCTTTGCGGCGATCAAAGAGAAACGCGGCAGGCACGGGCGCGTGGCAGGCGCCCCGCTCAGCCCGAGAGATGCCGGCGCCGCAGCACCCGGGCGAGCACCCCTTCGACCGGCCCCGCGACGACCGAGACCAGCCAGACCAGCCCGGCCGCCAGCACCACCGCCGGCCCGGTGGGCACGTCCAGGTGATAGGAGGCGAGGATCCCCGCGACGGAGGAGAGGATGGCGATGCCGGAGGCCGCATAGGCCATGCCACCCACGCCCCGCGCCCAGTGCCGCGAAGCGACGGCGGGCAGCATCATCAGCCCGACGGCCATCAGCGTGCCCAGCGCCTGGAAGGCCGCCAGCACGTTCAGCACCACCAGCCCCATGAAGAGCATGTGCCAGAGCCCGCCGCCCGCGCGCTCGGCCGCGGCGAAGGAGGGGTCGAAGCACTCCAGCACCAGCGGCCGCCAGGCGAGGGCAAGGGCCAGGAGGGTCAGCGTGGCCACTCCCGCCATCATCAGCAGCGCCGGGTCGTCCACGCCGAGGACGCTGCCGAAGAGAAGGTTAGTCAGTTCCACAGATCCCGCGCCCATCGAGATCATGACCACGCCGAGGGCCAGCGCCACGAGGTAGAGGGCGGCGAGGGTTGAATCCTCCCTCCCCCCCGTGGCCCGGGAGAGCGCCCCGGCACCGAGCGCGACCACCAGCCCCGCCACCAGCCCGCCGAGCGACATGGCCGTGACCGAGAGCCCCGCGACGAGGAAGCCCGCGGCGATGCCCGGCAGGATGCCATGGGCAAGCACGTCCGCCGTCAGGCTCATCCGCCGCAGCACGAGGAAGACGCCGAGCGGGGGCGCCGCGACCGAGAGCGCGAGGCAACCGACCAGCGCGCGCCGCAAGAAGCCGAACTCGGCGAAGGGCGCGATCAGGAGGTCGTAAGGAAGGGAACCGGACAGCAGGGGATCAGGCGGCCCGATCGCAGGGGGCGGCGGCGGCGTCCCAGCCCTCGGCCATCATGCGGGCACGCATCCGGTTGGCGGCGCCTAGCGCCTCCTGCGTACCACCCCAGGCGATGGGGTCGCGGGCGAGGAGGAGGGTTTCCGGGAATTCCCGCCGCACGAGATCGAGGTCGTGCAGCACGGCGACCACGGTGCGCCCCTGCCCGTGCCATTCCCGCACGAGGCGGAGCAGGTCGGCCGCGGTGCGCGCGTCCACGGCGTTGAAGGGCTCGTCCAGCAGGATGATGGGGGCATCCTGCACCAGCAGCCGCGCGAAAAGCAGCCGCTGGAACTGCCCCGCCGAGAGGCTGCCGACCGGCCGGCGGCCGAAGCCCCCAAGCCCGACCGCTTCCAGCGCCGCCTCCGCCCGCGCGCGCTCCTCGGGGCCGATGGCGCGGAAGGCGCCGGTGCGGGACCAGTGGCCGAGCAGCGCCACGTCCAGGCAGCCAATCGGGAAGGAGCGGTCGAGGGCCGACATCTGCGGCAGGAGGGCAATGCGCCCCGCCGGCCGCTCGATCCGCCCCTCGTCCAGCGGGTGGAGCCCCGCGATGGCCCGCAGCAGCGTCGTCTTGCCGGCGCCGTTCGGGCCCACCACGGCCGTGAGGCTGCCGGGCGCGAACTCGCCGGAAAGGTGGTGAACCGCAGGGTGGCGCTCGTGCGAGAGCGTCACGTCGCGGAGGCGGATCGCCCCGCTCATGCCGCCAGCGCCCAGGCGACCGCGCCCCAGAGCAGCGCCGAGACGGCGGCGCCCCAACCCAGCCGCGGCAGGGCGCCGGCGGAGAGCGAGAGGGGGTCTTCCAGGCGGATGCGGGAGGCGTCGGTCATGGTGTTACGACATAACATACGCCTCCCCTCCCCGGCGTTCAACGCCCACCAACCCCGATGCGGGAAGGACGACCCTGGAGATGCGGCGGCCGGATCGCCACTCTTCGCCAGGATGGACATGACGCCCCCCGATGCCTCTCTTCTCCAAGCCCCGCGGGTAGACCGTGGCGACGACGCCCTGCGGGCGCGGCTGGGCCGGCAGCGGAGGATCGCGAACGGGCTTCTCGCGGGCATGGCGGGGGTGACGCTCGGCTCCTACGCCCTTCCGCCCGGCTATGGGACGGAGCTGCTTCAGGCAGCGGGCAAGGCCGGGCTGGTGGGCGGGCTGGCGGACTGGTTCGCGGTCACCGCCCTGTTCCGCCACCCGCTGGGCCTGCCCATCCCGCACACCGCCATCATCCCGCGCGAGAAGGCGCGGCTGGGCCAGGGGCTGGGCCGCTTCGTTGCGAACCACGTACTGACCGAGGCCGAAGTGCGCCGGGTGGCCGGGCGGATCGATGCCCCCGCGCTGCTGCGCCGCTTCCTCTCGGACCCCGAGACCGTGCGCCCGATGGCCGAGGGAGTGGCGGCCGCCCTGCCCCGCATCCTCCGCTCGCTGGAGGACGGCAGGGCGCGGCGGCTCCTCTTCAGGCTGCTGCCGCGCATGGTCTCCGGCCCGGCCGCCGCCCGGCTGGTCGCGCGGGCGCTGCGACTTCTCATGCAGGGCGGGCGGCACCACGAGGTGTTCGACGTCGCCCTCTCGCAGCTCCGCGCCTTGATGGCGGCGAAGGAGGAAAGCCTGAAAGCCGCCATCGCCCAGCGCGTGCGGGCGGAGGGCGGCGCGCTGGTCGGCTGGATGGCGGGTGCCGCCGTCGCCCGGCGCGTCCTGTCCGCGCTCAACGCCGAGCTGGAGAAGATGGACCCGGAGGACAGCGAGCTGCGCGCCGCCTTCGAGGCCTGGCTGGAAGCGGAGATCGACCGGCTGGAGAACGATCCCGGCCGGGCGGAGGCGATTTCCGCAGCCCTGCGCGGCGCCCTCTCCCACCCCGCCGTCGCCGCTTGGCTGGGCGATGCCTGGACGCGGCTGCGCGGCGCGCTGGAGGCGGATGCGGGCCGCCCCTCAGGCCGCACGGTGTCCCTCATCGCGGGCCTGCTGACGAACCTTGGCGACTTGTTGGAGCAGGACGGCGCGGCTCGGGCGCGGCTGGACCGCGGGATCGAGGCCGCGCTCCTGGCAGTGCTGCCGGCTGCCCAGGGGCGGATCGCAGGCTTCATCGGGGATGTCGTGGCTGGCTGGGACACGGCGACGGTCGTGGACAAGATCGAGTTGCGCGTCGGGCGGGACCTGCAATACGTGCGGATCAACGGCACCGTCGTCGGCGCGCTGGCGGGCGGGGCGCTCTTCGCGATCCTGCACGCGCTGTTCGGACGGGTTTCCTTCTAGGCCGCGCCTAGCTCAGCGGCACGGCGGGCGCGGTTCCCGTCTTCCTCTCCCGCAGCCAGGCGATGTGGCGCCGCAGCTCGTAGATGCGGTTTGCGTAGCTGTCGGGCAGCTTAAGCGCGGCAGCCTCCTTCTCCAGCGCCTCCAGCCGGGCGGCGGCGCGGATGGAAAGGCCCTTCTCGCTCTCCTCGTCCACCTTCCGCACGCGGTTGTAGATGCTCCAGAGCTGGCGCTCGATCTGCCAGGTGTAGATGGGCGGCGCGATGCGCGCGAGCGGCAGCAGCAGCGTGACGAGCGGGATCAGCAGCACCCAGAGCCGCTCAACGGTGATCGCCAGCCAGAAGGGTAGATAGGTCTGCAGGAAGGAGATGCCCTTCTCGTAAAAGCGCGAGGCATCGCCCTGCAGTGGCACCTCGTGGTCCAGGCCCGAGGGGAAGCGCCCTGCCGGGGCGAAGAGGGTGCGGTTCTTGTGGGTGTCGCGCAGGATCCGCATCATCAGCGCGGCCACCTGCGGGTTGAGGTCGGCGCGCGCGAGCAGCGAGGCGGCCGGTGCCATCAGCGTCACGTCGCCGCGCGGAAGGTCCTCGGCAAGACTCAGCGCCGCGTTGGGCAGCACGACGCGATAGAGGTAGGGCAGTTGCGCCTCGTAGGCCGCAGCGCGGCTGGCGAAGTTCAACAGCGTGATCCCCGGCGCCCGGACGAGACGCTCGATCCCCACGCTCGGCTCGGCGGCGACGAGGATCGCGGCCTGAACGTCGCCGCTGAGAAGCGCATCGGCCGCGGCGGCCCCCGCGAGGGGCACGGCCTGGATGGCCTCCGCCGGAAGGCCGTTCGCCGCCAGCATGGCCAACGCCAGCACCCGCGTACCGCTACCCTCCGGCCCCACGGCCACCCTTCGGCCACGCAGCGTGGAAACCGGGTTGCCGCCCTCCGGCGCCGAGCGGACGAAGACCCAGGCCGGCTCGTAGAAAACCTGCCCGAGTGTCGCCAGCCCGGCAGCCCCAGTGGAGGAGGGCACGCCTCCCTGAACGAGGGCGAGGTCGACCCGCCCCTCCCGCAGGAGGCGAAGGTTTTCCACGGATCCCTGCGCGGGCACCCGCTCCACCTTGAAGCGCTCGGCCTCGAGTTCCTCGGCATAGCGGTCCACCGCGCGGTTATAGGCGCTGCCGGGTTCGGCGGTGACGGCGAAGCGGATGGTCTCGGGCGGTGGCGGGGAAACGAAGCGCCAGGCCACCAGCAGCCCGAGCAGCGTGGCCAGCGCCACCAGCCCCCAGGAACGGAACAAGGCTTTCAGCGCTTCCCACATAGGGGCGCAACGAGGATGCCCAGCCGCGGTTGCCGATGGGACACCTGAGGGAAACCCACGCCACCTTCGCCACGTTGCGTCCCCGATCCACCGAGGACGGGCCCTCGCCGCGCCCGAGGGATCGCAGAACAGGAGACTTCCATGTCCCGCAAGCTGACGGTGCTCGCCGCCGCCTTCGCCTTCACCGCCCTCGTCGCCGCCGCGCCGGGCGCCCATGCCCAGGCCCAGAGCGACATGGTCGCCCCGGGCGCGAACCCGGGCGCCGGCATGTCCGGTGCCACCATGCCGCGCGGCCGCGCGATGGTGCCCGCCACCAGCGGCGCGATGTCCTCCGACATGCCGCAGCGTGGCATGCACCACCGCCGCGCGATGCGTGAGCGCCAGGCGATGCGCCGCGAGATGCGCGCCAACCGCCGCGCTGCGAACAATCCGGACAGCGCCTACATGGGCGGCGGCGGCGTCTTCGAGCGCGCGCCGGACGGCAGCCTGCGTCCCGTGATGTGAGCCGCGCCCGGGGCTGCAAGGCCCCGGGAAGATTGAAAGGCGCCGCCGGGCATGCCCCGGCGGCGCTTTTTCATGTCAGCGACTCAGCAGGACGTCCGGCAGCCAGGTGACGGTACGCGGCCAGAGCGTGATGATGGCGACCGTCACCACCAGCATGAGGAAGAACGGCAGCGACGCCTTGGCAACCGCCGTCTGCTCCCTTCCCGTCATCGTCTGCATGACGAAGAGGTTGAACCCGACCGGCGGGGTGATCTCGGCGATCTCCACGAGCAGCACGATGAAGATGCCGAACCAGACGAGGTCGAAGCCGGCCTGCTGGATCATCGGCACGACGATCGAGGTGGTCAGCACGATCATCGAGGTGCCGTCCAGCGCCGTGCCGAGCAGCACATAGACCACCGTGAGCATCGCGATGATGCCGTAGGGGCCGAGGCCCAGCCCCGCGACGGCGGTGGCGAGGGCTGCCGGGATGCCCGTGAGCGCCATTGCCTTCGTTAGATAGGCGGCGCCCGCCAGGATGAACATGATCATGCAGGAGAGCCGCGTTGCGCCCGTCAGGCTGTCGCGGAAGCTCTCCCAGGTGAGGCAGCGTGTGACCGCCGCCAGCAGCAGGCTTCCGAGCACGCCGAAGGCCGCGGCCTCCGTCGCCGTCGCCCAGCCCACGAACATCGTGCCGATCACGCCGACGATGAGGATGGCGCAGGGGATGAGCTGGGCGGACTCCCGCAGCTTTTCCCGCAGCGACATCCGCGGCTCCATCGGCGGCTGCTTCTTCGGGTTCAGCAGCGCCCAAACGGCGATGTAGAGGCTGAACAGCACCATCACGATCAGGCCAGGGATGCAGCCGGCGATGAAGACCCGGACGATCGAGACCTCCGCCGCAACGGCATAGACGACCATGATGATGGAGGGCGGGATCATGATCCCAAGGGTGCCCGAGGTGGCGAGGCTGCCGATCGCCACATCCTCGTCGTAGCCGCGGCGCTTGAGCTCGGGCAGCGCGATCTTCGACACCGTCGCGCAGGTGGCGGCGGAGGAACCGGAGACGGAGCCGAAGATGCCACAGGCGAGGATGTTCACGTGCAGCAGCCGCCCGGGAATGCGCCGCACCCATGGGGCGAGGCCGTTGAACAATTCCTCGGAAAGCTTCGTGCGGAACAGGATCTCGCCCATCCAGACGAACATCGGCAGCGCCGCCAGCGTCCAGGAGCCCGTTGCCTCCCAGAAGGCGCTGGCAAGGTAGGTGCCGGGCTGGGGATGGACGAAGCTGACGGCGACGAAGCCCACCAGCGCGAGGCTCATCCCGATCCAGAGCCCACCGGCGAGGAGAAGGCCCAGCAGCAGGAGCAGCAGGCCCGAGAGTTCCAGCAATTCCATCGGGATCTATACCTCGGCCGAGAAGTCGCCGCGCGCGGCGCGCTCCTCCGCGGCGATCACGTAGTTCGGACGCCCGCCGCGGAGAACCGTCGCCAGCTCGTCCAGCACCGCGACGAGGAGGATGCCCGCGCCGAGCGGCATGGCGAGCTTGGGGATCCAGAGCGGGATGGCGAGCGCGCCTTGGGCGACGTCCTCGATCTCGATGGAGAAGAGCACGTCGTCCGCCGTCCACCACACGGCATAGGCGCAGCCGATGGCCGCGAGCGCGAGGGCCAGCATCTCCATGATGCGTCGCGGACCCGGCGACAGCCTCTCCAGCAGCAGGCCGACGCGGATCAGCTCGCCCCGCTTGAAGGTCAGGGCGAGGGCGAAGAAGGTCGTGGAGACGCAGAGATAGGCGCTGATGTCGTCCGCCCCCGGAAAGGGCGTGTTGAGGAAGCGGCAGGCCACCTGCGCCATCATGACGAGGAAGATGCCGAGGAGGGACAGCGCGGCCAGCGCCGCCCCCACCGCGTAGAGGGCGTCGAGCCCGCGCCGGATCACCGCCCTGCGCTCAGGCTGCCTTGTAGGCGTCGATAAGCTTCTTGCCGTCCTCGCCGGCCTTGGCGACCCACTCGTCGGTCATGGTGGCGCTGATGCGGTTCAGCCCCTCCTTCAGCGCCGCGCTCGGTTGCTCGATCTTCAACCCGCGGGAGGCAAGCGTGTCCTGCGCCTCCTTGTCGGAGGCGCGCGCCATTTCCAGCCCGCGCGCCTGGGCCTCCTTCGCGGCCTCCATCACCGCCGTACGCTGCGCCGCCGGTAGGGCCTCCAGCGCGCGGCGGCCCACGAACACGACGTTGTTGGTGTAGCTGAAGTTCACGGGGGTGAAGACCTTGCAGTAGTCCCAGGCCTGGGAGTCGACGCCCGTGGCGGCGCTGGTGACCATGGCGTTGATCACGCCCGTCGCGAAGGCCTGCGGCACCTCGGCGGCCTGCACGAGCGTCGGGTTGGCGCCGACCAGCGTCGCGAAGCGGTTGGTCATGGTGTTGAAGGTGCGGAAGCGGGTGCCCTTCAGCGCGTCCAGGTTCTCGATCGGCGCGTTGCTGTAGAAGCCGCCGGGGGGCCAGGGCACGTTGTAGAGCATGGCGAGGCCGGTGCGCTGGAAGCGGGCCTCGATGAAGGGCCGGGACGCCGCGGCCAGCTTCACCACGGCCTCGAAGTTCGGGGCCAGCAGCGGCACGCCGTCGAGCTCGAAGAAGGGATCCTCGTTGCCATAGGCGGAGATGAGGATCTCGCCGAGCTGCACCTGGCCCTGCTGCACGCCGCGCTTGATCTGCGGCATCGGCAAGAGGGAGCCGTTGGTGTGCAGCTGCACCTGAAGCGCGCCGTTCGTCGCCTTTTGGATGTCCTCCACGAAGGCCTTCACGTTGCGGGTGTGGAAATTGGTGTCCGCGTAGGGGGTGGCGAACTGCCAGCGCGTCGCCGCCTGCGCGCGGGCCTCGCGGAGGGCGGCGAGGCTTGCGGCGCCGGCGGTGCCGGCCGCCACGAGGTTCCGACGGGTAAGGGCCATGAGTCTGCTCCGCTGCGCGCCGGGGGTGCCGGGACGATTCCGCGAGCATCTTCGACACCAGGGCGGCAGGCGCGCAAGGGCGCGCTCGGGCTGATGGCGCCTTCGGCCAGCGAGCCCTGCCGCTTATCCGGGCAGCCCGGCCAGGTGGAGCGCCCTCTCTGCTACCTCCGCAGGCGTCAGCGCCGCAATCGGCTCCCTGCGCATGACGGAAACCTCGGCGCCGCGCGGCGCGCAACGGGCGGGGTCGCTCTCCCCCCCGAAGAGGGCGAGGGTGGGGCTGCCGGCGGCGGCGGAGAGATGGGTGGGGCCGGTGTCGTTGCCCACGACGACCGCGGCGCGCCGCGCGAGGGCCGCAAGCTGGAAAAGGCTCGTGCGACCCGTGAGATCGGTCGCCCCGGGAGCCGCGGCGAGAATCTCCGCCGCCAGGGGTGCCTCCCCCGGTCCGCCCACCACCAGCGAGGGCAGGCCGGCGCCGGCGAGGGCGGCGGCGAGCGCCCCGAAGCCCGGCCAGCGCTTTCCCGGTCGCGACGGGCTGGCCCCAGGGATCAGCAGGGCGAAACGCGGTGGCAGCGACAGCCCGGAAAGATCGGCCTCAAGCCAGGAGAGGTCCGGCGCCGGAAACCTGTCGATCCCCGCCATCCGAAGCTGCTCGCGCTGCCGGTCCACCGTGTGCATGGCGTTGCGGTCGGGGTTCGCGTGCGGGTGGCTCGCGCCGCGCGCGACGCCGGACCACTCGGCCCGCCGCCCCACCAGCAGGCGGTAGCGCGAGGAGCGCGGAGAGGTCTGCAGGTCGTACACGCGGTCGAACCGCTCGCCGGCGAGGCCGGTGAGCAGCGCCAGCCGCCGCCGCCAGTCGGTGCCGCGTGGGCGGCCATGGTCCCAGACGCGGTCGAACCAGGGGCTGCGCCGCGCCAGCTCCGCGAAGGGCGGGGTGGTGAGAAGGGTGACCTCCGCGCCCGGGTGGTGCGCCCGGATGGCGGCGAAGGGCCCGAAGGCCTGCACGAAATCGCCGAGCGCGCCAAGCTTGATGACGAGGATCCGCGCGCTCACGTCAGCTCCCGGTACACGGCCAGGGTGGCCTCCTGCATGGCGCGGGTGGTGTAGCGCGCGAGCACCGCGGCGCGGGAGGCGCGGCCCATGGCGGCGCGCGCTTCCTCGCGCAGCGAGAGGGCGTGGGCCATGGCCTCCGCCAGCGCGGGCGGGTCGCCCGGCGGCACGCGCCAGCCCGTCACCCCCTCCTCCACCGTCTCCCGCGGGCCGCCGAGGTCCGAGGCGATCACGGGGCGGCCCATCGCCTGGGCCTCGATCACCGTGCGGCCGAAGGCCTCAGCATCGGTGCTCGCATGGATCACGAGGTCGGCCAGCAGCAGCGCGGCCGGCATGTCCTCGACCGGGCCGGGGAACCTCACCTCGGCGCCGGCGGCCAGCGCCTCCAGCTCCGCGCGATAGGCCTCGCGCCCCTGGGCATCGCCGGCCAGGACCACGACCGGGCGGGGTTCGGGCATGAGGGAGAGGGCGCGCAGCAGCACGGCCTGCCCCTTCCAGCGCGTCAGCCGCCCTGGCAGCAGGACCACCGGGCGGCCCGCGGGCAGGTTCCAGGCGCGGCACAGGGCGGCCACCCGCGCCGGCTCCACGGCGGCGGGGTCGAAGCGTGCGGGATCGACGCCGCGGGGGATCACGCGCAGCCGGTCCGGCCCGACGCCGTGCCGCGCCCGCACCAGGGCGGCGATGTGCTCGCTGATGGCGATCACCCGCTCCCCCCGCGCCATGACGGAGTTGTAGAGGCGCTTGCCCGGGAAATCCTCGTTGTAGGTGCCGTGATAGGTCGTCACGAAATGCACGCCGGTCGCGCGCGCTGCCATCAGGGCGGACCAGGCGGGGAAGCGACTGCGCGCGTGGACGATGCCCACCCCCTCCTCGCGGACCACGCGGCCCAGGGCGGCCGCGCCCGCGAGAAGCGCGGCGGGGTTCTTCCGGTCCAGCGGCAGGCGGATGTGGCGGGCGCCCCCGGCCTCCAGCGCCGGCACCAGCGGGCCACCGGCGGAGGCCACCAGGGCGCGGCCGCCGGCCTCCACCAGGGCGCGTGCGATCTCCAGCGTGCCGCGCTCCACCCCGCCCGCGCCGAGGGCGGGCAGCACCTGCAGGACAGTGGGCGGGGGCGCGGGCATGGCGCTGCCCCTTACAAGGCGGCGGGCCGCGCGTCACCCTGGTCGCGCTTGTGCCACCGGCCGGGCTGCGGCAAGCCCCATCGGATGAACGAGACCCGCGGCACCCTCCCCCGCTCCGACGGCACCCCCCTGGCGTGGGCCGCCCTTCCCGGCAGCGGGCCCACCGTGGTCTTCCTCGGCGGCTTCCGCTCGGACATGGAGGGCACGAAGGCGCTGCACCTGCGGGATGCCTGCGCTGCGCGCGGCCGCGCCTTCCTGCGGCTCGACTATTCCGGCCACGGCGCCAGCGGCGGGGATTTCGAGGCGGGCACCATCGGCACCTGGGCCGAGGACGCGGCGCTGGTGATCGAGGCGCGAGCGCCGGGGCCGCTGGTGCTGGTCGGCTCCTCCATGGGCGGATGGATCGCGCTTCTCCTCGCGCGCCGGCTGGGCGAGGCGCGCGTGCGTGGGCTGATCGGCCTCGCCGCCGCCCCCGATTTCACGGAGGCGCTGATCCGCCCCGCCCTGACGGAGGAGCATCGGGCGACGCTGGAGCGGGACGGCGTGCTGCGCGCTCCCTCGGAATATGGCGAGCCCATCCCGATCACCCGCCGGCTGCTGGAGGAGGGCGTGGCACACCTGCTGCTGCCGGGCCCGATCCCCTACACCGGTCCGGTGCGGCTGCTGCAGGGCATGGCGGACCCGGACGTGCCCTGGGCCCACGCGCTGCGCCTGGTGGAAGCCCTGCCAGGCCCGGACGTGGAGCTGACCCTCATCAAGGACGGCGACCATCGCCTCTCCCGCCCGCAGGACCTCGCCCTGCTGCTGCGGGTTCTGGAGGCGATGCCCCGCTAGTCCCCGCCGCGCAGCAGCGTCGCGAGCGCCGGGGAGAGACCCACTGAATCCCGCCCGCGCACCGGCGCCATCGGCCCCTGCCGCGCGCGGGGCGGGGCAAGGGCGACGAGCGCCTCCGCCATCCGCACCCCGCACCTGATCCCGTCGAGCAGCGGCACGGGCGAGGCCGCCCGGAGCGCCGGCTCCATTCCCGCCAGCGCGGCGCCGCCGAGCACGATGCTGTCCGCGCCCCCCGCCGCGAGCGTCGCCACCCCTTCCGCCACCGCGCGCACCGCCCCTGCGGGGTCCGTGAGGGCGCGCTGGGGCGTGAAATCAACCCCGATAAGGCCCGAGAGGCGGCCGGACAGGCCGTGGCGCTCGATCAGCAGGCGGTAGGCTTCCGTCCCGCCGAAGGTGACCAGCCCGAAGCGGTTGCCGAGCATGCAGGCGGTGAGGCAGGCGGCCTCGGTCATGCCGACCACCGGGCAGGGCATGAGCTGGCGCGCGGCGTCGAGCGCCGTGTCGAGGGAGACGGCCAGCACCACCGCGTCCACCGCCCCCGCGTGCTCGGCTAGCAGATCGAGCACGCCGTGGGCCGCGATCGCGTTCTCCAGAAGGGAGGAGATGACGGCCGGGCCGAAGCGCGGTGTGCCCGGCACGATCTCGGTGCCCGCCGAGGCCGCGGCGCGCGCCGTCTCCGCGCAGCGCTCGGTGATGGCCTCGGTGGTGTTGGCATTGGCCAGGAGGATTCGCATGGGCCTATGCGAGCCCGGCGAAGGCCGCGCTGTCCAGCCGCGATGGCTCGGCCCGGCAGGCGGCCACTATGGCGCCGGGCACCCGGTCCGCCCAGACGAGGAAGGGGTTCAGGGCAAGGATGTCGCCGGTACGAAGGTTCAGCGGCAAGCCCTCGCCCAGCGCCTCTGGCAAGGCCGAGGGCAGGCGGTCCGGCGGCAGCACCGCGTCGTCCCAGCGCGCGGCGAAGACACCGCCGTCGTGGCAGAAGACCGGCACGGGGGGTTCCCCGCGCGCTTCGTAGAGGGCGGCAAGCGCTGCGCGGTCGCTGCGAAGGAGAGCGTTGTGCACGCCCGCCGCGGCGCGGAGCACGGTGGAAGCCGGCGCGGTGGCGCGCAGCAGCAGGATGTCGCAGGCCTCCACATGCCGGCTGCCGGTGGCGGGGCCGGGCGGAACGGGCGTGCCGACCCGTGCGGCCAGCGCCTGCAAGGGCGCGGCCGGGTCCTCGCCCATCGGCAACCCGCGCAGCAGGGCGAAGCCGCGGCCGTGGTCCAGCCGGGGGCGCAGTTCCTCGGCCAGGGCATCGAGCCGCGGGGTAGGACCGGAAGCAGCCAGTTCCGCGGCGTGCTCGGCGCCGAGCGGGATCATCTGCTCGCTCGGCGGAAGGTCGGCGGGAAGCCAGGCCAGCGTGCCGGCGATCGGCACCAGGCGGCGCGGGACGACGTTCAGGGGGTCACTCATCCGCCCCTTCTTACCGCGGCCGGTCCCATGGCGCCAAAGGATGCGGCCCTTCACCCCGCGCCCCCGAGCGCGCAGGCTGGCCCTCCCATTGCCAAGGAGCCCGCGCCATGGATGCCCTGCCGGCCCATCCCGCCCTCGCCCTGCCATTCGACGCGGAGGCGATCCTCGGCCGCCTGCGGCCCTGGGTGGAGTGCGAGAGCCCGACCTTCGACGCGGCGGCGGTGAACCGGATGCTCGATCTCGCCGGGCGCGACCTGGCGATGATGGGCGCGCGGGTGGAGCGCATCCCCGGGCGGATGGGCTTCGGCGACGCCGTCCGGGCGCGCTTCCCGCACGCGGCGGGCGATGCGCCGGGCATCCTCGTCCTCGCGCATCTCGATACCGTGCATCCCGTCGGAACCCTCTCCGCCCTGCCCTTCCGGCGCGAGGGCGGGCGCTGCTACGGGCCCGGCATCTGCGACATGAAGGGCGGCACGCTGCTCGCCTTCGAGGCGCTGCGGGAACTCGCCCGCGCGGGCATCCCGACATCCCGCCCCGTCACCGTCCTTCTCACCCCGGACGAGGAGGTGGGCACGCCGTCCACCCGCGACCTCATCGAGGCCGAGGCCGCCCGCCACGCGGTTGTGCTCGTGCCCGAGCCGGGCCGGCCGGAAGGGGACAGCCCGATGGGCGGCGTGGTCACCGGCCGCTACGCCATCGCCCGCTTCAACCTGCGCACCACCGGCCGCCCGAGCCACGCGGGCGCGAAGCTCTCGGACGGGCGCTCAGCGATCCGCGAGATGTGCCGGCAGATCCTGGCCATCGAGGCGATGACGACCGAGGCCGCCACCTATTCCGTGGGCGTCGTCCACGGGGGGCAATGGGTGAACTGCGTGGCCACCCATTGCGACGCCGAGGCGCTGACCATGGCCCGACGGCAATCCGACCTGGACGGGGCAGTGACGCGGATGCTGGGCCTGCGCGCCAGCGCACCGGACACGGTGCTGGAGGTGCGCCGCGGCGTCACCCGCCCGGTGTGGGAGCCGGACGCGGCGGTGATGGACCTCTACGCACGCGCCAGAACCCTGGCCGCCGAGCTCGGCCATGGCATGGGGCACGAGAGCGCCGGCGGCGGCTCGGACGGGAATTTCACGGGTGCAATGGGCATCCCGACGCTGGACGGGCTGGGGGTGCTCGGCGCGGGCTACCACACGCTTGGCGAATATATCCGCGAGGACAGCCTCGTCCCCCGCGCCAGGTTGCTCGCGGGGTTGCTGGCGAGTGTCTGACCACGCGCGACGAGCGCTTGCGCCACGATCACGAACGCGCGATTGAGAGGCGGTCAACCCGTCTCGGAGCAGAGGCCATGAACACCCGTCTCGCGATGCTTCTCGCCCTCGGCGGTCTGGTCGCCGGCACATCCGCCTTCGCCCAGGGCGCGACCGGCGCCATCTCCCGCCCCGGTTGGTCGCGCGGTGCCGCTCCCACCTCCGACTTCAATGCCCAGGGCCGGCCCCTGACGCGGAACGAACTGGTTCGGCAGCGGGCCGCTGCGGCGCAGGGCGTGGCCGTGCCGCAGCCGCGCCGCGCCTCCCGGCACGCTCATCGCTGAGACGTCTCACCCCGCGAAGGGGATGCTGGCGGCGGTTTCCCAGGGCCCACCGCGATAATGCCAGAGGAGGAGGCCCTCGCCGCGCGCCTCCCACCTCTCGAAGCCCGCGGTCATCTCGGCCAGCAGCGCGGCGGCAGCCTCGGCCGAGACCTTGTTCTGCACCGTCACATGCGGGCGGAAGCCCCCCGCGTCCTGCCGTGTGAGCATGTGCGACCAGCCCGCCGCCAGCGCCCGCCTCAGCGACACAAGTTCGGGCGAGGCGACCTCCAGCGCCACCCCGCGCCCGAGCGACCGTGGGCCGGTAAAGCGCAGGACGAACGGCGGGGTCGCCGCGCAGGCGAAGCGCAGGCCGGAAAGCACCTCCTCCAGCGCCTCGCCTGGCAGCGCATGGAAAAGGGTAAGATGGGCCGGGATATGGTTCCGCTCGGGCGGAAAATGCGCCCGGCGCAGCGAATCCAGCCGCGCGAAGCTGGCGTCGTCGAAGCGCAGCGTGAGGATCAGCGGCGCGGGGGGCTGGGGCTGGTTCAGGCGGTCCTCCGATCCGGCGGGCTTGCGACGCGGCCGGCGCGCCGTAGAAACCATGGCGGCGGGGTTGGTTGCCCCGCACTGGGGGCTGCTGCCCCGCCCGACCAGCCGGTAAGAGCCCTTCGCCGCGAATGACCACTCTTGTCGAGGCCCTTCCGCTGGTCCTCCTCCTGGGGCTGCTCGCCTCCGGGCGGGTGGCGCCGGTGCCGGCCTGCCTCATCGCCCTCGCCGCCACGCTGCCCGGCCTGGCCCTTGCCCTGCCGGAAGGAGCCTCCCTGGCACGCTTCCTCGGCACCGAGACGCTGCGCGCCGCCTTCCTCGGCGTGCAGCCGGTGGCGATCCTCGCGGGCGGGCTGCTGTTCAGCCTCGCCGTGGCGCCGAGAGCGGATGCGCCCGTGCCGGCCTCGCCGCGCCGCGCCTACCTGATGATCCTCGCCGGCTCTTTCGTGGAGAGCGTGACGGGCTTCGCGGTCGGCGCCGTCTTCGCCCTCGGCGCCCTGCGGGCGATGGGGATACGCGGCGCCGCCGGCGGGATCCTCGCGCTGCTCTCCCTCTGGCTGGTTCCCTGGGGCGGGCTGGGGCCGGGGCTTGCGCTCGGCGCAGCGCTTTCCGGACGGCCGGTGGCGGAGATCTCCCTCGTCACCGCCCTGCCGCATGCGGCCTGGATGATGTGCCTCCCGCCGGTGGCCTGGGCCGCCCTCGCGCGCGCCGGGCTGCCGGTGCCGGCGCACGAGAGAGCGGCGCAGATGGGGCTCCAGGCCGCGCTCGCCGCGCTCGTCCTCCTCGCCGCTCGGTTCCTTCCGGCCGAGACGGTCGCGCTGGTGGCGAGCGGCGCGGTGCTGCTGCCGGCGCTCCTGCACTTCGCCCCGCCCCGCGACGCCGCGGACTGGCGGCGGGCCCTGACCGCGCTCGGCCCCTGGGCGCTGCTGAGCGCGCTGCTCCTCCTCGCCCGATCCTGGCACGATGCGCCGTCTTGGAAGCCCTATGCCGATCTTCCGGCCCTGCCCGTGACCCATGTGGCGGTGGTGCTCTGGACGGTCACGCTCGGCTTCGTGGCGGCGCGGCCGGACGGCGCGGCGCTGCTGCGGGACACGATGCGGCGCATGCGGCGGCCGGCGGCGGCGATGATGCTCTACGTGCTGCTCGGCCGGTGGATCGCCGGTTCGGGCGTGGCCACCTCGCTTGCCGTGGCGATCGCGGGCTCACTCGGACCGCTCGCGCCCTATGCCATCCCGCCGCTCGGCTTCCTCGCGGGGATGGTGACCGGAAGCAACGTGGGCGCAACCTCCTCCCTCATGCCGGTGCAGGCGGGGCTCGGGCTCGCGGCGGGGCTGCCGCCGTGGCTGGCACCGGGGCTGCACAACTTCGCCGGCAGCGTCGGCGCCATGCACTCCTTCGCGAACACCGCCCTCGTCTGCGGGCTCCTTGCGGACGGCACGCGCCCCGCCGCCCTCTGGCGGGCCGCGCTGCCCGTGATCCTCTCGGCCATGGCGGCGGGCTGGGCGGCGGTAGCGCTGCTGCCGCGCCTGGCTTAGGAAAACGGCATGAGCGCCCGCGCCGCCCGGCAGCACCTCCTCGCCGATCCCGTCCTCGGTCCCGTGGTGACCCAGGTCGGGGCCATGGCGCTGAAGCCCGTGAAGGACCGCGAACCCTACGAGGCCCTGGTGCGCGCCATCGCCCATCAGCAGGTGCACGGCAAGGCGGCGGAGGCGATGCTCAACCGCCTCATCGCCCTCACGCCCCACGAGCCCTTCCCCACGCCGGCCCAGGTGCTGGGCCTGCCGGAGGGCGCGCTGCGCGCCTGCGGCTTCTCGGCGGCCAAGCAGGCAGCCATCCTCGACATCGCCCACAAGTCGGCCGCGGGTTGGGTGCCCACTCGCCGAGCCGCCGCGCGCCTGCCGGACGCCGAACTGATCGAGCGCCTGGTCGCGTTGCGCGGCGTCGGGCGCTGGACGGTCGAGATGCTCCTCATCTTTACTCTTGGCCGCCCCGACATCCTGCCGGTGGACGACTTCGGCGTGCGCGAGGGCTACCGCGTGGCCGCAGGACTGGACGCGCAGCCGAAGCCCAAGGAACTGGCCCTCATCGGCGAACGCTGGGCGCCCTTCCGCTCGGCGGCCTCCTGGTATCTCTGGCGCGCGGCGGACCTGAACAAGGCAGGGCGCTTCCGGGTTCCGGCGGCGATGTGAGTTTTGCAATTCTTCTGATCGGTCGTGGCCCGTCACTCCGGGGAGAAGAAGGAGGGATTTTTCCTCTCCCCGAACCCCTCACCATCATCTTTCTCTTCAAGTTTGGAAGTACTTGGCGGCCGGTGCGCGCCGGGTCATGAACCAGAGGCGACTGCACGTTCCGGAACGCTTCGCGACAGCCAAATGGGGTTCCAAGAGCCTCGGGCCCTTGGCGGGCGAGGTCAGGAAAGGGAGGAGCCCTCTCCAGGGCCACCAGGAGCCTGCCTCAGATCCTGAAGAACCCCTCCAGCACCGCGGCAAAGGCTTCGGGCTGATCGGCATGCACCCAGTGCCCGGCGCCCTTGATCGTCAGGAAGCGCGCCGCGGGGAACAGGGCGCGGATGGCGGGCCGGTTTTCCTCGCGCACGTAGCGGGAATGCTCGCCGGAGACGAAGAGGGTCGGCGCGTCGAAGCGGGCGCCCTCGGGCGGTGCCCAATCGGTGATCGCGCCGATCGAGGCTGCGATGCCGTCGAGCCCGATCCGCCATCCGGAGCCATCCGGCAAGCGAGTGCTCAGGATGAAGGCGCGCGTGGCCGGATCGGGCTCAGCGGCGGCCAGCGCTGCGTCGGCGACGGCGCGGGGGGCGCCGGCGGGTACGGCGCGCATGGCGTGCAGCAGGTCCTCGTAGCGTGGCGGGTAGGTGACGGGGGCGATGTCCGACACGAGCAGGCGCGCAACGAGCACCGGCGCGGTGAGCGCGAGCATCATCGCGGCCTTGCCGCCCATCGAATGGCCCATCACGTCGGCGCCCGAGATGCCGCGGGCGGCGAGTGTCTCCGCGACGTCCCCGGCCATGGAGCGGTAGTCCATCCGCGCCGCGTGCGGGCTGGCGCCGTGGTTGGGCATGTCGAGCGAGATCACGCGGCGCCGCGCGGCGAGGCGGCGCTGGAGAGCTCCAAAGTTCCGGCCCTGGCCGAACAACCCGTGCAGGAGGACGAGCGGGCGCCCCTCCCCGGCTTCCACCGCATTCAGGATCATCGCCTCACCCCCGCACCGCCACGACGACGCCGGCCGCGATCAGCGCACCGCCAAGCCAGACATCCCATCCTACCGCCTCTCCGAGCCAGAGCGCGCCAGTGGCAACGCCGAGCACCGGGCCGAGCATGAAGCCCACCGAGGCGACCGTGGAGGGCAGCCGCCGCCCCGCCTCGATCACGCACCAGGTGCCAACCGGCGCGGCAACGAGGCCGACGAAGGCTGCATGCGGCAACGCGTAGAGGCCGATCCCGCCCGAGGGTTCCCGCAGCAGCGCAAGCGGCGCCAGGACCAGCAGGGCGGTCGCGAAGCAGAAGGGCAGCAGCTCCATCATCGGCCGCGCGGGCGCCAGGCGCCGAGTGGCGGTGATGGCGATGCTCCAGAGAAGGGCGGCCGTGACCAGCAGGGCGTTCGCCGTCAGGATGCCAGGCTGCGACCAGTCCATCGCCCAGGGACCGAGCAGCACCGCCGCGCCCGCCAGCGCGAGCCCTGCCGCCACCCAGCGGGTGCGCGAGACTTTCTCCCCCAGCACGACGACCGAGAGCGGGACGAGCCAGTAGATCGTCACGTTCGACAGCACCGCGATGCGCCCGGAGGGCAGCACCGCCAGGGCGAGGTGCGTGAGCGCGAAGAAGCCGCCGAGCTGGAACAGCCCGACCGCCAGCACCGCCGGCCAGTCCCGCCGCCCCGGCCAGGAGAGCCGCCGGAGGGCGAGGAGCAGCGCCGCCGCCCCGAGCGCCGCCAGCCCCGCCCGGCTGACCGCGAACCAGAGCGGCGTCGCGTCCTGCAGCGCGTCCTTCGTCACCGGCCAGCCGGCGCCGAAGAGGAAAACCCCAAAGAGGAGGATCCGTAGGTCGCGGAGCCTTACCGCCTGCCCGCCATCCGCCACGGGATCAGCCGAGCGTGAGGACGATCTTGCCGATATGCGCGCTGCTCTCCATCAGCCGATGCGCCGCCGCGGCCTCGGCGAGGGCGAAGGTCTCGTGCACGCGGGGCGCGACGCGGCCCGTGGAGAGAAGCGGCCAGACCTTCTCCTCCAGCGCGCGGGCGATGGCGCCCTTCTCGGCGGTGGTGCGGGGCCGCATGGTGCTGCCCGTAACCACCAGGCGCTTGAGCATGATCGGGCGGATGTCTGCCTTCTCGACCTCGTTGCCGCCCATGGTCGCGATGATCACCAGCCGCCCGTCCATGCCGAGCACGCGCAGGTTGCGCTGGAAATAGGGCGCGCCGAGCATGTCGAGCACTACGTCCGCGCCCTTGGGCCCTGTCACGCGCTTCATCTCCTCGACGAAGTCCTGGCTGCGGTAGTCGAAGGCCTCGACCGCGCCGAACTCGAGGCAGGCGGCGACCTTCTCCGGGCTGCCGGCCGTGGCGTAGGGCTTCGCGCCTAGGGCGCGGGCAAGCTGGAGCGCGGTGGAACCGATGCCGGAGGTGCCGCCATGCACCAGCACCGTCTCCCCCGCCTGGAGCCGGCCATGGACGAAGAGGTTCACCCAGACAGTGAAGAAGGTCTCGGGCAGGGCGGCGGCGCGGATGGCGTCGAAGCCGTCGGGCCAGGGAAGGGTCTGCGCCTCGGGCGCCACGGCGTATTCGGCATAGCCGCCGCCGTTCGTCAGAGCGCAGACGCGGTCCCCGACCTTGTAGCGGGTCGCCTCGGCGCCGGTCGCCACCACCTCGCCCGCGACCTCAAGGCCGATAATGGGGCTGGCGCCCTTCGGCGGCGGGTAGCTGCCCCCACGCTGCGCCACGTCCGGTCGGTTCACGCCGGCGGCCATGACCCGGATCAGCACCTCGTCCGCGGCGGGCTTTGGCACCGGGCCGGTGGCCGGCACCAGCACCTCGGGGCCGCCACCCGCGCCGTGCGCGATGAAGGTCATGGTCTCGGGAAGGTTGGGCATGCGGGGCGGACTCCTCGGGCGGGGGCGGCGGAAGGTCGGCGCCGCGATCGGGTGCGTCAAGCTGGGGATGCCCCTGGGCACATCCGCGCGACCGGGCCTTGCGCCCGGGCGCCCCAACAGCGACCATCCCGCCGCCCATCGGAACGAGATAGGAACGAAGGCCCCATGCGCATGGGCGCGCCGCGCCGCAGCCTCCTCGCCGCCCTGGCTCTCGGCGTCCCGGGTGGCGCCGCCGCCCAGGTGCAGGGCACGCCCACGGGCAACCCGGCGGCGGAGTGGCGCTTCGGTGCCATCTATCCCCTCTCCGGCGCCCCTGCCCTGCTGGGCGACGAGTCCTTCCGCGGGCTTGAGATGGCGGTGGAGGAGCGCAACGTGGCCGGCGGGCTGCTCGGCCGCCCCATCCGGCTGCTGCGCGGCGATGCGGGGGACGAGGCCTCGGCGGTCGGCGAAGCGCGGCGGCTTGGCGGGCCCGAGCGATGCGCGGCGCTTTTCGGCACCTATGGTTCCACCCTCTCCTTCGCCGCGACCCAGGCGAGCGAGGGGCAGGGCGTGCCCTATTTCGAGCTGGGCGCCATCGCCGACAGCATCACGGAGCGGGGCTTCCGCAATCTCTATCGCACCTGCCCGCGGGGCGCCGACTTCGCCCGCCTGACGGCCGAGGCGGTGACCGCGATCCTGCCCTCCCTGCTCGGTGCGCCGCCCCGCGCCGCGCTGCTCTACGAAGACGCGCTCTACGGGGCTTCTGTCTCAGAAATGCAGGTCACGCGGCTGCGCGAGGCCGGGGTGGAGGTGCTGGAGCGCATCTCCTACCCGCCGCGCACGACCGACCTCTCGGGCCCCGTGCAGCGCCTGCGGGAGGCGGGGGCGGAGGTGCTGCTGCACACGGGCGGTCAGAACGACCCGATCCTGCTGTTCAGGACGATGCGTGAGGCGGGCTGGCGGCCAAGAATGGTGATCGGCAGCGGCGCCGGCTACAGCCTGGCCGACACCGCCCGCGCCGTAGGCCCCGCCTTCGAGGGGGTGATGAGCATCGACTTCCCCGCCTTTGCCATCGCCGACCGCGTGGCACCCGGCAATGCGGCGTTCGCCGAGGCCTATAAGCGCCGCTACGGAGCGGACCCGCGCTCCGGGCACAGCCTGGCGAACCTGTTCGGGGCGCGCGTGGCGCTGGATGCCATCCAGCGCGCGGGCGGGCTCGACAAGGACAAGCTGCGCGCCGCGGTTCTCGCGAGCGATATCGCGGAGGGCAGCACCCCCACCGGCTGGGGCGCCGCCTTCGACGAGCGCGGCCAGAACACCCGCGCCCGGCCCTGCCTGATGCAGTGGCAGGACGGGCGGCTGGTCACCATCCACCCCGAAGCCGCCGCCGCCGCGCATCCCCGCGCCCGGCTCGGCGCCGATTAGAAAGCGAGGCATCCATGCGCAACGACGAACAGGTCTGGCGCGCGGTCGACGAGCGCCGCGACGACTATGCTGCCTTCTCCGATCGCGTCTGGGACATGCCGGAGATCGCCTATACCGAGACGCGCTCCGTCGCCGAGCACCTGGCGATGATGGAGAAGGAGGGTTTCCGGATCGAGCGCGACCTCGCGGGCATCCCAACGGCCGTGATGGGCGAGTACGGCGAGGGCGGGCCGGTGATCGCCATCCTCGGCGAGTACGACGCGCTGCCCAACCTCTCGCAGGAAGCGGGTCTTGCCGAACACAAGGAGGTGGTGCCGAACGGCCCCGGCCATGGCTGCGGCCACAACCTGCTCGGCGCCGCCTCGCTTCTCGCCGCCGCCGCGGTGAAGGACTGGCTGAAGGAGAACAACCTTCCCGGCCGCATCCGCTACTACGGCTGCCCCGCGGAGGAAGGCGGCGCGGCCAAGGGCTTCATGGCACGCGACGGCGTGTTCAGCGACGTGGACATCGCCATCTCCTGGCATCCCGCCTCCTTCTCCGGCGTCAACGAGGCGGTGTCGCTGGCGAACACGCGCATCGACTTCACCTTCCACGGCCGCTCCGCCCATGCCGCCGCCGCGCCTGAACTCGGCCGCTCCGCGCTCGATGCCGTTGAGCTGATGAATGTCGGCGTGAACTACATGCGCGAGCACATGCCCGACCACGCGCGCATCCACTACGCGATGCTGGACGGCGGCGGCATCGCGCCGAACGTCGTGCAGTCCCGCGCGAAGGTTCGCTACCTCATCCGCGCGCGCGACCTGCCGGAGCTGAACATGCTGGTCGGCCGCGTGCGCAAGATCGCGGAGGGCGCGGCGCTGATGACGGAGACGCGGGTGGAGACGGCCGTCGTCAGTGCCGTCTCGAACCTTCTCGGCAACGCGCCGCTCGAGCGGGCGATGTACGACAACTTCCAGCGTCTCGGCCCGCCGCAGTTCGACGAGGCGGACAAGGAATACGCCGCGCAGATCCAGGCGACGCTGAGCGAGGAGGACATCCGCGCCGCCCACCGCCGCCACGGCCTGAAGGTGGAGAAGGGCAAAACGCTCTGCGACATCATCGTGCCGATCGAGAACCGCGGCGAGGGCGGCGTCGGCTCGACCGATGTGGGCGACGTTTCCTGGGCGGTGCCCACGGTGCAGGCGCGCGGCGCCACCTGCGCCATCGGCACGCCCTTCCATTCCTGGCAGCTCACGGCTCAGGGCAAGTCGCCGGCGGCGCACAAGGGCATGGTGCACGTGGCGAAGGTGATGGCGGGCACGGCAGTGGACGCGCTGCGCGACCCCGCGCTGATCGCCCGCGCGAAGGCTGAGTTCGAGGAGCGGACGGGCGGACGTCCCTATGAGTCCCCGCTGCCGAAGGACCTCGCGCCGCCGATCAAGGCGATGGGCCAGGGGGTCTGAAAGATGAGGCGGGGGGAAGGGTCCCCCCGCCCGCTGCTCAATCCGCCTTAATTCCGGCGGCCTTGATGATCGGCTCCCACTTCGCGATCTCGTCGTCGAGCCACTTCTTCGCGCTGGCCGGCGTCGTGTCGGAGCGGGTTTCCATGGTCAGGTCGGAGAGGCGCTGCTTCACGCTCTCCATCGCCATCACCTTGTTCAGCGCATCGTTGATCGCGCTCACCACCGGCTCCGGCGTTCCGGACGGTGCCAGCACCATATGCCAGGTATAGGCCTCGTAGCCGGGCACCCCCGCCTCGCCGAACGTCGGGATGTTCGGCACCTGCGGCAACCGGTGCGCGCCGGAGATGGCCAGTCCCTTCACCTCGCCGCGCGTGACGAAGGGCAGTGCGGAGTTCGCGACGTCCAGCATCATCGCGACGGTCCCGTTCAGCAGGTCCGGCATGGCCGCCGCGGAGCCGCGATAGGGAACGTGCGTCGCCTTTAGCCCGCCCGCCTGGCTGAGGAACAGCTCCGTCGCCAGGTGCAGCGCGGCCCCGTTCCCCGTGGACGCGTAGTCGTACTTGCCCGGGTTTGCCTTGAGCAGGGCGATGAGCTCCGGCAGCGAGTTCACCGGCAGGTCCTTGTTCACCATCATCAGCATCGGGATGACGCCGGTGAGCGCGACCGGCGTGAAGTCGGCCAACGGATCGAAGGGCAGTCGCGGGAAGATCGAGCGAAGCGCCGCGTGGGCGATGGTGGTGTAGAGGAGCGTCTGCCCGTCCTTCGGCGCCTTGGCCACCGCGTCCGAGCCGACCACGACGCCGGCGCCCGTGCGGTTCTCCACGATCACGCGCTGGGGAAGCAGCTTCGAGAGTTCGTCTGCCACGAGGCGCGCCGGCACGTCGGTCGGGCCGCCGGCAGCGAAGGGCACCACCAGACGGACGGGCGCGCTGGGCCAGGTGCCCTGGGCATGCAGGGCGGGGGCGGCGAGCGGGGCGGCGGCGAGGCCGGCGATCAGGTGGCGGCGCTGGATCAAATGGGAACCCTCCGGGAAAGATGGCAGTTTCTTCACCTCAGAAGGGCCGCCAGGGGAGTCGTGTCAACCGGCCCTCCGGTCACGAGGTCCTCATAGACTGCCCGGTCCGTGGCGCCCTCGGTGCCGAAGAGCAGGACGCGGCTCTCCGGCCCGAGGCCGAGGGCAGCGCGCGCAGAGGGATCCCGGGCGGCCAGGCCGAGCGCCGCGAGACCCGCCACGCCGCTCTCCCCCCCCTCGATGGACGGTGAGCGGCGGGCGAGGAAGCGCATCGCGCCCACGCAGGCCTCGTCGGGGATGGCCATGAAGGCATAGGCGGCGCGCTCCAGCTCCTGCCAGGCGAGCAGGCTCGGCTCCCCGCAGGCCAGCCCGGCCATGATCGTGTCCAGCTCGCCCGGAACGGTGGTGGGCGCCCCGGTCTCGGCGCTGGCGAGGAGGCAGGCGGCGCGCTCCGGCTCCACCACCACCAGCCTCGGCCCGCGCCCGTGCCGGGCCCGCAACGCGACCGAGACTGCCGCCGCGACGCCGCCCACGCCGGCCTGGATGAAGGCGTGGGTGGGCGGGGCCGGCAGGGCGTCCAGCGCCTCCTCCGCCATCAGGCGGTAGCCCTGCATCACCTCCCGCGGCGTTTCGGTGTAGCCGGGCCAGGAGGTGTCGGAGACGAGGTGCCAGCCCCCTTCCCGTGCCGCCGCCTCGGAGGCGCGGACGGAATCGTCGTAGTTGCCGGGCACCTCCCGCACCTCGGCGCCGAGGGCGGCTATGGCTTCCCGCCGGCCCCTGGTGACGCCGGGATGAACGAAGATTACGCAGCGGGCGCCGAAGCGCCGCGCGCCCCAGGCAACGCTGCGGCCGTGGTTGCCGTCCGTCGCGCAGGTGACGGTGATGGCCGCGGTCGCCTCCCGGTACCGGCCGGATTCCAGCTCCGCGGGCGTCGCCGCGGAGGCAATACCGGTACGGGAGAGTTCCCCCACGATCACGCGTGAAACGGCATGTGCCCCGCCAAGTGCCTTGAAGGAACCGAGGCCCAGGCGCGCCGACTCGTCCTTGTAATGGACTGCGCCCAGATCGAGGGCGCCCGCCACGTCCGTCAGGTCGATCAGCGGGGTGGGCGCATAGCCCGGCCAGGCGGCGATGGCGGCCCTGGCGCGCCGGCCCGCGCCCTCCGGCAGGACCACGATGCCGGGAACGCCGTGGCGCGGGTTGGCGAGGAAACGAAAGGTCATGCCGGAGGATGCCGGGGCGCCGGGCGCGCCGCAATCAGCGCCAGCAGAGCAGCAGGTCCACCAGCATCAGGAGATAGCCGAGGGCCATGACGACGAGGCCCAGGAAGATGAGCACGAGCCCGACCCCGTAGCGTAGGGTGGCGAGCCCGTAATCGACCAGCAGCCGCCCGAAGGCGACGGTGTCCGCCCCGCCGTAGCAGCTCCGCCGCGGCGGCTCCGGACGGGACTGCGCCGCGGGCGCCCCGCAGGCAGGGGCGGCCCCTGCCTGCGGGGGAAGAAGCAGCAGGGGCAGCGCAAGGGCGCGAAGGGCTGGCGTCAGGCGTCGTGGCAAGGAGCGGTTTCCCCGTGGGTCCCGCGCCTTCTTCCCGCGCCGGGTTGCCGGATGATGCCGGCCCGTCAGAGCCCGGCCCGGTCGAGCCGCAGGATGGCCCGCGCCATGGCCTGGGCGCGGGGAACGAGCGTCGCCACTTCCAGGTATTCCTCCGGGCTGTGCGCCTTGCCGCCCACGGGACCGACCGCGCAGAGGGTCGGCGCGCCCATCGCGGCGGTGAAGCCGCTGTCGGCGCAGCCGCCGGAGAAATCGCCGGTGACGGAGAGGCCGCTTTCCGCGGCGGCCTCGACATAGGCCTCGAACAGCTTCGCGGCCGCGGCCGTCTGGGTCAGCGGCAGGAACTCGCCCCGGATCGTCAGCGCGGCGCGGGTGCCGGGGACGAAGGAACGGCCGACGATCTCGTGGATGCGGCCCATCACCTCCTCGCGGTCGGCGGGCTCCACGTAGCGCAGATCGATCTGCATCTGCGCGGAAGGGGCGACGGTGTTCACGCTCTGCCCGCCGCTGACGAGGCCCACGTTCAGCGTGATGCCGCGCGCGAGGTCCGTCAGGGCATGAATGGCCGTGACCTTGGCGGCCAGCTCGCCGATGGCGCTGATGCCTGCCTCGAAGTTCCCGCCGGAATGGGCGGCGCGGCCCTCGATCTCCACCACCATGAAGACGCCGCCCTTGCGGCCCGTCACGACGCCGCCGTTCGCGCGGCCTGGCTCGGAATTGAGGACGACGCGGGCGCGACGGGCCTCGGCCTCGATCACCGGGCGCCCCTCCGGGGAGCCGATCTCCTCGTCGCCGGTGAAGAGGCCGACGAGCGGACCCGGCGCGCCGCCCACGGCCTTGAAGGCCGCGAGGACGAACATATTCATCACCAGCCCGGCCTTCATATCGGCGACGCCGGGGCCGGTCGCGATGCCGTTCTCCACGCGGAAGGGGCGGCGCTCCGGCTCGCCCTTGGGGAACACGGTGTCGCGGTGGCCCATGAGCAGGATGTTCCGGCGGGCGTTGCCGCTGGCGCCGCCCTCCTCCCCGCCCTCGACCGTCGCACGCAGGCAGTCGCCGAAGCGCTCCCCGGGGATGGTCTCGACGGGGATGCCGTGCCCATCGAGGAAGCCGCGGACCTGGGCACCCACCGCGTCCACGCCCGCCTTGTCGTAGGAGCCGCCGTCGGTGTTCACCATGCGCTCAAGCAGAGCGAGCATCTCGCCCTGGCGGCCGGAAAGCCAATCGAGGACACGGGCTTCGGTGGTCTCGCTCATCGCGCGCTCCGGGGATCTTGGTCGAGGGCCGGGATGGACCGGGCGGGCCGTCCGCGCAACCCCGGGAGGTCAGGTGGCGGGCGTGGTATCGAAGCGCTCCGCGCTGCCGTCCTCCCCGAAGAAGCGGTTCGGCTCGAGGAAGACCGCGAGGATGAGCGCGCCGTTGCGGGAGCGCGCCACGTGGCGGCTACCAGCCGGGCGGGCGACGTATTGGCCCGCCATGACCTCCCCCTCCTCGTCCTCGATACTGCCTTCCAGCACGTAGCTCTGCTCGATCTGAACGTGTTCGTGGTCCGGCAGGACGGAGCCGGGATCCCAGCGGAACAGCGCAGTCAGCAGGCCGGTCGCCTGAACCTGAAGGAGGACCTTGATGGCGATGCCCGGGAACTTGGTCGGCGACCACTCCATGGCCGCGGGATCGACGAGAATGGATGCCAATCCGGTCGCGAGGTTCGTATCGGGCATCGCTCTCTCCTCAGGGTGGTCAGCCGACGGGATTCGCCTCAGGCATCGCCAGCGCCCGTTCCAGCGCGCGGGCGCCGCGCAGGCAGAGGTCGTCCCTGCCCTGCGCCGCCACGATTTGCACGGCGCGCGGCATCCCCTCCTCGTCCAGCCCGGCCGGCAGGGCGATGGCGGGCTGGCGCGTCAGGTTCTGCGCGAAGGTCCAGGGCGCCCAGTCCCGCCACAGCGCCTCGGTCGGCTTCAGCGTGGGCTGGTCGGCCGCGAAGGCGGCGGTCGGGGTGGCGGCCGTGAGGATGAGGTCGTATCGGAGATGGAAGAGGCCCATGGCGTGCGCCGCCTCCACCCGCAGCGCGTCGGCGGTCAGGAAGTCGATGGCGGGGAGGCCGCCCTCGCGTCGCGCCACCTCGTCCAGGCCATCGTCGAGGTCGCCGCGCTTACCGTCGGGCGTGCTGGCCACGAGCTTGGCCAGCGCCACGCCCCAGACGCGGCCGAAGATCTGGCGGGTGTCCGGCAGCTCGGGGTCCGCCTCCTCCACCAGCGCGCCCTCGGCGCGGAGGATGTCGGCGGCGCGGGCGAGCGCGGCTTCCCCATCCGCGTCCAGCGGCGGCTCGTAGCCCCAGCGGCGGACGAGGGCGATCCGCATGCCCCGCACGCCGTCCTCAATGCCGGCGCGCCACTCGCGGGGTTCGTCAGGCAGGCAGAGGGGGTCGCGGACATCGGCGCGGGCGATGGCGTTCAGCATCAGCGCGGCGTCGCGCACGCCCCGCGCCATCGGCCCCGCGCAGGCAACGGCGGAGAAGGCGCCGTGCGGCCATTGCGGCACGCGCCCGTAGCTCGGCTTCATGCCGACGATGCCGCAATAGGCGGCGGGGATGCGGATTGAGCCCCCCGCATCCGTGCCGATATGCAGCGGCCCGAAGGCTGCCGCCGCCGCGGCCCCGGCGCCGGAGGAGGAGCCGCCGGTGGTGCGCTTGAAGTCCCAGGGATTGCGGGTGATGCCGTGCAGCGGGCAGTCGCCGGGGGTCTTCCAGCCGAACTCGGTGGTGGTGGTCTTGCCAACGATGACGGCGCCGGATGCCTTCAGGCCTGTCACCGCCGGCGCGTCCTCGGTCTGCGGGCGGGGGTCGGTGGTGCGGCTGCCGCGGCGGGTGGGCAGGCCCACCATGTTCAGCAGGTCCTTCACCGTGCAGGGCACGCCGTCCAGCACGCCCATCGGGCGGCCGGCAGCCCAGCGCGCCTCGCTCTCCCCGGCCTGCCGCAGGGCCTGGGGGTTCATGGTGGCGAAGGCGTTGATGGCGGGGTTGTGCCGGGCCACCCGCTCCATCACCGCCTTCAGCGCCTCCACGGGGCTGAGGGCGCGGCGGGCGTAGAGGGCGAGCAGCGTTTCCGCGCTCATCAGCGCGGGATCGGTGGCGGTCATTCGTTACCCTGAGAAGATCCTGGTGGCAGGATGGACCCGCAGGGAGCGCGACGAAAGCGGGGGGCGTGGCGAAAGCCTGGCTCGGTCAGTGTCCCTGGCTCGCCATGCGGTCCCGCGTCGCGGCCACGAGGGAGCGGCCCATCTCCTCCAGCCCGGCGACGGCGGCGATGCGGGGGGCGGCGCGGGCGGCCTCCTCGTCCGACAGCAGCAGGGCAACGAGGCCCGTCGCGCGGCAGAGGCCGACCATGAGGCTGTCCCGCGCCTCCGGGATATCGCCCTCCAGCAGCACGGCGCGCAGCCTTGCCCGCGCGGCCTCGGAATGAGCGCGGTCGGCCTTCGGGTGCCGGATGTCGCGCAGGAAGAGAAGGCGCCGCGCCTCCACCCGCCGCAGGGCGCCCCGGGCGACGAGCCGGTTCAGCAGCGCGGTTCGGAGGGCGGCGGCCCCGCCCGCGAGCTCCGCCATCCATTGCCCGCTGTCCTGCGGCGTCGGGCGCGCGGCGATGCGGGCCAGCACGGGGTCCAGCAGGGCATCGCCCAGCGGGGCGGGATTGGCGACGAAGACGCGGTCGAGGTCGCTGTCCAGCCGCCCGGCGAGCGCCAGCTCCATCAGCACCGCGCCCGCGAGGGAGAGGTCCATCGCGGCCGCAGGCAGGTCCACCGGCCGCCCCGTCTCGTCGTCGAGGCAGAGGAGGAGGACTTCCTCGGGGATGCTGACCGCGGCGCTCATCGCGCGGGAGCATACCGCCCCCGGCCGGGGATCAGGAAACGGTGATCCCCGCCCCCCGGGCCACGGCCGTCCAGTCCGCGGCGAACTTCGCGATCATCGCCGTATAAGCCGCGCCCGTAAGCGGCGTCGTGGGGGTGTAGGAGGCGAGGTCGGCCATCTTCGCCACGATCTCCGGCTGGCCGACGGTGGTGAGGACGGCCGCCTGCACCGCCTCCGCAACGGCCGGCGGCAGTCCCTTGGGACCGGAGATGCCGATCCAGGTGGTGGCCGTCAGGGCGGGCAGGCCGAGTTCTGCGAAGGTCGGAACCTCCGGCACCGCCGCCACCCGCGCGGCGGAGGAGACGGCGAGCGCCGTCACGCTTCCGTCGCGGATCATCGCGACATTCGTGGTCAGCGGGTCGAAGACGCTCTCGATATGGCCGGCGAACAGGTCCTGCATCGCCGGCGCGCTGCCCCGGTAGGGCACGTGGTCGAGCTTCGGCGCCCGCGCCTCGCGCGCCAGCACCTCGCCCATGAGGTGGGTGATGGAGCCGATGCCGGAGGAGCCGTAGCGGGCACCGGGGCCCCGCGCCTTCTCGAGGAAGGTGGTGAGAGTCGGGGTAGGCGATCCCTTGTTGACCATCAGCACGTTCGCCGTGTCGCAGAGCATGGCGATATGAGTGAAATCATTCACCGGATCGTAAGGCAGGCTTGGGTAGATGCCGGGCGCGATGCCGTTCGGCGAGGCATGGCTGATGACCAGCGTTTGCCCGTCAGGCGCGGACTTGGCCGCGGCGTCGGCGCCGATCGTGCCACCGGCGCCGGGGCGGTTCTCCACCACGACCGTCCCGCCCAGCGCGGCGCCGATGCTGGGGGCGACGAGGCGGGCCACGACATCTGCCAGGCCGCCCGGCGGGAAGGTGGCGATGAGGCGGATCGGCTGGCGCGGGCGCCAAGCGGATTGCGCGAGTGCAGGAAGCGCAAGGCCAGAGGCCCCGGCGATGAGAAGAGAGCGGCGGCGTATCATGGCAAGTCCTGCATCCTGGGGCGCCGTCGGCCCCTTCGAATTACAGGCAAGCAACCCGCGTGCCGTTTCGGAGCCTTGCTACTCGATCTGGTTGGCCGTGAGGAACAGAGCCTGGGACAGGGCGTCGAAGAAGCGCTGGAAGGGAACAGGATCCGTCAGCGCATCGAGGTTGTGCTGTCCGGAGGCGCGCACGAGCACCCGCTGACCGGAGATGGGCCGCACCGTCACTGTCAGGCGCACGATGCCGTTCGCAAACTGAGTTCCGCTGATCGTTCCGAGAACGTCATCGGCCCGGTCCACGATGAAGCCGAGATCCTGGAAGGTGGCGATGATGCCGCGGAACACAGCGGATCGGTCTTGCGTGTCGAAGGTGCGGGTGGAGATCGCACGTTGTGCCACCTGGGTGTTCGCGGTGGCCAACACCTGTTGCCGGCTGTCCATCTGGCACCCGGGAAGCGCGATGCCGACCGAGAGCAGGAGGAATGGAAGGCTAGATCTCATGGGAGGTCAGGAAGCTCGATTGCGCGAGTTGATCAAAAAAACCCTGGTACAGCTCTGTGTCCTCGATCGTCTCCAACCTACTGACTTGTCCGTCGGTGTTTCGGACGACGCGCTGAAAGGTCGCGCGGGCGAGCATGCCGGAGCGATCGGGCGCGGCCCTCACCACCACCTGTGCGCGGATGGTCTGGTCACGGTCCATGACGACGCGGTGCTGTGTGCGGGCCGCGGCCGCGAGCAGGACAAGGAGCAACTGCCCGGCAACCTGCCCGGCCTCCGTCGCGTCGCGCATTTTGGTTCCGGTCACGAGGCCAGCCTGCGCACGGCTCTCCTCGATGACGAAGCCCAGATCCTGAAGCACGCCGACGGCGGCCTGCAGCAGCAGCGTATCATTTCGTGTATCGAAGCGGCGGGTCTGCATGACGCGCTGCGACACCACTGAGGATGCCGGCGTGAGCGCGTTGGCATGGATCTCCTCCCTGTTCTGACAGGCAGGAAGGAGGGCCAGGCATCCGAAGGCGCCCGACCGGATGAGGCTGCGCCGATGCACGACTGAGCTCAGAAGCTGCTCGAGCGATAGGAGAAATCCCGCACGCGCCCGACTCCATCGTAGCGGATGATGATGGTCAAGGTTCGCTGGGAACGGCGCGTGGCACCGGACGAGGCGACGGCTCCGAGCAGGAGCACGTTCGCGCCAGCCGCGCCTGAGGAATAGACGGTTTCGCTGGAGACCCGGTCGTATACCCAGTTCTCCCGCCGCTGCTCGTCGGTGGTCACCATGTTCGGTGCGCCGAGCACCGCCACCACTTCCGCGGTCGTCATGCCAACCCGGATCTCGCGCTGAACCGTACCGAGGGCGAGGCGGTCATTGCTGACTCCGCCGGCCCCGACTTGCGCGGCATGGTCGCCGGCCGTTGCGCAGCCAGCCAACAACCCGGCAGCCAAGAGGAGGGAAAACCTCATCGTCCTCACCGCCGCGCTTCCTGGCTCGCTGTACTGCCGGAACCCGGCAGATCGGAGATGACCTGGGGCCGAGCCGCCTCTGGGACCAGGGTTTCGGCCGAGGCAGCGAAAGCCTCGCGCCCCAGGGTGGCCGATAGGGGGGCGAAGAAATTTTCCTGATAGAATCGAGGATCGTCCACCTGGTTCTCCACCTGAGGCAGGAGGACGACCGCATTCGCCCGCACGGCCGCCTGGTTGTTGCTCACCGGGCGGACCACTGTAGTCAGGCGCAGGCGCTCCAGCTTCGTCGCGGTGATGCTGCCTGCCGCAGGCTCAGCCTTGTTGATCCGGTAGCCAAGGTCCTGCAAGGTGGCGACGACCCCGCGCGTGACCGTCGGCGCGTCGCCTTCTATGACGCGCGCCTGCATCGCGCGCATTTCGACTGCACTCTTGTCGCTGGCCTGAAAGCGCCTCTCCGGCTGCCCGGCACAGGCGCCGAGCAACAAGGGTGGGAGAAGGACGATATAGCGAAGGGTCATGTGCGTCCTCCCCGGATAGCCATTCCGTTTCGGAGCATGGTGAAGAACTCCTGGTGCATCTCGGGTTGCAGCAGCGGCTCGACGCGAACCTCGCCCCTGTTGTTGGCCACGAGGCGCTCGAAGGAGGCCCGCAGCACCGTCTGGCGGTTCTGTGGCACAGGCTGGGAGGTAAGGGTGACCCGGATCACCTGGTTCTGGTCCCAGGTGGGCGCGTAGGCCACGAGGAAGGCCGCCGCAACGACAGTTAGGGCGATCTGCGCCGCGACCTGCCCAGCCTCTACAGCGTCACGCGTCTTATAACCGGTCAGGACTCCCATCTGCGGCGCGCTCTCCGCAACTCCGAAGCCGAGGTCCTGAAGAACCTGCGTCGCCTCGGTCAGGAGAAGCATCTCGTCCGGCGTTTCGAAGCGCGCCGTCTGCACCTCGCGAAGCTGCACGGCCTCAGCCGGAGGTGCCCCGACCCGCATCGCAATCTCGTTGTGATTGACGCAGCCCGCGAGCAGTGCTGCGGCCACGACGGGCGCGATGATGCGCCTGCCCCCACGAAACCGTCCGAAAATCATCGCCACCCCTCTGCCGGCAATCGTTCCGGCAGAGGCAATGTAACGCATTCGGACGAACTGCCTATGGAGTCGCGCTGCGGACCAGATCAACCCTGCCCGGTGTGACTTTTGTGCCGATGAAGCAACATTCAGGTTCTATGGTCTCGCCGCCAACGCCGCCGACCACGGCGACATGACGTCGCTGATCCCGGTCGCCGCATTCCCCTTCCGCAGGATGAGATTCGGGCAGGCGAAGTTCACGGGCAGCACCGCGTGCTCCACCACCTCCAGCGGCCCATCCTCGGCCAGGACACCGAGCACCTCGGTCGGCAGGCGCCGGTCCGCGGTAACTCCGTCGGGCCCGGAAACGTCGATGCGCGGCATATGCGCGGCCCTCTCCGGCTCCATGCCGAAGTCGAGCGTGAAGGCGAGCATCTGCAGCACGCTCGCCAGGATGCGCCGCCCGCCGGAGGCGCCGGTCGCCAACACCGGGTTCGTCTCCTCGCCGGCGGGGCTGACGGTCACGGGGCTCATGTTGCAGAGCGGGCGCGCGCCCGGGCGGATGGCGTTGGCGCTGCCAGGCTGCGGGTCGAACCACATCATGCCGTTGTTCATCAGCACGCCCGTCCTCGGCAGCACCACGCGGCTGCCCATGGAGGAGAGGAGCGTGGTGGTGACCGAGACCATCATCCCCTCTCCGTCCGTCACCGTCAGGTGGGTGGTGCAGGTCTCCGCCGTCTCCTTCGCGGCGCCGAGGCCCGCGAGGCGCTCCGCATAGGCGCCACGCATGGCGCGCGCGAAGCCACGGAACCAGTCCGCCCGGGGCTCGTCGCCCACTGGCAGGTGGTTCATCTCCGCGACCACGGCTGCCATGGTCGGTGCGGCGGTCAGTCCGCCCGCGGTGTGGAGCGTGTGGGTGCCGCGCCAGTCGATCGGGGTCGAGGTGCGCACCGCGGCGCGGCAGCCCGCGAGATCGGCCGCATCGACCACCCCGCCAAGGGCAGCGATATCCGCCGCGAGATCCGCCGCAATTACCCCCTCGTAGAAGTCGCGCAGCCCACGGTCGCGCAGCCGCACCAGCGTCTCGGCGAGGCGGCCGAGCGGGAAGAAGCCGGGCTCCCCCTGGTAAGGAGGGTTGGGCGGCAGGCCGTCCGGCAGGTAGATGCGCGCGCTCTCCTCATAGAGCCGCAGCACGCGGGCGGATGAGGAGACCTTCAGCAGGGTGAACCAGTCCTGCGGCAGGCCGCGCTGCGCGAGGGCGATGGCCGGGCCGAGCAGGCGGTCGAGCCCCATCCCCGTGCCGAAGCGCTCCCGCAGCAGGTCGTAGCCGGCGACCGAGGAGGGAATGACGAAGGAGAGCGGGCCGTGGATGTTCACGTCCCCCACCACCTCCGGCCAGGCGAAGAGGTCCTGCTTCCACCTGCCCGTCAGCGGATAGGCCGAGGGATCGACGCGCGCCGAGGCCACCGGGCCGAAATCCACCACCTGCGGCGCCGAGCCAGGCCTGTGGACGATCGCGAAGCCGATGCCGCCGAGCCCGCTGTTCCAGGGCTCCACCGCCGCGAGTGCGAAGGCCGCGGCCACCGCCGCGTCCGCCGCGTTGCCGCCGGCCTCCAGCACCGCCACCCCCGCTTCCGCCGCCGCGCGGGACTGAGAGACGACCACGCCGCCGCTACCGGAGGCCGCGGGCTTGGTCAGCACCCAGTGCTGGCTTGTGTGCGGCGGCGGGAGGTAGGCGGAAAGGTCGGGCATCGGTCACCTGGGGCGTGTGTCGGGACGGAAGGGTCGCGCCCCCTTGCCGCGGCGGCAAGGCCCCGGCCCCACCCGGTTTGCAGGGCCGGGCGCGGGGCTTTATCTGGCAAGTGCAATCCACAGGAGGACGCCGCGTGTCCGAGACAGCCCAGGGTATGGAGGTCGCCCCCGCCCTCCGCCGCTTCATCGAGGAGGAGGCCCTTCCCGGCACCGGGGTGGAGGCCGGGGCCTTCTGGGCCGCGATGGAGGCCACGCTGCGGGGCCTGGACCGGAAGAACGCCGGCCTTCTCGGCGACCGGGACCGCCTGCAGGAGCGGCTGGACGAGTGGCACCGTGCCAATCCCTCCCGCCCCGTGGACGCGGAGGCCTACGAGGCCTTCCTGCGCGGCATCGGCTACCTCGTGGAGCCGCCGGCGCCCTTCGAGGTGACGACCGGGAACGTGGACGACGAGATCGCCCGCCTGGCCGGCCCGCAGCTCGTCGTGCCCGTCAACAACGCGCGCTACGCGCTGAATGCCGCGAACGCGCGCTGGGGCAGCCTCTACGACGCGCTCTACGGCACCGACGCCATCCCGCAGGAGGGCCCGAAGGCCCGCGGCTTCGACCAGAAGCGCGGCGCCGCCGTCATCGCCCGCGCCCGCGCCGTGCTGGACGACGCCGCACCGCTGGCCGAGGGCAGCCACGCCGATGCCGCCGCCTACCGCGTGGAGGCCGGCAAGCTCAGCATCCTGCTCAACAGCGGCAGCACCGCGGGGCTCCGCGATCCCGCCCAGTTCCGCGGCTACAACGGCACGGCCGACGAGCCGACCGCTATCCTGCTCGCCCGCAACGGCCTGCACCTGGAGATCGTGATCGACCGTAGCCACCCGATCGGCGCGACCGACAAGGCAGGCGTCGCGGACCTCGTGCTGGAGGCCGCCCTCTCAACCATCATGGACGCCGAGGATTCCGTCGCGGCCGTGGATGCCGAGGACAAGGTTGGCGTCTACCGCAACTGGCTTGGCCTCATGCGCGGCGACCTCTCCGCCAGCTTCGAGAAGGGCGGCGAGACGCTGGAGCGGCGCCTCAACCCCGACCGCACCTATAAGGCGCCAGATGGCGGCGAGCTGACGCTGCGCGGCCGCTCTCTCATGCTGATCCGCAATGTCGGCCATCACATGATGACCGATGCGGTGAAGCTCGACGGCCACGAGACGGCGGAGACGATCCTCGACGCCTATGTCACGTCACTGATCGCGCTGCACGACCTGCGCGGCAAGCGGATGAACAGCGCGGCTGGCAGCGTCTACATCGTGAAGCCGAAGATGCACGGGCCGGCCGAGGTGGCCTGGGCGGTGGCGCTGTTTGGCGAGGTGGAGGACGCGCTCGGCCTTCCCCGCAACACGCTGAAGATGGGGATCATGGACGAGGAGCGGCGCACGACGCTCAACCTCGCCAACTGCATCGAGATGGCGAAGGAGCGGGTGTTCTTCATCAACACCGGCTTCCTCGACCGCACGGGCGACGAGATCCACACCTCGATGGAGGCCGGCGCCGTCGTCCGGAAGAACGACATGCGCAAGGCACCGTGGATCGCGGCCTATGAGGACAACAACGTCGATGTCGGCCTCGCCTGCGGGCTGCGCGGGCACGCGCAGATCGGCAAGGGGATGTGGGCCGCGCCGGACGCCATGGCCTCCATGCTCGAGCAGAAGGTCGGGCATCCGCGGGCGGGCGCGAGCACGGCCTGGGTCCCCTCCCCCACCGCCGCCACGCTGCACGCGATGCACTACCACCAGGTGGACGTCGCGGCGCGGCAGGCGGAGCTGGCGGCGGGCGGGAAGCGCGCTAAGCTTTCCGACCTGCTGACCATCCCGCTGGCCGAAAACACGAACTGGGCGCCCGACGAGATCCAGTCGGAGCTGGACAACAACGCCCAGGGCATCCTCGGCTATGTCGTGCGCTGGATCGACCAGGGCGTCGGCTGCTCCAAGGTGCCGGACATCCACGATGTCGGGCTGATGGAGGACCGCGCGACGCTTCGCATCTCCGCCCAGCACATCGCCAATTGGCTGCGCCACGAGATCGTGGACCGCGCCCAGGTGGAGGAGACGATGCGGCGGATGGCGAAGGTGGTGGACGGCCAGAACGCGGGTGACCCCGCTTATCGGCCGATGGCGCCGGACTACAACGGCGTGGCCTTCAAGGCGGCCTGTGACCTCGTCTTCGAGGGCGCGACGCAGCCGAACGGCTACACCGAGTTCATCCTGACCCGCCGCCGCCGCGAGGCGAAGGCGGGCTGAAGCGTCAGGCCTTGAGGGAGGCTCGCTCCCTCAAGGCCGCGACCTCGGCGCGCAGCGCCGCGATCTGCTCCATCACGGGATCCACCTGGCCCGGCGCGATGCCGTAGCCCGCCGTGGGATCGGTGCAGGGCTGCCCCGGCGGGCGCGCGGGAATGCCGACCACCGTCACGCCGTCCGGCACGGGGTCCACGCAGACGGCGTTGGCGCCCACGCGCGCGCCGCGGCCGATGACGATCGGGCCCAGCACCTGCGCGCCGGCGCCGATCACCACGTTGTCCAGCAGCGTCGGGTGGCGCTTGCCCGGCCGGGTGGTCAGGCCGCCGAGCGTGACGCCGTGGTAGATGAGCACGTCGTCGCCGATCTCGGCGGTCTCGCCGATCACCACGCCCATGCCGTGGTCGATGAAGAGCCGCCGGCCGATCCTCGCGCCCGGATGGATCTCGATGCCCGTCAGGAAGCGCCCGAGATGCGAGGCGCAGCGCGCCGGCGCACGGAACCCCGCGCGCCAGAGGCGGTGCGCCAGTCGATGCCAGATCACCGCGTGCAGCCCCGCGTAGCAGAGGAAGGACTCCGCCACGGTCGGCCGCGCCGGGTCTCGCGCGCGGATGCTGCGCGCGATCTCGACCGCTTCCCGGATCATGCCAGCCAGGGCGGCACGGGAAGACCGCGTTCCCGGAGGAACTCCGGGTTGAACAACTTCGACTGGTAGCGCGCGCCGCTGTCGCAGAGGATGGTCACGATGGTGTGCCCCGGCCCCATCTGCCGCGCCAGTGCGATCGCCGCCGCGACGTTCAGCCCCGCCGAGCCGCCGACGCTCAGCCCCTCCTCCGAGAGAAGGCGGAAGCACTGCTCCAGCGCCTCAGGATCGGAGATGCGCAGTGCGTCGTCGATCGGCGCGCCCTCGAGGTTGCCCGGAACCTTGCTGCCCTGCCCGATGCCCTCGGTGACCGAGTTTCCCTCGGCCGAGACGGTGCCGGTCTTGACCCAGGAGAACAGGCCCGAGCCATGCGGGTCCGCGAGCACGATCCGCACATCGGGCTTGCGCGCCTTCAGCGCCCGGGACGTGCCGGCCAGCGTGCCGCCGGTGCCGCAGGCGCAGGTGAAGGCGTCGATCCGGCCGCCGGTCTGCTCCCAGATCTCCGGCCCGGTCGTCGCCTCGTGGGCTGCGGCATTCGCCTTGTTGTCGAACTGGTTCGCCCAGACCGCACCCATCTCCTCGGCCAGGCGGCGGGAGGTGTTCACGTAGTGGCCGGGATCGCTCAGCGGCTTCGGCGGCACCAGCCGCACATCGGCGCCGATCATGCGCAGGAAGTCGATCTTCTCCCGGCTCTGCGTCTCCGGCACGACGATGACGGACTTCCAGCCGCGCGCACTGGCCGCCAACGCGACGCCGATGCCGGTGTTCCCCGCCGTGCCCTCCACGATCGTGCCAGGCTGGAAAGGGGTGAGGAGGCCGCGATCAACGGCCTCCTGCAGGATACCCAGGGCAGCGCGGTCCTTCACGCTGCCGCCGGGGTTCATGAACTCCGCCTTGCCGAGGATCTCGCACCCCGTCTCCTCGGAAGCGCGGCGCAGGCGGATGAGGGGCGTGTTGCCCACGGCCCCCCAGAAATCGGGTGCGACGCCGGTCATGCCCGACCCTGGCCCGCTCTCAGGTCCACTCCAGGTGATCGACCCACCGCAGATAGGGCTTCTCCGCCTTGAAGCCCTGCGGGAAGTGCTTCTTCGCCTCCTCGTCCGAAAGGCTGGCGGCGACGATGGTGCGGTCACCGGGCTTCCAGTTCACGGGCGTGGCGACCTTGTGCTTATCGGTGAGCTGCAGGCTGTCCACCACGCGCAGCACCTCGTCGAAGTTGCGGCCGGCGCTCGGCGGATAGATCAGCATGAGGCGGATCTTCTTGTTCGGGTCGATGACAAACACTGTCCGCACCGTCACCGCCGCGTCGGCCTCGGGATGGATCATGCCGTAGAGGTTCGCGACATGCTTGTCGGGGTCCGAGATCATCGGGAAGTTGACCGCGGTGCCCTGGGTCTCCTCGATGTCCGCGTTCCAGCCCTCGTGGCGCTCCAGCGTGTCCACCGAGAGGCCGATGATCTTCACGCCACGGCGATCGAACTCCGGCTTCAGCTTGGCGGCATACCCGAGCTCGGTCGTGCAGACCGGCGTGAAGTCCTTCGGATGGCTGAAGATCACGCCCCACGAATTGCCGAGCCATTCGTGGAAGCGGATGCGCCCCTGGGTGGTGTCCGCCTCGAAGTCCGGGGCGATCTGCCCGAGCTGAAGTGTCATGCGACTTCCTCCTCCTTCTCCGGTCGAATTTCACGACGCTAACACGCGCCTTCGGCCTATTCCACCCACGCAACTCGTGCAGCAGCCGTCATGCAAGGCCATGTCGGCAGTCGGCACGTTCGTTCCAAGGGCGGGGGCCCCGTGTCGCGATGCGCTGGCCGGGGAACGTTCCGCCGCCTAGCCATAGCGGGCGATGCCGAGGTCCGAGACGTCGATCTCCGGCGCGCGACCCGAAACGATATCCGCCAGCACCCGCCCCGACCCGCAGGCCATCGTCCAGCCGAGCGTGCCGTGCCCGGTATTCGTGAAGAGGTTCGCCAACGGCGTTCCGCCGATGACCGGCGTGCCGTCGGGCGTCATGGGGCGCAGACCGGTCCAGAACTGAGCGGCGGCGATGTCACCTCCCTCCGGGAAGAGATCCCGCACGGAATGCTCCAGCGTCTCCCGCCGGGGCACGCGGAGGCTTTTGCTGAAGCCCGCGATCTCCGCCGTGCCGCCCACCCGGATACGGGTGCCGAGGCGCGTGATGGCGATCTTGTAGGTCTCGTCCATCACCGTGGAGACGGGCGCGGCCGCCTCCTCCGTCACGGGCAGGGTCAGGGAGTAGCCCTTGATCGGATAGACCGGCAGGCGGAGCCCCAGCGGCCGCAGCAGGGCGGGGGTGTGGCTGCCCAGCGCGGCCACATAGGCGTCGGCGCTGAAGTCGCCGTGGTCGGTCTCCACCGCCGTCACGCGGCCCCCCTCGGCGCGGATGCCCGCGACGCTGACGCCGAGGTGGAAGGTGACGCCCGCTCCCCGCGCCAGCTCCGCCAGCCGCTGGGTAAAGAGGAAGGCGTCCCCCGTCTCGTCCTGGGGCAGGCGGAGGCCACCGACGAAACGGTCCCGCACGCGGGCCAGGGCGGGCTCCGACGCGATGCAGCCCTCGGGGTCCAGCAGCTCCCAGGGCACGCCGTACTCGTCCAGCACGGCGGTGTCCCCGCCGACATGGTCGAGTTGCGCCTGGGTGCGGAAGAGCTGCACGGTGCCCTGCGCGCGATGGTCGAACTCGATGCCCGTGGCTGCCCGCAGCTCCGCCAGCGCGAGGCGGCTGTACTCGGCCACGCGCACCATCCGCCCCTTGTTGCGATGGTAGGCGCGCTCCGTGCAGTTCGCGGCCATGCGGGCGAGCCAGGTGAGCATCTCCGGGTCTGGGCGCGGCCAGAAGACAAAGGGGCGGTGGTGCATCAGCAGCCACTTCACCGCCTTCATCGGCACGCCCGGCCCCGCCCACGGCGAGGAATAGCCGTAGGAGAGCTGGCCGGCATTGGCGAAGCTCGTCTCGCGTCCTGCGCCCTCCTGGCGGTCGATCACCACCACCTCGTGCCCCGCCTGCGCCAGGTACCAGGCGCTGGTGACGCCGATCACGCCGCTGCCGAGGACGAGGACCTTCATGCCAACCTCCGGGGCGAAATGCCCGGCGCGGAGCTTGGGGCTTTTGCCGGGGAAGGCAACCGCGGGCGGCCCACCAGCGCCCGCCGCGCCTCACGCTACCGGGGAGCGGCGGTGCGCCTTCCAGAAGCGCAGGGCGACCCCAGCCAGGGCGCGCCAGGGACGGGGAGCGGCGGGACGGTTCCCAGGCATTGCCGGCAGCCCGTCGGCCGGGCTGCCCCGGCGGCGAAGTGCGCCCGGTAGCCGTGGTCCCTCAACGCCGTGCAGGAGGACGCGCGAGCCATCGGGTGACCAGGACTTCGCGCCGCGGCGGTAGAGCCGCACCGCATCGCCGCTTCCCGCTTCGACTCGCAGCCGATGGTAGTCGGCGGCCGCGGGCGCTCCGACGATCCCGCGGATGGCTGTCAGGAGACGGGCGTCGGGCCCCTCCTCCGGCTCCAGCTCAAGGACCCATTCGCCGAGGGCGGCGTCGAGGCCGGCGCGCTTGCGATGCCCCTCCTCCGTCCAGGCGCCCTCCACAACCACCGCGCCGAGACGACTCGCGGTTCGGACCGTGCCGTCGGTGGAACGGTCGGCAACGAGGATCACCTCGTCAGCGAAGGGCAGTGCGGAGAGGAGGGAATCGATCCGGCCAGCCTCGTTGCCGACGCAGAGAAGCACCGAGAGGCGAGGAAGACCGGCCGCTTCGGGCGCGATGCGGGGCTCGAGGGTGGATCCATCCGCGGGAGCCATGAGGGAGGTCTCCTCGCCGCGTCCGATCGCGGCTTCGGGAGAGGTCTACATGGCCAAGCTTACACCGTTCTTTCACCCATTACGGATGCGCGGTGCGGGAAGTCGGCAGGTGGCAAAGCCGAATGGTAGCGGGAACCGGACTTGAACCGGTGACCCCGGCATTATGAGTGCCGTGCTCTAACCAGCTGAGCTACCCCGCCAGAGCGTGCCACCTGCCGGGGTCGCGGAACTATGCCGCCGGCGCCGAACTGTCAACCGGATCCGGTGCCGTTGCGCGCCGGGACGCGCGGATGAAGCCGCCGCCGAGCACGCGATCCCCGTCATAGAGGACGCAACCCTGGCCGGGCGCGGAGATGACGGGGTGCTCGGGCCGCACGACGAGGATGCCGCCCTCCGTGTTCCACGCGGCCGTGACGGGCTGCGGCACCTCCCTTGCGCGGAACTTCGCCGTGGCGGCGAAGGGCGTGGTGGGCGGGTCGATGAGCCAGTTCACCTCGCCGACGGGCACCTCGGGCACAGGGATGGCGGCGGCGGGCGCGACGACCACACGGCCGCGGGCGGCATCGAGGGCGGCGACCCGGAGGCCAGCGGCGCCGGGGAGGCCGAGGCCACGCGCCTGACCCACGGTGTAGCGGGCGAGACCCGCGTGTCGGCCGAGCACGCGCCCTGCCTCGTCCACGATCTCCCCGCTCTCCGCCGCCTCCGGACGCAGCTTGGCGACGAGGTCGTGGTAGCGGCCCTCGGGGACGAAGCAGATGTCCTGGCTGTCCGGCTTCTCCGCGACGGCAAGGCCGAGCCGCACGGCTTCGCGCCGCACCGCCGCCTTGTCCGGCATGTCGCCGAGCGGGAAACGGGCGAAGGCGAGCTGGTCGCGCGTGGTGGCGAAGAGGAAGTAGGACTGGTCGCGGGCGGGATCGGCCGCGCGGTGCAGCTCCGGCCCCGCCGGTCCCTCGACGCGGCGGGCGTAGTGGCCGGTCGCCAGCGCCTCGCAGCCGAGGTCGCGCGCCAGGGCCACGAGGTCCTGGAACTTCACCGTCTGGTTGCAGCGGACGCAGGGGATGGGCGTCTCGCCGCGCGCGTAGCTGCTGGCGAAGTCCTCGATCACCGCATTCCGGAACCGGCTCTCGCGGTCGAGGACGTAGTGGGGGATGCCCAGGCGGTCCGCCACGTCGCGCGCGTCGTGGATGTCCTGACCCGCGCAGCAGGCGCCCTTCTTCTGGACCGCCGCGCCGTGGTCGTAGAGCTGGAGCGTGGCGCCGATGACCTCGTGCCCCGCCTCCGCCAGCAGGCCGGCGACGACGCTGCTGTCCACGCCGCCGGACATGGCGACGAGGATCCTCATGCTGCGTTCAGCCCCATCTGCCAGAAATCAGCCTCCAGGCGCGACGCCTCGGCAAAGACCCGCGTCAGCGAAGCGATCCGCGCCGCCCCGCCATGGGTCTCGCCCAGCGCGTCCAGCCGCTCGGCCGCGCCGCGCGCCACCGCCTGGTAATCGGGGCTGGCGTACTGGACGATCCAGTTCTCGTAGGGGTTCCCTTCCCGCCGGCGGCCGGGATGGGCCTCGATGCGCTGGGCCACCTCGCCATAGCCCACCGTGCAGGGGGCCAGCGCCACCTCAAGGTCGAGGATGTCGCCCCGGAAGCCCTGGTCCATCACCCATCGGGTGTAGCCGACCGTCTCCGGCGCCTCCGGCTCGGCCAGCACCGCCGCCTCGTCGAGGCCCCATTCACGGCAATAGACGAGGTGCAGCTTCGTCTCGTCGAGGATGGCCTGCACCACGGCGCCCTTGGCCCGCATCGCCTCCAGGCTCTCGCCCTTCACGATCGCCAGAGCCTGGGCGCGGGCGAACTGCACGAGGAAGAGGTAGTCCTGCACGAGGTAGCGCCGGAAGGCGGCCAGGGGCAGCGTGCCCTCGGCCAGGCCCTGCACGAAGGGGTGCCAGCAATAGGCATCCCATTCCCGGGCAGCGCCCGAGCGCAGGGCGCGGAACAGCCCGCCCTCGCGGCCGTAGGGCGCGGAATGCGTCATCCCGCGTTGCGGCTGCCGGCGGGCAGCTTCACCACCAGCCCGTCCAGCTTCTGCGTCATGATGAGCTGGCAGCCCAGCCGGCTCGTCTCCTGCAGGTCGAAGGCGAGGTCGAGCATGTCCTCCTCGTCCTCGGTCGGGCTCTCCAGCTTGTTGAACCAGCCGGCATCGACGATGACGTGGCAGGTGGAGCAGGCGAGGCTGCCCTCGCAGGCGCCCTCGATGTCCACGTTGTGCTTGTGCGCGATCTCGAGAACCGAGAGACCGAGCGGGGCCTCCACCTCGCGGCGCGTTCCGTCCCGCTCGACGAAGGTCATCTTGGGCATCGCTCTCTCCTAACCGGTGCGGCGGCCCGGGGCGCTATTCCGCCGCCGCCCGCTGCCGCACCCCGTTCCAGGCCCGCGACAGCTCGGCTGCCGCCCGGTCCACCTCGGCGGGCGAGGTAAAGCGGCCGATGCCGATCCGCAAGGTCGCCCGTGCCTCCGCCTCCGGCAGGCCGAGGGCGCGGAGCACGTAGGACGGCTCGATACTGGCCGAGGAGCAGGCGCTACCGGTGGAGACACAGACGCCGGGTGCCGCCGCCATCACCGCCTGGGCATCCACCCCGCCGGGCAGGGTGAGGCTGAGGTTTCCGGCGACGCGGCTCGTGCGGGAGCCGTTCACGCGCAGGCCCGGGATGCCCGCCTCCATCGCGGCAAGGAAGCGGTCCCGCTGGCCGGCGATGCGGCCCTCGTCGAGCGCCATCTCCAGGCGCGCGATCCGCGCCGCCTCCCCGAAGCCGACGACGAGGGGTGCCGGCAGGGTGCCGGAACGCAGCCCCCGCTCCTGCCCGCCGCCCGAGAACAGTGGCGCGAGGCGCACCCGCGGCCGCCGGCGGACATAGAGGGCGCCGATACCCTTGGGTCCGTAGATCTTGTGGGCCGAGAGGGAGAGGAGGTCGATTCCCATTCCGGCCACATCGAGCGGGATGCGCGCCGCAGCCTGGGCGGCGTCCGTGTGAAAGAGCGCGCCCGCCGCATGGGCGATTTCGGCCAGGGCGGCGATGTCCTGAACGACGCCCGTCTCATTGTTCACGGCCATGACGCTGACGAGCAGCGTCGGGACCGAGAGGGCCTGCCATAGGGCTTCCGGGTCCAGCAGCCCGTCGGGGCGCACCGGCAGCAGCACTGGCTCGAAGCCCTCGGCCGCGAGGTCGCGGACGCTCTCGAGAACGCATTTGTGCTCGGTCGCCACCGTGACGATCCGGCGCCGCTCCGTCCCCTGGGAGGCGGCGAAGCGGGCCGCGCCCTTGATGGCAAGGTTGTTCGACTCCGTCGCGCCGGAGGTGAGGACGACCTCCCGCGGCTCCGCGCCAAGGAGGGCCGCGATGTGGGCACGGGCCTCCTCGACCGCGGCCTCGGCCTCGCGGCCGAGCGCGTGCTCGATGCTCGCCGGATTGGCGAAATTCGCCTCCCACCAGGGGCGCATCGCCGCGATCACGCGCGGATCGGCCGGCGTGGTCGCGTGGTTATCGAGATAGGCGGGGCGGTTCGCGGCTTCCCTCATGACGCCAAGATGGGCGATCGGGCGGGCGGGGACGAGGCCCGGCGGGCGCGGATCAGCCCACCGCCGGGAGCGCCCCATTCGGCACTCTCCCCCGAAGCCGCTCCAGCACGGCTCGGCAGGCGGCGGCGAAGCGCGCCGGGGCGTCGTCGGGCGCGTTCCATGGAAGGGAGACGCGGATGGCCTGCCCTGCCTCCTCCCCCAGCCCCATGGCCGCGAGCACCGGGCTGCGCGAGACCTTGCCCGAGGAACAGGCGGCGCCGGCCGAGACCCGGACGCCTTCGAGGTCGAGGGCGATGACGGCGGTTTCCGCGGGGATGCCGGGGAGGACGAGGCATGTCGTGTTCGGCAGGCGCGGCGCCCCCTCCCCCGCGACCGGCAGGCCGAGCGCCGCCTCGATCCCGTCGCGCAGCGCGGCCAGCCGGAGGGCGGCCGTCGGCTCGGCCACCATGGCCGCGGCGCCCAGCCCGGCGATGGCGGGCAGCGCCTCCGTGCCGCCGCGCCGCCCCCGCTCCTGTCCGCCGCCGGCGATGAGCGGCTGGAGTTCGAGCCCCGGGCGGAGGAGCAGCGCTCCCGCCCCCTTGGGGCCGCCGAGCTTGTGGCCGGAAATGGCCATGCTCTCTGCCCCGCTCCCGGAGAAGGCGAGCGGGATTCGGCCCGCCGCCTGAACGGCGTCCAGGTGCATCAGGGCGCCGTGGCGGCGGCAGAGGGCGGCTGCCTCCGCGACCGGGTGGATCACCCCTGTCTCGTTGTTCGCCACCATGAGGCAGACGAGCGCCGGCCCGCCCTCCCCCAGCGCCCGGTCGAGCGCGGCGAGGTCGAGCGTGCCGTCGGCCAGCACGGGGAGAACCCCGGCGCCCTCCGCCGCGCGGAGCACGGCCGGGTGCTCGGTCGCGCCGGCCAGGACGCGCCGGCCTCGGCGGAGCGAGGCGATGGCGAGCGCGTTCGCCTCCGTACCGCCGGAGGTGAGGACCACATCTCGCGCGGCGCCCCCGAAGCGGGCGGCAACGCGGGCGCGCGCCTCCTCCAGCACCCGCCGCGCGGCGCGGCCCTCGGCGTGGACGGAGGAAGGATTGCCCAGCAACTCCATCGCCACCAGGGCCGCCTCGCGCGCCTCGGGGCGCAGCGGCTCCGTCGCGTTGGCGTCGAGGTAGAGGGGCATCAATCCTCCCCGGGGGACGCCGCCCCGCCGGGCACCGGCACGGCGCGGCCCATGGTCCGGCCGTCCACCACGTCCTGCAACGAGATGGCGGAGAGGAAGAGGCGGACCTGCTCCCCCAGTTCGCGCCAGAGGTCCCGCTGATCCGGTGGCATGTCCGGCATGTCCGCCGCTTCGGGCCCGCCGGCGATGGTGTCGTCCACCGCCTCCACGATCTCGGCGATGGTGATAGCCACGGCCGGGCGGCCCAGCCGGTAGCCACCACCCGGGCCCCGGGCCGAGCGCACCAGCCCCGCCCGCCGGAGTCGCCCGAAGAGCTGCTCGAGATAGGCGACCGAGAGCATCTGCGCCTGCGCGATCTCGGCAAGCGTCATCGGCGCCTCCTTGGCCCCACCCGGGCCGCGCCGCGCCATCTCGGTCAGTGCCATCACGGCGTAGCGACCACGGGTGGAGAGCCGCATCTCAGCCCCGCCGCCCCGCCGTTGCGGCGGGGGCAGGACCGGTGCGGGCGGCAGCCATGCGCACTGATTCATGAGGCCATGCCATGTTTTGGTTATGAATCCCGTCGGGCGATGCCTATATTGCGCCTGTGCCGCGTACCGGAAGGCCGCGCGGAACACATGGCACCCCCGGAATCCGGTTCGGAAGCGCCCCCGTCGCCCCTGGCCACCCCTCCGGACGGGGTCGGCCCAGCCGGACGGAACGTTCCGTTGCCGATTCCATCCAGAGGACCGGGCTCGTCCGGCTGCTCCTTCCGGGGCGCGGGCCGAACCCTCTCCGCCCGGGAGCCGCCGCGGGGCGGACTGGGGTGCCGGTGATGAAGAAACTGGTGGGGCGGTCCCTTCCAAGGGGCCGGCCCACCCCAGATGAACGCCCCGCGAGGGGCGGAAGGTGATGATGCCCGAGGTCATGTTCGCTGGTCCTGACGGCCGGCTCGAGGGTCGCTACCACCACGCCAAGCAGCCCAATGCGCCCACCGCCCTTATCCTGCACCCCCACCCGCTGCATGGCGGGACGATGAACAACCGGGTCGTGCATGCCCTGTACGAGCGCTTCTGCGGCATGGGCTTCTCGACTCTGCGCTTCAATTTCCGCGGCGTCGGCAAGAGCCAGGGCCGCTATGACGGCGGCATTGGCGAGATTTCGGACGGCACGGCCGCGCTCGACTTCCTTCAGGCGGTGAACCCTGCGGCCTCGATGCTCTGGGTGGCCGGCTACTCCTTCGGCGCCTATGTCGGCATGCAGGTGCTGATGCGGCGCCCTGAGATGGGTGGCTTCGTCTCCATCGCGGCGCCGGCCAGCCACTACGACTTCGGCTTCCTGGCCCCCTGCCCCTGCTCCGGCCTCATCCTGCACGGCGAGGCGGACGAGCTGGTGCCGGAGCCCTCGGTGCGGAAGCTGGTGGACAAGCTGAACACCCAAAAGGGCATCAAGATCGACTACCGGGTGATGGAGGGCGCGACTCACGTCTTCACGCCCGAGCAGACGGTGCGGGTGGCCGACGCGACCCAGGACCATGTGATGACCGTGCTCAACCGGGCGCGGATGTCGATGGCGGCCGACTGAGCACCCGTATTCCTGGCCCATGATGGAGGGGGCGGCGCATCCCGGTGCGCCGCCCCCTTCGCGTTTCATGCCAGGGCCGGAACCCGCCGGCCGCCGGTCATCGGGTAAGGCGCGCCGGTCGTGCCCGGGAAGGTCAGCGGCAGGTTCCGGGCAACGCGGGCGGCCAGGACGCCGAAAGCCTGGGCCTCCAGCGCGTCGCCGTCCCAGCCCGCGACTTCCACTGGCCGGACGGGCGCCTCCAGCACGCCGGCGAGGGCGCGCATGAGGGCCGGGTTTCGCCGGCCGCCTCCGGCGACGAGCCATTGCAGCGGCGGCTCGGGGAAATGCCGGGCCGCGGCGCCGACGCAGACCGCGCAGAAGGCCGCGAGGGTGGCGGCGCCGTCCGCCGGGGAGAGTTCCCCTGCCCCCGAATCGCGGAGCGCCCCGTCGAAATCCAGCCTGTCGAGCGACTTGGGCGGCGGCGCGGCGAGGTAGGGATGAGCCATCAGCCGCCCCAGCACGGCCCCGTCCGGCAGGCCGGCGCCGGCCAGAAGCCCGTCGCGGTCGTAGTCCTGGCCGAGGGAGCGGCGCGCCCAGTCGTCCATCGGGCCGTTGGCCGGGCCTGTGTCGAAGGCGATCAGCTCGCCGTCCAGCCCGATCCAGGTGACGTTGGCGACACCCCCGAGGTTGAGGATGGCGACGGGCTTGGGAAGCGCCTCCGCCAGCACCCTGTGGAAGACGGGCACGAGCGGGGCCCCCTGCCCGCCGGCCGCGACATCGGCCGAGCGGAAGTCGTGCACCACCTCGATGCCGGTGCGGCGGGCGAGGAGGTCGGGGTTGCCGATCTGCCAGGTATGCCCGCGCTCGCCGGGCGCGGTCGCCGGCCGGTGGAGGATGGTCTGTCCGTGGAACCCGATGAGGTCGGCACCGGTGCCGAGGGCGAGGACGGCCTCGGCGTGCCGTTCGGTCAGCCGCTCCGCGCAGTCCAGCAGCGCGGGATGGCCGGCCAGCCGCCCCTCGGCGTGGAGGGCGGGAGCGGCGTCGAGCAGGGCGCGCAGATCCCGGCGCAGGGCGGGCGGGTAAGGGATGGTGAGGCTGCGGCCGAAGCGGCCGATTCTCTCGCCGTCCGTCTCGACATAGGCGGCGTCCACCCCGTCCAGCGAGGTTCCGCTCATCAACCCGATGGTTCGCAGCATAGCCGTGTTTCGCAGCATCTGGGCAGTGTGCTAGGCGCGGGGCGCTTTGCAAGGTCCGATTGACGCCGCGATGTCCGATACCCCGACCCAGGCCACCAACGAGTTCCTCCGGCTCGCGCGCGAGCGCGGCTATATCCACCAGGTGACGGACGAGGCCGGGCTGGTCGCCCGCATGGCCGAGGGGGTGCTGCCCGGCTATATCGGCTTCGACTGCACGGCGGACAGCCTGCATGTCGGCAGCCTCATGCAGATCATGCTGTTGCGGCTCCTCCAGCGCACGGGCAACAAGCCGGTGGTGCTGATGGGCGGCGGCACGAGCAAGGTGGGCGACCCCTCCTTCCGCGACGAGGCGCGGCCGCTGCTGACGGACGAGCAGATCGAGACCAACAAGGCCGGCATCCGCCGTGCCTTCGAACCCTTCCTGCAATTCGGCAGCGGCCCGACCGACGCCATCATGCTCGACAATGCCGCCTGGCTGGACGAGCTGCGCTACATCCCCTTCCTGCGCGAGGTCGGACGGCACTTCAGCGTCAACCGCATGCTCTCGATGGACAGCGTGCGGCTTCGCCTGGAACGCGAGCAGGCCTTCAGCTTCCTCGAGTTCAACTACATGCTCCTCCAGGGTTACGACTTCCTGGAGCTGTACCGCCGGCACGGCATCGCGCTGCAGATGGGCGGCTCGGATCAGTGGGGCAACATCATCATGGGCGCCGACCTCGTGCGCCGCATGGAGAGTGCCAGCGCCTTCGGGCTGACGACACCGCTGCTGACCACCGCTTCCGGCGCGAAGATGGGCAAGACGGCCTCGGGCGCCGTTTGGCTGAACGCGGACAAGCTCTCGCCTTACGACTACTGGCAGTTCTGGCGGAACACCGAGGACGCGGATGTCGGTCGCTTCCTGCTGCTTTTCACCGAATTGCCGGCGGAGGAGTGCGCGCGCCTTGCGGTGCTTCAGGGCGCGGAGGTGAACGAGGCGAAGAAGGTGCTGGCCACCGAGGCGACGGCGCTGCTGCACGGGCGCGCCGCGGCCGAGGAAGCGGCTGGCACCGCGCGCGCGACCTTTGAGCAGGGGGTGGCGGCGGAGACGCTTCCCTCCATCACCGCGCAGCTTCCGGCGGGGCTGCTTGACCTCGCGGTCGCGGCCGGTCTCGCGGCCAGCAAGGGCGAGGCACGGCGGCTGGTCGGCCAGTCGGGCCTGCGGCTGAACGACGAGGTGGTGTCGGACATCGCGCGGGAGGTGACGGCGGACGACCTGCGCGACGGCGCGGCGAAGCTCTCCGCCGGCCGCAAGCGCCACGTGCTCGTGCGGGCGGGCTAGGCTCAGCCCGCCCGCTGCACCACGAGGCCGATGGAGGTGCTGACCTGCCCCATCGCCTCCACCTTCAGGTGCGGGAGCGCGTAGGGCGGCACATCGATGTGGGCGTCGAGCGGGCTGTCGCCGGGGTGCAGGTTCAGCGGCCAGACCGTGTGGCCACGCCGGGCGAGGCGCTCCAGCAGGCCCTCGATGTCCCGCCGGCGGTAGTAGCTCAGCCCTGGTGTCTCCAGCGTCTGGTCGTTGGAACCGAGGTTGAACTCGGTGGTGTGCACGGCGACGCCGCCGGGGCGCAGGGTCTCCAGCGAGTTCTCCACGAAGTCGAGCCCGGCCGCGAGGCCGCCGAGGTGCTCGAAGCAGCAGGAGGACCAGCAGGCGTCGAAGTCGCGGAGGTCGCCGGGGATGGCGTTCATGTCCACGGCGCGGAAGCGGGCGCGCTGGCGAAAGCTGGCCTCGTCCAGCAGTTCGGCGCGGTACAGGCCCGACAGGTCCGAGGCGTGCTGCTGCGTCTCGCTCCAGCCCTGGGTGCCGACGATCTCGGCCGGCGCGTCGGTCGCGAGAACCTGCACCCCGTGGGAGGCGAGCATGGCCGGGATCGGCTCGTTGCCAACGCCGAAGCCGAGGGCGCGCGCGCCGGGGCGGATCACGTCGGCCGCGCGGAGGACGGCGAGGATCCAGCAGAATTCCCACTGCTTGCGGTGCGGCCGCGGCGCCTCGGCGATCGTGGCGCACCAGGCCGCATAGTCGGGCTCGTCGAACTGGGCGGCGGTGCAGAGCTGGCTGGTTGGGTGGGACAGGCGCGGCGGTTCGAAAACCCAGGGCACGAGCGGCGAGGCCGGGGGCGAGAGGAGCCAGACCGGGATGCGGTAGGTCTCGGGCACCAGGGCGCGGCGCAGGGCCTCCGCGGAAGGATGGCGGCGATGGGTCCTGATCTCCGCCTCGCTTGGCTCACGGCCGAGGAGGAGGCGAAAGGCCCAGACGACGGCTTCCGGCGGAAGGGATGGTTCGGCAGGGGCCGCGGAACGGGAGAAGAGCACCCGTCAGGACCGCGGCAAGGGGCAGAAATGCATCGCCGGACCCTACACTGCCGGGGATGGAACGGTCGAGCCGAAGGGGAAGAAGGGGCTGGATGGTGGGCGCAACAGGGATTGAACCTGTGACCCCCTCCGTGTCAGGGAGGTGCTCTCCCGCTGAGCTATGCGCCCATCCGCCCGGGAACCGGCGCATCGCGCCGGGAGCGGCCGTTTAGCGCGCCCTCCGGCCGGGGGCAAGCCTGTCCCTCGCCCTTGCGTGCGCCCATTTGCGGGATCGGGGCCAAGCATGCGTGACAGCCGCGCCCGGCTGTGGTGATTCCGAACGAGATGGATCTTCCGATCAACGCCCCTGTCGACGCCGATTCGCCGCCGCCCTTCCTGCTCCAGCGGCCGGTGGAGCAGGTCGCCCCCCTCGTCCTCGCCTCCCCGCATTCTGGGCGGAACTACCCGGCCGCCTTCCTGGCGGAGAGCCGGCTGGACCCGGTGGCGTTGCGCCGGTCCGAGGATGGCTTCGTGGAGGAGATCTTCGCCGGCGCCCCGGAGAGGGGCGTACCGCTGCTGGCCGCGACCTTCCCCCGCGTCTACTGCGACGCGAACCGCGAGCCCTGGGAACTGGATCCCGGCATGTTCGACGGGCCGCTGCCGGACTTCGTGAACAGCGCCTCGCCGCGCGTCGGGGCCGGACTCGGCACGATCGCGCGGGTGGTGGCGAGCGGCGAGGCGGTTTATCGCCGCCGCCTCTCCTTCGACGAGGCGGCGGACCGGGTGCGCGGGCTCTGGGAACCCTATCACGCCGCGCTCTCCGGCCTCATCGAGGAGACCACGCGGCGCTTCGGTGGCTGCCTGCTGATCGACTGCCACTCCATGCCCTCCCTGCCTGGGGAGACCGGGCGGGCGGCGGACATGATCCTCGGCGATGCCCATGGCACGGCCGCGGCCCCGCGGGCGACGCGGTTGCTGGAGGGGGCGCTCTCGGATCTCGGCTACCGGCTGCGCCGCAACGATCCCTATGCCGGCGGGTATGTCACGCGGCACTATGGGCGGCCGCGCCAGGGGGTGCATGTCATCCAGTTGGAGATCGCGCGCAGCCTCTACATGGACGAGCGGCAGATCAGGCGCATGCCGGGGCTGGCCACGCTTCGGGCCGATATGGACCGGTTGCTGGCGCTGCTGGTGAACGAGGACTGGGGCTTCCTGCGCGGCTGACACCTGGCCTCGTGCGGGCAAAAAAAGAGGCGGTGCCAGAGGCACCGCCGAGTTTAGGGAGGAAACGTCCAAGAAAGACAGCGACGCAACAGAAGGCGTCGCTGCGATGCACAACGTAGGCCTCGGCTCCGGGTTTCGCAAGAGCTCTACTGCGCCGCACCATCACGGGAATGCGATTTTTTCGGGGGCCCTGCTGGCACGGGGCTTGAGCAGGGGGGAGCATGCGCCTCCTCGCCCTGCTCCTCCTCTTGTTGCCCGGCATCGCCCTGGCCCAGCCCTCCCCCACCGCCCTATGCCGTGCCGCAATCGCCACGGCGGAGCGGGAATACGGTATTCCCGCGGGGCTTCTGGCCGCGATCGGGCGGGTGGAATCGGGCCGCCGCGATCCCGCCACCGGGGAGCAGGGCCCCTGGCCCTGGACGATGAACGCGGAGGGACGAGGAAAATTCTTCCCCTCCAAGGCGGAAGCGGTTGCCGAGGTGGGGCAGCTTCGTGCCGGGGGCATGCGGATCATCGATGTCGGCTGCATGCAGATCAACCTGTACCACCACGCAAACGCCTTCGCCTCGCTCGACGAAGCCTTCGACCCCCTGGCCAATGCACGCTACGCCGCGCGCTTCCTGAAGGACCTGCAGGCCAATGCCGGGGACTGGATGGTGGCCGCTGGGCACTACCATTCGCAGACGCCCGGCCGGGCTGATGCCTACCGCGCGCAGGTGGCATTGCGCTGGCCGGAAGAGCAGCAGCAGGCCGGCGGCGCGCCCGCCTGGCAGCCCGGCTGGTCTAACCAACCCCGGCCTGGCGCCATGCCCGGCACCATGCCTGGCACCACGATGGCCGGCCTGGCGGGGATGAGCATCCGTGCGGCACCGCCGGCGACGGTCATCCGCATGGCCGGCACGACACCCGAGGCCGGGCGTGGACGCGACCTCGATGCCTACCGCGCCACGGCCATCCCGCTGGCCGGGAGGGCGGCGCCGCTCCTGATGCGCGGCCTGCCGGGCGCGCGGGGATAGGGCGGGGCTTCGACGGCGGCACCTCTTCCCGGTAGGATCGGGTCCCTTTCACCGCCCCGGGGAGCCCCCTTCTGCGCCCTCCTTCGTTTCCTCGCGCCGCGGGAAGCCCGCGGCACGCCTCCCCCCTGCACGCCGGGCGCTGCCCCTCCGCCTCCTTCAGGTTCGGGTGCCCTTCGCCATGACGCCGGAACTGCCGAGCTTCGGCACGGCTCTCCGCGTCTGGCTGAAGATCGGCCTGCTCTCCTTCGGCGGGCCAGCCGGGCAGATCGCTATGCTACACCGCGAGGTCGTGGATGAACGCCGCTGGGTTTCCGACGCGCGATTCCTGCACGCGCTGAACTTCTGCACCCTGCTGCCGGGGCCGGAGGCGCAGCAACTCGCGACCTATCTCGGCTGGCTGCTGCACGGGGTGCGGGGCGGCGTCGCGGCGGGCGCGCTCTTCGTGCTGCCGGGCATGGCGGTGATGCTGGCGCTCTCGCTCCTCTACGCCACGCTCGGCGAGGTGCCGGTCGTGGCCGGGCTCTTCTTTGGCCTGCGCTGCGCCGTGCTCGTGCTGGTGGTGGAGGCGCTGCTGCGCGTGGCGCGGCGGGCGCTGCGAACACGGCCGGCCTGGGCCATGGCGGCGGCGGCCTTCGTCACGCTTTACGCCTTCGCCATCCCTTTTCCCGTGGTGGTGCTCGGCGCGGCGCTGATCGGGTATCTCGCGCCCGGCGCCTTCCGGGCATCGGCCCATGCCGTGGCGAAGGATGGGCCGCCGGCCCTGCTGGACGCGGTGCTGGCCGCCGATCCTGGCCGCCCGGCCCGCCTGGCCGCCAGCGGCTGGCGGGCGGGGCTGGTCGCGGTCGCGCTCTGGCTGCTGCCGGTCGCGGCGCTGACGCTGCTCGGCGCAGGTGTCTTCGCGGATGTCGCGCTGTTCTTCTCGAAGCTGGCGGTGGTCACGGTGGGCGGGGCCTACGCCGTGCTCGCCTATGTCGCGCAGGAGGCGGTGCAGGGCTATGGCTGGCTGACGCCCGAGCAGATGCTCGTGGGGCTGGGCCTGGCGGAGACGACCCCGGGGCCGCTGGTGCTCGTGTTGCAATTCGTCGGCTTCCTCGCGGGCGCACAAGCGGGCGGGCTGGGCTGGGGAGTGCTCGCCTCCTTGCTGACGGTCTGGGTTACCTTCGCACCCTGCTTCGCCTTCATCTTCCTCGGCGCGCCCTATGTGGAGCGGCTGCACGCGAACCGGGCACTGACCGGCGCGCTGGCGGCCGTGACGGCGGCGGTGGTCGGCGTGATCGCCAACCTCGCGCTCTGGTTCGGTTTGCGCGTGCTTTTCACGGCCGTGCGGCGCGTGGAGGTGGGGCCGATGGCGCTCGACCTGCCGTTGCCGGCGAGCCTCGATCCTGTCGCGCTGGGGCTCGCGTTGCTGGCGGCCGCGCTGCTCTTCCGCACGAAGATCGGCCTTGTTCCCACGCTCGGCGTGACGGCCCTGGCGGGGCTCATCGCGCGCTTGCTGCTGGGGTGACCAACGCAGTGGTTGCATAGGATACCCCCCTACCCTATCTACGCCGCATGACTCATACGATCCGTGACCGGCAGAAGCTGCTTGCCCGCGTGCGGCGCATCCGCGGACAGGTCGAGGCCGTGGAGCGCGCCCTCGACACCGAGGCGGACTGCGAGCGCGTGATGCACCTGCTCTCCAGCGCCCGCGCGGCGATGGCGGGGCTGATGGCCGAGGTGGTGGAGGACCATGTCCGCACGCACCTCGTGGACGTCGAGAAGCACCCCGGCGTGCTCGACGAGGCGGCTGTCGAGCAGCTCCTCGGTGTCGTCCGAACCTACATGAAGTGAAAGGAGGCCGCCGGTGACATCCTTCACGGACCTCATCCAGCAGGGCGCGAGCCACGCCTGGCTGTTCATCCCCTCGGCCATCCTGCTCGGCGCGCTGCACGGTCTGGAGCCGGGACATTCGAAGACGATGATGGCGGCCTTCATCGTCGCGGTGCGGGGAACGGTGACGCAGGCGGTGCTGCTCGGCCTCGCCGCCGCGCTGTCGCACACCGCCGTGGTGTGGGCGGTGGCACTCGTCGGGCTGCACTATGCCGGCCAATTCGATGCGGAGACCTCCGAGCCTTATTTCCAGCTTGCCTCCGCCGTCGTCGTAGTGGGGGTGGCGGCCTGGATGCTCTCGCGCAGCTGGCGGGATGCGCGCGGCCACCATCATCACGGACACGACCACGACCACGCCGGTGAGGCGCGGCGGATCGATACCGGCCACGGCGTCGCGGCGCTGGAGGTCTTCGAGGATGGCGTGCCGCCCCGCTGGCGCCTGCGCTTCGAGGGCGGCGATGCCTGGCCCGCCGCCAGCGTCAGCCTGGAGACGGTCCGCCCTGGCGGTGCACGCCAGGCCTTCGCCTTCGCGGACCGCGGCGATTACCTCGAATCCGTTCAGGAGATTCCGGAGCCGCACGCCTTCGAGGCACGGCTGCGCCTCGACCATAGCGGGCACGCGCATGAATACGCCCTCTCCTTCGACGAGCACGGCCATGCGCACCATGGGCCGGCGGCAGGTGAGCCCGCCTTCCAGGACGCGCATGAGCGCGCCCATGCCGAGGACATCCGCCGCCGCTTCGCCGGGCGCGAGGCGACGACATGGCAGATCATCCTCTTTGGCCTGACCGGCGGGCTCATCCCCTGCCCGGCCGCCATCACGGTGCTGATGCTCTGCCTGCAGCTCCGCCAGTTCAGCCTCGGCGTCGTGCTGGTGCTCTGCTTCTCGGTCGGCCTCGCGGTGGTGATGGTCTCGGTCGGCGTGGCGGCGGCTTATGGCATGCGGCGCGCGGAACGGCGCTGGTCCGGGCTGTTCGAGCGCGTGACGCGCCGGGCGCCCTATGTCTCGGCGGCCGTCATTCTCCTCGTCGGCCTTTACATGGGCTGGCAAGGCATCGCGGGGCTGGCGTATGCCGGGAGCTGATATGGTGTCGGCGCTTGAAGTCCCGGGATAAGGCGCGGCGCTTTCAAGCCAGGGGCCGGGGGGCCTTGGATCTCTATCTGACTGACACGGATACGATGATTGAAGGCCGGTTCTCCTCCCGGCACCCTTCCTGCCCTTACGGTCGCCTCAGGTCACGGACCTGAGGCGGAAATGATGGGTCAAAGGCCGCGCCTTCTGCTCAGGACAAGGGCTCGCTCGCTGCCTCGGCAATGAGGGCCCGCATCCAGCGATGCCCGGCGTCGCGGTCATCGCGCGTGTGCCAGACCTGGAGGAAGCGGAGCGGCGGCACCGGCATGGGGATGGGCGGCGGGAAAAGCAGCAGGTCGCCCCGGTTGGCATGGATGGAGACGAGGCGTTCGCGGATATGGCCGACGAGGTCCGTGCCGAGGATGACGGCGGGGATCGCGACGTAGTGGGGCAGCACCGCCACCACGCGACGGACGAGGCCAAGGCGGGAGAGAAGTTCGTCCAACTCGATCCCCACGTGGCGCGGGCCGGCGACAGTCACGTGGTCGGCGGCGAGGTAGTCGTCCAGCCCAAGCCGACCGTCGCGGAGCCGGGGGTGGTGTCGGTCCACCACGCAGGCGAGGGCATCCGTGTAGAGCTCCTGCGCGAGCAGGCCGTCGGGAAGCTGCGGCAGTACGCCGAGGCCGATATCGGCCTCGCCCTCCGCCACCATGTCCCCTGCCTCCCCCGCACCGCTGCCAAGGATGACGAGGTCCACGCCGGGCGCGCGGCCGCGGACGAGGGCGATGAGGCGCGGCAGTAGCTCGAGCGTCATCACCTCCGTCATGGCCAGGCGGAAGCTGCGACGGACGGTCAGCGGGTCGAAGGAGGATTGGCTGCCCAGCGCAGCCCGCACATGGGCCAGAGCGGCGCGAACGGGCACGTGCAGGTCCTGCGCCCGCCGGGTCGGCTGCATGCCGCCGGGGCCGCGGGTGAAAAGCTCGTCCTCGAAGAGGTGGCGCAGGCGGCGCAGGGCGTGGCTGACGGCAGGCTGGGTGAGCCGCACCTGGGCTGCGGCGCGGGTGACTTGGCGTTCGGTCATCAGGGCGTCGAAGACGACCAGAAGGTTCAGGTCCACGCGGGAGAGGTCGATCATGCAGCGACGATCATGCACCTGATTAATGATAAGATGAATAAGTATAGATAGATTTCTGCTCCTGCGCGGCGCCATACCTCCTCACCGGCGACCCTCCGAGAGGGCAGCCCTGAGGAGGAACCCCATGAGCACCATCGGCCACCGGCGCTACGTCGCCCTGCTGCTGCCGTTCGACGAGAACATGAAGGTCGATGAGGGCGCCTTCCGCCGCTACGTCCGCTACTACGCGGACGACGCCCGCTTCGCGAAGGAGGGTGGCCTCTGCGTGAATCCCGAGGCCGGCGAGATCTTCTATCTCTCTCGCGAGGAGAAGCGCCGCGTCCTCGAGATCGCGATGGAGGAGGCGCACGGAAAGCTGCCGATCATCGCCGGCACCTGGGCGCTGCGCACGGAGGAGATGGTCGAGACGGCGCGCGACGCGAAGGCGCTCGGCGTGGACGGCATCTTCGTGACGCCCCCGGGCGGCGCGCAGGACGTGACCTCCTGCTGGGACGCCGACACCTATCCGGAGATCTGGCTCGATACCGTCATCGCGCAGGACCGCGCGGTGGACCTGCCGATCATCACCCATCCCGTCAGCGGCAGCGACTTCCCCTTCTATCCCGGCCTGCCCGTAAAGGCCGCGCTCCACATGTGCCGCGAGGTGCCGAACATCGTCGGCTGGAAGATGACCTACACCTACGATGGGTACCGCATCGTGGCGAAGGGGCTGCGCAGCCTCAACCGCCCGGTTGCGATCATGGGCGCGCTGGCGTCGCGCTTCCACGAGTACCGCGCGACCGGCATGTTCGACGGCACGCTCAGCGGCTTCTGGACCTTCGCGAAGGAGCCGATGCTCGACCACCTCGATGCTTGGGACAACCGCGATCTCGAGGGCGCCTGCCGCGTGTGGGACAGCGGTCTGGTGAACCTGCACGAGTACATCGCGGACATGGGCCGGCTGCACATCCGCTATAAGACCGCCGCCTGGCTGCGCGGGCTGATCCCAAGCCCCTTCATGCGCTCGCCGATGCCCAAGCCGAAGGGGGAGGAGATCGACACGATCTACAACCTGCTGAAGGCGCTCAACCTCTCCGTCATCGACCGCAGCGACCTCAAGCGCGCGGCCTGAACGGGCCCTGCGCGGAACCCCGCCGCAGGTATCGCGGCGGGGCGAAAGCGACGGGCCTTCCGGGGCCGCCGCGAGGAGGTGACAAGAAGGGGAGGATGCGATGGGGCGGATCAGCCCGCCGCGCGCGCAGGGGCTGCGGCACGATGCTGGCCGTTAGGGCCACGCGGCGCGCGCTCATCCGGGGCGCGGCCGCGCTGCCGTTGCTATCGGCCGCCACGCGGGCGCAAGGCTTTCCCTCGCAGCCCGTCCGCATCATCGTTCCCTTCCCACCCGGCGCCGCCGACTTCCTGCCGCGGTTGATCGAGCCGCGGCTGCGGGAGGTACTGGGCCAGCCCGTGGTGATCGAGAACCGCGACGGGGCGAGCGGGATGATCGGCGCCGCCTACGTCGCCCGTGCCCAGCCCGACGGCCACACGCTGCTGATGACGACGCCGAGCAGCCAGATCACGCCGCTCTATCTCAGCCGCAACATGCCCTACGACCCCGTGCGGGACTTCACGCCGATCACCGCGGCGGCGGAGGCGGTGACCTGCCTGGTGGTCTCGGTGGAGACCTCGGTGCGGGACGCGGCCGGCTTGGTGGAACTCGCCCGCCGCTCGCCGGGCAAGCTCTCCTATGGCAGTTCCGGCACCGGTTCCGTCTTCCACATGACCGGCGAGGTACTGAACGAGGTCGCGGGCCTCGAGATGATGCACGTGCCCTTCCGCGGCACGGGGCCCGCCATGGTCGCGCTGCTCGGGCGGCAGATCGACGCACTGTTCTGCGCGCTGGTGGATGCGCGCGCCCATGCGGAGGCCGGGCGGGTGCGGATCCTCGCGGTGCTGGAGGGCGAGCGCTTCGCCGCCCGGCCGGAGATCCCGACCCTGGCCGAGACGGTGCCTGGCTTCCGCAAGCCCGCCTCGTGGTTCGGGCTTTTCGGCCCCGCCAGGCTGCCGGAGGGGGTTCCCGCCCGGATGCACGAGGCGGTGGTGAAAGTGCTCGCCATGCCCGACATGGCGGCGCGGCTGAGTGGCAATGGCATCCGCGTGGTCGGCAGCCCGCCAGGGGTCTTCGCGGCCCAGCTGCGCGAGGGGATTGCCCAGTACGGCGAGATCATCCGCGCCGCAGGGCTGAGGCCGGAGTAAGCGCGTGCCGGTCATCGACATCCACGCCCATTTCCTCGATCGCGAGGTGGCGGCCGCGACGGAGGCGATGAGCGTTCTCTATGGCTGCGGCACACGCCCACCGCCGGACCGATCGCCCGGCACGCCGCGCCACCGGCTGATGGAGCGGATGTTCGACCCGGCGGTTCAGGCCGCCGAGATGGCGGAGCGTGGGATCGACCACGCCCTGGTCTCCGCCAGCACGGTGAACCAGTACACGGGCTGGGCGGAGGCCGCGGCCGAGTTGGAGATGGTGCACCGCGTGAACGACCGTGCGGCCGAATGGGTCGCGCGCTTCCCGCATCGCTACACCGGCAGCTTCGTGCTGCCCATGCAGGACGTGGATCTCTCCCTGACCGAGATGCGGCGCGCGGTGGAGGGGCTCGGTCTTCGCTGGGCGAACCTGCCGGCTCAGGTCGGCGGGCGCTATCTTGGACATCCTTCGCTGCGGCCGCTCTGGGAGGCGATGCACGCGATGGGCGTCGCCGTGCTCATCCATCCCGACGGCATCCGCGAGCCGTGGTTTCAGGGATACAGCCTTTGGAACTCGCTCGGCCAGCCGATCGAGGAGGCGAAGGTCATGGCCTCCCTCATCTACGAGGGCGTGCTCGACGCTTTTCCGGCGATGACCATCGTCGTCTCCCATGGCGGCGGGTTCCTGCCGCATTACTGCGGGCGGCTGGACCGCAACGTGGCGAACATGCCCGCCAGCGCCCGCAACATCAGCCGCAGGCCGAGCGACTACCTCCGCGACTTCCATTACGACACCTGCGTCTATGAACCCGGGGTGCTCGGCGCGCTCGCGCGGGTGGTCGGCGCAGACCGGCTTCTGATGGGTTCGGACTACCCCGTGGGCGAGGCCGACCCGCTCGGCTTTCTGCGACGGGCCGAAGGCTTCACCGAAGCGGATTGCGCGGCAATGGCCGGCGGTAACGCGGCCCGCCTGCCCTGGCTGCCATCGGGCTGAAGCCCGGCCACGGACAACAAGGAATGGAGGAGACAGGAAAAATGGCGTTCCAAGAAAGGCGGCATATCGCAAGGGTGGCGCTGCTCGGCGCCTTCCTCGGGCTGGTCGGCGGTGCGGCCGCGCAGGAGACCTTTCCCTCGCGGCCGCTGCAGATCGTCATGCCCCTGCCGCCCGGCTCGGGCACGGACCTCATGGCGCGGGTTTTCGCGACGGAGTTGGGGACCGTTCTTGGCCAGCGGGCGGTGGTAAACAACCGCACCGGCGCCTCGCTGACGATCGGGATGCAGGCGGTGGTGAATGCACCGCCCGACGGCTACATGATCGCCTTCTCGCCGGTCACGCCCATCGTCATCCAACCGCACCGGGTCCGGAACCTCGGCTACGGCAAGGAGGCGGTGATCCCGGTCTGCCAGACCTTCGACAACATCTTCCACATCGCGGTGCCGCAGTCCTCGCCGTTCCGAGACCTGCGCTCGGTCATCGAGTTCGCGCGCGCCAACCCGGGTAAGCTACGCTATGGGCACACGGGTCCGGCTTCGGGACCGCATCTGCTGGCGGCGCAGGTCTGGCGCAACGCGGGGGTAGAGGTGGTGGACATCCCCTATCGCGGAGAGGCGGACTTCGCGACGAACCTTGTCTCCGGCACGCTCGACATGGGCATCGCGACGACCTTCCTCATCCAAACCCAGGGGCTGCGCTCCCTCGGCGCCGCCTCGGCCGAGCGGCTGCCGGCGATGCCGGACGTTCCGACGCTGGCGGAACTGGGGCTGGGGCCGGTCGCCTCGGTCACCTATGGCGGGCTCTTCCTCCGCGCCGGCACGCCGGAGCCGATCGTGGCGCGCGTGGAGGAGGCCTGCCGCGAGGTGGTAGCGAGCCACGCCTATGGCGAGGTCGCGGAGAAGCAGGCGGTGCGCGCCACCTATCTCGGCCGCGGCGCCTTCGCCGCCCGCATGGAAGCGGACGACAAGGTAGTGGGCGAGCTGATCCGCGCCCTCGGCCTGACCGAGTAGCGCCCCTAGCGGTTGCGGGTGAGGAGCCGGCCCGGCTTCTCGCCCGTTGCGCCCTTCGCGGCGGCGTAGGTGGGCACGCCATTGCACCAGACCTCCTCGATCCCCTCGGAGAGCTGCTTCGGATCCTCGAAGGTCGCGCGGTCGCGCACCGTGTGTGGGTCGAAGAGCACGATGTCGGCCATCGCGCCCTCGCGCAGCACGCCGCGGTCCGTCATGCCGAAGAGGTCGGCGGCCTGCCCCGTCATCTTGTGCACGGCTGTCTCAAGGCTGAAGAGGCCGACGTCGCGTACGTAGTGGCCGAGCACGCGCGGGAAGGTGCCCCAGAGCCGCGGGTGCGGGTGCGCGTCGTGCGGTATGCCGTCGGAGCCGATGACGGAGAGCGGGTGGGCGAGGATGCGGCGCACGTCCTCCTCGTCCATCTGCCAGGTCACCTGGCCCGCGGGCAGCAGGCGGGCGGCGGCGGTCTTGATGTCGGTGTTCCAGCCACGCGCCACGTCCTTGAGGTACTTCCCGGCCATCTCGGGGTGCGGGACGGACCAGGTGACCATCACCTCCACGTCGTCCCGCAGCTTGTCCGGCATCAGCACGGTCGAGCCCGCGGGATAGGGATAGGCGTCGTAGGTCAGCGTCTGCGTGCGCGCGTACTCGGCCAGCAGCGGCAGCGTCTGGGTGGAGCGGCCGTAGTTCTCGGGCATGGAGCACTTGTGGTGGCTGACATGCACGGCGATCCCGGCGCGCTTGCCGATCTTCGCCGTCTCCTCGATGGAGGCGAGGATGCGGTCGGCCTCGTCGCGCATATGGGTGCAGTAGAGGCCGCCGAAGGGGCGGATGGCCTCGGCGACGGCGATCACCTCCTCCGTCGTCGCGGCCGCGTTGGGAGGATAGTAGAGGCCGGTTGAGAAGCCGCTCGCCCCCTCCCCCATCGCCTGGCGCAGGCGGTCGTGCATGCGGGCGATCTCGACGTCCTTCGCGGGGCGGTAGACGTCGCCGTTCATCGCCTCCACGCGCAGCGTCTGGTGGCCGACGAAGGCGTAGGTGTTCACCTCCGAGCCCTTGGTCCGCAGCGCGTGGGCATAATCGCCGAAGCTGTCGAAGGTCCACCAGGCCTCGTCGCCCAGCAGGTCGAGCGGCGGGATGGGACGGGTGCTCAGGCGCAGCGGGGTGAGGCTGACGCCGCAATTGCCGACCACCACCGTTGTCACGCCCTGGCTTGTCTTGCAGGTGGTGCAGTCCGGGCCGCAGAGGACGGCGCGGTCGTCATGGGTGTGGCTGTCGATGAATCCGGGGGCCAGCGCCTTGCCGGTCGCGATCACTTCCCGGTCTGCCGTCGCGGCGCCGAGGTCGCCCACCCCCACGATCCGGTCGCCTCGCAGCCCGACATCGCCGAGGCGCCGGGCGGCGCCCGTGCCGTCGAAGAGGGTGGCATCGCGGATGATCGTGTCGCAGCGGAGCGCCATGTCGGAACCTTCCCGGAGGGTGCGGGCATGATGGCCCCGCCCGGCGCGGCGATCCAGGGCCGGGGGAACCTTCGGCGCCTGGCAGCCTTCTTGGGGTGATGCCGATCGTCCCTCCGTCACCCCCGCCCGAGGAACTCCCCGGCTTGGCCGCCGAGCGGCTGGCCGGGCGGATCGACCGGCTCGAGAAGCGGGCGACGGCGCTTTCCAAGGCGATCCCGGTGGCGGACCGGCTGCAGGGCGGGGCGCAGCAGGCTCTGCTCTCCTCCCTGGGAGCAGTGGTGGCCTACCTGCCGACCCAGGCACTGGGCCTGCGGGAGGGGTTCTGGGGCGCCATCACCGCCATCGCGGTGATGCAGACGGAGTTCGGCGCGGCTCGTAACACCGGGCGTGACCAAGTGATCGGCTCGGCCACCGGTGGGGCGATCGCGGTGGCGGTCGTGCTCGGCCTCGGGCAGTCCTTGCCCGCCTATGTGCTGGCCGTCGTTCTCTCGGTGCTCGCCTGCGCGCTGATCAACGTCGCCTCGGCCAGCCGGCTGGCGGGCATCACGGCCACCATCATCATCCTCGTGCCCCATTCGGGATCACCCCAGCACATGCTCCTCTCCCGTGTCGGCGAGGTGGCCTGGGGGGCGCTGGTCGGGCTCGGGATGGTCTGGGCCTTCTCGCGCGTGAAGGCGGTTCAGTCCGAGAAGAAGTCCGGCATGGCCGGCGGTGGCGGGGCGGGGCCGCGCATCGCCCGCTGAACCGTCGTTTCCAACGCCTGGAGGAAGCGGGAGCGGTTGTCGGCGCTGAAGCTGGAATGGCGCGTCTGGCCGTTCGTCACCTCGCGCATGTGGCGGGCGATCTCGCGCCCGGCGAGGGCCTGGCCGATATTCGTCGTGTCCCAGACCTTGCCGCTGGGGGCCACCGCGTGGCCGCCGTTGGCGAGGCAACGCGAGGCGAGCGGGATGTCGGCGGTCACGCAGATGTCGTCGGGGCGGATCGAGTCCGCGATCCAGTCATCCGCCACGTCGGGGCCGTCGGGTACGATGACCCGGCGCACCCAATCCGGCAGGCGCACCCCGCGCGAGCCGTTGGCGACGACCGTGACCGGCAGGCCGTGCCGCTCGGCGACGCGGAAGACCTCGTCGCGGACGGGACAGGCGTCGCCGTCCACCAGGATGTGCGGCGCGCTCAGAGCAGGCCGTCCGCCAGGTCGCGCGCAGCGAGCGCCGGGTCGCGCTCGGCTGGGTCGCCCATGCCGCCGCCGCCCGGCAGCATCAGGCGCAGCCGCTTGCCGCGGGGGATGACCTGATAGCCCTTGGTGCGGATCGTCGTGCCGTCCGTCAGGCCGACCCAGCCCGGCGCACCATCGCCGCCGCCGTCCCGGCCGCGCGGCGGGTTCGCCACGCGATCGAAGATGGCGTTGACGGCGAATTCCGCGTCGTCGCGCGCGCCGATCTCCATCACCTGCCCAAGGCCACCGCGGGTGCGGCCTGGGCCGCCGGAGCCGGGGCGGAGTTCCTTCTTCCAGAAGACGACGGGGGCGACGTTCTCGGTTGCCTCCACCGGCATGGTCCGCACGCCCGAGGGGAAGGCTGTGGCGTCCAGCCCGTCCTGGCCCGGCCGCGCGCCAGTGCCGCCGGAGTTGAAGGTGATGACCTCGAAATCCGGCAACTCGGCCTCGGCGCCGCTGACCTGGCCGCCGCCGCGCAGGGGCGGGTTCCAGAGGCAGGAGGAGCCCTCCGCGACTACGCGGTCCGGCACCGCCTGGTGCAGGCAGCCCATCATCAGGTCGGGCAGGAGCTGGCCGACGACGTGGCGCACGGCCACGGGGTAGGGGCGCGGCGCGTTGAGGATGCAGCCCTCCGGGATGCTCATCCGGAAGGGCTGCAGGGAGGCCCAGTTGTTCGGCACCTCCGGCGCAACGACGCATTTGATCCCGAAGCAGGCATAGGCGCGGCAGTAAGCGGCCGGAACGTTGATTCCGCGCCCCGAGAGGCCGGAGGTGCCGGCGTAATCGACCCTGATGTGGTCCTCGGCAATGGTCATGCGGGCGCGTAGCGTGACGGGGGCCTCGTAGCCGTCCGAGCTGATCTGGGCAGCGAACTCACCGTGCGGAAGCTTCGCGATCTCGGCGAGCGTGGCGCGAGAGGAGGCATCGAAGATAGATTCCGCGAGGTCGTCGATCGTCTCCATCCCGTACTCGTCCATCATCTCGACGAGACGGCGCGCACCGGCGTCGTTGCAGGCGCACAGGGAGTAGACATCGCCTTCCAACTCGGCCGGCGTGCGGGTGCCGGCGCGGAGGATGTCGAAGAAGGTCTCGTTCGCGCGCCCCCCGTCGAAGCACTTCACGATGGGGATGTAGAGGCCTTCCTCGAAGACCGAGCGCCCCTCCGGCCCCATGCCGAGACCGCCGACATCGATGACATGCGCGGTGTTGGCGAAGAGGGCGACGATGCGACCATTGCGGAAGGCCGGCGTGACGACGGTGAGGTCGTGCAGGTGTCCGGTGCCGAGCCAGGGGTCGTTGGTGATGTAGTGGTCGCCGGGCTTCATCGTGCGGGCCGGGAACTTCGCGAGGAAGTGGCCGACAGATTCCATCATGGAGTTCACATGGCCCGGCGTGCCCGTGACGGCCTGCGCCAGCATGCGCCCGCGGAGGTCGAAGACGCCGGCGGAGAGATCGCCCGCTTCCCGCACCGTGGTGCTGAAGGCGGTGCGGATCATGATCTGCGCCTGCTCCTCCACCACCGCGATGAGGCGGTTCCACTGGATCTGGCGCTGGATGGTGGCGAGGGCGGTGTCACTCATCGCGTCAGCTCCAGATAGCCAAGCCCATCCATCCGGCAGGTCCAGCCCGGCCCCACCAGCGTGCTCGTCTCCGCCTCGGCCACGATGCAGGGGCCACGGACTTCCGCGCCCGGCGCAAAAGCGGCGCGGTCATAGACCGGCCATTCCGAGACCTCGCCGCGCGCCGTGTCGCGCACGGCCTGGTGGCGGATGGGCGCGGGGCCGGGGGCAACGGGCACGTCGGCAACCGGCTCCGGCGCCTCAACCTCCGTCGCGACCGTCACGGCGAAGGAGAGGATCTCCACATCGCTGCCCGGCACGGGGCGGTCGTAGAAGCCGGCATAAGCGACATCGTAGGCGGCTCGTACGGCCTCCACGTCCTCCGCCGCCAGCTCCTTCACCGGCAGGTCCACCGCAATCTCGTGGCCCTGGCCGACATAGCGCATGTAAGCGATGCGCCGCTCCACCAGGGGCGCTCCGAAGGCCCCTTGCGCGACAACCTCACGCGCCTCGGCCGACATCTCTGCCAGCAGCGCGTTCACCGCCACCGGGTCGAAGGTCCGGAAGCGCTGGTAGAGGCTGCGCACCACCTCATAGCCCACGGGCGCGCGCAGGAAGCCGATGGCCGAGCCCACCCCGGCGCCGGAGGGCACGAGAAGGCGGTTCACGCCGATCTTTTCCGCCACGCGGTAACCGTGCACGGGGCCGCCGCCGCCGAAGGCGATCACCGCGCGGCCGTCATAGCTCTTGCCGCTCTCGATCGCGTGCACGCGGGCGGCGTTCGCCATGTTCTCGTCCACCACCTCCACGACGCCGAGCGCCGCCATCTCGGGCGGGAGGCCGAGCGCGCCGAGGGAGCCGTCCATCGCCGCGCGGGAGGCATCGGGGTGCAGCGCGAGGCTGCCGCCGGCGAAGCTCGCGGGATCGTAGCGGCCGAGGAGGAGGTTCGCGTCCGTCACCGCCGGCTTCTCGCCGCCGCGGCCGTAACACGCGGGGCCGGGGTCGGCGCCCGCGCTCTCGGGCCCGACCTGGATGCGGCCGAGTGCGTCGACGGAGGCGATGGAGCCGCCGCCTGCCCCGATCTCCACCATCTCGATCACGGGGATGCGCAGCGGCAGGCCGGAGCCCTTCTTGAAGCGGCCGATGCGCGCGACCTCGAAACTGCGGGAGGTCTGGGGCACGAAATCGTCGATGAGGCAGACCTTCGCCGTGGTGCCGCCCATGTCGAAGGAGAGCACGCGGTCCCAGCCCTTCTGCCGCGCCACATGGGCGGAGAAGATGGCGCCACCCGCTGGGCCGCTCTCCACCAGCCGGATGGGGAAGCGCGCGGCCGTCTCGAGCGTGGTCAGGCCGCCGCCGGAGAGCATGAGGAAGAGCGGGCAGGCGAAGCCCGCCTCCTTCATCCCCTCGCGCAGACGGCCGAGATAGCTGGCCATCAGCGGCTGCACATAGGCGTTGGCGGCCGTGGTGGAGAAACGTTCCCACTCCCGCATCTCCGGGCTCACCTCGGAGGAGAGCGAGAGGGGAAGGTCTGGCCATTCCTCGCGCACGATGGCGGCGGCACGCCGCTCATGCGCGGGGTTCACGAAGGCATGGAGGAAGCCGATGGCGAGGCTCTCGATGCCCTCCTCCCGCAGGAAGCCGGTGGCGCGGCGAACCTCGCCCTCGTCCAGCGGCAGCAGCACGCGGCCGGTGTTCTCCAGCCGCTCCGGCACGGTCACGCGCCAGCGGCGGGGCACGAGCGGCTGCGGCAGGGTGATGTTCAGGTCGTACTGGTCGTAGCGGCTCTCATTGCCCAGCGCGAGAACGTCGCGGAAGCCCTCGGTCGTCAGCAGCGCGGTGCGGGCGCCCTTGCGCTCGATCACCGCGTTGGTGGCCAGCGTGGTGCCGTGGATGAAGAGCGCCACGTCCGCCGGTCCCATCCCGGCCTTGGCGAGCACCGCGCGGATGCCCGCCAGCACGCCGGCTTCGGGGGCGGAGGGGGTGGTGAGGACCTTGGCGGTCCAGCGCTCCACTCCCCCTTGCCCGTCCACCCGCTCGAGAGCGAGGTCAGTGAAGGTGCCGCCGATATCGGCGGCAAGCCTCGCGCCCGTGCTCAAGCCTCAGAACCCCCGGACCACACCGCCATCCACGCGCAGGATGGTGCCCGTGACGTAGGAGCCACCGTCGGAGGCAAGGAAGGCGGCGGCGCGGCCGAACTCCTCCGGGGTGCCATAGCGGCGCATGGGGATCGTCTTCTCGCGGTCGGCGATCACCTTCTCCGGCGTGGAGTTGCTCTTCGACGCGGCGGCGCCGGCCAGTTCAACGCTGCGGTCGGTCATGATGGCGCCGGGGGCGACGATGTTCACCGTCACGCCGTCCGGCCCGACCTCGTCCGCGAGGGTCTTGGCCCAGCCGACGATGTTGGCACGCAGGATGTTCGACAGCGCGAGGTTCGGCAGCGGCTGGACCATGCCCGTGCTGCCCACGGCAATGATACGGCCGTGCTTCTGCGCGCGCATGGCGGGCAGCAGCAGGTTGGCGAGGCGGATCGGGGAGAGGACGATGCGGCGGAACCAGGTCTCCAGCGCCTCCTCCGTCACGTCCGTCGCCGTGCCGGCCGGTGGGCCGCCGTGGTTGAGCACGAGGATGTCGATCCCGCCGAGGGCCGCGACCGCGCCCTTGGCCAGGGCGTCCATGTCCTCGCCCCGGCCGACATCGGCGGCGAAGGCGTGGGCCGCGGCGGCGCCCTTGGCCTTCAGCGCCTCGCAGACCGGCGCCAGGCGCTCCGCGTCACGGCCGGAGATGGCCAGGGACGCCCCGTCCGCCGCCAGCGCCTCCGCGATGGCGCGGCCCAGCCCCTTGGAGGCACCCATCACAAGCGCCCGCTTGCCCCGCAGCCCGAGTTCCATCGCAGACCTCCCGTCGAATCAGGGCAGGGAACCTGAACCGGCCCCCTCGTCCTGGCAATATCGGCCGCCTGTGGACGCCAGCCCCGGCGGTTTGGCAAGGGCGCGGCGGCGGGGCATCCTCGCGGCCATGCGCCGCCCCACCCTCCTCCAGACCCGATCCCTGCCCGAGGCCGTGGAGGCGCGTGCCGCCCGCGACTACGAGATCCGGCGACCGGAGGGGCCCGACCGGGCCCTGGATTCCGCCTCCCTCCTGCACGCCGCGGAGGGCTGCGAGGGGATACTTTGTGCCGCCGGCGACGCGCTGGACGCCGCGACCATCGCGGCCCTGCCCGACAGCGTGCGGATCATCGCCACCTTCAGCGTCGGCACCGACCACATTGCGCTCGACGCCGCCCGCGCCCGGGGCATCGCCGTCACCAACACGCCGGAGGTGCTGAGCGTGGCGACGGCCGAAATCGCGATGCTCCTCATCCTCATGTGCGCCCGGCGCGCGGGGGAGGCCGAGCGGCTGCTGCGCGCCCGGGAGTGGATGGGCTGGGCGCCCACGCAGCTCATGGGCGTGACGCTGGAGGGCAAGCGGCTGGGCATCCTCGGCATGGGCCGGATCGGGCGGGAGCTGGCCCGGATGGCGCGCGGGATGGGCATGGCGATCCACTACCGCAACCGCACGCGCCTGCCGCCCGCGGAGGAAGAGGGCGCGACCTTCCACGCCGAGGACGACGCCTTCCTCGCCTCCTGCGACGTGCTGTCGATGCACATCCCCGGCGGCGAGGCGACGCGCCACTGGCTGGATTCCGCGCGCATCGCGAGGCTGCCCCGGGGCGCCATCGTGGTGAACACCGGCCGCGGCACGACGGTGGACGACGCGGCCCTCTGCGAGGCCCTGCGGGCCGGGCACCTCCGCGCGGCGGGCCTCGACGTGTTCACGGGGGAGCCTGCAATTTTCGAGGGCTACTACAGCGCGCCCAACGTCACGCTGCTGCCACATCTCGGCAGCGCGACGGTGGAGACGCGCGACGCCATGGGTTTGCGCTGCCTCGAAAACCTGGACGCACTGCTGATCCACGGCACCGAGCCGCCCCATCGCGCCGCCTGAGGGAAACGCCGCATGTACTTCGATTTCGCGGCCTTGCCGAAGCGGGACCGCTACAAGCTGGTGGTCTCCACCATCGTCCCACGGCCGATCGCCTGGCTGGTGACCCAGGATGCCGAGGGGCGGAACAACGCCGCGCCCTATTCCTTCTTCAACGTGCTCAGCAACGACCCGGTGGTGGTGGGCATCGGCGTGGGCGCGCGCGGCATGGGCGGCGAGGAGGGCACGGACATGAAGGACACCATGTCCAACATCCGCGCGACCGGCGAATTCACCCTCTGCCTCGTCAGCGAGAGCACGGCGGAGGCCATGAACGTGACCGGCGCCGACTACCCGCCGGGCGTGGACGAGTTGGCCATGGCTGGGCTGACCACCGCCGCTTCCGAGCGGATCAGGGTGCCGCGGATCGCGGAGAGCCCCGTCGCCCTGGAATGCCGGCTTTTTCAGACAGTGCCGATCGGAACGCACAACCTGGTGCTGGGCGAGGTGCTGGCGGTGCATATCCGGGACGAATTCATGCTCGATCCCGTCCGCCTCTACGTGGACACGCCGAAGCTTGGCCTCGTCGGACGCATGCACGGGGGAGGCTGGTACGCCCGCACGACAGACCTTTTCGACATGCCGCGCGTGACGCCGGAGCAGGTCGAGGCCCGGCGGAAGGGGGGCTGACAGGGCCATCCGCAGCGCCATGACCACCGGCGGTTGCTGGCGATCCGCCGCGTAGCTGCTATCTGGTCCGCATGCACATCTATCTCGCGGGCCCCGAGGTCTTCCTGCCGGATGCCAGCGCCCTGGCCGATGCCAAGCGTTCCATCTGCGCCCGGCACGGCGCCACCGGCATTTTCCCCACCGATCCCGTGACCTGCCCCGAAGCGGATGCCGCGGGCGAGGAGTGGCTCGCGATCTATCTCCGCAACGAGGCGCATATCCGCCGCGCGGACGCGCTGATCGCCAACCTGACCCCCTTCCGCGGGCCCTCCGCCGACGCCGGCACAGTGTACGAACTGGGCTTCATGCGCGCCCTCGGGCGGCCGGTGGCGGGGTACTCGAACGACGCCCTCCCCTTCCTCGAGCGCACGCAGGGATTCCTCGGCGGTGGCGCCCGGCAGAGGGCCGATGGCGACTGGGAGGACCCTGAGGGCCTACACATCGAGTCCTTCGGCTTGCACGACAACCTCATGATCGACGGTGGGCTTCGCGCGGCCGGAAACCGGCTGGTCGCGCGCGCCGTGCCAGAGGCGGAGCGCTGGCGGAACCTCTCGGCCTTCGAGGAAGCGCTAGTGGCCCTGCTGAAATCGCTCTGACCCGGCTTGCCCCTGCGGCCGAGGCCCCCTATACCCCGCCGCCACGGGACAGGTGGCCGAGCGGTCGAAGGCGCGCGCCTGGAAAGTGCGTATAGGTCAAAAGCCTATCGTGGGTTCGAATCCCACCCTGTCCGCCATCTTCACCCAGTTCAGGACCAGCAGGCCCGCACCAGCGGCGAGCAGCTCCTTTCCAGAGCCGCCACGCCATCGCTCGCTCAGGCCTTTTCCTTCCCGACGCCGGTCCACCCCTCGCCACCCGGCGGGCGCTGAAGCATGGGGCGGTGGATGATCTCCCCCAGCGCCGCGTAGAAGGGGCCGCCGAGGCGCGCCACGGGCCGCATTTTCACGCTGTCGACGCGCGAGCCGTCATAGATCTCGGGCGATAGGTGGAAGGCCACGACCTCGCCGATATAGAGCGTGTTCACGCCGCGCCCGAGTGGCACGACCTGGTCCAGGCGGCATTCCATCTGCACGGGCGAGGCCGCGATTCGAGGCGCGCGCACGTGGCGGCTTGGCAGCAGGTCGATGCCCAGTGCCTCCGCCTCGCTGATCTCCGGCGGGAATTCCTGGGCGGAGCCGTGCATCGCCTCCATCGTCGCCTCGGTCGCGACATTCACGACGAACTCGCGGCTCGCGAGGATATTCCGGGCCGTGTCCTTCATCGCGCCGTCGCCCGCCCGGGCGGCGATGTTCACGCCGAGCATCGGCGGGCTGGTCGCGACGTAGTTGTAGGAGCTGAAGGGCGCCGCGTTCACGCGCCCCTCCCCGTCCACCGTGGTGATCCAGGCGACCGGGCGCGGCACCACGCAGCCGACGATCAGCCGGTAGGCGGCGGCCGTGTCCAGCCCTTCGCCATCCACGAAGTGGAAGTTGTCGCTGGCGCTCATCTCGCATCCATTTCTTGTGACTCTCTTGCACGACGCTCAGCGAATTCCCGCTGCAGCAGCGGGATCGAGCCGCCGGCCTGCCAGATCTCCACCATGCGCGGGGAGAAGGGCCGTGACTGCAAATGCTGGCCGGAGGCGGTGCGGATCGCGCCCGTGGCAGGGTCGGCCTCCAGCACCTCGCCGTCCGCCACGGCATCCGTGATGCCCGGACAGATCATGACCGGCAGCCCGACGTTCAGGGCGCGGCGGATAATGCCGGATTCGCAGGATTCCACGACCACGACCGTGATGCCCGAGGCCTTCATCGCCACGCTCACCTCGACATGGTTATGGTGGCCGAAATTTCGTCCGCCCACGACAATGTCGCCCGGCCTGACCTCGGTTGGGAACTCGGGGCGCAGGCGGCGGAAGCACATGGCCCGCAGCGCCCCCTCGTCGAAGGCCTTGCCGAAGCCCTCGCGGATGATCGAGAACTCGATGATCCCGTCGTCGCCGCTGATGTTGTCGCCGAACTTCCACACGCGGCCGCGCAGCGCCGTGCCGCCCATCAGGCGTGCTCCCGCGTTTCGGCCAGCATCTCGCGCGGGTCGATGATCCGGCCTGCCACGGCGGCGGCGGCCACGGCGTAGGGGCCGGCGAGGTACACATCCGCCAGGCGGCTGCCGTTGCGGCCCTGGTAGTTGAACTGCTGCGTGGAGATCAGCACCTCGTGGTCGTTGAGCTGCCCCTGGTAGCCCCAGCAGGTCGTGCAGCCCGGCGCGAGAACCGTGGCGCCAGCATCGGAGAAGATCTCCAGCAAGCCTTCCCGCGCCGCGGCGGAATAGACTTCGCGGCTGCCGGGCGTGATGTAGAGCGTAACATGCCCCGCCAACTGCCGCCCGCGCAGCACGGCGGCCGCGGCGCGCATGTCCTCCAGCCGGTTGCCGGCGCAGGAGCCGATCGTCGCCTGATCGATGCGCTGGCCGCTCACGTCGTCCACGGGCACGCCGCCGTGCAGGTCGGGCGGACGGGTCACCATCGGCGCCAGGGCGGAGAGATCGTAGGCCGCCTCGAGCACGTAGTCGGCACCCGCGTCCGGCTCGACCACCTGATAGGGTCGTCCCTTCGCCCGCGCCTCGACATAGGCGAGCGCCACATCGTCCACCGGCATCACGCCCGTGTAGGCACCGCTGTGGAAGAGGGAGGCAAGGATCGTCTGCCGGTCGTCCATCGAGAGACCGGCAATCGCCTCTCCCGTGAACTCCACGCAGCAGCCGAGCAGTCGGTCTGTCGCACCGAAATCGCGGACGATCGTCTGGATAAGGTCCCGCGCCGTCACTCCGAAAGCCAGGCGCCCGGTGAGCGCGATGCGCGCGGAGGGCGGCACCGCCAACCAGTTCTGATCCTCAATGAGCGAGACGAGCACCTCGGTCGAGATCGGGATGTTCAGCGCGCCCACGGCGCCGAGGCTCGCGATGTTCCCCTCGTCGGAAAAGATGAGCATTCCCGGCCGGGCCAGCCCGTTCTCCACCATCACGAGGTGCCTTAGCCCGCTGCCCGGGCCGAAGAAGTTCACGATGCCCTGCGCCGTGCACCAGTCCCGCAAGCTGCGGTGCGTCTGGTAATGGTGCGACCCCATGGCGGCGGAGGTGGAGTGGTCGATGACCATCACCGCCTTGTCCGGGCGCGGGATGCGGCCCACGCCGATCCGCTCCAGGTTGCGCTGGTGGCCGGGCCAGAAGAGTTCCTGGCAGACCGTGTGGTCGGCCGAGACGGTGACGTACTCGCCCACCTCGACCGAATCCCGCCCCAGCGCGCGGGCGAGGATCTTCTGGGCAACGGATTGTCCGGCCATGCGGCCCCCTTCAGCCCGGCTGGGTGCCGGCAGCGCGGGAAACCTCGCCCCAGCGCGCGATCTCGCGGCGGATATGCTCCATCAGCGCCTCGGGCGTGCCCGGCGCCGCGCTGGCACCCTGCGTCGCGAAAACCCGCTGCACTTCAGGCTCCGCCAGCGCCTCCGTCACGGAACGGCGCAACAGGTCCAGCCGGTCCGTTGGCACGGCCGCGGGGGCGAGGACGCAGTACCAGTTCATCAGCTCGATGTCGGGAACCCCGGCCTCCGCCAAGGTGGGCAGGTCCGGCAGGGCCGCGATGCGCTCGCGCGTCGTCACGGCCAGCGCGCGAAGCTGGCCGGACTGGATGAAGGGAAGCAGCGCTGGCCCCTCGCCGATCATCATCTGTATCTGCCCGGAGACGAGGTCGGTGGTGGCGGGTGCCGCGCCGCGATAGGGCACGTGGACGATGTCGATCCCGCCATGCAGCCGCAGCAGCTCCCCGGCGAGGTGTGGCCCCGTGCCGTTTCCGCCGGAACCGTAGGAGATCTTGCCTGGGTTGCGCTTCGCGTGGGCGATCAGCTCCGCCACGCTGCGGACGGGCAGGCCCGGATTCACGGCCAGGATCTCCGGCACCGCCGCCATCATGGAGATGGGCGCGAAATCCTTCAGCGGATCATAGGGCATCTGCGGCATGAGGCTGAGCGCACCGGCCAGCGAGCCCGTGCCGCCGATGCCGATGGTGTATCCGTCCGGCGGCGCCTTCGCCACGATCTCCATGCCGAGCACGCCGCCCGCGCCGCCGCGGCTATCCACCACCACCGGCTGCCCCAGGCGTTCCGTCATTGCGCGCCCCATGGCGCGGCTGAAGGCATCGGCAGGACCGCCGGGCGCGTAGGGAAGCACGAGGCGGATCGGCCGGTTGGGGAAGGTCTCGGCACGGGCGGCGCCCGCGCGCAACAGGCTCAGCGCGACGCCCAGCTTCAGAAATTCGGCCCGACGCATCCATTCCTCCTGACATGCGCCCGTTGGCCGGGCTGTACGGCCTTCATGGGCTGATCAGGAGGCAAAAAGCAATAGGTCAGTCCATAGAGCTTTATCCATTCGCCCCTGCCCTTCTGCATGCGGGAAGCCTCGGCAGGTTGGGCTGCGGTGCGGCGTCGTTACGTCGGGCCTTAGCTCCTCCGGTAGTGTTGGCAGTCCTACTCCGCCTTGCTTCCGTCCGCCTGGACCTCAAGCTCCAGCATCCGCGAGGCAAGGCACTTGCCGTGAGCGTCGAGGGCAAGGGATCGGGTGACTCCGCCGCCGAGCGCACCCTCCAGCACGAAGTTCAGCGCGCCGATGCCCGGAAGCGCATAGCGGCGCACCTCCCCCCGCACGATGCCCGCGAAATGTGCGGCCACGCGCTCGGCCGTCACCTCGCGCTCCAGCCGTGGGTATTCGGCAGGATCGTAGGCGATGACGGAGATACAGGAGATGTCACCCTTGTCGCCCGCGCGGGCATGGGCGAGGTCGCGGAGGATCATCTCAGGCTTCCACCCAGGTCAGGCCGATGCGCGGCTCGGCCTCGGGGATGAGGCAGGAGCGGATGCCGATCACCTCTCGCACCGATTTCACCACCCCTCCCCCGCTCGCGGGGCCGTTGAGGTAGAGGCTGTCCACCTCATGCCCGATCCGCTCCGCCTCCTCGGGCGAGGCGCAGCGGCCGATGACTCGCACGCGTACCTCGCGCGGCTCGGGTGCACCGGCGGCGGGGCCGAGGATGGAATCCACCCCGATAAGCTCGAAGCGCAGTTCCTCCGCCTCATGGCCGATCAGGCGCAGACGTTCCCGCACGATCTCGAGCGCCAGCCGCCCGCGGGCCGCAGCGCCGGGGCCGGCATAGGAGATCCCCCCCTCCCCGAACCAACCCTCGTGGCAGCCGACGGACACCTTGAGCGTGCCCGTCCGCGCCGTGCCATCGCCGCCGGAGACGCGCACCGCGTCCTCGCCCGCCGGCTCGATCCTGACGCCGGAGAAGTCGGCGACGACATCGGGCTGGAGGTAGCGCGCGGGGTCGTGCACCTCGTAGAGAAGCTGCTCCTTCACGGTCGCAGCCGTCACCCGTCCGCCGGAGCCCGGCACCTTCGTGATCGTCGCCATCCCGTCCTCGGAAACCTCGGCCAGCGGGAAGCCGAGGCGCGCAAGGTCCGGCACCTCCTTCAGCCCCGGATCGGCGAAATAGCCACCCGTCACCTGCCCCGCGCATTCGAGGAGGTGACCGACGACCGTGCCGCGGCCGAGGCGGGTCCAGTCGTCCGCCGCCCAGCCGAACTCGTGCATCAGCGGGCCGAGGAACAGCGCCGGGTCGGCGACGCGGCCGGTCACCACCACCTCCGCCCCGGCCGCCAGCGCCTCCATGATCGGCTGCGCGCCGATATAGGCATTGGCGGAGACGAGCCGGTTGCCGAGGGCCGCGACGGTGCCGCCCTCGTCGAGCGCGGCGTCCGTCCCGCGCAGGCTGTCCGTCACGTCGTCGCCAGTGACCGCGGCGATCCGCAGGCCGGAGAGACCCAGGCCGCGAGCCACCTCCGCCACGCGGCGGGCGGCCGCGAGCGGGTTGGCGGCACCCATGTTCGTGACGATGCGGATGCCCTGTCGCCGGCAGGCCGGGAGCACCGCGCGCATGCGGGCCGCGAGCAGCGTGTCGTAGCCCGCCTCGGGGTCGCGCCGCCTTGCAAGTTGGGCGAGGGCGATGGTCCGCTCCGCCAGGCATTCGAAGACAAGGTAGCGGAGCCCCCCGCGCTCGGCCAGTTCCACCGCGGGCTCGATCCGGTCTCCGGAGAAGCCGGAGCCGGCGCCGATGCGGACCTTCTTCACCCGCTCAATCCGGCCTGATGTTGCCGGCGCGGACCACCTCGCGCCACTTCGCGATATCGGCCTCCAGCCAGGGGCGGAAATCGGTGGGGGACATGCCGACGGGTTCCAGCCCCTGCTCGTTCAGCTTCGGCCGCAGCTCGGAGTCGTTCAGTGCCACCGTCAGCGCGCGATAGAGGCGGTCGAGGATCGGTGCGGGCAGGTTCGCCGGCGCGAAGAGCCCGTGCCAGGCCGCGACGTCGAAGGGCTTCACCCCCTGTTCCTCCACGGTAGGCACCTCGGGTGTCCATTCGAGGCGGCGCGAGGAGGTGGTGGCCAGCGCGCGCATCTTGCCGTCGCGCACGAAGGGCAGCACGGCCGTGACCTGATAGACGGTCATGGCCACCTGGCCCGAGATGATGTCGGTGAGCGCCTGCGCGCCGCTGCGATAGGGCACGTGCTCCAGCGGCACGCCGGTCAGCTGCTTCAGAAGCTCCCCCGCAAGATGGCTGGAGGTGCCGTTGCCGGCCGAGGCGTAGGAAGCGCCGCCCCGCTGCCCCTTCGCCCAGGTGAGGAACTCCTGCAGGTTCCGCGCGGGCACCCCGTTGCCGACGACCAGCAGGTTCGGCGCGTTCGTGACGAGGGAGACCGGTGTGAAGTCGCGCAGCACGTCGTAGGGCAGGCGCGGCATGAGCGAGACGTTCACGGAGTGGGAGGCGATGCTTCCCATGCAGAGGTTGTAGCCGTCGGGCGCGGATTTCGCGACGGCCTCCGATCCGACGACGCCGCCGGCGCCCGGCCGGTTCTCGACGACGATCGGCTGGCCCAGCTCCTGCGACATCCGCGGTGTCACGAGGCGCGTCATGATGTCGGTGCTCGTGCCCGCGCCGAAGGGAACGATGACGCGGATCGGCCGGTCGGGCCAGCCGGCCTGGGCGAGGGCTGCGCGGGAGAGTGCGGGAAGCGCGAGGCCGCTGGCTGCGGTCGCCAGCATCCGGCGCCTCGGGAACCCGGGTGACATGGCCATGCTGGCGCCTTCCTCCATTGTTGCGGGGAAGAGAGCCGGAAGGGCATGGATAATACAATTGAAAGTTCTTTAGGTCGCCCATAATGACAGATTATGAGCCTCTCCTTGCGGCAGATGCGCGCTGTCGTCGCGGTGGCGCAGACGGGAAGCCTCGGTCGGGCGGCGGCGCTGCTCCACCTTTCCCAGCCTGCGCTCACCGTCCAGTTGCGCGAGGCCGAAACCGAGCTCGGGTTGCGGCTCTTCGACCGTGGCGCGCGGGGGGCGGTGCCGACCGAGGTCGGGCAAGGGCTGGTGGAGGCCTTCGCCCGGGTGCTGGAGGATCTCGACGCGGTCGTGGCCGGCGCGAAGGAGGCCGCCGCGGGACGGGCCGGGCTCGTGCGCCTGGCCGTCCTGCCCTCGGTCGGGGCGACGGTGCTGCCCACCGTCCTCCTCCGCCTGCGCGCGGCCCATCCGGGCATCCGGGTCGTTGTTCGCGATGCGGTGGCCGGAGGCGTCGTGGCGCTGGTGAGGAGCGGCGCCGTCGAGCTCGGGATCGGAACCGAGATCGAGCGCGATCCCGAGATCGAGGTGACGCCGCTCCTCGAGGACCGAATGGTCGCCGTGCTGCCGGCCGGCCACCGCTTCGAGGCCCGCCGCGCGATCCCGCTGTCGGAGCTGGCGGGCGAGGCGCTCGTGCTGATGGACCCGGAAAGTAGCGTGCGCGCCCTTTTCGACCGCGCCTGCCGGGCGGCGGGCACGATCCCGCTGCCGGCCTACGAGGTGACCTACATGAGCACCGCGGTCGCCCTCGTGCGGGCCGGCCTCGGCGTCGGTGTCCTGCCCTCCTCCGCCGTTGACCTGCGCGTCGCTCCGGTGCTCCAGACCCGGCCGATCAGGGCGCCGGAGATCAGGCGCTCGATCAGCCTCATCCAGCGCGCCGGGCGCAGCCTTTCGCCCGCGGCCGAGGCGCTCAGGAGCAGCCTGCTCCCCAGGGAGGGCGACCCGAACCCGTCGTAAGGGAGCCCCGGGGCGTGCCCCTAGCTCCGGGTGGGTGCCTTTCCAGGCCGCTTCCCCTCATTCTACAAGGCGCCCGCCCGGCGTGGTGAAGGTGCGGCCCCGATGATCTCCAGACTTCCCCGCCGTCGATGAGGGCACCTCCCCGGCGCCCCTTCCGGCCCCTCCTGTGCCTGGCCCTGGCCTTCCTTGCCGCCGGATGCTCGCTCGGCGACACGATCGGGCGGCACGGCATCGCGTACAACGGCAGCGTCCAGACGGCGACCGATACCGTTCTCGTCCTGAACGTGCTGCGCGCGCGGGACCAGGCGCCGCTCCACTTCACCGAGGTGGGCTCTATCCACGGGTCGCTCAGCCTCTCGGCGGCACTCGGCTACGACCTCTCGAAGGTCAACGGCGGCACGGAACCGGCGCTCATCGCCTCCACCAGCCCGAGCTTCGATATCGGGCCGCTGGACCGGCAGGAATTCGCGCGCGGCCTCCTGCGCCCAATCGACCCGGCGCTGCTCCGGCTGCTCTCCGACCAGGGATGGCCGGCGCAGTTGCTGCTCCACCTGCTGGTGTCGCGCTTCGACGAGGGGCCGGGCGGGCGGATCGCGGTGAACGACCCGCGCCGCCGGCAGGACCTGGACCCGGCAACGCGCGCGGCCTGCGCCCGCGAGGGGCTCGCGGCCCCTCCGCCCTGCGATCCCTTCCAGGCGATGGTGGACGCGATCACCGGCCACGGCCCACTGCAGTTCAACGGCTACACGCGCCTCGTGCCCGTCGGGCCCCGCCTGACAAGGGCCGAGGCGATCGCCCCGGAGAACCTCACCACGGCCCGGCAGCCGGGAATGACGATGCGGCAGGACGGCACAGGCTGGCAGCTCTACCGCGCCCTGCCCCAGCTCGTTGTCTGCGTGCCCGGCGGGGGCGGCAACGGGACGCCGGGGCGCTACACCGCGCTCGCCCTCGACAACGACGCCCCCCAGGCCTCCCCCATGTCGCAGGAGGGCTCTCCCTGCACGGCGGACGAGGTGGCGGACCGGCCCTCCAGCGCGGGCGAGGCGGCGATGCCCGGTGTCTCCTGGTACCTGCGCTCGGTGGACGAGGTGCTGCGCTACCTCGGCGAGGTGCAGCGGCGCGAGGAGGCCGGAATCCCCTATCGCATCAACATCGGCGCCGCGGGCACGGCCCGCCTCTTCCGCCTGTGGTCCGAGAGGCCGGCCCGGCCGCGGCTCTCGGCCGAGTACCAGGGACGGCGCTGGTGGGTGGCCGAGTACGACGAGGGCGAGGATCTGACGCTGCGGGTGCTGGCCCTGACGACGCAGTTGCTGAACCTGCAGAAATCCGCCTCCGAAATCCCATCGGCTGGAACCCTGCGGCTCGTCCGATAGAGGGGCTTGCGCGTTGCAGCCAGGCTTGCGCCGACATGGCGCAAGGGGAGCAGATCATGCCCGACGACCCCACCGCTTCCCACGGTCGCTTCGACATCATGGCGATCGCCGGGAGCTTTCCGGAAAGCGCCGACACGCTTCTTCTGGACCGCTACCTCACCAACGAGGCGGCCGCGAGCGCGCGCGTGTTCCGTGTCTATCGCCCGACGCCGCCGCACTATCATGCGACCTGCGACGAGTACCTCTACGTCGTTTCGGGCCGCGGTACCTTCTGGATGGAGAGCGCGGACACGCAGGAGGAATTTCGGCCGGGCCAGCTCCTCTTCTTCCGGCGCGGCACCGTGCACGCGATCCCGGACCTCCTGGAGGGGCCGGTGGTCTTCCTCTCGGTGGACACACCGCGGCGGGATCCGAAGGACATCATCTTCGTGAATCCCGCGGACGGCACGCCCGAGAGCTTCATCAGCCAGCACGAGGCTTGAAGGCTCTGGCCGTCGCGGCGCCGACGGCAGGCGGCGGGTATCAGGCGAAGCGGCGCCGAAGCATGTCGCCCACACCGGCACCGCCGGAGGATCTGTCCAACCCACGTAGGATGGCAACGGCACCGAGGATGACGAGGGCATCCTCGACGAGACCGGTCGGCGTCTGGCCATAGCGCGGGATGGCGGCGATCCGCGTGCGCCAGCCGAAATAGGAGGCGACGACGGCCGTGGAGCCGCCGAGCAGCGCGGCGGGCCAGCGCTGCCGAAACGGCGAAAGGGAGGCGCCCGCGATGGCGCAGGTGATGAACCGCGTTGCCAAGCCGATCGGCACGATGCGATCAGGTGCCGATTTCATCTTGTCCCCAGCGAGTTCGGCCACCGCGAGGGCCAGGGTGGCCGCGGCGACCGCTGGATGCCCGAGCAGTCGCGGGGCGCCGTTACCCGCGGGTAGGTCGCCGCGCGCCGCCGCCACGGAGACCGCTGCCAGCGGGGTCAATCCGCGCTGTCCGCCGACCAGGCCCATCAGGAAGGAGGCGAGCATGTCATCATCTCCGAACGATCAGCCGGGAGAACTCGTGCCGCGCGCGGGAGTTCCGGGCGCCTGATCTCCGATCGGGAGGCAACCGCGTCGGCGCAAGGTCATTCTCCCCCCTGCACGCCGACGCTCCGGCGGATGGAGACGCGACACATGCCAGCCAGCAAGCGCTTCGCGCCACCGGGCCCCCTCGGCTTCGGCGGTGCCCCGCTCGGGAACATGTTCGAGGAGGTGACGGACGACGTCGCGGCGGCCACCCTCGGGGCTGCCTGGGACGCCGGCATCCGGTATTTCGACACCGCGCCGGAATACGGGCCGGGCATCTCCGAGCACCGCTTCGGCCATGCCCTTCGCGACCGCCCGCGCGACGATTTCGTCCTCTCCACCAAGGTGGGCCGCCTGCTACGGGCGGACGCGAGCAAGGGCGGCAAGCACGGCCCCTTCGTGAAGGGCCTGCCCTTCCGCGTGGACTACGACTACACGGCCGATGGCGTGCGGCGCTCGATCGAGGACAGCCTCCAGCGGCTTGGGCTGGCCCGGATCGACGTCGCCTATATCCATGACTGCGCGGAGGACGCGCATGGCCAGCGCTGGCCCGAGGTGTTCGACATCGCCATGAAGGGCGCCGCCGTGGCGCTGACGCGGTTGCGGGAGGAGGGCGTCATCCGTGGCTGGGGCCTCGGCGTGAACCGGGTGGAGCCCTGCGTGCTCGCGCTGGAGCGCGCGGACCCCGACGTCTTCCTGCTTGCGGGGCGCTACAGCCTGCTGGACCACCCGGCCCTCGACGTGTTCTTCCCACGCTGCGCCGAGCGGGGTGTCAACGTGGTGGTGGGCGGCCCCTACAACTCAGGCCTCATCGCGGGCGGCAGGACCTTCGAGTACCAGGAGGCCCCGCCCGAGAAGGTGGCGGCGCGCGACCGGCTCGCCGCGATCGCGAAGGATCACGGCGTAGACCTGCGCGCGGCCGCGCTGCAATTCTGCGCCGCCCACCCGGTGGTCGCCTCGGTCATCCCTGGCACCAAGAACCCGGCGCGTGTGCAGGAGAACGTCACCCTGATGGACCAGCCGATCCCGGCTGCCTTCTGGCAGGAGTTGAAAAGGACCGGTGTGCTGCCGGAGGCGGCGCCAACGCCGGCGGGGTAAGCCCGGCCTCGCGAGACCGCGGCTTGCGACATGCTTGCGCATCGGGAATGCTCCGTTTCCCTAGAGCGGGCGAGGGCCGCGGCGCTGTTTGCCGGCGCGGCCCTCTCCTCCCCCGGGCAAGCAAGCGAGGAAGCGCTCCATGACCACCATTCGCCGCTCCGAATTCATCGCGCTGGCTGCCGGGGCGGCCGGCCTCGGCCTCGCGCCGCGGGCACGCGCCGCCGACTATCCCACCCGCCCGATCGAGCTGATCGTGCCCGCCTCCGCCGGCGGCGGCACCGATGTGCTGGCCCGCGCCTTCGCCGAGGCCGCGAAGAACCACTCGCCCCAGCCCTTCATCACGGTGAACCGCCCCGGCGCGAGCGGCGCCATCGGCTTCGCCGAGACGCTGAATGCCCGGCCGGACGGCTACAAGGTCTGCGTCGTCTTCGTCGAACTGGCGATCCTGCCCTTCCTGAATCAGATCAAGTTCACCGCCGACGACTTCCGCATGATCGCGCAGCTCAACGCCGATCCCGCCGCCATCATGGTGCGCACGGAAGCGCCCTGGCAGACGATCGAGGATTTCCTGGCCGAGGCAAAGCGCCGCCCAGGCGGGGTGACCCTCGGCGACTCCGGCGTAGGCTCCATCTGGCATCTCTCCGGCGCCGCGATGGCCGAGAAGACCGGTGTGCGCTTCCTCCACGTTCCCTATCCGGGTGCGGCGCCGGGCCTGACGGCGCTGCTCGGCGGCCATGTGGACGCCATGTGCTGCGGCCCCGGGGAGGCCAATGCCTTCGTGCAGGGCGGCAAGATGCGCGCCCTGACCGTGATGGCCGACACCCGCGTTCCCGGCTTCGACTCAGTGCCGACGCTGAAGGAGCGCGGCGTGGACCTGACCATCGGCACCTGGCGCGGCCTGGGCGTGCCGCGCGCGACCCCCGCGCCGGTGGTGGAGGTGCTGGGTGACATTGCCCGCAAGGCCGCCGCGGAGCCGGGCTTCAAGGAGGCCCTGGCCAAGGTGAATCTCGGCTACAGCTACGCCGACGCGCAGACCTTCGACGCGCATATTGCAAAGGACCGGGAGTTCTTCCGCGAACTGGCCGGGCGACTGCAACTGGGCTGAGGGCACCAGGGCACCGCGGGCGTGATCCTTTCCGGCTCAGCCCGCGGCGTCGCTGAGGACCAGGTGGCGCTGCCCCGCGAAGGGGAACTCGCCCACCACGCGCATGCCCAGCTTCCTGTGCGCCTGGAGGGAGCGAGGGTTGTCCGCGCGAATGAACAGGACGGCCTCGCGCCCTGGGTAATACCGCCGCGCCTCAGCATGGAGGGCGGGCAGGATGCCCCTGCCCCGCTCCCGCGCGTCGATGCAGACCGGGCCGTAGACATAGGCCGATGGGCCTACGGGATAGGCGTCGAGCATGGCGACGGCCGCAGGCCCTGCGGCCTGCCTCCCCTCGCTCGTGAGCAAGGCGCCGACCACCCGGTCGCCGTCGCTCGCCACGATGATCGCATCCCCGCGGGCGAACCATTGCTCGATCCGGTCCAGCGACCAGTCGCCCGTCAGCGCCCCGCCATTCGCGGAGGAGTTCTCGGCGATCAGCGCTGCAATCGCCTGAAGATCACCGATGCCGGCCAGCCTCGCCCGGATCATCAATCGCCCCTTCTTCGATGAGCATCCGATGCCCAATGCAACGCGATCCGTCCGACGCGATCTACAACTGGGATTCGACGGGAGCATGGCGAGCGAGCCAGGCCAGCGCCCGCCGCGCACCTGAAGCGTCGGGCTCGGTCCGGCAGGCTGCCTGCGCTCCGTCGATCATCGTCGCCCACCGGAGGCTGCCCGCTCGATCGATGCTCACCTGCCAGCTGCGGTCCGGGCACGCCAGGCGCGCATGCTCCTCGCTGACTCCCTGGGCGACGACCACGTCGTCAACGAAGGTTCCCATCTCCGTGTTCAGCGCCCGCGAACGAGGATCGAGGTTGAACGAACCTACGAAGGCGCGTGTGCCATCGACCACAAGTGCCTTCGTGTGCAGGCTCGCGCCGCGCGAGCCAAGCATGCTCGTGCCCTCCCCGCCGGATGGTCGAAGTTCGTGCAGTTGCACGCCGGCGCGCAGAAGCCGCTTGCGATAGCGTGCATATCCGCCGTGAACGGCAACGACATCGGTTGCCGCAAGCGAGTTCGTCACGACTGACACATGCACTCCGCGCGCCGCGAGATCCTCCAGAAGCGCCGCGCCTTCCTCGCCCGGAACGAAGTAGGGGGAAATGAGCAGCGCCTCCTTCTTCGCTCCCTTAAGGAGCTGGACGACGTCGCTGACGAGCCATTCGGCCGCACTCCCCTTTCGGGCCGCCTTATCCGGCGGGTCCGCGATAACCCGCACATCCTCGGCTGGCGCCGAGACCAGGCGAGCCGGCTTGCCATAGTAACTCGATGTGGAGGCGCCCCGGAGGATTTCGGCGAAGAAGGGCTCCGCCTTCGCCAGCCGTGTCGCCCGGTCGAGCCGGTGCGAAAGCTTGCGCAGCCCGCCCCGGCGGTTGTGCGGCGCGCGGCTCACCTCCGCGACCGGGCGTGACAGGCGGTGGTTCCAGTATGCCTCGAAGATCGACCTCGCATCGCGCGCCGCGGCGCCTGTCACCGCGAGGTCGAGGTCGCGGAAGTTGAACGTGTCGGAGGCGTCGAAGTACTCGTCACCGACGTTGCGCCCGCCCAGAATCGCCAGGCGGCCGTCCGCAACCCAGGCCTTGTTGTGCATCCGGCGGTTGAGATGCCATCCGCCGAAAAGCATCTCCAGCAGAAAACCAAGTTGACCGAAGCGACGCCAATGCGTCGCGTTGAACAGACGGACCTCGATATGCCGGTGCGCGTCCAGGGTCGAGAGCAACCGCTCCCGGCCGATCGCATACATGTCATCGAGCAGCAGCCGCACGTGCACGCCTCGATCGGCGGCCTGCAATGCCTCGCGGGCGAGCAGGTTGCCGGTCAGGTCGTCCCGCCAGATGTAATACTGAAGATCGAGCGTCTGCGTGGCGAGCCGGGCGGCCCGTGCGCGCGCCGCAAAGGCCGCTCGCCCGCTGACGAGAAGCCCTATTCCGGTCTGCCCCCACTCGGCTTCGGCGCGGATCAATGCCGGTTCGTCGCTCCGGCCAGGTAGGGCAAGGACCATGGCTAGGCTACCTCCGGGATTGCATCCTCGGGCAAGCGAGCTCTCGCGACCATGCCCAGGTTGAGCGTCGCGCTGAGTGGCAGATGGTCGGAGGCAATCCGCGCGAGCGCGGTGTTGTGCACCTCCACGGCTTGGATCAGGCCGCGGCGGTTCACGAGGATTCGGTCGAGCGGCAGCGTCGGAAGGCGGCTCGGAAAGGTCGGGACAACAGGCCCCGTCTCACCGAAGCTTTTCTCCAACAAGCAGAGTGAGGAGCGGCGGCCCAGGCGCCATTCGTTCAGGTCACCGATGACGACGCTGGGCGCGTCCGTTCCCTCGGACAGGGCGGCGAGGATGGCGGCGGCTTGTCCCTCGCGGTGCCGCTTGAGCAGGCCAAGGTGAGCGGCAACGATGCGCAGGCGCCCCATGGGCAGGTCGAGATCAACCATCACCGCACCGCGGGGCTCGCCCCCGGGCAGCGCAAGGCGACGAACGGCGGCGACCCGGCCGACTCTCACCAGCAGCGCGTTACCGTGCCAGCCATGGCCGCCCGGTGCGCTCGATATCGGCACCATCCGAAGGCCTGTGCGCCGCTCGATCGCTGTCATGTCCAGCAGGCCGATGCGGCGCCCGAAGCGGCGATCTGCCTCTTGCAGCGCAACGATGTCCGCATCGAGTTCGGCGATGACATCGGCCACGCGCGAGGGATCGAAGCGCTTGTCCACGCCAATGCATTTGTGAATATTGTAAGACGCGATCGTGATCAGGCCATCTGCGTGCCGGCCCCTCGCCGGCTCCCTCGGTGTAGGCGCCGGCCGGCGACGAACCGTCATATGCACGCCATGTGGAAGCGAAACCCCTTCACGCGCAAGGCGCGCGAGGAGCCGGTCCATGCTGCGGTCGGCCCAGGTTGAGAGGTCCATCATGGGCCGCATGAGCTAGTCTTCCGTGCCATCACTGCCAAGGAGAATATGTGCCGACATCAACCGGATGACCACCGCACCGGTTTCGTCCTGCCGCGGCGGATGCCGCGCATCGCCGGCCGCGCTTTGAAGGTGCACAGCTCGGCAAGCCTCTTGCTACCGAGGCGCTCGACGGATGGATCAGGCGGATGATCGATGGCCGGCAAGCCTCACGGATAAATTCGCCTGAGATCGTCGAAGCCCTCCCGGGCGGCCTCCGCCCCTAGCCAGGCGCGCAGCGCAGCGAGGGCTGGATCCGTCTCCCGCTCCGCGTCATGCAGCAGGGTGAAGCTGCGGGTAGTGGTGCGGATGAAGGGGTACGGCGCGACCACGCGGCCGGCTGTGACATCTGCGCCCACCAGGGCGCGGATGGCGAGCGCAACGCCCAGCCCCTCGGCGGCCGCGTCGAGCGCAAGGGCGATGCTCTCGAACCGGGGGCCGCGGGTGGGGTCCGGAACCTCGATCCCGGCGGCCGCGAGCCAGCGTGGCCAGTCCTCGGGCCGCTGGCGTGAGTGCAGCAGCGTCGCGCGCTGCCAATCAAAACCGGAAAGGAGCGCGGGACCCGCACGTGGAACACCTCGCGATGGTCCTCGATGAAACGAGACCTCATCTCGGCGGGCCCGAGAAGATGCCGACTGCTTCTTTTAGGATGGCGCGCTCCATCTGCGCCCGCTCGAGCTCCTTGCGCAGCCGGCGGATCTCAGCCCCCTCCGCCGACATCGTCGCTGCTGTCGAGACGGGGCGCTCCGCAACAGGAGCCCGACTGGCATCAGATCCGAGCCGACCTCGCCAGTTGCGCAGCACCGAAGGCTGGATCCCCAGCTCCCTTGCCACCC